>NZ_JAAGWF010000029.1 GCF_010686765.1 Geodermatophilus sabuli | reverse complement strand
TCTCGCGGTCGGCGGCCTCGGTGCTGATCGATCAGGCGGTGACGCTGGTCGGGAAGTTGCCCGGCACGTGGGCGGCGCTGGCCGACGGGCGGCTGGACTGGCCGCGGGCGCGGGCGGTCGCGCACGAGCTGGGGTGGAAGGCGCGGTCCACCGATCCGCTGGTGATCGGGGCGGTGGAGGCCGCGGTGTTGCCGACGGCGATGGAGCTGTCGGTCCGGCAGCTGACCGCGGTGGTGCGGCGGGAGCTGACCGCCCGGGATGCCGCGGCGGCGGAGGCCCGGCGGCGGGATGCGGAGGCGGCCGCGGACGTGACCGTCCGCCCGGCCGGGGACGGGATGGCCGAGCTGGTGGCGCGGATGCCGCAGCCGCTCGCCGCCGCGGTCCGGGACACCCTCACCACCCACGCCCGCGCCGCCAAGGCCGCCGGCGACGACCGCCCCCTGGGGGTGCTGCGGGTGGGTGTGTTGGCCGACCTGACCCTGCGGCCGTGGGACGACACCCGGGATCCGGTGACCGCCCAGTTGACCATCACCACACCCCTGGACGCGCTCCACCCCACCACGACTCGGGCGGGTGCTGCGCCCCTGGACGCGCTCCGCTCATCCGGGCCCGGCACCGCTGGGGCGGCGCTGACCGCGCTTGATCCGCCCGGCTCGGATGGTCCTGGTGCGGTGCTGGTGCGACCGGGGTCGGTGCCCGCACCGACCGCGGTGGTGGGTGGCGAGCCGATCACCGCCTCCCACGTCCGGGAGCTGCTGATCCAGCTGGACGCGGTCTGTCCCGGCGGGCTGCAGGCTCCGACCGGGGGCAGTCTGACGGTGGCGATCACCGACCCGGACGGCACCCTGCGCGCGACCGCGTCCCGGCGGGAACTGGAGAGCATCGCCCGCCGCGGCTGCCCCACCCACGACCAGCCCCCCGGCCGGAAACGCCGCCGCCGACGGCGACCCGACACAGCGCAGGCGGCGTCCGACGACCACCCGGCACCAGACACCTGCGCCTGTCCGGTGTTGGACCGGCCGCCGCCGATCGGCCGCTACGAGCCGACGCCCGCGCAACGGCGGTGGGTGCAGACCCGCGACCGGACCTGCCGGCATCCCGGCTGCTCCAACCGGGCCGGCTGGGCCGACCTCGACCACGTCGAGTCCTACGCGTGCGGTGGGCCGACGGCGTGCGAGAACCTGTGCTGCCTGTGCCGCCGGCACCACCGGCTCAAGACCCACGCCCGCGGCTGGCGGTACGCGATGACCCCCGACGGGGTGCTGACCGTGACCACCCCCAGCGGCGTCACCCGCAGCACCCGACCACCCGACCACTCGCCCAACGGCCGGGACCCAGCCGACCGACGCCCACCCGAGGAGCACCGAACCAAGCTGCCCGTCACCGGCGCCCGGGTCCTGACCGCGCCACCGGGACCGCCACCACCGGCACCCGACCCCGCCGAGGACCCACCACCCTTCTGAGCGCCGGCTCGGCGATCGCCCGCTGACGGCCTCCGGAAGGGACGGCTCGCCTACAGTCCCGCCGTGGCCGTGACACTGGGGGAGGTGGTCGCCGCGCTCGAGGCGCGGTACGACCCCGCGCTCGCCGAGGAGTGGGACGCCGTCGGACTGGTCTGCGGGGACCCCGACGAGCCGGTGCGCCGGGTGCTGTTCGCCGTCGACCCGGTGACCGCGGTCGTCGACGAGGTGGTCGAGACGGGTGCACAACTGCTGGTCACGCACCACCCGCTGCTGCTCACCCCGGTCCACGGCGTGCCGGCCGACGACCCCAAGGGCCGGCTGGTGCACCGGCTGATCCGGGCCGGCGCCGGCCTCTACGTCGCCCACACCAACGCCGACCGGGCGCCCGCATCCGGCGTCAACGACGCCCTCGCCGCGGCACTGGGCCTCACCGGCACCGCACCGCTCCAGCCCGCTGCCGGCGATCCCCGGGCAGGGCTGGGCCGCGTGGGCCGGCTGCCCGAGCCGACGACCCTGGCCGCCTTCGCCGCGCACGTGGCCGCCGTCCTCCCGGTCACGGTGGGCGGCGTCCGGGCCGCCGGGGACCCCGACCGCCGCATCGAGACCGTCGCCGTCTGCGGTGGCAGCGGCGGGTCCCTGCTGCCGGCCGCCGTGGCCGCCGGCGCCGACGTCCTCCTGACCAGCGACCTGCGCCACCACCCCGCCTCGGAGTCGCAGGAGTCGGCAGGTCCGGCCCTGTGCGACGTGGCGCACTTCGCCTCGGAGTGGCCGTGGCTGCCGGTCGCCGCGGAGGCGCTGCGCGGCGACCTCTCCGGCCGCGTCGAGGTGGCCGTGTCGCGGCGGCGCACCGACCCCTGGACGTGGCATGCCGCGAGCGTCGGGGAGCCGTCACCCCGCAGGTAGGTTGAGCGGGTGAAGGCCGACCACTTCGACCAGCAGAAGCTGCTGGCCCTGGCCGCTGAGGACGTCGCGCTGGCGCAGCTCGCCCACCGCAAGCGCACCCTCCCCGAGAACGCCGCGGTCGAGACCGCCTCCGACACCGAACGCGAGTTCGCTGCCGCGGTGGTGCACGCCGAGACCGCGGTGCGCGACCTGCAGCGGGAGGTCAAGCGGCTGGAGGGCGACGTCGAGACCGTGCGGCAGCGTGCGGCCAAGGACCAGAAGCTGCTCGACTCCGGCAGCGTCAACCCCAAGCAGATGACCGACCTGCAGCACGAGCTGCAGTCACTGGCTCGCCGCCAGTCCGACCTCGAGGACCAGGAACTCGAGCTCATGGAGCAGCTCGAGACGGCCGAGGCCGCCCTCGCCCGGGCGCAGGAGGGGCAGCAGGAGGCACAGGCCCAGAAGGAGCGGGCGGAGCAGCTGCGCGACGACGCCCTCGCCGACATCGCCGACGGCACCACCACGCACGATGCCGCCCGCAGCGACGCCGCCGCGAGGATCCCCGCGGACCTGCTGAAGCTCTACGAGCGGATCCGCACCCAGACCGGAGCCACCGGTGCGGCGATGCTCAAGGCCCGCCAGTGCCAGGGCTGCCGGATCGAGCTCAACGGGCGCGAGCTCGCCGCCGTCCGCAACGCCGATCCGCACGAGGTCGTGCGATGCGAGAACTGCGGCCGGATCCTCGTCCGCACCGCCGAGTCCGGACTGTGAGCCGACGGCTGGTCGTCGAGGCCGACGGCGGCTCGCGGGGGAACCCCGGCCCGGCCGGCTACGGCGCCCTGGTCCGGGACGCCACAACAGGGAAGGTGCTCGCCGAGCGGGCCGAGTCGGTGGGCCGGGCGACCAACAACGTCGCCGAGTACGGCGGGCTGGTCGCCGGGCTGCAGGCCGTCCTCGACCTGGACCCGGGTGCCGACGTCGAGGTCCGGATGGACTCCAAGCTGGTGGTCGAGCAGATGTCGGGTCGCTGGAAGGTCAAGCACCCGGACATGCAGAAGCTCGCCCTGCAGGCGCGGGCCATCGCCCGCCAGCTCGGCACGGTCCGCTACACGTGGGTTCCGCGCGCGCAGAACGGCGCCGCGGACGCCCTGGCCAACAGCGCCATGGACGGCCGTCCGGTACATCGCGACCTGGTCGCCGAGCCCGCGACCACGGAGGACGACGTCCAGCCGGTCGCCGAGCCCGTCCCCACCGTCACCACGCTGACCCACCTGCTGCGGCACGGGCGCACCGAGCACACCCCGGAGCGTCGTTACAGCGGCCGTAACGACCTGCCGCTGTCGGCCATCGGGAGGGCCGAGGCCGAGGCCGCCGCCGTCCGGGCGCGAGAACTGGGCATCGAGGTCGTCGTGGCCTCTCCGCTGCGCCGCACCCGGGAGACCGCCGAGGTCGTCGCCGCGGTCCTCGGCCTGCCGGTGCAGCTGGACGACGACCTGGTCGAGCTCGACTTCGGCGAGTTGGAGGGGCTGACCGCCGACGAGGCGCGGGAGAAGCACCCGCTGGCCACCCGCCGGTTCATCGCCGACGTCACCGTCGCCGCGCCGGGCGGTGAGTCGGTCGCCGACGTCGCCACGAGGGTCGGTCGCGCCCGCGCTCGCCTCCTCCGGGAGCACGCCGGGAAGACGGTCCTGGTGGTCAGCCACGTCACGCCGATCAAGTTGCTGCTGGCCGCCGGGCTCGACGTCGCCGACGACGTCGTCCACCGGGTGTTCCTCGAGGCGGCGTCGTTCTGCACCGTCGCCTGGAGCTCGGACGGCCGTTCGTCGGTCCGGCTGGTCAACGACACCGCCCACCTGCGCTGAGACCGTGCTCAACGGATGAGTCGAGGACGCCGGCGCCGTCTCCTGTGACAGCGGACCCACGGGTCCCGGCGACACGAGGTGGTCCCGGCGACACGAGGCGTGCTGCTCGAGGACGCGCGGACCGTGCCGGGGAAGCGGGTCACCCGCCTCGTCCACGACGTCCGGCGCAGACGGGGAAGGGCGGCCACCGGCGTGGTGTTGCACCGGGTGCCCCGCGCCACAGCCACGGCGACGGCCGGGGGATCATGGGACAGCCCCGATCCCGAGGAGATCCGTGACCGCGACCATCGCCCCCGCCACGTCCGCCGTCGTCGGTGACGAGCGCACCCTCTCGCCGGCCGAGTACGAGAGCTGGGCGGCCGAGGTGCGCCGGCTGGCCGAGGAGCGCGGGGCGGTGGTCCTGGCGCACAACTACCAGGTGCCCGAGATCCAGGACGTCGCGCACTTCACCGGTGACTCGCTCTACCTGTCCCGGGTCGCGGCGCAGACCGATGCCCGCGAGATCGTCTTCTGCGGCGTCCACTTCATGGCCGAGACGGCGAAGATCCTCTCGCCGGACAAGACCGTGCTGCTGCCCGACCACGCGGCCGGCTGCTCGCTGGCCGACTCGATCACCGCCGAGCAGCTGCGCGAGTGGAAGGCCCAGCACCCCGGCGCGGTCGTCGTCAGCTACGTGAACACCACCGCGGCGGTGAAGGCCGAGACCGACATCTGCTGCACGTCGTCCAACGCCGCCGACGTCGTCCGGTCCATCCCGGCCGACCGCGAGATCCTGTTCTGCCCGGACCAGTTCCTGGGCGCGCACGTCAAGCGGGTGACCGGCCGGGAGGACATCCACATCTGGGCGGGGGAGTGCCACGTGCACGCCGGCATCAGCCCCTCCGACGTCCGCGCGCAGGTCGCCGCCCACCCGGACGCGGAGATCCTGGTGCACCCCGAGTGCGGCTGCACCACCTCGGTGCTCGACCTGGTCAGCCACGGCGACCTGCCGGCCGACCGGACGCGGGTGCTGTCCACCGGCGGCATGGTCGAGGAGGCCGGCCGCACCTCGGCGCGGGAGGTGCTGGTGGCCACCGAGGTGGGCATCCTGCACCAGTTGCGGGCGCTGAACGCCGGCACGCAGTTCATCCCGATGAACGAGCGCGCCGCCTGCCGCTACATGAAGATGATCACGCCCGCCAAGCTGCTGCACACGCTGCGCACCGGCGAGGGGGCGGTCGACGTCGACCCGGAGACCGCCGCGCGCGCCCGCCGGGCCGTCGAGGCGATGATCGCGATCGGCCAGCCGGGTCGCGGCGGCGAGTAGGGCCGTCCGGTTCCGAAGGCCTCCGCTCAGCGGAGGACGTCGTCGGAGATGTCGGCGACGATCGCCTTGAAGGTGCGGGTGTCCACCTCGTCGTCGACGGTGACCCGCACGATGTCGGACACCTGCTGCGGGGACGTCGGGCGGACGGCGGCCGCCCGGGCCGCGGCGATCAGGTGCAGTCGCTGGATGCGTCCGGTGGAGCAGTCGCCCGCGTTCCGGACCGGGGAGAGTCGGTTCTCGCGCATGGACCGACGCTAAGGAGCCGGCAGCCCGCTCGCGGGAGGCGAGGGGCGCGTGTCCCCGGGGGGCGTCCCGTCCGTCCCGTCCGCCCCAGGACCCGCGCCAGCGTCCACGAGCGGTGGGCCTACGTCCGCGCGGGGACCCCAGCGGCCTGGAGGGCGGGCGACCGGACCTGGTCGAGCCAGCGCTCCAGCCGGTCGGCCGGCAGTGGCGGCGAGTGCAGGTACCCCTGGCTGTCGTCGCAGCCCAGCACCGCCAGCTGGGCCAGGGTGTCGCCGTGCTCGACGCCCTCGGCGACGACCCGCAGGCCCAGCCGGTGGGCCAGGGTGATCGTGCTGGCCACGATGGCCTCGGTCCGGGTGTCGGTGAGCAGGCCGCTGGTGAAGGAGCGGTCGAGCTTCAGCTCGCCGACCGGCAGCTCGCGGAGGTAGGACAGCGACGAGTAGCCGGTGCCGAAGTCGTCGATGCTGACCGTGACGCCCAGGTCGGCCAGCCGGGCGACGACCGCGAGGCTGCGGTCGGGGTCGCTGATCAGCACGCTCTCGGTGACCTCGAGGACCAGGGCCTCCGGCGGGAGGGCGTGGTCGAGCAGCAGTCCGGAGACCCGGTGCGGCAGGTCGGTGTCGAGCAGGTTGCTCGCCGAGAGGTTCACCGACATGCGCAGCCGCCGGCCGCCGTGCCACCACGCCGAGGCCTGCGCCACCGCCTGGCGCAGCACCTCGTCGGTGACCAGGCCCATGAGGCCGTGCACCTCCGCCAGCGGCAGGAACTCGGTCGGGCCGAGCAGCCCCCGGACCGGGTGCGCCCAGCGGACGAGTGCCTCCACACCCAGGGGGACGCCGGTGGCGACGTCCACCTGCGGCTGGTGGTGGAGGACCAGCTCACCGGTGCGGATGCCGGTGCGCAGCTGCTCGACCAGGCCCAGGTGCGTGCTGCTGTCGGCGTGCCGGGTGCTGTCGTAGACGGCCACGCCGGTCCCCGAGCGCTTCGCGTCGTACATCGCCGCGTCGGCCCACCGGAGCAACAGCTCCGGGGCGCCGGCGCCCTCTGCCGGGAACCGCCCACCGGAGCTGGCCAGGCCGATGCTCGCCGCGACGTGCACCGACATGCCACCCACCCGGAAGGGCTCGCCCAGATGCGCGACCAACCGCCGGCCCAGCGCTGCGGCGGCGTCCTCGGAGGCGGCACCGATCTCCGTCGGGGCGACGACGGCGAACTCGTCACCGCCCAGGCGGCCGAGCAGGTCACCGGGTCGCAGCACCGGGCGCAGCCGGGCTGCCACCAGCCGGAGCAGCTCGTCGCCGGCGGAGTGCCCGAGGCCGTCGTTGACCTCCTTGAACTTGTCCAGGTCGAGCAGCGCGAAGCTCAGGGACGACCCCTCCTCGCACAGCTCGTCGATCCGGCGCAGGACGGCCCGCCGGTTCGCCAGGCCGGTGAGCTCGTCGGTGAGCGCCTCGCGGCGGGAGACCGCCAGCTGGGCCAGCTCCCGCACGTTGACCAGCAGCCGCACGCTGGAGCCGATCGCGGCGAGGGCGGCACACCAGGTGGCGGCGCCGGCGCCGTCCAGGCCGCTGTCCACCCCCAGTACCGCGGTGGACGCGAGGATGACCACGAAGGCGCCGACCGTCGACGCGGTCGGGTCGGTCGGCTGGGGGTCCACGCGCGCGGGACGCATGGCGGCGGCCACCGCCAGGGAGCACACCCCGAGTGCGAACGCCGCAGCCGGCCAGCCACTGGGGACGCCTCCCTGCGCGACCGCTCCAACGTGCCCGATGAGGGCCAGGGCGAAGGCTCCGGCGACCAGCCAGCCACGAGGGTCGCGCCGCATCCCCCCGAGGCCGATCACCGACAGCGAGGTGCCGACCAGGACGCCAGCGGTCGCGACCTGGGCGAGCAGGCCCTGGACCTGCCACCACGGGCCGTCGAGGAGCCGGCTCCCCGCGGCGGTCAGGACGGTGTTGAGCACCGCCGTCATCGCCAGCACCGCCGAGGAGCCGTTGAGGACGTCGTTCGGATCGGCGAGGTTCGTGCCGAAGCGGTTCCAGCGCACCAGCCCGCCGTAGACGAGCGGAAAGGCCAGTACCGGCGCCCAGGTCATGGGCAGGGCAGCGACGTCGCGGGTGGCGGGGAACAGTCCGAGCACCGTCGTGGCGACAGCGGCCGCGGAGAAGACGACGGCCCCGGCGGCGAGTCGCTCCCACACCGCGCGCTCCTGCGGCATGGTGCGGGCCCGCCAGACCAGCATCACGCACACGCCGCCGTGCAGAGCGAGCGCCAGGAGGGAGGGGGGCGGCCCTGCCTGGCCGGCGGCGCGCTCGTTCGCCACCTCGGCCACCACCGTGGCGGCGAGGAGGAGCACGACCGCGAGCGTCCACCGGGGAGCACCCGGGAGCAGCCGTGGGCGGGAAGGGACCGGCATGCCCTCTCCATCGGACGCAGCTGCGCCGAGGTGGACCCCGTTCACCCCTTGGGAGCAAGGAACCGCGCAGGTCACCGCCGGAGGAACAGGTAGACCGCCACCACCGTCCCGAAGCCGACGATGAGGACCCGCAGCGGCCCGGCCGGGATGCGGGTGGCCACACGCGCTCCGACGAAGCCGCCGAGCAGGCTGGCGGGAGCGGCGACGGCGACCACGAGCCAGTCGACCGGCCCCCAGATGCCGAAGACCACGAGCGTGACGGTCGCCGTGACCGCCGACAGGACGGACTTCACCGCGTTGGCCAGCTGCAGCCGCTGCAGACCGATGCCGAGGACGCCGACCAGGATGACGCCGAGCGCGCCACCGAAGTAGCCGCCGTAGGCGGTGGCGAGGAACAGCGCGAGGTACAGCCACCGGGGGTCGCGCCGCCGGCCGCCGTCCTCGGTGCTCCGCAACCGGTGGGTGAGCAGGGGCTGCACCGCCAGCAGCAGGCTGGCCAGCAGGACCAGCACGGGGACGACGACGTCGAACGCCTCGCTGGGCGTGGTCAGGAGCAGCACGCTGCCCGCCGTCCCACCGAGGACGGCGACACCCCCGAACCGCACCAGGCGACCGCGCTGGCCGGTGTACTCGCGCCGGAAGCCCGCGACGCCGCCCAGGTAGCCCGGCCACTGGGCGATCGAGTTGGTGACGTTCGCGGCCACCGTCCCCAGGCCCAGGGCCACGAGCGTCGGGAAGAGGATCAGGGAGCCGCCGCCGGCGATGGAGTTGATGACCCCGGCGACGAGTGCGACCCCCGCCGCGACGGCCAGGTCGAGGGCGGACACGGCTGGCGAGCCTACGGTGGGCCGGTGGAGCTCCCGGGCACGGCGAGGGTCCTGCTGGCGGCGCTGGCCGGGTCGGGGGTGCTGCACCTGGTACGCCCTCGGACGTTCGAGTGGCTGGTCCCACCGGAGCTGGGCGACGCCCGGTCCTGGGTCACCGCCAGTGGGCTGGCCGAGCTCGGCGCCGCCGCGCTGATGGCGGTGCCGGCGACCCGCCGGGCCGGTGGCTGGGCGGCCGCGGGGCTCCTGGTGGCGTTCGTCCCCGCGCACCTGCACACGTTCCGGGTGGTCCCGCGCCGTGCGGTGCCGCTCGCCGTCGCCGCCGTCCGGCTGCCGCTGCAGGCGCCGCTGGTGCGGGTGGCGCTGCGGGTGGCCCGGGGGTGATGCAGAGCGCGCGTACTGGTTGGTTGCGGCCTGCACCGGTGGGGCACCCCCGGCCGGTGCGCAAGTGGTTGCCGCTGGTCGCGATCTGCACCGGCACGTTCATCCTCCTGGTCGACGTCACGATCGTGAACGTCGCGCTGCCCGACATGGCAGCCGACCTCGCCACGACCTACGGGCAGCTCCAGTGGGTCGTCGACGTCTACGCGCTGGCACTGGCCTCGCTGGTGCTCGGGGCGGGGTCGCTGGCCGACCTCTACGGCCGCCGGCGCGTCTACGTCGCCGGCCTGGTGGTGTTCGCGGTCGCGTCCCTGGCCTGCGGGCTGGCGCCGAACGCGGAGCTGCTGCTGGTCGCCCGGGCGGTGCAGGGCATCGGCGGGGCGGCGATGTTCGCGACCACGATCGCCCAGATCAACACCAGCTACGAGGGCCGGGACCGCGGGACGGCGTTCGGCGTGTGGGGTGCCGTGGTCGGCGCGGCCGCGGCGCTGGGGCCGATCGTCGGGGGCGCGCTCAGCGAGCTGTCCTGGCGCTGGATCTTCTTCGTGAACCTCCCGGTGTGCGTGGTCGCCGTGGCCCTCACCCTCGCGGTGGTGCAGGAGGCCCGGCAGCCCGGCGCCCCCCACCCCGACGTCCCCGGCATCGCGCTGTTCACCCTGGGTGCGGGCCTGGTCGTCTTCGGGCTGGTGCGGGCCGCCGCCGACGGCTGGACCGGAGCGCCGGTGTGGGGTGCCCTCGCCGGTGGGGCCGTGGTGCTGGCCGGCTGGGTCGCCGTGGAGCGCCGCCGCCGGGAGCCGATGCTCGACGTCGCCCTGTTCGCCAACCGGTCGTTCACCGGCATCATGCTCGGCGCGCTGCTGCTCAACGGAGCGGCGTTCTCCTCGAGTCTGTTCATCTCGCTGTGGCTGCAGTCGGTGCTCGGGCTGTCCCCGCTGCAGGGCGGGCTGGTCTTCATCCCGCTGTCGCTGCTCAGCTTCGCCGTGGCGGCGGGAGCCGGGCGGTACCTGCAGACGCTGCCCCCGCGGTTCGTGCTCGCCGGCGGGCTCGGGCTGGTCGGGGTCGGTTCGTTGCTCATGGCGTTCGTCGACGGCAGCTCCGGGTGGGTGGTGCTCGTGCCCGGACTGACGGTGCTGGGCATCGGGGTGGGTGCGGCCAACCCGACCCTGGCCGCCTCGGCGCTGGCCACGGTGCCGCGCGAGCGCAGCGGGATGGCCTCCGGCGCGGTCAACACCGCCCGCCAGCTGGGCTTCGCGCTCGGCGTCGCGGTGCTGGGCAGTGTCTTCACCGCGCGGGTGGCCTCGGTGCTCGCCGACGCCGGCACGCCCGACCCGGCCGGGACGGCGTCCGCGCTCAGCGCCGGGCAGGCCGGCCAGGTGCTCGGGTCGGCCGAGCCCTCCACGCGGGAGGCCCTGGCCAACCTGGTGGCGGTCTCGTACGCCGACGGGCTGCGCGACGTGTTCCTCGTCAGCGGTGTCGGCGGGGTCCTCGGCGGGCTGCTGGTGCTCTGGCTGGTGCGGGCCGAGGCCCCGGGTGGCGGCCGCCGCGCACCGGACCGCGCGGCCACCGGCGCCCCGGCCGCGACTCGCTGACCGGTCCGCGCCCGGCCACGATGGGCCGATGACCGACATCGTCCTGGTGCACGGCGCCTGGTGCTGGCGCAGGGTGCTGCCGCTGCTGTGGGCGGCCGGGCACCGGGTGGTCACGGTGACGCTGTCGGGGCTCGGCGAGCGGGCGCACCAGCTCTCGCCGGCGATCACGATGGACACGCACGTCCAGGACGTCGTGACCGCCGTCCGGGCGGAGGAGTGCCGGGACGCCGTCCTGGTCGGCCACAGCTACGGGGGGATGGTGGTCACCGGAGCGGCCGACCGGCTGGGGGACGTCGTGGCCCGGCTGGTGTACGTCGACGCGGTCGTCCCCTCGGAGTCGGGGGAGTGCTGGTCGACCCGGAACCCGCCGGCGGTGGCGGCGCAGCGGCGGGCGGCCATCGCGGAGCACGGCCTCCTCCCTCCGCCACCGGCGTCGGTGTACGGGCTGACCGGAGCGGACGCCGACTGGGTCGAGCGGCGGCAGACGCCCCAGCCGCCGGGTGTCTACGACGACCCGCTGGACTTCGACGTCGGCCGCTGGGCCGCCCGGCCGCGCACCTTCGTCGACTGTCCCGCACCGGCGCTGCCGACCATCGGACCGTCCCGGGAGCTGGTGCGCTCGCAGCCGGGGTGGGAGGTGGTCGAGCTGGCGACCGGGCACGACCCGATGGTCAGCGCGCCCGACGAGCTGGCCGCCCTCCTGCTGGCGGTGGCCGGCCGCTGACCGCGGCGATGAGTTCCGGGCACCGGCCGGGTCATCCCCGGCATGGCACACCTCGTCGTCACCCAGAACACGACCCTCGACGGAGTGGTCGAGGCCACCGGCGGGTGGTTCGACCCGCAGAGCGGGGCGGCGGACACCTCCGACCTCCTGGCCGTCGTGCGGGAGCACATGGCCGGCCAGACCGGCTTCCTGGTCGGCCGCCGGACGTTCGAGGAGATGCGCTCGTTCTGGCCCGCGCAGACCGACGACACCACCGGCGTCACCCGCCACCTCGACGAGGTCACCAAGTACGTCGTCTCGCGCACGATCACCGACCCGGACTGGCAGCACACCCGCGTCCTCGCCGGGGTGGAGGACGTGCGGGCGCTGCGCGACTCGGCGGACGGCGAGATCGGCGTCACCGGCAGCATCACGCTGTGCCACGCGCTGATCCGCGCCGGGCTGGTCGACGAGTACCGGCTGTTCGTCTTCCCGCGGGTGCTCGGCCGCGGCCGCCGGCTGTTCCCCGATGGCGTGGACGTCCCCCTGCAGCGGGTGGCCGAGCAACCGTTCCGCGTCGGGGTCACGCTGCTGACCTACCGGCCCGCGGCCTGACCGGAGGAGACTGCCGCCCATGCCACCTGCACGGATGCCCGACGACTGGCAGCGCGCCCTCGTCGTCGCAGCCCACCCCGACGACATCGAGTACGGGATCGCCGCCGCCGTCTCGGCCTGGACGGCGGCCGGCAAGGAGGTGCACTACCTGCTCGCCACCCGCGGCGAGGCCGGCATGGCCGGGGTGCACCCGGACGAGGCGGGGCCCCTGCGCGAGGACGAGGAGCGCCGGTCGGCCGCCGTCGTCGGGGTGACCGAGGTGGAGTTCCTCGACCACCGGGACGGCACCCTCGTGGCCGGGCCGGACCTGCGCCGCGACCTGGCCGCCGCCATCCGCCGGCACCGGCCGGAGCTCGTCGTCACCGGGTACTTCGGCGCGACCTGGACCCCGCCCGGGGTCTCCCCGGCCTACGTCAACTCGGCTGACCACCGGGCGCTCGGCCAGTGCGTGATCGACGCCGTGGCCGACGCCGCCAACGAGTGGATCTTCCCCGACCTGACCGAGGAGCGGTGGAGCGGTGTGCAGTACATCGCCGTCTCCGAGATGACCGACCCGCCGCACGAGGTGGACGTCGCCGACCACGTCGAGCTGGCGGTGGCGTCGCTGTCCGAGCACCGCCGGTACCTGGAGCTGCTGTCGGACGACCCGGTCGAGTCGCAGGCACGTCAGATCGTCGACATGTCCACCATGACCGAGGACGGGCGGCGCCGGGTCGGCTTCCGGCTCTTCTGGGGCTGACCGGCCACTACACTGGTCGGCACGACGGACGAGTCGGCTGGGCGGTCGCGTCGGCGGGGGAGACCCCGTCGCCGAGGAACGTCCGGGCTCCACAGGGCAGGGTGGTCGTTAACAGCGACCCGGGGTGACCCGCGGGACAGTGCCACAGAGAACAGACCGCCAGCGGCTCGCCGCTGGTAAGGGTGAAACGGCGGTGTAAGAGACCACCGCGCACCGGGTGACCGGTGTGGCTCGGTAAACCCCACCCGGAGCAAGGTCGAGAGGGACGGCGGTCCGCCGCCGTCCTGCGCAGGCGTTCGAGGGCTGCCCGCCCGATGCCTGCGGGTGGACCGCACGAGCCTGTCGGCAACGGCAGGCCTAGAGGGATGACCGCCCATCGGGAGGCCGCGAGGCGCCCGTGGACAGAACCCGGCGTACAGGCCGACTCGTCCGTCGCCCCTCGCTGACCAGCACTCATGGGTTCAGTGGGTGGCGTCAGTCCGCACTGAGTCCGCAACTCGGCCGAACACGGAGTCGACGGCAGCCCTGGTCCGGTCGTCCGAGTCGGGCCATAGATGGCTGTAGGTGTCGAGCGTCTCGGCGGCGCTCGCGTGACCCAGCCGCGCCTGCACGGTCTTCACCGATTCGCCGTGCCGGATGAGCAGGCTCGCGTAGAAGTGCCGCAGCGAGTGCATCGTGACGCCGCTGAGCCCGGCACGCCGTACCGCCGGTCGCCAGACGGCTGCGGAGAACGCCGTGCGGCGGATCGGGTCGCCGAGTTCGGTGGTGAAGACGAACTCGGCGGCCGGCCAGGTGGCGAGGTGCACCGCCAAGGCGTCGACGACGACCGTGGGGAGCGGGACCACGCGGACGGAGGCTTGCGTCTTGGGTGGCGCGAGGTAGGGCGCTCGGTCGGGCATGGTGACGAGCTGCCGGTCGACGGTCAGCTGCCGGCGCAGGAAGTCGATGCGGTCGACGGTGAGCCCGAGGGCCTCGCCCTGCCGGAGCCCCGTGCCCGCCGCGAGGGTGACCAGGGCCCGGTATCTCTCCGGTGAGGCTTCGGTCAGCGCCTCGACCGCCTCGACCGCCTCGACCGCCTCGAGCGTCATCGGCTCGATGCGACTGCGATGGATCCTCGGCAGCTTGGTTCCCTCGCACGGGGAGGCGACGATCCGGCGGTCGCGGACGGCGGACGTGAAGATCCCCGCGAGGATGCGGTGAACTCCAACTGTCCCGGGCGCCAGGTCGAGGGACAGCTGCTTGATCAGGGACTAGACGTCGCTGGGCAGCACCGAGCCGAGCCGCTCGTCCCCGAGGGTGGGGTAGACGTGGCGGCGCAGCATCGTCTCGACGTGGGCGGCAGTGGTCGGTCGATGGACCTGGGTGGTCCGCCACTGCTCCGCGTACTCGCGCACGGTCACCCGGCCGGCCGCGGGATCACTCACTACCGTGCGGCTGGAACTCGGCGACCCTCTGGAGAGTTCGCGCGCACGGGCGTCAACTTCTCGGCGAAGTCAGCCAGGGAGTAGCTGTCCACACGTTCGGGTGACGGGCACGTACACAAGCGCCTGAAAGGCCGTCGTCACAACGGTCCCAGCCTCTCCCGCGACAACGCCGCACACGCCCCTGTCTCGGGTCGACATCTGCTTCTTTCGCGTGGGGGCGGCATACCTCGCCGTCCCGGCCGCCCACACGGTGACTGCTGGGTCAGCGCACCCCTACGACCACGCCCTGGGATGTCCGTCGAGCCCACCGAGGAGGCGACGCGCTGCCCCCCTTAAGAGGTGACCTCGAACGTCGTCAGCACCTCGAAGCCGATCGAGTAGTCGATGTACGCAGGCCCAGTTGGCACGTCGAAAGCGAGCTCGCCCCGAACGATGCGGCCGGGCTGCACCTCGCCATGCTGGAGTTGATTGTCGAGGACCCCGCCGACGTAAGACTCAACCTGCCCCTGAGGCGTCGCGGCTTCCCAATCGAGAGCGTTGTAGTTGACCGTGCCGGTCGTGCTGGCAATGGTCACGTCGATAACCAGCCATGAGCCGTGCGTCGGCGCCTCAGAGGCATACCCCTCCGCCACGCTGACTCGGCGTACACCGTTCAGAGTGACCGACCCGGCGACGGGGCTGCCATCTCCCAAGGTCCCCGAAAAGTCCACCGTTGAGCCGACGCCATTCGTAGGCGGCGGCGGAGGCGGCGTGGACGTGGGCGGGGTGGGTCGTGCGGAACTGCTGGTTGCAGGCGTGGACGACCGGCTGTCCTCCGCGGACGAGGTTGCGGCCGCAGTCGCCTCTGCGGGGGCCGCGACAGGTGCCTCGTCGTCGATGCTGGCTCGACCGACCGCTATCCCCGCTAAAAAAAGGATCAGTGCCATGGCAACCGCTACCCACAACAGGGGCTGCTTGTAGAATGGCTTGCTCGAAGGTCCGGCCTGTACGGGTTGCCACTGTGGCAGGTAGGGCGCCCCCGTAAGGGGCATGGGGTAGGGAGCGGGCACGGATGCCTGCCACTGCGGGGGTGGACCGTTTGCCGCCTGGGCGGCCCACTGCTCCCCACCGCCAGCAGGTTGCTGTGGTCCCGGCGCCCCGTTCGGATCGCTCATTCTGTCCCTTGTTGGTCGTTGTGAGACTTTGGAGGTGACACGGACTTGTGTCATGGGAGCGCTCTCGCCATCGTCGAGACTCTCTCCCTCTATCGGCTCTGCGGCGAAGCCTTTGAGGCGAAACGCAGCAGCGCACCGAGGCTGTGATCAACCGGATGCGAGACTGACTGTGGCGCCGTCTCCTCGGCAGGGTTCGGCTGATCACGCTATGTCACTCGGACGGGTTGTGTCGCCTATCGATGCCATCGGCTGGCTAGACCTCCGGCGTGGCCGCCCGCATCTCCCAGCAGGTCGCAGGGTTCCGGGCCGGCTGGGTCAGCTGAGTGTCCGCCACGGAGCCGTGTCTGTCCTCAAGGGGCCCACTACGGGACAGTACGGTCGCCCAAGGTTTTTATGGTTTGGCGGGAGGCTCCGTGTGCCGGTTCGCGTACCTCCGTCGAAGCCACCAGCGGACCGGCAGAGCCGCTAGACCCCAGCCGAGGAACATGATCAACGCCCAGACCCAGCCGCCGAGCGCGTAACCCAGCACGCCCCCCACGAGGCCCCAGAGCGATTGCCGGAGCAGGAAGGGTCCCAGCGGCGCTGTCGCATAAGCCCTGGCTCCCGCGCGGTCCTGCGCGCGTATCCGATCGGCTGCTGCTCGTACGGGCGGCGTGCGCCGCCGTCTGGCGGGTCTTCCACGTCCACACCTTTGGCCAGCCGACAGAGGACGGGCAACTCACGGCCAGTCCGAGGGAAAAGCGTCCACCAGACGAGTGAACGACGGAGCGCGTATCCCCGGGGCGCGCCAGGCGTCCTCGCGCACGAATGTCACTTAAGCCGCCCAAGGGTGAGATGACGATGGTGTCCCAGAGACAGCCGGAACCGCACACACTGTGGTGAGCGCCCGGTCCCCGGCACGTCGCCGCGCCTTCGACTCCTAGGCTGGCCGCATGGGCAAGCGGAGTCTGAGTACTGGATTCGCCACTAACCCAGGCATCCAAGTTCTGCTCGCGGTGCTCGTCGTCGGCACCATCGGCCTGCTGGTCAGAGATGTCCTCGCCGAAGACCGATCCAGCCTCGACATTGCAATCAGGGCCGCGACGGCGATCAGCTGGGCCGTGATACTCGCGGCAGGGGTGATCGGTCGTCGGCGCCAGCGGCGAGAGCAAGCCGCGACTTGCGATGACCCTGGGCGCGACCACCGAGCGCCGACTGGCTGAGCTGTTCCTAGAGCCTCCCTCACGTCGAGGCGGCCGGTTGCCCCCAAGCGGCCCACTAGGTGACACCGGTCGAGACCCCTTTGGATGAGGCGCATGGTGCGGCAGTCGCTCGCGTCACAGACTGCGGCGGTGACGTCAAAGCGACCTCAGATCGCCATCATGCTCGTGCTGGCTATTGCGGCTGCGTCATGGGACTGGCTCTTCGATGGGCAGGGCTACGGAGGCGCCGTTGCTGTTGGCTTGTTGGTGGGCGCCGCCTTGCGGGCGCTAGAACGAGAGAATCGGGGCTCTCCTAGTCCCTAAGCGGCCCACTATGAGACACGGTCGTTGCGCCGCAGCCGCGTCCAACTGAAGACGGCAAGCGACGCACTCGCACCAGCCAGGGCTACCCATGCCCACCCCATGCCGGTGGCATCGCGGCTGAAATTCGCGATGGCCAGGACCGCCCACACCAGGGCAAGGAGAACATAGAAGCCGAGCCGGGTGCGCCAGCGCATTGACGTCTCAGTCCCCTCCATGCGGTGGACGGTACGGACGAACACGTCGTTGAAACCAGTCACGCCGTGTCCCTCAAGCCGTCTTCACAGTCAGCCGTCGGCCGAGATGTCACTGAGCGGCCCACCTAGGGACGGGTCAGCGCGTAGGCGACTCCGGCAGCCGCTTCCTTCGGAGCCAGAGGATTACCACCGCTCCCGGACCCGAGACGATGGCCGCGACTAGCACCTTTGTGTTGCTTGACCAGTCCGTGAACGCGACCAAGAGCAGCGCGACTGCAACGGCCCAGCCGATCATCAGTGCTGCGGTGACGACCGACCAGGTAGTCCGCTCGCTCACGCCGCTAAGGATGGGCCCCGTCGACTCCGACGCCGACCGGATAACGAAGCATCCACTGAACGGGTGAACGCGCCTGCGGCATGTGGAGGCGTCCCCAAAGCCACCTTCGAGGTCAGCCGGCCCGTGTCCCTGAGCGGCCCACTCAGAGACACCCGAAGATCGCCCCCGACCGGGTGGGCCCGGCCCTGCCATCCAGCCAACTCTGGCCCAAGTCCCCTAGCCTCCGAGGCGTGCAGCGGTCGTGGCAGAGTCCAGTCCGTCTGGGGTTGATCGCTGTCTTCGTCGTGATTGCCCTGGCCAGTGCCATCATGGGTGTCTGGTGGACGGCGGTCTCTGCTGCCCTCCTCGCCGCCGCGCAAGTCGCCAGCGTCGCTCACGAGCGCCGCAAGGCAGTGGGCCGGAATCCGAGGGCCGCCCCGTAGTCCCCGAGCGGTCGCCCCGTGGACACGGGCGTCCCTGAGGCCGCCTTCAGAGACACGCGGCGGGCAGCGATCGGTCGCCTTGTAGCGGCCCTCAGTCCGCACAGAGTCCGCAGGTGGGCCGCAAACAGCCAGCAGTGGTCGCATGCCGCCAACGGCATGACCGCTGCTCAAGCGGCGATTCAACGATGACCAACGACGGTCACATAAGCCGTCACGGTTCCCGGCGTACAGGCCGACTCGTCCGTCGCCCGCCGACCGGGTGGCGCCTCAGCCCTCGAGCAGTGAGCTGATCAGGGTGTCGCCGAGCCAGGTCCGGTACTCGTCCGCCGTCCACCCGCGTCGGGTGACGAGGCTGTCGTAGTTGGCCTGCGCGCAGATCGTCCACAGCAGGTCCGCCGCCCGATCGGCCGGCAGGCCGGAGCGCAGCGCTCCCCGGTCGTGCAGCAGCTGGGCGAAGCGGCGCAGCCCGTCGAGCCGCTGGGCCGTGAGCCGGTCCTGCAGCGCCGCCAGCGCCGGGTCGTGCCCGGCGGCGGCCGCGAGGACGGACAGGAGCGGGCCGCTCCGTCCCCACACCCCCGGCTGGGTCGCCGCGTAGGCCCGCAGCTGCCGGCGAGGGTCGGGTTCCTCGATGACCCTGCGGATCGCGGGGCGCTCCTCGACGGGCAGCTCGGCGCGTTCGGCGCCGCCGGCCAGCGCGGCCTGCACCGCCGCGGCCAACAGCTCGGCCTTGCCGCCCGCGGAGCGGTACACCGTCTCGACCGAGACGCCGGCGTCCGCGGCGAGGGCTGGGATCGTCGTCCCGACGTAGCCCCTGTCGAGGAAGAGGCGCGTCGCCGCGTCGATGATCCGCCGGCGGGTCTGCACGGCACGCTCCCGGCGTCGGGGTGCGTCGTAGCGCCGTCGGGGTCTTGCGTCCTCAGACATTGGCGAGAATGCTACTTGCGTCAATAAGGGGCGCGCGACGCCCGGTCGACGCCCCGCCACTGTCGAGGGAGCCGTCATGACCACCACCGCCGGACCAGACATCACGTCGATCGCCCGCCGGGTGCTCGAGGACATCTTCCCGGCCGACGACGAGGCCGCCCTCGCCGAGGTCGTCAGCGCCGACTTCGTCAACCACGAGGCGCCGTCCGGGACCCCGCCCGGGCTCGGGAGCGTGGCCGGGTTCATGCACCTGCTCGCCCGGGCGTTCTCCGACCAGCAGTGGACGATCCACCACACGGTCACCGACGCCGACACGGTCGTCCTGTACTGCACGCACAGCGGGCGGCACACCGGCGACTTCTTCGGCCTGGCCGCCACGGGCCGGACGTTCTCCTACCGGCAGATGCACATGATCCGCATGCAGGACGGCAAGGGAGTCGAGCACTGGGCCGTCCGCGACGACGCCGGCCTCATGCGCCAGCTGACCGGACAGGTCGCCGACCGTCCCCGTTGACCACCGGGCCGCCCGCGACCAGGCCCGGAGCGGCAGCGGGCGAGCGACCCACCATCGGTGCTCCGTCGTAGGTGGGGCCGGCCCCGAGATGGGGTGCCGCGCCGGCTGAGATGGGGAGTTCTCCCGTCGAGCCCGGGGCCTCCTCGTTCCTAGCGTTCTCCTCGTCCGCAGCACCGCACCGACGCGGTGCGCCGAACCAGGAGACGATGATGACCCAGACGATCGACACCACCGCCGATCGCGCACTCAAGGCCAAGCACCGGGCGATGTGGGCCCTGGGGGACTACCCCTCGGTGGCCATCGAGCTGATCCCCGAGCTGGGGCCCGAGCTGGTCGCAGCGAGCGGGGTGCGCCCCGGTGACCGGGTGCTGGACGTGGCCGCCGGCGCCGGGAACGCCGCGGTCCCGGCCGCGCTGACCGGGGCACGGGTGGTCGCCAGCGACCTCACCCCCGAGCTGTTCGTGGCCGGCCGGGAGTTCGCAGCCCGCCACGGCGTGGACGTCGAGTGGGAGGAGGGCGACGCGGAGGCGCTGCCGTACGACGACGGGACGTTCGACGTCGTGCTGTCCTGCATCGGCGTCATGTTCGCCCCGCACCACCAGCAGGCGGCCGACGAGCTCGTCCGGGTGTGCCGGCCGGGGGGCACGATCGGCCTCCTCAGCTGGACCCCGCAGGGCTTCGTCGGCGACATGTTCCGGACGATGAAGCCCTACGCGCCCCCGCCGCCGCCCGGTGCCCAGCCGGCGGTGCTGTGGGGCGACGAGGACCACGTCCGGGCACTGCTCGGCGACCGGGTCACCGACCTCGTCACGCGGCGGCAGACGCTGACCTGCGATCGCTTCCCGACACCCGCGGCGTGGGCCGAGTACTGGAAGACCGCGTACGGGCCCACCATCGCGGTGTACCGCCACATCGCCGACGACCCGGAGCGGGTCGCGGCGCTCGACCGCGACCTGACCGCTCTCGCGGCGCGGTTCGACCACGGCACCGACGGCACGGTCATGGACTGGGAGTACCTGGTCCTGACCGCGCGCACGCGGAGCTGACGGCCGCCCCAGCCGCGGGCCCGGTTCGTCCGGGCCCGCGGCCGGGGCGCCCGGAGCGGTCAGGCCGGCTGGGCCGGGACGCCGAGCCGCCGGGCCACCGCCGCCGCCTCGCCGCGGGAGTGGACGTCGAGCTTGGCGAGGATCGCCGACACGTGGTGGTCGGCGGTCTTGCGGGAGATCACCAGCCGGGCGGCGATGTCGGCGTTGCTCAGGCCGTCGGACAGCAGGGCCAGCACGTCCAGCTGCCGGGCGGTCAGCCCGGCCGGGTTGGCCCGCGTGGCCGGCAGCCGGCCACGGGGGACGCCGCTCACCCCCGCGTCGCGCAGCCGGGCCCGGAACAGCGCCGCCACCGCCCGGGCACCGAGCCCGTCCAGCACCGCGAGGCCCGCCAGCAGGTCGTCGGTCGCCCCGGCGTCCCACGCCGCCAGTGCCTGCTCGTAGGGCTGGTCCTCGAGTGCCGGTGCCGGTGCCGGTGCCGGAGGCCGGGCCGGCGGGCCCACCTGCTGGACCCCGGCGTCGGCGAGGCGCCGCGTCCACCGCAGCAGCGGGCCGAGCGCGGCCGCCCGGCCGGAGAACGACCCCGCGAGCAGCCCGGACACCAGCGGCTCGTCCAGCCGCGGGTCGGGACGCCGGGCGATCCAGGCCTGTTCGGCGAGCGCGGCCGCCGCGGGCGCGACCAACCCCGGGGTGTCGAGCCGGTGCGCCAGCCGCCACAGCTCGTCCAGGTGCGGATTCACCGGCGCTGCCTCCCGCCGGGCCGAGAGCAGCCCGAGCACCAGGTGCGGCCACAGGTGGCTGAGGGGGAGGTCGCCCGACTGCAGGACGGCGCGCGCGTCCTCCTCGGCCTCGGGCCAGCGGCCCTGGAGGAAGCGCAGCCGCGCCCGGACACCGAGCTGCCATCCGGTGCAGATCGGGGTGTCGCGCTCGTCGCTGATGCGCAGCGCGAGGGCGACGGACTCCTCCGCGTCGGCGAAGCGCCCCTGCTCCACGTCGAGGTGGCAGAGGTTGCTCGTCGGCGTGGTGGCCAGGTCGTCGTCGCGGTGGCGCAGCCCGACGTCGGTGGCTGCGAGCAGGTCGGCCCGCGCGGCGACGTCGCCCGCCCCGAGCCGCGCGATCGCGACCCCCATGGAGGCGGTGCTGCGCAGCACGACGTCGCCGTCGAGCTCGTCGGCGATCCGCGCCGCCCGGTCCCCGGACCGCTGCGCCTCCGACGTGTCGCCGCGCTGGGCCGCGAGGAAGGCGTGGTGGGCGAGGGCGAAGCCCAGAGCCCGCCGGTCGTCGCCGGTGGCCAGGATGTCCAGCGCGGCCCGGTCGTGCCGCTCGGCGTATGCCCGGTCGGCCGCGTACCAGCCGAAGCCGGAGAGCGCGCTGTGCCCCATGCCGACCGCGACCGTCTCTCCGGCCGCACGGCGCAGTTCCACCGCCTGCTCCCGGGCCGCGATGGCGTCCCGCAGCCGGTCGGTGAGGTACAGCTCGGTGGACAGCGGCTCCAGCAGGGCGGCCCGGGTGCCGGGATCGTCCCCGGCGTGGCGCAGCGCGGTCTCGTAGGAGGCCACGGCCTCCCGGTGCGCACCCGAGCGGGAGGCGTCGGCCGCGGCCGCGGAGGCGTACCGCACGATCCGGGGGACGTCCCCGGCGGCGACGGCATGGTGGGCCAGCACGCTCGGATCCCCGCCGACCGCCTCGAGCGCGTCGATCATGGCCGCGTGCAACGCCGGTTCCCCGGCGGGCCCGGTGGCCTCGAGGACGGCGGACCGGGCGATCTCGTGGCGGAACGCGACGCCCCGGCCCCGGCGGTCGACCAGGCCGGTGCCGGCCAGCACGCCGACCGTCGTCGGCGACACCCCCAGCGCCCCCAGCAGCGCGCCGCTGACCGGCTCCGGCGTGCACGACAGGAGCTCGAGGCAGTGCCGGGCCGACGCGGCCAGCCCGGCGGCGCGCGCCAGCACGGCGTCCCGGACGCTCTCGGGCAGCGGGGAGTCGGGCTGGGCGAGGATCTGGCTGACGAAGTAGGGGTTCCCCGCCGTCCTGCGGTGCACGTCGGCCGGGTCGAGGCCGTGCCCGTCCAGGAGGCGGGCGACGGCCGACCGGCTCAGCGGGGCCAGCTGCAGCCGGTGCGCGTCCGGCGAGGACACCAGGTCACCGAGGACGGGGCTCAGCGGGGAGCCGGGCCCCAGCGTGTCGCGGTAGGACAGCACCAGGACCAGCGGCAGGGAGGCGAGGCGGCGGGCGAGGAACCGCACCAGGTCCAGCGTGGCCTCGTCGGCCCAGTGCAGGTCCTCCACCACGAACACGCGCGGGCGGGTGCGCAGGGCGTCCAGCACCGCCGCGAAGACCTCGTGCTGGGTGGCTGCGCCGCCCAGCAGCCCGGGGACCGGGCCGCCCAGCTGGTCCGCGACGTCGCGCAGCGGTCCCAGCGGGCGGGGCGTGCTCAGCGGGTCGCACATGCCCCACAGCGGTGGTGCCTCCTCTCGCACCCGCTCGACGAAGTCGCGCAGCAGCACCGTCTTGCCGATGCCCGCCTCGCCGGCCACGAGGACGACCGAGCCGGAGCCCTCGACGGCGCGCGCCGCACGGTGGAGGAGGACGTCGAGGGGGCGCTCGCGCTCCAGGAGTCGCACGCGGCGAGCGTAGGAGAGCCGGTCGGCGTTGCCCACCGCCTTCCCGGTGGTCGCCCTCCCTCGGCGGGGGACTGCGGGCGCCGTGACGTCAGTCCGCGCTGACGGCCCGTCCCCGGGGCGGGTTCCGTCGGCTGGTCGTCGCGGACCAGGCCGGCGACCTCGGTGGCGTGCCGAGGAGCGCGACGACGCCCGTCGCCGCGACGGAGGGCGTGACGTCGTCGAGGACGGGGGCGAGTGGGTGGCTGGACTCAGCCGTGCAGGGTGGGCCGGTAGACGAGCTCCTGGGTGTGGCCGTCGAGCGTCCGACTTTCGAGCAGCTCGAGGTCGAAGTCGGCCGCACCCCCGAAGACCGGGGCCTCGCCGGTCCGACCGGTGATCACCGGGAAGATGGTCACCTGGACGCGGTCGACGAGGCCGGCGGCCATCAGCGAGCGGTTCATCGCCAGGCTGCCGTGGGACCGCAACGGCAGCTCGGACTCCTCCTTGAGCCGGGTGACCACGTCGACGGCGTCGCCGCTGACGAGGGTCGCGTCCGGCCAGTCGAGGGGCCCCTCGAGCGTCGTCGACACCACCGTCGTCGGCATGTTCTTCATCCGGGCGTTGATCGGGTCGCCTGCCTCGGACCACCCGCTGCCGGGGCCGAGGTACTCCGTGAAGTCCCGGAAGGTGTGGGCCCCGAGGACCAGCCGCTGCTGCTGCTCGTACTGGGCGAGCCGGCGGTCGAGGAACTCGGGGCCCTGCTTGCCCCAGTACCCGCCCCAGTCGCCGTCCTCACCGTAGGAGCCGAAGCCGTCGAGGCTGCAGAAGACGTCGAAGGTGTAGACGGCGGTCATGAGGCCCTCCCTGATGCGGTCGACCGGGTGTGCGGAGACAGACCGGGACCGACGACGGAACTCATCGCCGTCGGGTCAGGGGTGCGCCGTCACGGAGCGGGGACCCGCTCCGTGGCCGGCCGGAGGTGGGCTCCCTGCCGGAGCAGCTCCCGCTGCACCAGACCGACGTCGACGGTCGCGGTCGTCGCGCCGGTCGCGACGGTCAGGGCGGCGGCCACGCCGGCGGCCTGACCCGTCATCCAGCACTGCGGGATCTCCCGCATGAAGGCCTGGGTCGCGGGGTCGCTGGCGATGTGGCGTCCTGCGGCGAGGACGTTGTCGAGGTCCCGCGCGACGATGGCCCCGTAGGGCACGGAGATGTTGGCGTACTTCTGGGACGGGGACGGGGAGACACCGATCTCGTCCGCGTGGACGATGCCCTCCATCCAGTCCGGGCGGCTCATCTTGCGCAGGCCGATCAGCCGGCGGGTGTGCCGGACGCCGACCTGCGGCGCCGAGAGCATGAGCCACGCGCGCTCGAAGCCGGGCGCGTGCGCACGGAAGAACTCGAGATGGGCCAGCATCCGCCGCCGCGACTCGAGTTCGACCGCGGTGAGGTCGGCGGCCTTGAGGCCGCTGTACCCCGACAGCCGGGGCCCGAGGAACAGGGCGACGTCGTCACGCCAGCCCACGAAGGGACGCTCGACGTAGCCCAGCGCCTCCCGCGCGGCACTCATCATCGCCGCGTGCCCGCCGGGGTCGGCCCTGCGGAACTCCAGCCAGCGACCGAAGTCGACCCCGGCCCACAACCAGCCGGTGTTCAGGGTGTGCGCGACGGGGCTGTCGTCGCTCTTGACGTCGGACTCGTAGGGCGCCCCCGCGCCCGCGCAGACGTCGAGGTCGCCGGTCGCGTCCACGACCACCTTGGCGACGATCGCGCGCCGGCCCTCCTTGCTCTCGAACACCACGCCCCGGACGGTCCGGCCCTCCCGGATCGTCCCGACCACCCAGGAGTGCAGCACCAGCGCCACGCCCTCCTGGTGCAACAGCTCGGCGGAGACCGTCTTGAGCCACTCGGGGTCGATCATCGGCGACCAGGTCACGGTCTCGCGGGCCGCGCCGAGACGCTCCCGCCAGTGCTCCACGTGCGCCGGGTCGGTCGAGCCCCACAGCTCCCGCGGCGCGCCGGCGACGGCGTCGGCGGGGAGCCGGTCGAGGATCTCGGTGGCGAAGCCCGAGATCACCGGGAACCCCGTCCAGTCGGTCATCCGGTCGATCCAGATCACCAGCCCACCGGTGGACAGCCCGCCCAGGTGGTTGTACCGCTCGACCAGCGTGACCCGGGCCCCGGCGCGGCGCGCCGCGATCGCCGCGGCACAGCCGGCGGGCCCGCCACCGACGACGAGCACGTCGGTCTCCGCGTGGACGGGCGTCTCCCGCGCCGGCTCGTGCACCGTGCCCAACGCGACCCCGGCCTCCTCGAGGCGCAGGGCGCGCTCGGTCGAGTAGCCCTCCGGCCGGCCCGGGTGGTACTCGCCCGCGCCGCCGTTCCCGTCGTGCCCGGTGTCGACCGTCATGCGTCCGTCCCTTCGCAAGCGTGCCCCCGTGGTGTCCCGCGGTGCCCTGAGCATCACAGGGGGTGCCGGTCCGCGCAGCCGGCACCGCGTGGCCGCACCGCACGGGTGCGGTGGTCGTGCAGATCGGTCGCGGCGGAGCGACGAGTCCGGGCGGCGGGGCAGGTCTTCCCCCGCATGACTCGGATCATCGCGGACATCTCGGTCTCCCTCGACGGCTTCGTCACCGGTCCCGACCCCGGCCCCGACAACGGTCTGGGTGACGGCGGAGAGGCCCTGCACACCTGGGCGTTCTCCGAGGACGCCGACGACCGCCGGGTGCTGCGCGAGTCGACCGCCGGCTCGGGCGCCGTCGTCCTCGGCCGGCGGCTCTTCGACGTGGTCGACGGGCCGGGAGGCTGGGACGACCAGACCGGCTACGGCGCCGGCGAGGTCGGCAAGCCCGCGTTCGTCGTCGTGACGAGCTCGCCGCCGCGGTCGGTGCGCCTGACCGACCTGGACTGGACGTTCGTGAGCACCGGTCTGCCCGACGCCGTCGCCGCCGCTCGGGAGCGCGCGGAGGCGGCGTCCTCGCAGCGGGGCGAGGACCTCGACGTCGTGCTCATGGGCGGCGGCGCGACGGTCGGCTCGGCCTTCGACGCGGGGCTGGTCGACGTCCTGCGGCTGCACCTGGCCCCCGTCGTGCTGGGGGCCGGGACGCCGCTGTTCACCGGTGGAGCGGCGCGCACCCTCGTCCGGCGGGACGTGGTCCCCACGTCGACCGCGACGCACCTGACCTACGACGTCGTCTGAGGAGGGTGTCGTGGGCCTCGCGCGCCGACCCGGGACGGGAAAATGCCTTGCCCTCGCGATGCCTCGGGGCCGCATGCTGGGCCGCACGACCGCGCGGAGGACTCCCGCGCCCGAATTGTCGGTACCCAGGAACAGGATCCCCGCATGACCACCGCACCGGCCGTCGAGGCGATCGACCTGGCCAAGCACTTCGGCGCGACCCGAGCCGTCGACGGGGTGAGCTTCGTCGTCCCGGAGGGCTCGGTCCTCGGTCTGCTCGGGCCCAACGGGGCGGGCAAGACCACTCTCGTGCGGATGCTCACGACGTTGAGCGTCCCGACGAGCGGGACCGGCCGGGTGGCCGGTTTCGACATCCTGAGACAGCCGACCGAGGTCCGCCGCAGCATGGGTCTCACCGGGCAGGCGGCGACCGTCGACGAGATCCTCACCGGACGGGAGAACCTCAAGCTGATCGGCAGCCTCTACGGGCTGCCCAGGAAGTACGTCAAGGACGCGACCGAACGGCTCTTCGCCCGCTTCGACCTCGTCGACGCGGCCGACCGGATGGCGAAGACGTACTCCGGCGGGATGCGCCGCCGTCTCGACCTGGCGGTCAGCCTCCTGGCGGCACCGCCGATCCTCTTCCTGGACGAGCCGACGACGGGCCTGGACCCGCAGAGCCGGTCGGGGCTGTGGGCGGTCCTGCGCGAGCTGGTCAGCGAGGGCACCACCCTCGTCCTGACGACGCAGTACCTCGAGGAGGCCGACCACCTGGCCGACGAGATCGTCGTCGTCGACAAGGGCAGGGTCATCGCCGCCGGCACGCCGACGCAGCTCAAGGACCAGGCCGGCCAGGCCAGCGTCGTCGTCACCCTGACCCACGCCTCGGACGTCGACCGGGCCGCGGAGCTCATGAGCTCCTGCTCCGCGGAGGTGCACGTCGAGCGGGGCAGCCGGCGGTTGACCGCACAGGCCGGGGGGCTCGGCGACATGACCCGTATCGCGGCCGTGTTCGAGACCAGCGGCATCGAACTCGACGACCTGGGCCTCGCCCGGCCGAGCCTGGACGACGTCTTCCTGCACCTCACCGGGCACCGGGCCGAGGCCGGGGGCGCCGCGGACCTGACGAACGAGGGAGTCGCATCATGACCGCCGTCCAGGCCACGACCCGGGCGCCGGCCGCCCGGCCGCCCATCTCCCCGCCGACCCTGCTGCGGGCGTCGTCGACCATCGTCTGGCGCAACCTGCTGCACATCCGGCGGATGCCGGAGATGCTGCTCGACGTCACGGTGCAGTCGGTGATGTTCGTGCTGCTGTTCGCCTACGTCTTCGGCGGGGCGATCGCGGTGCGAGGCGCCGACTACAAGGAGTTCCTGCTCCCCGGGATCATGGTCCAGACCATGGTGTTCTCCTCCGCCATCGTGGCCATGGGCCTGACCAGCGACCTGCAGAAGGGGATCGTCGACCGGTTCAAGTCCCTGCCCATCGCGCGGTCGGCGGTCCTGGTCGGCCGGAGCATCTCGAGCCTCATCCACTCCAGCATCGGTGTGGCGGTCATGGCCCTCACGGGCCTGCTGATCGGCTGGCGGATCCGCAACGGCGTCGTGGACGGGCTGCTCGCCTTCCTGCTCCTGCTGCTGTTCGGCTTCGCGCTCATCTGGCTGGGCATCTGGGTCGGGTCGATGATGCGGACCGTGGAGGCCGTGCAGGGCTTCATGTTCACGGTGATGTTCCCGCTGACCTTCGTGGCCAACACGTTCGCTCCGCCGGAGAGCATGCCCGCGTGGCTGCGGGCCATCGCCGAGTGGAACCCCGTCTCCGCGGTCACCCAGGCCTGCCGGGAGCTCTGGGGCAACGGCGCACCGGCGGCGGCGGATGCCGCGTGGCCGCTGCAGCACCCCGTCGCGGTGTCGATCGGCTGGTCGCTCCTCCTCACGGCTGTCTTCGCGCCACTGGCCGTGTCGGCGTTCCGCCGCCGCTCCCGCGACTGACCGAGGCCGGCGTGGTGGCGGCGAGGCCCCGGTTCCCCACCGACCACGAGCCGACCATCGACGTCCGGCCCGCGCTCGGCCGCTTCGAGGACTTCGCCACCGTGGTCGGCCCCCAGCGCGCCGGCGCCGAGGGCTGCTGGTGCATGGCCTACCGCGACAGCCGGGTCCCCAACCGGGAGCGCCCGGCGTACATGCGGGCGGAGTGCGCCACCGAACCGGGTCCCGGGGTCCTGGTCTACGTGGACGGCGTCGTGGCGGGCTGGTGCTCCATCGCACCCCGCGCCGGTCACCGGCGGCTGCTCGGGTCCCGGACCATCCCGGTGCCCGACGACCCCGGCACCTGGGTGGCCGTCTGCTTCGTGGTGCGTGCCGGCTACCGCGGACACGGGCTGATGCACCGGCTGCTGTCCGGCGCCCTCGACCACGCCAGGAGTCACGGCGCCGAGGTCGTCGAGGGCTACCCCGTCGAGGCCGACGCCGGCCGGGTCGACGTGATCTCCGGTTACGTCGGCACGGTGGAGCTGTTCGAGCGTGCCGGCTTCGAGCGGGCGGCGCCGACCACCGGGCGCAGCGGCGGCCGGCCGCGCTGGGTGATGCGCAGGCACCTCCGGTGACGCCGGCGTGACCGGCCGGTCCGGCGGAGGGAATGGGAACAGCATCGCCCGCGCTCTGGGAGGGGTGACCGTCGCACCGGCTCCAGCCGTCACCCTCTCCGACCGTTTCGCCCGCGAGCTGCCCGAGATGTCGCTCCCGTGGCAGGCCGAGGACGCGCCGGACCCGCAGCTGGTGGTGCTGAACGAGGCGCTGGCCGCGGACCTGGGCCTGGACGCCGAGTCGCTGCGCAGCGAGGCCGGCGTCCGCCTGCTGGTCGGCAACGCCGTCCCGGACGGCGCCGCGCCGGTGGCGCAGGCCTACGCCGGGCACCAGTTCGGCGGGTACGCCCCGCGGCTCGGTGACGGGCGGGCACTGCTGCTCGGTGAGCTCGTCGACACCGAGGGCGGGATCCGCGACCTGCACCTCAAGGGCTCCGGGCGGACGCCGTTCTCCCGCGGCGCCGACGGGCGCGCGGCCCTGGGACCGATGCTGCGCGAGTACGTCATCAGCGAGGCCATGCACGCCCTCGGCATCCCGACCACGCGCTCCCTCGCCGTGGTGGCGACCGGCCGCGCCATCCGCCGCGAGACGGTGCTGCCCGGCGCCGTCCTCGCCCGGGTGGCCAGCAGCCACCTGCGGGTGGGCAGCTTCCAGTACGCCCGCGCCACCGGGGACGTCGACCTGCTGCGGCGCCTCGCCGACACCGCCATCGCCCGCCACCATCCAGCCGCCGCGGACGCCGACCACCCCCACCTCGCGCTGTTCGAGGCGGTCGTCGCCGCGCAGGCGTCGCTCGTGGCGCAGTGGATGTGCGTCGGCTTCATCCACGGCGTCATGAACACCGACAACATGACGATCTCCGGGGAGACGATCGACTACGGGCCGTGCGCCTTCATGGACGCGTTCGACCCGGGCACGGTCTACAGCTCCATCGACGAGGGCGGCCGCTACGCCTACGGCAACCAGCCGCTCGCCGCGGAGTGGAACCTGGCCCGGTTCGCCGAGGCCCTGCTGCCGCTGTTCTCCGACGACCAGGAGCAGGCGGTGGCCCTCGCGGTCGAGGCCCTCGGGGGCTTCCGCCCGCGCTACGACGCCGCCTGGGCGGCGGGCATGCGGGCCAAGCTCGGTCTGCCCGACGGCCTCGACGACGCCGTCACCTCCGCCCTCGCCGACGACCTGCTGACCCTGCTGCAGGCCAACGGGGTCGACGTCACCACCTTCTTCCGCAGCCTGGGCGAGGCGGCCCGGGGCGACGCCGAACCCGCGCGCCGCCTGGTCCTCGACCTCGCCGCGTTCGATGCCTGGACTCAGCGGTGGCTGACACTGGGACCGGACGCCGAGGTCATGGACCGGTCCAACCCGGTCTACATCCCCCGCAACCACCTGGTCGAGGAGGCCCTCGCCGCCGCGACCACCGGCGACCTGGCGCCCTTCGACCGGCTGCTCGAGGTGCTGGCCCGGCCCTTCGACGAGCGTCCGGGCCTCGAGCGCTACGCCGCCCCCGCACCCGGCGACTTCGGCCCCTACCGGACGTTCTGCGGCACCTGAGGTCCGCGGCGGTCAGTGCGGTGCGGAGTGGTGTCCGCCCCACCGGTGCCGTCGGTCGGGACGGCGGCGCTGGTGCTGCTCGAGCCCGGTGAGGCAGTGCGCGTACCAGACCGCCGCCCCGCTGGTCGTCAGCACCCACGCCACGATGGCGAGCACGACGCAGATCCCGCCGGTCATCGCATCAGATCCCCTCCACCGGTGGGGCGGTACGCCCGGTGAGTGTGGCCCGCAGCCGCTCGGCGGTCCTCCGCCGCACGTCGGCGCGCTCCCGCAGCAGCGCGGCGAGGGCCGGGTTGTCCGCCCGGCCGGCGCGCCGCTCCAGGACCGCGGCCGTCTCGACGTAGACGGCGGCCTGCCGCAGCTGCTCGATGACCCCCGGACCGGCCGGGCGCGGAGGCACACCGGCGGGACGGTCCGCCCGGGCCGGGACCAGCGGCACCCGGTCCCCGCAGGCCGCGGGGGTGACGGCCGGGGACCGCACCGCCCCGCACCTGCGCAGTCGGTCGCCGTCGTCGGTGGAGCCTCGGGTGGTCACGTCGTCGTCCCCCTGGTGGTCCTCCGGGTGTCGAGGTGAAGACGCCCTCGAGGGCCGCGCATGACGCGGGAGCGCCGAGGGATGACGACCGTCAGCCGCGCCGCGCCATGTCGTAGCTCGCGAGCACCTCGGTGAGGAAGTCCGACGCCGCCCGCGCGACCTCCGGCACCTCGTCGGCCGGGCCGTCGACCAGGACCTCGACCAGCACCTCGTGGTGCACCCGGACGACCTCCAGCAGGCTCTGCCCGGCGGCCAGCGCACCCCGGCCGAGCTGGTAGCCGGCGGTGAGCGAGGACTCCTCGTGCCGGGAGAGATGGCGCAGGAAGGCCGACCGGTAGTCCCGGAGCAGGTCCGCGTGCGCGGTCACGTCGGCACGACCGGCGGCGCCGCGACGCACCGGTCCAGCTCGACCAGGCCCTCCTCGAGGTCGAGTGCGGTGAGCACCGAGCCGGTGTCCATGCCGAGCTCCACCATGGCGAACGCGACGTCGGGCTGGATGCCGACGATCACGGTCACCGCGCCGCGCAGCCGGGCCATCTCCGCGACGTCGCGCAGCGTCCGGGAGCCGAACGAGTCGAGGACGTCGAGCGCGGCCACGTCGATGACCACGCCGCGAGCCCGGTCGGCACCGATCCGGTGGACCAGGTCCTCCTGGAAGCGCACCAGCTGAGAGTCGTCCAGCGCGGTGTGCACCGAGGCGATGAGGTACGGGCCCTGCCGCAGGATCGAGAACAGCCGGGGGACGGCGGTCATGGCCCGCCGGCCCCGTTCTCACTGCGGGTGACCGTGTACCCGAGCAGGCGCTCGGCCTCCTCGAGCCCGCCCTGCAGGTCGCCGATGGTGTTCATCTTCGACAGGTCGACCCCGATCGTGACGAGCGTCTGGGCGATCTCGGGGGACAGCCCGGTGATGATGACGCTCGCACCCATCAAGCGTGACGCGTCGACGGTGCGCACCAGGTGGTTGGCGACCGACTCGTCGACGTCGGGGACGCCGGTGATGTCGACGACCACGACCTTGGCCCGGTGCTTCCGGATCCCCCCGAGCAGCTGCACCGTCACCTGCCGCGCGCGCTCCCGGTCCAGCACGCCGATGATCGGCAGGATCAGCAGCCGCTCGCGGACCGGCAGGACCGGCGTGGACAGCTCCCGGATCGAGTCCTGCTGCTGCCGGATCACCCGCTCCCGCTCGTCGACGAAGCTGACCGCCACGGTGTTGGCGATCCGGTTGGCGGCCGGCTCGTAGGCGTCCAGCACGCGGTTGAGCAGCGGCAGGTCGCGCTGGAACTTCTCGAACAGCGACCGCGCCAGGACGTCGCGCAGCAGCAGCACGATCCCCACGACCTCGTGGGTCTCCACGCCCCGCGGGATGATCCGCTCGGACAGGTCGCGGGCGTAGTCCTGCAGTGCCTCGACGCTCCCGGTCTCCAGGACCTCGACGTAGTTGTCGTAGACCAGCGTGGTCTCGGCCGCCATCTCCTGGGCGGTCATCGCCTGCAGCAGGTGCGCCTGCTGGATCCGCGCCGCCCATTCCTGGCGCAGCCGGGTGCGGTGCTCGCGCAGGTGCGCCACGAGCTGCGGCAGCAGGTCGTCCTCGTCGAGGAGGCGGGTCACGTCCATGGGGGCCGTGGTCACGATCGGGTCCTCGTTCCTGGTCATGCGTCTCCCCGCCACTTGGTCATGGTCACGGTCGTGCCACGGCCGGTCTCGGAGACCACCGCGAACTCGTCCATCAGCCGCCGCGCGCCGGGCAGTCCCAGCCCGAGCCCCTGGTAGGTGCTGTAGCCGTCCTGCAGTGCCCGCTCGACGTCGGGGATCCCCGGGCCGGCGTCCCGCGCGACGATGGAGATGCCGCACCGCGGTTCCTCCAGCGCCGCCACCACCACCTCGCCGGAGTCGGCGAAGCGCACGATGTTGCGGGTCACCTCGGAGACGGCGGTGGCGATCAGCGTGATGTCGGTGGGCGAGAACCGCAGCTTGGTGGCCAGCTCCCGGGCGGCCTGCCGGGCGGCGACGATGTCGGCGTCGGTCCGGACCGGCACCCGGAGCTCGTCGTCCCTCGCCCGCCGGCCCCGGCCGAGCAGCGGCGCCGACAACCGGGCGCACACGTCGCACTCGAGCAGGTGGCGGGCGGCGTCCACCTCGCGCTGGCGCCGGCGGTCCCCGCTGGACAGCGCCAGCAGCACCGGCCGGCACCGCTCCGTGGGCGGTTCCACCCGCTCGGACACCAGCAGGTACTCCACCCGCAGCCGGGCGCGGGTGCGGTTGAGCTGGGCGGCCACCGCGCCGGCGGTCGACCCCAGCTCGGCGGCCAGCGACCGAGTGTCCTGCCCGGACACCTCGTGGGCGAGCAGCGTCTCCCGCTCGCGGTCCGAGAGCCGGGTGAGGGCCTCGGCCACGGCGGCGCGGTCCTCGGCGGCGAGGACGTCCTCGTCGGGGGCCTCCGGCGGCCGCAGGTCGACCACGCGGTGCTGGTGCCGCCGCTGCCGGTCCTGCTCCCGCCACATCGAGGCGACGACGTTGCGGGCCGTCACGATGGCGTACGGCTCCAGCATGCCCGGCTCCACCCGCTCGGCGGCGGCGAGCACGCGGGCCAGCGTCTCCTGCACCAGGTCGTCGGCGGTGGCCGGGTCGGGCACGCGGGCGGCCACGATGCGGCGGACCAGCGGGATCAGGTCCGCGACACCGGCGGGCCCGCTCTCCTCACCGGGGGTGCCCACCGGCTCGACCGCCGCCACCCGCGGCACGCTACGCCCGGGAGCAGGCCATGGCTCGCTGGACGACGCCGCCCCTTGTCCCGAGTGCCGGGGCGGAGCAGCGTCGGGGGTGCCAGGGGACCGTTCCGACCGGGGAGCCGACGACGATGAAGCGCTTCGAACAGGGCGTGTACGACTGCATGGTCCCGACCGCGCGGCTGCTGGAGCGCACCACCGAGCCGCTGCAGCGGGCCATCCTGCTCAACTGGTGGCGGCACGTGCACCTGGAGGGCGCCGGTGAGTTCGACGCGATCATGGCGCCGGACATGATGGTCGACCACCCGGTCTACCGGGTGACCTGGGGCGCCCACCCGGCGGTCATCGAGGGCAAGGACGGCGTCCTGGCCTTCTACCGGAGCGTCGGGGACTCGGTGCTGTGGAACTCCGACGACCTCATCGCCGTGGCGGACTGGGGCGTGGCCGACGAGCTCACCTTCCACCAGGTGGCCCGAGGCGCGGACCTGCGGGCGGTCGGGTACGACGTGGACGACCCCGAGCGGACCTACCACGTGTCCAGCCGCCAGGTGTTCCTCTGGCCCTACGACGACCGGGCCCGGCTGATGGGGGAGAACCTCTACGAGGACGAGACCAGCCTGCAGGTCGAGGAGGTCGACCCCGCGGAGGTCGTCACCCCTGCCCGCGTGCGGGAGATCCACCGGGAGCTGCTGGCGCAGCTGGCGGCCGAGCGAGGCGAGCGGTTCTGGGTCCTGGGCGGCTGAGCGCACGCCGCCCGAGGGCCCACGGCAGGCGATCCACCCGATCGGGGTGGGTGGCGTTCCCGGGTGGCGGCCGGTCCCTGTGCCATCGTGACCGCCGTGCGAGCGGAGACCCGGTGACCGACCTCGCCGTCGCGCTCGCCGCCGCCGTCCTGGGACTGCTCGTCGGCACACTGGCCGGCCGCGCCGCCGGCCGCTTCCCCTGGGCTCCTGACGCCGGGCTCCGCGACGTCGTCGCGCCGGGCGCGGTCGCCGGCCACCCGCCGGTCGTGGCGACCGGCACAGCGCTGCTGTTCGGCGTGACCGGCCTGGCCTTCGGGCCGTCCTGGGAGCTGCCGGCCTTCCTCCTCCTCGCCGGTGCCGGCGTGCTGCTCGGCATCGTCGACCTGCAGCACCGGCTGCTGCCCGACCGGGTCGTGCTCCCCGCTCTCGGTGCCGGTGCTGCTCTGCTCCTGGTCGCGGCGGCCGCAGAGGGCGCCTGGCCGGCGCTGCTGCGAGCGGCCCTCGGCTCGGTCGTCCTCTTCGCCGCCTTCCTCGCCCTCGCGCTGATCTCGCCCGGCGGGCTCGGGATGGGTGACGTGAAGCTGGCCGCGCTGCTCGGGCTGTACCTGGGATGGCTGGGCTGGGGAGCGGTGCTGCTGGGCGCGGTCGCCGGGTTCGTCGTCCAGGCCGTGGTGGCGCTCGGGCTGCTCGCGTTCCGGCGGATCGGGCTCCGTGGCGAGCTGCCGTTCGGCCCGGCCCTGCTGGCCGGGACGGCGCTGGCCGTGGGGTGGGTCGCCGTCCTCGGCTGAGCAGCGCTCACGACGGCAGGCGCAGATCGCCGGTCGCGCAGGGTGAGGACGAGCCCGGGCGGTCACCCGGGAGACGGGCGCGGGTCGACCGATCGGGTGCACGGGGCTCAAGCCGGCGGCGCCGGGGACCGACACGACTCCCACTGCCGCAAGGCCGGATCGCCCGATCCGGACCGGCTCGGCGCATCCCCCCAGGAGCAGCCCGTGTTCAACCCCCTCGCGACCCTCGTCACCCTCGTCTCCCTCGCCAAGGACCGCCTGGAGCGGGAGGAGAAGGGCGCCACCGCCGTCGAGTACGGCCTCATGGTCGGCCTGATCGCCGTCGCGATCATCACCGCGGTCATCTTCCTCGAGGACCAGCTGTCCGGCCTCTTCAACGACATCGGCAACACCCTGTCGGGTCTCTGACCGGTTCCGCCCACGGCGCAGCGGTCCCCGCCCCCGGGGACCGCTGCGCCGCTGCACGCGCCGCCCGCACTGGAACGCCCGCTCTCGAGAGGAGGGAACCGATGCGCGACCGACCGCGCGACGACCAGCGAGGTGCCGCCGCCGTGGAGTTCGCCATGATCGTGCCCCTCCTGATCGTCCTGGTCCTCGGCATCGCCGAGTTCGGCCACGCCTTCCAGGTCCAGGGCACGCTCTCGGCCGCGGCCCGCGAGGGCGCCCGCGCCATGGCGCTGCAGAACGACCCGGCAGCGGCCCGTACCGCCGTGCGCAACGCCGCACCCACGCTGGACCCGGCGATCACCAACGGGCAGATCGCCATCACACCCGCGGCCTGCCCCATGACCGGCGGCGGCACGACGAACGTGCGGGTGACCATCAGCTACCCCAAGCCCTTCCTCACCGACTTCTTCGGCGCGAGCGTCGACCTGACCGGTACGGGGGTCATGCGGTGCAGCGGCTGACCCTCCGGGACCGGCTCCGCGGACGGGTGCGGCGCCGGGCAGCCGACGAGCACGGGGCATCCGCCGTGCTGCTCGTCCTCCTGCTCGTGCCGCTCCTCGGCTTCACCGCCGTCGCCGTCGACGTCGGCGGGCTCTACGCCGAGCGGGCCCGGCTGCAGACCGCCGCGGACGCCGCGGCGCTCGCCGTCGCACGGGACTGCGCCCGCGGTGCCTGCGGGGACATGCGGGGGACCGCGCAGGCCCTCGTGGACGCCAACCTCGGGGACGCCACCGCGGCGCCGCCGGTCCTGGGCAGCGACCCCACGAGCGTCACGGTCACCGGCAGCACGCCGACCGAGCACTGGTTCGCGCCGGTCCTCGGCCACGACGCCACCCAGGTGCAGGCCACGGCGACGGTCGCCTGGGGGGCACCCAGCGCGGGGACAGCGGCCCTGCCGCTGATCTTCTCCTGGTGCGAGTGGGCCGCGCAGACCGGTGGCGGGCTGCCGTCCACCACGACCGAGCGCACCATCCTGCTGCCCAAGAAGAGCGACACGGGCTGCACCGGCCCCTCGCGCCAGTTCGTGCCCGGGGGCTTCGGCTGGCTGGTCACCGACGGCGGGAACACCTGCCGCGCGACCAGCTCGGTCGGCGACCGGTTCGACTCCGAGCCGGGCAACAACCCGTCGAAGGGCTGCGCCCCCGCTGACCTGGCCGCACTGGTCGGGCGCACGGTGCTGCTCCCGATCTTCGACGAGGCCGGCAGCAACGGCAGCCACGCCTGGTACCACGTGCACGGCTACGCGGCCTTCACCATCACCGGCTACCACTTCGCCGGCCAGTACCGCTCGGGCAGCCCCTGCAGCGGCAGCGAGCGCTGCATCTCCGGCTATTTCACCCGCTTCGTCGACACCTCCGACGCCTTCAGCTACGGCCCCGGCGCGCCCTCCATGGGCGCCTGGGTCCTCCGACTCATCCGATAGGGGCTCCCATGAGACGCCGACTGCTCGCCGCCGCCGCGGCCCTGGTGCTCGTGGTCGCCGGCACCGCGGTGCTGCTGGCCTACGTCCGGGGCGCCGACGCGCGCGCCCTGGCCGGGGTGCGCACGACCGAGGTCCTCGTCGTCGACCGGCTCGTCCCGGAGGGGACGCCGGCCGACGCGCTGGCCGACGCCGTCCGCACCGAGCTGCTGCCGGTCAAGGCGGTGCCCGGGGGCGCGGTGACCGACCTGGAGTCGCTCGCCGGGCAGGTCGCCACGGTCGACCTCCAGCCCGGCGAGCAGCTGCTGACGGCGCGGTTCGCCGTGCCCGGGGACCTCCTCGCCCCGGGCACCATCGCCGCGCCTGCGGGTACGTCGGAGCTGACCGTGCTGCTCGAGCCGCAGCGGGCCGTCGGCGGGCGACTGGCCGCCGGTGACACCGTCGGTGTCTACGTCTCGCTGGAGTTCGAGGACGGGACGGCGGCCACGCACGGCGTGCTGCACCGGGTGCTGGTCACCCAGGTGCAGGGGGCGCCCGCCCCCGCGGACGCCGGCACCGACACCGCCTCGGCCGGTGGAGCGGTGCCCTCCCAGAGCCTCCTGGTGACCCTCGCGCTGCGGGCCGAGCAGGCCGAGGGCGTCGTCTTCGGCATCGAGCACGGCACCCTCTGGCTCGCGCTGGAGCCCGAGGACGTCGACACGGCGGGCACGGAGGTCCTCACCCAGGTCACCGTCTACGGGAAGGACTACTCATGAGCCGGGTCGTGCTGGCCGGCGCCGACGCGGAGCTGACCCGGCGGGTGCAGGACGCGGTGGACGGCGACGTCCACGCGCTGCCGCCGGGCCGCCTCCCGGGTGACCCCACCCGGTTGTTCGAGCAGCTCGTCGACGGCGAGCTGCCCGACGTGCTGCTGATCGGGACCCTGGCCCCCCAGGCCGAGGTGCTCACCCTGGCCGGGCGGCTGGACGTCCAGTGCCCGGGCATCAGCGTCGTGCTCGTGGCCGAGCCCTCCCCGGAGCTGTGGCAGGCCGCGATGCGCGCCGGCATCCGGGACCTGCTCCCGCCCACCGCGGGACCGGCCGAGATCGCCGCCGCCGTGGACCGGGCCGGATCGGCCGCCGCGGGCCGCCGCCGGGTGCTCCGCCCGACGCAGGAGACGGCCAGCTACACCGGCCGGGTGATCACGGTGGCCTCGCCCAAGGGCGGCGTGGGCAAGACGACCGTCGCCACCAACCTGGCCGTGGGGCTGACCGCCGCGGCGCCGCAGTCCACCGTCCTCGTGGACCTCGACGTCCAGTTCGGCGACGTCGCGTCGGCTCTCGGGCTGCTGCCGGAGTACACCCTGCCGGACGCCGTCCACGGGCCGGCCAGCGAGGACACGATGGTCCTCAAGACCTTCCTCACCCAGCACCCCAGCGGCCTCTACGCGGTGTGCGGGGCGGAGTCGCCCGCCGCCGGGGACGCCGTCACCGGTCCCGACGTCACCCGGCTGCTGGCCGCGCTGGCCCGCGAGTTCCGCTACGTCGTCGTCGACACCGCACCCGGCCTGTCCGAGCAGACCCTCGCGGCCCTGGACCGCGCCACCGACGTGGTGATGCTCAGCAGCATGGACGTGCCCGGGGTCCGGGGGCTGCGCAAGGAGCTCGACGTGCTCCGCGAGCTGTGCATGATCCCCGCCGGGCGGCACGTGGTCATGAACCTGGCCGACCCCAGGGGCGGGCTGTCGGTCCGCGACGTCGAGACGGCCATCGGCACGGGCGTGGACGTCGTCCTGCCGCGGTCGGCCGCCGTGCCGCCCTCGACCAACCAGGGCGTGCCGATCATCGCCAGCGGCCGCCGGGACCCGGTGGTCAAGGAGCTGCGCCGGCTGGTCGCCCGCTTCGCCGCCACCCCGCTGGTCCAGCCCGGCCGGTACCGCGCCAAGCACCGGGCGGCGTCGTGACCCTGGCCGCCCGCCTCGCCGCCGCCCAGGGCCGCCACTCCGCGCCGGAGACGGTCACGCCGGCCCCCCTCGCCGCGCCGGCCGCACCGGCCGCGCCGCAGCCGGCCGCCGCCGCCCCCGCGCCCAGAACGGCCACCGTGGCGGCGCCCACCGACGCCCTCGCCCGCCTCAAGGACCGGGTCGTCAAGGCGCTGTTCGAGCGGATGGGCGGCCGGATGAACGACCCGTCGCTGTCCGAGGAGCAACTGCGGGTGATCGTCCTCGGCGAGCTCGACGAGGTCGTGGACGAGGAGAAGGTCCCGCTCAGCGCCGAGGAGCGGCAGCGGCTGACCGCCACGCTCGCCGACGACGTCCTGGGCTTCGGCCCGCTGCAGCGGCTGCTCGAGGACCCCACCGTCACCGAGATCATGTGCAACGGCCCGGAGATGGTCTACGTCGAGCAGGGCGGCAAGCTGCTGCGCACCGGTGCCCGGTTCACCTCGGAGGAGCACCTGCGCCGGGTCATCGACCGGATCGTCTCCCGGGTCGGACGGCGGATCGACGAGTCGTCGCCGCTGGTGGACGCCCGCCTGGCCGACGGCTCCCGGGTCAACGCGATCATCCCGCCGCTGGCCTTCAGCGGGTCGACGCTGACCATCCGCAAGTTCTCGAAGGACCCGTTCGGCGTCGACGACCTGATCGGCTTCGGCACCCTCTCGCCCGAGATGGCCGAACTGCTGCACGCCTGCGTCGAGGCGCGGCTGAACATCATCGTGTCGGGCGGCACCGGCACCGGGAAGACGACGCTGCTCAACGTGCTGTCCTCGTTCATCCCGGACGACGAGCGGATCGTCACCATCGAGGACGCCGTCGAGCTGCAGCTGCAGCAGGACCACGTCGTGCGGCTCGAGTCCCGGCCGCCGAACATCGAGGGCAAGGGGGCCGTCACCATCCGCGACCTGGTGCGCAACTCGCTGCGGATGCGCCCCGACCGGATCGTGGTCGGGGAGTGCCGTGGCGGCGAGTCCCTGGACATGCTCCAGGCGATGAACACCGGCCACGACGGGTCGCTGTCGACGGTCCACGCCAACTCGCCGCGGGACGCCATCGCGCGGCTCGAGACGCTGGTCCTCATGGCCGGCATGGACCTGCCCCTGCGCGCGATCCGTGAGCAGATCGCCTCCGCCGTCGACGTCGTCGTCCAGCTGACCCGGCTGCGCGACGGCACCCGGCGGGTCACCCACGTCACCGAGGTGCAGGGCATGGAGGGGGAGACCGTGACCCTGCAGGACGCCTTCCTCTTCGACTACTCCGCGGGCGTGGACGCGGCCGGGCGGTTCCTCGGCAAGCCGGTGCCCACCGGGGTCCGGCCGCGGTTCACCGACCGCTTCGCGGAGCTGGGGATCGCGCTGTCCCCGCGGGTCTTCGGGGTGGCCGAGGCGCCTCGGCGGGGGTGGTCGTGATGTCGTCGGCCCTGCTGCTGTCCGGGCTGCTCGCGGTCACCGGCGGGCTGCTGGTCCTCGCCCTGGTCGTGCTGCCCGCCGGGCATCGACGGGTCCCGCTGTCCCGGCTGGACCCGTCGGTGGCCCCGCCGACCTCGGCGCTCACCAGCGCATCGGCGGCGGCGGGTGCGGCGGTGCAGAAGGTGCTGGTCAAGCGCGGCCACCTGGCTGGCGGGACGGCCGCCCTGGAGCGGGCCGGCATGACGATCACCCTGGCCGACCTGGCGCTGGTGGTCGGCCTGGCCACCGTCGTCGCCGGCGCAGGCGGGTTCTTGGCTGGCGGCGTGCTGCTCGGCCTCGTGCTGGGCGTCGTCCCGTCGGTGGGCGCCAAGGTGCTGGTGTCGCTGCGCCGGGCGCGGCGGCAGGCGGCCTTCGCCGACCAGCTCGACGACTCGCTGCAGCTCATGGCGAGCAGCCTGCGTGCCGGGCACAGCCTGCTGCGTGCGGTGGACTCGGTCGCGGCCGAGGCCGCGGCCCCCACCTCGGAGGAGTTCGCCCGGCTCGTCAACGAGACCCGGGTCGGGCGGGACCTCGGCGAGGCCCTCGACGAGATGGCCGAGCGGATGGACAGCGACGACTTCCGGTGGACCGCCCAGGCGATCGCCATCCACCGCGAGGTCGGCGGCAACCTGGCCGAGGTGCTCGACACCGTCGGGCGCACCATCCGGGAGCGCAACGCCATCCGGCGGCAGGTGAAGGCGCTCTCGGCGGAGGGGAAGCTGTCCGCGGTCGTCCTGATGGCGCTGCCGTTCGGCATCGTCGGCTTCCTGGCCGTCACCAACGCGGCGTACCTGGCCGCGTTCACCTCGAGCCTGGCCGGTCACCTGATGATCGGCGCGGCCGTCGTCCTGCTGACCGGCGGCGGGCTGTGGCTGAGGAAGACCGTGGAGATCCGGTTCTGATGCTCCCCGTTCCCGTGCTCGCCGGCGCCGTCGGACTCGCCCTCGCCCTGCCACTGCTGGGCTGGGCCCTGCTCGCCCGCCCGCAGGAGGCCGTCGCCACGGCGCGGGCCAACCTGACCCGGGGACTGGACCTCGCCGCCCCTGTCGCCGACCGGCGCCGGTCGCGGCTGCTGTCCGGGCTGGCGAGGGCGCTGACCCCGTCGGGCACGGCGGCCCGGCTGGACCGCCTCGCCGGTGCCGCCGGCCGCCCGGCCGCCTGGCCGCTGCCCCGGCTCGTGGCCGCCAAGCTCGTCCTCGCCGCGCTGGCGGTCGCGCTGGGCCTCCTGGTGTTCACCGCCCGCCCGGGACTGCTGACCGCACTCGTCGCCCTCGTCGCCACCGGCGTGGCCTACGTGGTGCCCGAACTGCTGCTGTACAGCCGCGGCCAGGAGCGACAGGCGGCGATCGCGCTGGAGCTGGCCGACACCCTCGACCAGATGACCATCGCGGTCGAGGCCGGGCTGGGGTTCGAGTCGGCGATGGCGCGGGCGGGCCGCAACGGCCGCGGGCCGCTGGCCGAGGAGCTGGTGCGCACGCTGCAGGACATCGCCGTGGGGCAGCCTCGACGCGAGGCCTACCTGTCACTGGCCGAGCGCACGGCCGTCCCCGACCTCGCCCGGTTCATCCGGGCGGTGGTGCAGGCCGACGTCTACGGGGTGTCGATCGCCGACGTGCTGCGCACCCAGGCCCAGGAGATGCGGCTCAAGCGGCGTCAGCGGGCCGAGGAGAAGGCCATGCAGATCCCGGTGAAGGTGATCTTCCCGCTGATCCTGTGCATCCTGCCCACGTTGTTCATCGTGCTCCTCGGGCCAGCGGCCCTCGACATCGTCGGCGCCTTCAGCGAATGAGGTCCCGTGCGCATCCGTGGACCCCGTGCGGGGCGGATCGGCGGATCGGCGGATGCGCACGGGTGCCGCTCAGCCGGTGCTGCGCGGCTGGGCCGGGTTGGTCGGGTCGCCCTGGGACGGCGGGTTCACCGGGGGGCCGCTGGTGGCCTCGGAGACCTTCGATCCGCCGGCGGCGTGCGCGGGGTCGTCGGCGGCAGGGGCGGCGGGGTCGCCACCGGAGGGCTGGGCGCCCTCCCGCAGCGAGCTGAGGCGGTTCTCCATGATCGTCACCACCTGCAGCCGGTTGGCGTGGGCGCGCTCGTACTCGAGCACCGTCTGCAGGCCGGCGGCGTCCAGCGTGCGGATCCGCGAGGCGAGGCCGTCGACCGGCAGGTGGTCGTAGTCGGGCAGCGGCAGCTGGTCGTGTTCGGTCATGGCAGCCCGCCTACCCTCGGCCCGCGGATCCGACACCGGGTGTGACGGGGCGTCCGGTGGGTAGGCGGCGGAGGCGGGAGTGCCCGGCCAGGGCCCCGACGTCTCGTCTTCCGCCAGCGATCGAGGAGTGGTTCCACCCCATGGACGTGTCCTTCCTGGAGCCCGTCTTCAGCGCCGCCGGCCCCTACGCGACCGTGTGCGCCGACGTCACGCACATCACCGAGAACGCCGACACCGAGGTCGAGCTGCGTGTCCGGGCGATCACCGAGCGCCTCCGCGAGCAGGGCGCCCCGGAGGCGGTCGTCGAGGCGGTCCGCGCCACGCTGCTGGAGGCCAACGAGGGCGGGGACATCGGCACCCTGCGGGGTCGTGCGCTCGTCGTCGCCGCCGACGGCGCGGTCGTGCTCGACCAGCCGCTGATCGACGTCCCGCGGCAGACGGTGGCCGAGTGGTCGCCGCAGCCGGACCTGCTGCCGGTGCTGCGCCAGCTGCCCGGCCGCGTGCCGCACATCGTCGTCCTGACCGACCGGGTCGGCGCGGACATCACCTACGTCGGGATGCCCGGGCAGGAGGGCGAGGAGCAGCAGGTCGAGGGCGACGGCTTCCAGATCCGCAAGTTCCAGGGCGGCGGCTGGGCCCACCACCGCTACCAGCACAACGCCGAGAACAAGTGGGTCCACAACGCCGACGACGTCGCCTCGCACATCGCCTCGATGGTGCGCCGGCTCTCCCCGCGCTTCGTCCTGATGGCCGGGGACACGAGGGCCCGGCAGATCCTCCTCGACCGCGCCAGCGACCTGTGGAAGGACCTCATCGTCTCCATGGACGAGGGGGGGCGGGCCGCCGGCGCCGACCGCGAGCCGGTCGACCAGCGGGCCACCGAGCTGGTCGCCGAGCACGACGCGTACGCCGAGGCCGACGCCCTCGAGAAGATCCAGTCCGCCGGCGCACACGGGCTGGCGGTCACCGGCACCCCGTCGGTCGTCGAGGCGCTGCGGAAGGGCCAGGTCGAGACGCTCGTGCTGGCCGACCAGCACGACGAGGCGACCCTGCTGGTGGGCGGCTCACCGCTGGAACTCGGCGTCGACCAGCACGACATGGACGCCCTCGGCGACCACGGCACCGTCGTCCCGGCCGACCGGGCCCTGCTCGCCGCTGCCGTCGCCACCAGCGCCGGCGTGGTCGTCGTCCCGCGGGCCGCGATGCCGGAGGACGCCGCGGTCGCCGCCATCCTGCGGTACACCGACGCCTCCACGCCGTCGGCCAACTGACCACCCCCGTCCACGAGGAGCGACGATGACCGATCCGCACCAGCCCGCCACGTCTCCCGGCACCACCGCGGGCGGCGTCGAACGCCGCGCCGCGATCGCCGAGGCCCTCGGCAAGGAGGTGTGGCCCGCCGACCGCGACACGCTCGTGTCGAAGGCACAGGAGGGCAACGCCCCCGACCGGGTGCTGGCCGACCTGCGCCGGCTGCCGGAGGGCCAGGAGTTCACCAACGTGCAGGAGGTCGCCCAGGCCCTGGGCATCGGCACCGAACAGCAGCGGTTCTGACATGCCCTCCATGAAGGAGCCCAGCGCCGAGGCGCTGGCCAACGTCACCGAGGACAACATCCAGACGCGGGCCCAGTTGCTGCCCGAGGAGGAGGACCTGCACGGCAGCGGCATGGAGGAGGTGGCGGCCGAGATCATCCTCGCGGAGTCCGAGGAACGGACGGTGCACGCCGACCCCGACGACGCCCAGGGTGCCCACCGGCAGTCCGCCGAGACCGCCGACCAGCCCTGACGTGGTCCACGAGCACGCCGTCCAGCTGCGCTGGTCGGACCCGGACTCCCTCGGCCACGTCAACCACGCCCGCGCGCTGAGCCTGCTCGAGGACGCCCGGCTGGCGATGGGCGAGGGGCTCCGGGAGGACGGCGGGCTGATCCTCGCCCGGCTCGAGGTCGACTACCTGCGCCAGCTGTACTACCGGGTCGGCGAGCGGTTGTGCGTGCGCGGCACGGTCACCCGGCTGGGCACGAAGTCGTTCACCGTCCGCCAGGAGCTGGTGCAGGACGGCGAGGTCGCCATCCGGGCCGACGTGGTGATGGTGGCGTTCGACTTCGCCTCCGACTCCAGCCGGGCGATGACGGCGGCCGAACGAGCGCACTGGTCCGGATTCGCCTGATCGGGTGCCGGCCGTACCGGAGGATGTGGTCCCGGGGGCCGTCCGGGGTAGGGGGGCCGGCATGCCGAAGACGACGAAGAAGGGCACCGCCAAGGCCGACGAGCTGCCCAGCACCCTGCGGCGGTCACCCAAGAAGGCCCAGCGCACCTTCGCGAAGGCACACGACTCCGCCATGGACTCCTACGACGACGAGCGTCGGGCCAACCAGGTGGCGTGGGCAGCCGTCAAGCACAGCTTCGAGAAGGTGGGCGACCGCTGGGCGCGCAAGGAGGGTGGCAAGAAGGGGCCCTCCGACGCCCGGGCGGCCGGCGGCCGGGACACCGACCGGCCGACCAAGGGCGGCGTCGACGCCAACGCCTCCAAGAGCCACCTGCTCGAGCTGGCGAAGAAGCTCGACGTCTCCGGCCGGTCGACGATGAAGAAGAAGCAGCTCGTCGAGGCGATCCAGAAGGCGAACGACAAGCGGACGCGCAAGGCCCGCGCGAAATAGCGGCCACCCGTCGGGGGACCCGTGCGCAGCGTGCGAGGAGGGTGGCCCTCCCTCAGCCGCCGGGGACGAGCACCAGGTCGGTCTGCCGGTCGCCGAGGTAGTGGACCCCCTCGGCGGTCAGCGCGATGCCCTCCTCCAGCGCCATCCGGACCGGCTGCCCGCCCCACTCGGGCACCGGCACGCGCACGGACAACTCGAGGGCGTACACGGTGTCGGGGTGGAGCACCCGGTCGCCGGCGCCCGGGACGCCGCCCTGCTCGTCCCACAGGCCGATCGCCGGCCCGGCCCCGTGGCCGTGGAAGCCGACCGGGTGGGAGTAGATGTCGCCGTCGATGCCCGCGGCCGCCGCGGCGGCCCGGGCGGCGGCCAGCACCTCGTTGCCGGTGCGGCCGGGCCGGAGCTCGGCCGTCGTCAGGTCCTGCAGGCAGTTGCCCGCCGCCAGGGCGCGGCGGAGCCCCTCCGGGGCGTCGTCCTCGCCGGCCCGCAGGACGTAGCCGGTGCGCTGGCTGTCGGTCTTCAGCCCGAGGCTGGACAGGCCGACGTCGCAGTGCACGAGATCACCCGGCTCCACCGGGACGTCGTAGGGGACGGCGGGCAGCAGGACGCCGCGCTCCTCCACCGGGGACACCCCGGCCCGCTGCAGGTCGACGAGCGGGTGGAACCACGGCTCCACGCCGAGGTCGGCGAAGCGCTGCCGGATCCACCACGCGAGGTCGGTGGCAGTCGTCTCGCCGACCGTGAGGACGGCGGGGGAGAAGGCCTCCTCCACCACCTCGCGGACCAGCCGGTTGAGCCGGTCCAGCACGGCGATCTCCTCGGGCAGCCGGGTCTCCAGCCACCCCACGGCGAGGTCCTCGGCCGACACCAGCCGGTCGGCGAAGGGCCCCAGCGCCTCGGTGAGCTGCTGCAACTCGGTGTGCGAGAGGCCGTCGGCCAGCGCGAAGTCGGCCGACACGTCGATGCCGATCCGCCGCGGTGCGGCCTGCTCCACGATGCGGCGCACCTCCGCCCACTGCGACTGCCCGGCCGCCCCGCCCTCGCCGTCCACCGGGGACCAGGCCGGGAGGAACTGGCCGACGGGGTAGCGGGACACCGCCGCCGCCGTCACGCCGTCATCGCTGCGGTGCAGCACCAGGATGGTGCGGCGCCGCGCGGACAGCCACGTCGCGGGCAGCAGGGTGGCGAGCACGGGGTCCTCGTTGTACTCGCGGCCGACGACCAGCCACAGGTCGATCCCGGCGCGGTCCATGAGGCCGGGCAGCAGGTCGAGCAGGCGCTGGGTCAGCCACCGGTCGCGGACGTCGGCCTGCTCACGCAACGGCAGCGGCACCGTGCGTGCCGGGTCGGGCGCCACGAGCGTCATGCCGACAGCGAAGCAGACAACCGGCGTCCGCACCGGTCGAGCGTGGGGGGCTCCCCGTACGGCCCCCTCCCGGGTCCCGCCCCGAGCCTGCGAAGGGTGGGGAGGACGGGGTCCTCTCTCAGGCGGGGTCGCTCGAGACGGTGCCGGGCATCGGGTGGTTGTCCTGCAGGCGCACCGTGCGCTGGCGGGGGAGGACGGCGACCACCCGGTCGCGACCGGCCTGCTTCGCCTCGTACATGGCGCCGTCGGCGCGGTCGACCAGCCGCCACATCGCGTCCGCGGCGGTCTCCCCGTCCACCGGGCTGCTCAGCGCGATCCCGATCGACGCGGTCACCGAGTGCCCGTCGGCGGTGCGGCTGGCCGCGACCGCCGTCCGGAGCCGCTCGGCCAGCCGGCCGGCCTCGGCCGGGTCGCTCACCAGCCCCAGCACGATCAGCTCCTCGCCGCCGACGCGGGCGAGGACGTCGCTGGGGCGCACGGTGGCCGACAGGGACACCGCCACGGCCTTCAGCACGGCGTCACCGGCCGCGTGCCCGTGGGTGTCGTTGAGCCGCTTGAAGTGGTCGAGGTCGAGCACCATCGCGGCGACCCGGGACCCCTCGCGTCGGGCCTGCCGCCACACCCTCGGCGCCTGCTCGATCAGGTACCGGCGGTTGGCCAGCCCGGTGAGCGGGTCCTGGTGGGACAGCGCCTGGGTGGCCGCGAGCAGCCGCTGCACCCGGCGGCGGAGCACGTACACGCCCAGGCAGGCCGCGGCCAGCACGCCGGCGTTCACCGCCGCCTGCACGGCGATCAGCACCAGCCCGTCGTAGGTGTGCACCATCGCCACCCAGCACGCCACCGCCGTGGCCAGCATGCTCGCGCCGACCATCCAGGGGCCGAGGAACCAGGCGGCGACGAAGGCCGGGAACAGCAGCACCAGCGGCGGGACGTACCCGGGCTGGGACACCCCGACCACGACGATGACGTAGACGAGGTCGCCCAGGAGGACCAGGCCGAACGTCGTCCAGCGGCCGGCCCGCTGGCGGACCGTCAGCAGCGCCGCGGCGACCAGGCAGGCCACCATCGCGACGACGTAGAACGTGCGGGTCGCACCCTCGTGCAGGGTGCCGTCGACGAACAGGTTGACGGAGCCGACCAGCCCGCCGAGGAAGGTGAGTGCGGCGAGGGTCCGCGCGGCGAACCGGTGCTCCGGCCCGCGACTGCCGGCCGCGGAGTCGGACACACGCAGGTGCGAGGCCGGCTCCACGATCACGCCGACAGCATGACGCACGAACGGCTCCTGGTGGGCCATCGTCGTGCCGTGACCGTGCGTGACGCCGGGCCGCCCGCGACGGAGGGTCGCGCCGTCCCTGCCCCGGTGCGAGGGTGGGGTCCGTGTCCTACCCCCAGCCCGGCCGGGTCGACGTCCGCGGCCTGGCCGACCACCCGCTGGTCCCGGCCGGTGGCGGCGCGCTGCGGATGGTGGCGCCCGGCGCGGCCACCGCCGGCCGGTTCGGCCTGGTCGAGTACCGGCTCGATCCGCGCAGTCCGGGCGCCGCGCCGCACTACCACCAGACGTTCTCCGAGTCCTTCTACGTGCTCTCCGGGCAGCTGACCCTGTACGCGGACGGCCGCTGGCAGGCCCGCGGACCGGGCGACTTCGCCATCGCCCACGAGCGCGGGGCCCACGGCTTCCGCAAGGACGGGGACGAGCCGGCCGACTTCCTCATCCTGTTCACCCCCGGGATCGCACGCGAGCAGTTCTTCGCCGAACTCGCCGAGCTCAGCCGCAGCGGACGCCGACCCACCCCGGAGGAGATGACGGCGTTCTACGCCCGGCACGACCAGGTCATGGTCGACGGCTGAACCCTGCGGCCACGGCGGTGGCAGGGTGGGAGGCCGGACAGCAGCACGAGGAGGTCGCACATGGCGCAGGGACCGTGGTTCTACTGCCTCAAGCACCACACCGTCGAGGACCGGGACGGATGCGCCGAACGGCACCGGCTCGGCCCGTACGCCACCCGCGAGGAGGCCGCGCACGCGCTGCAGTCGGTGGCCGACCGGGAGGCCGAGCTGACCGCCGAGGACCGGGCCTGGAAGGACGACTGACCCGGCCCCCGGCGGGCCGCCCCCGGGGGCCGGGCATGATCGGCCGGACGCCGGGGGGTCCGGCGGTCGCGGAGGTGGCCTGGTGAGTGACGGACGTTCCGTGGAGGACCTGGTCGTCGGCGTGCTCGGCGGGACCGGTCCGCAGGGGCGCGGGCTGGCCGTCCGGCTGGCCGCCGCCGGACAGCGGGTCCTGCTCGGCTCGCGGGACGCCGCCCGCGCCGGCGAGGTGGCCGAGCAGGTCGCCACCCGGGCCGCCGCCGCGGCGGCCGGTGTGGAGGTGTCGGTGCAGGGCGGCTCGAACGTCGACGTCGCCGGTGCCGCCGACCTGGTCATCGTCGCGGTCCCCTTCGCCGGGCACGCCGACACCCTCGCCGAACTGGCCACGCCCCTGGCCGGGAAGGTCGTCGTGGACTGCGTCGTCCCGATGGCCTTCGACGAGCTGGGTGCGCACGCGGTCGACGTCCCCGAGGGCAGCGTCGCGCAGCAGGCGGCGGCGCTGCTGCCGGACTCGCACGTCGTCGGCGCGTTCCACCACCTGTCGGCGGTGCTGCTGGAGGACCTCTCCCGGCCGACCATCGACGGTGACGTCATGGTCGTCGGCGACGTCCGGGAGGCGACCGACACGGTGCAGGCGCTCGCCGGCCGGCTGCCGGGCATGCGGGGGGTCTACGCCGGCCGGCTGCGCAACGCGCGCCAGGTCGAGGCGCTGACGGTCAACCTGGTCTCGGTCAACCGCCGGTACAAGGTGCACGCCGGGATCCGCGTCACCGACGTCTGAGGCTCAGCCGGCCAGCCGCTCGAGCGCCGGGACCACCTCGGCCGGGTGCGGCATCGCGGCGATCTCCGCCGCCACCTCGCCGGCGGCCGCCCGCAGCGCCGGGTCGCCGACCAGCCGCTGCAGCAGCTCGCCGGTGAGGTGCTCGAGGTCGACGGCCAGCCCCGCGCCCCGCGCGGCCACGTACTCGGCGTTGGTGCGGCGGTCGCCGGCACCGCGGACGACCAGCTGCGGGACCCCGGCGGCCAGTGCGGTCAGCACGGTGCCCGCCCCGCCGTGGTGGACCACGCCCGCCGCGGCCGGGAACACCAGCGGGAACGGCAGCCAGTCCGACGTCCGGACGCCGAGGGGGAGCGGCCGGCGGCTGACCCGGCGGTCCGGCCGGACGAGGACGACGTCGAGACCGGTGCCCCCGGCGACGGCGGCGACGGTGCCCATGAGCCGGTCGGGGCGCGGATCGGCGACGGTGCTCCGGCTGACCAGCACCCGCGGGCGGTCGCCGGGCCGCGCGAAGCGCTCGTCCCACGGCCGTTCGGGGGTCGTCGGCACGAACCGCATGGGCCGCCCGGAGCGCGGGCCGACCAGGCTCGGCGGCGCGGTGGTGAGCACCTCGGCCGGCTCCGGCACCGTGCCCAGCCGGCGTGCCGGTCCGTGGTGGGCCAGGACGGCCGCGCGCAGCACCCGGGCGTCGTAGAGGGAGGCGTCCACGACGACGGCGGGCACCCCGCGGCGGGCGGCGACCTCCACGCCGGCCGAGGCCAGGGACTCGTGCACGACCAGGTCGGGGGCGATCCGGTCGGCGAGGGCGACGACGCCGTCGGCCATCCGCGTCCCGACGGCGGCGAAGAGCAGCCCCACGGCCGTGGTGTCCCCCCGGCCGGCCATCTCCCGGCGGGCGAGGCGCGGCCGGCGCAGCATGATCCCGGCGAAGAGCGGGCCCAGCCGCAGACCCGGTGCCACGTCGGTGGGGGACAGCCCCGGCGGGCAGGCCGCGAGGCCGTCACCGGAGGTCGCGACCACCACCTCGTGGCCCGCGTCCTGCAGCGCCTGGGCCAGGGGCACCAGCGGCAGCATGTGCCCGGTCAGCGGCGAGGCGACCACGAGCACGCGCACCGGGCCAGGCTGGTCCCCGGCGCCGACCGGGCGCAAGGGGTGTGCGGGCCGTCCTCGCGGGCTGCCGGCGCTGCCGGGCCGGCCATCCGCGAGGAACGCCGGCAACCCGCCCGGGCGGCTACTCGAAGGAGTGCTCGGGGCCGGGGAAGGTGCCCTGCCGGACGTCGTCGGCGTACTCCCGGGCCGCCCGCAGGAGCTCGGCACGCAGGTCGGCGTACCGCTTCACGAACTTCGGCACCCGCCCGCCGGTGTACCCGGCCATGTCGGGCCAGACGAGCACCTGCGCGTCGCACTCCACCCCGGCGCCGATGCCGACCGTCGGGATCGCCAGCTCCTTGGTGACCTGGCCGGCGATCTCGGCCGGCACCATCTCCAGGACGACGGCGAACGCCCCGGCCTCCTGCACCGCGTGCGCGTCGGCGAGCAGCTGCTCGGCGCCGGCGCCGCGACCCTGCACCCGGAAACCGCCCAGGCCGTGCTCGCTCTGCGGCGTGAACCCGATATGCGCCATCACCGGGATCCCGGCCTCGGTGATCTTGCGGATCTGCCCGGCCACCCGGACGCCGCCCTCCAGTTTGACCGCCTGGGCCCCGCCCTCCTTCATCAGCCGGACGGCGGTGGCCAGCGCCTGCTCGGGGCCGGCCTCGTAGCTGCCGAACGGCATGTCGGCCACCACCAGCGTCCGCCGGGTGGACCGGGTCACCGCCTTGGTGAGCAGCAGGATGTCCTCGACGGTGACCGGCACGGTGCTGCTGTGCCCGAGGACGACGTTGCCGGCCGAGTCGCCGACCAGGAGCACCGGGATGCCGGCCTCCTCGAACACCGTGGCGCTCACGGTGTCGTAGGCGGTGAGCATCGCCCACTTCTCGCCGCGCTCCTTGGCCTGGTGCAGGTGGTGCACCCGGACCCGGGTGGACGACGTCCCGCCGTAGACGACCGACTCGCTCATGCCCTCTCCTCCGCCGGACTCGCGACCTCGCTCATGACGCTCCCTCGCGGACGCTGGGCAGGCTCTCCCGCCAGCGGTTGGTGATCGGCAGCCGCCGATCCCGGCCGAACGCCTTCAGGCTGATCTTCGTTCCCGGCGCCGACTGCCGGCGCTTGAACTCCGCGGTGTCGATGAGCCGGAGCACGCGGGCGACGATCTCCGGGTCGTGGCCGCGCTCTAGCAGGTCGGCCATGCCGAGGTCGCGGTCGACGTAGTCGGCGATGACCGCGTCGAGCTCCTCGTAGGAGGGCAGCGAGTCGGTGTCGACCTGGCCGGGGGCGAGCTCGGCCGACGGCGGCTTGTCGATCGAGTTGGCCGGGATCGGCTCGGTCTCGCCGCGTTCGCGGGCGGCGGCGTTGCGCCAGCGGGCCAGGTCCCACACCAGGGTCTTCAGGACGTCCTTGATCGGGGCGAACCCCCCGGCGGAGTCCCCGTAGAGCGTCGAGTAGCCGACCGCGATCTCGCTCTTGTTGCCGGTGGTGAGCAGCAGGTGGCCCGACTGGTTGGACAGCCCCATGAGCAGCGTCCCGCGCACCCGCGCCTGCAGGTTCTCCGCCGCGACACCGGTGAGCTCGACCGAGCCGTGGTAGGCGTCGACCATCGGCGCGATCGGGACGACGGAGTAGTGCAGCCCGGTCCGCTCGGCGAGGTCCGCGGCGTCGGCGAGGGAGTGCTCGCTGGACCACTTCGACGGCAGGCCGACGCCGTGCACGCGGTCGGGGCCGAGGGCGTCGACGGCGAGGGCGGCGCAGACCGCCGAGTCGATGCCCCCGGAGAGGCCGAGCACGACCGAGGGCATGCCGTTCTTGTCGATGAAGTCCCGTAGGCCCAGCACCAGCGCCCGCCAGACCTCCTCGCAGTCCTCCAGTGGCGTGGCGATGGCCGGCGCCCTGGTCTCGAACGCCGGCACCGGCTGCTCGGAGAGCACGTGCCGCGTGACGGTCATCGGACCGATCCGGCCGGCGCGCCGCTCCGGCACCGAGGACGGGTCGATGGTCAGGTCGGCGGTCAGCAGGTGCTCCACGAACTGCGGCGCCCGGCCCAGGAGCTCGCCGTCGGGGGCCACCGCCATCGAGTCGCCGTCGAAGACCAGCTCGTCCTGGCCGCCGACCTGGTTGCAGTAGACGACCGTCGCCCGCGCCTCGGCGGCGCGGCGGCGGACCAGCGGCAGCCGCAGGTCGTCCTTGGCCCGCTCGTAGGGCGAGGCGTTGGGGGAGACGACGAGGTCGACCCCCGCCTGGCCGGCGACACCGCACGGACCGCCCTCGACCCACAGGTCCTCGCAGACGGTCAGCGCCACGTCGATGCCGTGCAGCCGGACGATGGGCAGCTCGGTGCCGGGCACGAAGTAGCGGGCCTCGTCGAAGACGCCGTAGTTGGGCAGGTGCCGCTTGTAGTAGCGGACGACGACCTCGCCGCCGTACAGCAGGGCCGCGGCGTTGCGCGGCGACCCGGAGCGGGGGTTGGCGTCGCCGGGGAGGTCGTCGTCCTCGGTCTCCTCGCCCTCGTCGGGCCCCGGGGCGCCGGCGTCGGTGTGCGCCAGGTAGCCGACGACGACGGCGGTGCCGCCCAGCCCCTGGTCGGCCAGCGTGGCGGCCAGGTCGACGACGGCGTGCTCGCTGGCGCGGGCGAAGGACTCCCTGAGCACGAGGTCCTCGGGCGGGTACCCGGTGAGCGTCATCTCGGGGAAGACGACGAGGTGCGCGCCGGCCTCGGCCGCCTTCGCCGTCCACCGGGTCACCAGCTCGGCGTTGCCGGGGAGGTCGCCGACGCGGGTGTCGACCTGGGCCAGGGCCACCCGGAGCTGGACCGGTGCGGGAGAGGTCACGGGTCCATCCTGGCCGCCGACTCCGGCGCCGGGCCAGGCGGGGATGCAGGCGGGCTGGTTAAGTGTGGCGCTCCATTCGTAGCCGAGGGCGACGTCTTGCCGCCGGAGCGATGGACCCGACAGGCACGTCCCGAGTCCATGGCCCTGGCCGAGCTCGCCTACGGCGCGACGTCCCATAGACATGGCAGGACCGCCGCCAAGCTCGTGCTGTGGAGGCAGCTGTCGAGGGAGTCATGAAAAGAGTATCAATCTCCCCAGACACGTCGCTGCTGTCATGCCTGGTCCCTACCGCGCGGGTAACGTTGACTTGCGACACGGACGACTGGAGGACACATGGATGCTGAACTTGCAGCACTTGCGTCAAGTGCCGGCACAACGTTGATCAATGCGTTGACGACCGATGCCTGGGAACGCGCGAAGGCCTTACTGGCGAAATTCTTCTCGACCGACACTGCCATCGAGACATCTGCGGTCAGCGAAATCGTTGATGTACGAGATGATCTCATGTCGATCGAGCTAGACGGCCGTGAGAAGGTGGCGCAAGAGTACGCCATCGAGTGGGGCGCGCGGATTCGACGTCAACTCAATAGGAATCCACAGTTGGCCGACACTCTCCGCGCCATGGTCGAGGACTTAAACAAGGCATCGGCAGGCTCAATTCAAGGAGACAACATCAACATGACCGCTAATGCGGCCAGCGATGGCCGCGTATATCAGCAGGGCAAGGGCGTTCAGTACAACTCCTGAAACATGAAGGAGCTAGGAGTGAGGCGGCAGTGTGGTTGAGCAGCACGGCTTCGCGACCGGTGCCGGCCGGGTATACCAACAGGACGCGGGGTATCAGTTCAACGTCGAACGCGGGTACTTTGGCCTAGAGAACGCACTAGTCCCGTGGACTGTGCCGCTTGACGCGTGCCCTCGCGCCCGTGACTCGGCGCCACTAGCACTCGGAGTTCACCGGTCGGCTTCGTTGGGCGACCAAGAGCTTCCCGTTTATGTATCTCGAGACTTCGATGAAAATCTTCGACGCTCGCTCGAGCGGGCGGGTCGACATGGCGGATTTATCCTCCTTGTAGGACATTCCACGGCCGGGAAGACTCGCGCCTTGCATGAAGCTATGGTGGGGGTCTTTCCTGATCGCAGAGTCTTCATTCCCGACAGCCCTAGGCACTTGAGCGACTCCGTTCTGGGTCTCACGGGGATTTCAAGCGACGTGGTCGTCTGGTTGGATGATGCGGAGCGCTATATGGTGCCAGAAGGTCTGCGGCCCTCAATGCTGTCGCGCTTCCAGGCGGCTCGGGTGGTAGTTCTCGGCACCATGCGCGAGGAGCAGTACAGGCGGCTTACGGGGCCCGTTAATGAACGGTCGGGAAATCCCGATGTTCACGGGCACGACCTCACGTCCAATGAACACCTGCTGAATCAGGCGGAAGTTGTCGTCGTCGATCGATTGTGGTCTCGAGCCGAACTTGAACGTGCCCGCGCTTCCGGTGACAGTCGTCTGTTGGACGCGTCGACGCATGGCGATCAATTCGGCGTTTCTGAATATCTGACATCAGGACCTAAGCTATACCGAGAATGGCGGCTTGCGCGAGCCGCGACAGGTGCAGCTGCCACTGGCGCTGCGATTGTCGCTGCAGCAGTCGACTTCGCCAGGGCGGGCTTGACTGAGGGCATCCCCGTCGAAATGTTGTCAACCGCCCACGAGTCATACTTGACAAAAGCGGGCGGAACTATCCTAAGGCCCTCCTCGTTCGAGCAGGGCATGGCTTGGGCCACAGAGCTCCGCTCTGGAATCACTAGTCTGCTGCTGCCGGGGCAGAAAAGTGGTGAGACTGCGGTCTTCGAGTACCTAGTCGACTCCTATGTCCGTGAACGTTCTGTTGAGCCTGTTCCGAACGCTATATGGTCTGACTCCATCGACTTCGCGCTAAGTGATTCAGGACTGCTCGCCCGGGTTGCTCTTGCCGCACAGGGTAGTGGTCGCATCCCGGACGCGGAACGCTGTTGGGCTGCTCTTGCTGAGTCGGGCGAGGCGGCTGCCTTTATCGCGTTAGCTGAACTCTTGAAACGCGAAATGCGCTTCGATGAGGCGGAACAGTGGCTTACTCGCGGGGCTAATGCAGGCGATAACGAATCGGCGACTCGACTCGCTCTTCTGCTTGAGGCCCAGATGCGCTTAGACGAGGCGGCTAGCTATCTCGAAATGGCGGCTGGGCGGGGCGATGAACACGCAATGTTCCACCTTGCCCTGCTGCTGCGACGGCGAGGCCGCCTTCGAGAGGCTGAGTCTTGGCACAAGCGCATCAGTTCGGCAGAGCGGTCCCTCGAAGGGCGTAGTGACATCTACTACAGCTATGCGGAACTGCTGGCTGAAGCTGGTCGCCGGGAGGAGGCGGAGACGTACTTGAGAGGTGCGCTCGCTAACGGCGATTGGGGTGCAGGGGTGGCCTTAGCAGGGTTGCTGGCAGACTCTGGGCGCGCGGATGAGGCCATCCCTTTGTGGGAGGATGCAGCCAGTCGTGGCGACCTTAACGCTCATCTCAACCTAGGCGCATACTTCCGGAAGGAGGGCAACATTGATCACGCCGAGAGCTGGTATCGGAAGGCCGCCAGCATCGATAGCTCTGGAGCGAGTGCCCTGTTGGGGGCGATGCTATTGGACAATGGGCGCCAGGAGGAGGGTGTCGCGCTGTTGCGCTTGTCGGTCGACGAAGGTGATTCGGCGGCGGCATACGAGTTGGGCAAGTTCCTGCTCGGGAGTAACAAACTCGATGAAGCCGCGGAGTGCTTCCGGCGGGCTGCGGCGGGCGGTGAGGCGCTAGCGAATGGTTTGATGGCCCAAAGTCTTGAGGGTCTCGGGCGAGAGCGTGAGGCCGAGTACTGGTGGGTTGCTGCTGCAGACGCTGGTGACAACGTGGCGGCCTTTCGATTAGGCCAGCTCTATATTGAGGATAGGCCTGATGAGGCCGTCATGCGTCTTGAGCAGGCCGCCCGCGGCGGGAGCCTCGAGGCCGCCTGCGAGCTGGGTGAAGTCTTGTGCTCAAGAGGTGATCATGAAGAGGGAAGGGGGTGGTTGGTCCAAGCCTTTGCCGAGGGCGAGCATGCGCATGCTGCTTGTGTGATGGGCTGGTCGTTCGAGCGTCAACAGCGGTTCGACGAAGCCGAGCATGCCTACCGCAGGGCGATGAACTTCGGGCACGAACATGCAGCACAGATGCTGTCGCCGCTTCTAGCGCGGTTGGGTCGCGGCCGTGCTGCCGCGGACGCTCTGCGCCGCGCTAACGGGCATGGTGGCCCTTCGCGCAGTGGCGGTAGAAGCCGAAAGGCGAGGAAGGGAAGTCGGGGGGGACGGCGAAAGAAGTAGCTTTGGCTGGGCGGTGGACCTCTGCTTGCCGCAGCGCGCGGTGCTGGACTCTGCGTCCCGCTTCCGCACCCGGCCCGTTCAGGGCGCTGCCCCGAACTCTGGCGCCCGTGCAGGGCCCCATCGTCAGCTCGCGAGTGGTAGGGGTTCTCACGAGTAGGACGGGGCGCCCCACGGGGGACAGGAGGGTTCTCTCCGTCAGGGGCGTCGCCCGCGGGAGCGGCACGCCGTTCACCGCCCGGGCGCGCTTTGTGCCTTCACCCCCGGGAGAGCGGCGTGCTCCAGGAAGGGCAGCAACTCGCCCGAGAAAGGGAGGGTGACCGTCGAGCTCCGCAATCTCGACCATCGTCTTCAGCAGGCGCAGTTCCCGGGCGGCAGGCCGGCTGCTATCACCGCCGCGGCTTGCTCCAGCCTTTCCGGGAACTGCAGTTCCTCCTCGGCGGTGATTACCCGTGACCGGTGCTTCCACTCGGCCTGGCCCGGCGGGAAATCGACCGCTTCATCGACTCGGGCAGGGTGGCCTTTTGATGTCCACGCGGTCGATCTGACGCCCCAGTCGACGGCCGCGTTGTTCTCATCAGCTCGAGCCCTGGTTGAGCCGCTCCCACTGGGACTTCTCGTCGTCGAGCCGCTCTTCCTGATGCCCGACCGCAGCGACGCCTGCGCCATCTGGCCGATGGCCGCCTCGTCGTTCTGCACGTCCACGACGACGCCCACCGGGACCGGCTCGCCGATCCAGGCGTGCCGCTGGAGGAGCTCGTCCCCTGAGGCGGGTCCGGGCGTGCCCTCCCTGCGGTCCCGGGCCCCGACAGGGCAGGCTGGGGACGACGTCACACCCCGGAAACGACTGGACGCGATCATGGCGAGCATGGACCGGCAGCAGGAGTTCGTCCTGCGCACCCTCGAGGAACGCGACATCCGCTTCGTGCGGCTGTGGTTCACCGACGTCTCGGGCTACCTGAAGGCGGTGGCCGTCGCGCCCGCCGAGATCGAGGCCGCGTTCGCCGAGGGCATCGGCTTCGACGGCTCGGCGATCGAGGGCTTCGCGCGGGTCTACGAGTCCGACATGCTGGCCAAGCCCGATCCCGGCACCTTCCAGGTGATGCCGGCGAGCAAGGGCCGGCCCAGCGACACCGCACGGATGTTCTGCGACCTCACGCTGCCCGACGGGTCGCCGTCCTGGGCCGATCCCCGCCACGTCCTGCGGCGGACGCTGGCCAAGGCCGCCGACATGGGGTTCACCTTCTACACCCACCCCGAGGTGGAGTTCTTCCTGCTCAAGGACCTCCCCACCGACGGCAGCCCGCCGCAGCCGGCCGACAACGGCGGCTACTTCGACCTGTCCACGCACAACGTGGCGCACGACTTCCGCCGGGAGGCGGTGTTCGCGCTGGAGGCGATGGGCATCTCGGTGGAGTTCAGCCACCACGAGGTCGCGCCGGGCCAGCAGGAGATCGACCTGCGCTACGCCGACGCGCTGTCCATGGCCGACAACATCATGACGCTGCGGCACGTCGTCCGTGAGGTGGCGCTGGCCCAGGACGTGCACGCCACCTTCATGCCCAAGCCGTTCACCGACCTGGCCGGCTCGGCGATGCACACGCACCTGTCGCTGTTCGAGGGCGACCGCAACGCCTTCCACGACCCCAACGACCCGATCAAGCTGTCCAGGACCGCCCGGCAGTTCATCGCCGGGCTGCTCGTGCACGCCAAGGAGTACACCGCCGTCACCAACCAGACGGTGAACTCCTACCGCCGGCTGCTGGCCGGCACCGAGGCGCCGACGGCGGCGACGTGGGGCCGGGCCAACCGGTCGGCGCTGATCCGCGTCCCGGAGTACAAGCCGAGCAAGGCGCAGTCGGCCCGGGTGGAGGTCCGGTCGCCGGACTCCGCGTGCAACCCCTACCTCACCTTCGCGATCCTGCTGGCCGCCGGGCTGCGGGGCATCGAGAAGGGCTACGACCTGCCGCCGGAGGCCGAGGACGACGTCTGGTCGCTCACCGACACCGAGCGGCGGGTGGCCGGCTACGAGGACCTGCCGGTGTCCCTCGGCGAGGCGCTGACCGCGATGCAGGGCAGCGAGCTGGTCGCCGAGACCCTCGGCGAGCACGTCTTCCAGTTCTTCCTGCGCAACAAGTGGGCCGAGTTCAACACCTACCGGCAGCACGTCACCCCCTGGGAGCTGACCCGCTACCTCCCCGGCCTGTGAGAGAGGACCCTCCTGCCCCCCACCGCCCGCACGCTCGGCGGGCCCCTGCAGGAGGGCCGCTCCGGCGCAGGCACGGTGCGCGCGGGCAACTAGGCTCGGTGACGTGACCCGGCTGCTCGTCGTCGTGCCCAGCGACACCGCTCCGCCCGCCCGGTTGGGTGACTGGCTGCGGGCGGCGGGACTGGAGCTGGACGAGCGGCACCTGGACGCCGGGGACCCCCTCCCGGCCGACCTCACCGGGCACGACGGGCTGCTGGTCCTGGGTGGGCCGCAGTCGTCGGTGGACCCGGAGGACGTCGCCCCGGAGCTGGTCGGGGTGCGGTCGCTGCTCGCCGCGGCGCTGGCCGGAGACGTGCCCACCCTCGCCATCTGCCTGGGCGCCCAGCTGATGGCCCAGGTGGGCGGCGGCCGGGTGGGGGTGGGTGTGGACGGACCCGAGGTGGGGGCGGCCCTGGTCGCCAAGCGGGACGCCGGAGACCGGGACCCGCTGTTCGGGCCGGTCCCGCTGTCGCCCGACGTCGTCCAGTGGCACCACGACGAGATCGCCGAGCTGCCGCCCGGGGCGACCCTCCTCGCCAGCAGCCCGCGGTATCCGCACCAGGCCTTCCGGCTGGGCCGGCACGCCTATGCGCTGCAGTTCCACGTCGAGACCGACCCGGAGACGGTGCGGCGGTGGGCGCACAGCGACCCCGTGGGGGTCGCGGCCACGCCGTTCGACGCGGACACCGTGGCCGACCGGGCGGAGGCGGTCCATCCCGACCTCGCCGAGGTGTGGGCGCCGTTCGCGGCCCGCTTCGCCGACCTGGTCCGTGCGGGCGCCGGCGCTCCGGTCCCCGTACCGTGACGGCGGACGCGCCGGAGGTCCCGCGCCGGGCGGTGGTCCGGCTGGCGAGGTTCGGCTTCCTCGACGGCGAGCGGGCGGCCCGGCTGCTGTCGGAGCCGGCCATGGGGCTGTGGGACCTGGAGCGCAACGAGCCGGCGGACCCCGAGGCCGGCCCGGTCGTGTCCGCGCTGGCCCGCACCGGCGACCCCGACCTCGCCGTGCGTTCCCTGCGCAGGCTGGTCGCGGCGCTGGACGAGGCCGACCCCACCGGTGGTTCGGCGGCGGCGCTGCTGGCCCGGCTCCGGGGCTCGGCGCCGCTGCGCGGACGGCTGCTCGCGGTGCTCGGTGCGAGCTCGGGGCTCGCCGACCACCTGGGCGCGCAACCGGGCGACTGGACCGTCCTGGACGACGACGGCCGCGGCCCGTACCGGCCCACCCCGCAGGCGCTGGAGCGGCAGATGCTGGTGGCCGTGGGCGCCGACCCCGACGACCCGCCGTGGGGTGTGCGGCTGGGGAAGGCGGCGCCCGACGCCGGGCCCAGGCGGGTGGCCGCGCTGCGGCTGGCCTACCGGCGGGCGATCCTGTCGCTGGCCGGCCGTGACCTGGGGGAGGGGCTGGCCGCCGAGGAGGCCGCGGCGGAGCTGGCCGACATCGCCGCCGCCGTCCTCACCGCCGGGCTGGCGCTGGCCGTCGCCGAGCAGCCGGCCGACGCGGCGGCCTGCCGGCTGGCGGTGATCGCGCTGGGCAAGACCGGCGGCCGCGAGCTCAACTACGTCAGCGACGTCGACGTCGTCTTCGTTGCCGAACCGGTCGACCCGGACGAGCCGGAGGCGCCGGCGCTGTCCAGCGCGACCCGGGTGGCCGCCGCGCTCATGCGGATCTGCCGGGAGGCCGCCTGGGAGGTCGACGCCGCGCTGCGCCCCGAGGGCAAGGCCGGAGCCCTGGTCCGGACCCTCGCCGGGCACGCGGCCTACTACCGGCAGTGGGCCAGCACGTGGGAGTTCCAGGCGCTGCTCAAGATGCGTCCGGTCGCCGGCGACCCCGACCTCGGCCGCGGCTACGTCGAGGAGCTGTGGCCACTGGTCTGGAAGGCCGGTGACCGGCCCGGCTTCGTCGGCGAGGTCCAGGCGATGCGCCGCCGGGTGGTGGCCAACATCCCGCCCGCCCAGGCCGAGCGCGAGCTCAAGCTCGGTCGCGGGGGCCTGCGCGACGTGGAGTTCGCCGTCCAGCTGCTCCAGCTCGTGCACGGCCGGGTCGATCCCTCGCTGCGGGTCGGCGGCACCCTCCCCGCGCTCACGGCGCTGTCGGCCGGTGGCTACGTCGGCCGCGAGGACGCCGCCACGCTGATCGCGTCCTACCGGTTCCTGCGCACCGTGGAGCACCGGCTGCAGCTGCTCCGGCTGCGCCGCACCCACCTGCTGCCCACCGACGAGCAGCAGCTGCGCTGGCTGGCCCGCTCGCTGGGCTACAAGCCCGACCACCGCGGGGAGGCCGTCGACGTCCTGGACGCCGAGCTGTCGCTGCACACCCGCGAGGTGCGCCGGCTGCACGAGAAGCTGTTCTACCGGCCACTGCTGTCGGCGGTCGCCCGCGTCCCCGGGGAGCAGGCGCAGCTGGGCTCCCAGGCCGCCGGCGACTGGCTGCGCGCGCTCGGGTTCGCCGACCCGGACGGCGCCCTGCGGCACATGACCGCGCTCACCGGCGGGGTGTCCCGGTCGGCGTCCATGCAGAAGTACCTGCTCCCGGTCGTGCTGCAGACCCTCGCCGACTGCGCCGATCCCGACGCCGGGCTGCTGGCCTACCGCAAGGTCAGCGAGGCCCTCGGCGGCAACCAGTGGTACCTGCGGCTGCTGCGGGACGAGGGGCAGGTCGCCGAGCGGCTGGCCCAGCTGCTGGGCTCCAGCCAGTACGTCGCCTCGCTGCTGACCCGCACGCCCGAGGCGATGCGGATCCTCGCCGACGACGCCCAGCTGCAGCCGCGCACGGCCACCGCCCTGACCGGCGCCTGGCAGCAGGCGGCCGCGCGGGCCAGCGGCCCGGAGGAGGGGGTCCGGGTGCTGCGCGGGCTGCGCCGCTCGGAGCTGCTGCGGGTCGCGGCCGCGGACCTGCTCGGGATGCTCGACATCACCCAGGTCGGGCGGGCGCTGACCGACATCGCCGTCGCCACCCTGCAGGTCGGGCTGGACGCCGCCCTCCGGGCGCACGCCGCCGAGGCCGGCATCGAACCGGCCGCGGTCCCCACCGACATCGCCGTCATCGGCATGGGCCGCCTCGGCGGCGCCGAGATGGGCTACGGGTCCGACGCCGACGTGCTGTTCGTGCACCGGCCGCGGCCGGGCGCGCAGGAGTCCGAGGCGACCGCCGCGGCGAACGCGGTCGCACACACGCTCCGCCAGCTGCTCGCCGCGCCCGCGCCCGACCCCGCCTTCGAGGTCGACGCCGACCTACGGCCCGAGGGCCGCCAGGGCGCGCTGGTGCGCAGCCTGTCCTCCTACCGCGAGTACTACGAGCGGTGGATGTCGGTGTGGGAGGTGCAGGCCCTGCTGCGGGCCGTCCCCGTGGCCGGCGACGCGGACCTCGGGGCGGCGTTCGTGGAGCTCGTCGACCCGATCCGCTACCCCGACGGCGGCCTGTCCGCCGAGCAGGTGGCCGAGATCCGGCGGATCAAGGCACGGGTGGAGCGGGAGCGGCTGCCGCGCGGCGCCGATCCGGCCACGCACACCAAGCTGGGCCGGGGCGGGCTGGCCGACGTCGAGTGGACCGCGCAGCTGCTCCAGTTGCAGCACGCCGCCGAGGTGCCGGCGCTCCGGGTGCAGTCGACCGGTGGCGCGCTGGCCGCCTCGCTCGAGGCGGGCCTCCTCGACGGCGAGCAGGCCGCGGCCCTGCAGACGGCGTGGGAGATGGCCAGCCGGGCGCGCAACGCCGTCTTCCTGGTCCGCGGGAGGCCCAGCGACCAGCTGCCGCGGCCCGGGGTCGAGCTGGCCGGCGTCGCCCGTGCCAGCGGCCTGCTGGGCGCCGACGCCGACCCGGGGCACTTCCTCGACGAGTACGGGCGGACCACCCGGCGCGCGCGCGCCGTCGTGGAGCAGGTGTTCTACGGGCTGGAGCCGACCGGTCCCTGACCGCCGCCGAAGTGCCCTGGTGGGGCCGGACCGGTCCCTGCCAGCCTGGACCCCGCCCGCATCGCGGCCGCCGCCGGGTGGCACGGGGGAGCGTGTGCGGTCGTCGCGGAGGTCGCCCGTGTCCGCCAACCTCACTCGTTCCGTGGTCGCCGAGTTCCTCGGTACCGCCCTGCTCGTGTTCGTCGCGGTCGGCTCGGCCGTGGCCGGCTTCGAGCAGCTCGGTCCGACCGGCGTGGCCCTGGCCTTCGGCCTGGTGCTGCTCGCGCTGGCCTACGGGATCGGCCCGGTCTCCGGCTGCCACGTCAACCCGGCGGTCACCCTGGGCGTCCTGCTCTCGCGCGGGATGACCGTGGCCGAGGCCGGCGCCTACTGGGCGGCCCAGTTCGCCGGGGGCATCGCCGGTGCCGCGCTGCTGCGGCTCCTGACCAGCTCCTTCGGCGACGTCACCGACCAGACCGGGTCGCTGGGCAGCAACGACTGGGGCGCCACCATCAGCGCCGGCGGCGCCTTCGTCCTCGAGGTGCTGCTCACCTTCGCGTTCGTCCTCGTCATCCTGCTGGTCACGGGGAAGGCGACGGCACCGGGCTTCGCGGGCCTGGCGATCGGCCTGGCCCTCACCGCGGTGCACCTGGTCGGCATCCCGCTGACCGGCACGTCGGTCAACCCGGCCCGCTCGCTGGGCCCCGCCCTGTTCGCCGGCGGAGACCCGCTGGCGCACGTGTGGCTGTTCCTCGTCGCACCGCTGGTGGGCGCCGTCCTGGCCGTCCTGGTGGCGCGGGTGCTCGCCGTCCCGCTGGTGTCCGAGCAGGCCGCGACCGGTCCGCTCCCCGCCGATCGCACCGGCGCCGAGCTGCCGGCCGACGCCGTCCCGACGTCGCGGGAGGCCTCTCCCGACGAGCGCGGGGCCCGGTCGCAGCCCAGCCGGTGAGCACCGGCGGGCGGGCCTTGCCCGGGGGCGGCGACCGGGCGGACCATGGAGGGGCACCCGGGGGGTCCTGGGAGGGAGAGGCGATGAGCAGCACGGCACCCGACTCGCCGCGGTCCGCGAGGGAACCGGCCGTCATGTCAGCAGCGGAGAAGCTCATGGCCGAGTGGGAGGCCCGGCACGACGTGGCCGCCCGCGGTCGCCGGGTCGATCCGGCGGCGGCGCTCCAGCACTACCTGAGCCACTCGCGCTGCGACGAGGGAGGTCGGCACCCCGACCGTCCCGCCCGGTCGGCGCACCCGCACGGGCGGGCCGCCGACAGGTTCGCGGCCGAGCACCCGCTCACGGCCTCGCTGCTGCGCTGGGGCGAGGACCCGCGCTGACCCGTCCCGCCCACCGACCGGCCGGGTGACCGGCGTGTGCGGCCGGACCCGGCTGGGCAGGGGAGGAGCGTGTCGCGCCCTTCCCCCGCCCCGCCGGACCCGGCCGAGGACGACGCGCCGGCCCCCGGGGGCGGTGCCACCATCACGCCCTACCGGGACGGTCCGCTGATCGTCCGCGGGGACTTCCGGCTGGTGGACCAGGACGGATCGCCGATCGACCCCGGCCGCGGCACCGTCGCGCTGTGCCGGTGCGGGAAGTCCGGCATCAAGCCCTTCTGCGACGGCACGCACAAGCGGGCCGGGTTCAGTGCGCCCAGCGCACCGGCCCGGCCCCGCCCGGCCGCCCGCATCCCGCGCGACGGCGCCGCCCCGGGGCCGGACCCCGCGTAGACCGGCTCAGCGGCGCGCCTCGAACGCCTTCGCCATCTGCTCCTGCTCCTCGAGCACCTCGCCGATCCGGGCCTGCACGGCGTCGAGCTGGCCGATCACCTCGCTGGTGGCGTGGATGCCGGCCGACACCGAGCTGGTGCTGGTCTGGATGCCGGTGATCTGGGTCGACACCCGCTGGGTGGCCGCGGCGGTCTCCCGCGCGAGGTCCTTGACCTCGCCGGCGACGACGGCGAAGCCGCGGCCCAGCTCGCCGGCGCGGGCGGCCTCGATGGTCGCGTTGAGCGCGAGCAGGTTGGTCTGGTCGGCGATCGAGGAGATGATCCGGATGACGTCGCTGACCGACGCCGAGGCCCGCCCCAGGGCCTCCACCTCGGCGGTCATCGACGACGCCTTGCCCACGGCGCTCTCGGCCACCCGCCCGGCGTCGGCCGCGGCGTCGCGGAGCCGGGCGACGGTCTCGAGCAGGGCGCGCGAGTTGGCGGCGTCGGCCTCGGCCCGGCGGAGGATGTCCAGCCGCTGGGAGACCAGCTGCTGCACGTTGCGCAGCGCCGAGGCGCGGGACTCCGACAGGTCGATGGTCTCGGTGGCGAAGAAGTCCATGGTCCCGACCACCTGGCCGTCGGCCATGATCGGGAAGCAGACGCCCGAGCGGACGCCGGCCCGCTGGGCGGCGGGGGCCCGCACGCAGTCGGTGACCTCGGCGAGGTCCCGGACGAACACCAGGTCCCGGGCGCGCCACGCGCGGCCGGAGAGGCCCACGCCCTCGGCGAAGCTGGCCCCCAGGGTGACCTTCCGGAACTCCTCACCGGCCGAGCCGGACTCCACGCTGAACCGCAGCACGTCGGATGCCTGGTCCAGCGCCCAGAACGAGCCGTACGCCCAGCCGAACGCGGTCCGCACCGTCTCGAGCGCGGTGCGCAGCGCCGACGCCTCGTCCTGCGCCTCCCCGACCTTGCTGACGACGGTGGTGACCGCCTCGCGGTCGTCGAGGGTCTCCCGGAGCTGGCCGGCGGTCAGCGCCTGGCGCCGGGCGTGCGCGGCGACGCGGGAGATCGCCTTCCACTTCTCCGCCCGCCCGCCGAAGAAGGGCAGGTCGCCGCGGGTGTGGTACTCCTGCAGCGCGACGACGCGGCCGGCCTCGATGACGGGGAGGAAGCAGCCGCGCCGGGCGCCGGCCGCGGCCGCGCTGTCCCACCGGTGGCAGGCGGTGCGGTCCGACGTCCCGTCGCAGACCACCTCGGCCTTGTCCCGGACCGCCTGGCCGCCGAACCCGTCGCGGGTGGTCATGCCCGTCCCGGCGGGCCAGCGCTTCGCCATCGCCGGGGCCAGCTCGCCGACCTCGGCCTGCAACCGGAAGGTGCCCTCGGCGTCGGGCAGCCACACGGCGCCGTAGGCCATGTCGAGGGCGCCGACGAGCGCGGTGAGGACCTTGACGTGCGCATCGGTCTCGCTGGAGACGCCCTGGTCGAGGACGGCGAGCACCTGCTCCAGCGCCTCGACGTCCCGGGGCATCGGCTGCGGCGCGGTCGGGCTGGGGGCATCGCTACGCCGCCACATGGAGGTCCTCCGTGGTCCGGGACGGGTGGGCACCGGGCGTGGAGGGGCCGGTGGTCCGGCGTCCGCACCCTCCCGGTGGTGTCCTGCAGACCATCGGCAGGCGACGGCCGGACTGCAGTCGGGCCGGTGCCGATCCGGTCCGGCGCGGTCCGGTGGCGGCTCAGGCAGCCAGCGGGCGCCGCCGGTGCAGGCCGGTCCCGCCGGACTCCCAGGCGCCCAGCAGGTGCCGGGCGGTCAGGCCGTCGACGGCGAGGGAGCACGCCGCACCGAACAGGACGTCGCCGATGAGGGCGGGCTCCGCCGCCACGAGCGAGCCGCACATGTCGACCGCGGCGATCTGCTCGTGGACGGCGTCGGCCTCGACGTGCTCGTCGTAGAACACGCGGGTGGACTCGCCGAACCCCAGCCGCCGCAGGCCCACCGAGTACCGGCGGGAGGGCTCGGACGAGGTCATCTCCACGGCGGTGAGGTGTCCCAGAGCGGCGCCCCGCCACCGGCGGTGCAGGCCGAACAGCGACATCGTGTTCGTCGAGGTGAAGGCCGGAGCGGGTGCGGCGTCCCAGAGCGCGCCGTACCCGGCGTCGAGGTCCAGGTCGCGCATCAGCCCGGCGAACAGCTCGCTGTGCATCCGTGCGGGATCGCCGCCGCCGTACTCGTCGGCCTGGATCTCCACCATCGCCGCCTTGGCCCGGCCGGTCAGGCGGGGGATGGCGAAGGTGTGCGGGTCGCCCTCCTTGAGGTGGTAGACCGACCGCAGCGTCAGGTACTCCCGCCACTGCTCGAGCGTCCCGTGACGGGCGAGGTGGGACGACAGCGACGGCCCGTCGTCGGCGGCGATCAGCGCCGCCAGCTGCTCGTCGACCGGCTCCGCGGTGACCGGCAGCTCGCCGACCAGGTCGCGCAGCGCCCCGGCGTGCCGGCGTTCCAGGTGCGCCCGCAGGCCGAGCAGGGCCGGGTCCCACTCCCACGCGTCGTCGATCTCGTCGAAGCCGCGGTAGTGCAGCTCGTAGCACACGGCCAGGGCCAGCTGCAGGTCGTCGTCGACGAGTGGCTCGGCCGACGCGACGGCGGTCCGCCGCGCCAGCTCGACGGTGGCGGGGGACAGGACGCCACCGAGGAGGTCGGCGCGCAGGGCGGCGGTGAGCGGGCCCCGGGGCTCGGGCAACTGCATCCCCTGACCATGCCCACCACCTGGCCACTCGATGCGCCAGGGGCGTGTGATGTCCCTCCGGGGTAGGACACGAGGATGAGCCCACGCACCCAGGACCGCGTCGTCCTCGTCACCGGCGGCAGCGCCGGCATCGGCCGCAGCACGGTGGCCCGTCTGGCCCGGGACGGGGCGCGGGTGGTCACCTGCGCCCGCGACGGGGACCGGCTGGCCGAGGCCCTCGCCGGGTGGGACGGCGTCACGGGGGTCGTGGCCGACGTCGCCGACGCCGGTGACCGCGCCCGCCTGCTGGCCGAGGTGCTCGAGGCGCACGGTCGCCTCGACGCCGTCGTCCTCAACGCCGGCCTCGGCTGGGCCGGCCTGGTGGAGGACATGCCCGGCGACGCGGTCGAGCGCCTGGTCGCGCTCAACCTCACCGGCGTCATCGAGCTGACCCGGCTGGCCCTGCCGCACCTGCTGGCGTCGGCGGCGGCGCGCGGCCGGGCCGACGTGGTCACGGTGGCCTCGGCGGCGGCGTGGTCGCAGGTGCCCCCGCTGACGGTCTACTCCGCCACCAAGGCCGGCGTCCACGGCTTCGTGTCGGGGCTGCGGCGGGAGGTGAGCGCCCGTGGTGTGCGGGTGCACACGGTCAACCCCGGGCCGGTGGCGACCGAGTGGCTGGCCCGCGGGCACGGCTCCCCACCCGCCTCGGACGCCGACGCCCCCGGGCGGCTGTCCCCCGGCATCCAGGCCGACCGGGTGGCCGCACAGATCGCCGGCTGCCTGACCTCGCCGTGGTCGAGGACCGTCGCCGTGCCGCGGTGGATGGGGCTGGCCCGCCTGGGGGAGGTCCCGCCGGTGAACCGGCTGCTCGACCTGGTGCTCTCCCGCCAGACCGGGCGGATCCGCCGCGTCGCCGCGCGCATGGTCGAGGAGCGCACCCGCTGACCGTTCCCGAGGCCCCCTTGACGGACCGGTCCGCTCCGCGCACGGTGAGTTGTCCGGACGGCGGCACCGCCGTCCCCGCGCGTTCACGTCCGGCCGCGAAGGTCGGACCCGGACCGGGAACGGTCCGCTGCCCGCCACCGCCTGGAGAGCTGATGCCCCGAACCGCCCTGCAGCGCGCGACCGTCACGGCCGCCGCCACCACCACGCTGGCCGCGCTGACCGTGGTGGGCGCGCTGCCTGCCTCCGCGCATCCCCAGCACCGCCCCGACCATGCCGGCCCGGACCCGGTCGAGGTGCAGCTGCTGGCGATCAACGACTTCCACGGCAACCTCGAGCCGCCGTCGGGGTCCAGCGGGCGCATCCAGACCGGCGTCGCCGCCGACGGCACCGCCCAGACCGTCGACGCGGGCGGCGCGGAGTTCCTCGCCACCCAGCTCGCCCAGCTGGCGCAGCAGCAGAAGGAGGACGACACGATCACCGTCGCGGCCGGGGACCTGATCGGCGCCTCGCCGCTGCTGTCGGCCGCCTTCCACGACGAGCCGACCATCGAGTCCCTCGGCCTGGCCGGGCTGGACTACGCCAGCGTCGGCAACCACGAGTTCGACGAGGGCGCCGAGGAGCTGCTGCGCATCCAGGACGGCGGCTGCCACCCGGTCGACGGGTGCGCGGACGGCACGCCGTACGAGGGGGCGGACTTCCAGTACCTGTCGGCCAACGCGTTCGTGACCGAGACGCAGGAGCCGCTGCTCCCGCCCTACGCGATCGAGGAGGTCCGGGGCGTCCGGATCGGCTTCATCGGCATGACCCTCGAGGGCACCGGCGCGATCGTCAGCCAGGAGGGCACCGCGGGGCTCGAGTTCCTCGACGAGATCGAGACGGCCGACCGCTACGCCGCCGAGCTGCAGGCGCAGGGCGTCGAGGCCATCGTCGTCCTGCTGCACGAGGGCGGCGTCCAGAGCGGGGAGAACGCCTGGGACGTCAACGGCTGCACCGGTCTCACCGGCCCCGTCGTCGAGATCGCCGAGGGCATGAGCGACGCGATCGACGTCGTGGCCAGCGGGCACACCCACCAGGCCTACAACTGCGACATCGACGGCAAGCTGGTCACCAGCGGCAGCTCCTTCGGCCGGCTGGTCACCGACATCGACCTGTCGATCGACCGGCGCACCGGTGACGTGCTCACGGCCAGTGCGGAGAACGTGGTCGTGACCCGAGACGTGCCCGCCGACCCGGTGCAGACCGAGCTGATCGCGCGCTACCGCGAGGCGCTGGGCCCGATCGCGAGCGAGGTCGTCGGCACGGCCGCCGTCGACCTGACCCGCACGCAGGAGCCCCTGGACGCGGGCGCGGAGTCGACCCTCGGCAACGTCATCGCCGACGCCCAGCTGGCGGCCACGACCGGGGAGGGTGCGGTAGCGGCGTTCATGAACCCCGGCGGTGTGCGCGCCGACCTGCTCGCCGGCGAGGTGACCTACGAGGAGGCCTTCACCGTCCAGCCCTTCGCCAACAACCTGGTGACCCTCGACCTGACCGGCGCGCAGCTCAACTGCGTGCTGGAGGAGCAGTTCCAGGAGGCCAAGGTGCTCTACGCGTCGGCGACCGTCTCCTACGACGTCGACCCCGCCGGGGTCGCCGCCCCCGCCGACGCCGACCCGTGCACCGGTACCCGGGTCGTCGACTCCACCGTGACCATCGGCGGCCAGCCGGTGACCGCCGAGGGCACCTACCGGGTCACGGTCAACAACTTCCTCGCCGGCGGCGGGGACGGGTTCTCCGTGCTCACCGGCGGGACCGACCCGGTGACCGGCCCGATCGACCTGGACGCGTTCACCGCCTACCTCGGCGCGAACTCGCCGGTCGCCGCCCCCGCCCTGGACCGGATCGGCACCGTCTGACCCTCCGACCCGTCGGCGGCGGTCCCCGTGGGGGGCGCCGCCGACGGGCGTCCGGGTGGAGTCGCGGTCCTCGCCAGGGCCCGCGACGCGCTGGTCCCTGCTCGTCACGTTCCTCGTGCACAGTGCTGGTGCCGACCGCGGGGGACGACGAGGGGGACCGATGGACTTCCTTCAGCCGACGACCTGGGGGGACGCGCTGGCGGCCCGCGCCGAGCGGCCCGACGCGCTGGCGATCGCGGGTGGCACGGACGTGATGGTCGACCTCAACTTCGACCGTCGCCGGCCCGGTGCGCTGCTGGACCTGACGCGGATCGCCGAGCTGCGGGAGTGGGCGACCGACGGCGACGCCGTCCGCCTGGGCGCCGGCGTTCCGTACGCGCGGGTGATCACCGACCTGGGCACCCAGCTGCCCGGCCTGGCGATGGCGGCCCGCACGGTGGGCTCCCCGCAGATCCGGGCGCGGGGCACCGTCGGCGGCAACCTCGGCTCGGCGTCCCCGGCCGGCGACGCGCATCCGCCGCTGCTCGCCGCGGGCGCGCAGGTCGAGGTGGCGTCGGCCGCGCGCGGAGCCCGCCGGGTGCCGGTCGCCGAGTTCTACACCGGGGTCAAGCGCAGCGTCCTGGCCCCCGACGAGCTGATCGCCGCCGTCCTGGTGCCGCGGGCGGCCGGCCCGCAGCAGTTCTGCAAGGTGGGCACGCGCAACGCCATGGTGATCGCGGTGTCGGCGTTCGCCCTGGCCCTGCACCCCGACCGGCACGCCGTGGGCACCGGCATCGGCTCGGCCGCCCCGACCCCGCGCCGGGCGCCCGAGGCCGAGGAGTTCCTCGCCGGCGAGCTCGACTGGGCTTCCCGCGGGCCGCTGCCGGGGACGGTGGCCGCCGAGTTCGGGCAGCGGGTGGCCGCGGCGGCCTCGCCCATCGACGACGTCCGCGGCACCGCGGCCTACCGCCGGCACTCCCTTGCGGTGATGGCCCGCCGCGCCGCGACCTGGGCCTGGGACGACCTGAGGAGGGCCGCCTGATGCGCGTCGTCACCACCGTCAACGGCACCGAGCAGGTGGCCGACGACGTCTGGCCCGGCGAGAGCCTGCTCTACCTCCTGCGCGAGCGCCTCGGCCTGCCCGGCGCCAAGAACGCCTGCGAGCAGGGCGAGTGCGGCTCCTGCACCGTCCACCTCGACGGTGAGCCGGTGTGCGCCTGCCTGGTCGCGGCCGGCCAGGCGATCGGCCGCTCGGTGACCACGGTCGAGGGCCTCTCCGGCGCCGACGGGCTCCATCCGGTCCAGCAGGCGTTCGTGGAGGCCGGCGCCGTGCAGTGCGGGTTCTGCACGCCCGGGCTGGTGGTGATGGCCTCCGACCTGCTCGCCCGGGTGCCGCGGCCCACCGACCCGGAGATCCGCGAGGCGCTGGCGGGGAACCTGTGCCGCTGCACCGGCTACGAGAAGATCCTCGACGCCGTCCGGCTGGCCGCCTCCCGGCAGGCGCGGCCATGACCGCCGTCGAGACCGACGCCAGGGCCACCGGCCGCCTCGGCGCCGGGCGGGTGGGGGAGGACGCCCAGCGCCCCGACGGCACGCTCAAGGTCACCGGCGAGTTCGCCTACGCCAGCGACCTGTGGCACGACGACATGGTCTGGGGCGTCACGCTGCGCTCCCCGCACCCGCACGCCCGGATCCGCCGGATCGACGTCACCGAGGCGCTCACCGTGCCGGGCGTGACCGCCGTCCTCACCGCCGACGACGTCCCGGGGGAGAACGCCTTCGGCCTCGAGCACGCCGACCAGCCGGTGCTCGCCGCCGACGTCGTCCGCTACGAGGGCGAGCCGGTGGCGCTGGTGGCGGCCGACCACCCCGAGACCGCCCGCCGCGCGGCCGCCCGCATCCGCGTCGACTACGAGGTGCTGCCCGCGCTCACCGACCCCCGCCGGGCCCTGGACGAGGACGCCCCGCCCGTCCACCCCGGCGGCAACCTGGTGCGTCACCTGCCGCTGCGTCGCGGCGAGCAGGGGCGGACCGCGCCGGTGGTGGTGAGCGTGGACGTCGAGGTCGGCATGCAGGACCAGGCGTTCCTCGGGCCCGAGTCGGGGCTCGCCGTCCCGGCCGAGGACGGCGGCGTGGACCTCTTCGTCGCCACCCAGTGGCTGCACGTCGACCAGCGGCAGATCTGCCTGGCCCTGGGCATGCCGCCCGAGAAGGTGCGGGTCACCCTGGCCGGCGTCGGCGGCGCGTTCGGCGGCCGGGAGGACCTCTCGGTGCACGTGCACGCCTGCCTGCTGGCCCTGCGCACCGGCCGGCCGGTGAAGATGAGCTACGGCCGGGAGGAGTCCTTCTACGGTCACGTGCACCGGCACCCGGCGTGGCTGAGCTACGAGTTCGGCGCGGAGCCCGACGGCACGCTGGTCTACGCGCGGGCGACGGTGCTCCTCGACGGCGGTGCCTACGCCTCCTCGACCGGCGCGGTGGTCGGCAACGCCGGCACCCTCGGCCTGGGCCCGTACCGCATCCCGAACGTGACGGTGGACGCCTACGGGGTGTTCACCAACAACCCGCCGTGCGGGGCCATGCGCGGCTTCGGCTGCGTGCAGGCGGCCTTCGCGCACGAGGCGCTGATGGACTCCCTCGCCGACGCCGTCGGGGTCGACCGGGTGGAGATCCGGCGTCGCAACGGCCTGCGCGAGGGCGACCGCAACATCACCGGCCAGGTCATCGACTCCGCGGCGCCGGTCGCCGAGCTGCTCGACCGGGTCGCCGCGCTGCCGCTGCCCCCGCCGGCGGACACCTCCGACATCCGCGCCCTCCCGGGAGCGGTCGGCAACACCACCCACGGCGAGGGCGTGCGGCGCGGGATCGGCTACGCGGTCACCTACAAGAACGTCGGCTTCTCCGAGGGGTTCGACGACTACTCGACCGCCCGGGTGCGGTTGCAGGTGACCGGCGGCGAGGCCGTGGCGACGGTGCACACCGCCGCCGCCGAGGTCGGCCAGGGGCTGGTCACCGTCCAGCAGCAGATCGCCCGCACCGAGCTGGGCGTACAGCAGGTCGTCGTCGTCCCGGCCGACACCAGCGTCGGCTCCGCGGGGTCCACCTCGGCGTCCCGTCAGACCTACGTGACCGGCGGGGCGGTCCAGGCCGCGTGCGCAGCGGTGCGGACGGCGGTGCTGCAGCGCGCGGCGGTCGCCCTCGACCGGCCGCTGACCGGACTGCGGCTGGACGGGGAGGAGGTCGTCGGCCCCGGAGGTGAGGTGCTCACCGGGCTGGCCGACGTCCTGGGCGACGACGCGGTCGAGGAGACCCGGGAGTACCGGCACCGGCCCACCCATGCCGTCGATCCCGAGACCGGGCAGGGCGACGCGCACGTGCAGTTCGCCTTCTCCGCCCACCGGGCGGTGGTCGACGTCGACGTCGAGCTGGGCCTGGTCAAGGTGGTCGCGCTGGACACCGCGCAGGACGTCGGCAGGGCGATCAACCCCGACGCCGTCGTCGGGCAGATCCACGGCGGGTCCGCCCAGGGCATGGGGCTCGCGCTGATGGAGGAGGTCGTGGTGACCGACGGGCACGTGCGGAACCCGTCGTTCACCGACTACCTGCTGCCCACCATCCTCGACATGCCGCCGATGCAGGTGGAGGTGCTCGAGTACGCCGACCCGCACGCGCCCTACGGGGTCCGCGGTGTGGGGGAGCCGCCGACGATCTCCTCGGGGCCCGCTGTCGCCGCCGCGGTCCGCGACGCCTGCGGCCGGCCGCTGCGCCGGGTGCCGATCCGCCCGGAGCACATCACGGGTGTCTGAGGGACGGCCCGGGTAGGGGCCGGCCGTGCCCTTCGAGTCCGCCGAGCTCGTCGTCCGGCGGGTCGACGCCGCCACCTGGGCGGTCGTCGACCCGCTGGTCTACCGGGGGAACCGGGACCGCTTCGTCGTCCCGGCCGGCTTCCGCACCGACTTCGCCACCGTGCCGCGGCTGGTCACCTGGCTGGTCCCGCGGTTCGGGGCGTTCACCCTCGCCGCGGTCCTGCACGACTGGCTGTGCACCGAGGGCATCCGCTCGGGCGCGGTGACCTCCCGGCAGGCCGACGGCCTCTTCCGGCGGGTCATGCGGGAGAGCGGCGTGCCGGTGCTCCGGCGGTGGCTCATGTGGGCCGGCGTCCGCTGGGGTGCGCTGACCTCCGCGCTGCGGCGGCCGGGGTGGGCGTACAGCGCCCCCGGGGTGCTGGCCGTCTCGGTGCTGGCCGCGCCGGTCGTCGTCCCCCCGGCGCTGGCCATCGTCCCCGGGCTGCTCGTCTACGCCCTCGCTGAGTGGGTCGTGGGACCGTTCGCGCCGGCCGGGCCCGAGCGGCTGGTGGTCCCCACGCCGGAGGGCTGAGCGGGTGGTGCGGGCGGGGGCGGGTCGAGCAAGCTTGCGGCATGACCGATTCCTCCGGGCCGCCGTTCCGTGCCGATCACGTGGGCAGCCTG
>NZ_JAAGWF010000028.1 GCF_010686765.1 Geodermatophilus sabuli | reverse complement strand
CCACCCGGTACGCCGCGATCATCGCCTCCAACCGGGCCAGCCGCCCCAACTCCAGCGCCTTCTCCTCCGGCGTCCGCGACCCCGGCGGCAGGATCTCCGACAGGCGCGCCGGACCGGGCACCGCCGGAAGGTCGACCTCGGCCACCGTCAGGCCCAGCCCGAACCCGCCACCGATGAACACACCCCGAACCTACGAAGGGGGTACGACAGTTCCAGGCCGCTGAGCAGCGTCTTCGCACCGGAAGCGGCACGAACGGACCCGCTCGCCTGTCAGTGACCGGAGCTGCCAGGGCTGGAGTGCCAGAGCTTGCGGGGTGGGCCGGCGGCCGCGCGCCGGGCGGCGGTCGCGGCGTCGTCCCCGGCGGGCTTGATGTCGGCGTAGGGCGACATGCGGAAACCGGTCGGGTGCACGAGCACCGGCTTGACCACCACCGGCCGCGACCCGTGCGATGCAGCCGCTCCGCTGATGGCCGCGTCGGTGTACTCACCGGCCGCGGCCATCTGTTCCGCGACTGCCGCAGCTCCACCGGTCTCCCACGCCTCGTGCAGCGCCGGCAGCTCCCACGCCCCGGTCGCCCGCAGCGACACCCCGCGGGGGCCGGTGCGCCGCAGCACCCCGCGGATCACCAGCAGCCAGGAGTGGAAGACCGTGGCGGCGTAGGGCCCCTGCGCGTCCTCGAAGAAGGTGGAGTCGGTGCACCCGGTGCCGTCGTCGAGGGTCACGAAGACCACCCGGCGCCCCGACCGGATCGGCGGGGTCTGGGTCGCCACCTTGACCCCGGCCACGAGCACCTCCGCGCCGCTGCGGCTGCCGAGCAGCTCACCGGCCGGCACCGCACCGATGGCGGCGAGGAACGGCCGGTAGAAGTCCACGACGTGCCGGCTGGCGTCGAGTCCGAGCACCTCCAGCTCGGCCCGCACCAGCTCCGCGTCGGTGAACTCGGGCAGTCCGCTGCCGGCCGCCCAGTCGAGGCCGGGCTCGGCCGACTCCTCCTCGGAGCCCGGCAGCTCCAGGCCCATGAGATCGAGGCTGAGCTGACCGACCGAGCTCGCCTTGGCCCCGCTGCGGCTCCACCGGTCGAGCTCGCCGATCTGCAGCAGGAGGTCGCGTCGGGTCACCTGCTTCCGGCGGTGGGTCGGCCGCCCGGCCTCGCGGTCCCGCACACCGAAGCCGTAGAGGGAGTCGAAGCCCCCGGCGAGCACCAGCCGCTCGACGACCGGCCGGGACACCGGAGCCCGGTGCCAGAAATCCGTCAGTGACCGATAGGGCTGCCCTGCGACGACGCGGGCCACCTCCTCCTCGGAGATGCCCTTCACGTCGGCGAGGGAGAGCCGGATGCCGTACCGCGAGGGGTCGGGCATGGACGCCGGCATCCACCCCGGCCGCCGCCACGACGGCTCCTCGTCCGGCTCGGCGGTGTCCTCGCCCTCCTCCTCGAGCCGCTCGACGCGGTACGTCCCGGTCGAGGCGTTGACGTCCAGGCCCAGCACCCGGACGCCGAAGTTGCGGGCGTCGTCGAGGATCAGCCGCTTGGGGTACATGCCCGGGTCGTGGGTGAGCACCCCGGCGAGGAAGGCGGCGGGGTGGTGCGCCTTGAGCCACGCCGACTGGTAGGTGGGCAGGGCGAACGCCGCGGCGTGGGCCTTGCAGAAGCCGAACGAGCCGAAGGCGACGAGCACCCCCCACACCTGCTCGGCCACCTCCACCGGATAGCCCTCGGCCAGCGCCCTCGGGACGAACCAGGCGCGCACCTCCGGGTGGGCGTCCTTCTCCCCCAGCGCCCGGCGCACCTCGTCGGCCTCGGCCAGGGTGCAGCTGGTCATCCGGGCCACGACCTGCAGCACCTGCTCGTGGAAGACCACCACCCCGGCCGTCTCCTCCAGCGCGAAGGCGAGGTCCGGGTGCGGGTAGACCGTCTCCCGCCAGCCGTTCCGGGCCATGAGGAACGGGGTGACCATGTCGCTCTTCACCGGACCGGGACGGAACAGCGAGATGTCGATGATGAGGTCCTCGAACGTCCGTGGCCCGAACTTGCCGACCAGCTCCCGCTGGCCCGGGGACTCGATCTGGAACATGCCGAGGGTCCGGGTGCTCTGGATCAGCTCGAACGTCGTCGGGTCGTCGCGGGGGACGGCGTCGATGTCGACGGTCACCCCGTCGACCCGGGCCACCTCGTCCAGGGCATGCGCGATCGCCGACTGCATCCGGATCCCCAGCAGATCCAGTTTGAGCAGCCCGAGCTCCTCGACGTCGTCCTTGTCGAACTGGCTCATCGGGTAGCCCAGGTAGCTGTTCTCGACGGGGGTGCGGTCGAGCAGGGTGGCGTCCGACAGCAGCACTCCGCAGGGGTGCAGGGCGATGTGGCGGGGCAGGCCGTCGAGTCGGGCGACGAGGTCGAACAACAGGTCGAGGTCGCCGGTGCCGCCGCCGCGCCGCGACCCCAGCCGGCTGGCCTGCAGCTCGGGGAGGTCCTTGAGCGCGGCGTGCACCTGGTTGGCGCGGATGTGCGGGAAGGCCTTGGCCACCGCGTCGATCTCCGCCGGAGGGAGTCCCAGCGCGGCGCCGACGTCGCGGATGGCGTGCCGCACCCGGTAGGTGTCCATCATCGAGATGCAGCTGACCCGGTGGGCGCCGAACCGGTCGATGACCGCGTCGTAGACCTCCATCCGCCGGGCGGACTCCACGTCGATGTCGATGTCGGGCAGCTGGTGGCGCAGCGGGGAGAGGAAGCGCTCCATCAGCAGCCCGTAGCGGATCGGGTCGACGTCGGAGATGCCCAGCAGGTAGGTGACCAGGCTGCCCGCACCCGACCCCCGGGCCGCGGCGCGAACCCTCAAGCTCGAGATGAGGTCGACCACGTCGGCGACGGTGAGGAAGTAGGACGGGTAGCCCAGGGAGTCGATGACCGACAGCTCCTCCTCCAGCCGCACCCGCACCCGCTCGGTCAGCGCCATCCCGCGCCGTCCCAGCCCGGCCTCGCAGCGGGCCCGCAGCACCGCCGACGGGCCCATCCCCTGCTCGGCGGGGGTGGTGACCACGTCGAGCTCGGGGTAGCGGACGGTGCCGATGCCCAGGTCGGCCCGGATGTCGACCGCGCACTGCTCGGCCAGCCGGGCGGTGCGCTCCAGCAGCCGCAGCACCGCGTCGCGGTCGGGACCCAGCAGGTCCTCGGCCACCTCGGCCATCTCCTTGCCCGACTTCAGGTACCCCTCGGCGGTGCGCCGGTCGACGTGCCGGAGGTCCAGCGGCACCAGCCGCCGGGCGGCGTCCAGGACGTCGGCGGTGGGGGCGTCGAGGGCGTCGACGTAGCGGACGGCGTTGGTCAGCACCACCGGCACCCCCTCGGCGGCGGCGAAGCGCAGCAGCGCCTGCGCCCGGGAGCGGTCGCCGCGGCCGCGGTGGTGCACGACCTCGAGCACCAGCGACCCCGCCCCGAACACCGCCCGCCAGGCGGCCAGCCGGGCCGAGGCGACGTCGGCCCGGCCGGCGGCCAGCGCCCGGCCCACCGGGGAGTCCGGCCCCAGCAGGGCGACCAGCCCGGCGGCGTGCTCGGCGGCCAGCGCCAGGGAGCTCACCGGCTCCCCACGGGTGCCGCGCAGGTGGGTGGCGCTGGTCAGCCGGCACAGCGACCGCCAGCCGGCGCCGTCCCGGGCGAGGAAGGTGACCCGCGGCAGCCGCGGGTCGACGCCGGCTCCGCCCCGGGCGGGAGCCCGGCGTCCCGGCCCGCCCCGCGCGCCGGGCGGGGCGTCCGGACGGCGGGACCGGCTGAGCTCCGCCGAGTGCTCGCCGCCGATCGCCGGGGCCAGCGCGGGCGGCACGGTGCCGTCGACGGTGGGGACCACCGCGAGGTCCACCCCGAACACCGGCCGGACGTCGACCGCCCGGCAGGCGAGGGCGAACTTCACCGCGCCGTAGAGCCCGTCGCGGTCGGTCAGCGCGAGCGCCCGCATGCCGTGCTCGGCGGCCCGGGCGACGAGGTCGACCGGGTGGTTGGCCCCGTACTGCATCGAGTAGCCGGAGGCGACGTGGAGGTGGACGAAGGGGTCGGTGCCGGTCACCTCCGGTACTCGGAGCCGCCGACCACCCGGGGCCGCGCGAGCCGGGGCGACTCGGGCACCGGCGTGCTGCCCAGGCAGCTCTCGACCACCGCGAGGAAGGCGCGGACGTCGCGGACGAGGTCGTCGGCCTCCCGGTCGGTGACCGCCCGGGAGAGCCCGGCCTCCGCCGCGGCGCGCTTGGTGGCCCCGGCGGCGAAGAAGGTGGCCCACTCCCCCAGCTCCGGGGCGACCTGGCCGAGCAGCACCCAGGCACTGCGCGGCCGCCGGCGGCCGGACTCCGGGCGGGTGCGCGCGGCCAGCACCGCCGCGGCGGCCCGCAGTGCACCCAGGTGGGCCGTGGCGTAACGCTGCCGGGCGTCGGTGCTCGCCGCGGCCTCGGTCAGGGCGCGGGAGGCCTGGTCGAGCAGCTGGACGGCGGCGGGCGGCAGCGGCGGAGGCAGGGGCAGCTGGTCGGCCATGGCTCGGACGGCGCCCATCAGTCGTGGACCCGGACGAGCGACCACCGGTTGTCCGTCGACTCCCAGCTGAGGTCGAAGACGCCGGCGAAGCTCATCCGCGACCGCCCGGCGCGCACCGCCTCCACCCGCCACACCTCGCGGGTGGCGACCAGCTCGGCCGAGGCGCCCCCGGCCGTCGCGGCGCCGCGCTGCCACCACGGTGCGGTCTCCACCCACGAGTCGAGCAGCTCGCCCACGACGTACCTCGACTGCCCGCGCCAGAACTGCGCCGGACCGAGCGGGCCCCGCTCGACCTGCACCTCTTCGCCGACCCGACCGCCGACCCCACCCAGCACCCGGCTCATGACCGACTCCCCACCGCTGTCCACCGACCCACCGGCCCCGGCCCGCCGCACCGGGTGGGGAAGGACCCAGGTGCGACGGGAGACCGACGTCGTTCGAACGCCTGTTCGAACGACGTCGAGTAGACCCGACCCCACCCCCGGCGTCAAGCGGGGCACGCAGGAGGCGGGACCGGAGCGCAGCGGTCGGCCGGGGCCGATGGCAGGATCCGTCCCATGAGCGCACCCGAGCACCCACGGGTGGCCGCGATCGCCCGCCTCCTCGTCGGGGCCGGCGCGGCCGGGGAGGTGCTCGAGCTGCCCGACAGCGCCCGCACCGCCGCCACGGCCGCCGGCCAGCTGGGCGTCCCGGTGGGGGCCATCGCCAACAGCCTCGTGTTCGACGTCGGCGGTGCGCCGCTGCTCGTGCTCACCAGTGGCGCGCACCGGGTCGAGGTCGACCGGGTCGCCACCCTGCTCGGCGTCCCCGGGATGACCCCCGGCTCCCCGGACTTCGTCCGCCGGCACACCGGCCAGCCGATCGGCGGGGTGGCACCGATCGGGCACCCCGAGCCGATCGGCACGCTGGTCGACGTCGAGCTCGCGCGGTACCCGCGCGTCTGGGCCGCCGCCGGGCACCCGCGCGCGGTGTTCCCCACCAGCTACGACGAGCTGCTGAGGCTGACCGGCGGCACCGCCGCCGAGGTGGGCGCCGGTCCGGTCGCCCGCTCCGGGGACGACGTCGAGGCGGCCGCCCGATGACCGGCACGACCCCCGCCACCCGCGTCGTCGAGCTGCCCACCCCGTGGCTGCGCGACCACTTGCACGAGGCCCTGGCGATCTACGGCGCGGCCATGGGCTACGGCCCGTCGGTCGTCGCCGGCCGCTACGGCTACGCCGTCCAGCACACCGAGCGTCCCGGCTTCCGCGCGGTGGGCGCCTTCGTCGGAGGCCCCGAGGGCGAGACCCTCGTCGGGTTCGGGTACGGCTACCTGGTGGCGCCTGGCCAGTGGTGGCACGATCAGGTGCGCGCCGCCCTGGACCGGCGGACGGCGAAGAAGTGGCTGCCCGGCGCCTTCGAGGTCTGCGAGCTGCACGTCCACCCCGACTCGCAGAGCCGCGGCCTGGGCCGACAGCTGCTGCACGCCCTCGTCGCCGACCTCCCGCACCCGGCCGCGCTGCTGTCCACCCCGGACAACGACACCAAGGCCTTCCGGCTGTACCACGCCGACGGCTTCGTCGACCTGGCCCGCAACTACCACTTCCCCGGCGACTCACGCCCCTTCGCGATCCTCGGCGCGCGCCTCCCGCTGCGGCCGCCGACCCCCCGGCCCTACGCGCCGTGACGGAGGACGCCGGCGTCGACGCCGTCGTCGTGGGTTCGGGCCACAACGGGCTGGTCGCCGCCTGCTACCTGGCCCGCGCCGGGCTGCGGGTGGAGGTGGTGGAGCGCGACGAGGTGCTCGGCGGGGCGGTCTCGACCGTCGAGCGCTGGCCCGGCGTCCGCGTCGACCGCGGCTCGAGCGCGCACGTGATCATCCGGCAGAGCGGCATCGTCGAGGAGCTCGGGCTCGCCGCGCACGGCCTGCGTTACGTCGACTGCGACCCGTGGGGCTTCGCGCCGGCGCCGCTCCCCGGCGACCCCGGCCCCGACGGGCAGCCCCTCGTGTTCTCCGTCGACCTGGACGCCACCTGCGCCTCGATCGCGGCCGCCTGCGGCCCGTCCGACGCCGAGGCCTACCGCCGGTTCGTGGCGGTCTGGGCGCCGCGCAGCCGCGCCGTGGCGGCGTCCTTCGGCCGGCGGCCCAGCGCGAGCGGGCTGGCCCGCTCGTTCTGGCCGCTGGGCGCGCCGGCCGAGGGCCGGCCGCGCACCTCCGGCGGCGACCTCGCCGTGGACTTCCTCGGCTCGGGTGACGCCCTGCTGGACCGCTGGTTCGGCAGCGAGCGGCTCAAGGCGGCGCTGGCCTGGTTCGGCGCGCAGTCCGGCCCGCCCATGTCCGAGCCCGGCACGGCCGCGATGGTCGCGTGGGCGACCCTGCTGCACGACGTCCCGCCCGGCCACCCCGTGGGCGGCTCCGGCGGGCTCACCGCGGCGCTGCGCCGCCGGCTGGAGGCCGACGGCGGCCGGGTCGCCCTCGGGGACGCGGCGGCCCGCCTCCTCGTCGACGGCGGCCGGGTCGCCGGGGTCGAGACCGCGTCGGGACGGCGGATCGCGGCACCCGTGGTCGTCGCCGCCTGCCACGTGCTGGCGACCCGCGACCTGGCTGGCGAGCACGCCCCGCCCGCGCTCGCCGACGCCGCGCCCCCGCTGGGCAACGGCTTCGGCCTCGTGGTGCGGGCCCTCACCGACGCCCCGCCGGCCTACCCCGGCGTCCCCGCGGACCAGGCACTGCAGGGGCTGCAACTGCTGTGCACCGACCGGGCGGTGCTCGCCGCCGCGCACGGCGACTGGCTGGCCGGCCGGCTGCCCCGCGAGCCGGTGCCGCTGGCCATGTGCTTCTCGGTCAGCGACGACACCCTCGCCCCGCCCGGGCAGCACGTGGTCACCCTCTGGGGCCAGTGGTACCCGTACGCGCTGGCCGACGGGGCCGACTGGGACGCGCTCGCCGAGACCGAGGCGGCCCGTCTGGTCGCCGCCGTCGACCGGTTCGCGCCCGGATTCGCCGCATCGGTACAGCGACTGTACGTCCAGACGCCGCTGCGACTGGAGCAGGAACTGTCCCTGCTCCGTGGCAACGTCATGCACGTGGAGATGGGGCTGGCCAGCATGTTCGGCTTCCGGCCCACGCCGGCGCTGTCCGGGTACCGGGTCCCCGGCCTGCCCGGCCTCTACCTCGCCGGCGCCTCGACCCATCCCGGCGGCGGGGTGTCGGGCAACTCCGGCCGGACGGCGGCCCGCACGGTGCTGGCCGACCGCGCGCCGTCCGCGCGGGTCCGCGCGGCGGCCGCCCGGCTGGTCGGCCGCGCCCGGGGAGCGCGGTGACCGGCCTGGCCACCCGGCGGGCCCGGCGCCCCGCTGCCGTCGTGCCCTGGGTGCTGGCCGCGCTGCTCGTGCTGACCGCGATCAGCTACCCGCTGACGGAGGGGCCGGCCCGCACCACGGTCAGCTGGACGATCGTGCTGCTGGGCGCGGCCCTGTCGGTGGGGCACGCGGGGCTCAGCCGCGGCCGGGTGACCGGGGCGGGGGTCCTGCTGCTGGTCGGCGCCACCGCTGTCGTCTTCGAGGCGGTCGGGCTGGCCACCGGCTTCCCCTACGGCGAGTACACCTACAGCGACGACCTCGGCCCGACGCTGCTCGGTGTCCCGTTCCTCGTCCCGCTGGCCTGGCTGATGATGGCGTGGCCGAGCTGGTTGCTGGCCGCCCGGCTCACGCGGGCAGCCGGCGGTCGCACGGTGCGGGTCGCCGTCGCCGCGGCGGTGTTCGCGGCCTGGGACGTGGTGCTCGATCCGCAGATGGTGCAGGCCGGGTACTGGACGTGGGCGCATCCGCAGCCGTCGCTGCCGGGCATCGACACGGTGCCGCTGACCAACCTGGCCGGCTGGCTGCTGGCCGGGCTGGTCCTGATGACCCTGCTCGACCTGCTCGTCGACCGGGCCGCCGGGGCCGCGCCTCGCCTCGGTGACGGCGCCCCGCTGCTCGCCCTGGCCTGGATGACGCTGGGCGGCGCGCTGGCCCATGCCGGCTGGCTGGACCTGCCCGGCTCCGCGGCGTGGGGCGCCTTGCTGGCCGTGCCCGTGCTGGTGACCCTGGCCGTGCAGGCCCGCCGGGCACCGTGAGCGGCCGGCTGACCGGCCTGCTGTCCGGGGTGGCGGTCGCCGGCGCGGTGCACGCGGCGGCCAACGCCGCGCTGCTGCGCCGCCCGCCCGAGCACCCGCCGCCGGTGCACCGCCCGGTCACCGTGGTACTGCCGGTGCGCGACGAGCAGGCGCAGGTCGGCGGCTGCCTCGACGCGGTCCTCGCCCAGCAGCGAGTCCCCGACCTGCGGGTGGTCGTGGTGGACGACGGCTCGACCGACGGCACCGCGGCCGTGGTGCGCGCCGTCCCCGACCCGCGGGTCCGGCTGCTGACCGCGCCCGACCTCCCGCGCGGGTGGCTGGGCAAGCCGCACGCCTGCGCCACCGGTGCCGCTGCGGCGGAGGCGTCCGACGACGGGGTCCTCGTGTTCGTCGACGCCGACGTCCGGCTCTTCCCCGACGCCGTGGCGGCGGCCGTCGCGATGCTCGACGCACACCGGCTGGACCTGGTCTCCCCCTGGCCGCGGCCGGTCACGGGCAGCCGGGCCGAGCGGCTGGTCCAGCCCCTGTCGCCGTGGCTGTGGATGACCACGCTGCCGCTGCGGCTGGCCGAGCGCTCACCCCGGCCCTCGTTGACGGCGGCCAACGGCCAGTTCCTCGTGCTCACCCGCGCCGGCTACGAGCGGGCCGGCGGGCACGCGGCGGTCCGCGGTGAGGTCATCGAGGACGTCGCCCTCGCCCGTGCGGTGAAGCGCGCCGGCGGGCGCGCGGTGCCGGCCGACGGCTCGCGGCTGGCCGCCTGCCGGATGTACGAGGGCTGGCCGGCGCTGCGCAGCGGCTACACGAAGTCGCTGTGGGCCTCCGTCGGCGGGTCGCCCGCCGCCAGCGGGCTGGCCGCCGCCGCGCTGACCGCGGTCTGGGTGGTGCCCGCGCTGGCCGCCCTGCGCGGCTCCCGCGCCGGGCTGGTCGGTTACGCCGCCGGCGTGGCCGGCCGGGCGGTGTCGGCGGCGGCCACCGGCAGCCGCGTGTGGCCCGACGCCCTGGCCCACCCGCTGTCGATGCTGCTGTTCGACGGGCTGCTGGCCGCCTCCGTGGCCGGCCGGCGCCGGGGCACCCTGTCCTGGCGTGGCCGCCCGGTCGGCGGGCCCACCCCGGACGAGGAGACGATGGCCCGGTGAGCAGCCCGAACGCCCGCGTGCGGTTCGACCCGGCGACCATGGACAGCGGCGCCTTCTACCGGGTGCTCAACTCGGTGGTGGTCCCCCGCCCGATCGCCTGGGTGTGCAGCCGCTCGGCCGACGGGGTGGTCAACCTCGCACCGCACTCCTTCTACACGGTCGCCTGCGTCGACCCGCCGGTCGTGCAGTTCACCTCGGTCGGCCGGAAGGACTCGCTGCGCAACGTCGAGGCCACCGGCGAGTTCACGGTCAGCCTGACCCCCGAGTCGCTGTTCGAGCAGGTCAACGCCACGGGCACGGAGTTCCCGCCGGGCACCAGCGAGGCCGAGCAGTGCGGTGTCGAGCTGGAGGACAGCGAGCGGGTCGGCGTCCCCCGGGTGGCCGGATCGCCCGTGGCGGTGGAGTGCACGCTGCACTCCACGCTGCGGCTGGGCGACAGCACCGTGGTGTTCGGGCGGGTGCAGGTGATCAGCGTCTGGGAGCGCGCGGTCCGCGACGGCCGGCCACGGATCGAGGAGCTCCGGCCGCTGGCCCGGCTGGGCGGCAACGAGTGGACGACGATCGGCGAGATCAAGCAGATCCGGCGGATCCCCTTCCGCCGCTGGACCGAGGACCCCTCGATCGGCGAGCGGCTCCGCGACGCCGGGTCCGACCCCGCCGGGAGCTGATCAGTCCAGGCAGAACTCGTTGCCCTCGGGGTCGGCCATGACGATGTGACCGGCGCCGAGCGGAGGAGCGGGCTCGTGCCGCGCGAGCCGGGTGGCACCGTGCGCGACCAGCCGCCCGGCCTCCGCCTCCAGCGCCGCCATCCGCGCGTCCCCCTCGAGCCCCGGGGCGGCGCGCACGTCCACGTGCACGCGGTTCTTCACCTGCTTGCCCTCCGGCACGCGCTGGAAGAACAGCCGCGGACCCGAGCCATCCGGATCGACCACGGCCGAGGCGTCGTTGCGGTGCTCGGGCGGCACGCCCAGCGCGTCCAGTGCCTGCTCCCACGACTCGAAGGCGCCGGGCGGGTCCTGCAGCCGGTAGCCGAGGGCCTCGGCCCAGAACGCGGCCAGCCCCGCCGGGTCGGCGCAGTCGACGGTGATCTGGACGTCGCGGGCCATCTCGGCTCGCCTCCTGTCGGGTCCACGGCTCGCGGCCGGGGTGGGTCAGCTCAGGTGGGGCGCGATCTCGTCGGCGGCGTCGGCGCCGAACGCGTCGGCGAAGCGCTCCAGGAACGGCTGCCGGTGCAGGGAGTACTCCTGCGTGCCGACGACCTCCACGGCCTCGGTCGCCACTGCCGAGCCCAGCTGGGTGGCCCGTTCCAGGCCCAGGCCCCACACCCGGCCGGCGATGAACCCGGCCCGCAGCGCGTCGCCGCCACCGGTCGGCTCCACCGGCTTGGTCTCGGGGACGGCGATCACCGAGATCGGCTCGGCGTCGGCCTGCCGTACGAGGACGCCCTCCGCCGCCCGCGTGGTCACCCACACGCCCACCCGGGCGAGCACCTCCTCGGCGGTCCACCCGGTCTTCTGCAGCAGCAGCGCGGCCTCGTACTCGTTGGTGAACAGCAGCTCGGCGCCGTCCACCAGCTCGCGGATCATGTCGCCGTCGGCCCAGGCCAGCTGCTGGCTCGGGTCGGCGGCGAAGGAGTAGCCACGCTCCCGGCACTCCTGCGTGTGCCGCACCATCGCCGTCGGGTCGTTGGGGCCGACCACCACGAGGTCGAGGTCGCCGACGCGCGCGGCGACCGGGGCCAGCTCGATCGAGGCCGCCTCGCTCATCGCGCCCGAGTAGAAGGACGCGATCTGGTTGTTGACCGCGTCGGTGGTGCAGACGAACCGGGCGGTGTGCTTGACCTCCGACCAGTGCACGCTGGCCGTGTCCACGCCGTGCCGGGACAGCCACGCGTCGTAGTCCGCGAAGTCGCTGCCGACCGCGCCGACCAGCACCGGGCCCAGGCCCAGCAGTCCGAGGCCGTAGGCCATGTTCGCGCCGGCTCCGCCGCGGTGCTGCACCAGGTCGTCGACGAGGAAGGACAGCGAGACGTTCTCCAGCTGGCCCTCGACGAACTGCTCGGTGAACTTCCCGGGGAAGGTCATGAGGTGGTCGGTGGCGATGGAGCCGGTGACGGCGACGGGCACGGGGGCTCCCTGGGGTCGCGACCGGCGGTGGCCGGGCGGGATCGGGTCGGAGAACGGCGGGTTACCGGGCACCGCACACTGTAGGGAGACCGGGCCGGGCCCGGCGACCGGACGTCAGTCGGCCAGCGCCCGCCGCAGCTGCACCCCGAGCTGCGCGACTCCCACCACGCCGAGCAGGCAGCCGGCCGCGGCCCCGCCGGTGGCGGCCACCGCGGCGTCCGGGACCAGCCCGGCGCCGCCGACCGCGAAGCCGGCCAGGATCACCCGGGTGGGGCGCTCCCACACCGAGATGGCGCCGGTCTCGGCGACCCCGGCCTGGCCGGCCCGCGCCCGCAGGTAGTCGGGCAGCCAGCACAGCGCACCGAAGGCGGCGGCCAGCCACCCCGGGGCGCCGGCCACCCACAGCGCAGCGGCGTAGGCGACCTCGGTCAGCCGGTCGACGGCGGAGTCGAGGACGAAGCCCCGGCGCGAGGCCCGGCCGGTCGTGATGGCCAGCGCCCCGTCGAGGGAGTCCAGCAGGCCCGAGAGCCCGACGAGCACCCCGGCCAGCACCAGCCACCGGCCGCCGGCGACGGCCGTCGGGACGGCGGAGGCCGCGACCGCGAGCCCGAAGCCGGTGGCCGCGATCGGCGGCAGCGCCGCGAGCGGGCGGGCCAGCGCGTAGGCGGCCGACAGCCAGCCGTGCACCAGCCGGTTCGCGCCGGGGTCGGTGCCGCCGTGCCACTGCGACCACGCGGCCAGGTACTCGTCGCGGGTCAGCACGGCGTCCCCTGCACCCCCGCAGTCCACCAGGCACGACCCCGGGTGGCGCGACCGGGGACAGTGGGGACGTGTTCGCCGGCCTCTCCCCCGCCCGCCGCCGTCTGGTGCTGGGCGTCCTGGCGCTCGCCGTCGTCGGCGTCCTCGTCCTGGCCGGGACGCTCCTGCTGGACCGCCCCTCGGACGCCCGGGAGCCGGTGTCGCAGGAGCGTCCCGGACCGGTGCTGCTCGTCCCCGGCTACGGCGGCTCGGTGGCCTCGATGCGGCCGCTCGCCGACCGGCTGACCGCCGAGGGACGGGACGCCACGGTGGTCGAGGTGCCCGGGAACGGCACCGGCGACCTCGCCGCCTCCGCCGACGCGCTGGCCGAGGCCGTCGACGGCGCGCTGGAGCGGACCGGCGCCGGCAGCGTCGACGTCGTCGGCTACTCGGCGGGCGGGCTGATCGCCCGACTGTGGGCGGCCGACGGGGGCGCCGGCGTCGCCCGGCGCGTCGTCACCCTCGGCTCGCCGCACCACGGGACCACGCTCGCCGACCTGGCCGGTTCCGTGGCGCCCGGCCAGTGCCCGGAGGGGTGCCGGCAGATGGCCACCGACAGCGCGCTGATCGCCGGGCTCAACGCCGGGGACGAGACGCCGGAGGGGCCCACGTGGATCTCCATCTGGACGACCCAGGACGAGACGGTCACCCCTCCGGAGTCGGCCCGGCTCGAGGGCGCGGTGAACCTCCCGGTGCAGTCGGTGTGCGCCGACGCGCAGGTGAGCCACGGTGGCCTGCCCCGCGATCCGCTGGTGCAGGCGATGGTCCTGGCCGAGTTGGGGCCCGGCGCCCCGGTCGAGCTGGGGCCCGCCGACTGCGCCGCCCTCGGCGGCTGAGGGAGGATCCCGCCCTCCCCCGGCCTCGCCGCAGGGCCCCGTCGCGAGCCTGCGAGTGGTGGGGGCCAGCGAGGTGCTTCAGCTGGTGACGTCCTTGGTGGTGAAGTTCGCCCAGGCCGCGGCGAGCAGGACGCCGACGTAGACGCCCTGCAGCGCGAGCCCGCGGGTCAGGTCGCGCCACAGCACCGGGTCGCGGAAGAGGTCGACGAAGGCCAGCCAGTAGCGGGTGGGCAGGTACGGCGCGATCGGCGAGGCGGCGTCCAGCGTGAACAGCAGCGACGAGGCCACGAGGACGGCCAGCGCCCCGAGGGCGGCGGCGAGCGGCGAGTCGGTGAGCGTGGAGAAGAACAGGCCGAAGGCGGCCACCCCGAGCATCGAGACCGTGACGTAGCCGATGGCCAGCAGGGTCCGGCCGACGAGCTCCTCCTGCGTCAGCGAGGTCCCCGACACCGACGTGCCGGCGGCCGGCTGGACGTCGAAGACCGTCGTCCCGGTCAGGTAGCCGACGGCGGCCACCACCAGCACGGTGACCAGCACGAAGGCCACCACCGAGACCAGCTTGGCGACCAGCAGCCGGGTCCGCCCGGCCGGCCTGGCCAGCAGGTAGCGCAGGGTGCCGGCCTGGGCCTCCCCGGCCACGGAGTCCCCGGCGACCACGGCGACCGCGATCGGCAGGAACAGCGGCAGCACGATCGCCAGCGCGGCCAGCGGGTAGAGCGCGCCGTTGGTCAGCACCGCCGAGAGGAACGGCGGCCCCTCCCCGGGCCGGGGCGCGAGGTCGGTCAGCCGCACCAGCACGGCCACGAGCACCGGGAGCGCGTTGAGCACGGCGATGGTCGTCCAGGTGCGCGGACGACGGAAGAGCTTGCTCAACTCGACGCCGATCACCGCGCCCCCTCCACCCGGTCGGGGCTGCTGCCCGCCGCGGCGAGCACCACCTCCTCCAGCGTGGGCCGCTGGAGCGCCAGCCCGGTCACCGGGACGCCGGCGCCGACCAGCAGCGCGTTCACCTCGGCCGGGTCCGCGCCCCGGACCACCACCCGCGAGCCCTCGACCGCCAGAACCCGGCCGTCGAGGACGGCGCGCACCCGGTCGGCCGCCGGCGTGTGGACGACGGTCGCGCCGGTGGGGGCGGTCAGCGTCGCCAGCTCCTCCTGCAGCACGAGGTGCCCGCGGTCGAGAACCCCCACGCGGGTGCACAGCTGCTCCACCTCGGCCAGCAGGTGGCTGGAGAGGAAGACCGTCGTCCCCCCGCGGTGCAGGTCGAGGAGCAGCTCGCGGACCTCCGAGATCCCCTGGGGGTCCAGGCCGTTGGTGGGTTCGTCGAGGACGAGCAGCTCCGGGCGCCGCAGCAGGGCACCGGCCAGCCCGAGCCGCTGCCGCATGCCGAGGGAGTAGGCGCGCACCGGCCGCCGGTCCACGCCGCCCAGCCCCACCTGCTCCAGCACCTCCTGCACCCGCCGTGTCCGCGTACGGCGCGAGCCGCCCGGTCCGGCGGCGTCCAGCAGCGCCAGGTTGGCCCGGCCCGACAGGTGGCCGTGGTGCGCCGGGCCCTCGATCAGCGCCCCGACCCGTGGCAGCACCCGGCGGGCGGCCCGCGGCATGCGCTCCCCCAGCAGCGCCACCTCGCCGGCGGTGGGCAGCACCAGGCCCAGCAGCATGCGGACCGTCGTGGTCTTCCCGGAGCCGTTGGCGCCGAGGAAGCCGTAGACGTCGCCGGCCCGCACGTCCAGGTCGATGCCGTCGACCGCGCGGATCCGGCCGTAGCGCTTGACCAGCCCGCGGGTGGAGATCACCGGGGTCACGACGGCCTCAGCCGCCAGATCCCGTTCCCGGCCTCGGCCACCGCGTCGAGGGTCACCGTGCCGGCCAGCAGGAACGCCCGGAGGTCGGGGGTCTCGACCAGCATCACCGCCAGCGGGCCGGCGGCCAGCCGCACGCCGGCCGGGCCGACGACCGATCCCGGGGCGGCGTGCAGCGCCCGGCGCAGCCCGCTGGTGTTGCCGGGCGAGACCGGCACGACGGCGAGCTGGGTGACGCCCCGGCCGTACACGCCGACCGCTGGTGGCACGCCCTCCAGGGGCCGGCGGGGCAGTCCGGCCAGCGCGGCCGGCAGCTGCACGGCGGGGGACGAGCGGCCCGAGTCGAGCGCGGCGCTGAGCGGGTCCGGCGCGGGGACGATCCGGGCGTCGGCCGGCGGGGTGAACGCGACCACCGAGGCCGGCGGGACGCCGAGGTCCAGGTCGAGGAACCGGGTGTCCAAGGCGGGCTGCCGGGCGCCCGCGGCGACCACCTCGACCTGCAGGGGCAGCCCGGTGGCGCGGTCGACCCAGACGTCCACCCGGTCGACCGACGACCCGGGCTCGGCGGGGACCAGCCGCAGGCCGAGCGCGTCCCGGCCGGCCACCCGGCGCGCACCGATGCGGGTGAGCTCCCCGCCCGTGGCCTCCGACAGCAGCCGCCGGCCCAGCGACGAGGGGAGCAGGTCGGGCGGGCTGGGCAGCGCCAGGGACGCCGGCTCGCCGCGGGCCGCCACCGAGGACTCGTAGTCCCACGTCCAGGTGCCCCCGGCGTCCCGGTGCACCCCCGTCTCGCCGGCGGCGCCGAGCACGTCGACCCGGTGGTCGTCGGCGCCCCGCCACCAGACGCGCATCGTCGTCCGGTCGCTGAACAGGTCGGCGGCCTCGGTCAGCTGCTGGGTGACCGGCAGGCGCAGTCCCCCCGCCGAGACCGCGTACCCGGAGAAGCCGACGTCCGCGCTGCCCACGGCGGCGTCCCGCAGGTCGGCCGCCGGCACGGCGGCGTCGGAGGCGGGGAGCGCACCGACGATCGCGGGCAGGGCCGCGAGGACCGCGACCAGTGCCCCGACGGCTCCCCAGCGCCACCACACCCCGTGCGCCCGAGCGGACATGCGGCCCAAGGTACGGGCGGTCCGCCCGCGGGGTCAGCGGAGCAGCGCGTTCACCGCGTCGGCGCCGAGGCCGACCGCCTCGTAGTGCTCGCGGGCCAGTTCCAGGTAGTCGTAGGCGTCGAAGGTGCCGTTGGGCTGGCCGTCCTCGTCGAGCCAGATGAGCGGGCCGGTGACGTTGAAGTGGACCCGCATCGGCTCGTCGGACTCGTGCGCGACCAGCGTGTGCGCCTCACCCGGGGTCTCGTAGACGAAGGTGCCCTTGGTGGCCACCCAGTCGTGCTCCAGGTAGCTCCACGTCCCCGACAGCGTGTAGCCGAAGACCTGGTGCGGGTGGTAGTGCCGGTTGACCAGACCGGCCTGCTTGGCCATGAGGACGTCGCACCAGCGGTTCTGCGCCAGCGAGATCCACAGCGGCCGGGTGAAGACGGTCTCCGACAGCGGGACGAAGTACCGGTCGTCGTCGGCCAGGGTGTCCGGCAGGAAGATCTCGGGGGCGGCGTCCTTGCGGAAGACGTGCGCGATCGGCTTGATGTCCCGCCAGAACTCGCGGCCGGCTCCCGGGTCGGGGGTGACCATGGCGATCTCCTCGCTCGAGACGCCCGTCGGTGCCCCTCCGGCCCGGTGTGACGTGGGTCTCATCCACCTCGGTCAAGGCCCGGCTGTCAACGGTCCCCGCGGCGGAGGCGGCCGGGTCAGTGCGCGCGCCGCCGGTGGACGGTGAGGGTCATGACCACGACGACCACGGCCCCGACGACGAGCCCGAGGAGCGCGCTGCCCAGCGTGTTGACCAGCCACCCCACGACACCGCCGAGTGCACCGGTGGCCTCGTGCGCCGCCTCCTCCAGGTGGTGCACGACGTCGTAGAGGAGGTGGAAGCCCAGCTCGTCAGTGCCCACCAGGAGGATGTGGCCGCCCACCCACAGCATCGCGGCGGTCCCGACCACGGTGAGGGCGGTGAGCAGCTTGGGCATGCCCTTCACCAGTCCGCGACCGAACCCGGCGACGCCCTTCCCGGAGCGCTGGGACAGGGACAGGCCGACGTCGTCCATCTTCACGATGAGGCCGACGACGCCGTAGACGAGGACGGTGATGCCGAGGGCGACGACGGCGAGGATGATCGCCCGGGACCAGAAGCCCTCGTCGACCACCTCGTTGAGCGAGATGACCATGATCTCCGCCGACAGGATGAAGTCGGTGCGCACCGCTCCGGACACGATCGTCTTCTCGTCGGGGACCGTCTCCTCGCCGGCGGCGTGCTCGTCGGCGTGGCCGCGGAGCTTGTGCCACACCTTCTCCGCGCCCTCGTAGCAGAGGTAGGCGCCGCCGACCATGAGGATCGGGGTGAGCAGGACCGGCAGGAACTGACTGAGCAGCAGGATCGCCGGCAGGATGATCAGCAGCTTGTTGCGCAGCGAGCCGACGGCGATCTTCCGGATGATCGGCAGCTCGCGCTCCGCGGCCAGCCCGTGCACGTACTGCGGCGTGACGGCCGTGTCGTCGACGACGACCCCGGCCGCCTTCACGCTGGCCCGTCCAGCAGCGGCGCCGATGTCGTCGACGGAGGCCGCGGCGGCGCGGGCCAGCACCGCCACGTCGTCGAACAGGGCTACCAGTCCACCCGCCAAGGGAAGTCCTTCCGGTCGGGCAGCACCCGCGTGCCGCCTCGGTGATGGTGTCCGCCCGGCCCGTACCGCGCGCGGACGCCGGCTGCCGGGCGCGGCGTCCGCAGGCGGCACTACCCAGCCGGGGGGCGTCGGACGCCTCGATCGTGGCGGCTCCCGCCGAGCGCGTCCGTGGCCGCGGTCGGCAGGGGACGTGGCCAGGCATGGGTGGCCGCCCGGCGGGGCACCGGCAGGGGCATGGCGCCTCCCCTGAGCGACGCGGTCGTCGTCGACGTCCTCCGCCGGGTCGACCGGCTCACCGCTCCCCTGGTCCGCCGGCTGGGCCGGCCCCCGGCACTGCCCCAGGCCCAGCGGGACCGGTGGTGGGCCGACCGGGTGTCCCGGGTCGCGGCGGGGGTCAGCGCCGCGCCGCGCCTCGCCGGCAAGCTGGCCGACCTGCTCCCGCTGCAGAACACCGTGGGGACGGCGGTGCAGGCCGTGGTGGTGGGCGGGGTCGCCAGCGAGCACGGGGTGCAGGACCCGGCGGCCCGCGTGGCGCTGCTGGCCCGGGTGCTGCTGGGCCGCGACCTCCCCGTCTCGCGGATCGAGCCGCTGCTCGAGCGGGCCCGGGGCACCTACGCCGAGGACGCGTTCGGCGTGCGGGAGGAGCGCGCCGGCGTCCGGGGCAACGTGCGCACGCTGTGGCGGGCGGCCCGCCTGCTGAGCCGCATCGACGAGGCCCTCGACGCCCGCCCGAAGGGCAAGCTGCGGCACCGGGCACTGGCCAACCTGCCGGTGGTGGGCGTCGTCGGCGGGTACGCGGCCGAGCGGGAGGGACTCCGGCGGGCCGCCGCGCGCGCGGCCGAGCTGCTGGCCGCTCCCCCCGCCGTCCTCGCGGCCACGTGAGTTCCGCGGCAGCTGCATCCAGCCGTCGTCCTCCGGGCGAAGGGGGAGGGAGTGTGCCCGCCCGCGACGAGGAGACCGGTCCGTTGACCCTGATCCAGGACATCCTGCAGGCCGCGCCGAGCCCGTCGGCGCCGGGCGATACTCGGTCCATGACGGCCCGGGCGCAGGAGCGCGAGTCCCCCGCCCTCCCCCCGGCCCCACCGCTCGCCGCCGCCGAGCTCGACCGCGTCCGTGGCGCGGTCTCGGCCGCGCTCACCGGCTTCCTCGACGTCCAGCGGGAGACCCTCGCCGGCATGGACCCCGTGCTCGTCCCGGTGGCCGACGAGGTCCGCGCGCTCGCCGACGGGGGGAAGCGGTTGCGCCCGCTGTTCGCCTACTGGGGCTGGCGGGGCGTCCGGCCCGAGGGCCCCGGCGAGGACGACGACGCGGTGCTGCGCGCGGTGGCGGCGCTGGAGTTCGTGCACGCCAGCGCCCTGGTCCACGACGACGTCATGGACGGCGCCCTCACCCGCCGCGGCCGCCCGGCCACCCACGTCGGCTTCGCCGCCCGGCACTGCGACGGCCGGCTGGCCGGGGACGGCGAGGCGTTCGGCATCGGCTCGGCCATCCTCGTCGGCGACCTCGCCCTCGTGTGGTCCGACGAGCTGCTGCGCCGCTCCGGCCTGTCCACCGCGGCGCTGAGCCGCGCCCGCGCCGTCTGGGACACCATGCGCACCGAGGTCACCGCCGGGCAGTACCTGGACCTGCTGCGCGCCGCCGGCGGGCTGCCCGGCCCTCAGGGCGCGCTGACGGTGGCCCGCTACAAGAGCGCCGGTTACACCGTCCAGCGGCCACTGCAGCTCGGCGCGGCCATCGCCGGGGCGGGCGAGCGCGCCGCGGAGGTGTACACCGCGATCGGGCTGCCGCTGGGCGAGGCGTTCCAGCTCCGCGACGACGTCCTGGGGGTGTTCGGCGATCCGGCGGTGACCGGCAAGTCCGCCGACGACGACCTGCGGGAGGGCAAGCAGACGCTGCTCATCGCGCTCGCCGAGGAGGCCGCCGACGCCACCGGCCGCCGGCTGCTGGCCGGGTCGCTGGGCGACCCGGACGCCGACGCCGCCGACCTCGACGCGCTGCGCGACCTGCTGGAGACCACCGGGGCCCGTGCGCGGGTGGAGGAGCGGATCGCCGAGCGCACCGCGCTGGCCCGGACCGCCATCGCCGGCGCACCGATCGCCGCCGACGCCCGCGCCGCCCTGGACGCGCTGGCCGTGGCCGCGACCACGCGCACCGCCTGATGGTCCGCACCGTCCCGGGGCGCACCGACCGCGTCGTCGTCGTCGGCGCCGGGCTGGCCGGGCTGTCCGCGGCGCTGCGGCTGCGCGGTGCCGGCCGCGAGGTGACCGTCGTGGAGCGGGCGTCGGGGCCCGGGGGCCGGGCCGGCCGGATCGAGTCCGCCGGGTACCAGCTTGACACCGGCCCCTCGGTGTTCACCGCCCCGGAACTGGTCGCCGACACCCTGGCCGCGGTCGGCGAGAAGCTCGAGGACCGGCTGACGCTGGTCCCGCTGGAGACGACCTACCGCGCCCGGTTCGCCGACGGCTCGCACCTGGACGTGCACGCGGACGCCGAGGCGTTCGCCGCCGAGGTCGCGGCGCTGTGCGGCCCGGCCGAGGCGGTCGCGCTGCGCCGCTACCTGGCCGACCTCGCCGAGCTGTACCGGCTGCAGCTCGACACCTTCATCGACCGCAACCTCGACAGCCCGCTGGACCTGCTCGGCCCGGAGCTGGTCGCGCTGGTGCGGCGCGGCGGGTTCGGCCGGCTGTCGACCCACGTCGCCCGCTACTTCACCGACGACCGGCTGCGGCGGCTGTTCAGCTTCCAGGCCCTCTACGCGGGGGTCTCGCCGTTCCGGGCCATCGCCGCGTACGCCGTCATCGCCCAGCTCGACATCGGCGCCGGCGTCTGGCACCCGATGGGCGGGATCGCCGCCGTCCCCCGCGCGATGGCCGCCGCCGCCGGGGACGCCGGCGTGGTCCTGCGCTACGACACCGGCGTCCGCGAGCTCGAGCTCACCGGCCGGCGGGTCACCGGCGTGCTGCTCGAGGACGGCGAGCGGCTCCCGGCCGACGCCGTCGTCGTCACGGTCGACCAGCCCGGGCGGCTGGTGCCCGGGACCGCCCGGCGGCGCCGCCCGGTGCACTCGCCGTCCTGCGTCGCCCTGCACGTGGGGGTGCGGGCCGACCTGCCCGGACAGGCGCACCACACGATCAGCTTCGGCGCCGCCTGGCAGCAGGTGTTCGACGAGCTCACCCGGGACGGCCGCCCCATGAGCGACCCGAGCCTGCTGGTGAGCATGCCGTCGCGCACCGACCGCAGCCTGGCCCCCGACGGCGGCCAGGTGCTGAGCGTCGTCGCCCCCACGCCCAACCTGGACCGGCACAGCGGCGGCAACCCCGACCTGGACTGGACCACCCTGGGCCCCCGGTACCGCGACGAGGTGCTCGCCACCCTCGAGGCCCGCGGCTGGACCGGCCTCACCGGCGCGATCGAGGTGGAGCACATGGACACCCCCCTGACCTGGGCCGCCCAGGGCATGGCCGCCGGGACCCCGTTCGCCCTGGCGCACACCTTCGGGCAGACCGGCCCGTTCCGGACGCCGACCCTCCCCCGCCGCGGCCCCGAGAACGTCGTCCTCGCCGGGTCGTCGGTGCAGCCCGGGGTCGGCGTGCCGATGGTGGTCATCAGCGGCCGGCTCGCCGCCGAGCGCATCACCGGGCCGGTGCAGCGGTGACCACCACCGACCGGCCGCTGACCCGGGCCGACCGCCAGGCCCGGCTGGACGCCGCCTACCGGCACTGCGCCGCGATCGCCGCCCGGCACGGCAAGAGCTACCACCTGGCCACCCGGCTGCTGACCCCCGACCGGCGGCCGGCCGTGCACGCGCTCTACGCCGCGGCCCGCACCGCCGACGACCTGGTCGACCACCCCGGCGCCGACCCGGCCGGGGACCTCGCCGACTGGTCCCGCGCGGTGCTCGCCGAGCTGGAGACCGGCTGGTCCGACGACCCGGTGCGGCTGGCCCTCGTGCACACCTACCGCCGCCACGGCATCGCCGTCGAGCACCTGGTCGACTTCCTCGCCGCCATGACCAGCGACCTCGACGTCACCGGCTACGCCGACATGGACGCCCTGGACCGTTACATGTGGGGCTCGGCCTCGGTCATCGGCCTGCAGGTGCTGCCCGTCCTCGGCACCGCGCCGGGCGTCAGCCGGGAGGAGGCCGCGCCGCACGCCGTCGCCCTGGGCGAGGCCTTCCAGCTGACCAACTTCCTGCGCGACGTCGCCGAGGACGTCGACCGCGGCCGGGTCTACCTGCCCGCCGACCTCATGGCCGCGCACGGGGTGACCCGCGAGCAGCTGGCGGCCAAGCGCTTCGACGCCGGATTCCGCGAGCTGATGCGGGAGATGGTCGCGATCGTCCGGCGCCGCTACGACGACGCCGCCCCCGGGACGCCGATGCTCGCGCCGGAGTCGCGCGACTGCGTGCGGGCGGCCACCGACCTCTACGGCGGCATCCTCACCGAGATCGAGCGGGCCGACTACCGGGTGCTCGACCGGCGGGTGCGGGTGCCGCGGCCCCGCCGGCTCGCGGTGTTCGCCCGCCGGTTGACCGCCGCCCAGCTGGCCAGGGTCAGGGTCACCATGGCGAAGCCGAACAGCAGGTCCTCGACCGGCGCGTAGGCGATCCGCGGGCCCCAGATCGTCTCCGGGTCGTAGGTGACGACGTCCAGCCCGGTGAGGACGCCGTTCATCAGCAGCTGGAAGGTGATGATGATCGCGTAGGCCACCCAGAACACCGGCCGGGTGACCATGCGGGTCCGGTAGACGGCCAGGTCGACGACGAGCACGGCGAGCACCGCGACGACGGCGAGGGTGGAGTAGCTCATCGCTGGGCCTCCGCCTCCTCCGCGGGGTACCCGGCGTCCCAGCCGGTCACCTTCCGCACCGCCTCCAGCGCCAGCACCGAGCACAGCGGGACGACGAGGAAGAACAGCACCTCCTCGACCGGGACGCCCCCCGGCAGCCGGACGCCGAGGGTGCGCTCGCCGGAGTACGCCCAGTGGCCCTGCGCGATCGCGTACAGCACCCACACCACGAACACGACGAACTCGGGGGCGACCGCCAGCGCCAGCCGCCGCCACCGGGCGTAGACCCGCACCCGCAGGACGAGCTCCAGCGGCGCGGTCACCACCAGGCAGCCGACCAGCAGCGCCAGGTAGGTCAGCTGGCCCACGGCGACGGCGTCCCGCTCAGAAGGCCAGCGCCTGGGCCCGGCGGGTGACCTCGGTGTGCCGGTCGTCGCGCAGCGCCTGGACGGGGGTGCCCGGCAGCGACTCGTCGTCGCGGAACAGCCACTCGAAGACCTCCTCGTCCCGGAAACCGCCGTCCCGGAGGACGGTGATCAGCCCGGGGAGGTGCCTGAGGACGGCGCCGTCCTGCAGGAAGTCGGCGGGGATCCGGCTGTTGCCGCTGCCGGGGACGGCCATGAGCTTGCGCTCGCGCACCAGCTGCCGGACCCGGTTCGGTGAGACCCCCAGTGCGGTGGCGACCTCTGCGGGGGTGAGCGTCTCCATAGGGTGCGAGCCTATGGCGCACGCAGACCAGACACCCACGGTGGCCGGTGGCGTCCCCGGGACGCCCCGCCAGCGACGGCCCGGCGAGGCCCCGGACGACCGCCCCGCCCCCGATCTGCTCGATCTGACGGCCCTGGAGACCCGCGCGCGGGAGCTGCTGGCGCCCGACGTCGCCGACTTCTTCGCCGGCGGCGCCGAGTCCGAGACCACCCTGCGCGAGGCCCCCGCCGCCTGGCGGTCCTGGCGGCTGCGGCCCCGCGTGCTGCGCGGTGAGCCCGCACCCTCGCTGGGCACCAGCCTGCTGGGCAGCGAGGTCGCGACGCCGGTGGGGGTCGCGCCCTGGGCGTACCAGACGATGGCGCACGCGGACGGGGAGCGCGGCACCGCCGAGGGAGCCGCGGCCGCGGGGGCGCTCATGACCGTCTCCACGTCGGCGAGCACCGAGCTGGCCGAGCTGACCGCCGTCGCACCCGACGCCCCGAAGTTCTTCCAGCTCTACCGGGTCCACTCCCCGGCCCACACCGAGGACGTCGCCCGCCGCGCCGGCGCCGCCGGCTACCGGGCACTGGTGCTGACCGTGGACATGCCGGTGTTCGGGCGGCGGCTGCGCGACCTCGTCTCCGGTTTCGCCCTGCCCGCCGACCTCCCCCTGGCCAACCGGCCGGCCGCCGGGCACCCCGCGGCACCCACCCCCGCGTGGGCGTTCGACGACATCGGCCGCTTCGCCGACCTCTCCGGCCTGCCGGTCGTGGTGAAGGGCGTGCTCCGCGGCGACGACGCGGCGCGCTGCGTGCAGGCGGGCGCCGCGGCGGTGTGGGTCTCCAACCACGGCGGCCGGCAGGCCGACCCGGCGGTGGCCACCGCGCACGCGCTGCCCGAGGTGGTCGACGCGGTCGGCGACGAGGTGGAGGTCTACGTCGACGGCGGCATCCGCTCGGGCTCGGACGTGCTGACCGCGCTGGCCCTCGGCGCCCGGGCGGTGTTCGTCGGCCGCCCGGCGGTGTGGGGGCTGGCCACCGGCGGCCGGCAGGGGGTGACCCGGGTGCTGTCCGGGCTCACCGCCGAGCTCGCCCACACGATGGCGCTGTGCGGGGTCGACGACGTCACAGCGGTGCCCCGCGACACCATCGCGGCAGCGCGCTGATCCGCGGCTAGGATCACCGCGGGGCCGTGACTGGCGCATCGAGGTGGACGACCACCGTGGAGCGGCCCGCAGTTCCCCGCCGGGCGCCTGGGCACCCCCCGACGTCGACCGCGCTGGAGTTCTCCGATGACCGACGCCACCGCCTCCTTCGACCCCGCCACCGCGTCGGCGGCCTACCGCAGCGCCCTGCAGGTCATCGGGGCCGTCGAGCCCCGCGTGGCCGAGGCGATCGGCGCGGAGCTCGCCGACCAGCGCGCCTCGCTCAAGCTGATCGCCAGCGAGAACTACGCGAGCCCCGCTGTGCTGCTCACGATGGGGAACTGGTTCAGCGACAAGTACGCCGAGGGCACCGTCGGGCACCGCTTCTACGCCGGCTGCCAGAACGTCGACACGGTCGAGGCGCTGGCCGCCGAGCACGCCCGCGAGCTGTTCGGCGCGCCGTACGCCTACGTCCAGCCGCACTCGGGCATCGACGCCAACCTGGTCGCCTTCTGGGCGGTGCTGGCCCAGCGCGTCGAGCTGCCGGCCCTGGAGAAGGCCGGCGCCACCCACGTCAACGACCTCACCGCCGAGGACTGGACGACGCTGCGCCGCGCCCTCGGCGACCAGCGCATGCTCGGCATGAGCCTGGACGCCGGCGGCCACCTCACCCACGGCTTCCGGCCCAACATCAGCGGCAAGATGTTCGAGCAGTCCTCCTACGGCACCGACCCGAAGACCGGGCTGCTGGACTACGCCCTCGTCCGGGAGCGGGCCAAGGAGTTCCGGCCGCTCATCCTCATGGCCGGCTACTCGGCCTACCCGCGCCGGGTCGACTTCGCCGCGATGCGCGAGATCGCCGACGAGGTGGGCGCCACCCTCGTCGTCGACATGGCCCACTTCGCCGGCCTGGTCGCCGGGAAGGTCCTCACCGGCGACTTCGACCCCGTCCCGCACGCGCACGTGGTCACCACCACCACCCACAAGTCCCTGCGCGGCCCGCGGGGCGGCATGGTTCTGGCCCAGCCGGAGTTCGCCGACGCCGTCGACCGCGGCTGCCCGATGGTCCTCGGCGGCCCGCTCCCGCACGTCATGGCCGCCAAGGCCGTCGCGCTCGCCGAGGCCCGGCAGCCGGCCTTCGCCGGGTACGCCCGCGCCGTGGCCGACAACGCGCAGAGCCTCGCCGAGGGGCTGACCAGCCGCGGGGCGACGCTGGTCACCGGCGGCACCGACAACCACATCGTGCTCATCGACGTCACCAGCTTCGGGCTGACCGGTCGGCAGGCGGAGTCCGCGCTGCTGGACGCCGGCATCGTCACCAACCGCAACTCCGTCCCGGCCGACCCCAACGGCGCCTGGTACACCTCGGGCGTCCGCATCGGCACCCCGGCGCTGACCACGCGGGGCTTCGGCGCGGCCGAGTTCGACCGGACCGCGGAGCTCATCGTCGACGTCCTCTCGGGCACCACGCCGACGGCGACGCAGGACGGCGGGTCCTCGCGGGCGCGGTACGCGATGGCCGACGGCCTCGCCGGCCGCACCCGCGCCGCCGCTGCCGAGCTGCTCGACGCCCACCCCCTGTACCCCGGGCTCGACCTGGCCTGACGGAGGACCCCGCTGCCCCGGGTGGGCCGGCGGGGCGGGTGGGGCGGGTGCTCCCGACGTGATCGGCCACCCCGCGTGTACGGACCGTCCCGGCTCGCCCCGCTCCTACACTCGACCGCGTGGAGACCGCCGTGACCGACCCCGTGGTCGGCCTGCTCCTCGAGGGGCGGTACCAGCTCGAGGAGCGTCTCGCCCGCGGCGGCATGTCCACCGTCTACGCGGCCACCGACCTGCGGTTGCACCGCACGGTGGCGGTCAAGGTCATGGCCGAGCACCTCGCCCACGACCCGACCTTCGTCGACCGGTTCACGCGGGAGGCGCGGGCGGCGGCGATGCTCAGCCACCCCAACGTCGTGTCGGTCAGCGACCAGGGCAGCGACCAGGGACTGGTCTTCCTGGTCATGGAGCTGGTCCGCGGCCGCACGCTGCGCGACCTGCTCCAGGCCCGGGGCCGCCTCACCGTCGGCGAGGCCTTCGCCGTCCTGGAGCCGGTGCTCTCCGGCCTCACCGCCGCCCACCGGGCCGGCATCGTGCACCGTGACATCAAGCCCGAGAACGTGCTCATCGGCACCGACGGCGTGGTGAAGGTGGCCGACTTCGGCCTGGCCCGCGCGCTCACCGGCACCGGGCAGACCAGCCACACCGGCGGCGTGCTCATCGGCACGGTCGCCTACCTCTCCCCGGAGCAGCTCGAGCGCGGCAAGGCCGACGCCCGCAGCGACGTCTACGCCGCCGGGGTGGTCCTCTTCGAGATGCTCACCGGGCACCCGCCCTACGGCGGCGACACCCCGCTGGCGGTGGCCTACCAGCACGTCCACCACGACATGCCCACGCCCTCGGAGGAGGTGCCAGGCATCCCGTGGCAGGTCGACGAGCTCGTCGCCCGCACCACCCGCCGTGACCCCGCCGTCCGGCCCCTGGACGCCGGGGCGTTCCTCGCCGACCTCGAGGACGTGCGCACCGACCTGGGGGTCGACCGGGTGCCGGTGCCCACCGGCCGCAGCACCGCCGGCCCGGGCACGCTCCGGCCGACCAACCGGCCCAGCCGCCCGCGCCACCCCAGCGACCCGGGGCCCGCCGACGGCACCGAGGTCCTCAGCAGCAGCGGCACCCGGCCCGGCCGCGGCGCGCGGACCTCGATGCTGCCGGGCATGGGTGCCGGCCCGACCGTCGACGTGGGCGGCCGCCGGCCGGCGCCGGAGCGGCCGCGACCCGGCGTCCCGCAGCACATCCGCCGCCGCCGCGCCCGGCTGGCCGTCGCGGTCGTCCTGCTGCTGGCGATCACGATCGGTGCGGTCGGGTGGTGGATGGGCTCCGGCCGCTGGACGACCGTCCCGTCCCTGGTCGGCAAGGAGCAGAGCTCGGCCATCGACCTGCTGCAGGAGGCGGGCCTGGACCCCGACTGCTGCGACGAGCAGTTCAGCGAGGACATCGCCGCCGGCGTGGTCATCGCCGCCGACCCCGAGGGCGGTGACGCGATCCGGGGCACCGACGTCCGGCTGACCGTGTCCAAGGGCCCCGAGCGCTTCGAGGTCGACCCCGGGCTGGTCGGCCAGCCGCAGGACACGGTGCTGGCCGCGCTCGCCGAGGGTGTCCCGGTGCTGCCCCAGGTCGTGCAGGACTACGACAACGAGACGCCCGTCGGCCACGTCACCGGCTTCGACCCGGAGGCCGGGACGCCGCTGGTCCGCGACCAGCCCATCACCGTCTTCGTCAGCCGCGGCCACGAGCCGGTCGCGGTGCCCGACGTCGTGGGCCTGTCCCCGGAGGCCGCGACCACCAACCTGGAGGCGCTCGGTTTCACCGTGCAGCGCACCGAGGGCCGCAGCGCCGACGTCGACGCCGGGGAGGTCATGGCCGTCACCCCGGGGCCGGCCACCCAGGCGCCCTACGAGAGCACCGTCACCATCCAGGTGTCGGTCGGCGTGCCGCAGGTCGCCGTGCCCGACGTCGTCGGCACGAGCCAGGAGGAGGCGACCGCGGCGCTCCAGGCCGCCGGCCTGCGGGTCGAGGTGAGCCAGTTCTTCGGCAACCGTGTCCTGCGGCAGACCCCCCGGGCCGGCGAGGTGGTCGACATCGGCACCGGCGTCACCATCCTCGTCACCTTCGGGTAGCCGCGACGTGCACTCCCCCGACGGGCCGCCGATCGGCGCGCACATCCAGGTCAAGGGCGGACTGGCCACGGGCGGCCTGCGCTACGCCGACGCGGTCGGCGCCCGCGCCGTGCAGGTGTTCGTCGGCAACCCGCGCGGCTGGCGGCTCACCGCCGGGACGCCGCGCCAGGACGCCCTGTTCACCGCCGGCTGCGCCGAGCGCGGCGTGCCCTCGTTCATCCACACGCCGTTCCTCGTCAACGTCGGGTCCCCGACCGAGGCGACCGTCGAGCAGTCGATCGCCTCCATCACGCACAACCTGGCCCGCGGTGCCGAGCTGGGGTGCCGGGGCGTGGTGGTGCACGCCGGCTCGGCGGTCGGCGAGGACCGCTACGAGGCCGCGCTGCGCCAGCTGCACGAGCGGCTGCTGCCGGTGCTCGACGCCGCACCCGCCGACGGGCCCCGGTTGCTCGTCGAGCCGACCGCCGGCGGTGGCAGGTCGCTGGCGGCCACCGTCGAGGACCTGGGCCCCTACCTGGCCGCGCTGGACGGGCACCCGCTCGTCGGGGTCTGCTTCGACACCTGCCACGCGTGGGCGGCCGGTCACGACGTCGCCGTCCCCGGCGGGATGACCGCGACCCTCGACGCCCTGGAGGCGACGGTCGGCCCGGGCCGGCTGGGCCTCGTGCACGCCAACGACTCCCTCGACGCGTGCGGCTCCAAGCGCGACCGGCACACCACGATCGGGGCCGGCACCATCGGGACGGCACCGTTCGCCGAGCTCCTCGCGCACCCGGCCATGGCCGACGTCCCGGTCGTCGTGGAGACCCCCAGCGAGCTGGACGGCTCCCCCTCCGCCGGGCACGCCCGCGACATCGCGCTGCTGCGCTCCCTGCGCGACGCCGGCCTGCCGGTCGCCGCGGCCTCCGCCGCCTAGTCCCGGCGCGCCGGGCGGCACGAATCCGTCCGCAGCCCTTGGCAGGGAGGTGAGGCTCGGCTAACTTAGGCGTGCCTGACCTTTCCCCGGCCCAGGAGTGCGCCCGCGTGTACGTCTGCATCTGCTTCGCCGTCAGCGACCGCGAGCTCGCCGGTGTCATCGCCGACGGTGCGCGCACCGAGGAGGAGGTCGGCGACGCCTGCGCCGCCGGCACCGGCTGCGGCAACTGCCTGGACCGCATCTGCGACCGGCTGCGCGCCGCCGACCCGCTGCACGGTCTCGACCTCCGCGAACGGGCCGCCTGAGCACTGAGGGCAGCCTGACTGCGGCCGGACCGCACCCGCCCCGCTAGCCTCGGCCGCAGCCGGATCCGAGGAGGACCTCATGCAGGGCGACGCACGGGTGATCGAGCTGCTCAACGAGCAGCTGACCAGCGAGCTGACCGCCATCAACCAGTACTTCCTGCACGCCAAGATGCAGGAGAACTGGGGCTACAACAAGCTCGCCGCGCACACCCGCAAGGAGTCCATCGAGGAGATGACCCACGCGGAGCGGCTCACCGACCGCATCCTCTTCCTCGAGGGCCTGCCCAACTACCAGAAGCTGCTGGCGCTGCGCATCGGGCAGACCGTCCGCGAGCAGTTCGAGGCCGACATGGCCGTCGAGATCGAGGTCGTCGACCGGCTGCGCCCGGCGATCGCCTACTGCGACTCCGTCGGCGACCGCACGAGCAAGAACCTCTTCGAGGAGATCCTCGCCGACGAGGAGCACCACATCGACTACCTCGAGACCCAGCTGCACCTGCTGGACACCCTCGGGGAGCAGCTGTACCTCGCCGGGCAGATCGAGCACCCCACCAGCGGCACGGAGTAGTCCCGCCGGCAGGGAGGGCCCGCCTCCAGGGGCGGGCCCTCCGCGTCTCAGAGGACGGCGGACAGGACGTCGGCGGCGCGGTCGATGCCGGCGCGGTCGACGTCCAGGTGGGTGACCAGCCGGATCCGGCGCGGGCTCACCTGGGAGACCAGCACGCCCTGCGCCTTCGCCGCCTCGGCGACCAGCGGCGCGGGGACGTCGTCCAGCACGACCATGTTGGTCTCGACGGTGGCGGGGTCCACACCCAGCCGCTTGGCCAGCAGGCGGGCGTGCCCGTGGTCGTCGGCCAGCCGGGCCAGGTGGTGGTCCAGCGCGTGCAGCCCGGCCGCGGCCAGGACGCCGACCTGCCGCATCCCGCCGCCGAGCCGCTTGCGCCACAACCGGCCGGCGGCGATCCGCTCCGCCGAGGCGACCAGCACCGACCCCACCGGCGCGCCCAGGCCCTTGGACAGGCACACCGACACGGTGTCGGCCAGCTGCCCGTAGGTGGCCAGCTCGACACCCGAGGCGACGGAGGCGTTGAACAGCCGCGCGCCGTCGAGGTGGACGGCGACGCCGGCGTCCCGCGACCAGTTCCAGAGCCGCTGCAGCTGGTCCAGTGGCTGCACCAGGCCCCCGCCGCGGTTGTGGGAGTTCTCGACGGCGACCGCAGCGGTGGCGGTCAGGTGCCAGTCGTCGCGCGGACGGACCTGGGCGATGAGCTGGTCGGCGTCCAGCCGGCCGCCGTCGGACACCACGGTGCGGGTGGAGATGCCGAAGACGGCGGCGGCCGCACCCATCTCGTAGGTGACGACGTGGGCGTCGGCGTCGCAGAGCACCTCCTGGCCGGGCTCGCACACCAGCCGCATGCCGATCTGGTTGCCCATCGTGCCCGAGGGGACGAACAGCGCCGCCTCGTGGCCCATCAGCTCGGCGACCCGCTCCTCGAGCGCCCGGACCGCGGGGTCCTCGCCGTAGACGTCGTCGCCGACCTCGGCCTCGGCCATCGCCCGGCGCATGGCCGGGGTCGGCCTGGTGACGGTGTCCGAGCGGAGGTCGACCCAGAGGAGGTGGGCGGGTGCCTCAGCCACGGAGCATCTCGGCCACGAGGAACGCCAGCTCCAGCGACTGCCCGGTGTTCAGCCGCGGGTCGCAGGCCGTCTCGTACCGGCTGTTGAGGTCCTCGTCGCTGATCTCCATGGCGCCGCCGAGACACTCGGTGACGTCCTCGCCGGTGAGCTCGACGTGGATGCCGCCCGGCCAGGTGCCCAGCGCCCGGTGCACGTCGAAGAACCCGAGGACCTCGTCCACGACGCGGTCGAAGTGGCGGGTCTTGTAGCCGGTGGGCGACTCGTGGGTGTTGCCGTGCATCGGGTCGCACTGCCAGACGACGGTGTGCCCGCTGGCGGTGACCTTCTCCACGATGGCCGGGAGGACGTCGCGGATCTTCCCGTTGCCCATCCGGCTGATCAGCGTCAGCCGGCCGGGGACGCCGTCGGGGTCCAGTCGCTCGACGAGCTCGGTGGCCTGCTCGGGAGTGGTGGTCGGACCGATCTTCACGCCGATCGGGTTCGCCACCCGGGACATGAACTCCACGTGCGCGCCGTCCAGTTGCCGGGTCCGCTCCCCGATCCACACGAAGTGCGCCGAGGAGGCGTAGGGGCGACCGTCGTGCACCCGCAGCAGCGCCCGCTCGTAGTCCAGGATCAGCGCCTCGTGGCTGTTGTAGAGCTCCACCCCACGCAGGGCGTCGGAGTCGATGCCGCAGGCCTTCATGAAGGCCAGCGCCCGGTCGATCTCCCGGGCGATGACCTCGTACCGGACGCCCGCCGGGGAGTTGGCGACGAAGTCCTTGTTCCAGTCGTGCACGGCGTGCAGGTCGGCCAGGCCCCCGCGGGCGTAGGCGCGGATCATGTTCATCGCGGCGGCGGAGTTGGCGTAGGCGCGCACCAGGCGGTTCGGGTCCGGGATGCGCTGCTCGAGCACCGGCTCCAGCGCGTTGACCATGTCGCCCCGGTAGGAGGGCAGGCCGAGCGCGTCGGTGTTCGACGACCGCGGCTTGGCGTACTGCCCGGCGACCCGGCCCACCTTCACCACGGGCACGCTGGCGCCGTAGGTCAGCACGACGGCCATCTGCAGCAGCGTGCGGGTGGTGCTCTGCAGGTGTGCGTCGGTGTTGAGGTCGAAGGTCTCCGCGCAGTCCCCGCCCTGCAGGAGGAAGGCCCGCCCCTGGGCGACGTCGGCCAGCCGGGTCCGCAGCTCGTCGACCTCGCTGGGCGCGACGATCGGCGGGACCGAGGACAGGGTGGACAGGACGGAGTCCAGGGCGGCACGGTCGGGCCACTCGGGCTGCTGGGCGGCGGGGAGGTCCCGCCACCGGTCCAGACCGTCGACCAGCACCGCGGGATCGGGGAGGCTCACGCCTTCAGAGAGTACGTGGGAGGACCTCGCCGCCCCCCGGCACTCACCAGCTCGCACCAGGTCCCTGCGGCGGGGCCGTCAGCCGAAGAAGACCTCCACCTCGGCGTACCGCTCCACCGGCACCAGCTTGAGCTGGGCGGTGGCCGCCGACAGCGGGACACGGACGATGTCGGTGCCGCGCAGCGCCACCATCACCCCGGACTGCCCGTCGTGGACGGCGTCGACCGCGGCCAGCCCGAAGCGGGTGGCGAGCACGCGGTCGAACGGCGACGGGGTGCCGCCGCGCTGGATGTGCCCGAGGACGACCGCCCGGGACTCCCGGCCGGTGCGCGCCTCGATGAGCGAGGCCAGCGCGGTGCCGATGCCGCCGAGCCGCACGTGGCCGAAGGCGTCCTTGTCCCCCGCGGCGAGCACCATGCCGCCGTCCTTCGGGGTGGCGCCCTCGGAGACCACGACGATCGGCGAGTACCCGGAGTCGAAACGGTGCTGGCAGTGCGCGACGACGGCGTCGACGTCGAAGGGCTGCTCGGGGATGAGGACGACGGTGGCGCCCCCCGCCATGCCGGCGTGCAGCGCGATCCACCCGGCGTGCCGCCCCATCACCTCGACGACCAGGGTCCGGTGGTGGCTGTCCCCGGTGGTGTGCAGCCGGTCGATCGCCTCGGTGGCGACGCCGAGCGCGGTGTCGAAGCCGAAGGTGTAGTCGGTGGCGTCCAGGTCGTTGTCGATCGTCTTGGGGACGCCGACCACCCGCATCCCGGCCTCGGCCAGCCGGGTGGCCACCCCGAGGGTGTCCTCGCCGCCGATCGGTATCAGCGCGTCGATGCCGAGCCTCTCGAGGTTGGCCAGCACCCGGTCCGCGCCGCCCTCCAGCGCGTACGGGTTGGTCCGCGACGTGCCCAGCACCGTGCCGCCGCGGGGCAGGATGCCGCGGACCGCGGCGAGGTCCATCGGCACCGTGTCGGCCTCGAGCACGCCACGCCACCCGTCCCGGAAACCGACGACCTCGTCGCCGTGGTGGGTGACGCTCTTGCGGACCACGGCCCGGATCACCGCGTTGAGGCCCGGGCAGTCACCGCCGCCGGTCAGGATGCCGATGCGCATGTGCGTCCTCCGGGAAGGGTTCTCGCTGCTCAGCGGTTGGTGGGGGCCATGATGCCGCACTCGGACGCAGCGCACGCGTGACCCGCCTGATCGCCGTCACCGGGGCCAGCGGCACGCTCGGCGGCCGGGTCGCCGCCCGGGTTGCCGGGCGGGACGACGTCGCGGTGCGGCTGGTCGTCCGCGACCCCGGCCGCGCCCCGCGGCTGCCCGGCGCGCAGGTCGTCGCGGCGCCCGGCGGGTACGCCGACGGCCCCGGCCTGAGCCGCGCACTGGACGGCGTGCACACCCTGTACCTGGTGTCCGCTGCGGAGGCCGAGGACCGGCTGGAGCAGCACCGCACCGCCGTCGCCGCGGCGGCGGACGCGGGCGTCGAGCGGGTCGTCTACACCTCGTTCCTCGGCGCCGCCCCGGACGCGGTGTTCACCCTGGCCCGGCAGCACGCGGCCACCGAGGCGGCGATCGCCGCCACCGGCGTGCGCCACACCGCCCTCCGGCACGCCATGTACGCCGACTTCGTGCCCTTCTTCGCCACCGTCGAGGACGGGCAGGCGGTGATCGCCGCCCCGGCCGGCGACGGGCGGGCCGCCTTCGTCTCCCGCGACGACCTGGCCGACGTGGGTGCCGCCGTCCTGCTCGACGACTCCCCCGCCCTCGACGGCCGCGCGCTGGACGTGACCGGCCCCGAGGCACTGTCGATGGACGAGGCGGCCGCGGTGCTCGCCGAGGTGACCGGGCGCCCGGCGGTCTACCGCCGGCAGACCGTCGAGGAGGCCTGGGCCACCCGGCGCCCCTCCGGGCACCCCGACTGGGAGGTCGAGGGCTGGGTCACCAGCTACCTGGCCATCGCCGCCGGCGAGATGGCGGCGGTGACCGACGTCGTCCCGTCGCTGACCGGGCACCCGGCGCGGACCGTCGCCGAGCACCTGCGCGCCCATCCCGAGGACTGGGCTCCGCTGCGCGGCTGAGCCGGTCGCGGGACGGGGGACAACGGCCCTGTCGGGCCCTCCGGGTCGGGCCTAGCGTCGGCGGCCTCCCCCAGCGGCGGCAGGAGGCCTCCCATGGATCTCCCCTACCAGGCGTCCGACGACGTCCACGTGCTCCCGGCGAACCTGACCCTGCCGGGCCTCGGCGTCCTGCCGATCAACGCCTTCCTGCTCATGGCCGAGCAACCGGTGCTCGTCGACACCGGCCTCGGGGTGGACGCCGACGAGTTCGTCGCCGCAGTGGGCTCGGTCATCGACCCCCGGGAGATCCGGTGGCTCTGGCTGACCCACGACGACGCCGACCACACCGGCAACATCGCGCGGATCATGGAGCTGGCACCGAACGCCCGGCTGGTCACCCACGGGTTCGCCGCGCTGCGGATGTCGACCTGGTGGCCGGTGCCGATGGACCGGGTGCACGCCATCCGGCCCGGGGACGACCTCCACGTCGGTGACCGCACGCTGACCGCCGTCGCGCCGCCGCTGTTCGACAACCCCATGTCGATCGGGGCGCTGGACCGGTCCACCGGCGCGCTCTTCAGCGTCGACGCCTTCGGGGCGATCCTCCCGGAGCCCACCCAGTCGGCCTCGGACGTGCCCCCGGAGGCCCTGGCCGGCGGCATGCTCGGCTGGGCCCTGTCCGACTCGCCGTGGGTGCACCTCACCGAGCCCGCCGGGTTCGGACAGGTCCTCGACCGGGTGCGCCGGATCCAGCCGAGGCGGATCTTCTCCTCGCACCTGCCGGCCGCGGACGGGACGTCCCTCGAGGAGTTCCTGACCGTGCTGCAGCAGGTACCGGCCGCCGAACCGGACATCCCGCCCGACGCCGAGCAGTTCGCGCAGATGGTGGAGGCGCTGACCGCTGACCAGCGCGCCGGGGTGCCGGTGCCGCGGACCGCGGTGGAGCCGCAGCCGAGCCCCGCCGGACAGGCGCGGCAGGGCTGACGGTCAGACGCCGACGGAGCCGTCGATCCGCTCGCGGAGCAGGTCGGCGTGCCCGTTGTGCCGCGCGTACTCCTGCACGAGGTGCACCAGCACGCGGCGCAGCGAGTACTGCTCCCCGGAGCCGCGGTCGCGCCCCGTCACCTCCAGCGAGGCGGCCGCCTGCTCGGTCCGGCGGGCATGGGCGATCTCGGTCTCCCAGGCCTCGAACGCCTCCGCGCGGGAGGCCCCGTCGACGTCGAAGGCCGCCCCGTGCTCCCCGGCGGCCGACCACAGCCACGGCACGTCCTGCCCCTCGAGCACCCGGCGGGACCAGGACCGCTCCACCTCCGCCATGTGCCGGACGAGCCCGAGCAGCGACAGCGCCGACGGCGCGGCCGCACGGCGGCGGAGGTCCTCGTCCGACAGCCCGGCGCACTTGACCGCCAGCGTCTCCCGGTGGAACTCCAGGTAGGCCCGCAGGAGCTCCCGCTCGCCCCCGGTGCGGGGCACGGCGGTCCGGTCGGCGCTCACCCGGTCGCCATCGCCCAGACCGTGGGCCCGCCGGCACCCAGCCGGGCCTCGTGCCGCACCGACATCCCGTGCGCCTCGTAGAACGGCACGTTGACCGGGTTCATCGTGTCCAGGCAGGCGACCAGGCCGGCGGAGCGTGCCGCGGCGAGACCACGCTCGAGCACCTCGCCGCCGAGACCCTGGTGCCGGGCGTCGGGGTGGACGGCGAGCAGGTGCAGGTAGGCGTGCGGCCGGCTCGGCCGCAGTTCGTCCAGCAGGCCGAGCGCGCCGCCGACCTCCGCGGCGCGCTCGGCCCCCATGAAGGCGGTCATGAGCCCGCCGACCGTGGGCAGCGACTCCGCGGCGGCCTCGGGCTCGGCGTCGTCCGGTCGCGGCCACTGCCACATCGCCACCGCGAGGGGGGCCGGACGCCGGACGACGTCCACCCGCCCGTCGGCGAGGTAGTGCTCGGCGAACAGGCCGAACATCGCTGCGCACGCGTGTGGCCGCGCGTCGTCGTCCGGGTAGAACCACCTCATCAGCGGGTCGTCGACGAAGGCACGGGCCAGGAGCGTGCGCGCCTCGGCGGGATCCAGGTCTGCCACGCCGGCCAGCCTCCCGCGCGGGCCCCGGCGCCGCCAAGGGCCGCGGCCGCGGTCGGGTGCCGGCCGCCGCGGTCAGCGGCGGGCGGCGGCCATGGCGTTCCAGCGCTCCCGGTTGTACCGGGCGTCGACCAGCGCGTCGTGGGTGCCGCTGGGCTTGGGGGGCAGCGGCGGCTGACCGAGGTCGTCCCAGCGCTGGCGCAGCTCACGGGTGAACCGCGGGATGGGCCGCGGCAGCGCCGGCATCGCCCCCCACAGCTGGCACAGCGCCACGTGGTCGTAGGCAGCGAACCAGGCCCACAGCTCGATCTCCTCACCGGGGCCGGTGAGGAAGGCCAGCAGGTCGTCCCGGATCCGCTCCCGGCTGCGCCACGCCCGGTCGGCCGGCGACGGCAGCTGGTCGAGCACGTTGCGGCGCACCCACGGGATGGCCTTCCCGGGGTCGAACTCGGTGCTCACGGCGTAGAACTCCCGGCCGGCCTCGTCGACGACCCCGATCGAGACCAGGTCGATGGTGGTGCCGTCCTCGATGAACTCGGTGTCGTAGAAGAACCGGCGCACGGGCCCACGGTAGGTCCTCGGGTTAGGTTGCCCTCATGCCGGTGCTGGCGATCGACGCGGGGACGACCGGGGTGACGGCGCTGGTCGTGGGTGAGGACGGCGGCGTCCTCGCCCGCGGCTACCGCGAGTTCGCCCAGCTGTTCCCCCGCCCCGGGTGGGTCGAGCACGAACCCGACGACATCTGGACCGCGACGGTGGCCGCCTGCCGGGAGGCGCTGGCCGGCACCGACGCGGAGCCCACCTGCGTCGGGATCACCGACCAGCGGGAGACCGCGGTCGTGTGGGACCGGCGGTCGCTGCGCGCGCCGCGGCCGGCGATCGTGTGGCAGGACCGCCGGACCACCGGCATCTGCGACCGGCTGCGGTCCGACGGCGCGGAGCCCCGGGTCACCGAGCTGACCGGGCTGCGGCTGGACCCGTACTTCACCGCGACGAAGTACTGCTGGCTGGCCACCGAGGAGCCCCGGACGTGGGCCGGCGTCCGCGACGGCGCCCTCGCCCTCGGCACGGTCGACTCCTACGTGGTCGCCCGGCTGACCGGCGGGGCCGCACACGTCACCGACCCGAGCAACGCCAGCCGGACGCTGCTGTACGACCTGGAGGAGGGCGGCTGGTCCGACGAGCTGTGCGAGCTGTTCGGCGTCCCGCGGTCGGCCCTGCCCGACCTCGTGCCGAGCTCCGGCGTCGTCGGCACCACCGACCCGGACGCGTTCCTCGGCCTGTCGCTCCCCGTCGCCGGCATCGCCGGCGACCAGCAGGCGGCCCTCTTCGGGCAGGCCTGCTTCTCCCCCGGGACGAGCAAGTGCACCTACGGCACCGGCTCGTTCGTGCTCACCAACACCGGGACGACGCCGGTGCGCTCCGACGCCGGCCTGCTGACCACCGTGGCGTGGGACCTCGGCGACGGGCTGGTGTACGCCCTGGAGGGCGCCGTCTTCGTGACCGGCGCGGCCGTGCAGTGGCTGCGCGACGGCCTGGGGCTGATCGACTCCGCGGCCGAGATCGAGGGGCTGGCGCGGACGGTGCCCGACTCCGGGGACGTCGTCTTCGTGCCGGCGCTGACCGGCATGGGCGCGCCGCACTGGGACCCGCACGCCCGCGGCGCGATCCTCGGCATCACCCGCGGCACCACCCGCGCGCACCTGGCCCGGGCCACCCTGGAGGCGATCTCGTTCGAGGTGCGCGACGTCGTCGACGTGATGGTCGACGAGGCGGGCCTCGAGGTGCCGGAGCTCTCGGCCGACGGCGGCGCGAGCGCGAACGACCTGCTGCTGCAGATGCAGGCCGACCAGCTCGGTGTCCCGGTCCGCCGTCCCGAGGTCACCGAGACGACGGCGCTGGGCGCGGCCTTCCTCGCCGGGCTCGGCACCGGCGTGTGGGGCAGCACGGACGAGCTCGCCGACACCTGGACGCTCGACCGCCGGTTCGAACCCGAGCCCGGTCGCCGGGACGACGGCCGGCACGACCGCTGGCGGACCGCCGTCGCGCGGGCCGGGGGGTGGACGTCGTGACCGGGGCGCGGCACGCCGACCTGCCCCTCCGCGACGGCGACCTGGTGGAGTTCCTGCTGGCCCGCTTCGACGAGGACGAGGAGGCCGCCCGCTTCGTCCAGCTCAGCCCGGCCCCGACGAACCGGGCCCTGGTCGACCACGTGCTGCGCGACGCCGACGCCAAGAGGCAGCTGGTGCAGTACTTCCGCGAGCTCGAGGAGCGCGGCGCGCGCGGGGCCACGATGGACCACGCGCTGCGGCTGATCGCCCAGACCTACGCCGACCACCCGCACTACCGCGACGAGTGGCGCCCCTGAGGCAGCTCCGGCTCAGATCGCGGTGACCGGCGCCTTGTCCTCGGTGCCGTGCACGGCGCGCGCGGTCGCCGCGCGCCGGCGGTCCAGCCAGGTCATGACCGGCGCGGCCGTCGTCCCGTGCAGCACCACCGACCCCACGACGGCCAGCACGGTGACCGCCCAGAGCCGGTCGGCACCGGGGATGCCGGACTCGCTCAGCCCGTAGGCCACGTAGTAGAGCGAGCCGATCCCGCGGATCCCGAAGAACGCGATCACCGCCCGCTCCCGGCGGCCGGTGTCCCCGCCGAGCAGGCCGATCGCGCCGGTGACCGGTCGCACCACCAGCAGGAACAACAGCACGAACACGACCTCGGCCCAGCCGACGTCGGCGAGGATGCCGCGGCTGATCGCGCCGCCGACCAGCAGGAGCACCACCACGGTCAGGCCCCGCTCGAGCTGCTCCACGTGCGCGTGCAGCACGCGGTGGCGGCCGTGCGCCCGCTCGGCCGCCCGCACCGTGGCGGCACAGACGAAGACCGCGATGAAGCCGTACCCCTCGACGAGCTCCGCGGCGCCGTAGGCCATCAGGATGCCGGTCAGGGCGACGAAGCCCTCCGCCCGCTCGGCGAGCCGGATGCGCTCGGCCGGCCGTGAGAAGAAGAGCACGCGCAGCAGCCAGCCGACGGCGATGCCCATCGCCACGCCCGCCGCGATCCGCCAGAGCACGTCGACGGCCAGCCACTTCCCGACCCACCCGCCGGGGGCGGCGCCGACGGCGGCCATGGTGATCGCGGCGTAGGTGAACGGGAAGGCCAGCCCGTCGTTGAGCCCGGCTTCGGACGTCAGCGCGAAGCGCGTCTCGTCCTCGCTGCTCTCGTCGTCGCTGGGCTCGGCGACCTGGACCTCGGTGGCCAGCACCGGGTCGGTCGGGGCGAGCGCCGCCGCCAGGAGCAGCGCCGCGGCCGCGCCCAGACCGAGCAGCCAGCCGCCGAGCAGGCTCATGGCCAGGATGGACAGCGGCATGGTCACGGCCAGGAGTCGCCACGTGGAGGACCACCGCCGCCAGCCGATCGGCCGGTCCAGCGCCAGGCCGGCGCCCATCAGCGAGACGATGACGACGATCTCGGTGAGGTGGAGGGCGACGGTCTCGTGCTGCACCGGGTCGGGTGTCGGCAGCTCCTCGACGAGCGCGAACGCCAGCGTGCCCAGCCCGACGAAGACCATCGGCATGGACAGCGGGGCGCGGCTGAGCAGCCGGGGCAGGAGCGCGGCCAGCAGGGCGGCGACGCCCGCGGCGGCGTAGAGCAGTCCGGTGGGCTCCACCGGTCAGCAGGTGCCGCGGCGGCGGGGAAGGTGGCGCACCACTGGAGTGTGGGCGATCGGCGGCGGTCCGGCTCGGTGGAGGGCATCTCCGACCGGCCGGGCCGGGTTCAACCGGCCAGGGACTCCGGTGCGCGGTCGCCGGCCTCGTCGGCCGGGGGCTGCAGCTTCGAGACCACCTCCGACGCCGTCGCCCCGGTGGCGTCCATCGACTTCTTCACCGTGGCCCCGTAGACGTCGACGTACTCCTGCGCCGACAGGGTCATGATCTCGTACATGATCTCGTCGGTGATCGACCGTTCGACGAACCGGTCGCCGGCCAGACCCTCGTAACGGCTGAAGTCCAGCGGCTCCCCGAACCGCACGCTCACCCGCGGCAGCCGCCGGCCGATCAGCGGCAGCCGGCGCGGCCGGTAGACCATCGCCACCGGCACGACGGGGGCACCGGTCTCCAGTGCCATCCGGGCCACCCCGGTCTTGCCGCGGAACAGCCGGCCGTCGGGCGAGCGGGTGCCCTCGGGGTAGATGCCGAGCACCTTGCCTTCCCGCAGGATCCGCAGCCCGGTGAGGATCGCGTTCTCGGCCGCCGAGGCGCTGGACCGGTCGATCGGCACCTGCCCGGCCCCGGAGAAGAACGCCCGCTGCAGGAAGCCCTTGAGGCCGGTGCCGGTGAAGTACTCGGCCTTGGCGAGGAAGGTCACCCGCCTGCGCAGGGACAGGGGCATGAACACCCAGTCGGCCGCCGACAGGTGGTTGCTCGCGAGGATGGCCGCGCCGGTCCGCGGGATGTGGTGCACGCCCTCCACCCGGGGTCGGAAGACCAGCTTCACGACCGGGCCGATCGCGACGAACTTGAGGAACCAGTAGAACAACACGCCTCCCTCTGGGGCTGTCAGACTAGGGAGCCCGGTGGCCGATGGACAATCGACGGTCCGCACCGCCGGGCAGCTCCCCGCCCAGCCCTGTCGGTCGGCACCCGCCGACGCCGAGGAGGACCTCCGTGCCCGACGACTCGGTGCCCACCGTCCCGGCACCCGTGTCCGGCCTGCTGCCCGGCGCCGAGCCGTTCGCGTTCCCCGGCGGCCCGGCGGGTGCAGGGACCGGCGTCCTGCTGGTGCACGGTTTCACCGGGTCGCCGTCCAGCCTGCGCCCGTGGGGTGAGCACCTGGCCGCTGAGGGCTTCGCCGTCCGGGCGCCGCTGCTGCCCGGCCACGGCACCCGCTGGCAGGACTGCAACCTGACCACCGAGGACGACTGGCTGGGTGCGGTCTCCCGCGGCCTCGACGAGCTGGCCGCGGAGTGCGACCGGGTCGTGGTCGCCGGCCTGTCGATGGGTGGCACCCTGGCCCTGCGGCTGGCCGAGCTGCGGCCGGACGACGTGGCCGGCCTGGTGCTGGTGAACCCGTCGCTGCTCACCCAGCGGCTCGACGCCAAGCTGCTGCCGCTGCTGGCCCGCGTGACCCCCAGCTGGGCGCCGATCGGCAACGACGTCAAGAAGCCCGGCGTCACCGAGCTGGCCTATCCCAGGCTGCCCACCCGGGCGGTCCTGGCCCTGCGCCGGCTGTGGGCGGCGACCCGCGCCGACCTCGGCCGGGTGCGCGCGCCCCTGCTGGTCTTCCGCAGCGTCACCGACCACGTCGTCGAACCGGCCTCGGTGCGGGTGCTGCTCGCCGGGGTGGCCAGCACCGACGCGACGGAGGTGCTGCTCGAGGACAGCTACCACGTCGCCACGCTGGACAACGACGCCCCGGCCATCTGCCGGGGCTCCGTCGACTGGATCCGTGCCCGGGTCCCGGCCCTCGACGAGAGGACATGAGCGGCCCGCGCCGGGGCCGGCGGGACAACGGCCTGGACGCCGCGCTCTGGGCGCCGCTGCGCGACGTGGACCCCCGCGTCGGCGAGCACCTCCTCGACCTGCTGCGGGAGGCGGGCATCGCCGCCTACCTGGAGCCGTCGGCCGACGTCGAGCCCTACACCCGCAGCGTGTCGCTGCCCAGCCCGCCGGCCGACCGGCTGTTCGTCGACCGCTCCCGCGCGGCCGAGGCGCGCGCCCTGGTCGAGCAGCACGTCGACGAGCACGTGCCCGAACGCGCCCCCACCCCGCCACGGGCGGTGCGCCGGGACGTCGACGAGGACGCCGAGTGGGAGCGCATCGTGGCGGCGTTCGAGGCCGAGCACGGCCGGACGGTGGTCGGCGAGGAGCCCTCCGACGCCGTACCCCCCGCACCCGTCGAGCCCGAGGTGCTCGACCGGCCCGAGGAGCACTACGAGCCCCCGCCGGCTCCCCCGGTCCCGGCCCCGGCGCCCGCGTCGCTGTACGCGGTCCTGCTCATCGCCGCCGGCGCCGTCCTGGTGGTCGCCCCGAGGGTGCTCGGGTTCTCCTCCGACGTCGGGCTGGTGCTGGGCGTGGCCGCCGTCGTGGGCGGGGTCGGGGTGCTGGTGTCGCGCATGCGGGAACGCTCGACGGAGGACGGGGACGACGGCGCCGTCGTCTAATAGCCTGCGCAGGATGGAGGCCGCGGCCCACTCGACCACCGTCACGCTCACCGGTCACCTCATGGACACCGGCATCCTGGCCCGGGTCCTCGACGACGTCCTCGAGTACGGCGGCGACTACCGCATCGAGGACCTCGCGCTGGGCCGGCAGCACGAGGACGAGTCCCGGGCGCTGATCCGGCTCAGCGCCGGGGACGGCGAGCTGCTGGCGCGGATCGTCATGCGGCTGCAGACCCACGGGGCCAACGCCGTCGACCCCGGGACGGCGACGCTGCGGCCGGCGCCGGCCGACGGCGTCTTCCCCGAGGACTTCTACTCGACGACCAACCTGGACACCTACGTGCGGCTGGACCGGGAGTGGCTGCCGGTGGACCGCGCGGAGATGGACTGCGGCCTGGTCGTCACCGAGACCGACGGGCGCCCCGTGGTGCGGACGGTCCCGGTGAGCGACGTGGCCGCCGGGGACGCCGTGGTGTGCGGTGCGCATGGGGTGCGGGTGGAGACGCCGCCGGCCGTCCCCCGCGGCGAGGAGGAGGCCTTCGGGTTCATGTCGTCGGTCGCCTCCAGCGAGAAGCCGCAGGTGGTGCAGGTCCGCCAGATCGCCGAGCGGATGCGGGAGGTCAAGGCGGCCGGGCAGAAGGTGCTGTGGGTGGGCGGCCCCGCGGTGGTGCACACCGGCGCCGCCCCGGCGATGGTCCGCCTGGTGGACGCCGGCTACGTCGACGTCCTGTTCGCCGGCAACGCGCTGGCCACCCACGACATCGAGTCGGCGCTGTACGGCACGTCGCTCGGGGTCGACCTGGCCAAGGGCTCGGGGGTGCCGCACGGGCACGAGCACCACATCAGGGCGATCAACACCGTCCGGGCGGCCGGATCGATCGCGGCGGCGGTGGACTCCGGCGTGCTCACCGGCGGCGTCATGCACGCCATGGTGCGGGCGGGGAAGCCGTTCGTCCTGGTCGGGTCGGTGCGCGACGACGGCCCCCTGCCCGACGTGTACACCGACGTGATCGAGGGTCAGCGGGCGATGCGGGCCCAGCTGCCCGACGTGGGCTTCGCGATCATGGTCGCCACCATGCTGCACGCCATCGCGACCGGGAACATCCTGCCCGCGTCGGTGCCCCTGGTCTGCGTGGACATCAACCCGGCGACGGTCACCAAGCTCGCCGACCGGGGCAGCGCGCAGGCGCTGGGGATCGTCACCGACATCGGCCTGTTCCTCGAGCAGCTCGCCCGGGAGCTGGCTCCCGAATGAGCCCGGCTACGCCGTGCCCTCCGCGACGGCGGTGCGCACCAGGTCGGCCGCGCCGACCAGGCCGGCCTGGGCGCCCAGCCGCGCGGCGACGATCCGCGGGCCCGGCCGGAACCCGCGGCCGGGCAGTGCCCGCTCCAGCCGGCCGCGCGCGGGGCCCAGCAGCATCTCCCCGAGCACGCTCACCCCACCGCCGATGACCACGACCTCCGGGTCGAGGACGGCGGCGAGGTCGGCGATGCCCTGACCCAGCCAGGACCCCACCTCGGCCAGGAGCTCCAGGGCCAGCGGGTCGCCGTCGGCCGCGGCCTTGGCGACGTCCTCACCGGTGAGCCGGTCGGCGTGGCCACCGACCCGCTCGAGCAGCAGCGCCGCGGCGGCCGGGGAGTTGCGGGCCACCTCCCGCGCGGTCTGGCCGAGCGCGGTGCCGCTGGCGTACTGCTCCCAGCAGCCGCGGTTGCCGCAGGCGCACAGCCGGCCGTCGGGGACCACGCGCATGTGCCCCCACTCCCCCGCCACCCCGTGCGAGCCGCGCTGCAGGCGGCCGTCCATGACGATGCCGCCGCCGATCCCGGTGCCGAGCGTGATCATCAGCGCGAGGTCGGCGCCCGCGGCGGCGCCGTAGCGGTACTCGGCCCAGGCGGCGGCGTCGGCGTCGTTGCCCACCCACATCGGCCGCTGCAGCCGCCCGGTGAGGTCCTGGCGCAGCGTGGAGTTGCGCCAGGCCAGGTGCGGGCTGAAGAGCACCGTGTCGCCGGTCCGGTCGAACCAGCCCGCCGCGCCGACCCCCACGCCGACCAGTGGCCCGCCGTGCCGGAGCGCCAGTTCCTCGACGACGGCGACGATGGCGTCCTCGGTCTCGCTGACCGACGCCCCGGGCGTGGCCCGGCGGGCCGTCGCCAGGACCGTCCCGTCGGGGGCGACGACGCCGCCGGCCACCTTGGTGCCGCCGATGTCGATGCCCAGGGCGGGCAGGTCCACGGCCGGCGGCTGCTCGGCGTCCACTCAGGCGATCTCGATGCGCTGGACCGGCGGCGGCCCGGGAGCGGGCTCCGGCTCGGCGTCGGGCGCCGGCTGCGTCGGCACGGGTTCGGCGAGGGTGCGCAGCGCCTCGGCGGCCGCGGTCAGCAGGTCGGCCAGGGCCGTGGTGACCTCGGGGCGTTCGCCGCGCACCACGGCCGCGGCCTGGCACAGCGGGCACCAGCGGCAGTCGGCCGGGTGGTCGCCGTCGGCCGCGGCGGACCGGCGGGCCTGCTGCAGGCTCTCGCCGAGGGTGGCGCCGAGCCCGGCCACCAGCCGGCGGGCCTCCTCCACCCAGTCCGGTGCATCGCTCATCGGGCGCTCCCCTCGGCGGCCAGCAGATCGGCCGGCCACTGTTGCGGATCGGGTGTGAAGGTCACTTCCAGCCGGGCCTGCGCCGTGCCGGCGTCGATCAGCGTCCCGGCCGTGACCACGCAGCGGCGCAGCAGGGCGTCGAGCCGGATCGAGCGGCGCGTCCCGGCGACGGTGACCACCAGGTCGTCGGCCCAGCGGGTGAGCTCGAGCCCACCCCGCTCGGCGAAGGGCAGGGGCAGCACCAGCCGCCGGTCGCCTCCGGCGCGGTCGGCGACCGGGTGCAGCGGCGGCGGTGACCCGGCGGCGTCGTCGGGCAGCAGCGTGCCCAGCGCCGCGACGTCACCGGGCGCCTCGGCGGCCTCCTCCACCCGCCGCACCGGGGCCAGGCCGGCCAGCGCGGTCAGGACGGCGTCCTGCTCGGCGACCCGCCGGGCCCACCACGGACCGGCGCCGCCGGGCAGGACCCGCACGAACACCCCCGTCGGGCGCTGGCCGTGCAGGGCCAGCGCGGTCACCGCGGCGCGCAGCGCCGGGACGGCGTCCGGCCGGGGCTGGGCGACCAGCCGCACCTCAGTGGTCGCCGGGTCGGTGGGGTCCAGCCCGCCGAGCAGGTCCTCGAGGGCGGCGACCGCGGCCAACCCGGCGTCCGCCGGCCCGCGACGCAGCGTGCCCGCGCGGACGGCGGCGGTCCGGACGGCGCCCAGCATCCGCAGCCGGGTCGGCAGGGCCTGGTCCAGCCACCACCGCAGCGCGCCGGGCAGCCCGACCAGCGCCGTGCCGGCGTCCAGCGGACCGGCGTCCACGACCACGGTGTCGGCCTCGGCGTCGCCCGCGGCGCGGGCCAGCCGGGAGAGCAGCGCCAGCTCGCCCATGCCCGGCAGCGGCACGACCGCGGCCGCCGGCGGCAGCGGGAGCCCGGGAACGGCGGTGCCGAGCTCCGCGGCGGAGGCCGTCCACAGCGACTCCAGGGCGCCCAGCGGCTCCACCGGCGCGACGGCCAGCCGGGGGACGGCGTCCAGCCCGGCGACCGGGCGACCCGGGCGGGTCAGCAGCAGGGTGCGGGCACCGGCCCGCGCCGACCGCACGGCGACGGCCGCGGCGAGCGTGGAGGTGCCGGCCCCACCGGGACCGGTGAGGAGGAGCGTGCGCATCGGGACGGTCAGCCCTCGACGCGCTTCTTGAGCTCCTTGAGCGCGGTGTCGAGGATGACCTTCTCCGCGCGCCGCTTGAGCATGCCGATCATCGGGATGTTCACGTCGACGGTGATGGCGTAACGGACCTCGGTGCTGCCCGGTGCGGTCTCGGTGAGGGTGTAGGAGCCCTCCTGGCGCTTCATCAGCTTGCTCTTCACCAGGGTCCAGGAGACCCGGCGGTCGTCGTCCCACGTGTACTCGAGGACGTAGTCGTCGCTGAGGACGGAGGCGTCGATGACGAAGTGCACCCGGCGCGCGCGGCCGTCGGGGCCGGGCTCGACGACCTCCACCTCCTTGGCGGCCGCCACCCACTGCGGATAGGCCGGGAAGTCGGCGATGACCGCCATGACGGCCGACGGCGGCGCCGCGACGGTGATCGACTGGGTGGACTGGTCGGCCATGGAGGCAGGCTAATCGCTCCCGCGGCGGGCGGGCCCCGGCACCACCGGCCGCTCCTACTCATGGGTAGCCGCCAGCCGCTAGATTTGGACGACGCCCGCGACCGGGGCCGCAGGCGACGGTGCCGTGGCCGGGAGCGGAGGAGAGGACGAGGCGTGCGCGAGTTCAGCGTCCCGGCGACGACCGAGGTGGGCCCGGACGAGGCCCTGCCCGACATGCTCGCCAGCAACGTGGCCGAGCACGGCGACGAGGTCGGCCTGCGGGTCCAACGCGACGGTCGCTGGGAGGACGTGACCTGGCGCGAGTTCGGGGACCAGGTCGCCGGCGTCGCCAAGGGCCTGGTCGCCGCCGGTGTGCAGGCCGGTGACCGGGTCGCCCTGCAGGCCAGGACCCGGTACGAGTGGACGGTCCTCGACTTCGCCATCTGGACCGCCGGCGCCGTCGTCGTCCCGGTGTACGAGACGTCCAGCCCCGACCAGGTCGCCTGGATCCTGGCCGACTCCGGGGCGCGGGCCGCGGTCGTCGAGCGGGCCGAGCACGCCGAGGCGGTCGACTCGGTGCGGGACCAGGCACCGGACCTCGGCCCGGTGTGGGTCATCGACGAGGACGCGCTCGGCACCCTGACCACCGCCGGGGCCGACGTGCCCGACGCCGAGCTGACCGCCCGCCGCGCGACCCTCTCCGCCGAGAGCGTCGCCACCCTGATCTACACCAGCGGCACCACCGGCCGGCCCAAGGGCTGCGAGCTCACGCACCGGAACTTCCTGTTCGAGATCGGCAACGGGATGGGGCTGCTCACCCGGTTCCTCAACCCCGAGGGCTCGATCCTGCTGTTCATCCCGCTGGCGCACGTCCTCGCGCGGGTCATCGAGGTCGGCGCGGTGAAGACCCGAACGGTCATCGGGCACACCCCGGACGTCTCCGACCTGGTGGCCGACCTCGGCGGCTTCCGCCCGACGTTCGTGCTGGCCGTGCCGCGGGTGTTCGAGAAGGTCTTCAACCAGGCCAAGGCCAAGGCCGACGGCGACGGCAAGGGCGCGATCTTCGACCGCGCGGCCCAGGTGGCCATCGACTGGTCTCGCGCCCAGGACACCGGTGGGCCCGGCGTCCTGCTGCGCGCCCAGCACGCGCTGTTCGACCGGCTCGTCTACGGCAAGCTGCGCGCCGCGCTCGGCGGCCGGTGCCTGGGCGCCATCTCCGGCGGCGCCCCGCTCGGCGAGCGGCTCGGGCACTTCTTCCGCGGCGTCGGGGTCACCGTCTACGAGGGCTACGGCCTGACCGAGACCACCGCGGCCGCCGCGGTGAACCACGACGGCGCCCTCCGGATCGGCACGGTGGGCCGCCCGCTGCCCGGCGTGGGCGCGGCGATCGCCGACGACGGCGAGATCCTGCTGCGCGGCGGCATCGTCATGCGCGGCTACTGGAGGAACGAGCAGGCCACCGCCGAGGCCATCGACGCCGACGGCTGGTTCCACAGCGGCGACCTCGGGGACATCGACAGCGACGGCTTCATCCGGATCACCGGCCGCAAGAAGGAGATCCTGGTGACCGCAGGGGGCAAGAACGTCGCCCCCGCCGTCCTGGAGGACCGGCTGCGCGCCTCCCGGCTGGTCAGCCAGTGCATCGTCGTCGGCGACCAGCGGCCGTTCATCGCGGCGCTGGTCACCCTCGACGAGGAGGCGCTGCCGAGGTGGCTGGAGTCGAAGGGCAAGCCGGCGGGCACCCCGGTCGCCCAGCTGGCCGACGACCCCGACGTCCAGGCCGAGATCCAGGCCGCCGTCACCGAGGCCAACAAGGCGGTGTCGCAGGCCGAGGCCATCAAGAAGTTCCGGGTGCTGTCCAGGGACTTCACCGAGGCCAACGGGATGCTGACGCCCAGCCTCAAGCTCAAGCGGTCCGTGGTCATGAAGGAGTTCGACGCCGAGGTCGAGGCCCTCTACGACCGTTGAGGCGGGTCGAGCAGGTCTGCGAAGGTCGCGGCGATCGTCGTCCACGACCAGCGCTGCTCGACCCAGCGCCGGCCCGCGGCGCCCATCGCCCGGGCGCGCTCGGGGTCGTCGAGCAGCCCGCTGACGGTCGCGGCCACGCCCTCGGCCGACCGCGGGTCGGTCACGACGTGCCCGGTGACCCCCTCCCGCACGGTCTCCGGCGCCCCGCCGGAGGTCCCGGCGACCACGGGGAGGCCGCAGGCGGCGGCCTCCAGGTAGACCATGCCCAGGCCCTCGACGTCGAGCCCGCCGCGGCGGGTGCGGCAGGGCATGGCGAACACGTCCCCGGCGGCGTAGTGCTCCGGCAGCTGGCCGGGTGACACCGCGCCGGTGAGGACGACGGAGTGCTGCAGTCCTCGGTCGGCGACAGCGCGGCGCAGCGCAGCCTCCAGCGGCCCGCCGCCGACCAGCAGCAGCCGGGCGTCGGGATGCCGGGCCAGCACGTGCGGCCACCCGGCGACCAGGACGTCCTGTCCCTTCCGCGCGACCAGCCGGGACACGCAGACGACGACCGGGGCGTCGCCCAGCCCGTACCGCTCACGCACGGCGGCCCCGTCGGCCTCCGGGGTGAAGACGTCGACGTCCACCCCCGGGGACAGCTGCGCCGTGCGGGTCACCCCACCGAGCGCGGGGGCCAGCCGGTCGCCGGTGTACTCGCTGATGTAGGTGAGCACGTCCAGACCCCCGGCGATCCGGCGCATCACCTGCCGCGCGCCCGGGAGGGCGACCCACCCGGTCTCGTGGCCGTGGGTCGCCCCGACCAGGTGGCCGACGCCGGCCGCACGCAGCGCCGGCGCGATCAGGCCGAGCGGGGCCGCCGCGCCGAAGAAGGCGGTGTCGCAGCCGTACCGGCCGGCGAGGTCCACCGCGGCCCGGGTGGTGGACCGGGTGGGCAGCAGCATGCCGGTCGGCCGGCGGACCACCGGGTACGGCAGCCCCGCGTCGTGCTCCTCCCACCCCGGCGACCGGGACGCGAGCACGACGAGGGAGGCCGGCGGCCGACGGGCCAGCAGCGCGGCGACGAAGGTCTGGATGCCGCCCTGGCGTGGGGGGAAGTCGTTGGTGACCACCAGCGTGCGGGTCACCGACGCTCCCCCGTCACCGCCAGCCAGTCACGGGCGAACGCCACCCGCTGCGGGCCGGTGGGGTGCGAACCGAAGAACCACTGCCAGGCCGCGGGCGGGTCGGGGTCGGAGAGGTTGGCGACGGCCAGCCGGTGCTGCATCGAGATGAACGCCGGAGCGTCCCCGGTCAGGTCCAGCGCGCGCAGGTCGGCCCGGGCCTCGACGTGCCGGGAGACCAGGTTCTGCACCGGCGTCGACACCAGCGTGCCGAGGGCGACCAGCAGCAGCACGAGCGGCACCACGCTCGGATCGCCCGCCGAGTCGGCCCCCGCACGGCGCAGCAGCGGCGTCCAGGAGAGCAGCCAGCCCAGCGCCGCGACCGCCGCTCCGGCTCCCAGTGCACCCATGAGCGTGCCGGTGAGCACGTCGTCGGCGGCCACGTGGCCCAGCTCGTGGGCGACGATCGACTCGATCTCGGCGTCGGGCAGCTGGTCGAGCACCGTGTCGTACAGGACGATCCGCCGCGTCGACCCGAACCCCGACACGTAGGCGTTCAGGGCCGTCGTCCGGCGCGAGGCGTCGGAGACGAGGACGTCCTCCACCGGCGTGCCGTTCTCCTCGGCGAGGGCGAGCAGGTCGGTGCGCAGCTCTCCGGCCGGCAGCGGGTCGAACCGGTTGAACGCCGGCTCGATGACGACGGGGTACAGGAACGAACCGACGACGACGAGCCCCGCCGCGGCGAGCGCCGCCCACGCCCACCAGGTGCGCGGCGCGCGGCGGGCCAGCCACACCAGCACGAGGAGGACGACGGCGGTGAGCGCCGCGTCGATGGCGGCGGAGAGCGCGACGTCCCGGAGCCACAGCCCCCAGCTGCGGGTGGACAGGCCGTACCGATGGCGGACCACCTCGCCGTACGCGGACAGCGGCAGGGTGACCAGCCGGCCCAGCAGCAGGAGCACGACCGTGCCCAGCAGCACCTGCCCGGCCCACCGGCCACGCACCGGGCGACCGGCCGCGCGGACCAGCCGGCCGCCGAGCGGGGTGAACGCCAGGCCGGCCGAGACGGCGAGGCCCAGCAGCAGGGAGGCGAACGAGGCCGGCCGGATCGCCGCGGCGAAGGACTCCGCCCGGTCCGCCACCCCCGGCGGCAGCCCGGCCCCCGGGCGGACCGGGGTGGAGCCGCCCGGGGGTTCGGGCAGCAGCGTCCACGGCGTGCGGACGGCGATGACCACGACGAGCGCCGCACCCAGGACGACCGCGGCCACCAGCGCGGCCCGGCGGGCACTCACCCGACCGATCCTAGGTGCGCACCTCGAGCGGACCGTCGGCCGCGTCCCGGGCCTGCCGATGGGGGGCGGCCGCCCTGCCGGGTCCCGCCGCGAGGGTGCGAGCGGAGGGGGGCAGGGAGGTCCTCTCTCAGGCGATGACTCTGGCCTGACTCCGCGCCCCGGTCCGCTCCTCGCTCGTTCCTCGCTGCGATGCTCCCGTGGCTGTCGTCAGGCGATGCGGCGCATGGCGGTGATGCCGCCCATCGAGTCCACGCTGGCGACCTTGACCGGCTGGCCCGATGTGGAGGCGTGCACCATCTGGCCGTTGCCGATGTACATCGACACGTGGCTGACCGGGCTGTAGTAGAAGATCAGGTCCCCGGGCTGCAGCTGCGCCCGCGTGACCGCCGTCCCCATCTGCGACTGTATCCGGCTGGAGTGCGGCAGGCTGATCCCGGCCGCGGCGTACGCGTACTGGGTGAGCCCGGAGCAGTCGAAGGAGTTCGGCCCGCCGGCGCCCCAGACGTAGGGGTCCCCGACCTGGGCGAGCGCCGTGTCGACGGCGGCCTGGGCGGTACCGCTGCTGGCCGGCGCCGGCGCGGCAGCGGGCACCGACTCCCCGGCGTGCGCGGTGAGGACCGCCTGCTGCTGCGGCGCGGACAGCGCCTCGTACTGCGCCTGGTAGTCCGCGATGTCCCCCTCCAGCTGCGCCTGCCGAGCGGCGACGTCGGCCAGCGCCTGCTCCGCCTGCTCCTGGGCGGCTCCGGCGTCGGTCCGCGCCTGCTCGGCGGCCGCGGCCGTCTCGGCGACGTCCACCAGCACGTCGGTGGTGTGCCCGGCGATCAGGTCGAGGGTGGCCAGCTGGGAGACGAAGTCCTCGGCGGAGTCGCTGGTCATCAGCAGGTCGAGCTCGGACGTGCCCTCGGCGGTGAAGGCGGCGCGAGCGACCTGGCGGATCTGGCCGTCCAGCGCGGCGAGCTGGTGCTCGGCGTCGGCGGCCGCCTGCTCGGCGTCGGCCACGGCGGCCTGCTGCTGCGCGAGCGCCTCACGGGCCTCGTTGACCTGCTCGCTGACGACCTCGAGGTCGTGGCTGGCCCGGGCGACCAGCTGAGCGGCCTGGGCGGCGCTGGTGGCCTCCTCCGGGTCGGCAGCGGCGGTGCCGGGGAGGAGCGCGACAGCGAGCGAGGCGCCGGCGCAGAGGACGACGCCGCGGCCGAGGCGGCGCCGGAGCGGGCGGTGTGCGGTGGCCGGGAGGCCGGGGTGGAGCTGATCGAGTGCATGCCCCAGGGCAGGGCGAGGCGTCGCCACGGTCGGCGGCTCTCCGTTCTTCCTCTGCGACCGCCTACCGAGTTAGCTGACGGGTTCGGGCTGGGAAGAAGGCGCCCTATCTCTGCGTGCCGGCGAGCCGGCACGTGTGCTCCGGCGGACCGGCGCACGCGAGAACTCACCCCAGTGCTGCGGTGGGTCCCCGGTTCACCCTCGACGCCGCAAGACGTGTCGGGCGATTCGGCGGTGCCCAGCCGAGGCCACCCTGTGCGGGCGACGACCACCCGGCCGGACCGGCACACCGTACGGGCGTGATGGAGATGTGACAAACGGGGCTGTCGGGAACTGTGGGATCTCCCACACGGCGCACCCCCGCCACGCCGGTCGCGACGCACGGTCACCGTCAGGGTGGACGGACGGTGCGCGACGCGGGTGGGTCACCCGGTGCGCCGGCGGGAGGGCGCCGCCTCGCGCCGGTGTTCTCGCGGCGAGGCCTGGTGCCGCAGCGGGGGCACGAGTCCGGCGTCGGCGAGGACCCGGACCGCCCGCCGCTCGACCTCGTCGAACTCCACGACCACCCCGGGACGCGGGACGACGACGACGTCCTCGGCCGCCAGCGGGACCGCACCCTCCCGGCCCGTCAGTGGCACGACGGTCGGGTCGGCACCCTGCCAGCCCGGCGGTGCCCCCAGCAGCACCGTGACGACGCAGTCGGTGCAGCCGGCACCCCGTGCGGTGCACGTGTCGCAGTCGATGAACATGGCCCACTCCTCCGCTGGCCGACGTCTGGTCGGGGAGGCCGTCCATGGCCCCGGTCGGTCCGGGCAGGACGGTAGGGACGGGCACCGACAGTTCCGGCTCAGGCGCCGGCGTACTCCCAGTGCCACGGCTCCTCGCGACCGTGACCGGGGTCGGCCCACGAGGGGTGGACGAAGCCGAAGCGGGCGGCGTTGGCGGCCATCCACGCGTACTGCGGCGTCCCGAACGACTCGACCCCGCCGCAGAGGTCGACGGCCAGACCCCAGCCGTGCTCGCTGGTCCCGGGCACGGCCGCGAGCGCCGGCTTCTCCCCGTAGAGCCGCACCTGCGCCGCGTAGGTCCGGTAGGAGTCGGTGGTGCACAGCGGCGTCCCGAAGACCCCGGCGTAGGCCGTGCTGAGCGCGCGGTGGGCAGCCGCCGCGTCGCAGCGCAGCGCGTGCCCGGGCGCTTCGAGGGGGCACATCGCGCTGGGCGGGATCAGGCCGTTCGGATAGCCGCCCCACGCGCGCGGACCGTCGACGGACGGGCGGTGGAGGGTGTCGCCGCACTCCTCCCGGAGCCCGGCGGCCTCGGGGCCCGGTGCCGGCGCTCCCGACCGCGGCCCGAGGCTGGGCCGCCCCACGGCGATGACCAGGTCCGCCGGCAGCGGGCGGGCCACCACGGCTCCGGCGCGGGCGTCGGCGGTCAGCACGGTGCGCGGACCGACGGCGATGCCGACGTGACCGAGCCCGGCCCGGTCGGTACCGAGGAAGACGAGGTCGCCGGGCAGGAGGTCGGCGAGGTCGATCCGGGCGGTGGCGGAGAAGAGCCCGGCCTGGTCTCCCGGCAGCGCGATGCCGGCCGACCGGTAGACCGCCTGCACGAGCGACCCGCAGCCCCAGGCGTCCGGACCCGTGGCACCGGACGCGTACGGCGCACCCAGGGCGTCGACGGCGGCGGTGACGGCGGCGAGGGTCTCCGCGGGCAGGACGAGCAACGAGGTGGGCAGCTGCGCCGCCCCGGGCTGCACCCCGCCGGCGGCCGCACCGACCGGCACCAGCCCGGCCGGCAGCCCGGCCGCCGGGTCGAGCAGCGCCGCGGCCGGAGGCGCGAGGACCCCTGCCGCGGCCAGCTGGTCGAGGCGGGCCCGCCAGTCGGCCGCCGCCTGCCCGTCGGCGACGTCCTGCGCCTGCCGTTGCCGGGTCAGCTCCCGTTCGACGTCGGCCAGCGCGTCCTCCAACTGGCCGGTCGCCGCGGCCGCCGCCGCCTCCAGCTCCTGGATCTGCACCGCCAGTTGCGCCGCCCGGTCACGCTCGGTCGCCAGCGCCTCCGCCGCAGCTGCGCGTCGGGCCACCGACGCCTGGCGCTGCACCTCCGCCGCGGCCACCACCGCGGCTGCGTGCCGCTCGGCGACCTCCAGGTAGCCGGCGGCCAGGACGACGTCGCCGGGGTCCCCACCGGACAGCAGGAGGGTGAGCGCGCTCAGGTCCGCGCCGTCGCGATAGAGGGCCGACGCGTGCTGGGCGACGAGGGCACGGGTCCGCGCCAGCTCGACGTCCGCCGCGGCGATGACCGCCTCCGCCTCCGTGGCGGCCGCCTCGGCGGCCGTGAGCGCCGCCCGTGCCTCGACCACCCGGGTCTGGCGCACCAGCAGGTCCGCCTGCACGTCCGCGGCCCGCTCCTGCAGGTCGTCGAGCGCCGGGCTGTCGGGCACGCCGGTCGTCCCGCCGTCGACGGAGGCCGCCACGGGTCCGGTGGGCAGCAGCACCAGCACGGCCGCGACGGCGACCACGGACAGCGACGACAGCGCCCGACGTCCGGGGCGCCACCGTGGGCCAGTGCGCATCGGACCACCTCGGCGAGTCGGGACCGCAGAGGGTCCGGCTCGGGCATCGTGGCCCTCCCGAGGCCCGGTCCACCAGGCGATCCGGCGCGTCTCCCCCGCTCGGGCGAGGCGGCCGCCGCCGACGGGTGACCCGGCCGCGCCGGTCCCCCGGCGCGCGTCCCCGGGACTGTCGGTGGCCCGACCTACCGTCCGCCCGTGCCCCTCTCCCCCGCCCGGCTGGCCGGGATCGCCGCCGGGACAGCCGCACGAGCCGCCGCCGCACTGCCCCGCTACGAACAGGCGACCCTCGACGACCTGGGCACCCCCCTGGCCGAGGTCACGTTCGTGGTCGTCGACCTGGAGACCACGGGCGGGTCACCGAAGGACAGCGCGATCACCGAGATCGGCGCGGTCAAGGTGCGCGGCGGGGCCGTGCTCGGTGAGTTCCAGACCCTCGTCGACCCCGGCTGCGAGATCCCGCCCTACATCAGCGTCCTGACCGGCATCACCTCGACGATGGTGGCGGCGGCGCCCCGCATCGGGGCGGTGCTGCCCGGCTTCCTCGAGTTCGCCCGCGGCGCGGTGCTCGTCGCCCACAACGCCCCGTTCGACCTCGGCTTCCTCAAGGCGGCCTGCGCGGAGACCGGCATCGGCTGGCCCCCGGCCGCCTCGGTCGACACCGCGGTCCTCGCCCGCCGGCTGCTGACCCGCGACGAGGTGCCCAACTGCAAGCTGGCCACCCTGGCGCCGTACTTCGCCGCGAGCACCTCGCCCACCCACCGCGCGCTGGACGACGCCCGCGCCACGGTCGACGTCCTGCACGGCCTCTTCGAGCGGCTCGGGCCGCTGGGCATCACCTCCCTCGAGGAGCTCTCCGGCCTGACTCGCCAGGTGGACCCGGAGCGCCGGCGCAAGCGGCACCTGGCCGACGCGGTGCCCACGGGCCCCGGCGTGTACCTGTTCCGCGGGCCCCGCGACGAGCCGCTCTACGTCGGGACGTCGAACGACCTGCGCAGCCGGGTCCGCAGCTACTTCACCGCCGGCGAGCAGCGCAGCCGGATCACCGAGATGGTGGCCCTGGCCCAGCGGGTCGACGCGATCCCCTGCGCGCACGACCTGGAGGCCGCCGTCCGCGAGCTGCGGCTCATCGCCGAGCAGAAGCCGCGCTACAACCGGCGCTCGCGCTTCCCCGAGCGAGCGCTGTGGGTGAGGCTGACCGAGGAGCCGTTCCCCCGCCTCTCGGTCGTCCGCCGGGTCCGCCCGGGCGCGGGGGTCTTCCTCGGCCCGTTCCCCGACCGTCGGGCCGCCGACGCCGCGGTCGCCGCCATCCACGAGTCGCTGCCGCTGCGGCAGTGCACCGGCCGGCTGTCGGTGCGCGTCCTGGGCACCGCCTGCGCGCTGGCCGGCATGGGCCGGTGCGGCGCGCCGTGCACGGGCGCTCAGTCGGTCGACGAGTACGCCGGGATCGCGGCCGTGCTGCGGTCGGCAGTCGCCACCGACCCGCGTGCCCTGCTGGCGCCGCTGCTGGACCGGGTCGACCGGCTGGCCGGCGAGGAGCGCTACGAGGACGCCGCCGTGCTCCGCGACCGCGTGGCCGTGCTCGTGCGCGCGGTGCGCCGGCGACAGCGCCTGGAGTCTCTGGCCGCCGTGCCCGAGCTGGTCCTCGCCCGGCCCGACGGGGAGGGCGGCTGGCACCTGTCGGTCGTCCGCCGGGGACGGTTGGTGTCGGCGGGCGCGGCACCCCGGGGCACCTCGGTGCGGGCGACGCTGGCCGGCCTGCTCTCCACCGCCGAGACACCGCTGGGCCCCGACGGCGAGCTGGCCGCGTCGGTCGACGAGACGGAGCTGGTGCTGCGCTGGATGGAGAAGCCCGGCACCCGCCTGGTGGAGGTGACGGGCACGCTGGCCTGCCCCGTGCCGGGCACCGGGGCCTTCAGCGCGTTCCTCGACCGGGTGGCGGCCGGGCGGACCGGCCGGGACCCGTTCGCCGACGCCCGCGACCTGGGCACGCGGGCCCGCCCGGACCGCGTCTCCGCCGGCCCGCGCGGGTCCGCCGCGGGGGCGGCGCCACGGCTAGCATCGCCGGCGTGATCACCGCCATCGTCATGATCGACGCGGCCACCGACGCGATCCCCGAGGTGGCCGAGGCCGTCGCCGACCTCGAGGGCGTCAGCGAGGTCTACTCGGTCGCCGGCAGCGTCGACCTGGTCGCCGTCGTGAGGGTCCGGGAGTTCGAGCAGATCGCCGAGGTCATCGCGGGCCGGATCAACAAGGTGCCCGGCGTCCTCGAGACCGACACGCACATCGCCTTCCGCGCCTACTCCCGGCACGACCTCGAGGCCGCGTTCACCATCGGCTTCGACACCGCCGACTGAGAGCGGACCCCCTTCCTCCCCACCCCTCGCACGCTCGGGGCGGGCCCCTGGAAGGGGGCCGGCAGGGGTGGGAGCGGGGTCCTCCTCAGCCGCGGGCGGTCTGGCTGACGGTCACCCAGCGGTCGAGCTGGGCGGCGGCCCGGCCGTCGTCGACGGCCGCGGCGGCCCGCTCCAGGCCGGCGGCGACGGCGTCGTGCAGCCGGGTCGGGCGCTCGTCGAAGGCGGCCAGTGCGGCTGCGGCGTTGAGCAGCACCGCGTCGCGCACCGGACCCGGCTCCCCGTCGAGGACACGGCGGAAGACGTCGGCGTTGAAGGCCGGCGACCCGCCCCGCAGGGCGTCGACGGCCGACGCCTCGATGCCGAGGGCCGCGGGGTCGAGCCGGTCGGGGGTCACCTCGCCGTCCCGGACCACCCACACCGACGACGTCGTCGCGGTGGTGAGCTCGTCGAGGCCGTCGTCGCCACGGAAGACCAGGGCCCGCATGCCGCGGCCGGCCAGCACCGCGGCCATGACCGGGGCCATCCGCCGGTCGGCGCAGCCGATCGCCGCGGCCACCGGACGGGCCGGGTTGCACAGCGGGCCGAGGAAGTTGAAGACCGTGCCGATGCCCATCTCCCTGCGCGCGGGGCCCGCGTGCCGCATGCCGGGGTGGAACACCGGCGCGAAGAAGAAGCCGATGCCGGCCTCCTGCACACAGCGGGCGACGCCCGCGGCGGGCAGGTCGATGACCACGCCGAGCTCCTCGAGGACGTCGGCCGCGCCGGAGGACGACGACGCGGCACGCCCGCCGTGCTTGGCGACCGGCGCCCCGGCGGCGGCGGTGACGACCGAGGCCATCGTCGAGATGTTCACCGTGTGCGCCCCGTCGCCGCCCGTGCCGACGATGTCGACGCACTCGACGGCGAGGTCCACGGGTGTGGCCTGGGCCATCATCTCCGCGGCCAGCCCGGCGACCTCCTCGGCCGACTCGCCCTTCGCGCGCAGGGCCACGGCGAAGGCGGCCACCTGGACCGGGGTGGCCTCGCCGGTCATCACCTCGCGCATCGCCCAGCCGGTGTCGGCGGCGGTGAGGTCCTGCCCGGCCAGCAGCCGGTTGTAGAGCGCCGGCCAGGTGGTCCGGCCGGGGGCGGCGGGCGCGCTCACCGGAGGCCGGCCGGCCGCCCCACCCGCTCGCGCAGCAGGTCGGCGACCACGGCGGGGGCGGTGAGCGGGTCGATCGGGAAGGGCAGCGTGGCGTCGGCCAGCGACCAGTGCGCCAGCCAGCGGTCGGGCTGCCGCGCGATGAGCACGCACAGCGCCGGGCGGTCGGCGACCTCCGCGGTCAGCTGGCGGCTGAGCGCCATGCCGCCGGTGGGCTGGGCCTCGGCATCGAGGATGCAGAGGTCGATGCCCCCGCCGTCCACCGTGTCGACGACGTCCTGGCCCGTGGCGCACTCGACGTACGTCACCGGCCCCACGTCGGACGCCGGACGCCGGCCCACGGCGGTGCGCACGGCGGCTCGCACCTCGGGACGGGAGCTGTAGACCAGGACGGTGGCCGCGGCGGCGTCACTCACGGTGCCGAGCCTAGTGCCCGGGCGCACCGCCCCCGGGGAGCCGCCACCCAGGTATCGAGCAGGTCACGGTGCCGCCACGCCCGCACACCCGCGGTCGTGACCTTGACGGGGCCGATGCCATGATGGCCCCGTGACAACGGCTCCCGTCGCGAGCGGCACCTTCGACACCTCTCGGGTGCACTCCCTGACCCGCCCGAACATGGTCAGCGTCGGCACGATCATCTGGCTCTCGAGCGAGCTGATGTTCTTCGCCGGCCTGTTCGCCATGTACTTCACCGCGCGCGCCCGCGCCACCGAGGGGTGGCCACCGGAGCCCACCGAGCTGAACCTGCCCTACGCGCTGATCTTCACGATCATCCTGGTGGCGTCCTCGGTCACCTGCCAGCTCGGCGTCTTCGCCGCGGAGCAGGGCAACGTCTACGGCCTGCGGCGCTGGTTCACGATCACCTTCGTCATGGGCCTGGTGTTCGTGCTGGCCCAGGCCAACGAGTACCGCGTGCTCGTGACCGAGCACGGGACGACGATCTCGAGCTCCACGTACGGCTCGGTCTTCTACCTGACCACCGGCTTCCACGCGCTGCACGTCATCGGAGGCCTCGTCGCCTTCGTCTACCTGCTCATCCGGTCCACCATGGGCCGGTTCACGCCGGCACAGGCGACCTCGGCCATCGTGGTCTCCTACTACTGGCACTTCGTCGACGTCGTGTGGGTCGGGCTCTTCGCCACGATCTACCTGATCCGCTAGGGAACCGGTGTCCACCACGAACCCGCAGTCCGACGCCCAGCCCGACGGCGGGTCGCCCCGCGTCCGCTGGTCCCGCCGCCCGGCCGACGGAACCCCCGCCGCGGCCGCCCGCGCCCGCCGCCGGTCCAAGCACCGGCGCCGCGTGGTCAACGTGGCGGGCCTCATGGCCGCCCTGGTCCTCACCGGCGCGCTCTACTCGGCCCTGTCGCCGGCGTACGCGACGAACGAGGGCTCGGGCAGCGAGTCCGCCGCCGAGGCGGCCGGCCGCGAGCTGTACGAGCGCAGCTGCATCAGCTGCCACGGCGAGAACCTCGAGGGCGTGCCCACCCGCGGGCCGTCGCTGGTGGGGGTCGGCGAGGCCGCCGTCTACTTCCAGGTGCACACCGGCCGCATGCCGCTGGTCCGCCAGGAGGCCGATGCGCCCGACAAGCCGGCCGTCTTCTCCGACGAGGAGATCGACCAGCTGATGGCCTACGTCCAGGCCAACGGCGGCGGCCCCACGCTGCCCTCCGGTGACCTGCGCGACGGCGACCTCGCGCAGGGCGGCGAGCTGTTCCGGCTCAACTGCGCCTCCTGCCACAACTTCGTCGGCCAGGGCGGTGCCCTCTCCTCGGGCAAGGCGGCGCCGAGCCTCGAGGGCTCCAGCGCGCTGGAGATCTACACCGCGATGCTGACCGGCCCCGAGAACATGCCGGTGTTCGGGGACAACCAGCTCACCCCGGACGAGAAGCGCGCGATCATCAACTACGTGCAGACCATCGACAACCAGGCCGACCCCGGTGGCGCCGGCGTCGGCCGCATGGGACCCGTGGCCGAGGGCCTGGTCATCTGGGTCGTCGGCATCGGCGTCCTGCTGTTCGGGATCTTCTGGATGGGGAGCAAGGCGTGACCACCCGCGAGACCCGCCCCGGTTCGACCGGTGGCGCGGACGTCCCCGGCCCCCTCCACGGCGGCCCGGACGACGACTACACGCCCGAGCAGCTCGCGGCCATCTCCCGCGAGGACCTCGACCGCCTGGGCGCCGCCTACGACGGCGTGCAGATCCTGCACGTCGACCCGGGCCCCGAGCCGGGGTCCGCGGTCGAGCGGCGGGCCGTCCGCCAGGTCGGGCTCACCTTCGCCCTGGCCGGCCTCGCCGCCTTCGCCTTCATCGTGATCTACGTCGGCTCGGGCTGGTTCCTGCCCGACTGGCACTGGGAGATCACCGAGGGCGGTTGGAGCGCGCTGTTCACGCCGATGCTGGGCGCCCTGATGGGCCTCTCGCTGGTCCTCGTCGGCGTCGGTCTGGTGCTCTACACCAAGAAGCTGCTCCCGCACGAGACCGCGGTGCAGGACAAGCACGACGGTTCGCACTTCGACCGGGTCACCACCGGCGCCACCCTCGTGGGCGGCCTGCACAACAGCGGCCTGGCGCGGCGCAAGCTGATCACCCGTTCGCTGGTGTTCATGGGCGGCGGCCTCGGGCTGATGCTGATCATGCCGCTGGGCGGCCTCATCCGGAACCCGAACACCGGCGATCCGCTGGGCACCACCAACTGGGGCCCGGGGGTCCGCCTCGTCCGCGACGACGGCACCCCCATCCGGCCCGGCGACCAGCAGCCCGGCTCGCTGGAGACGGTGTTCCCGGCCGTCCCGGGCGGGAACCGGCAGGCCGACGCCGCCACGATGCTGATCCGGCTGCGGCCCGAGCAGGTCGCGGTCAACCGCCCCCGCGAGGGTCAGGACGACTTCGGCTACGGCGACTACGTCGCCTACTCGAAGATCTGCACGCACGCCGGGTGCCCGGTGTCGCTGTACGAGCAGGAGACCAGCCGGATCCTCTGCCCGTGCCACCAGTCGCAGTTCGACGTCACGCAGGGTGCCAAGCCGGTCTTCGGCCCGGCGACGCGGGCGCTACCGGAGCTGCCCATCACGGTCGACGACGAGGGCTACTTCGTCGCGCGCGACGACTACCCTGAGGCCGTGGGCCCCACCTACTGGAACCGGGAGCGCATCTGATGGCTCGTACCGCCACGGCGCCGGGTGTCCCGACCACGCTGCTGGGCAAGGCCGCGCTCGAGGTCGACGACCGCCTGATCGTCGCTGGACCGCTCCGCCGGACCCTGAACAAGGTCTTCCCCGACCACTGGTCGTTCCTGCTGGGCGAGATCGCGCTCTACGCGTTCGTCGTCCTGCTGCTGTCGGGCACGTACCTGACCTTCTTCTTCGACGCCTCGATGCGGGAGGTCGTGTACGAGGGCTCCTACGCGCCGCTGCGCGGCGTCGAGATGTCCGCGGCCTACGACTCCGCGCTGCAGCTGTCGTTCGACGTCCGCGGCGGCCTGTTCATGCGGCAGATCCACCACTGGGCGGCGCTGCTGTTCGTCGCCGCGATCGTGGTGCACCTGCTGCGCATCTTCTTCACCGGCGCCTTCCGGCGGCCGCGCGAGAGCAACTGGCTCATCGGTGTGGTCATGCTGGTGCTCGCGCTGCTCATGGGCGTCACCGGCTACTCGCTCCCCGACGACCTGCTCTCGGGCACCGGGCTCCGCATCATCAGCGCGATCCTGCTGTCGGTGCCGGTCATCGGCACCTGGGCACACTGGGCGGTCTTCAACGGCGACTTCGTCGGCGAGAACATCATCGGCCGGTTCTACATCGTGCACGTGCTGCTGATCCCGGCCATCCTGCTGGCACTCATCGCGGTGCACCTGCTGGTCCTGGTCAAGCAGAAGCACACCCAGTTCCCCGGCCCGGGCCGCACGGAGCACAACGTGGTCGGCAACCGGCTCTTCCCGGCCTTCGCCGGCAAGGCGACCGGCCTGTTCTTCATCGTGTTCGGTGTCTGCGCCGCCCTCGGCGGCCTCGTGCAGATCAACCCGGTGTGGCTCTGGGGCCCGTACAACCCGGCTCAGGTCTCCTCGGCCTCGCAGCCGGACTGGTACATCGGCTTCCTCGACGGGTCGACGCGCATCTTCCCGGCCTGGGACATCAACCTGCCGGGCGACTACACGATCCCGGCGCTCTTCTGGCCCACGGTCGTCGTCGCCGGCGCGATGTTCACCGTCCTCGCGCTGTACCCGATGATCGAGCGCAAGCTCACCGGCGACACCGCCTCGCACCACCTGCTGCAGCGGCCGCGGGACGTGCCGGTGCGGACGTCGCTCGGGGTCATGGCCCTGACGTTCTACGTCTGGCTGATGATCGCGGGCGGCAACGACGTCATCGCGGACAAGTTCGACATCAGCCTCAACGCGATGACCTGGGTCGGCCGGATCGGCGTGATCATCCTGCCGCCGATCGCCTACGTGCTCACCTACCGGATGTGCCTGGGCCTCCAGCAGCACGACCGCGAGGTGCTCGAGCACGGCATCGAGACCGGCGTCATCCGGCGCCTGCCGCACGGCGAGTTCATCGAGGTCCACCAGCCCCTGGGTGAGGTGGACGCGCACGGCCACGGCCAGCTCGCCTACGGCGGTGCTCCGGTGCCCAAGAAGATGAACCAGGTCGGCGGTGCTCGCCGGGCCATCCGGGGCTTCTTCAGCCCCATCGAGGAGCCGGCGCAGGTCGAGCTCGAGCAGCGCCGCGAGGAGCACGGCCCGGCGGCCGCGGAGTCCAGCCGGGAGCTCACCACCTCCGGTCGGCCTCAGGAGGGCGGGCGGCCGCAGGAGCCGCGCGACTGACCCACCTGGCAGCTCACCAGCAGGGCCCCCGACGGGATCCCGTCGGGGGCCCTGCTGCGTCCGGGGCACCGCTGCGCACGCGGGTGACCCCGGGTCGGACGCTGGGTGCGCCCGGGCCGCCACCGGCTCCGTTCCCCCGCGGTCGCTGGTCCTCGACCGCGGCGGGAGCCACGTGCGGACGCCGGGGGTGGTGTCGGCACCGACCGTGGCACGACCACCCGTGCGCGCGTCACCGGCCGGCTGGGCGGGCAGCAGGACGGCCTCACGCGGTGTCGCAGGGACGTCGGCGGGATGCGGGCCACCGCTCGTCCGGCGGAGGGAGCCTCGGCTCGACGCAGCACGCCCTCGTCCGGCCGAGCAGTCTCCCGTGGCCGGGTCCCACGAGGGGCGGCTGTGGGTGGGGAACCCGGCGCCGGCCGGGGCGTCGCCGCCGCAGCGGTACCCCGGAGCGCTCACCGGGGGCCGCCACACGCTGGAGGGGCCGCCCCGGCCCGCGGGACGTCACAGGGCCCCTCCTCGCGGCTGCGGGGAGGGGCCCTGTGGGGGAACGCGGAGGATCGCCGCTCAGCTGTGCGCGTTCTGCCCGACGTAGTACTCGAACAGCAGGCCACCGATGGTGACGAGCAGCGCGGCGCCGGCGATGAGGATCAGCCACGAGTAGAAGAAGGCCAGCGCCAGACCCATCAGCGCGGCCGACAGGGCGATGGCGAAGGGCCAGTAGCTCCCCGGGCTGAAGAAGCCGAGCTCACCTGAACCGTCGGCGATGTCGGCGTCCTTGCGGTCCTCCGGGCGGGCGTCGATGCGCCGCGAGACGAACCAGAAGAAGCCGCCGATGAGGAAGGTGAGTCCCCCCGACAGGACCAGCGCCGTGGTGCCGATCGGCTCACGGGACCAGATCCCGTAGACCGCGGCCATCACGATGCAGAAGACACCGATGATGTTGAAGATGAGCGCTTCGACCTTCACGGCCGTCCCTCCTCGTGCGTGGTTCCTGCTGCCCCGCCGGACCGGTCAGCCATCGGCGCGCTGGGCGTCGTCGACGAGGTCCCACGCCTGCGTGGACTGCGGGCCGCCCGGCTGGCCGATGCTCTCGAGGGCGGCGGCGGTGTCCAGGCCCGACTCGCGTGCCTCGAGGTAGTCCGCGTAGTCGTCCTGCGACACCGCCCGGACCTCGAAGTTCATGTAGGCGTGGTAGGTCCCGCAGAGCTCGGTGCAGCGTCCGACGAAGGCGCCCTCCTCGCGGACGGTCACCTCGAAGACGTTGTCCCGGCCGTTCTCGTTGCCGGGGATGACGTCGAGCTTGAAGAGGAACTCCGGCACCCAGAACGAGTGGATGACGTCCGCCGAGGCCACCTCGAACCGGACGACCTGGTCGGTGGGCAGGACGAGGATCGGGATCTCCTCGCTGGTGCCGATCGTGTCGACCGGCTGGCCGTCGTCCCCGGTGGTCTCCGGGTAGACGAACTGCCAGTTCCACTTGAAGGCGTTGACGGCGATGGTGACGTCGGGATCCTCGCTGCGGTCCTGGACCCGGTTCTGCACCACGACGGTGAAGAAGAACAGCCCGGCGATGATCAGGAACGGGATGATCGTGTAGACGATCTCCAGCGGCAGGTTGTACGCCGTCTGCTTGGGGAGCTCGTCCCCACGCTTCCGGTGCTTGACGACCGACCACAGGATCAGGGCCCACACCCCGATGCCGACGATCAGTGCCGCGATGACCGACCAGATCCACAGGTTGCGCATGTCGACGGCCTCGTCGGTGATGCCGTCGGGCCAGCCCCAGCGCCAGAACTCGTTGTTCGGGGTGCACCCGGTGAGGGCGACCACCCCCAGGAGACCGAGCGCGGGGACCCGCGCGAGCCTGCTGCCTCGAGCCACTGCTCGCTGCCTCCTCGTCCTCCGTCCGGACGTCCCGGACGGTCGTCCCGGCGGGCCGCCAGCCGGGGTTCGGCGAACGGCTCCCGTGCCGATCACAGTCTGCGGGGAGACTAGCCGACCCCGCATGGCGGCCGACCACCGGAGACGCACGACCGGCGGGTCGCGTGCCTGCACCGTCGGACGGCGGCGCGGGCGACGGTCCGCAGGCCGGTGAGACCCGCCACCGGCGGCCCCGGACCGACCGGGACGCCGGTTAGAGTCGAGGTCGTGATCTCCCGGCTGCTGACCCCCAGGTGGGTGCTGATGCACCTGCTCGTGGCGGCGCTGTTCGTCGCCACCTTCTTCCTGGGCTGGTGGCAGTTGAGCAAGGCCGAGGCCGGCGGCGGTGCGGTCAACTGGAGCTACGCGCTGCAGTGGCCGCTGTACGGGTTCATGGGCCTGTGGTTCTACGTGCGCATGTGCCGCGAGGAGCTGCACCGTGACCCCGACGAGGAGGAGCCGGGCAGCTCGCTGGTCCTGTACCAGCGGCCCCGGATCGACACGACCGGCGACCCGGAGCTGGCCGCGTACAACGCCTACCTGGCCGAGCTCAACGAGAAGGCCCTGGGCCGGCGGGGCACCAGTGGCGGCTGAACCGGCCGCGACCGCCCCGCGGCTGCCCCGGGCGCTCGCCCGACGGGTCGGCCAGGGCGTCCCCGCCGCGCTGACCCGCTACCGGGTGATGGCCTGGGTGGTCGGCGTCCTGCTGATCGCGCTGATCCTGGTCGCCGTCCCGCTGAAGTACGCGGCGGGACTCGACCAGCCCGTCGCCGTCATCGGCACGGCGCACGGCTGGCTGTACTTCATCTTCTTCCTCACCGCCTGCGACCTCGCGGTGCGCGCCCGCTGGACGCTCCGGGGCACGGTGCTCGTGCTCCTGGCCGGCACCGTGCCGATCCTGTCCTTCGTCGCCGAGCGGATCGCGACCCGCAAGACCCGCGCCGGCGAGCGCGTCTGACCCCGTCCCGGCTCCAGCAGCCGGGACACGAGCCGACACCCCGGAGACCTGCGCCTCATGTGCGGCCTGCTGGCCTACCTGTCCACCGACGCCGACCGGGTCGGCGTCGACCACGTCGACGGCGTGCAGTCCGCGCTGCACTGCCTGCACCACCGCGGCCCCGACGACACCGCGGTGTGGTCCGACGACCGCGCGGTCCTCGGCTTCAACCGGCTGTCGATCATCGACCTGGAAGGCAGCCCGCAGCCGCTGCCCTACGCCGGCGACCGGTACCGGATCCTGTTCAACGGCGAGATCTACAACTACCTGGAGCTCCGGGAGGCGCTCGCCGCCGCCGGCGCCGAGCTGAGCACCCACGGGGACACCGAGACGATCGTCGCCGGCTACCACCTGTGGGGCCAGGACGTCGTCCGCCGGCTGCGCGGGATGTTCTCCTTCGTCATCTGGGACACCGCCACGCGGACGGCGTTCGGCGCCCGCGACCCCTTCGGCATCAAGCCACTGTTCACCGCCCGGCTGGCCGACGGCGGCCTGGTCTTCAGCTCGGAGAAGAAGGCGGTCCTGGAGATGCTCGGCGGCAGCGCCGCCGCCGGCGGGGTCGACCCCGCCTCGCTCCAGCACTACCTGACGCTGCAGTACGTGCCCGAGCCGGCGACGCTGCACCGCGGCATCCGCCGGATCGAGAGCGGTACGAGCTTCACCGTGGTGGACGGCGAGCTGCACACCGCCCGCTACTTCCACCCGACCTTCCGGCCGCAGCCGGTGGCGGCCGGACGGGAGCAGGAGCTCTACGACCGGATCGCGGCGGCGCTGGACGAGTCCGTGGCCAAGCACATGCGCGCCGACGTCACCGTGGGGTCGTTCCTCTCCAGTGGCATCGACTCCACCGCGATCGCCGCGCTCGCGCACCGCTACAACCCGGACCTCATGACCTTCACGGTCGGGTTCGAGCGGGAGTCGACGTCGGAGGTCGACATCGCCGCGGAGTCGGCGGCGGCGCTCGGTGTGGCCCACGTGCCGGTCGTGATCACCGCGGAGCAGTTCGCCGAGGCCATCCCGGAGGTGGTCTGGTACCTCGACGACCCGGTCGCCGACCCCGCCCTCGTACCGCTGTACTTCGTGGCCCGCGAGGCGCGCAAGCACGTCAAGGTGGTGCTCTCCGGCGAGGGCGCGGACGAGCTGTTCGGCGGGTACACGATCTACCGCGAGCCGCTGAGCCTGGCCTGGGCCGAGCGGGTGCCGCCGTTCGGCAAGCGGGCGATGGCCGCCCTGTCCGAGCGGCTGCCCGAGGGGATGCGCGGCAAGGACCTGCTGCGCCGCGCGTCGATCCCCCTGGAGGAGCGCTACTACGGCAACGCGCGCAACTTCTCCGGTGCGGAGCTGGCCCGGCTGATGCGCGGCCACGACACCGACCTGTCGCACGTCACCGTGACCGAGGCCCTCTACCGGCAGACCCGCGAGGCCGGGTACGACGACGTCACGGCCATGCAGTACGTGGACCTGTTCACCTGGCTGCGCGGCGACATCCTGGTCAAGGCCGACAAGATGACGATGGCCAACTCGCTCGAGCTGCGGGTGCCCTTCCTGGACCCCGAGGTGTTCGCCCTCGCCAGCACCATCCCGCTGGACCAGCGCGTGCCGGTGGGCGGCTCGGGTGACCGGCAGAACGCCACCAAGTACGCGCTGCGCCGGGCGATGGAGCAGATCGTCCCGCCGTCGATCCTGCACCGGCGCAAGCTGGGCTTCCCCGTGCCGACGGCGGACTTCCTCGCCGGGCCGCTGCACGAGTGGGCGCGCGACATCGTGGCGGGCAGCCAGACCGACGAGTGGCTCGACCGCGACCACGTGCTGGGCCTGCTCGACCGGCTCCGGACGGCCGAGGTGCCGAGCAAGCGCATCGCCCGTCAGGTCTGGGAGGTGCTGGTCTTCATGGTGTGGCACGGCATCTTCGTCGAGGAGCGGATCAAGCCGGCGATCCCCGAGACCGTCTACCCCGTCCGGCTCTGACACGACAGCGCCCGGCTCCTCCGCGAGGAGGAGCCGGGCGCTGTGGTCGTGCGTCAGGCGAGGATCAGGAGAACGAGTCCCCGCAGGCGCACGAGCTGCCGGCGTTGGGGTTGTCGATCGTGAACCCCTGCTTCTCGATGGTGTCGACGAAGTCGATCACGGCACCGCCGAGGTAGGGGCCGCTCATGCGGTCGACGATGACCTCGACCCCACCGAACTCGTAGGTCTGGTCGCCGTCGAGGAACCGCTCGTCGAAGAAGAGCTGGTATCGCAACCCGGAGCAGCCGCCCGGCTGGACCGCGATGCGCAGCCGCAGGTCGTCGCGACCCTCCTGGTCCAGCAGCGCCTTGACCTTCGAGGCCGCGGGGTCGCTGAGCAGCACACCGGTGCTACCGGGGGCCGTGGTGTCCTGCACCGTCATGTTCTGTCCTCCCACATCCGAGGGCGTCCGCTGCGGCACTCCCTGCAGCGGGTGAACACCGCCGTGGCGGAGCCTGTTCCCAGTCTACGTCCCGGACCGGCGCGCGGGCCGGGACGGCGGGGCGCCCCCGTAGACTCGCCGCTGTGAAGCTCCGCCTGCCCGGGCGCCGGGACCGCGCCGAGACCGCGCCGGACGCCGGCACCGACGTGACCACCTCGCTGGTGAAGGCCGGCGGCAAGGGCCGGCCCACGCCGAAGCGGTACGAGGCCCAGGGCCGCCGTCCCGGGCCTCCCCCGCCGCCGCCGACCACCCGCAAGGAGGCCTACAAGCGGATGCGCGAGCAGCAGGCGGCCACGCGGGGCGCCGCGCGCGCGGGCGCCGTCCGCGGCGACGACAGCCACCTGCCGGTGCGCGACCGCGGGCCGGTCCGCAAGCTGGTGCGCGACACCGTCGACGCCCGCCGCAACGCCGGCAGCTTCTTCCTGGTGGTCGCCGCGCTGGTGCTCGTCGGCTACTTCGTGCCGGTCCCGGAGGTGCAGAGCTACACGGTGTTCCTCTGGTTCCTCTTCTTCCTGGTGATCATCGCCGACTCCGTCGTCCTGGGCCGGCGGATCAAGCGGAAGGTGCTCGAGCGCTTCCCCGACGACGACCACCGGATGCGTGGGCTGATCTGGTACGGCGTCAGCCGGTCCACGATGGTCCGGCGGTGGCGGTTCCCCAAGCCCGAGGTGGCACTGGGCGCCCAGGTCTGAGGGAGGACCCCGTCCTCCTCACCGCTCGCAGGCTCGCGGCGAGCCTCCGGGCGGGGCCGCTAGCGTCGGCCGGGTGGAATCCAGACGACTGGGCCGATCCGGCCTCACCATCTCCTCGATCGCGTACGGCAACTGGCTGACCCACGGCGGGCAGGTCGAGGAGGACGCCGCCCAGGCCTGCGTGCGGGCGGCGCTCGACGCGGCATCACCACCTTCGACACCGCCGACGTCTACGCCGGCACCCGGGCCGAGTCGGTGCTCGGCCGCGCGCTGGCCGGCCAGCGCCGCGAGGGCCTGGAGATCTTCACCAAGGTCTACTGGCCGACGGGGCCCGGGCACAACGACCGCGGACTGTCCCGCAAGCACGTCATGGAGAGCTGCACGGCGTCCCTCCGCCGGCTGCAGATCGACCACGTCGACCTCTACCAGGCGCACCGCTACGACCCCACGGTGCCGCTGGAGGAGACGATGACCGCCTTCGCCGACCTGGTGCGGGCCGGCAAGGCGCTCTACATCGGCGTCTCGGAGTGGCGCGCCGACGAGATCGCCGCCGGTGCCGCCCTGGCCCGCGACCTCGGCATCCAGCTGGTCAGCAACCAGCCGCAGTACTCGATGCTCTGGCGGGTGATCGAGGACGAGGTCGTGCCCACCTCCGAGAAGGAGGGGCTGTCGCAGATCGTGTTCTCCCCGATCGCCCAGGGCGTGCTCACCGGCAAGTACCTCCCCGGCCAGCAACCGCCCGCCGGGAGCCGCGCCACCGACCCCGAGGCCGGCCGGTTCATCCAGCGGTTCCTGCGGGACGACGTCCTCACCCGCGTGCAGCAGCTGCGCCCGATCGCCGACGATCTCGGCCTCTCGATGGCCCAGCTGGCGATCGCGTGGGTGCTGCAGAACGGCAACGTCGCCGCCGCGATCATCGGCGCCACCCGGCCCGAGCAGGTCCACGACAACGTCCAGGCGGCCGGCGTCACCCTCGGCGACGACGTCCTGGCCCGGATCGACGAGGTGCTCGGCGACGTCGTCGAGCGTGACCCGGCCAAGACCGCGCGCGGCTGAGGGGAGGTCCCCTGCCCCGCGCCGCGGGACGGGTGCAGGGGGCCCTCGCTCAGGTCGCGGCCAGGCCCATCGGGCCGTAGACCTTCCGCTCCCCCTCGAAGAGCGAGACCGTGGCGACGCCGCGCTCGAGCAGGTGCCGCCAGTTCTCGCCGAGCCACGACTCGGCGTCGCCCTGGTTGTCGGTCCGCGGGACCTCGACGCCCACCGCGGCGGGATCGACCTCCGCCCCCGAGGGGTCCTCCAGCCGCCAGTACCAGTCCATGGCGCGAGGCTAGTGACCTCCTCGCACCGGCCGTCCCCCGACTGTGACCTGGAGCTGGTTACCCCGGCGATCATCGGGGGCATGTGAGGTCATCGACCGTGCACGTGCCGACCGGAGGACCGATGACACACCCCACCGCGGGCGCGAGCCGCGCGACCGCTCCACCCCCCGCGACCGAGGACGCCTCGACCGGGCAGCTGATCGGTCAGCTCACCGAGCAGATCTCCCGGCTGGTCCGCGACGAGGCGCGCCTCGCGCAGGCGGAGGTCACCCAGAAGGCCAAGCGGCTCGGAGTCGGCGCCGGCCTGTTCGGCGGCGCCGGCCTGTTCGCCTTCTTCGGCCTGGCAGTGCTCATCGCCGCCGCCGTCCTGGCCCTGGCGCTGGCCGTGCCGGCCTGGCTCGCCGCGGTCATCGTGGCCGTCGTGCTGTTCGCCGTCGCCGGCGTCCTGGCGCTGGTGGGCAAGAAGGACGTCGACAAGGCGACACCGCCGCTGCCCACCGAGGCCATCGCGAGCACCAAGACCGACATCGCCACCGTGAAGGAGAGTGCCCGCCGGTGAGCACGCCCATCAGCTCCGGACCCGACGGCGCCGACAAGCCGGCGCCCAACGACCCCGACGCCATCAAGGCCGACATCGAGGCCACCCGCGCCCAGCTCGGCCGCACGGTCGACGAGCTGTCGCACCGCCTCGACGTGCCCTCGCGCGCCAAGGAGGGTGCGGCCCGCGCCAAGGACACCGCCGTGGAGACCTACCGCGAGAGCCCCCCGACGGTGATCGGTGCGGGAGCGGGCGTGGCCGGCCTCCTGGGCCTGCTCGTCTGGCGCAGCCGGACCAAGGACCGCCGGAAGGCCAAGCGCCAGGCGAAGCGGGATGCCAAGCGCGCGACCAAGGCCGTCGCCGCCCGGCGTGCCGCCGCGGAGAAGGCCGCCCGCAAGGCGACCCGGACGGCTGCGAAGAAGGCGAAGAAGGCCAAGGCCCGCCGGGTGTCGAGGAGGACGAAGTGAGCAGCAAGGGCGCCAAGCTCGCCTACCGGCCGATCGGCCTGCTCGGCGGTCTCCTCGCCGGCACCGTGTCCGGCGCCGTCTTCAAGCAGGTGTGGAAGCGCGTCGCGGACCAGGACGATGCACCCGACGCGCTGCAGAGCGAGTACCCGATGTACCAGGTGATCATCTCGGCCGCCCTGCAGGGCGCGATCTTCGCCGCCACCAAGGCGGCGATCGACCGGGCCGGTGCGCGTGGCTTCACCAAGCTGACCGGCACCTGGCCGGGCGACTGACGTGGCCGGGACCCGGCCCCGCGAGAGTGCCGTCGACCGGATCCGGGAGCGGGTCGAGGAGAAGGCAGCGCGACGGGCGGCCGCCAAGGCCGCCGCCGAGCGCGGTCCCGACCCCGACGCCGACCGTTCGCCGCCCGGGACGCCGTCGGAGGAGACGCTGCCGGGGGTCTCCGCGGAGAAGCCGACGGACATCCCCCTGCGCGGCTGGAAGCAGGTGGTCAAGCGGGCGTGGGCGGAGAACAAGGCCGACAACATGCCGATCATCGCCGGCGGGGTGGCCTTCTTCGCCTTCCTGGCCATCTTCCCGGCGTTGATCGCGGCCATCTCGATCTACGGCCTGGTGGCCTCTCCGGAGTCGGTCGCCGAGCAGATCGAGTCGCTGTCGGCGCAGCTGCCGGAGAGCGCCTCGGAGCTCATCGGCGACCAGCTCAACGCGATCGTCACCAACAGCGGCGGCGCGCTGACCGTGGGCCTGATCGTGTCGATCCTCGCCGCGCTGTGGAGCGCGTCCGGCGGCGTGGGCAACCTGATCACCGCCGTCAACCTGGCCTACGACGAGGTCGAGACCCGCGGCTTCGTGCGGATGAAGGCCACCTCGCTGGGCCTGACCCTGGGCGCGATCGTGTTCGTGCTGATCACCTTCGGTCTCGTCGCCATCGTCCCGGCGGTGCTGGAGGACCTCCCGCTCGGCGCCGTCGGCACGATCCTGGCGCAGGTGGTGCGGTGGCTGCTCCTGCTCGGCGTCTTCGCCGGTGCGCTCGCCGTCCTCTACCGGGTGGCCCCCGACCGCGACGCGCCGCAGCTGCGCTGGGTGAGTCTCGGCTCGATCGTCGTCACCGTCGTCTGGGCCGTGGTCAGCATCGGCTTCAGCTTCTACGTCGACAACTTCGGGTCCTACAACGAGACCTACGGCGCGATCGCCGGCGTCATCGTGCTGATGCTGTGGCTGTACCTCACCTGCTACCTGGTGCTGCTGGGCGCGGAGATCAACTCCGAGGCCGAGCACCAGACCGCCCGGGACACCACCGAGGGCGACCCCCAGCCGATGGGCCGGCGGGACGCCGTGGTCGCCGACTCCCTGCCCGACAAGCCGGAGCCGACCAAGGAGGACAAGGACCCGACGCGGAAGTAGGGCCTCAGCGCACGTGCGACGGGACGAAGGGCGGCCGCACCACCTCCACGGGCTGCGGCCGCCCGCGTACGTCGACGGTCAGCCGGCCGTCCTCGGGGTCGGCCGCGGCGGTGTCCAGCAGCGCGAGCGCGATGCCCGTGCGCAGGGTCGGTGAGAACGTGCCGCTGGTGACCTCGCCCACGCGGGCCCCGTCGGGGTCCAGCACCGCCATGCCGGGCCGCGGGATGCCCCGCCCGGAGACCCGCAGCCCCCGCAGCAACCGGGCCGGACCCGTCTCCCGTTCGGCCCGCAGGGCGTCCCGCCCCCAGAAGGCCGGCTTGTGCCAACCCACGGCCCACCCCACGCCGGCCTGCAGCGGGGTGATGTCCGGCGAGAGCTCGTGGCCGTGCAGTGGATAGCCCATCTCGGTGCGCAGCGTGTCCCGCGCGCCCAGCCCGCACAGCCGCAGCCCCTCGTCGCGGCCCACGTCGACGAGCACGTCCCACACCGCACCGGCCCGCTCCGCCGCGACCAGCAACTCGTAGCCGTGCTCCCCGGTGTAGCCGGTCCGGCAGACGGTCACCTCGGTGTCACCGCCTCCGGTGCCGGTCACGAAGGACAGGTGGGGCAGCTCGCCGGGCAGGCCGAGGAAGGCCAGCACCTGGGCCGACCGCGGCCCCTGGACCGCCAGGACGGCCACGTCGGCGTGCCGGTCGGTGACCGTCACCCCCGCGGGGGCGGCGTCAGCGAGCCGGGTCACGACGTCGGCGGCGTTGGCCGCGTTCGGCACCAGGAGCACGTCGTCGGGTCCGCGCAGGTAGACGAACAGGTCGTCGACGACGCCGCCGGCCCGTGGGTCGCCGTCGGGCAGGCAGACCAGCGTGTACTGCGCCCGGCCGGGGCCGATGCGGGACAGGTCGTTGGTCAGGCAGGAGTCGAGGAAGGCGGCGGCGCCGGTTCCGCGGACGGTCACCGTCCCCAGGTGGGAGACGTCGAACAGCCCGACGCCGGTCCGGACGGCGGCGTGCTCGGCCAGCACCCCTCCCCCGGCGTACTCCAGGGGCATCGACCACCCGGCGAACTCGGCCAGCTTGGCGCCGGCCGCGAGGTGCCGCTCGTGCAGCGGCGAGGTGCGCGCGGTCACGCCCTCACGCTATCGACGGCGGCGGCCTCCCTGCAGGTCGATCACCAGGTCGCGCCCGGTGACGGGCCCGGGCGGCCCCTCCGCAGGGGGCCACCGTGAGCCCGCGACCGGTGGGGGGCAGAGGGGTCCTCATAGGATCGAGCGGTGCCGACGACGATCACCGCCAGCGACCGCCCGCTCGAGAAGCTCTCCGCCGACGCCGTCGTCGTCGGGATCGGCACGGGCCCGACCGGCCTGCTGCGCACCCCCGGGGCCGAGGCGGTCGACCGCCTGCTCGGCGGCCGGCTGCTGCCGGCGCTGGCCGACCTGGGCGCACGCGGCGCCGAGGACGAGGTGACCCGGCTGTCCTCGCTCGGCCAGGGACCGTTCCCCGTCGTCGCCGCGGTGGGACTGGGCGCGCCGGACGCCGCCGGCGGTTACCCGGCCGAGGCCGTGCGCCGCGCCGCGGGGGCGGCCAGCCGCGCGCTGGCCGGCCGGGGGTCCGTCGTGAGCCTGCTCGCCGCGGTGGGCGGGGCCCCCGACGACCTCCGCCTGCACGCGGTGGGCGAGGGCAGCCTCCTGGGCGCCTACGAGTTCACCGCCTACAAGTCCGACCTGCCGGCCCACCGGCCGGTGCCGCCGCGGGAGTTCACGGTGGTCGTCCCCGACGCCGGCGACGCGCGGACCGCCCTCGCGCGTGCCCGCGCGGTGGCCGGCGCGGTGCACCTGGTCCGCGACCTGGTCAACACCCCGCCCAACGACCTCTTCCCGGCCGAGCTCGCCGACCGCGGTGCGGCGGCGGGGAAGAAGGCCGGCCTCAAGGTCGAGGTGCTCGACGAGGCGGCCCTGGCGGCCGGCAACTACGGCGGCATCCTGGCCGTCGGGGGCGGCTCGGCTCGCGGGCCGCGGCTGCTGCGCCTGACGTACTCGGGCAAGAAGGCGAAGAAGAAGATCGCGCTCGTCGGCAAGGGCATCACCTTCGACAGCGGCGGCCTGTCGATCAAGCCGGCGCTGAAGATGGAGGACATGAAGAGCGACATGGCCGGCGCGGCGGCCGTGATCGCCACCGTGTGCCTCGTCGCCGAGCTCGGCCTGCCGGTCGAGGTGACCGCCACCGTGCCGATCGCGGAGAACCTGCCCAGCGGCACCGCCTACCGCCCGGCGGACGTGGTGACCTTCCGCAACGGCAAGAAGGCCGAGATCACCAACACCGACGCCGAGGGCCGCGTGGTCCTGGCCGACGCCCTGGCTCGCGCCGCCGAGGACGGCCCCGACTACCTGCTGGAGACGGCGACGCTCACCGGCGCGCAGCTGGTGGCGCTCGGCTCCCGCACCGCCGGCGTCATGGGCAGTGACGACCTCCGGGACGCCGTCGTGGCCGCGAGCCGGCGCAGCGGCGAGTCGATGTGGGCCATGCCCATGCCGGCGGAGCTGCGGCAGGGACTGGACTCCCCCATCGCCGACCTGGTCAACGCCAACGCCGACCGGATGGGCGGGATGCTCGTCGGGGCGCACTTCCTCGCCGAGTTCGTGCCGGCCGGCCTGCCGTGGGCGCACATCGACATCGCCGGCCCGAGCTACAACACCGGGGCACCGTGGGGCTACACCCCCAAGGGCGGCACCGGTGTGCCGGTGCGGACCCTGCTGGCGACGATCGAGGACCTCATCGCCGCCTGACGTGCCGGAGCGGCCCTGTCCGGAGGCTCGCCCCGAGCGTGCGAGGGGTGAGAGGGACGGGGTCCTTCATCTGTGGTCTTTCGACCAGTCCCGCATCCGCTGCGGATAGCCGGTGACCTGCGCGTCGTACACCGGGACGCCGAGGTCCCGGGACAGCCGGCGCGCGGTGTCCGGCCCGTCGATGCGGCGGCGGGTCCACTCACCGTCGGCCGCGACGAGCACGATCGTGGTCTCGGTGACGGCGGTGCGCGGCTCGACGAAGCCCTCGACGCCGCGGCGGCTGGCGACGAACTGCTCCAGGTGGGCCAGGTCGGCGCGACCGGCCCCGCGGTCGAGGGTGGCGCGCCCGTCGCCGTCCGCGGTCCCGCGCCGCCGTCGTCGCCACAGCCCCATGTCCGCTCCCGTCCCCGCCGGCCACCATCGGGTCGCGGCGTCCGCGCTGGAAACGGCGCTCCGGGCCACGCCGTTCCCGGAGTGGCAGGATGGGCGCGGACGTTCACCCGACCGCGTGAGCGGGGCGGGACCACTGCACCAGAGGAGCACTCGTGAGCGCACCCACCTCGCCCGCCGACCTGGTCATCCTCGGTGGTGGCTCGGGTGGCTACGCCGCCGCACTGCGCGGGGCCGAACTCGGCCTGTCGGTCGTGCTGATCGAGCGCGACAAGGTCGGCGGCACCTGTCTGCACCGCGGCTGCATCCCCACCAAGGCCCTGCTGCACAGCGGTGAGGTCGCCGACAGCGCCCGCGAGGGCGAGCAGTTCGGCGTCAAGACGTCCCTGGCCGGGATCGACATGGACGGCGTCAACGCCTACAAGGACGGCGTCGTCTCCCGGCTCTACAAGGGCCTGCAGGGCCTGATCAAGAGCCGCAAGATCAACTACGTGGAGGGGGAGGGCCGGCTGGTCTCCCCCACCGCCGTCGAGGTGGACGGGCAGCGGTACGAGGGCAAGCACGTCCTGCTGGCCACCGGCTCCTACGCCCGCAGCCTGCCCGGCATCGAGGTCGACGGCACCAAGGTCATCACCAGTGACCACGCGCTGAACCTCGACCGGGTACCGGCCTCGGCGATCATCCTCGGTGGCGGCGTCATCGGGTGCGAGTTCGCCAGCGCCTGGAAGTCCTTCGGTGTCGACGTCACCATCGTCGAGGCGCTGCCGCACCTGGTCCCGCTCGAGGACGAGTCCTCCTCCAAGCTCCTGGAGCGTGCCTTCCGCCGCCGGAAGATCGACTTCTCGCTGGGCAGCCGGGTCTCCGGCGTCCAGACCACGGAGAACGGCGTCACGGTCTCGCTGGAGAACGGCAAGGACTTCGAGGCGGAGCTGGTGCTGGTCGCCGTCGGTCGCGGGCCGGTGAGCCAGGGCCTCGGCTACGAGGAGGCCGGCGTCGCCATGGAGCGCGGCTACGTCCTCGTCGACGAGTACTGCCGCACCAACGTGCCGACGATCTCCGCCGTCGGCGACCTGATCCCGACCCTGCAGCTGGCCCACGTCGGGTTCGGCGAGGGCATCCTCGTCGCCGAGCGGCTGGCCGGGCTCAAGCCGGCACCGATCGACTACGCCGGCGTCCCGCGGATCACCTACTCGGAGCCCGAGGTCGCCTCCGTCGGCCTCACCGAGGCGCAGGCCAAGGAGCGGTACGGGGAGGTCAAGACCCTCGTCTACGACCTCGGCGGCAACGGTCGCAGCCAGATCCTGAAGACCGCCGGGGCGGTGAAGCTGGTCCAGGCCGTCGACGGTCCCGTCGTGGGCGTGCACATGGTCGGCAGCCGGGTCGGGGAGCTCATCGCCGAGGCGCAGCTGATCTACAACTGGGAGGCCGAGGCCGACGACGTCGCGAGCCTCATCCACCCGCACCCCACCCAGAGCGAGGCCCTCGGCGAGGCGCACCTCGCGCTGGCCGGCAAGCCCCTGCACGTGCACGGCTGATCTCGCACCACCCTCACCCACCCCGCGCCACGAAGGAGTCCTGCCCCGATGCCGACGTCCGTCACCATGCCCGCCCTGGGCGAGAGCGTCACCGAGGGCACGGTCACCCGCTGGCTCAAGCAGGAGGGTGAGCAGGTCGAGGCCGACGAGCCCCTCCTCGAGGTGTCGACCGACAAGGTCGACACCGAGATCCCGTCGCCGGCCGCCGGCGTGCTGACCAAGATCCTGGTCTCGGAGGACGAGACCGTCGAGGTCGGCGCCGAGCTCGCGGTGATCGGTGGGGACGGCGACGGCGGTGGGGCCGCCTCGCCCCCGGCCTCGGCCGAGGACGCGGACACGGCGCAGACCCCCGACCAGCAGGTCGAGGACGCGAGCCCCGAGCCGCAGGAGGAGCCGGCTGCGCAGGAGCAGCCGGCCGCGGCACCCGCCTCTGCCGGGAGCGACTCGGACGGCGGGTCCGGCGGCGGATCCGGCGGTGGCGAGGGCACCCCGGTGACCATGCCGGCGCTGGGCGAGAGCGTGACCGAGGGGACGGTCACCCGGTGGCTGAAGTCCGTCGGCGACGAGGTGTCCGCCGACGAGCCGCTGCTCGAGGTCTCCACCGACAAGGTCGACACCGAGATCCCCTCGCCGGTCAGCGGCACCCTCCTCGAGATCACCGTCAACGAGGACGAGACGGTCGACGTCGGCGCCCAGCTCGCCGTCATCGGCAGCGGTGCCGGCGGTGGCGCGGCCCCGGCCGCTCCCCAGCAGGAGGCGCCGGAGCAGGCAGCCCCGGAGCAGGAGGCACCCGCCGAGGAGCCGCCGCAGGCCGCCCCGGAGGCGAAGCCCGCCGCGACGGCGACCACCCAGCCCGGTGGCGACTACGGCGCGAGCGGCGCCCAGCCCGCCACCTCGCCGACGTCCGCGCCGCCGCCCCAGGTCGCTCCGCAGGCGCCGGCCGCGCAGCAGCCGTCCGGCGACGGTCAGGGCGACGGCGGCGGCAGCTACGTGACCCCGCTGGTGCGCCGGCTGGCCGCCGACCACGGCGTCGACCTCGGCTCCGTGACCGGTACCGGCGTCGGCGGCCGGATCCGCAAGCAGGACGTGCTCGCGGCGGCGGAGAAGGCGGCACAGCCCGCGCCGGCGCCCGCCCCGGCGGCCGCTTCGTCCGGTTCGGGGCGGACGGCGCCCCGGCCCTCCCCGGCGGCCATGCCCGACACCTCGCTGCGGGGCCGCACCGAGAAGCTCTCCCGGCTGCGCACCGTCATCGCCCGCCGCATGGTGGAGTCGCTGGCGGTCAGCGCGCAGCTGACCACGGTCGTCGAGGCGGACGTGACGGCGATCGCGCGGCTGCGGGACCGGGCGAAGAAGGACTTCGAGGCCCGCGAGGGCGTCAAGCTGTCCTTCCTCCCGTTCTTCGCCAAGGCGGCGGTCGAGGCCCTCAAGGCCCACCCGGCGGTCAACTCCTCGATCGACCTCGAGGCCGGGACGGTGACCTACCACGACAGCGAGAACCTCGGCGTCGCGGTGGACACCGACCGCGGCCTGCTGGTGCCGGTCATCCGGGACGCCGGCGACCTCAGCCTCGGCGGGATCGCCCGCAAGATCGCCGACCTGGCCGAGCGCACCCGGACCAACAAGGTCACGCCGGACGAACTCGGCGGTGGCACGTTCACGCTGACCAACACCGGCAGCCGTGGGGCGCTGTTCGACACGCCGATCATCAACCAGCCCCAGGTCGCCATCCTGGGCACCGGCACGGTCGTCAAGCGTCCGGTCGTCGTCCAGGACGCGGACCTCGGCGAGGTCATCGCCGTGCGGTCGATGGTCTACCTGGCCCTCACCTACGACCACCGCATCGTCGACGGCGCCGACGCCGCCCGCTTCCTCACCACCGTGCGGGAGCGCCTGGAGGCCGGCCAGTTCCACGGCGAGGTCGGCCTCGCCTGAGGTCCCCCGGTCGGGCCCCGGCGACGAGCCGGGGCCCGACTGCATCCCGCTGCCCCGGGGGGACCGAAGGAGGAGCATGAGGATCGCGGTCACGGGCTCGTCCGGGCTCATCGGCTCACGGCTGGTGCCGGCTCTGCGCGCCGACGGCCACGACGTGCTGCGACTGGTCCGGCGCACGCCGCGCACGGCCGACGAGCACCGCTGGGACCCCCAGCACCGGCGGATCGACCCGGCGTTGCTGCGCGACGTCGACGCGGTGGTCAACCTGGCGGGCACGCCGATCCGGCCGCGGCCCTGGACCGCCGCCTACAAGGACCGGTTGAGGACCAGCCGGCTGGACAGCACGCTCACGGTGAGCCAGGCCCTGGCCGACGCCGCGGCGGAGGACCCGGGGCGCCCGCGAGTGCTGCTGTCGGCCTCCGGGGTGGGTTTCTACGGCGACACCGGCGACCGCCCCGTCGAGGAGGACGCCGCCCCGGGCAGCGACTTCCTCGCCCGGTTGTGCGTCGAGTGGGAGGGGGCCACCGCGGCCGCGGCCGATGCCGGCGTCCGGGTGGCGCAGCTGCGGACGGGGCTCGTCGTGGGACGCGGGGCACCGCTCATGCAGATCCTCGGCCTGGTGTTCCGGCTGGGTCTGGGCGGGCGGATGGGCCCGGGGCGGCAGTACTGGCCCTGGATCAGCCTCGACGACGAGGTGGGCGCGATCCGGTTCCTGTTGACCGCGGACGTGTCGGGTCCGGTGAACCTCACCGGACCGGCGCCGGTGACCAACGCCGAGTTCACCCGCCGGCTGGGTCAGGTCGTCCACCGGCCGGCCGTCCTCCCGGTTCCCGCCTTCGCGCTGTCGCTGGCCCTCGGCGAGTTCGGCCGCACGGGCGTGCTGGCCGGCCAGCGAGCGCTCCCCGCCCGGCTGGGAGCCGCCGGGTACGAGTGGACGCACCCGGAACTCGAGTCCGCGCTCCAGGCGGCGCTCGTCCGCGGCTGAGGTCATCCCACCCGCTCCGCTGCGTCCAGGAGCCACGCCTGCCCCGACCCGACCAACGTCAGTCGCACCCGCGCGGTGCCGCGCGCCTCGACCGTCCGCAGTGCCGGTCCGTCCGGGTCCGCCGCCGCGACGACCTCGTACGCGGGCCAGGTGTCGGTCACCGCCAGCGTGACCCGGCCCTCGCTCGCGCCGCCGTCGAGGACCGCCACCTCCTCCACGACCGGGGCGAACCCGCGCAGGTCCTCACCGGCGGCCACGAGGGAGGCGACGGTCCCCCGGTCGGAGCTCAGCAACGGGCTGCCGGCGGTGTGGACGTCGTCCAGGCGGTCGGTACCGCCGGGTCGAAGCGCCTCGGCGCGGCGGGCGTAGAGCCCGGTCAGCACGGCCCGCCACCACTGCGGCGAGTCGACGGCCGCTCCCGCCTGCTGCTCCGGGGGCTCGGGTCGCCCGGGCGGGGACGGTACCGACGTCCGGGTGGAGCTGGCGGCGCGGTCGGCCAGCCCGGCGGCCGGCGGGTCGCCCCAGCGCCCCCCGAGCCACACGACCGTGGCGAGGAGACCGAGCGCCACCACCACGGCGGCGGAGCGACGGAGCACCGGGCCCGCGGCGAGGACCCGCTCCCGGACCGGCCGGGCGATCGGCTCGTCCGGCGCCGGCCGGTGACGGCCCGGGACCTGGTGGGTCAGCTCGGTGCGCGGGCCGTGCCCGGTACGCCCGAGGTCCTCGTCGGGCACCCCGTGGAGCGGGAGGCGGACGGGCTCGGGCCGGCAGGCGTGCCGGAGGTCCAGGGCGAACGCGGCGGCCGACCCCCGCTCGTGCGGATGGGGCGACAGCCCGCGGGCGATGACGGCCAGCAGCTCGTCCGGCGCCCCGGAGGCGAGTTCGGCGAGGTCGGGGAGGCTGCCCTCGGCGGCGACCCGCAGGACGTCGGCCGGGGTGGCACCGTTCCACGGAGGCACACCGGTGAGGGCGTGGAAGGCCGCTGCCGCCAGCCCGAAGACGTCGGAGGCCGGCCCCGGGGCGCCGCCGCGGGCGACGGTCGGGTCGACGTAGGCCGGCGTCACCTCGCCGGCGGCGTCCTCGCCGAGCACGCGGGCCACGCCGAGGTCGGTGAGGACCGGCCGGCCCTCGGCCGTGAAGACCACGTTGCCGGGCGAGAGGTCGCCGTGCACGACCCCGCGGTCGTGCGCATGGGCGAGCGCGGCCGCCACGGGGGCGATCGCGGTGACCACCTCACCCGGCCGCAACCGGCCCCGCCGGGCCAGCAGCGCGGCGAGGCTGCCGCCCGGCAGCAGGTCCAGCACGAGGGCCACCCGGGGCGGTCGGCCGCGACGGGGCTGGTGCACCACCTCGACCAGCCGCACGAGGTGGGGATGGTCCAGCTCCCCGAGCAACGCCGCCTCGCGGGCCTGACGCTCGGCATCACCGGCGACGAGCACCTTGACCGCCACGGGAGCCCCGCCGGCCCGCGGCACGGCCCGCCACACCTCGCCCGACCCGCCCCGGCCCAGCAGCTCCTCCAACCGGTACCCCGGCACGACCGGCGGGCGGAGGGGCTCCCGGGGGCCGGGGGGCTGGGTCGACGGCATGGGTCGGGACCGTAGGCGGCCCGGCCCGGTCACCGCCCCGGTCGTCCACAGGCGCACCCGTCGTCCACAGTCCGGGTGCCGGACGGGTGCCAGCCCGCCCCGCCGCCTAGGTTCGGGGCATGCCCTCCCCCGCCCGGGCCGACCTCCCGGGCCACCAGCCCGACCCACGAGGAGCTGCCTGACCGTGACCGCCACCGCGCCGACCATCGTGGCGACCAGCATCGGTTTCGACTCCCGCGGCCGAGGGCCCTACGACTGGGCACCCGGTCCGGTCTTCGACCTCGCGTTCGACCTGGCGGGGGCGCCCGTCCGCCCACGGCTCTGCTACCTCGGCACCGCGACGGGGGACGACCCGGCGCGGCTGGCCGGCGTCTACGGCGCCTTCGCCGGCAGCGACGTCCAGGTGAGCCACCTGAGCCTGTTCACGATGCCCACGGTGCCCGACGTGCGCGCCCACCTGCTGGCGCAGGACGTCGTCTGGGTGGGTGGGGGCAGCGTGGCCAACCTGCTGGCGGTGTGGCGGGTGCACGGCCTCGACGAGGTGTTCCGGGAGGTGTGGGAGGCCGGGGTGGTCCTGGGCGGGGTCTCCGCGGGGTCGCTGTGCTGGCACGTCGGCGGCACCACCGACTCCTACGGACCCGACCTGCGCCCGGTCACCAACGGCCTCGGCCTGATCCCGACGTCCAACGGCGTGCACTACGACTCCGAGGAGCAGCGCCGCCCGCTGTACCACCAGCTGGTGGCCGACGGCACGCTCCCCGCCGGGCACGCCACCGACGACGGCGTGGGCCTGGTCTACCGCGGGACCGAGCTGGTGGAGGCGGTCGCCGACCGGCCGGGCAAGGCCGCCTACCGCGTCGAGCCCTGGCCCGAGGGCACCGCGGTGGAGACCCGCATCGAGCCCCGGCGGCTGCGCTGAGGCCCCGTCCCGGGTCCCGCCCGAGCTGGGGAGGATGGGGAGGACGGGGTCCTCTCACTAGGCTGGACCCCGTGAGCGAGCTCCAGGTGGTCCGGGCGGGCACCGTCGACTACGAGGAGGCCTGGGCGCGGCAGCGGGAGCTGCACGCGGCCCGGGTCGCGGGAACCGGACCGGACACCCTGCTGCTGCTCGAGCACCCCTCGGTCTACACCGCTGGGCGGCGCACCGAGGCGCACGAGCGGCCGCAGGACGGCACGCCGGTCGTGGACGTCGACCGCGGCGGCAAGATCACCTGGCACGGGCCCGGCCAGCTGGTCGGCTACCCGATCGTCGGGCTGCCCGACCCGGTCGACGTCGTCGCGCACGTCCGTCGGCTGGAGGACGCGCTCATGGCGGTCTGCGCCGGCTTCGGCGTCGACACCGTGCGCGTCGAGGGCCGCAGCGGCGTCTGGCTGACCGCCGACGTACCGGGGCCGGGCAGCCGGTTGCGTCCCGAGCGGAAGATCGCCGCCATCGGGGTGCGGGTCGCGCGGGGGGTCGCCATGCACGGGTTCGCCCTCAACTGCGATCCCGACCTCGGCGCCTTCGGCGCGATCGTCCCGTGCGGGATCGCCGACGCCGGGGTCACCTCCCTGTCGGCCGAGCTCGGCCGCGACGTCACCGTCGGCGAGGCCATCGACGCCGTCGAGGCCGCGATGCGCGACGTCCTCACCGCGGCGCACACCGTCCCGGCCTGACGGCCGCCGCCCCGGCCCCACCACTCGCTCGCTCGCCAGGGGCGCGGCCGGCGGGCCCTCTCAGCCGAGGACGAAGTTGACCAGCCGTCCCGGGACGGCGACGACGCGGCGCACCGTCTTCCCGGCCAGGTGCCCGGCGATCTTCTCGTCGCCGCGGGCGGCGGCCTCCAGCGCGTCGGCGTCCGCGTCGGCCGGCACGGTGACCTGCGCCCGCACCTTGCCGTTCACCTGGACCGCCACCTGCACGGTGTCCTCGACGAGCCAGCGCGGGTCGGCCACGGGGAACGCGGTCCAGGCCAGCGACGAGTCGTGCCCCAGCCGCGACCACATCTCCTCGGCGACGTGCGGGGCCAGCGGGGCCACCAGCAGCACCAGCGGCTCGGCCACCGAACGGGGCACCGGGGCCTCCGCGCCGTAGGTCTGGGTCAGGTGGTTGGTCAGTTCGGTGATCCGGGCGATCGCGATGTTGAAGCGCATCGTGGCCATGCCGTCGCGCACCCCGGCGATCGTCCGGTGCAGGGCCCGCGAGGTGTCCTCGCCGGGCTCGACGTCGTCCGCGGCCCGGACCTCGCCGGTCCGCTCGTCGACGACCACCCGCCAGATCCGCTGCAGCAGCCGCTGGGAGCCGACGACGGCCTTGGTCTCCCACGGCCGGGACTGGTCCAGTGGGCCGGTCGACATCTCGTAGACGCGGAAGGTGTCGGCCCCGAAGGCGCCGATCATCTCGTCCGGCGTGACCATGTTCTTCAGGCTCTTGCCGATCTTCCCGTACTCGCGGTTGACCGGCCGGCCCTCGTAGGTGAACCGCCCGTCCTCCTCCACCACGTCGGCGGCGGGCACGTAGAAGCCACGCTCGTCGGTGTAGGCGTAGGCGGAGATGTAGCCCTGGTTGACCAGCCGCCGGAACGGCTCCTCGCTGGACACGTGGCCCAGGTCGAACAGCACCTTGTGCCAGAAGCGGGCGTAGAGCAGGTGCAGGACGCCGTGCTCGACCCCGCCCACGTACAGGTCGACGCCGCCGACGTCGCCGGGCTCGCGCGGGCCCAGCCAGTAGCGCTCCAGTTCCGGGTCCACCATGCGCTCGTCGTCCCCCGGGTCGAGGTAGCGCAGGTAGTACCAGCACGAGCCGGCCCAGTTGGGCATGGTGTTGGTCTCGCGCCGGTAGCGCTTCGGCCCGTCGCCCAGGTCCAGGTCGACCGTCGTCCACTCCGTCGCGCGCGACAGCGGCGGCTCCGGCGCGGAGTCGGCGTCGTCGTTGGCGAACGTCTTCGGCGAGTAGTCGTCCACCTCCGGGAGCAGCACCGGCAGCATCGACGCGGGGACGGCGACCGGCAGGTCGTCCTCGTCGTAGAGGATCGGGAACGGCTCGCCCCAGTAGCGCTGCCGGCTGAACAGCCAGTCGCGCAGCTTGTAGGTGGTGGTCGCCTCGCCGTGCCCGTGCTGGACCAGCCAGTCGGTGATCGTGGCGATCGCGGTCGCCTTGTCCAGGCCGTTCAGCGAGATCTCGTCGTTCGCCGAGTTGATCATCGGGCCCGCGCCGGTCCAGGCCCCGCCCGCGAAGTCCTCCGGCGGCTGCACGGTCCGGACCACCGGCAACCCGAAGACCTCCGCGAACTCGAAGTCGCGGGTGTCCTCACCGGGCACGGCCATGATCGCCCCGGTGCCGTAGCCGGTCAGCACGTAGTCGGCGATGAACACCGGCAGCTCGCGGCCGTCGACCGGGTTCACGGCGGTGACCCCCAGCCAGACGCCGGTCTTCTCGCGGCCGGCGTCCTGTCGGTCGAGCTCGGAGCGCCGGGAGGCCTGCCGCTGGTAGGCCTCCACCGCCGCACCGGGGGTCGCCGCCCCGCCGGTCCAGCGCGGGTCGGTGCCGGCCGGCCAGGCGTCGGCGGTCAGCCTGGACACCAGCGGGTGCTCGGGTGCCAGCACCATGTACGTGGCTCCGAACAGCGTGTCCGGGCGGGTGGTGAACACCTCGACGGTCGCGTCGCCGCAGCCGAACCGGATCCGCGCACCGGTCGACCGGCCGATCCAGTTGCGCTGCATCAGCTTGAGCGAGTCGCTCCAGTCCAGCCGGTCCAGGTCGTCGATCAGCCGGTCGGCGTAGGCGGTGATCCGCATCATCCACTGCTTGAGCGGACGCCGGAACACCGGGAAGTTCCCGCGCTCGGAGCGGCCGTCGGCGGTGACCTCCTCGTTGGAGAGGACCGTGCCCAGGCCCGGGCACCAGTTCACCGGCGCCTCGTGCAGGTAGGCCAGGCGGTGCGCGTCGACCACCCGGCGGCGGGACACGTCGTCCAGCTCCGCCCACGGGAGGCCCGACGGGACGGTGCCGGGGGCGGGCTGCCGCGTGCCGGCGTCCAGCTCGGCGACCAGCTCCTCGATCGGGCGGGCCTTGCCGGCGTCGGCGTCGAACCAGGCGCCGAACAGCTGCAGGAAGATCCACTGGGTCCACTTGTAGTAGCCCGGGTCGATCGTGGCGAAGCTGCGGCGGTCGTCGTGGTCGACCCCCAGCCGGCGCAGCTGCGCACGGATCGCCGCGATGTTGGCCTCGGTCGTGACCCGCGGGTGCTGCCCGGTCTGCACGGCGTACTGCTCCGCGGGCAGGCCGAAGGCGTCGTACCCCATCGGGTGCAGCACGTTCTCGCCGTCCATGCGGCGGAACCGGCTGGTGACGTCGGTGCCCAGGTAGCCCAGGGGGTGCCCGACGTGCAGTCCGGCGCCCGACGGGTACGGGAACATGTCCATCACGAAGTACTTGGGCCGGTCGGCGACCCGGTCGAAGCCGTCGCTCAGGCGCCCGGTGGGGTTCGGCGTGTGGAACGTGCCCTCGGCCTCCCAGCGGTCCTGCCAGGCGAGCTCGATCGACTGCGCCAGCTCCGGCGTGTAGCGGTGCGGCGGGACCCCGTCGCCGGTGGTCTCGGTGCTCGCCTGGCTTGCCGTCTGGCTCACGTAGTGCTCCTGGGTCGCGGGTACCGGGGGTGGACAGCAAAAAACCCCTCGCACAGGAGGGGTCGCCGCGCTGGCCGGGAGGGTGGCGTCAGCGCGGCCGGGAAAGGAGGAACCGCCCGGTCACGTCCCCATCCTACTCCGGGGCGGCGCCGGCCCCGGCCATCCCCGCGGGCCTCGACCTCAGCTCGAGGTCGAGGCCCCTGGCCACACGGCGGTCACCCCAGCTGGGGCGCCACCTCGGCGGCCACCAGATCGAGGTGGTCGAGGTCGGCGAGGTCGAGCACCTGCAGGTACACCCGCGTGGCCCCGGCCTCGGCGTAGCGCCCCAGGACGTCGACGACCTCGGCCGGGCTGCCCGCGGCGCCGTGCTCCCGCAGCTCCCCCACCTCCCGGCCGATGGCGCCGGCGCGGCGGGACAGCTCCGCCTCGTCCCGGCCGACGCAGAGCACGAGCGCCGAGCTGCAGACGATGGAGGACGGGTCGCGGCCGGCCTCCTCGCAGGCCTGGCGGACCCCGGAGAAGAGCCGGGCGTTGTCCTCCACCGACGCGAAGGGCACGTTGAACTCGGCGGCGTAGCGGGCGGCGAGGCGCGGGGTGCGCCGCTTGCCGCGCCCTCCGACGAGGATCGGGATGCCGCCCTCCTGCACCGGCTTCGGCAGCGCCGGGGAGCCGGCCAGGCGGTAGTGGTCCCCGGCGAAGTCGAAGGTCTCCCCCGCCGGCGTCGACCAGAGCCCGCTGATGACGGCCAGCTGCTCCTCGTAGCGGTCGAACCGCTCCCCCAGCTCCGGGAAGGGGATGCCGTAGGCCGCGTGCTCGGCCTCGAACCAGCCCGAGCCGATGCCGAGCTCGACCCGGCCGCCGCTCATCTGGTCGACCTGGGCGACCGCGATCGCCAGCGGACCGGGCAGCCGGAAGGTCGCCGCGGTCATCAGCGTGCCGAGCCGGATCCGGGTGGTCTCCCGGGCGAGGCCGGCCAGGGTGACCCACGCGTCGGTGGGGCCCGGCAGCCCGTCCCCGCCCATGGCCAGGTAGTGGTCGGAGCGGAAGAAGGCGTCGAAGCCGGTCTCCTCGGTGCGCCGGGCCACGGCCAGCAGCTCGTCGTAGGTGGCGCCCTGCTGGGGTTCGGTGAAGATGCGCAGTTCCACCCGGCGACGCTATCCGGGCCGGTTCCCCACCGCCGTCCGGAGGTGGCCCCGGGGGTGTGCCCGCCGTCCCCAGCGGGCAGGATGACCGCCGAGACGATCAACTCGGAGGTGCATCTCGTGTTCCGCAAGAAGACGCACGGCCAGATCATCGGCGAGGAGCTGCACGAGGGCTTCAGCCACATCGGGACGGCGGTGGCCGAGGCCGGTCGGGCGGCGGCGGAACAGCTCGCACCGCGCGTCGAGGCCGCCCGCGAGGCGACCGGCCCGGCGCTGGCAGCTGCCCAGTTGGCGGTGGCGCCGAAGGTCGCCGCCGCCGTCGCCGTCGCAGCGCCGGCCGTCGAGGCCGCCCGGGAGGCGCTCGCGCCGCGGGTCGAGGCCGCCCGGGACGCCCTCGGGCCGCGGGTGGGGGCCGCCCGCCAGGTGGCCGGGCCCCGCGTCGCCGCCGCCGTGACCGCGGCACAGGCAGCGGCCACCCGCGCCGCGGCCGACCTCGGCCCGCGGGTGGAGACCGCCCGCGAGGCCGCGCAGCGGGCGCTCGAGAAGGACGTCGTCCCCCGGCTGACCGCCGCCCAGGCCGCCACGCTCGCGTACGCCACGCCGAAGGTGCTGGCCGCCCGCGAGGCGGTCAGCCCGGTGCTGGAGAGCACCCGCGACTCGATCGTCGCGGGGCTGCACAACGCCCTGGACGAGCTCGAGGTCCGCCGCGAGGAGCTCACCGCCACCACCGACGAGGCGCGCAAGCGCGCGGCCAAGAAGCGGAGGGCGCTGGGCAAGAAGGCGGCCCGCTCGGCCAAGAAGGCGAAGAAGGTGACGGCCGCGGTCGAGGCGGAGTCCGCCGCCCGCTGGCCGTGGCTGCTGGCCGCTCTGGCCGTCGGTGCCGCCGCCTTCGCCGTCCTGCGCCGCCGCCAGCAGGACGACCTCTGGACCCCCGCCCCCGCCGGGGACGGTCCCGTGCCCAGCTACCGAGAGGACCCCGTGCCCAGCTCACCGAGCAACTCCGGCAAGACCGTCTCCACCGCCCAGACCACCCCGGGCGACGCCACCCCGCCCGACACCGACGCGGGCTCGTGGGCCCAGCAGCCGGGCCCCTCCGAGGGTGCGGGGTCCAACACCCCCGGCACCGCCACGAGCGGTTCGAGCGACCCGGCGCTGGACACGGCCACCGCCTCGCCGAACGACCAGCCGCAGACCGCGACCGGCGCGGTGGGCTCCGACGCGGACGACGAGCGCAACCCGTCGTCCTGACCCCCTCCGACGGCGCCCGCCCCGACGGGGCGGGCGCCGTCGTACGTCCGGAGTACCGTGGCCGATCATGAGTGAGACGGTGGCCGCGACCCCCTCCCCGGACTCCTCGATCGCACCCGCCGGCCGCAAACTGCTCCGCCTGGAGGTCCGCAACAGCCAGGTCCCGATCGAGCGCAAGCCCGAGTGGATCAAGACGCGGCTGCGCACCGGCCCGGAGTACACCGAGCTGAAGTCGCTGGTCCGGCGCGAGGGGCTGCACACGGTCTGCGAGGAGGCCGGCTGCCCCAACATCTACGAGTGCTGGGAGGACCGGGAGGCGACCTTCCTCATCGGTGGCGACCAGTGCACCCGGCGCTGCGACTTCTGCCAGATCGACACCGGCAAGCCCGCCGACTTCGACGCCGACGAGCCGCGTCGGGTCGCCGAGAGCGTCGCCACCATGGGCCTGAGGTACGCCACGGTCACCGGGGTGGCCCGCGACGACCTGCCCGACGGCGGCGCCTGGCTCTACGCCGAGACGGTCCGCCAGATCCACGCCGCCCTGCCCGGCTGCGGCGTCGAACTCCTCATCCCCGACTTCAACGCCGACCCGGCCCAGCTCGCCGAGGTGTTCTCCTCCCGACCCGAGGTGCTCGCGCACAACGTCGAGACGGTGCCGCGCATCTTCAAGCGGATCCGCCCCGGCTTCCGGTTCGACCGCTCGCTGGCGGTGATCACCGCCGCCCGGGACGCCGGGCTGGTGACCAAGTCCAACCTGATCCTCGGCATGGGCGAGGAGCCCGCCGAGGTGGTCGAGACCATGCGCGCCCTGCGCGAGGCGGGCTGCGACCTGCTCACCATCACCCAGTACCTGCGGCCCTCACCGCGGCACCACCCGGTGGTCCGCTGGGTGAAGCCCGAGGAGTTCGTCGGTCTCCAGGCCGAGGCCGAGGCCATCGGGTTCCCCGGGGTGCTCGCCGGGCCGCTGGTGCGCAGCTCCTACCGGGCAGGCCGGCTCTACCAGCAGGCCGTCGAGGCGCGCGGTCTGACGCCCTCCATCTGACCGGCCGCGGCAGGTCGGCAGGGGAGGGTGCGGGACGCCCCTATCCTCTAGGCATGGCACGCAGCAGGTCCACCGACTCCCCCGCACCGACCGGCAAGGCCGGGCGGGGCCCGAGTGCAGGCAAGAGCGGCCGGGGCGGGTCGACCGCCTCCGGCGCGACGGCCACCGGGGGAGGTGGCAAGGCACCCAAGCTGGACAAGAACGGGCAGCCGAAGGTGGGCCGGCTGAAGAAGGTCGGCAACCAGGTCCGGATGATCAAGCAGGCCTACTCGCTGACCCGCAAGAGCGATCCCAGGCTCCCGTGGGTCATGCTCATCGCCTTCGTGGTGGTGGCCGGGCTCGTCGAGCTCATCGCGATCCTGCTCGGAGCCCCGTTCCTGTTCATCCCGGTGGCGGTCCTGCTGGGTGCGCTCGCCGCGCTGGTCGTCTTCGGCCGCCGGGCCCAGGGGTCGGCCTATCGCCAGGTGGAGGGCCAGCCCGGTGCCGCTGCGTGGGTGCTCGAGGGCATGCGCGGTGACTGGCGGGTCTCCTCCGGCGTCGCCGGCACCACCCAGCTCGACGCCGTCCACCGGGTGCTCGGCCGGCCCGGCGTGATCCTCGTCGCCGAGGGGGCCCCGGGACGCGTCCGGCCGCTGCTCGCGCAGGAGAAGAAGCGGATCTCCCGGGTGGTCGGCGACGCTCCCATCTACGACATCGTCGTCGGGGACGACGAGGGTCAGGTCCCGCTGCGCAAGCTCAGCGCGCACGTCATGAAGCTGCCCCGAAACCTCGACGGCGGGCAGCTCAACGCCCTGGGCAAGCGGCTGTCGGCCCTCGGTGGCGGCCGCATGCCGGTGCCGGGCGGTCCGCTCCCCGGCGGCCGGCAGATGTCGGTGAGCCAGCGGCAGGTCCGCCGGCGGTAGTCCGACGGCACCGGCGACGACCGACGGGACGCCTATCCGGCCGGTTGCCCGAGGTCGTCCCGCGGCGAGTAGCGGTGGAGCATCGTGTCGACGACCGTGCCCGCCTCCCGGGCGCTCGGCGTGTAGCCGAGCACGACCGGGAGGAAGTGGTCGGAGCCCAGCGACTGGAGCCGCAGGTCGCTGGTGGCCCGGACGGTGGCGGTCCGCCGGATGCTCCGGAGCAGCGCGACCTCCCCGAACCCCTCCCCCCGGCCGAGCGTCGCGACGGCTCGTCCGTCCCCGATGACGTCGGCGGCACCGGACTCGATCACGAAGTAGCGGTGGCCGATGTCGCCCTGCTCGAACACGACCTGGCCGGCCGGCACCGCGACCGGCTCGAGGCGGCGGGCGAGCTGTTCGATGGCGGGCAGCGGCAGGACGTTCAGCATCGTCACCGCCTGCAACAGCTCGATGTCCCTGTCGCGGACACCGATGGACCGGTCCATGCGGCGCAGCCGGCGCAACGACGCCGCCGCGGCCAGGGGGCACACCAGACCGACGGCCACCAGCGCCGGCCGGACGCCGGTCAGCTCGACCACCAGGGCCGCGACCACCGCCCCGAGCCCCATGGCCAGGGCGACGAGGCTCTCCAGCACCCCGAACACCCGCGCCAGCACGTCGTCGGGCGCCATCCTCCCCAGGAGCGTGAACCCGCCGACGTCGATCAGCGCGTTGCCGACCCCGACGGAGGCCAGCAGGACCAACGCGGCGGCCTCGTGCGGGAGGACGCCGATCAGCGTGACCGGGAGACCCCACAAGGTCACCCCGACGGCGAACCACGCGCCCAGTCGGCGCGTCCCGACCAGCAGCGACGCGGCGAGCGACCCCAGGACGGCACCTGCCCCGATGGCGGCGGTGAGGGTGCCGACGCCCGGTTCGCCGGTGCCCAGCAGGTCGATGGCGACCACCACGGTGAGCACGGTCAGCGCTCCTCGGGTGAACGTCTGCGCCGCGGCGAGGCCCACGATGAGGGCCAGGTCGCGGTTGCCGGCGACGGCACGCACCCCGTCGACCGCCTCCTCCACCAGGTGCACCTCCGCCGGGGCGGACGGGCGCGGTGGCGCGTCGTACCGCAGCCGCAGCAGCAGCGCCGCCGCCCACAGGGAGGCGCCCGCGGCGACGGCGAACACGACGGTCACGCCGGAGAACTGCAGCAACACCGCCGCCAGCAGCGGACCCGCCAGCGTGGCCACGGAGTCCAGCAGCCCACGGACCACGTTGGCGCTGGCCAGCTCGTACCCGGTGCGGCACAGCGACGGGAGCAGTGCCGAGTGCGCGGGCCGGAAGAGGGTGGCCGCCACCGTCGACACCACGGCCAGCGCGTAGACGATCTGCGGCGGACCGGCCAGGCCGACCACGACCGCTGCTGCGGCGGTGGCCACACCGCGCACCGTGGACACCAGGATCAGGACGCGCTCCCGGCGCCCCCGGTCGGCCAGCGGGGACAGGAGCGGGGCCACGATCGCCGACGGCACCATCCGCAGCAGGCCGACCAACCCGACGGCGGTCGCCCCACCGTCCCGGTAGGCCACGATGCCGAGTCCCACGGTGAACGCCCACTCGGCCGTCCACGCGCCGAGGAAGCTCAGCTGGGCCCGGCGGAGGTCGGGGTTCCGGGCGTTGCTGGTGAACGCGGCAGCAGCCCTCCCGAGCCGGCCCGGGCCGCGTCCGTGCGCCATCGGGCGACGCTACCGCCCGTGGCCCTGCCTGCGTCGATGCCGGCTCGGCGGTACCCGCCGGCGTCCGCGGGACGGGGTCAGGCCCGGACGACGGCGGTGCCGGTCAGCCGGTCGTGCAGCCCCCGGCCATCGGCGTCCACCACGAGGGCCGGCACCAGCAGCATCAGCAGCGCCGTCCGCGCGAGGACCCGCCAGAGGGCCAGTCGCTCAGCTGCTCGAGGGTGCGCCAGGCGCAGTCCGAGCAGCCGCATGCCCGGGGTCTGCCCGAACGCGACGAGCGTGCCCACCGTGACCAGGCCGAAGGACAGCAGGCTCCAGTTGCCCGGGAGCCGGGGTGCGGTGACCAGGCCGGCGACCAGCCCCGCGGCGAGGGCGTCGACGACGAAGGCCACCGCCCGGCTGGAGAACGTGGCCAGGGAGCCCGGTCCGTCGGCGGGCAGCCCCAGCGAGGCGCCGCGGCGGCGCTCCTGAGAGGGTGGCTGCGCGTCCCCGACCATGACCGCCAGCGTAGTGAGAGGACTCCCCGCCCCCGACCGCCCGCCGGCTCGCGCCGGGCCCCCGCAGGGAGTCACGGCGACACGCCCGGCCCGTTGTTACCGGTCTGAAACACCAGAGACACTGGCGGGCAACTCCCCCCTCGTAACTTGCGGTTCGGTAGTCAGCCCAATCCCGGAGGATCGATGTTCACCAGCCCCGACGAGGTCGCCGCCTACATCCGCGACAACGACGTCGAGTACGTCGACGTGCGCTTCTGCGATCTGCCCGGCGTCATGCAGCACTTCACCATCCCGGCGACGGCCTTCGGCGAGGACACGTTCTCCGACGGGCTCGGCTTCGACGGCTCCTCGATCCGCGGCTTCCAGGCGATCAACGAGTCGGACATGCTGCTGCTGCCGGACGCGAACAGCGCCTTCCTGGACCCGTTCCGCCGGCACAAGACGCTCAACGTCAACTTCTTCATCCACGACCCGATCACGCGGGAGGCCTACAGCCGCGACCCGCGGAACGTGGCGAAGAAGGCCGAGGCGTACCTCGCCAGCAGCGGCATCGCCGACACCGCCTACTTCGGCGCCGAGGCCGAGTTCTACGTCTTCGACTCGATCCGCCACGGCACCGGCATCAACGAGGGCTACTACCACATCGACGCCGTCGAGGGCTCGTGGAACACCGGCTCCCACACCGGCGAGAACGGCGGCCCCAACCTGGGCTACAAGACCCGGCCCAAGGGGGGCTACTTCCCGGTCGAGCCCTACGACCACCAGAGCGACCTGCGCTCGACCATGATGACCAACCTGACCAAGGCCGGTCTGGAGCTCGAGCGGGGCCACCACGAGGTGGGCACCGGCGGCCAGGCGGAGATCAACTACAAGTTCGACACGCTGCTGCGGTCGGCCGACAGCCTGATGCTGTTCAAGTACATCATCAAGAACACCGCCTGGGCCGAGGGCAAGAGCGTCACCTTCATGCCCAAGCCGCTGTTCGGCGACAACGGCTCGGGCATGCACTGCCACCAGAGCCTCTGGATGGACGGCGAGCCGCTGTTCCACGCCGAGACCGGCTACGCGGGCCTGTCCGACATGGCCCGGCACTACATCGGCGGGCTGCTCAAGCACGCCCCGTCGCTGCTGGCGTTCACCAACCCGACCGTCAACAGCTACCACCGCCTGGTGCCCGGCTACGAGGCGCCGATCAACCTCGTCTACTCCGCGCGCAACCGCTCGGCCTGTACCCGTATCCCGATCTCGGGTGACAGCCCGAAGGCCAAGCGCATCGAGTTCCGCGTGCCCGACCCGTCGGCCAACCCCTACCTCGCCTTCTCGGCGATGCTCATGGCCGGCCTGGACGGCGTGAAGAACAAGATCGAGCCGCCGGCGCCGGTCGACAAGGACCTCTACGAGCTGCCGCCCGAGGAGGCCCTGGGCATCGAGAAGGTGCCCGCGTCGCTGGACGCCGTCCTCGACCGGCTCGAGGTCGACCACGACTACCTCATCGACGGCGGGGTGTTCACCCCCGACCTGATCGAGACGTGGATCGAGTACAAGCGGGAGTTCGAGATCGACCCGATCCGCCTGCGCCCGCACCCGCACGAGTTCGCGATGTACTACGACATTTGAGTTCCGTCAGCGGGCTGACCTGCGGTGATGCCGCAGGTCGGCCCGCTCGGTCCCCCACGGGTCCCCACGAGTCGCCGACACTGCACCGACGGCGGCGCGTGGGGACCCGTTGCCGTCTGCTGGTCGCCGATGACGAGGCCGGGAAAGGCGCTGGACCGGACGGTGCCGCGCTCGTAGCGTGCCGTTGATCGTGACACCGCCCGAGGAGGTGAGACCCATGGACGCCGTATCGATGTGGGTGCTCCCCCGTTCCGTCACGGTCGGGCGATCGACGTAGGTGTCGCCGGGAGCGCCTCGCCCACGAGGCCCTCCCGAGAGGCAACTCCCATGCACCCTCTGCAGTCCACCGCCGAGCCGTCGTCGGCCGGAACGGTCGAGCGTGGACCCACCGACGTGGTCATCGCCGGGTGCGGGCCGACCGGTGCGATGCTGGCCGCCGAGCTGCGGCTGCACGACGTGCGGGTGCTCGTCCTGGAGAAGGAGGCCGAGCCCCCGCCGTTCGCCCGCATCGTCGGTCTGCACATCCGCAGCATCGAGCTGATGGCGATGCGCGGACTGCTGGAGCGCGTCCTCGAACACGGACGACGGCGTCCGGCCGGCGGCTTCTTCGCCGCCATCGGCGCACCCGCGCCCCGGGGCCTCGACTCGGCGCACGCCTACCTGCTCGGCATCCCGCAGCCGGTCATCGTCCGCCTGCTCGAGGAGCACGCGGTCGAGCTGGGTGCGCACGTCCGGCGCGGTCGTGCGGTGGCCGGCCTCGTGCAGGACGAGGACGGGGTGACCGTCGAGCTGGCGGACGGGGAACAGCTGCGTTCGCGCTACCTCGTGGGCTGTGACGGCGGGCGCAGTACGGTCCGCAAGGCGCTCGGCGTCGGCTTCCCCGGCGAGCCCACGCGGACCGAGACGCTGATGGGCGAGCTGGCAGTCGGTGTGCCGCCGGAGGAGATCGCCGCCACGGTGGCCGCGGTCGGCGAGACCGACCGGCGGTGGTGGCTCAGGCCCGCGGGCCCGGGGCTCTACCACGTCGTGGTCCCCGCCGCGGGGGTCAGCGATCGCGCGCAACCGCCCACCCTCGAGGACTTCAGGCGACAGTTGCGCGCCCTCGCCGGAACCGACTTCGGCGTGCACTCCCCGCGCTGGACGTCCCGCTTCGGGGACGCCACCCGGCTGGCCGACCGCTACCGGGTCGGGCGGGTGCTGCTGGCCGGCGACGCAGCCCACGTCCATCCACCCATCGGCGGACAGGGCCTCAACCTCGGCGTCCAGGACGCCGTCAACCTCGGCTGGAAGCTGGCCGCACGGGTCCGCGGCTGGGCGCCGGGCACCCTGCTGGACACCTACCAGGCCGAGCGGCGTCCGGTCGCCGAGGAGGTGCTGGACGACACGCGCGCCCAGCTGGAACTGCTGTCCCCCGGCCCGGGCCCGCGGGCCGTGCGCAGGCTGCTCACCGAGCTGATGGACGTCGAGGAGGTGAACCGCCGGCTGATCGAGAAGATCACCGGGATCGGCATCCGCTACGACTTCGGGACGGGCCCCGACCTGCTCGGCCGCCGCCTGCGCGACATCCGGGTGGGACACGGCCACCTCTACGGTCTGCTGCACCGCGGCCGCGGCCTCCTCCTGGACCGGACCGGACGCCTGACCGCCGGCGGCTGGTCGGACCGGGTGGATGACCTCGCGAACCCCACCGCGGACCTGGCTGCTCCGTGCGTCCTGCTCCGCCCCGACGGCCACGTCGCCTGGATCGGCGACGACCAGCAGGACCTGGACGACCACCTCTCCCGCTGGTTCGGCGAGCCCGCCCACTGATCCCGTCCGAGCGCGGTCAACCCACCTGTCGGACGACGTCCCGCGGGGCGGCGGCCGCCATGTGGTGCCGGCCGATCGGGAGCATCAGCGGCCGCTCCGAGGTGGGGTCGACGATGACGCGGCTGTCGAGGCCGAACACCGCACGCACGTGGTCCTCGGTGAGCACGTCCTCCGGCGTGCCGGCGGCGTGCACGCGGCCGGCCGCCAGGGCGACGAGGTGGTCGGCGTAGCGGGCGGCCATGTTGAGGTCGTGCAGGACCATGACCACGGTCGTGCCGCGCGCCCGGTTGAGGTCGGTGAGCAGGTCGAGGACCTCGACCTGGTGGGCCACGTCGAGGAAGGTGGTCGGCTCGTCGAGCAGCAGCAGGTCGGTCTGCTGGGCGAGGGCCATCGCGATCCAGACCCGCTGGCGCTGGCCACCCGACAGCTCGTCCACCGGCCGGTCGGCGAGGGTCGTCGTCTGCGTCGCCTCCAGGGCGGCCGCGACCGCCTCGTCGTCCTCCCTGCGCCAGCGGGTGAAGACGCCCTGGTGCGGATGGCGGCCCCGGCCCACGAGATCGGCGACGGTGATGCCCTCGGGCGCGATCGGGGACTGCGGCAGCAGGCCCAGCGTGCGGGCCAGCTCCTTCGCGGGCAGCCGGTGCACCGCCTTGCCGTCGAGGAGCACCTGCCCGCCGCGGGGGGCGAGCAGCCGCGACATCGACCGCAGCAGCGTCGACTTCCCGCAGGCGTTGGCTCCGACGATCGCCGTGATCCGGCCGGGCGGCACCACGAGGTCGAGCTCGTCGATGACCGTGCGGTCGCCGTACCCGAGCGTCAGGGCCTCGGCCGCGAGGGAGTGGGTGGCGGTCACAGCGTTTCCCGTTCGCTCGTGTGCGGCGGAGCCGCCAGGACAGCAGAGCCGCTCACAGCGAGCCTCCGGCGCGGTTGGTGCGGACGATCAGGTAGATCAGGTAGGGGGCGCCGAGCACGCCGGTGACGACGCCGACCGGGAAGCGGGTGCCGAGGGCGAACTGGCCCACGAGGTCCGCGACGAGCACCAGCAGTGCCCCGACGAGCGCGGCCGGGACCAGCAGCGAGCCGTTCGGCCCCACGATCCGGGCGGCGATGGGCCCGGCGAGGAAGGACACGAAGGCGATCGGACCGCACGCGGCCGTGGCGAAGGCGAGCAGGCCGACCGCCCCGACGATGGCCGTGATCCGGGTCCGCTCGACGCGGATCCCCAGCGCGGAGGCGGTGTCGTCGCCCAGTTGCAGCCCGGAGAGGTCCCGGGTCAGCACGAGCAGCAGGGGCCCGAGCACGACCAGCGCGAGCAGGGCCGGGACGGTCGCGCCCCAGGTGGTGCCGTTGAGGCTGCCGGTGAGCCAGCGCAGCGCCTCGGCGAAGTCCCACGCCCCGGCCTTCGAGAGGACGTAGGAGGTGATGCTCTTGGACATCGCGGCGATGCCGATGCCGATCAGGATGAGCCGGGTGCCCGCCACGCCGTCCGTGAACGCCAGCGTGTACATGAGCACGGCCACGCCCAGCGCGGCGACGATCGCGGTGACCGAGACGGCGGTCCCGCTCCAGCCGAGGAACACGATGGCGAAGGCGGCCGCCGCGCTGGCCCCGGAGGTGATGCCGATGACGTCGGGGCTGGCCAGCGGGTTGCGCAGCATCGTCTGGAAGGTCACGCCGGCCAGACCGAAGGAGAGTCCCGCCACGACCGCGAGGACCGCCCGCGGCAGCCGCAGCCGGCCGACGGTGAAGGAGGCGCCCGGCACGTCCTGACCCAGGACGACCCGCAGCACGTCCCCGGGCGGGTAGAACGTCTGCCCGATCATCAGCGACGCCGCGAACGCCGCGACGACGAGGACGGCGAGGACCGCGACGACGAGGCGGCGGCGGGCGGCGCGGCGGGTCCTGCCCCGGGCGACGGCGTCGACGGTCGCGGGCCGCGGTGCGGCGACGGCGGTCACAGCTCACGCACCTTCTGCCGGCGGACGATGGAGATGAAGAACGGTGCGCCGATCAGGGCGGTGACGATCCCGACGTCGAGCTCGCTGGGGCGGGCCACGATGCGCCCGACGATGTCGGAGGCGGTCAGCAGGCAGCCACCGGCGATGGCCGAGAACGGCAGCAGCCACCGGTGGTCCACGCCGACCAGGAGCCGGCACAGGTGCGGGACGACGAGACCGACGAAGCCGATGGGCCCGGCGACGGCGGTGGCGGCGCCGCAGAGCAGGACCGAGCCGAGCGCCGCGGTCCCCCGGGCGAGCACGACCCGTTCGCCGAGGCCGGCGGCCAGCTCGTCGCCCAGCGCGAGCGAGTTGAGGCTGCGGGCCGACAGCAGGCTGACCGCGAACCCGACGAGGAGGAACGGCAGCACCGTGCCGATGGCGTCGAAGGTGGCACCGCCGACGCCGCCGATCTCCCACGACTGGACACTCTCGGCGATGTCACCGCGCGGCAGGGCGATGGCGGTGATGAACGAGACGAGCGCGGCCGACGTCGCCGTCCCGGCCAGGGCCAGCTTGAGCGGGGTCGCCCCGCCCCGCCCCAGCGAGCCGACGGCGTAGACGAACACCGCCGCGCCGGCGGCGCCGACGATCGCCGTCCAGACGATGGCGGTCGCCGAGAACAGCCCGAACCAGGCGATCCCGACGACGACGGCGAGCGACGCCCCCATGTTGATGCCGAGGACGCCGGGATCGGCCAGCGGGTTGCGGGTGACGCCCTGCATGACCGCGCCGGAGAGGCCCAGCGCCGCGCCGACGACGACCGCGAGGAGCGTCCGGGGGATCCGCTTGGTGGCGGCGGCCTGGCCGATGGTGTCCGACGACCCGCCGAGGGCGGCGACGACGTCCGACCAGCCCACGTCGCGGGAGCCGACCACGACCGAGGCGGCCATGAGCGCGACCAGAGCCGCCACGACCACCAGGAGCCAGAGCAGCCGGACCGACCCCGGGCGCCGCGCGACGGCGGCGTCCGGGGCCGGAACGGAGGGAGCAGTCGTCACCGACCCTTGTCAGCTGCCTCGGCGAGCATCGAGACGTAGTCCTCGAGCACCCAGGAGATGGCCAGCGGGGTCGGGTTCGCCGCGGTGCCCAGCGGGGTGTCCGGCAGCAGGACGATCGCGCCGCTCTGGACGGCGGGGATCTGGGAGAGCAGCGGGTCGGCGTTCAGCGCGTCGACGAGGGCCTGGTCGCCGTAGGTCACGATGACGTCCACGTCGTCGAAGACGTCCACCTGCTCGGCGCTCACCGTGCCCGAGAACTGCTCGGGGTCGGTCGAGGCCGCCTCGACGCTCGCGGGGGTGGTCAGCCCGAGGTCCTCGAAGAAGGCGCTCCGGGTGTCGAACGGCGTGTAGAAGCTGACCTCGCTGAGGTCGGTCGTGTCCACGTGCGTCATGAACATGGTCGACGTGCCCTCGAGCTGCGGGTACTCGGCGAGCGTGTCGGCGATGTCCTGCTCGATGCTCGCGACGAGCTCCTCGCCCTCGGCGGCCATCCCCATCCCCGCGGCGTTCATCTCGATGACCTCGCGCCACGGCGTCGCCCAGGGGCCCTCCGGGTAGGCCACGACCGGCGCGATCTCGCTGAGCGTGTCGTAGTCCTCCTGGGTCAGGCCCGAGTAGCCGGCGAGGATGACGTCGGGATCGGTGTCGGCGACGGCCTCGAAGTCGATGCCGTCGGTCTCGTCGAACAGGACCGGGACCTCGGCGTCGAGCTCCTCGAGCCGGTCGCTGACCCACGGCAGGAGGCCGTCGCCGTCGTCGTCGCCGAAGTTGGCGGCGGCCATGCCGACGGGCACGACGCCGAGCGCGAGCGGGACCTCGTGGTTGGCCCAGTTCACCGTCGCCACCCGCTCGGGCTTCGACTCGATCGTCGTCGAGCCGAGCGCGTGCTCGATCGTCACGGGGGTGAAGTCGGCGGAGCCCTCGGCCTCGTCCCCCGCCGAGGCCGATGACGAGCAGGCGGCCAGCCCGCCGGTGAGCAGGGCAGCGGTCGACAGAGCCAGGAGACGTGTCGCGGAGCGCATGGTGTCCTTCCGGTCGGGAGCAGCGCCGGGGGGACAGCGCCGCCGTGGTCGAGCAGTCGGCAGTGCTGACGCGATCAGACCGACGGCGAGATGAGGGTTGCCTAACCGAACTTAGGGTGTCCTTGCCCGCCAGGCAATCACGAACCGGTCACGAGCCCCGACGCAGCGCGGCCCCCGGCCTCGGGAGAGGTCGGGGGCCGCGCCGGGACGAACGCCGCGGTCAGGTCGTCTCGGGCACCCCGAGGTGGGCGATGACCAGTTCGAACACCGCGGTGTCGACGACCTCGACACCCATCGACGGCCCGAACTCCTCCCGGAACTCCCGGGCCTGCTCGCCCGCGTCCTCCAGGTCCGCCCAGCTGTCGTAGGCCACGGCCGACACCGTCGCGCCCTCGTTCCGGCGCACCATGGCGCTGACGCTGCAGAACCCGGGCAGGTCGTCGAGGCGCGGCATGAGGGAGAGGCGGACGGCGTCCACGGCCCGGTTGACCGCCTCCGGGGCGGTCCGCAGCCAGGTGACGCGGGTGGCGCTCCCGTGGTGCACCTCGTGCACCCGGTGCATGGCGGCGATCTCCCACTCCTCCACCTCCGCCCGGCCACCGAGCGCCTCCGCGGTGCGCTCCAGGTACGGCCCGACCTGCTCCCGGCTGGCGGTGATCGCCGCCTCGTCCCGCCAGGACGTCGTGACGATGCAGTGGCCGGACTCGCGGTTGACCAGCATGGACAGACCGGCACAGCCGTCCATCTGCCGCATCAGCGGCATGGCCTCGTCACGGACGAACGCGATCCCGTCGTCCATCGACTCTGGCTTGCCGTGGACCGTCGTCGAACGGGCGTACATGCCGGCCATGCCTCTCCCGGGGTCTCGTGGACGGCGGCACCCCGGTGGCACCGCCGCTCGGGACAGGTTCCTCGCCCTTCCGGCCGGAGGCAAAACGGTCGCCCGGTCCAGCGCTCGCCCCGACCCGCCGCGGTCCGGAGCAGACTGCGCACCCATGACCGTCACCGAGGCCTACCGGGCCGCCCGCGACCACCTGCTCGCCCTGCGCGGGCAGCACGACCGCGCGGTGGCGGAGTTCAACTGGCCGGACCTGGGCGACCGGTTCAACTGGGCGGTGGACTGGTTCGACGCCGTCGCCCGCGGCAACGACCGGCCGGCGCTCGTCCTCGTCGGGGAGGACGGGACCGCCACGACCCGCAGCTTCGACGACATGGCCCGGCGCTCCGACCGGGTCGCCGCCTGGCTCGGCGCGCAGGGCGTGGGCCGCGGCGACCGGGTGCTGCTCATGCTGGGCAACCAGGTCGAGCTGTGGGAGACGATGCTGGCCGTCATCAAGCTCGGCGCGGTGATCATGCCGACCACCACCGCCCTGGGCCCCGCCGACCTCACCGACCGGATCACCCGCGGCCGGGCACGGCACGTCGTCTGCGCCCCGGCCGACACGGCGAAGTTCGAGCAGGTGCCCGGCGACTACACCCGGATCAGCGTCGGCCACGCCGAGGGCTGGGCGGACCTGCACGACGCCGCCGGCCTGGACGCCGGTCCGGCCGCGCACCCGGGCACCGCGCCCGGCGACCCGCTGCTGCTGTACTTCACCTCCGGCACCACCTCCCGGCCCAAGCTGGTCGAGCACACCCAGGTCTCCTACCCCGTCGGGCACCTCACCACGATGTACTGGCTGGGGCTGCAGCCCGGTGACGTGCACCTCAACGTCTCCTCCCCGGGCTGGGCCAAGCACGCGTGGTCCTGCTTCTTCGCGCCGTGGATCGCCGAGGCCACGGTGTTCCTGTACGGCTACACCCGGCTGGACCCGCAGCTGCTCCTCGCGCGGCTGCGGGAGCACCGGGTGACGTCGTTCTGCGCCCCGCCGACGGTCTGGCGGATGCTCATCACCAGCGACCTCAGCGGTGGTCCCGGGGCGCTGCGCGAGGTCGTCGCCGCCGGCGAGCCGCTCAACCCGGAGGTCATCGAGCAGGTCCGGCGGGCCTGGGGCCTCACCGTCCGCGACGGCTACGGCCAGACCGAGACGACCGCGCAGATCGGCAACACCCCGGAGGCCCGCCTGGTGCCCGGCTCGATGGGCCGGCCGCTGCCCGGCGTCCCGGTGGTGCTCGTCGACCCGCTCACCGGCGACCGGGTCGAGGGGCCCGGCGAGGGGGAGATCTGCCTCGACCTCGCGCCGTCGGACGGGTCGGGACGCCCGCTGCCGCTGATGACCGGGTACGAGGGGGATCCCGGCCGCGACGCCGAGGCCATGGCCGGCGGCCTGTACCGCACCGGGGATCTCGCCGGCCGGGACGCCGACGGCTACATCACCTACGTCGGTCGCACCGACGACGTCTTCAAGGCCTCGGACTACAAGATCAGCCCGTTCGAGCTGGAGTCGGTGCTCATCGAGCACCCTGCGGTCGCCGAGGCCGCGGTGGTGCCGGCGCCGGACCCGGTGCGCCTGGCCGTGCCCAAGGCCTACGTCGCCCTCGCGCCCGGCCACGAGCCCACCGAGGAGACGGCGCTGGCGATCCTGCGCCACGCCCGCGAGCACCTCGCGCCGTTCCAGCGGGTGCGCCGGATCGAGTTCGCCGACCTGCCCAAGACCATCTCCGGGAAGATCCGCCGGGTGGAGCTCCGGGCCCGGGAGCAGGAACTGGCCGGCGCGGAGGGTCCGCGGTCCGGTGAGTGGCGCGACGACCAGTTCCCCGGCCTGCGCGGCTGAGGACCACGGTGCGCGGCCCCGGTGCCCACCCGGGCCGCGCCCGGGTCAGCAGCAGCGGCTGGCCGGGATCCGTTCCAGCGCATCCGCCCGGCGTCGTTCGAACTCCCGCCGGCTGACCGGCTGGTGCCCGTGCGCGGCGCAGTGCTGCAGGTAGTCGTCCCAGCGGGCCTCGCCGGTGAACTCCTTGAGGTACCAGCGCACGCCCCGCCAGGCGCGCGCCACCGTCCCGCCGGCGGTCACTTCGCCTCCGCCTCGGTGCGACCCGCCCCGGCACCGACCAGCCGCTCGTGCTCCGCGATGGCCCGCTTCTCCTCCGCGGTCGGGAAGAGCCCGGCAGGCTCGACGAGCTTCGACGGCACAGCCGGTTCCTCCGTGGTCGGCAGGCCCCCCGCCCGGATCGCCCGCATGATCACCACCGCGGCGTGGGCGGCCACGACCAGCGTCAGCAGCGCGAAGACGGCCTGCAGGATGCCGTTGAGCGTGGAGTTGAAGATGACCTGGTCCATCTGCCCCTGATCGGTGGCGGGTGCCAGGACCTCCCCGGCGTCCTGGGCGTCGCGGTACACGCTCGCCTGGGTGAAGTAGCCGACCCGCGGGTCGCCGGAGAAGACCTTCTGCCAGCTCGCGGTCATGGTGACGACGAGGTCCCAGACCAACGGGATCCCGGGCACCCACGCGTAGCGGAGCTTCCCGTGCTTGATGAGCAGCACGGTGCACAGCGTCAGCGCGATGGCCGCCAGCAGCTGGTTGGCGATGCCGAACAGCGGGAAGAGCTGGTTGACCCCGCCCAGCGGGTCGGTGACGCCGATGTAGAGCACCGAGCCCCACAGGCCGACGACGACGGCGCTGGCGATGATGTTGCCCGGCCGCCACGACAGGTCGCCGAACTTCTTCCAGACGTTGCCGACCGTGTCCTGCAGCATGAACCGGCCCACGCGGGTGCCGGCGTCGACGGCGGTGAGGATGAACAGCGCCTCGAACATGATCGCGAAGTGGTACCAGAACGCCTGGCCGCCACCGCCGAACGCCTGGCTGAACACCTGGGCCAGACCGACCGCCAGCGCCGGGGCGCCGCCGGTCCGCGAGATCAGGGTGTCCTCCTGCACCTCCGCGGACGCCTGCGCGAGCTGGTTGGCCGTCGTGTCGAACCCGAGACCCTGCACGAAGGCGGCGGCGGACTCCGCCGTCCCGCCGGTCGCCCCGGCCGGGCTGTTCATCGCGAAGTAGAGGCCCTGGTCGATGACACAGGCCGCGATCAGGGCGCTGACGGCGACGAAGGACTCCATCAACATGCCGCCGTAGCCGATGAGCCGGACCTGGCTCTCCTTGGCGACCATCTTCGGCGTCGTCCCGGACGAGATCAGGGCGTGGAAACCCGACAGTGCACCGCAGGCGATGGTGATGAACACGAACGGGAACAGCGAGCCGGCGAACACCGGGCCGGTGCCCTCCCGGGCGAAGTCGGTCACCGCGTCGGCCTGCAGCACCGGGCGGGCGACGATCAGGCTGATCGCCAGCAGCACGATCACGCCGACCTTCATGAAGGTCGAGAGGTAGTCGCGCGGGGTGAGCAGCAGCCAGACCGGCAGCACCGAGGCGACGAAGCCGTAGACGACCAGCGCGAGGACCAGCCACTCCTTGGAGAGGGTCAGCGTCTCGCCGAGCGCGCTGTCCTCGATCCAGCCGCCCGAGACGATGGCCAGCAGGAGCAGCGCGACGCCGATGCCGGTCGCCTCGAGCACCCTGCCCGGCCGGAGCCGGCGCAGGTACACGCCCATGAACAGCGCGATCGGGATGGTGAGCCCGATGGACCAGACGCCCCACGGCGACTCGGCCAGCGCGTTGACCACGATCAGCGCGAGCACCGCCAGGATGATGATCATGATCGCGAAGACGGCGATCAGCGCGGCGACGCCGCCGACCACGCCGATCTCCTCGCGGATCATCTGGCCGAGGCTCTTCCCGTTGCGGCGCATCGAGAAGAACAGGACGGTCATGTCCTGGACGGCGCCGGCGAAGATGACGCCGACCACGATCCAGATCGTGCCCGGCAGGTAGCCCATCTGCGCCGCGAGGACGGGGCCGACGAGCGGGCCGGCGCCGGCGATCGCGGCGAAGTGGTGCCCGAAGAGGACCCGGCGGTCGGTGACGTCGAAGTCGACGCCGTTCTCCAGCCGCTCGGCCGGGGTCGCCCGCTCGTCGTCGGCCCGCAGCACCTTGTAGGTGATGAACCGCGAGTAGAAGCGGTAGGCGATCGCGTACGAGCACAGCGCCGCGAACAGCAGCCAGAGCGCGGAGATCGTCTCGCCCCGGGCGATGGCCAGCACGCCCCAGCAGACCGCGCCGACCACCGCCACCGTGAGCCAGACCAGCACGGACCGGACCGACGGGCGGCGGGCCGTCCCCCCGTTCGGGGACTGCCCGCCGCCGGTGTCGTGCCTGCTGACGGTCGTGGACATCGCGCGCCTCCTGCATGCCGGCAGCGCCCCGAGCGACGCTGCTCACGGTCGAGGAGATCATGCTGCGAACGATCCCCGCCCACCACCGGAGGGGTCCCCCACCCCCGCCAGCCTGCGGGTGGTGAGGAGACGGGCGGCCCCGTCCAGAGGCTCCCGCCGAGCGTGCGAGGCGTGAGGAGGACGGGTCCTCTTTCAGGCGTTGCCCCAGACCTCCTGGGCGGTCTCCACGACCAGGGCCAGCTTGGCGATCTGCTCGTCGCGGGTCAGCGCGTTGCCCTCC
>NZ_JAAGWF010000027.1 GCF_010686765.1 Geodermatophilus sabuli | reverse complement strand
GCCCACTGGTGAGCTCGCGAGCTCGCTCACCCGGCCCTCCTCGCTGGCGCTCGGCGCCCTCGTGCCCGGAGGTGCCGTGCCCACTGGTGAGCTCGCGAGCTCGCTCACTTCAAGGCGTCCCGGAGCTTGGAGAACAGCCCACCCTGACCCTCGGTGGCCGACGAGGCCGGACGGTCCTCGCCGCGCAGGGTGGCCAGCTCGCGCAGCAGCTTCTCCTGCTCGGCGTCCAGGCGGGTCGGCGTCTCGACCTCGACGTGCACGTGCAGGTTGCCCCGCCCCGTGGCCCGCAGCCGGGGGGCGCCCTTGGCGCGGAGGGTGAGCATGCTGCCCGACTGGGTGCCCGGGCGGATGTCGACCTCCTCCTCGCCGTCGAGGGTCTCGAGCGTCAGCGTCGTCCCCAGCGCCGCGGCGGTCATCGGGAGGGTGACCCGGCAGTGCAGGTCCTCGCCGTCCCGGGTGAACACCGGGTGCGGCTGCTCGACGATCTCCACGTACAGGTCGCCGGCCGGACCGCCGCCCGGGCCGACCTCACCGTGCCCGGTGAGCCGGATCCGCATCCCGTCCTCGACGCCGGCCGGCACCTTCACCGGGATGGTGCGCCGCGCGCGGACCCGGCCGTCGCCGGCGCACTTCGGGCACGGCTCGGGGATGACCTGACCGGTGGCGCCGCAGGTGGGGCAGGGCCGGGAGGCCACGACCTGTCCGAGGAAGGACCGCTGCACGCTCTGCACCTCGCCGCGGCCGCCGCAGGTGGTGCAGGTGGTCGCGTGGGTGCCGGGCGCGGTGCCCGCGCCGGTGCAGCCGTCGCAGAGGACGGCGGTGTCGACGGTGATGTCGCGCGTGGTGCCGAAGACCGTCTCGTCCAGGTCGAGCTCGAGCCGGATGAGGGCGTCACCGCCGGCCCGGACCCGGCTGCGCGGGCCGCGGGTGGTGGCACCGGCGCCGAAGAAGGCGTCCATGATGTCGCCGAGGCCGCCGAAGCCGGCACCGGCGAACGGGCTGCCCGCCCCACCGCCCCCGCCGGTGTCGAACGGGTCCCCGCCGAGGTCGACGATGCGGCGCTTGTCGGGGTCGGTCAGCGCCTGGTAGGCGCGACTGATCTCCTGGAAGCGCTCCTTGGCCTCGGGGTCGGGGTTGACGTCGGGATGCAGGTCCCGGGCCAACCGCCGGTAGGCCTTCTTGATCTCGGTGTCGCTGGCCCCGCGGGACAGGCCCAGGACGCCGTAGTAGTCGGTTGCCATCGAGAAGTCTCAGCCTCAGCTCTCGGCCAGGATCTGGCCGACGTAGCGGGCCACGGCTCGCACCGCGGCCATGTTCATCGGGTAGTCCATGCGGGTGGGGCCCACGATCCCCAGCCCGCCGAGTGCACGGGTGCCGGAGCCGTAGCCGACGGAGACGACCGACGCGCCGGTGAGCGCCTCGTGCGCGTTCTCCTCGCCGATCCGCACGAGCACGGCCCCGCCGGTGTCCACCTCACTGATCAACCGCAGGACGACGACCTGTTCTTCCAGCGCCTCCAGGAGCGGGCGCAGGCTGCCGGGGAAGTGCATCGCCTCGCGGGCCAGGTTCGCCGTCCCCCCGACCACCAGCCGGTCCTCGCCCGGCTCGACGAGGGTCTCGACGAGGGCTGCGCTCACGGCCGCGACCAGCGGCCGCAGGTGCGGCGGGGCGGTGTCGAGCAGCTCGGGCACCTTGCTGCCGGCGTCGGCGAGCTTGGCGCCGGCGAACGCCGAGTTCAGCAGCGCACGCAGGTCGGCGACGTCGTCGCGCTCGACGTCGACCGCGCACTCGACCAGCCGCTGCTCGACCCGGCCGGTGTCGGTGATCAGGACCACGAGCAGCCGGGACCCGGCGACCTGCACCAGCTCGAGGTGGCGGACGGCGCTGCGGGACAGGGTCGGGTACTGGACGACGGCGACCTGGTGGGTCAGCTGGGCCAGCAGCCGCACCGTGCGACTGAGGACGTCGTGCAGGTCGAGCGCGCCGTCGAGGAACTTCTCGATCGCCCGGCGCTCGGCCACCGACAGGGGCTTGACCGCCGACAGCCGGTCGACGAAGAGCCGGTAACCCTTGTCGGTCGGCACCCGGCCGGCGCTGGTGTGCGGCTGGGTGATGTAGCCCTGCTCCTCGAGCACGGCCATGTCGTTGCGGATCGTGGCGGGCGAGACGCCCAGGTCGTGGCGCTCGGCGAGGGCCTTGCTGCCCACCGGGTCGTTGGTCGAGACGTAGTCCTGCACGATGGCCCGCAGGACCTGCAGGCGGCGTTCGTCGTGCGCCACGGTGACACCTCCCCGTACCGGTCGACGCGTCGTTCGGGACCCTCCCGGGGACGTCCCGGCACTGGCGGGTGCCTGGCACTCACCCGCTCGGAGTGCCAGGCCAGCATACGTCGGCGAACCTCCCCCGTCGCGCGGCTCGCACGGGCCGGGGGACGGCGGCCGACGGGGCGGGCGGCCGCGGGTCGAGACGGCGGCCGATAGGCTCGGCGGGCACCGATCCGGTGCTCGCGGGGCTCGCAGAGCGGAGGTCGTCGCCCTGATCTTCAAAGCGATCGGTGACGGCCGGCCCTATCCCGAGCACGGCCTGTCCACCCGGGACTGGGCGATGATCCCGCCCCGCCAGATCCGCATGGACACGCTGGTCACCACCAAGCGCGAGCTGGCGCTGGACGCGCTGCTGGCCGAGGACTCCACCTTCTACGGCGACCTCTTCCCGCACGCCGTCCAGTGGCACGGCGAGCTCTACCTGGAGGACGGCCTGCACCGGGCGCTGCGGGCGGCCCTGCAGCAGCGCAACGTCATCCACGTGCGGGTGCTCGACCTCGATGCGCTGATGCCCGCGGAGCCGGCCGGCCAGGGCTGAGGTCCACCGGCCGCCGACACGCCGTCGCCTCGCCGTCCTCGCCTTGACCCCGGCGGTCCGCGCCTCCTACGTTCGCCCCAGGTCTCGAGTACCAGCGTCAAGCCCCGGCTCGCTGGTCGGCAACCCTCCACTGCGGCGGGGTGCCCCGGGTGACGACCTGGCCCTGCCGCCGGCAGGGCAAGCGCAGCGACGTCACCCGTTCCCCGGTCGTCCTGCGCCCCGCAGCGACGCCGAGGAGACGTCCGTGTCCGATCGCATCCCCACCACCCACGCCGGCAGCCTGCCGCGCACGCCCGAGCTGCTGGCCGCGAACGCCGCCCGTGAGGCCGGCCGCGCCGACGGGTCCCACGAGCAGCTGCTGGCCGAGGCCGTCCGCGACCTGGTCGCCCGCCAGCGCGACGCCGGCATCACCGTCCCCGGTGACGGCGAGTACGGGAAGTCGATGACCTCACCGGTCGACTACGGCGCCTGGTGGACCTACTCCTTCTCCCGCCTGGGCGGGCTGGAGCTGACCGGCGACAACCCGATCGCCGGGGAGCCGCGCCGGTCCGAGCCGGGCCACGTCGTCCTCAGCACGTTCGCCGACCGGCGCGACTGGACCCGCTTCGCCGACGCGTACTCCGATCCCACCAGCGGCATCGCGCTGGGCCCGGCGCGGGAGTGGCCCACCTGCACCGGCCCGCTGACCTACACCGGTGGCGCCGCCCTCGCCTCCGACATCGCCAACCTGCAGGCGGGTCTCGCCGCCGCCGGGGTCGAGCAGGGCTTCCTCACCGCGCTGTCGCCGGGCAGCGCCTCCCGCCTCCCGAACACTCACTACGCGACCGAGGAGGAGTTCATCTGGGCCTGCGCGGACGCCCTCCGGGAGGAGTACGTGGCGATCGTCGAGTCCGGCCTGGTCCTGCAGGTCGACGACCCGTCCATCGCCGAGAACTGGGACCAGGTCGTCCCCGAGCCCTCGGTCGACGACTACGTCGCGTTCACCAAGATCCGAGTGGAGGCGCTCAACCACGCCCTCCGCGGCCTGCCCGAGGACCGCATCCGGTTCCACCTGTGCTGGGGCAGCTGGCACGGCCCGCACACCACGGACCTGCCGCTGGCCGAGATCGTGTCGACGATGCTGGAGATCAACGCCGGCTCGTACTCGTTCGAGGCGGCCAACGCCCGGCACGAGCACGAGTGGCGGGTGTGGGACGACGTCGCGCTGCCCGAGGGCAAGGTGATCGTGCCCGGCGTCGTCAGCCACGCGACCAACGTCGTGGAGCACCCCGAGCTGGTCGCCGACCGGATCGAGCGGTTCGCCGACCGCGTGGGCCGCGACCGGGTCGTCGCCTCCACGGACTGCGGGCTCGGCGGGCGGATCCACCCGTCGATCGCCTGGGCCAAGCTCGAGGCCCTCGGTCAGGGCGCGGAGATCGCCACCGGTCGCCTCTGGCGGCGCTGACCGCCCCGGTGCGGGGCTCCGCCGCCGGCCTGCGAGCGGCGGGACCCTGCCGGGGCCGTCAGAGCCAGCCCTTCTCCTCCGCCACCCGCGCGGCCTCCACCCGGGTGCGCGCCCCCGCCTTGCCGATCGCCGAGGACAGGTAGTTGCGCACCGTCCCCTCGGAGAGGAACAGCCGGCGGGCGATGTCGGCGACGGTCGCCCCGTCGGCGGCGGCCCGCAGCACGTCCGCCTCGCGGGCCGACAGGGGGGTGGCGCCCAGGGCGAGGGCGGCGGCGGCCAGGTCGCGGTCGATGACCCGCTCCCCCGCCATCACCGCCCGGATGCCTCGCGCCAGCTCGGCGACGGGGGCGTCCTTCACGAGGAAACCGGCCGCGCCGACCTCCATGGCCCGGCGCAGGAACCCCGGCCGGCCGAAGGTGGTGAGGACGACGGCGCGGCACTCCGGCACCGCACCGGCCAGCGCCCGGGCGGCCTCGATGCCGTCGCAGCCGGGCATCTCGATGTCGAGCAGGGCGACGTCGGGCCGGTGCGCGCGCGCCGCGTCGACGACGAGGTCGCCACGGCCCACCTCGGCCACGACCTCGATGTCCTCCTCGAGGTCGAGCAGGGCCCGCAGCGCGCCACGGACGAGGGCCTGGTCCTCGGCGATGAGCACCCGGATCACGGCGCGCCCACCCGGTCGGCGGGGACGGTCAGCGGCACCCGGGCGGTCAGCCGGAACCCGCCGCCGGGTCCGGAGCCGGTCGCCAGCCGGCCGCCGACGCCGGCGAGCCGCTCCTCGAGGCCGGCCAGCCCCGCCCCGGGCGCGCCACCGGGGCCCCGGCCGTCGTCGGTCACCGTCAGCTCCGTCTGCCCGTCGGTCAGCCGGAGCTCCACGGTCACCGTGCGCGCGCCGCTGTGCCGCAGGGCGTTGGTGGCCGCCTCGCGCACCACCCAGCCGAGCACGGCGTCGACGGGGTCGGGCAGCTCGGGGACCGGGGACGGGGCGCGCAGCGTCATTCCGGCGGCCGACAGGGCCGCGCGTGCCTCGGCGAGGGCCAGCGCGCAGCCGACCTGCCGGTAGCCGCTCACCGCCTCCCGCACCTCGGCCAGCGCGCGCCGGGCGGCGGTCTCGACGTCGGTCATCTCGGCACGGGCCCGCGCCGGGTCACGCTCGGCCAGCCGGCCGGCGAGTTCGCTCTTGAGGGCGATCAGCGACAGGCTGTGGCCGAGCAGGTCGTGCAGGTCGCGGGCGAAGCGCAGCCGCTCCTCGGCCACGGCCGAGCGGGCCAGCTCGTCCCGCGCCTCGAGCAGCTCGGCGTTGACCGAGACCAGGTACCGCGTCCCCCGCAGCGCGAACGCGGTGAGCACGCACATCACCGGCAGGATGAACACGTCGCCGAGCAGGTCGTCCGCCGCGACGACCCCCGTGCAGACCGCGGTCGCGGCCAGCACCGCCGGCCACACCCAACGCTCGGGCAGGGTCACGGCGATCGCGGCCGACACGTAGATCATCAGGCCGGCCCACGCGGTGCCCAGCGAGACCGCCAACCCGACGCCGAGGACGGCCACGAGGGCCAGCTCGCGGTAGGCCGGGGCGCATCCGCGGGCGAAGGCGCGGGCGAAGGCGACCAGGTACGCGACGGTGAAAACCACCAGCCCGACACCGGCAACGATCCGCACACCGACGGGGCGCGGCTCCGACACCAGGTCGGCGAGGGGGAAGAGCTGGAACAGCAGCCACGGCAGCCCCCAGGCCAGCTGGTGGAACCGGCTCCGCACGTCCATGCCCCGGGACGGTAGCGCCGGTCAGCCGGAGACCGCGTGCAGCGGTCGCCGGGTGCCCACGAGGACGGCGAGGACGCCGAACAGGGCGGTGAACCCGGCCAGCGCCAGCACGGGCAGCACCGTCGAGGAGCCCGCGACGACGTCCCGCCCCACTTCGGCGTACCAGTAGGACGGCATGAACCGGGCCAGTGCCCGCATCGCGTCCGGGAACATCTCGACCGGCCACCAGAGCCCGCCGAGGGCGGCGAGCATCGTCCCGAGGATGCCGATGGCCCCGCCGGCCGCCTTCTCCTCCAGGCTCAGCCCGACCAGGATCCCCAGGGCGACGAAGGCGACCGAGCCCGCCCAGAGGACGGCGACCAGCGTCAGCCAGGTGCCCAGGCCGAGTTGCACGCCGTTGACGAACCGGCCGACGAGCGCGACGACGACCAGGCTGGGCAGCGCCAGGAGGGCTCCGACGGCGACGTCGACGGCGACCACCTGCGTCTGCGGCACGGGGGTGATCCGCAGTTGCCGGAGCCATCCCGACGCCCGGTCGAAGGAGATCCGGATGGTCGCGCCGAGGGCCGCACCCAGGGCGCCGTAGGCCATCATCGAGACCATCACGCTGGCCGCGAGGTCCTGGAACCCCGCCGCGTCCCCGGCCTGGCCGCCGATGATCTTGGTGATGAAGATCGTGAACAGGGCGGGCAGCAGGACGGTGAAGAAGAGGTACTGCTTGTTGCGCCCCACGCGGCGCAGCTGGAAGACCAACAGCCGGTTCATCGTGCGACTCCGATCGGTGCGTCCGTGCCGGTCGAGATGAGCGAGAGGACGGCGTCCTCCAGGGTGGCGCCTCGCACCTCGAGGTCCGGGAGCCCACCGTCGGCGAGCAGGGCCCGCAGGGTGACGTCGGCGTCGGCGGTCCTGAGGGTCACCGTCGTGCCCTGCCGCGTCAGGCCGGTGACGGCGGGCAGCCCGTCGAGGCGGCGGTCGGGTGCGGCGGTGAACGAGATGGTCCGGCCGACGATCCCCGCCTTCACCTGTGCCGAGGAGCCGTCGGCGACCAGCCGTCCGCCGGCCACGACCACCACCCGGTCGGCCACCGCGTCGGCCTCGTCCAGGTGGTGGGTGGCGAAGACGACGGTGTGCCCCCGCTCGGCCAGCCCGCGCATCGTCGTCCAGAAGGCCCGCCGGCCCTCGACGTCCATGGCCGACGTCGGCTCGTCGAGGAGGAGCAGCGGCGGGGCCCCGGCGAGGGCCAGCGCCAGCAGCACCCGCTGGCGCTGCCCGCCGGAGAGCGCCTCGACCGGACGGCCGAGCAGCCCGTCGATGCCGGCGGTGACGACGAGGTCCTCCAGCGGCCACCGGGTGGGGAAGCTGCGCCGCACCAGGTCGAGCACCTCGCCGACGCGCGCCTCGCTGGGCAGTCCGCCGTGCTGCAGCATCGCGCCGACGCTGCCCGCACGCACCGCCTCGCGCGGTGTCCGCCCCAGCACGCGGACCGCTCCCGCCGCCGGGGCCAGCAGGCCGAGGACGGCGTTGACGACGGTGGACTTCCCGGCGCCGTTGGGGCCGAGCAGCGCCACCGTCTGACCGGTGGGGATGGTGAGGTCCAGCTCGTCGACGGCGACCGTGTCGCCGTAGCGGACGGTCAGACCGGACACGTCCAGGGCAGGGGTTCCAGGCACGGCTCGAGCCTGCCGAGCCGCCCGGACCGGGAGTAGTGCGAGACGTCGCCGGTCGCGCCTGACGGATGTCATCCCCGGCGGCACGTCAATCGCCGGAGACCGAAGGCCCTCCGTGGCCAGCAGTCGCACCGACCGTCCACCGATGGCGCGCAGGCGCTGGTGCGCCTCGGCCGCTCGCCGGGGAGGTGGAGGTCGCCGGAGTGCTCGACATCGACGCCCGGACGCCGCGGGCCTCCGACGACGCGAGCCGGACGGTGGCCACCGGGATCGCCCCCTACGCGGCCGTCGCCGCCGGCACCGTCCAGGCCTACCGCAGCGCCCGCACGGCAGCGGACGACCTGCAGGCCGCGCTGGAGACCCGCGGGGTCATCGAGCAGGCCGAGGGCATCCTCATCGAGCGCCACCGGCTGACCCCCGACCAGGCGTTCGACGCCCTGGCCAGGGCGTCGATGAACACGAACGTCGAGCTCCGCGACGTCGCCGAGCACCTGGTCGTGACCGGCGAGCTCGCGGTCGGCCGGACCCGGGCCGCGACCGGCCGCTGACGGGGCACGACGGACCCACCACCCCTCGTACGAGGGCCCTCTACAGCCGCGGCGGCCTCCCGGGAGGCGGCCGCGGTCAGGTCCCGCCACTCCTGACCGTGGGGTGGCGGGGCCGCCCCGGTTCAGTCGGTCAGTTCCCGGACGAGTCCGTCGGCCAGCAGCCGGCCCCGATCGGTGAGCACGGCGCGCCCGCGGGCGTGGGCGCGGGGCTCGAGCAGGCCGCGGGCGACGGCGTCGGCGGCGCGGGCCCGGCCGGTCGCCGACAGCGTGGTCAGGGCCAGGCCCTCGCGCAGCCGGAGTCCGAGCATGATCGTCTCGAGCGCACGGTCCTCGTCGTCGAGCAGTTCGGCGTCCTGCACCGGGCTGTCGCCGGCGAGCAACCGGCCGGCGTAGGCGGCCGGGTGCTTGACGTTCCACCAGCGCAGCCCGCCGACGTGGCTGTGCGCCCCCGGGCCGACGCCCCACCAGTTGGCGTTGGCCCAGTACAGCTCGTTGTGCCGGCAGCGGGCGGCGTCCGAGGTGGCCCAGTTGGAGACCTCGTACCAGTCGAAGCCGGCCGACCGCAGCGTCGCGTCGGCCTGCTCGTACCGGTCGGCCAGGACGTCGTCGTCGGGCATCGGCAGCTCGCCCCGGCTGATCCGGCGGGCCAGCCGGGTGCCGTCCTCGACGATCAGCGCGTAGGCGCTCACGTGGTCGACCGGCGCGGCGAGGACGGCGGCCAGCGAGGCGGCCCAGTCGGCATCGGTCTCCCCCGGGGTGCCGTAGATCAGGTCGAGGTTGACGTGCGCGAAGCCCGCCGCCGCGGCCTCGCGCGCCGCCTCCGCCGCCCGTCCGGGCGTGTGCCGCCGGTCGAGCACGGCCAGCACGTGCTCGGCGGCGGACTGCATGCCCAGGCTGATCCGGGTGAAGCCGGCCTCCCGGAGCCGCGCCAGGCTCGCCGGCGTCACCGTCTCCGGGTTGGCCTCGGTGGTGACCTCGACGTCGTCGGCCACGGGGAACAGCTCGCGGACCGCGCCGAGGACGGCGGCCAGGTCGTCGGCGGGCAGCAGCGTGGGCGTGCCACCGCCGACGAAGACCGTCGACACCGTCGGCCGGTCCGGGCCCAGGGTGCGCGCCGCCCGGTGCAGCTCGGCGATCGCCGTGCCCGCGTAGTCCGCGCGACCGGCCCCGGGGCCGAGCTCCTCGGCGGTGTAGGTGTTGAAGTCGCAGTAGCCGCAGCGGGTCGCGCAGAACGGCACGTGCACGTAGAGCCCGAACGGCGTCGTCGCCAGGCCCTCACGGGCACTGTCGGGGAGCTGCAGGTCGGGGGCCGGGGTGTCCAGCAGCGGCAGGGCGGTGTTCATCTGCTCCCAGTGTGCCGCGCGGGCGCCACCGGCCGGGCAGGATGCGGGGCGTGGACCGAGACCGCGTGCTGCAGGTGAGGGTGTCCCGCGGGGTCGCGACCCTGACCCTGGACTCCCCCGCCAACCGCAACGCGCTGTCCCGGGCGGTGCGGGCACAGCTGCGGACGGCCCTGGCGGCCGCCCTGGCCGACGACGCGGTGCGGGTGGTGGTCCTCGACCACACCGGCCGGGTGTTCTGCTCGGGGATGGACCTCGCCGAGGCGGCGGGGGGCGCGGCGGAGGACCAGGGCGTGCGGGAGGTCCCCGAGCTGCTGGAGACGCTGTTCACCGCGGCCAAGCCGGTGCTGGCGGTCGTGCGCGGTCCGGCCCGGGCCGGCGGGGTCGGCGTGCTGGCCGCCTGCGACGTCGTGGTCGCGGGCGCCGCGGCCACGTTCGCCTTCTCCGAGGTCCGCCTGGGCATCGTGCCCGCGGTGATCTCCGCCGTCGTCCTGCCGCGGATGCTGCCGCACCTGGCGCACCGGCTCATGCTGACCGGCGAGGTGTTCGACGCGGCCACCGCCGCCGCGGCCGGCCTGGTCGACGTCGCGGTGCCCGACGAGCAGGTGGACGCCGCCGTCGCCGCGCAGGTCACCGCGCTCGCCGCGGGGGCGCCGGCGGCACTGGCCGCGACCAAGCGGCTGCTGCGCGCGGGCGGGCTGCGCGGCTCGTTCGACGAGCTCCAGGAGCTCTCCGCCCGGTTCTTCGCCAGCGAGGAGGGGCAGGAGGGCATCGCCGCCTTCCGAGAGAAGCGCCCCGCCCGCTGGGTGCCGGCCGCGGACTGAGCCCGACCGCCCGCGCTACCCGACCCGGATCGACCGCGCCGGTGACCAGGCGCCCGGACTGCCGTCGACCCGGTGCGCGCGCACCCGCCAGCTCCGGTCACCCGTGGCGGTCAGGGCCGCGCCGAGCTGCGAGGCGGTCACCGTTCGGGTGACCAGCACGGTCGTGAAGGTGGTCGAACTGCCGACCTGCAGCGTGTAGCTCGCGGCGTCGGGCACGTCGCTCCAGTCGAAGGGGATCGACTGGCCGACCCCGAACCGGCTGCCGGACGCCGGGGCGACCAGCGTCGGTGCGGGCAGCGGCGCCAGCGGGATCGGGTTGACCGTGAGCGTCGCCGTCCTCGTCCCGCCACCGCCGGCCACCGACAGCGTCACCGTCGTCGGCGCGGCGGGGTTGGTGGTGTGGATCAGCACCCCTGCGTGCGGGGAGCCGGCCGGGATCGTCACCGACGGCGCCATGCGGGCGACGGCGGGATCACTGCTGGTCAGCGTGAACGTGGTGTCCGTGGTCTGCACCGTGTCGATGGCCACCCGGGCGGAGGAGCCCTCCGAGCCGGTGGTCGGCGTCTTCTCGACGGTCCAGACCGCCGGGGGGACGCCCGGGTTCAGGACCAGTTGATGCGTGGCCTGCCCGCCGCGCCAGCTCGCCGTCAGCGTCACGGTCGTCGGGGCCGGGACCGGGGTGGTCGGGATCGCGAAGTGCTGCAGGAAGCCCCCTGCCGGCACGGTGACGGTGGCCGGTGGCGACGCCAGCGGCGAGCTGCTGGTCAGGGTGACGTCCGCGCCACCGCCCGGGGCGGCGCCGTCGAGCTCGACGAAGGCCGAGCCGGTCGCGCCGCCGGTGACGGTGTTGCCGCCTGGCCCCACGCTCTTCAGCGAGGAGGGCAGCACGGTGATCGACGTCGTGGCGGTGGACCCGTCGAGGATCGCCGTCACCGTCACCGGGGTCGGCTGGGTCACCTGGCCGTGGGAGAAGCGGAACTGCTGCACGGACTGCCCGGCCGGAACGGTCACGGTCGCCGGGACCGGCACCGCGGACGGGTCGGTGCTGCTCAGCCCGACCACCGCGCCGCCGGCCGGGGCCAGGGCGGTCAGCTGCACCTCGCCGACCCGCTCGGTGCCGCTGTGGGCGGTCGGCGAGTCCAGCAGTCGGACCGACGCCACGCCGGAGGGCCCGCTGCCGAGGGTGAACGAGCGGACGGTGGACGGTGCGGACAGCGCGGCCGTGGTGGGTGACGCGTTGCCGTAGGCGTGCCGGACCCGCCAGTACTTCGTGCCGGCGGACAGCCCGAGGACGGTCCACCGCGAGTCGGTGAGCCCGGCGCTCTGCGCCTCGACGGCGCCGAACCCGGGGTCGCGCGCGATCTCGACCGTGTAGCCCGAGCTCTGCGGGTTGGGCACGTCGTCCCAGTCGAGGACGAACGGCAGCGAGACGGTCGCGCCGTCAGCGGGCGCGACGAGGATCGGCGGCGGCCCGACGGGGGCGCTGTAGGAGATGGTGAAGGTGCGCACGTCGGAGGCCGGACCGGCGACGCCGTCCGCGCCGATCGCGCGGACCCGCAGGTTCCAGCTGCCGGTCAGCGAGTCGTGCATGGTCAGCGAGTAGGTGGGCGCCGTGATGTTGTCGAACCGGACCTCGACGGGCGCGGGGAACGCCGCGTTGCGGGAGGCCTCGACCACGTAGCTGGCAGCTCCGGGCACGGCACCCCAGCTGAACGGGAAGGTCTCCATCGGGTGGTACGCGGTGCCGAACGGCAGCGCCGCGAGCACCGGCGCTGCGAGCGCGCCCGGGCCCGCGCCGGTGACGACGAAGCTCCGGGTGGACGACCACGGGCCGACGCGCAGCGCCCCGTCCACGGCCTGCACCCGCCAGTGGTAGGTGCCTGGGGCGAGTTGCCCGACCGACTCCTGCGTGACGCCGGGCAGCGTCGAGTCGCGGGTCACGAGGGTGGTGAACGTCGCCGAGGTGGCGATCTCCCAGTTGTAGCCGCCGTTCTGGCTGGCCGGGGCCGGGTCGAGGACCGCCGACCAGGACAGCGTGACCGGGGTCGTGACGCTCGCCCCGTTCGCCGGCGCGAGCTGGGCCGGGGCGGCCGGAGCCGACGGCGGGGCGGTGGTGGAGCAGCCGGTCAGCGTCGCCACCCGCGGTGTCGCCGACCCGTCGTTGACGTCGACCGTGCAGTCGGCGGGCGGGGTGTAGCCCGACCGCACGATGGCGAACCGGCCGCGGGAGTCGCTGCGCCCCAGGACGGCGCCGTCCACCCGGATGTCCCGGCGGGCGGTCGCGGTCCCGTCGAGGCGCAGCGTGCCGGCGCTGACCTCGGCCCGCGACACCGACACCGCGGCCGACGCGGGCCCTGCGAGCAGGACCATGGGCAGGACCGCGAGGACGGCGACGACCGCGGCCCGCCATCCGGATCGGGCGGGGTGACGGGGGGTTCCGGATCGCGACATGGTGGGCACTCCGATCGCCCCCGCTGGTCCCGCCCATCCCCCTCCCCCCGTCGGTGACGGGCAAGTGGACGTTCGTACTAGGACCGGGGGCCGCGCCTGCGGACCGGCTGGCAGCTCCGCCGTCTCGCGCAGGTCCTGTGGACGCGACCGACCCCGCCGGGCTCGAGCTGCGCGAGGCCGGGAGCGGACCCCTACCGGAGCCGGCGGGTGTTGTCCGGCAGCCGCTCGGTGACCCCCCGGGCGTCGAGCCACTCCATGAGCGGCACGGCGACCCGGCGGGTCGTGCCCCAGGCCGAGCGGGCCTGGCTGAGCGTGAACGGCGCCGGCAGGCCGGTCAGCCGCTGCCGCGCCACGTCCGCCACCCCGGGCGCCAGGAACACGCCGTCGGCGATCTTCACCAGCTGACCGTCCCGGACGGCGGCGGCCAGCTCCCGCGGGCCGAGGCCAGCCGCGGCCAGGTCGGGCGCCTCGGGTGCGGCGAAGGCGTCGGCGGCCAGCCGGGCGCGGACGGCGTCGACCGCCTGCTGCACCTGCGGTGGCAGTCCGGCCGTCGCGGCCGACACCCGCCCCTCCCGCAGGGCCAGCGGCGGGCGCACCACCGCGCGCAGCAGCTCGGCGTCGGGCAGCTCCAGCGCCCGGCGGGCGACGTCGACCGGCGGGCCCGGCTCCAGCGGCCGCAGCTCCCGGTAGCGGGCCACCACGGCGGGCAGCCGCGCGGCCAGCTGGTCGGCCAGCCCGGGGGCCATGAGCCACGGACCGACGGCGGTCGCCCCGTCGGGCACCGGCCAGCCCATGGCGGCGAAGTCGGCGGCCCGCACGACCCGGCGGCGGGCCAGCTCCACGGCGGCACCGGCGGCGCCGGTCGGCTGCGCGGCCAGCTCCGCGGCGCGCTGGCGGGCCGCTCCCCGGCGGCGCAGCTCCGGCGGGTCGACGTCCCGGACGTCGGCGCCGAGCACCCGGCGGGCGCCCGGGTCCCGGACGAGCAGCCGGTCGCCGACCCGCAGCGGCAGCGGGCCGGCCAGCCGCAGCCGTACCGCCGTCCCCTCGAGCGGGCGCAGCCGGGCGCCGACCGCCGCGGACCCGACGTGCACGACCGCCTCGGCCGGCAGCCGGTCGGGCGCCACGTCGAGCGTGACGTCGACGTCCACGGTGACGCGGAACGCGCCCGGGGTCAGCAGCGCGTCCCCGCGGGCGATCTCCTCGACCGCGATGCCGCGCAGGTTCAGCGCCACCCGGGCGGTGGCGCGGGCCCGCTCGACCGGCCGGCCCAGCGACTGCACGCCCCGGACCCCGACCTCCCGGTCGCCGAGCTGAAGGCGGTCACCGGGCGCCACGGTGCCGGCGGCGAGGGTCCCGGTGACCACGGTGCCGGCGCCCTTGATCGGGAAGGCCCGGTCGATCCACAGCCGCACCGGGGCGCTGCGGTCCGGCGCGGGCAGGCCGGCCAGCATCGCCTCGAGCGCCGCGGCGACCTCGGGCACGCCGGCGCCGGTGGCGGCGCTGACCGCCACCCCGGGGACCGCACCCATCGAGGTGGCCGCCAGCCGCTCGCGGGCGTCGTCGAGCACGGGCCTGGCGTCGGCGAGGTCGGCCTTGGTGACGGCGAGCAGCGCGTGCCGCACCCCCAGCGCGTCGAGGACCGCCACGTGCTCCGCGGTCTGCGCCGACCACCCGTCGTCCGCCGCGACCACGACCAGCGCGGCGGGCACCGAGCCGACGCCGGCCAGCATGTTGCCGACGAAGCGCTCGTGCCCGGGGACGTCGACGACGGCCAGCCGGCGGCCCGACGGCAGGGTCGTCCAGGCGAACCCGAGGTCGATGGTCAGCCCGCGGCGGCGCTCCTCCTCCCACCGGTCGGGCTCCATGCCGGTGAGCGCCCGCACCAGAGTCGACTTGCCGTGGTCGACGTGCCCGGCGGTGGCGATGACGTCCATGCCGCCCTCGTCGGTCCCGCTCATCGGGCCACCTGCAGCACCGCGGCGGCCAGGGTCTCGTCGGCCGAGGGCGGGAGGCTGCGCAGGTCGAGCAGGGTGCGGTCCCCGGCGACGTACCCGACCACCGGTGGCGTCCCGGCGCGCAGCGGTGCGGCGAACGTCCCGGGCAGCGAGACCGCGGCGCTGGGCAGCGGGTGCTCCGGAGCGCCTCCGCCGCCGACCCGCGCCTGCGCGTCGACCGCCACCGCGTCCACGCCGGCACCGGCCAGCCGGGCGGCGAGCGCGCCGGCCCGGCGGCGCAGCTCGGCCGGATCGGCGGAGAGCATCTGGTGCACCGGCGGCAGCGGGCCGCGCAGGGTGGCCTCCAGTGCCGCCAGGGTCGTCTTGTCCACCCGCAGCGCCCGGTACAGCGGATGCCGGCGCAGCCGCTGCACCAGGTGGGCGCGGCCGAGCACGAGCCCGGCCTGCGGGCCGCCGAGCAGCTTGTCGCCGCTGGCCAGCACCAGGTCGGCGCCGTCGTCGAGCGTGGTCTGCAGGTCGGGCTCCTCGGGCAGCACGGGGTGCGGGCGCAGCAGGCCCGATCCGACGTCGGCCACCAGCGGCACCCCGCTGCCGCCCAGCCCGGCGGCGAGCTCGGCCACGGGGACCGCCCGGGTGAAGCCGCGGACGACGAAGTTCGACGGGTGCACCTTGAGCACCGCACCGGTGTCCGGGGACAGGGCGTCGCGGTAGTCGTCGAGGGTCACCCGGTTCGTCGTCCCGACCTCGCGCAGCCGGGCACCGGTGGCGGTGAGCAGCTCCGGGATCCGGAAGCCGTCGCCGATCTCGACCAGCTCGCCCCGGGCGATGACGAGCTCGCCGCCGAGCGCCGTGGCCACCAGCGCGAGCGCGGCGGCGCAGTTGTTGACCACGAGCGCGGCCTCCGCCGCGGGCACGGCCGCCAGGAGCGCGGCGATCGCCGCCTCCCCCCGCGGCCCGCGTCGGCCGGTCCCGAGGTCCAGCTCGACGTCGGTGGTGCCGCTGGCGGCCGCGACCGCCTCGACCGCGGCCGGCGACAACGGAGCGCGGCCCAGGTTGGTGTGCACGAGCACGCCGGTGGCGTTGAGCACCGGCCGCAGGCTGCCCGCCGTCGACGGCAGTCCGGCGAGCGCGGCGTCCACCGCGTCGCCGGGTGCCAGGGCGCCGTCCCGGATGCGCTGCTGGACCTGCTGGACGGCGGACTTCACCAGCTCGCGGCCCAGCCGGTCGGCGGCGGCGGCGAGCTGGGGGTCGGCGAGCAGCGTGTCGGTGCGGGGCACCTGCCGCCGCGGGTCGGCGCTCATCGCCCGGGAGCGTATGCGCCGACCCGCGCGCGGGTGGTTGGCGGAGGCGGACGGGAATCGAACCCGCCTGACCGAGGTGCTCGGCCACGTCGGCTTTAGAGGCCGCGGGGGCCACCAGGCGCCCTGACGCCTCCGCCGCGCACCCTACGTCGCCGAACTGTCGGTGCCGACTGCCACCCTCGGAGCGTGAGCCGCACCGAGCACCGCACCGCCGCGACCCTGCCGCCGGTCACCCTGACGCCGGAGGAGGCGGCGGCGGTCGCCTCCGCCCTCGCCGCCCGGCCCGACGGCCCCTACGCCGCCGCCGGGCGGGGCGCCCTCGAGAAGGTCCTGGACGCCCTCGAGCCCGATCCGCTCCGCCGCGCCCAGCTCCTGGCCTCGAGTCTGTGGGTCAGCGCCGAGGCCGGCCACGCCGAGCAGGTCCGCACCACGCTGGAGCGGGCGGTCGAGCGGCACCGCGTCGTGGTGCTCCGCTACCGCGACGGTGCCGGCCGGCCGTCCCGGCGCGAGGTGGAGCCCCACCTGCTGGCCCGCACGCACGACCACTGGTTCCTCGTGGCCTGGTGCCGCGAGCGGCGGGCGCCACGGTGGTTCCGGAGCGACCGCATCGAGGCGGTCGAGCTCACCAGCGAGACCGCGCCGCGACGCGACCTGGCCGACGTGGGGGTCCCGCCGTCACCCGCCCACCCCGCCGGGCGGTCGCTGCGCCGCCGGCCACCGGCCGCCGGTCCGGCCTCGCCCCCGACCGCCGACACCGCACCGGATCCCGTCGCCCGGCCCGGGCGAGACCGTCCCCGGCTGGTCGCGCTCCCGGGCGGCCGGTCCTAGGCCGCTCGTCTCACTCCTCGGCGCAGATCGTGGTCATCTCGGCGAGGTAGTCGGCCAGCGGGTCCAGCCCCGCGGCGGCCCGTCGCTCGTCGACCGCGGCCTGGTCGGCGATCGGGGTGGCCGGGACCGGGCCGTCGGGACCGCAGCCGACCTGGGTGCCGTAGAGCTGCGGCTGTCCGGCCCCGACCGCGACCCGGTCCTCGAGGTAGGCGAGGTTGCCCGGCGATGCCTGGCCGTCCGCCACGGCCCGCCGCAGGAGCTCCAGCGCCCGCCGCTGGAACGCGGGGTCGGCGTCGGAGTGCTGGGCGACCGCCCAGGCGGCGTCCTCGCCGTCCTCACCGACGAGGGCGTACGTGGGCCAGCCGTGGGTGTCCAGGATCTCGGCCAGGCGCGCGGTCCGGGCCGCGTCGCCCTCGGGGTCCGGGCCGCCGGTGCGTCCGCTCTGGTCGCGCTCGAGCATGGCGATCAGCTCGTCGTGCAGGGCCTGGTCGAACGACGGTGACCGGGGGCGGCCCGAAGGCTCCGCGGTCCGCCCCGCCGGCGTCGCCTCCGCCACCGACGTCTGGCCGGCCGACGGCGTCGTCGCGGCGGCGGGCGGCGGGCGGTCCGCGGACGCGCCGCCCGAGGAGGAGCAGCCGACCAGGAGCAGGAGCACGGCGACGACGAGTCGGGGCACGGCGACCTCCCGGGATCCGGGCGTCATGCTCGGGGTCCGACCGGCGGGCTGTCGAGAGCCGGGGATCTCCCGTGCGGCGGGAACGCGCTGCTGAGCCGGTCCGGGCGCGACTACGGTCGGGGCGTGACGACCGCTCCCGCGACGATCCGGCTCACCCAGTACGCGCACGGCGGCGGCTGCGCCTGCAAGATCCCGCCCGGCGAGCTGGAGGCCGTCGTGGCCGGGCTGACCGCCGGTGGCCCCTCCAGCCCGAACGCCGAGCTGGTGGTGGGGCTGGACGACGGCGACGACGCCGCCGTCGTCCGCATCGCCGGCGGGCAGGGCCTGGTGCTCACCACCGACTTCTTCACGCCGGTGGTCGACGACGCGTACACGTTCGGCCGGATCGCGGCGGCGAACGCGCTCTCCGACGTCTACGCGATGGGCGGCACGCCGGTCGTCGCGGTCAACCTGCTCGGCTGGCCGCGCGAGGTACTGCCCGCGGAACTGGCCGCCGAGGTGCTCCGCGGGGGGCTGGAGGTCGCCCAGGAGGCCGGCTGCCACGTCGGCGGCGGGCACTCGATCGACGACCCCGAGCCCAAGTACGGGATGGCGGTCACCGGTCTGGTCGACCTCGACCGGCTGGTCCGCAACGACGCCGCGGTGGCCGGGACGCCGCTGTCGCTCACCAAGCCCCTCGGCGTGGGCGTGCTCAACAGCCGGATGAAGGCCACCGGCGAGGTGTCGGAGGAGGCAGTCGCCTCGATGACCGCGCTCAACCGGGACGCCGGCCGCGCGGCCGTCGACGCCGGCATCCGCGCCGGCACCGACGTCACCGGCTTCGGGCTGCTCGGACACCTCTACAAGATGGCCCGGGCCAGCGGGGTGACCGCCGTGGTCGACGCCGCCGCCGTCCCCTACCTCACCGGGGCGCGCCAGGCCCTGGCCGACGGCTTCGTCTCCGGTGGCACCCGGCGCAACCTGGACTGGGTGCGGCCGCACACCGACCTGTCCGCGGTCTCCGACGACGAGGCGCTGCTGCTCGCCGACGCGCAGACCTCCGGTGGTCTGCTGCTGGGCGGCGAGGTGCCCGGCGCCCCGGTCATCGGCGAGTTCGTGCCGCGCGGGGAGCACGTCGTCGTCGTCCGCTGAGAGCCCCAGGAGCATCGCAGCGAGGGCCAGGGAGCGGGAGCGGACGGTCAGCGTCGTGCGTCGATGCTGCCGCGCCGCGCGGTCACCAGCCAGGCCGCGGCGCCCAGCAGCACCCCGTCCGGGCCCGCCCGGTCGGCCAGCCGGGCGCGGAGCGCGGACAGTGCCGACGCACGGTCGTGCTCGTCCAAGCCGGCGAGGAGCCCCTTCGTGGGGCCGAGGGAGCTCATGAAGGCGTAGGCGTCGTCGACGTCCGCGCCCACGCGCTCGGGCTCGCGCACGTCGGCGAGGTCGACGTCGACGAACCCGGCTCCGGTGAGCAGGCGGCGCACGGTGTCCGGGTCGGCGAGGCCGAACGGTCCGGGAGCACCGACCGGCGGCTCGGGCAGCGACCGACCGGCGGCCAGGGTCTCGAACAGGATGCCGAGCCACTCGTTGCGCGCCATCCCCTGCCAGGCCAGCATCGCCAGCCGTCCCCCCGGCCGGACGGCCGCACCGAGGTTGGCGAACGCGGCGGGCGGATCGGCGAAGAACATGACGCCGAACCGGCTGAGGACGACGTCGAACGCCGCGGGCTCGAAGGGGTGCACCTGGGCGTCGCCCTGCACGAACGTCACGTTGGTCAGGCCGGCCGCCTCGGCTCGGCGCCGGGCCACGGCCAGCAGCGGCGCGGACAGGTCGAGGCCGGTGACGTGCCCGTCCACCGCCGCGCGGGCAGCGGCGGCGCTGGAGACCCCGGCGCCGCACCCGACGTCGAGCACGTGATCGGGAGCGGTGATGGCGGCCGCGTCGAGCAGCCACCGGTCGAAGCGGGCGCTGGCCGCCTCGTAGCGGTCGACGTGCGTGACCCAGTGCTCGACGTCGTCGCCGTTCCAGGCCCGGAACTGCTCGGCGTTCGCCTCGTCGACCAGCGGCGCGGGCTGCGATGCGGGGACCGTCATCGTCGGAGTCCTCCCGGCAGCGGGCCGCGGGCGGCGACCCGTCGGCCGCGATGGTCCCGGACGGCTGCACCGCCGCCTACCCCCTCGCGCGCGGGCCGACGTCGCCGCTGGTCGGCGGCTCGGTTAGCGTCCGACCATGCTCGCTGCCTTCGTCTCCACGCCCGCCCCGAAGGACCCGCTCTCCGTGCTGGAGATCGGTGAGCGCCCCGCGCCGGAGCCGGCCGACGGCTGGACCACGGTGCAGGTCAAGGCCGCCTCGCTCAACCACCACGACCTCTTCAGCCTGCGCGGGGTGGGACTGCCGCAGGAGCGGATGCCGATGATCCTGGGCACCGACGCGGCCGGCATCGACGCCGAGGGCAACGAGGTCGTCGTGCACGGGGTGGTGGCCACTCCGGGCTGGACCGGCGACGAGACCCTGGACCCCAAGCGCTCGCTGTTCTCCGAGCTGCACCAGGGCACGATGGCCGAGCAGGTCGCCGTCCCCCGCCGCAACCTCGTGCCGAAGCCGGCCGAGCTGTCCTTCGCCGAGGCCGCCTGCCTGCCCACGGCCTGGCTGACCGCCTACCGGATGCTGTTCGTGAAGTCGGGACTGCGGCCGGGCGCCACCGTGCTCGTCCAGGGCGCCAGCGGCGGGGTGGCGACGGCCCTGGTCGCGCTCGGGCGCGCCGCCGGGTACCGGATGTGGGTCACCGGGCGCAGCGAGGACAAGCGCGCCGCCGCCCTGGCGCTGGGCGCCGACCAGGCCTTCGAGACCGGTGCCCGGCTGCCCGAGCGGGTGGACGGCGTGATGGAGACCGTCGGCGAGGCGACCTGGAGCCACAGCATCAAGTCGCTGCGCCCCGGCGGCGTGCTGGTCACCTGCGGCGCCACCAGCGGCTTCAACCCCGGCGCCGAGCTGAACCGGGTCTTCTTCACCCAGCTGTCGGTGATCGGCTCGACGATGGGCACCCGCGACGAGCTGGAGTCGCTCGTGCAGATGTGCCGGGTGACCGGCATCCGCCCCGTCATCGACGTCGAGCTGCCCATGGCCCAGGCCCGTGAGGGCTTCGAGCGGATGCTCGAGGGCCGCACCGCCGGGAAGATCGTCTTCACCCTGTAGCCCGGAGGTGACGCGGTGATCGCACGGATGTGGCGCGGTTGGGTGCGCACCGAGGACCGCCACGCCTACGCCGCCTACGTCGAGGAGACGGGGATGGCGCACTACCGCCGCACCCCCGGCAACCGGGGTGCGCACCTGCTGACCCGCGACCTCGCGGACGGTCGTACCGAGATCGTCACGCTGAGCCTGTGGGACAGCCTGGACGTGGTCCGCGGGTTCGCCGGTGAGGACGTCTCCCGGGCGGTGTTCTACCCCGAGGACGACCGCTGGCTCGTCGACCGCGAGGTCACCGTGACCCATCACGAGGTGTACTCCCCCACCTGACCCGGCTCCCCGGCGTCAACTGCAGTTGACACGACCGCGGAAGCAACATAGGTTGACAGCCATGACGGACACGACGCAGGTGGCCTCCGCCGCCGCGAGCCGGGACCCGTCGGTCGGCCTCAAGGCGGTCCGGTCGTTACGGGTCCTCGTCGAGCGCCTGGAGGCACTCCAGGTCGACAACGCGCGCGACCAGGGCTGGACCTGGGAGCAGATCGCGCAGCAACTGGGCGTCACTCGCCAGGCGGTGCACAAGAAGTACGCGCGCGGCCGCGGGCCGCTCCGGCGGAAGGACTGAGGGATGTTCGAACGGTTCACCCGCGAGGCCCGCGAGGTCGTCGTCGGGGCGCAGCAGGAGGCCCGGGCGCTGCGGCACGGGCGGATCGGCACCGAGCACCTCCTGCTCGGCCTCCTGGCCCAGCCGGGGACGACGTCAGCCCGGGCGCTCGGCCGGCACGGGATCACCCGGCAGGTGGTCGTCGACGCCCTGGCGCCCCTCGCCGGCGACGACCTGGACGCCGCGGCGCTCACGTCGGTCGGCATCGACCTGGACGCCGTCCGCACCACGGTCGAGGCGACCTTCGGGCCGGGGGCGCTGGACGCGCCGCGCGACCCCCGCGAGCCCTCGGGGCACATCCCGTTCACCCCGCGGGCCAAGAAGGTGCTGGAGCTGTCGCTGCGGGAGGCACTGGCGATGCGGTCGCGGAGCATCACCGACGGGCACATCCTCCTCGGCCTCCTGCGCGAGGGTGCGGGTCTGGCGATGAAGGTGCTGTACGACCGCGGGGTCGACCTCCCGGCGCTGCGCGACGAGCTCCGGCTGGTGCTGGACTCCTGACCCCGCCGGCCCGTCGATCAGGGGGTCGTCGTCGGGTTCCACGGCGTCTCCCGCCGTGTCGCCGGCAACGACCCCGTGATCGACGCAGCCGGGGCCGGGCGACCGGTCAGCCGGCCGCCCGCGTGTAGTAGCCGGCCTGCAGGACGCCCTGCGGGTCGTAGGTGTCGACGACCTCGCGGAGCCGCGCCAACGTCGGCTCGTCGTAGCAGCGGCGGGCCGAGACGGCGTCGTGCGGGATGCCGAAGTTCGGCCACACCCCACCGGTGTCCCAGTCGGCCAGCGCGGCGAACACCTGGTCGGCGTGCGCCAGGGCACCGGCGGCCGTCGCCTCGTCGACCGCCATCCCGACGGCCAGCACGCTGAACCTGGCCGCACGGTGGCTGAAGGCGCTGGGGTGCTGCCCCTCGCGGGCGTAGGCGCCACCCAGGTGCCGCACCTCCACCAGCACCTGCGGGGAGCCCGAGCCGTGGCCGGCGACGGCGAGCAGCCGCTGGGCCGCCTCGGCCGGGAAGCCGTTCAGCAGGATCGCCGGGTCGACGACCGGCATCGGGTCGACGGGGTCGGCGTGCACGTGGTCGATCTCCGTGTAGGGACGCAGCTCCGCGTCGTCCAGGATCACCGGCGCGACCGCACGCAGCTCGTCCAGCAGCCGCGCGCCCTCCTCCGGCTCCCCGGTCCACAGGAACCGGACGCCCAGGGTCATCCGGCCGGCCAGCGGCGGCGGGACGTCGGGCATCGGGGGCAGCTGGAAGACGACGAACGACGTCGTCCCCTGCTCCGGGAGGGCGTCGGCCCAGCCCCGCCACCGGTCGATCACCGCGGCGGCGTCGGCGCCGTCGAAGTAGACGGCCCCGCCGTAGAACTCCGGCATGCGGATCAGGTCGAACTCGATGGCGGTCACGATCCCGGCCGCGCCCTTGCCACCGCGGAGGGCGAAGTAGAGGTCCGGGTACTCGGTGGGGGTCACCCGCCGGAAGACGCCGTCGCCGGTGACGACCTCGAAGGCGCGCACGCGGTCGGCGTTGATGCCGTGGGTCCGGGCCATCGGGCCGACACCGCCGCCGGTGGTGTAGCCGACGATGCCGACGTCGGTGGTGGAGCCGTTGACGCCGGCCAGGCCGTACCGGGCGGCGACCGGCACCAGCTGCGACCACTTGACCCCGGCGCCCACGCGGGCCCAGCCCTCGGGGTGCACCGTGACCTCGTCCAGTCCGCGGGTGAGGACCAGCAGGTGGCCGGCCAGCGACCGCTCGGCGCCGTGGCCGGTGGCCTGCACGCCGGCGGTGAATCCGTGCGCGCCGGCGAAGCGCACGGCGGCGACGACGTCCTCCGCCGTGCCGACGGCGACGACGGCGGCCGGCCGCATCGGGACGGCCAGGTTCCAGGGGCTCACGAGCGCGTCGTACTCCGGCTCGTCCGGGGTGTGCAGGGAGCCGGTCAGCTCGGCGCGCAGGGCGTCGAACGAGATCTCCGAGTCGACGTAGGGGGCGTCGAGGGTGAGGGTCACGGGGTCCTCCAGGTTGGATCTGGTTGGTGGGGCAACCGTGGATCCGGGGCCTTGACGGGAGGCTGCGGCGGGCTTGCAGCCGCGCTTGAGACCGGCCTCAGGTCTGGTCGTGTGCGGCGAGGAAGAGGTCGCCGGGATCGACGGCGCGGCGGACGGCGGAGAGCCGCGCGTGCACGCCGGGCGGGAAGACCTTCCGGGTGTCGGTGCGGGCGTCGAGCATCGGGAGGTACTGCCGCCCGGTCGCCCACGGCTCCAGGGCGGACAGGAAGCGGCCCGCGTCCTCGCGCTGGCGCGCCCAGTCGCCGTCGTCCCCGCCCCCGAGGCCGAGACCGAGCGCCAGGAACTGCCCGTCGAGCGCGGCCAGCGCCCCGCCGTCCGGGTCGGGTCGGGCCAGCGCCCCGCCGAGCTGGCGCAGCTCCGCGGCGGCCAGCCGCGTTCCCGAGCCGGGACCCACCGCCTCGACGATCGCGGCGATCGCGGCGTCGGGCAGGCCGGAGACCAGCGTGCTGCTCGCGTAGGCGGGCGTCGGCCCCTCGGGGTCGAGGTGCAGCCGGACGAGCGACGCGGCGGGCACCCGGGCGACCGTGTCGAACTCCGGCCGCAGCGCGCGCAGCGGCGCGAGGACCTCCGCGGCGGAGGCGTCGTCGCCCAGCACGGCGCCGTCGATCATCGCGATGCGCCGGCCACGCAGCTCGGCCGGGACCAGCTCGTCGGCGGGGACGTCGAGCAGCCGGAACGCCGTGGTGACCTCCTCCGGCGCCTGCGCGCACCAGGCCACCCACGCCGGGAGGACCCGCTCGACCGCCGTCCAGTCCCAGGAGAGGTGCCCGGCGACGACGGTCTCCAGGGGGAAGAGCGCGAACTCCAGCGCGGTGACGACGCCGACCGGAGTGGCCCCGCCGCGCAGCGCCCAGAACAGCTCCGGCTCGGAGTCGGCGGTGGCCCGCACGCAGCTGCCGTCGGCCAGCACCAGCTCGACGGCGGAGACCGCGTTGCACTGCAGACCCAGCCTGCGGGCGTACCAGCCGATGCCCCCGCCGAGCGAGTAACCGACCACCCCCACGTCGGGCGACGACGGGTGCCGCGCGGCCAGACCCTGCCGCCCCGCGGCGTCGGCGAGGTCGCCCCACAGCACGCCGGCCCCCGCACGCACGGTGCGGCGCTCGGCGTCGATCGCGAGCTCCGTCATCGCCGAGGTGCGCAGCAGGACCGCGTCACCCAGCCGCCCCTCGAGCGGCGGAGCGCCGTGACCGGTGCCCTGCGCGGCGACGCGGAGACCCGCACCGGCCGCCGCCACCAGCACCTCGGCCACCTCGTCGGGGAACGCCGGATAGGCCACGGCCGCCGGGTGGTCGCGCACCTGGAGGTTCCACGGCGAGCGGGCCATGTCGTAGGCCGGATCGCCCGGCAGCTGCACCGAGCCCCCGCAGAGCCCACGCAACGGCTCGGCGCGGGCCCGCGGCGCCGTCGCGATCTGCTGCTGCGTCACGGGGTCCTCCCGGTTGCCGGTGCACGAGCCTCGCCGGGGGGACTTGAGAGGGACTTGAGGCCGTCGGCGGGCGCCTTCTCCAGCACCGACCGGACCATGCCCGGGGTGAGGAACAGCTGCTGGGCCACCTCGCGGATCCCCAGCCCGGCGGCGGTCAGCTCGGCGATCCGGCGCTCGGTCACCGTCGGCGGGCGGACGGTCTCCCCGTGGAGGGCGTCGGGGCAGCCCCGGGCCCGCAGCGCCTCCCGCGCGCGCTCCCGGATCCCCAGCGCACCCCGGGCGTGCGCCTCCGCCATCGACGCACGCAGCAACGGCACCGCCTCGTCGTCGGGCACCTCCGGCCGGGCGCCGAGCGTGCACCGGGCGCGGGCGAGGTCGACGGCAGCCGTCGTCGTGGCCAGCAGGGCCACCGCCTCCCGCAGCTCGGCCACGCCCTCCGCCCCGCGCACCTCGCCGAGCAGCCGCAGCGACGCGCCCAGGTGACTGGGCGCGCCCCAGCGGCGCAGCAGCCGCACCTCCTCCTCGGCCACCGCGATCGCCTCGCCGGTGCGGCCCAGCCCGCGCAGGGCCAGCGCCGCGGTGCTGCGCCACGGGTTCCACACCGGATTGGGCACGGGCACCGGAGCCGGGACGGCGTCCAGCACGGTGAGCGCGCGTTCGTGGTGGCCCTCGGCGGTGAGGACACGGGCGATCGCGTGCTGCAGGAGCCGGCCCCCGTCGCCCACCGCCGGCCCGGACCCGGCGGCCGCGTCGGCCGTGGCCCGCGCCGCGGCGACGTCACCGCGGTCCAGGTGGCAGCCGATCAGGAACGCCAGGGCGAACGGCGGTGCGATGCCCGCACCACCCCACATGCGGCTCTCGTCGAGCGCGTTGGTCAGGCACGAGTCGGCCTCGGCCAGGTCCCCCCGGCGCCAGTGCCAGAAGCCCTGCCACAGGTTGGTGGAGAGGACCGCGAACAGCGAGCCCCGGGCGTGGGCCTCGGCACGGGCGCGCGCCCAGAAGTCCCCCAGGTCGTCGTCGGCCAGCATCCGGATGATCGCGGCGATGACCCAGAACAACCCGTGGTCCACCGCCCACAGCCGGTCGCCCTCCAGGGCCGAGCGCGCGAGCCGGACGGCCCGCTCCCGGTCGGCGCCCTCGATGGTCGCGTCGTAGGCCAGCGCGGCGGCCAGCATCTGCGCACCGTGGCCCGCGCCGTCGGGGTCGGGGACCGGGTGCCGCCAGACGGCCGGGTCCAGGGCGTGCATGTAGCCGCTGACCAGCTCGATGGCCAGCAACGCCTGCCGGTGGTCGTGCAGCTCCCCGGGCAGGGCCTCGGCGGCCTGCCGCGCGAAGGCGGTGGCCGCGCCGGGAGGGCTGGCGAACACCTGGGTCCGGGCGATCGCCACCGCGACGTCGGCGCGCTCGGCCGGGTCCTCGAGCCGCTCGTAGGCCTGCAGCAGGTGCCCGGTGCTCGCCGCGCCGTCGACCAGCGACTCCAGCAGGCCGAGTTCGCGCAGGAGGTCGCAGCGCTGCGCACCGGCGGGCAGGTCGTCGAGCGCCCGCCGCAGATAGGTCACCGCGCTGTCGGCGGCACCGCGCTCGGCCGCCGTCCGCGCCGCGGAGCACAGCACCTCCGTGGCCGCCCCGTCGCCGCGGACCGGAGCGAGCAGGAGGTGCGCGGCCACCTGCTCGTCGGCCGCGCCGGCCGCGCGCAGCAGCCGGGCGGCCCGCTCGTGCCGCAGTGCCCGCTCCGCCGCGGGCTGGTCGCGGTAGACCGACTCCCGCACCAGCGGGTGGACGAAGGCCAGGGGTTGCTCGTCCTTCACGATCTCCGCGCGCGCCAGCGCGGCGAGGGCCGCGGCGGTCTCCTGCTCCGGCAGTCCGGCCAGCGCCGCCACCACCGGCAGCGGCGCGCCGTCACCCAGCACGCCCGCGGCACGGGCCACCACCGGTGCGGCACCGCCGAGCCGGCGCAACCGCATGAGCACCATGCTCGACACCGCGCGGGACCCCACGGCGACGACCACGTCGGCGTGGGCGGCGTCGGGCCGCACCCGGTCGGCCTCCAGGCCGCGGAGCAGCTGCCGCAGGAGCAGGGGGTTGCCCGACGTCGTGCCGTGGCAGGCGAGGGCGAACAGGGGCGAGACCGGCTCCCCCAGGCGCCGTCCCACCAGTTCGGTGACGGCGTCGGGCGAGAGGGTCGCCGGCCGGAGGACGACGGCGACCGGCTCCAGCGCGAGGTCGGCCAGCAGCTCCTCGTCCTCGTGCGGTTCGCCGGTGCGGACCGTGCCGACGACGAGGACCGGTACCGCGTCCAGCCGCCGCACGAGGTAGGCCAGTGACCGGAGGGAGGCGCTGTCGCACCACTGCACGTCGTCGATCGCCAGCACCAGTGGACCGTCGACGGTCAGGTTGACCGCCAGCCAGTACAGCCCGTGGAGGGCGGCGAACGACCCGTCGGGCGAGTCCCCGCCCATCGGGTCGAAGACGCCCCGGGCGCTGGCCGCGGCGCCGGCGAGCAGCGCGGCCCGGCGGGCGGGATCGGTGAGCTGGGGCTCGAACAGCTGCCGCACCGCCCCGAAGCCGAAGGTCTTCTCCAGCGGGCTGCCGCGGGCCGTGAGCACGCGGACGGAGCGCTCGGCCGCGAGCCTCCGCACCTCGGTGAGCAGACGGGTCTTGCCGATGCCCGCCGGCCCCTCGATGAGGAGCAGCCGTGGCTCACCCGCTGCGAGGTCGTCGAGCGCGGCACGGACGGCGGCCAGTTCGTGCTCGCGGTCGAGCAGGTCGTCGGCGACGGGCGCCGCGGCCGGCGCCGGGCCGTCCGGCGCGCGGGGACGCCGGACCGGGACGTCGAGCTCCGGCGCCTGGACGAGCACCTGCCGCTCCAGCTCGCGCAACGCCGGGCCCGGATCGACCCCGAGCTCGTCGGCCAGCGTCGCCCGCGCCCGGCGCAGGGCGCCGAGCGCGTCGGCCTGCCGGTGCGCCCGGTAGAGGGCGAGCGCCAGCAGCCGCCATCGCTCCTCCCGCAGCGGCTCGTCGGCGACCATGGTCTCCAGGTCGGGGACGAGCAGCGCGGCCTCGCCGAGCTCCAGCCGGGCGGCCACCAGCCGCTCGCGGGCGACCGCCCGCAGCTCCACCAGCCGGGCGATCTCCGGCTCGGCCCACGGCTCGTCGGACCACTCGGCCAGCGGCGGGCCTCGCCACAGGCCGAGCGCCTCGCCGACCAGCTGCACGGTCTCCGCCGCCGACGCCGTCGCCGCCCGCTCGAGCAGCCGCTCGAACCGCCAGACGTCGACGGCGTCCGGGGGCAGCCGTACCGCGTAGCCGCGGCCCCCGCTGACGATGATCGACGAGCGGGCCCGCGCCGCACTGCCCGGCTCGAGCCGTCGGCGCAGGTGCGAGACGTAGGCCTGCAGCGCGCCGGCGGCGTCGGCCGGCGGCCGGTCGCCCCACACCGCCCCGGTGAGCCGCTCGACGGGCACGACCTCGCCGCGGGCGAGGACCAGGACGACGAGGACGGCGCGCTGCCGGGGGCCGCCGAGGTCGAGGGGCGCGTCCCCGTACGACGCCGTGCAGGCACCCAGCAGGCTGATCCGCAGCTGCCCGGTCTCCACTCGGCCTCCCCTCGCGGGGACCGTAGACCGGGAGTCCGGGCTGCGGGAGCTCCACGAGCGCCCTCAGCGCTCCCGGGACGCAGCGACCGTCTGCCGGAGCAGGAGCAGCGCGGCGACCGCCGCCAGCGCGGCCGCGACGGCGGCTCCGGCGAAGACCGTCTGCAGCTGGGTGAGGACGGCGGCGTCGGTCGCGGCGTCGTAGGCCGGGCAGTCGGCCGGCGTCCGGGGGCAGAGGGTGAGCGGCGAGCCGATCGCGGCGACCTCGGCGGTGAACCGGCGCAGCGCCACGGCGGTCAGCAGCGACAGCCCGACCAGCATGCCGACGGTCCGGGCGACCACCGCGAGCGCGCTGGCGCTGCCGTGCACGTCGGCCCCGGTGACACCCAGCAGCACCGCGTTGACCGGCGCGATGGCCAGCCCGAAGCCCAGCCCCGCGGCGAGCAGCACGACGGTCGAGGCGACGCCGTCCAGGGACCGCTCGTCCCAGCCGGTCATCGCCAGGAAGGCGCCCGCGGCCAGCGCCATGCCGGCGCCGGCCACCAGGCGGGGCGCGACGACGCGGCACAGCCAGCCCCCGGCCACCGCGCCCACCGGGACGGCGACCAGCAGCCGCAGCAGGACGAGGGCGGCGCCGAGCTGGTCACCGGGCGTGGTGGTCGCCCGGGCGAACAGCGGGACGTCGACCAGCGCGGCCACCAGCGCCACGCCCACCAGCAGGTTGACCACCAGCGCGCCCCAGGCACCGACCGGGCGCAGCGCCCGCAGTGGCAGCACCGGGTCGGCCGCCCGCCGCTCGTGCAGCACGAAAGCGACCGCCGCCGCCGCGGCCAGCGGCAGGAGCAGCCACCCGGAGGCGACCACCTCGGTGCCGGGGTCGGCCGCGGCGAAGGCCCACACCAGGCTGCCGAGGGCCACCACGGCCAGGGCCGACCCGACGACGTCCACCTCGCCGGCCAGGCGCCGCAGCCCGCGGACCGGCAGCACCGCGCCCGCCGGGGTGGTCGCGCTGCGGACGACGAGTGCGGCACCGGCCAGCACCGCGACCACCACCAGCGGGGTCGACGCGGGGACGGCGGGCACCAAGGGCACGTACAGCAGGCCCAGGGTGACGTCCTCGGCGAGGGCGGCCGGCTCGGCGAGCTGCAGCCCGGCCGCGACCGCGGCCAGCGCCGCGAGTGCGAGCCCGACCGGCTCCGGGCGGCGTGCCCGCCCGGTGGCCAGCGCACCGGCCGCCAGGAGCAGTCCGAGCAGGAGGTTCAGCCAGAAGACGGCCCGCCAGTCCGCGACCGCCAGCACCGCGGCGCCGGCCAGCGGCCCGAGCACGGCGCCGGCCTCCTGCACCGCGCCGACCACGCCGAGGGGCACGGCGCGCCGCTCCGGCGGCCAGCGGTCGGCGACCAGGGCGAGCGTGGCCGGCACCAGCCCCCCGGCGCCGATGCCCTGCAGCCCGCGCCCGGCGACGGCGGGACCGAGGTCGACGGCGGTCGCGGTGAGCAGCGAGCCGAGGGCGAACAGCAGCAGGCAGCCGACCAGCACCGGCACCCGGCCGCGCAGGTCGGCCAGCCGGCCCAGCAGCGGCAGCGTCGCGGTGTAGCCGAGCAGGAACCCGCCGACGATCGGGGTGGCCCGTTGCAACTCGTCGATGCCCACGCCGACGCCGGTGAGGATGTCGGGCAGCGCCAGCACGACGACGTAGGTGTCGGCCGCGGTGACGAGCACGGCCAGGGCGGCGAGGACGACCAGCGGCAGTCCGGGTCCCGCCGGCCGGGTGCCGGCCGGGTCAGCCGGTGGGTGGCGCGGTGATGTCGACATCGGCCCCGGGGTCGCTCAGCTCGAGGATGTACGTGGCGTCGTCGGGAGTGAAGAAGGGGCCGGTCAGCTCGACCCGGCGCAGCTCGCCGCTCTCGGGGACCACCGACAGCCGCGCCTGCACCGGCCGGCCGGGGTCCTCGCTGGTCAGCACCTGCTCCACGAGGTCCCCGGGCAGGGAGGCGGTGACCTCGCGGACCACCTCGCCGTCCACCCGGCGCTCCTCCCCCAGCTCGGCGTCGTCGGCGCCGGCCAGGAGCTGGGAGATGCCGGTGTCGGGGTCCAGCAGCGCACCGGGGTCGCCGAAGCCGAACTCGGCGGGGTCGATGACGCTGAAGCCGCTGGTGAAGGGCAGCTGGGCGTAGACGGTGCCGTCGACCGAGACGACCGCGAGGTCGAGGGCGGAGCCGTTGACCAGCACCTGGAGGGTCCCGTCGAAGGAGGCCGGCCGGGCGATGTCCCCCTCACCGCCGGCCAGGTGCGACCCCGTCGAGGGGGCGCCCTCGCTCGTGAGGACGAAGTGCAGGCCCTGCGTCTGGTCGAGGGTGGTCCGGGCGCGCTCGAGCAGCTCCCCGGCCGACTCCGCCGGTTCCCCACCCCCGCAGGCGGCGACCGCGAGGAGCACTCCGGCCGCGAGCGACCCGGCGCGGCGCGGCGACATGGCGACCTCCCGACCCTCCGGGGACCTCCCGGCGCGCGGGGACGGTAGCGCGCCGCTCAGAGGACGACGGCACTCCGGGCGGCGATCCGCGCGGCGATCTTCGGCTGGTCCTTCACGGGCAGGTGCTGCAGCGCCGGCTCGAGCTCGGGCAGCCGGTACTTCTGCGTGGTGTAGGCGCGGAAGACCAGCCCGACGCTCACCTCGTGGCCGGGCCGCTCGACGACCTCCACGCCGTCGCCGGCACCGACGGCGCCGGGCTCGAGGACCCGGAGGTAGGCGCCGGCCGTGCCGCGGGCGGTGAACCGTTTGACCAGCTGCGGCTCGTCCCAGAAACGGGCGAAGTTGGCGCACGGGATGCGGGGCGAGGTGACCTCGAGCAGCGCCGTCCCCACCCGCCACCGCTCACCGAGCAGCGCGTCGGTGAGGTCCAGCCCCGCCGTCCGCAGGTTCTCGCCGAACCGGCCCGGCGGCAGCTCACGGCCGAGGTCGGCCACCCACCAGTCGGCGTCCTCCTGGGCATAGGCGTAGAGCGCCTGGCCCTCGCCGCCGTGGTACCTGCGGTTGACCTGGACGTCGCCGTCCAGGCCCAGCGGCCTGACGGCGACCCGGCCGGGCACCGGCTTCTTGTCGATCCCGCTGCGGCCGGGCCGGCGTCCCGGCAGGGGCAGCAGGTCGGGCCCGGAGACGCAGACGGCGAGCAGCGACGCCGTCGTCACTTCTTGGACGCAGTCGACTCGTTCGTGGACAGCGCGGCGACGAAGGCCTCCTGGGGCACCTCGACCCGGCCGACCATCTTCATCCGCTTCTTGCCCTCCTTCTGCTTCTCCAGCAGCTTCCGCTTGCGGGTGATGTCACCGCCGTAGCACTTGGCGAGGACGTCCTTGCGGATGGCGCGGACCGTCTCGCGGGCGATCACCCGGGAGCCGACGGCGGCCTGGATCGGCACCTCGAACTGCTGGCGCGGGATCAGCTCGCGCAGCTTGCCGGCCATCATGACGCCGTAGCCGTAGGCCTTGTCCTTGTGCACGATCGCGCTGAACGCGTCGACCGCCTCGCCCTGCAGCAGGATGTCCACCTTGACCAGCGAGGACTCCTGCTCGCCGCCCTCGGAGTAGTCCAGGCTGGCGTAGCCGCGGGTGCGCGACTTCAGGGCGTCGAAGAAGTCGAAGATGATCTCGCCGAGCGGCAGCGTGTAGCGCAGCTCGACCCGGGACTCGGACAGGTAGTCCATGCCGCCGAGCTGGCCGCGACGGCCCTGGCAGAGCTCCATGATCGCGCCGGTGTAGTCGCTGGGGGCGATGATCGTGGCGTTGACGATCGGCTCGAAGACCCGGTCGATCTTGCCCTCGGGCCAGTCGCTGGGGTTGGTCACGGTGATCTCGGTGCCGTCCTCCATGACCACCCGGTAGACGACGTTCGGCGCGGTGGAGATGAGGCTGATGCCGGCCTCGCGCTCCAGCCGCTCGCGGACGATCTCCAGGTGCAGCAGCCCCAGGAAGCCGACGCGGAAGCCGAACCCGAGCGCGGCGGAGGTCTCCGGCTCGTAGGTGAGCGCGGCGTCGTTGAGCAGCAGCTTGTCCAGCGCCTCGCGCAGCAGCGGGTACTCGCTGCCGTCGATGGGGTAGAGGCCGGAGTAGACCATCGGCTTGGGGTCGCGGTAACCGCCGATGGACTCCGTCGCCGGCTTGTGCTGGAGGGTCACCGTGTCACCGACGCGGGACTGGCGGACGTCCTTCACGCCGGTGATGAAGTACCCGACCTCGCCGACGCCGAGGCTCTCCACCGGCTTGGGCTCCGGGGAGATGACGCCGATCTCGAGCAGCTCGTGCGTGGCGCCGGTGGACATCATCTTGATCTTGTCGCGGGCGGAGATCCGGCCGTCGACGACGCGGACGTAGGTGATGACGCCGCGGTAGATGTCGTAGACCGAGTCGAAGATCATCGCGCGGGCGGCGCCGTCGCCCTCGCCCGTGGGGGCGGGGATCTCCTCGACGATGCGGTCGAGCAGCTCGGGCACGCCCTCGCCGGTCTTGCCGCTGACGCGGAGGACGTCGTCGGGGTCGCAGCCGATGATGTGCGCGATCTCCGCGGCGTACTTCTCCGGCTGGGCGGCCGGCAGGTCGATCTTGTTGAGCACCGGGATGATCGTGAGGTCGTTCTCCAGCGCCAGGTACAGGTTGGCCAGCGTCTGGGCCTCGATGCCCTGCGCGGCGTCGACGAGCAGCACGGCTCCCTCGCAGGCGGCCAGCGACCGGGACACCTCGTAGGTGAAGTCGACGTGGCCCGGGGTGTCGATCATGTCGAGCACGTACTCGGTGCCGGTGTGCGCGCCGGACCGCGGTGTCCACGGCAGCCGCACGTTCTGGGCCTTGATCGTGATGCCGCGCTCGCGCTCGATGTCCATGCGGTCGAGGTACTGGGCACGCATGTGGCGCCCCTCGACGAGCCCGGTCACCTCGAGCATCCGGTCGGCCAGCGTCGACTTGCCGTGGTCGATGTGGGCGATGATGCAGAAGTTCCGGATGCGGGCCGGGTCGGTGTTGGCGGGAGTCGTCACAGTGCCGCCATCGTCCCACGCCGCGGGCCGCGACCCCACGCGACCGACGGGCGGCGGTGCCGGGCGTCCTCCGCCCGGCACCGCCGTCCCGCCGGCGCGGCGCTCAGAACTCGTGGTCGAAGGCGACCTGGCCGCCGACTCCCACCTGGTAGGCCGAGACCCGCCGCTCGAAGAAGTTCGACAGCTCCTGCACGTCCTGCAGCTCCATGAACGCGAACGGGTTGGCCGAGCCGAACCGCGGCGGGATGCCCAGCGTCTCGAGCCGCCGGTCGGCCACGTGCTCCAGGTAGCGCCGCATGTCCGCGGGCGTCATGCCCGGCACTCCCCCGCCGAGCAGGTCCTCGGCGAACTGCACCTCGCACTCCACCGCCTCGGCCAGCATGTCGCCGACCTCCGCGGCGAGCCCGTCGTCCCAGAGGTCGGGTTCCTCCCGCCGGACGGTGTCGACGACGTCGAAGGCGAACGCCATGTGCATCGACTCGTCGCGGAACACCCAGTTGGTGCCGCTGGCCAGGCCGTTGAGCAGGCCCCGGGACCGCAGGAAGTAGACGTAGGCGAACGCGCCGTAGAAGAACAGCCCCTCGATGCAGGCGGCGAAGCAGATCAGGTTGCGCAGGAACGCCCGGCGGTCGGCGCGGCTGCGCAGCTCGTCGAGCTCCCCCAGCGAGTCGATCCAGCGGAAGCAGAACTCCGCCTTGCGCCGGATCGAGGGGATGGTGTCGACCGCGGCGAAGGCCTCGTGCCGCTCGGTCTCGTCGGGCACGTAGGTGTCGAGCAGGGTCAGGTAGAACTGGACGTGCACGGCCTCCTCGAACAGCTGCCGGGAGAGGTAGAGCCGCCCCTCAGGCGAGTTGACGTGCTGGTAGAGGTTGAGGACCAGGTTGTTCGCGACGATGGTGTCGCCGGTCGCGAAGAAGGCCACCAGCCGGCTGACCAGGTGCCGCTCGGCCGGGGTGAGCCGGTCGAGGTCGGCGAGGTCGGAGTGCAGGTCCACCTCCTCGACGGTCCAGGTGTTCTTGATCGCGTCGCGGAACCGGTCGTAGAAGTGCGGGTAGCGCATCGGTCGGAGCGTCAGCTCCATGCCGGGGTCGAGCAGCATCGGGGACTCTCCGGTGGTCGGGACGGCTGGCATCGGGACGGCTGGCATGGGGTCGGCCGGCAGCGGGTCGGCTGACGTCGGGACGGCGGTCACTGGCAGGCCTCGCAGCTCTCCGGGTTCTCCAGGGAGCAGGCGACGGCGTCCGCCGGAGGCGCGACCCCGACGGTGGCCTGCTGGATGCGGGTCGCCGGACGGGACCGCAGGTAGTACGTGCTCTTGAGCCCGCTCGCCCAGGCGTAGCGGTACATCGAGCTCAGCGCGCCGATGGTCGGCGCGGCCAGGAACAGGTTCAGCGACTGGCTCTGGTCGACGTAGGGGGCGCGGGCGGCCGCCAGGTCGATGAGCGCGCGCTGCGGCAGCTCCCAGGCGGTGCGGAACAGCCGCCGGGTCTCCTCGGGCAGGCCGACGAGGCCCTGCACCGAGCCCTCGGCCCGCTTGAGCGCCTCGCGTGTCCGGTCGTCCCAGCTGCCCAGCCGCCGGAGCTCGGCCACCAGCGCGCCGTTGACCTGGAGGAACTCCCCGGAGAGGGTCTCCCGCTTGAACAGGTTGGACACCTGCGGCTCGATGCACTCGTAGCAGCCGGCGATCGACGCGATGGTCGCCGTGGGCGCGATGGCGACCAGCAGCGAGTTGCGCAGCCCGTGCTCGGCGACGGCGGCCCGGAGCTGCTCCCAGCGGCTGGTCTGGGTGGGCGCGACGCCCCACAGGTCCGGCTGCAGCTGCCCGTCGGCCGCGCGGGTGTCGGCGAAGGCCGGGTGGGCGCCGTGCTCGCGGGCCAGACCAGCCGAGGTCTCGAGCGCGGTGAGGTACACCTCCTCGGCGATCCGGGTGGACAGCTCCCGGGCCGCCGCGCCGTCGAAGGGCAGGCGCAGGGCGAAGAAGACGTCCTGCAGGCCCATGACGCCCAGTCCGACCGGACGCCAGCGCGGGTTGCTCGCCGCCGCCTGTGCGCTGGGGTAGTAGTTGACGTCGATCACCCGGTCGAGGAAGCCGACGGCCGTGCGCACGGTCGCGCGCAGCCCGGGCCAGTCCATGCCGGTCGCGGCGCCGTCGGCGTCCCGGGCCAGGTGCGCGCCGAGGTTCACCGAGCCGAGGTTGCACACGGCGGTCTCGGCGTCGCTGGACACCTCGGCGATCTCGGTGCACAGGTTGGACAGGTGGACGACGTTGCCCGGCCGCGCGGTCTGGTTGCAGGTGCGGTTGGCGGCGTCCTTGAACGTCATCCAGCCGTTCCCGGTCTGCGCCAGGGTGCGCATCATGCGGGCGTAGAGCTCGCGGGCGGGCAGCTGCCGCACGACCCGGCCCTCGGCCTCGGCGGCGCGGTAGGCGCGGTCGAAGTCCGCGCCCCAGAGGTCGGGCAGCTCGGGCACCTCGTCCGGGTCGATCAGCGACCACGGCTCGTCGGCCTCGACGCGGCGCATGAACTCGTCGGGGATCCAGTTGGCCAGGTTCAGGTCGTGGGTGCGGCGGGCGTCCTCACCGGTGTTGTCCCGGAGCTCGAGGAACTCCTCGACGTCGGGATGCCACGGTTCGAGGTAGACGCAGGCCGCGCCCTTGCGCCGGCCGCCCTGGTTGACCGCGGCGACCGATGCGTTGAGGGTGCGCAGCCACGGGACGATGCCGTTCGAGCGGCCGTTGGTGCCGCGGATCAGCGCCCCCCGGGAGCGCACCCGAGACCAGGAGATGCCGATGCCGCCGGCGAACTTGGACAGGGCGGCGACCTGGGCGTAGCGCTCGTAGATGGAGCCGAGCTCGTCGCGCGGGGAGTCGACCAGGTAGCACGAGCTCATCTGGGTGTGCCGCGTGCCGGAGTTGAACAGGGTGGGCGAGCTGGGCAGGTAGGCAAGCGAGCTCATCAGCCGGTAGAAGGCGATGGCCTCGGCCGGCGTGCGGGACAGGCCGCAGGCGACCCGCAGCAGCCAGTACTGCGGGGTCTCGACGACGAGGCGGGTCGTGGGGTGCCGCAACAGGTAGCGGTCGGCGACGGTGCGCAGCCCGAAGTACTCGAACCGGCGGTCGCCCTCGGGGTCGATCGCGTCGTCGAGCTTGCGGGCGTGCCGGCGGACGAAGGCCGCGGTCTCGTCGCCGATCAGCCCCTCGGCGTGCCCGAGGGCGATGCTCTGGCTGAACGAGGCGATGCCCTGGCCGGTGACCTCCTTCCGGACGTAGTTGGCCAGCAGGCGGGCGGCCAGCCGCGAGTACTCGGGCTCGGCACCGGTCATCTCGGCCGCGGTCTGGATCGACAGCCGGTCCAGTTCGGAACTGGTGGCACCGTCGTAGAGCCCGCTGATCGTGCGGGTCGCCACCCGCAGCGGGTCCACCCAGGCGAGGTCGTCGCACCAGCGCTCGACGGCCCGGACGATCTTGTTGACGTCGACCGGTTCGAGGTCGCCACTGCGCTTGCGGACCCGCATCGTGGTCCGCACGGGGGGATCGCCCACCGGCGCGGCCGGCTGGTCGGTCAGGGTCATCTGCTCGCTCCTCGGAAGCCAGACTCGAGACGTCCGGACGAGGAGGAGCCGTCAGCGCGGGTCGCGGCCCGGCGCTGTCCGACGGACCCGATCCCCGAGGCCCCGGACGACCGCGCACGGGAGTGCGCGGTGCGGCTGGCAGGTCTTCGGACTCGCGGGCGCGCCGACCGACCGGTCGACTCCTACTGGCCGTCGCTTCCCAGGTGCTCGCGCACCCAGTGCTCCTGACGGCGGTCGTTCCCACTCACCGCTGCGGGACAGTCCCGGATTCCCACCGGGTTCCCTCTTGCCCCGGGTCGCTCTCGTCGAGCGGCCCGGACCAGCTGCGAGACCACCATATGGTGTGGTGCAACAGCACGACCAACCCAAGATGTGCGCGGCGTGTCGTGCTCTTGATCGCACCCTGTCGCTCCGGCTTGGGGCCGTGCGGGCACGCTGGTATCTTTGCAAGCCGGTCCGCTGACGCACGCCGTCCGGACGCACTGTCAGAAGTACTCCCTCCTGAGAGACACCCGAGGCTCACGCGTGGCGAACATCAAGTCCCAGATCAAGCGGAACCGGACCAACGAGAAGGCGCGCCAGCGCAACGTGGCCGTCAAGTCCGCCCTGAAGACGGCCGTCCGGCGCGTCCGCACGGCTGCCGACGCCGGGGACGCCGAGGCTGCGGCCACCGCTCTGGTCACGGCCAGCAAGGCGCTGGACAAGGCCGCCAGCAAGGGCGTCATCCACAAGAACCAGGCGGCCAACCGCAAGTCCGGTCTGGCCAAGCAGGTCGCCGGCCTCTGAGCCGGCGAACCGCCAGCGCGCGGTCCGCGACGAGCCCCCTCCCCTCCGGGACGGGGGCTCGTCGCGTTCCCGGGGTCGGATGCCCTCGTCGCGCTCCCGGGGTCAGGCGCCCTCGTCGCGTTCCCGGGTCGGGTGGCCTCGGTCCCGGCGCCTCGGCGTCAGGCCCGGCCACGGGCGGACGCGGCCCTGATCGCCACGATCCGGCGCACCGCCCGCTCCAGGGCGTAGTCGGCGCTGGCCGCCGCGCCCTTGACGTCGGCGTTGAGCTCGGCCGCCACCCCGATCGCCTGCTGGAGCCCCTCGATGCTCCAGCCGCGCGCCTGCGCCTGGGCCTTCTTCACCTTCCACGGCGGCAGCTTGAGGGTCCGGGCGAGCTCGCCGGGGTTGGTGCTGCGCACCGACGTGACGCGCGCGGCGGTGCGCACCCCGTCGGCGATGGCGTCGGCGATGAGCACGTGGGCGACCCCGCGCTGCAGTGCCCAGCGCAGCATCTCCAGCGATCCCTGCCGGTCACCGACCAGCACCCGTTCGGCCACGGTGAAGCCGGTGACCTCCGCCTGGCCGCGGTGGAAGCGGGCCACCGCGTCGCCGTCGACGGTGCCACCGAAGTCCGACACCAGTTGGCTCGCGGCCGACGACAGCTGCCGGAGGTCGGCACCGATCGCCTCGACCAGGGCCGAGGCGGCGTCCGCGGTGATCCGCCCGCCGGCCGTGCGCACCTCGTTGCGGACGAAGGCGATCCGGTCGCCGACCGAGCTGACCTTGGGGCAGTCGTCGACGGCGGCGCCCGCGGCGGTGAAGGCCTTGATCAGCGCCTCGTTCCGTTTCCCGCCCGAGTGCACCACCACCAGCGTGAGATCGGGATCGGGGTCCTTGGCGTAACTGGTGAGCGCGTCGGACAGCGCGCCGGCCGCCTCGTGCACCCCGGTGACCACCACCAGGCGGTGCCCACCGAACAGCGAGGGCGCCAGGACGTCGGCGAGCTGTCCCACGGGCAGACCGAGGGCGGCCAGCTCGTGCAGCTCGGCGTCCGGGTGGCGCTCGAGCACGGCGGCGCGCACGGCGGTGACGGCGCGGGAGCGCAGCAGCTCCTCCTCGCCGACCACGGCGCGCAGGCGTGAGGTCGGTGCCGGGGGTGCCGCTGCCACACCGGCATGGTGTCACGCGGGGACGACCGTCCCGGCGTCGCGCGCGGCCGGCGGCGGCCTCCGCGGGCGGGCGGCCGTCCGGTCGGCCGTCACCGCCGTCCGTGCGCTGCCGTTCGGCCGCGGAGCCCTCAGCCCGGGGACCGAGGGCGGCCACCCCCCAGTCGCCGGCGTCTCCGGCCACGGCCAGATCGCCCTCGCGATCGGTGCGGTGCACGCGTGCGCCGAGCTGGGCGAGCCAGGACAGCACCCGGCCCGTGGGGTGGCCGTAGGTGTTGTCCGCGCCGACGGACACCAGAGCCACCCGAGCCCCGGTGGCCGCGAGGAAGCCGCGGTCGGCGTCGGCACTGCCGTGGTGGGGCACCTTGAGCACGTCGGCTCCCAGGTCCACACCCCGCGCCACGATGCGGGCCTGTGCCTCGCCGCCCAGGTCGCCGGTGAGCAGCACCCGCAGCCCGTGCCGGGCGATCCGCACGACGAGCGAGAGGTCGTTCGGTTCGGCGGCCGCCGTGGCGATCTCCGGTGGTGGTGCCAGCACCTCGACGGCGGTCTCCCCCACCGTCCGGCGGTCCCCGGGGACGAGGACGACCTGCTCCGCGCCCGACCGGCGGACCAGGTGCTCCAGCCGGCCCGCGCGGTCGTCGGCCGGCGAGAGGGTCCCGGTGGCCACCACCCCGACGTCCCGGCCGGCGAGCGCTCCCGCCAGGCCGCCGACGTGGTCGGCGTCCAGGTGGCTGAGGAGGACCAACGGGAGGACCTCGATGCCGAGTCGGTCCAGACACCGGTCGACGGCGGCGACGTCCGGCCCGGCGTCCACCAGGACGCCCTCCCCCGGGGCGGTGGGCAGCACGAGGGCGTCGCCCTGCCCGACGTCACAGGCCACCAGCACCGTCCGGTCGGGCGGCCAGCCGCGGGTGACCTGCCGGATCGGCCACCCCACCACCACGACGCCCACGAGCACCGCGAGGCCCAGGGCTCGGAGCCGGGGGAAGCGCCAGAGCAGCCAGCCGGACCCGAGCAGGAGCACGGTCAGCAGGACCGCGCCCCGGGTTCCGCCCGGCCAGCCGGTCGCGCCGTCGGGCACGGCGGCCGCGTGCTGCGCGACGAGGACCAGCCAGCGCACCGGCCACCCGCCCAGCCACACCAGCGCGTCACCCAGCGCCGGCACCGTGACGGTCGCCACGGCGGCCAGCAGGCCGAGCACCGTGGCCGGGGGGACGGCGGGGGCGGCGAGCAGGTTGGCCGGCAGCGACACCGGGCTCACCAGCCCGGAGAGCGCGGCGATCAGCGGTGCGGTGCCCAGGCCCGCGGCCGCCGTGACCGCCAGCGCGTCGGCCACCAGCGGCGGGCAGCCGCGACCGCGCAGCCGCCGCGACCATCCGGGCGCCAGCAGCACGATGGCGGCGGTCGCGGCGACGGACAGGGCGAACCCCGCGTCCCGGGCCAGGCCCGGGTCGACCAGCAGCAACACGATGACCGCGGCGCCCAGTGCCGGCAGCGCCACCCTCGACCGCCCGGTCGCCAGCGCCAGCAGTGACACCGCGCCCATGGCCGCCGCCCGCACCACACTGGCGCTCGGCCGGGCCAGCACCACGAAGCCCACCAGCGCGACGACCGCCACCAGTGCCTGCACCCGCCGGTCGACCGCCCGACGCCGCAGGGGCGCGAGCACCCCGGTCAGCACGATGGCCACGTTGGCCCCCGACACCGCGGTGAGGTGGGCCAACCCGGCCCGCCGGAAGTCCTCGGTGAGCACCGGGTCCATCGCCCGGACGTCACCCACGACGAGGCCCGGGAGCAGGCCACCGGCCTCCGGGCCCAGCACCCGGAGAGCCGAGGAGGCCAGGCCGTCGCGGAGACTCCCGGCGGCCCGCTGCACCCACGGGGGCTCGCCCAGCAGGACCGGCGGCGCGCGGGCCGAGAGCCGGGCGACCAGTCCGTCCGCCGGATCGGCCGGCGAGACCGCCGCACGGACCCGCGCCGCCTGCCCCGGCAGCAGGCCGAGCCACTCCTCCGCCGGAGCGAAGATCACGACATCGGCGTCCATCACGGTCCGGCTGCCCGCGCCGTGCAGGACGGTCACCGCGGCATCGACGACGATCCGCGGCGGGCCGGCGCCGCGGACCCGCCGCGGATCCCCGGCGAGCTCCAGGTCGACCACCACCGTCCCCCGGGCCTCCGCGACCGGGGTCAGGGGGGACGTCTCCCGGGCGGCGGCCCGCACCGCGGAGGTGGCGCCGGTGACCGCGATCGCGGCCAGGACACCGAGCAGGACGACGGCCGCGGTGGACCGTCGCCGCCGGACTCCCAGCGCCGCCCCGGCACCGGCCAGGAGGGCCGAACCGCCCAGGACCACGGGCGGCAGCAACGGCGACAGGAGGGTGGCGACCCACACGGTCGCCGCGGCCGGCCCCAGCCGCAGGTCGACCCAGGCCCAGCGCCGGTCGGCGACGCTCACACGGCCACCAGCTCGGCGAGGTCGGCGTAGATCGCCGGGCCGATCCCCGCGACGTCGTCGAGCTGCTCCACGGTGGTGAAGCGACCGTGCTGGGCCCGGTGGTCGACGATCCGCTGCGCCAGCACCGGCCCGATGCCGGGGAGCGCGTCGAGGTCGGCGGCGGTCGCGGCGTTGAGGTCGACCGGACCGGTGGCGGCGGCGCCGGTCGCGGGCGTCGAGCCGGCGACCGGGGCGGCTCCGGGGACGCCCACCGCGATCTGCTGGCCGTCGGTCACCACCGCGGCGAGGTTGACCGAGGCCGGGTCGGCCTCGGGCAACAGCCCGCCGGCCGACGCGACGGCGTCGGCCACCCGCGAGCCCCCGGGGAGGGTCACCAGGCCGGGGCGGGCGACGAGGCCCACCACGGACACGACCACCGGGGTGGAGGTGCCCGGCACCGCGCCCACCGACGGGGTGGCGGGCGCCGTCCCGGGCGGTGCCGGGGTCGACTGGCGGGCCGGCGCGTCCGGCGCCGGCTGCACCTGCGGTCGGTCGACCCAGGTCAGCACCGCGACGAGGACGGCGGCGATCAGCCCGGCGGCCCACAGCGCCCATGCCCCCCGCCGGCCCGGGTCCAGCCGCACGGCGGCGCCGGGAGCGCGGTGCCGCCCGATGCCTCCGGGCAGGCCGCCGTCAGGGTCCTCGGCCTCGTCCGGCTCCACCTCACCGCCCGGCCGGTCCGGTGCTCCGTCGTCAGGGACCCAGCCCGCCGGCGGACCGCCCTCCTGCAGCAGCGCGCGCAGGCGGGCACGGATCAGGTCGGCGTCGTCACCGGCGCGGGAGAGGAGGCGCACCGGCCGGACGCTAGGGCGGCGCCGGCCGGACCGGAGCCGGCCCGGGGAGGTTGTGGACGGGCGCACGGCCTGTGGACGGCGGCGGCCGCGCGGTCGGCCGCCGGGTCGACGCTGTGCCCCGTGACCACCCGACCGCCTCGCTCAGGCGTCCTCCGCACCCTCGGCCGGTTCCTCCGCCGGGCCCTCGGACGCGAGCGGGGGCGACCCCAGGAGGGACATCGGCGCGACGACGAGGCCCACCGCTCCCGGGCCCACGTGCGCCCCGATCGCGGCACCCAGTTCGCTGACGAACAGCTCGGCCAGCCCGGGCAGCCGGTCCGCCAGGTCGGCGGCCAGCCGCTCGGCCCGCTCGGGGGCCGCGAGGTGGTGGACGGCGACGGCCACCGGCGCGCCATCGGCCGCCTCCACCGCCCGCTGCACGAGGCGGGCGAGCGCGCGGGTGGAGGTGCGCACCTTCTCCAGCGGCACCACCCGGCCCTCGGACATGTGCAGCACCGGCTTGACCGCCAGCGCGGTACCGATCATGGAGGCGGCCGAGCCGATCCGTCCGCCGCGGCGCAGGTGCTCCAGGGTGTCGACGACGAAGAGGGTGCGGGTGGCCGCCGCGGTGTCGCGCGCGGCGGTGGCGACGGCGCCGGCGTCGGCACCGGCCGCGGCGGCACGGGCGGCGGCGAGCACGGCGAACCCGCACCCCATCGCCGCCGACCGGGAGTCGACGACGGTCACGATGTGCTCGCCGACCTGCGCGGCGGCCAGCCGGGCGGCGTCCACGGTGCCCGAGAGCTCGGCCGACAGGTGCACCGACACGATCCGGTCCGCACCGCCGGCCAGCCGGCGCCGGTAGGCACTGACGAAGTCCCCGGGGGTCGGCCGGGACGTGGAGACCTTCTGGCCGCGGACGGCCAGCGCGCGGGCCACGTCCGCCGGCCCGATCTCCTGCCCCTCCCGTCCGGAGTGACCGGCCATGACCACGTACAACGGGACGACGTCGACGGCGTACTGCGCGACGACGTCGGGGGGCAGGTAGGCCGTGGAGTCGGTGACCACGGCGACGGGCATCCGGCGAGGCTAGCCCGAGCGGCGGCGCGCCCGGGCCCGGTCCCCCGCGGCAGCGGCGGACCGGCGGGTCAGAGGACGGCGTCGGCGTCCTGTGCGGGGGCGTCCTCGTCGGGCCTGGCCCCCGAGCGCCCGGCCCCCTCGACCAGGGCCGAGGAGGCCGGCCGCGCCGGGATCGTCGGCGCGGTGTGGTTGTGGCGGAGCAGCCGCCACTGGTCCCGCTGCACGGCCAGCTCGCTCCAGGCGCAGTTGCCCAGCGGGCCGAACAGCCGACGGTGCTCTGGCCCCAGCCCCAGCAGGGCCTCCATCAGCCGGGCGGCGGTCCCCCCGTGCGTGACGACGACGGCCACCGGCGCCTCGGGCAGGGCGCGCAGAGCGGCGAGGGCGCGGACCGGCACGTCCGCCGGGTCCTCCCCGCCCCGGCCCCGGACCGGTCGGCCGGCCAGCCAGTCGGCGTACTGCTCGGGGTGGTGCTCGGCGACCTCCTTCCGGGTCAGCCCCTCCCACGAGCCCATGCCGAACTCGCGCAGTCGCTCGTCCACCCGCAGCGGCACCCCGAGGAGGGAGGTGAGCGCCGTGGCGGTGTCCGTGGCGCGCTGGAGGGGGCTCGAGACCACGACCGCGCCCTCGTCGGGCAGCCCGGCAGCCGCCAGGTGGGGCGCGGCCAGTGCGGCCTGGCGGCGGCCCTCGTCATCGAGGGGCGGGTCCAGCTGCCCCTGGAACCGGCCGGCGGCGTTCCACGCCGTCCGCCCGTGCCGCCAGATGACCAGGCGCGGGACGGGCAACGGCGGAACGGCACCGGTCACCGGCCGGTCGCCTCCGGACCGGCCGGGTCCTCGACCGCCTGCGTCCCGGGCTCGGACCCGGCGGTCCCGGAGTCGCCGGCGGGTGCCGGGGGCAACGGCGTCGGGTCGGCGCTGGCGGGGTCGATGTCGTCGGTGGACAGCGTCCCCGCGGCGCCGTTCGTGGCGCCGTTCGTGGCGCTGGTGGCGGCCCCGCCGCCGGACGGCGCAGAACTGTCGGTGAACGGGATCGTCGGGCAGTCCTTCCACAGCCGTTCGAGGGCGTAGTAGGCCCGCTCCTCGGCGTGCTGCACGTGGACCACGACGTCGACGAAGTCGAGCAGCACCCAGCGGGACTCGGCGACGCCCTCGCGGCGCACCGGCTTCACCCCGTGCTGGCGCAGCCGCTCCTCGACCTCGTCGACGATGGCCTGCACCTGCCGCTCGTTGGGGGCCGACGCGAGCACGAAGGCGTCGGTGATCGCCAGCCGGTCGCTGACGTCGACGATCGACACGTTGGTTGCCAGCTTGTCAGCGGCTGCCTGGGCGGCGAGCAGTGCGGTCTCCCGCGCCTCGGACGAGGCGGTCATCGGGGTACCTCCTGGAGATGGGGGGACGGCGGGTCCTGAGACGGCCCGTCGGGAGGCGCTGCGGAGGCCGGTGCCCGGTCGTGCTCGGGACGGTCCGCCGGCGCCGGTGGGTGGTGGGCGATGCCCTCGCGGGTGGGCCGGACGCCCCGGCCGCGGTAGAGGCCGCGCTTCTCGATGTACTGCACCACGCCGTCGGGGACGAGGTACCAGACCGGCATGCCCCGGCTCACCCGGTCGCGGCAGTCACTGGAACTGATCGCCAGCGCCGGGACCTCGACCAGGCTCACCACGCCCTCGGGCAGGTGTGAGTCGCCGAGGTCGAACCCGGGCCGGGTGACACCGATGAAGTGCGCCAGCTCGAAGCAGCGGTCGCTGTGCCGCCACCCCAGGATCTGGGACAGCGCGTCGGCGCCGGTGATGAAGAACAGCTCGTCGTCGGGCCGCTGCCGGCGCAGGTCCAGCAGCGTGTCGATCGTGTAGGTGGGGCCGCCTCGGTCGATGTCGACGCGGCTGACCGAGAAGCGCGGGTTGGAGGCGGTGGCGACCACGGTCATGAGGTAGCGGTCCTCGGCCGGGCTCACCTCGCGTTCGCTCTTCTGCCACGGTTCACCGGTCGGGACGAAGACGACCTCGTCCAATCCGAAGAGCACGGCGACCTCGCTCGCCGCGACCAGGTGCCCGTGGTGGACGGGATCGAACGTCCCACCCATCACCCCGATCCGCCGGCCAGCCACCGATCGAGCCTAACCGGGCCGCCGGGGACCGGCCCGCGAGGTCCGGCCCCGGCCGTCCGGGTCCGGCCCCGAGCCCGCGAGGCCCGGCCCCGAGCCCGCGAGGTCCGGCCTGGCCGGCGAGGCGGACCGGCGCCCCCGTGCCGCCGGTCGCGGCGCGCACCGGCCGGGAGCAGGGGCCGGGGCGCGCCGGCACCGGGGCGGAGCCCGGCACCGGACTGTCCAACGCCCGAGCCCTCGATCGGTTACGCGCTCGCCCAGCCGAACCCGCGGGAGGAGTCAGAGGGTGGTCACGAAGTCGGCGAGCTGGGCGGCGTTGCGGCACTCCACCATGCCGATCACCTCGCCGTACCGGTCGGCCGCCGAGTCCCCGCTCCCCCAGAGCCGCCGCGGCTCGGGGTTGAGCCAGTACGCCGATCGCGCGCGGCGGACCAGGTCGGCCAGGACCGGCAGGCCCGGCTGGCGGTAGTTGGTCCGCCCGTCGCCGAGGACCAGCAGCGACGACTTCGGCCCTACGGCAGCGGGCCACCGGTCGGCGAAGACCTCGAACGCGGTGCCGTAGTCGCTGTGCCCGTCGAAGCCCACGACGTCGGCCTCCCGGCCGATCCGGGCGACGGCGTCGGCGACGTCGGCACCGGGCCGGAAGAAGCGGGTCACCTCGTCGGTGGTGTCGACGAAGGCGAAGGCCCGCACCCCGGAGAAGTGCTCACGCAGGGCCTGGGTGAGCATCAGGGTGAAGTGGCTGAACCCGGCGACCGAGCCGCTCACGTCGCAGAGCACCACCAGCTCGGGCTTGTGCACCTTCCGCGGGCGGTGGTGGGTGACCACCGGTACGCCGCCGGTGCCCAGCGACGCCCGGACGGTCCGCCGGAAGTCCAGCCGCCCCTCCCGGCCCAGCCGCCGGCGGGCCGACAGCCGCACGGCCAGTCGCCGGGCCAGCGGGCCCACCGTCCGGCGCAGCTCGGCGAGGTCGGCCTGCTGGGCGCGGAGGAACTCCACCTGGTCGGCCAGCGGCCGCACCGCGTTCTTCGCGACCCGGTCCCGTCCCCGCTCGGCCGCCGTCCGCCGGCGGACCTCGGCCTCCACCGCGGCCCGGAAGGCCGCCAGCCGCTCCCGCACCGTCTGCCGCGCCACCTGCTCGGCCAGCCCACCGCGCTCGCCGTCCCCGAGGAGCCCGGCGAGCAGCTGGGCGATCAGGGTGTCCGGGGAGAGCGCCCGCATGACCCGGTAGCTGAAGAAGGACTGCCCCGACGGCGAGGGGGACGCCCGCCCCAGCCGGTCCACCACCTCGCGGGCGAAGCGGCGCAGCGCCTCCTCGTCCCCCTCCAGCAGCAACCGCGCCAGCCGGTCGCGCAGCAGCTGGGCGAGGTCGCCGGGGTCCGTGTCGGGCGCGTCGAGGGTGGACTCGCCCGACGGGTCGGCGCGGTCCTCGTCGTCCTCGGGAACGGCGACCGGCCGGTCGCCCAGCGGCCACCACAGGTCGAACAGCACGTCGTAGGCCGGCCGCTGCGCCGCCCGCTGCAGCAGCACCGCGGCCAGCCCGTGGCGCAGCTGCTCGCGGTCGAGCAGCTCGACCACGGTGAGGATCTCGGCGGCGTCCACCGCCTGGCTGATGCCCACGGGGATGCCGGCGTCGCGGACGGCGCGGACGAAGCCGTCCAGGTGCCCGGCCAGGCCACCCGGTGCGGCCGCGGAGCCGGCGGGCGCGGTCATCAGTTCAGCCGCAGCTCGGCGGCGGCCCGCTGCTGGTCACTGGCGTGCTTGAGCACCACGCCCAGCGTCGAGCGCACCGCCGACTCGTCGAGGGTGTCCAGCCCCAGCTCGAGCAGCGTCTGCGCCCAGTCGAGGGTCTCCGAGATCGACGGCGACTTCTTCAGCTCCAGCGCCCGCAGCGCCCGGATGGTGCGGACCAGCTGCTCGGCCAGCCCCGGCGCGAGGTCGGGCACCCGGGAGAGCACGATCTCCCGCTCCCGCTCCGCCGACGGGTAGTCCAGCGCCAGGTACAGACAGCGCCGCTTGAGCGCCTCCGACAGCTCCCGGGTGGCGTTGGAGGTCAGCACCACCATCGGCCGGCGGGTGGCGGTCACGGTGCCGAGCTCGGGGATGGTGACCTGGAAGTCCGACAGCACCTCGAGCAACAGCCCCTCGACCTCGACGTCGGCCTTGTCGGTCTCGTCGATGAGCAGCACGGTCGGCTCGGTGCGTCGGATGGCGGTGAGCAGCGGCCGGGCGAGCAGGAACTCCTCCCCGAAGATGTCGTCGTGGACGGTGTCCCAGTCCGCGCCGCCCGTGCCCTGCGCCGCCTGGATCCGCAGCAGTTGCTTCTTGTAGTTCCACTCGTAGAGCGCCCGGGCCTCGTCCAGCCCCTCGTAGCACTGCAGCCGGATCAGCTCCGACCCGGTCGCGGCCGCCAGTGCCTTGGCCAGCTCGGTCTTCCCGGTGCCGGCCGGACCCTCCACGAGCAGCGGCTTGCCCAGCCGGTCGGCGAGGAAGACGGTCGTGGCGATCTGCGCGTCGGGCAGGTACCCGGCGGTGGACAGCCGCTTGCCGACGTCGGCGACCGAGGAGAACTGCGGGGACTGCGACGGCGGACGGGGCATGCGGCTCCCCTTCGGGGGTGGCGGGGCGGAGCGGCGGTCAGCGGGTGTGGCCGCTGCCGGTCACGACGTAGGTGGTGGAGGTCAGCTCGGGCAGGCCGAGCGGGCCCCGCGCGTGCAGCTTCTGCGTGGAGATGCCGATCTCGGCGCCGAAGCCGAACTCGCCGCCGTCGGTGAACCGGGTCGAGGCGTTGACCAGCACCGCGGCGGCGTCCACCCCGGCGGTGAACTCGGCGATGGCCCGGGCGGAGTCGGCGACGATGGCCTCGCTGTGCCCGGTCCCCCACCGCTCGATGTGGTCCAGCGCCTGCGGGAGGTCGTCGACGACCCGCACCGCCATGTCCATCGACAGGTACTCGGTGCCCCAGTCCTCGTCGGTCGCCGGCACCACCGCGGCGGAGGCGGCCAGGGCCGCGGGGTCCCCGTGCAGGGTCACCCCGGCCTCGGCGAGCGCGGACAGCAGCCGGGGCAGGAAGGGGACGTCGCGGTGCACCAGCAGCGTCTCCGCGGAGTTGCAGACGCTCACCCGGTGGGTCTTGGAGTTGAGCACGATGGCCTCGGCGATCGCGGGGTCGGCCGAGGCGTCGACGTAGACGTGGCAGTTGCCCTCGCCGGTCTCGATCACCGGCACGCGCGACTCACGGACCACCCGCTGGATCAGCGAGGCCCCTCCGCGCGGGATGACCACGTCGACCAGCCCGCGGGCGTTCAGCAGCTCGCCGACCGACGCGCGGTCGGCCGGCAGCAGCTCGATCGACCCGGAGGGCAGCCCCGCCTTCTCGGCCGCCTCGGTCAGGACGGCGACCAGTGCGGTGTTGGTGCGGAAGGCCGACGCGGAGCCGCGCAGCAGCGCCGCGTTGCCGCTCTTGAGGCAGAGCCCCGCGGCGTCCACGGTCACGTTGGGCCGGGCCTCGTAGACGATGCCGACCACCCCGAGGGGCACCCGCACCTGGCGCAGCTGCAGTCCGTTGGCCAGCGTCGAGCCGCGGACGACGTCCCCCACCGGGTCGGGCAGCGCCACCAGTTCGCGCAGCGCAGCGGCGACGCCGGCCAGCCGCGGGGCGTCCAGCCGCAGCCGGTCGAGCACCGACGCGGGCGTGCCGGCAGCGGCGGCGGCCTCGACGTCGACGGCGTTGGCGGCCAGCACCTCATCGGTGCGCTCGACCAGCGCGTCGGCCATGGCACGCAGCGCGGCGTCCTTGGTGTCGGTGGGCAGGGTGCGCAGCACCCGGGCGGCGGCGCGGGCACGCAGCGCCGCGGCCCCGATCAGCGGCAGGCCGGAGACGTCGGACACGCCCGCGAGGGTACGCGGGGAGCACGCGGCCCTCCCCGCCTCCTCGCCTCGCCGGTATGCGAGAATGATTCTCATGAACACCGCAATGCGCCGCTCGACCATCGTCGCGGTGACCTCGGCCGCGACCCTGCTGCTCGCCGGCTGCGGCGGCTCCGAGGAGGCCTCCGGCGGCGGCGGGCTCACCGTGGTCGCCGGCTTCTACCCCCTGGAGTGGGCCGCCGCGAGGGTCGGCGGCGACCGCGTCGACGTCTCCTCGCTCACCCCACCGGGCGCCGAGGCCCACGACCTGGAGCTGACCCCGCAGGACGTCGCCGCGGTCGCCGAGGCGGACCTGCTCGTCTACCTGGACGGTTTCCAGCCCGCGCTCGACGAGGCGGCGGGGTCGGAGGCCGCCGACACCAGCTGGGACGCCGGTCAGGCCGCGGACCTGTCCCTGACCGCCGCCGACGACCACGGGCACGAGCACGAGGGCGAGGGCGAGGAGCCCGAGGGCGAGGAGCCCGAGGGCGAGCAGCACGGCGACGAGGAGCCGGTCGATCCGCACTTCTGGCTCGACCCCATCCGGCTGGCCGCCGTCGGGGACGCCGTCGCCGACCGCCTCGCCGTACTCGACCCGGACGGCGGCGCCACCTACGAGGAGAACGCCGCCGCCCTGCGCGCGGACCTCGAAGCCCTCGACGCCGAGATGCAGGCAGGCCTCGGTGACTGCGCCGTCGACACCCTGGTCACCTCGCACGACGCCTTCGGCTACCTGGCCGACCGTTACGGTCTCGAGGTGGTCGGCATCAGCGGGCTCAGCCCCTCGCAGGAGCCCGACCCCGCACAGCTGGCCGAGATCTCCACGCTGGTGCGCGAGCGCGGGGTGACCACCGTCTACACCGAGACCCTCGTCGACCCGGCGGTCGCGGAGACCGTCGCCGACGAGGCCGGGGTCGAGACCGCGGTGCTCGACCCCCTCGAGGGGCTGACCGACGACTCGGCCGGCGCCGACTACCTCGAGGTCATGCGCGCGAACCTGGTCACCCTGCAGGAGGGACAGTCCTGCGCATGACCGCACCCGCCCTCCAGCTCCGGGACGCCAGCATCGGCTACGGCGACGTGGCGATCGTCCGGGGCGTGGACCTCACCGTGGACCACGGGGAGGCGGTCGCCGTCCTCGGCTCCAACGGCTCCGGCAAGACGACGCTGGCCCGCGGCGTCCTGGGACTGGCGACCGTGCTGGGTGGGGACGTGCAGGTGCTCGGCGCGCCCGTCGGGCGGCTGCGCGAGCGCGGCCGGATCGGTTACGTGCCGCAGCGGCACACCGTCAGCGGCGCGGTGCCCGCGACGGTGCGGGAGGTCGTCGGCGTCGGGCGCCTCGCCCGGCTGGGGCTGTTCCGCCGGCTCCGGGCGGCCGACCGCAGCGCGGTCGCCGACGCGGTGGCCGCCGTCGGCCTCGGCGACCGCCTGGGCGACCCGGTCGCCTCGCTGTCGGGTGGACAGCAGCGCCGTGTGCTGGTGGCCCGGGCCCTGGCCGCCGAACCCGAGCTGCTGATCATGGACGAGCCGACCGCGGGCGTGGACGCCGCCAGCCAGGAGGCGCTGGCCGCCGTCCTGGCCCGGGTGTCGGCCGCCGGGACCACACTGGTCGTGGTCACGCACGAGGCGGGCCCGCTGTCCGGCGTCCTGACCCGCGCGATCGCCGTCGACCACGGGCGGATCAGCTACGACGGCCCGCTCGCCGGCGCCGCACCGGACGGCGGCGGGCACCACCACCCCGGCGACCCCGACCGGCTGGAGCCGCCGCGCTACCGGCAGGACCAGCCGCGGGTGACGACGGACAGGAGGCGCTGACGTGGAGGTCCTCGAGTTCGGCTTCATGCAGCGGGCGCTGCTGGCCTCGCTCATGGTCGGCCTGGTGGCGCCCGCGGTGGGCGTCTTCCTCGTGCAGCGCCGGCTGTCGCTGCTCGGCGACGGCCTGGGCCACGTCGCCCTGACCGGCGTCGCGATCGGCGTCCTGACGTCGACGGCCCCGGTGGGGACGGCGCTGGTGGCGGCGATCCTGGGCGCGGTGCTGATCGAGCTGGTCCGGGCGCGCGGCCGCACCAGCGGCGACGTCGCGCTCGCCGTGCTGTTCTACGGCGGCATCGCCGGCGGCGTGGTGCTGCTCAGCCTCGCCCCGCGCGGGCAGGCGACCAACCTCGACGCCTACCTGTTCGGCGCGATCACCACGACCAGCACGGCCGACGTCGCGGTGTTCGCCGCGATCACCGTCGTCGTCCTCGCCGTCGTCTGGCTGCTGGGGCAGCGGCTCTACGCGGTCAGCGACGACGAGGAGTACGCCCGCGCCGTCGGCCTGCCGGTGCTGGCGCTCAACATCGTGCTGGCCGCGCTCGTCGCCTCGACCGTCGTGCTCTCGATGCGCGTCGTCGGGCTCCTGCTGATCAGCGCGCTGATGATCGTGCCGAGCGCCGTCGCCCAACTGCTGGCCCGCAGCTTCCGGCAGACCCTGTACCTGGCCTGCGGCATCGGCCTGGTGGTCAGCGTCAGCGGGACGACGGCGTCCTACTACACCGGCACCCCGTCGGGCGGCACCATCGTGCTGCTGGCCATCGCGCTGTTCCTGCTGGTGACCGCGGGGACGGCGGTCAGCGGCGCGACCGCGCGCCGCCGGCACCAGCGCCGCGCCGAGGTGCACGCCGCCCATCCGCACGAGCACGGCGAGAACTGCGGCCACCAACCGGTGCCGCACGGCGACCACGTCGACTACGACCACGACGGCCACCTGCACGCCGCGCACCGGACCGGCGCCGGCGTGCACTACGACGAGCACGGCCAGCACACCGCGCCCCCGGCCGGGACGGCGGGCCGCTCGTGACCGAGCTCGCGAGGTCACGCAGGAGCACAGCACCTGGGGACACGAGTCCGACGAGCGCCGGCGAGGTGGGCTCGTGACCCGCCCGGAGCCGGCCGAGGCGCCCCGTCGGCAGACCCGCCAGCGCAGCGCCGTCCTGACCCTGCTCGACGAGCTCGACGGCTTCGCCAGCGCCCAGGACCTGCACGCGATGCTCCGCCAGCGTGGTGACTCGGTGGGGCTGGCGACGGTCTACCGGGCCCTGCAGGCGCTCGTGGACGACGGCCTGGTCGACGTCCTCCGGGGCGGCGACGGGGAGGCCGCCTACCGGCGGTGCTCGCCGGTGCACCACCACCACCTCGTCTGCCGCTCGTGCGGCCGCACGGTGGAGGTCGCCGACCCGCCGGTGGAGCGCTGGGCGGCCCGCGTCGCCGCCGAGCACGGCTTCGCCGACGTGCAGCACCAGCTGGAGGTCTTCGGCACCTGCTCGGCCTGCACGGCGGCGCGCTGACGCCTCAGCGGTAGGGGTCGGTGATCTCGCGCAGCCGCTCCAGGGCCGCGCGCAGCTGGGCGGTGGCCTCCTCGCCCAGGTGGGCCGTCCACTCGGCCTCCACCTCGGCCTCCACCCGGCGGGCCAGGTGCACCACCTGCTCCCCGCGCTCGGCCATCCGGACCAGCCGGGCACGGCCGTCCGTCGGGTCGGGCACCCGCCGGACGTACCCGGACCGCTCGAGTTGGTCGACCAGGTGACCCGCGGTCTGCTTGGTCACCAGGGCCTGCTCGGCGAGGTCGGTGAGCCGGGTGCCGGCCGGGCCGATCCGGGCCGCGATCCGGCCCTGCGCCATGGTGATGTCGTCGAAACCGGCGGCGGCCAGCGTCGCGAGCAGGCGGGCCTCCATGGCCCGGTGGGGGTAGAAGCACAGCAGCCCCAGGTTCTGCCGTCCGTTCGGTTCCGCGGTCACTGCACCCCTTGACGATGGTCAGACCCTCTGACGAAAATGGTCAGGCGATCTTACTTCCTGAGGAGGGGTCATGGACCTCGACGACGTGTGGCGGACGATCGACGGAGAGCGGTCGAGCCTGGCCGACCTCCTGGAGGACCTCTCCCCGACCGAGTGGGGAACGCCCTCGCTGTGCGACGGCTGGCGGGTCGGCGACGTCGCGGTCCACCTCACCCAGGCGCACATGGGGCTCGCGGCCGCTCTGGTGGCCGCGGCCCGGGCGGGCGGCAGCTTCGACCGGATGATCCGGGACAGCGCGCTGCGCGCCGCCCCGCTGTCGCCCGCGGAGTGCGCGCGACGGCTGCGGGCGATGGTCGGCTCCCGGCGCACGGCACCGTTCATCACGCCCATGGAGCCGCTGACCGACGTCCTGGTGCACGGTCAGGACATCGCCCTGCCGCTGGGCCGGACGCGGCCGATGCCGCCGTCGGCCGCCGCCGCGTCGGCCCAGCGGGTCTGGGACACGGGTTTCCCCTTCCGTGCCCGACGCCGGTTGCGCGGGCTCCGCCTGTCGGCGACCGACACCGACTGGACCGTGGGGGACGGTGCCCCCGTCGAGGGTCCGATCACCGCACTGCTGCTGCTGGTCACCGGTCGCGAGGCCGCCCTCGACCAGCTCACCGGGGACGGCGTCCGCAGCCTGCGGCGCCGCGAGGAGACCAGGAGAGCGACATGACGTGGGGTGTGACCGTCGACGTCCCGGCACCGGTGGAGGTCTACGACGCCGTGCACGCCGAACTGCTGCGGCGCACGGGCGGCGCGGTCGAGGGCCTGCTCGTGCACCTGGCCCGGCCGACCGCCGGCGGCTTCCAGGTGGTCGAGGTCTGGGAGTCGCGCGCGGCGTTCGCACGCTACGAGGCCGAGGTGGTCGCCCCGGTGATGGCCGGGGTGGGCGGCCCGCCTCCGGCCGGGGCGCCGGTCGCGACGGAGTTCGACGTCCGCGGGCTGGTCCTGCCGCGCGGGGGTGTGGCGGTCTGAGGCTCAGCGGCCGCGGGCCAGCCGGTGCCGCAGGCCGGCCCGGACGGCGGGCCACTCCGAGTCGAGGATCGAGTAGACGACAGTGTCCCGCAGCGAGCCGTCGGGCAGCCGCCGGTGGTTGCGCAGGACGCCGTCCTGCTTGGCACCCAGCCGCTCGACCGCGGCCCGGGACCGCCGGTTGTGCCAGTGCGTCCGGAACTCGACCGCGATGCAGCCCAGGACGTCGAAGGCGTGACCGAGCAGCAGCAGCTTGCTCTCGGTGTTCACGCCGGTCCGCTGCGCCGAGGCCGCCGTCCAGGTGCCCCCGATCTCCAGCCGCGGCGCCTCGGGCTCGACGTTGAGGTAGGTGGTCATGCCCACGACCGCCCCGGCGGCGGACCGCACGGTGAACGGCAGCATCTCGCCCGCTGCCTGCCGCGCCAGCCGGGCGGAGATGTCGGCGGCCATCCCCTCCGGGTCGGGCACCGACGTGTACCAGAGCTCCCACAGCCGGCCGTCGCCGGCCGCGGCCACCAGTTCGTCGTGGTGCTCGGGACGCAGCGGCTCCAGGGTGACCAGCTCGCCGGTCAGCGTCACCGGGCTCGGCCAACGCGGCGGGTTCGGCCGGCTCACGGGGCTCGGCCGGCTCACCGGTCGCGCAGCGCCCGCAGCGCCGTCTTGCGCGCCTCGCCGGTCAGCCGGTCGATGAAGACCTTCCCGTCGAGGTGGTCGACCTCGTGCTGCAGCGCCCGCGCCATGAGCCCGGTCCCCTCCAGCCGCAGCGGCTCGCCGGAGACGTCGAAGCCCTCGGCCACGGCGTGCATCGCCCGCACCGTCGGCGCCCAGATGCCGGGGATGGACAGGCACCCCTCGTCGCCGTCCTGGGTCTCCTCGGACGACTCCACGATCCGGGGGTTCACCATGTGCCCGATGACGCCGTCCACGTTGTAGGCGAACACCCGCAGGCTGACGCCGATCTGCGGCCCGGCGACCCCGGCGCGGCCGGGGTTGTCCACGGTCTCCTCGAGGTCGCGCACCAGCGCGGCGAGCTCCCGGTCGAATGCCCGCACCTCGTCGGCGGGGGTGCGCAGCACGGGGTCCCCGAGCTCGCGGATCGGTCGGATGGTCACGCCGGCAGTCTCTCAGCCGGGGGGTGCGGCCCTGACCGGCCGGGGGCCGACCAGCACCATCTCGTCGCGGTGCACCACCTCGCGGCGGTACTCCGGGTCGAGCTCACCGGTCTTGCGGCCGAACAGCGCCGGCAGCTCGCGGGCGTCGTAGGCGACCAGGCCGCGGGCGACGACGGCGCCGTCCGGGCCGACCAGCTCCACCGGGTCGTCGGCGAGGAAGTCCCCGGTCGCCCCGACGACCCCGGCGGCCAGCAGCGAGGCGCCCCGCTCCCGCACCGCGCGGACCGCGCCCTCGTCGAGCAGGACCGACCCGCGCGGCCGGCTGGCGTAGCGCAGCCAGAACTGGCGGGCGCCGGGACGCCGCCCGGCGACGGCGAACAGCGTGCCCACCCGCTCCCCCGCGAGCGCGGCGCCGACCTGGGCCGTGGACGTCACCACGACGGGCACCCCGGCGTGCGCGGCGATCATCGCCGCCTCCACCTTGGTCGCCATGCCGCCGGTGCCCACCCCGTTGCGGCTGGCCGAGCCGAGGGTGACCGCGGCCAGGTCGGCCGGGCTCGTGACGGTGTCGATCAGCTGGGCCGGGCCCGAGCGGGGGTCCCCGTCGTACACGCCGTCGACGTCGGAGAGCAGCAGCAGCGCGTCGGCCTGGGCGACGTGCGCGACCAGCGCCGCGAGCCGGTCGTTGTCGCCGAAGCGGATCTCCTCGGTGGCGACGGTGTCGTTCTCGTTCACGATCGGCAGCACGCCGAGGGCCAGCAGCCGCTCGACGGTCCGGTGGGCGTTGCGGTAGTGGCTGCGCCGGGTGAGGTCGTCGGCGGTGAGCAGCACCTGGCCGACCGTCACCCCGTGCCGGGCGAAGGCGTCGGCGTAGGTCTGCACCAGCCGCAGCTGCCCCACGCTCGCCGCGGCCTGGGCGGTGGCCAGGTCACGCGGACGGCCGTCGATGCCCAGCGGGGCCAGCCCGGCGGCGATCGCGCCGGAGGACACCAGCACGACCTCGCGGCCGGCCGTCCGCTGGGCACCGAGGACGTCGACCAGCGCGGACAGCCGCGTCTCGTCCAGCCCGCCGGGCAGGGTGGTCAGCGAGGACGAGCCGACCTTGACCACGACCCGGCGGGCGCCGGCGATCTCCGGTCGGGTGCTCACGTCGCGTCGTCCGGCAGGTCCTCGTCGTCCCACGTCTCGGACAGCTCGTAGGGCACCCGGCGGAGCTTCTTGGCGGCCAGCCGCTCCTCGGCGCGCACCCGGTGCGGGGCGTCGATGCGGGAGTCGGTGCCGCGGCCGCCGAGGCCGGCGGACTCCTCGGCGGTGAGGGTGCCGGCCGGCAGGGTCGGCACCCAGTCGAACTGGACGTCGCCGATGGTCACCGCGTCACCCTCGCGGGCGCCGGCCTTCGCCAGCTCCTCCTCCACACCCAGCCGGTTGAGCCGGTCGGCGAGGAAGCCCACGGCCTCGTCGTTGGTGAAGTCGGTCTGGCGCACCCAGCGCTCGGGCTTGACGCCGCGGACCACGAAGGCCTCGTCGTCCTCGGGGTCGCGGGTGACGGTGAAGCCGTTGTCGTCGACCGCCCGCGGGGTGAGGGTGATCCGCGCCGGCTCCGGCTCGGGCAGGGCCGCGCGGTGCGCCTCGACGGCGGCCGCCAGGGCGAAGCCCAGTTCCCTGAGCCCCTCCCCCGTCGCCGCGCTGATCGGGAACACCTGCAGGCCCCGCTCCTCGAGCGTGCCGCGGACCAGGTCGACCAGCTCGCGGGCGTCCGGGACGTCGATCTTGTTGAGGACGGCGATCTGCAGTCGCCCGACCAGGTCGATCTCCTCGCCGCTGTACTCGGCGAGCTCGTACTCGAGGGCCTCGACGTCGCTCTCCGGGTCGCGCCCGGGCTCCATCGTCGCCATGTCGACCACGTGCACCAGGACGGCGCAGCGCTCGATGTGGCGGAGGAACTCCAGCCCCAGGCCCTTGCCGACGGACGCGCCGGGGATCAGCCCCGGCACGTCGGCCATCGTGTAGGAGGTGTCGCCGGAGCGGACCACGCCGAGGTTGGGCACGAGGGTGGTGAACGGGTAGTCGGCGATCTTGGGCCGGGCCGCGGACATCGCCGCGATCAGCGAGGACTTCCCGGCCGAGGGGAAACCGACCAGGCCGACGTCGGCGATGCTCTTGAGCTCGATGACGGCGTCGAACGCCTCGCCGGGCTCGCCGAGCAGCGCGAAGCCGGGCGCCTTGCGCCGGGCGTTGGCCAGCGCGGCGTTGCCCAGCCCGCCCCGGCCCCCGGAGGCGAGGACGACGCGGGTGCCGGCACCGACGAGGTCGGCGATGACCCGGCCGTCGGGGGTGCTCACCACGGTGCCGGCGGGCACGCGCAGGACGCGGTCCTCACCGCGGGCGCCGTGCCGGTTGCTGCCCTCGCCCGGGCGGCCGTTGCCGGCCTTCTGGTGCGGGCGGTGGTGGAAGTCCAGCAGCGTGTGCACGCTCGGGTCGACCTCGAGGACGACGTCGCCCCCGTTGCCGCCGTTGCCGCCGTCGGGACCGCCGAGCGGCTTGAACTTCTCGCGGTGCACCGACGAGACACCGTGCCCGCCGTTGCCCGCGGCCACGTGCACGATCACGCGATCGACGAAAGCGGCCATGTCCGCCGCCCCCTACCTGGTTGTCCAGCGCCACGAGCGCACGGGCCGTCGGCCCGTGCGCTCGTCAGCACGCATGTGGTGGTCGGCCCCGCTGCAGGGTCCCGCCCCGAGCTCGCGAGGGGTGGGGGGCAGCGGGGTCCTTCTTCAGGCCTCGACGGCCGAGATGGAGATGGTCCTGCGACCGCGCCGGGTGCCGAAGGTCACCGCGCCGGGGGCGAGCGCGAACAGCGTGTCGTCGCTGCCGCGGCCGACGCCCAGGCCCGGGTGGAAGTGGGTGCCGCGCTGGCGGACGATGATCTCGCCGGCCTTCACGACCTGGCCACCGAAGCGCTTGACGCCGAGGCGCTGGGCGTTCGAGTCGCGGCCGTTGCGGGAGGACGAGGCGCCCTTCTTGTGTGCCATGTCGTCGTCAGCCCTTCGTGATGTCGCGGACCACGACGTCGGTCAGGGGCTGACGGTGCCCCTGCCGCTTGTGGTAGCCGGTCTTGTTCTTGAACTTGTGGATGCGGATCTTCGGGCCCTTGCCGTGGCCGACGATCTCGCCGGTCACGGTCACGCCGGCCAGGGCCTGCGCGTCGCTGGTGACGGTGTCCCCGTCGACCAGGAGCAGGGCCGGGAGGGTGACGGAGTCGCCCGCCGCACCCACGAGACGGTTGACCGTGAACCGGTCGCCCACGGCCACCTTGTGCTGCCGGCCACCGGCCTTCACGACTGCGTACACCACTGACTCCTCGATCGCTGCTTCATGTCCTGCGCGCACCCCGGCGGCGGGCGCCGGGTGCTGGACGGGCTGCCCGCCTCCCGGACGGCACCCGGAGGCGCCCCGCCCTGGGCGGTGCAACCCGACCAGCGTACCCGAGCCGCCGCAACGGGGTCGACCCGGTCGAAGGACCCCCTGCCCCCACCGCTCGAACGCTCGCGGCGGGACCCAGCAGGGGGCCTCAGGGGCTCACGAGGCCGGCGGGCCGGCCGGGCGACTGGCAGCGCGGCGACGGCGCGGCCGGGTGACGGCGGCGCCCGGCGGGTCGCCCGCCGGGCCCGGGTCGGCGGGGCCGGCCGGCAGGCCCACGTCGCCACTGCCGTCGACGGGGACCTCCCGGCGCTCGGGCTCGGGCGCGGGGACGACGGCCGCCGGCGTCGGCGGGTCAACGAGCTGCACCTGCGGAGCGACCTCCACCGGCCCGGGCTCGGGGGCCACGTCGGGCACCACGGCGTCGGGCTGGTCCGGCTCCTGGACGGCCGTCGTGCCGTCGTCCCCGGGGGCGCTCGTCGCGGACCCGTCGGTTCCCGGCTCGGCGGCCTCCTGCTCCGTCGTCGCGACCGCGGGGGTCTCCGGCTCGACGCTCGCCGGCTCGGCAGTTGCCGGCTCGGCGGTCCCTGGCTCGGCGGGTGCCGGCTCGGTCGCTCCAGGCGGGGCCGGGACGTCGTCGGTGAGCCCGAGCACGGCGGCGTCCTCGGCGGCCCGCTCCTCGCCCGCCTGGCTGCGGTTGCGACGGCCACGGCTGCGCCGGCCGCCGGAGCGCGTCGGCTCGGCCTCGCCGTCCGGGGCGCCCGCTGCGGGCGCCTCGGCGCCGGCCGGGCTCGGCTCGGTGACGTCGGTGGCGACGGCGTCCTTCGGCGCGTCGTTCCGGGACCGCTCCGACCGGTTCTGCTCGGACCGGTTCGGGTCGCGCCGGCCGTTGCCGCCGGCGGGAACGGCCGGCGGAGCCGGCGGGGAGCCGTTGCCGCCCCCGCGACGCCGCTCGTCGACCGGGTCGGTGTGCACGAGCACCCCGCGGCCGCGGCAGTGCTCGCACGGCTCGGAGAAGACCTCGAGCAGCCCCTGACCCACGCGCTTGCGGGTCATCTGCACCAGCCCCAGCGAGGTCACCTCGGCGACCTGGTGCTTGGTGCGGTCGCGGCCCAGGCACTCGGTGAGCCGCCGCAGCACCAGGTCGCGGTTGCTCTCCAGGACCATGTCGATGAAGTCGATGACGATGATGCCGCCGATGTCGCGCAACCGGAGCTGGCGGACGATCTCCTCCGCGGCCTCCATGTTGTTGCGCGTGACCGTCTGCTCGAGGTTGCCGCCGGACCCGACGAACTTGCCGGTGTTGACGTCGACGACGGTCATCGCCTCGGTGCGGTCGATCACCAGCGAGCCACCCGAGGGCAGCCAGACCTTGCGGTCCAGCGCCTTCATCAGCTGCTCGTCGATGCGCAGGTCGTGGAAGACGTCGCCCTCGCCGGTGAAGCGGGTCAGCCGCCCGGTCAGCTCCGGGGAGACGTGCGCGACGTAGGCCTCGACGGTGTCCCAGGCGTCGTCGCCCTGGACGACGAGGTCCTTGAAGTCCTCGTTGAAGACGTCGCGGATCACCCGGATCGCGAGGTCGGGCTCGCCGTAGAGCAGCGTCGGCGCGCTCGACGTCGTCTCGGCCTTCTTGGAGATCACGTCCCACTGCGCCTGCAGCCGCGCGACGTCGCGGGTGAGCTCCTCCTCCGAGGCGCCCTCCGCGGCGGTCCGGATGATCACGCCGGCGTCCTCGGGGACGATCTTCTTGAGGACGTCCTTGAGCCGCTGGCGCTCGGTGTCGGGCAGCTTGCGGCTGATCCCGGTCATCGAGCCGCCGGGCACGTAGACCAGGAAGCGGCCGGGCAGGTTGATCTGCTGGGTCAGCCGGGCGCCCTTGTGGCCGATCGGGTCCTTGGTCACCTGCACCAGGACCTTGTCGCCGGACTTCATCGCGGTCTCGATCGAGCGCTGCTTGCCCGAGAGACCGGCGGCGTCCCAGTTGACCTCACCGGCGTAGAGGACGGCGTTGCGGCCCTTGCCGATGTCGACGAACGCGGCCTCCATGCTGGGCAGCACGTTCTGCACCCGGCCGAGGTACACGTTCCCGGCGAAGGACGTCGCCTGCGCCTGGGTCACGTAGTGCTCGACCAGCACGTCGTCCTCGAGGACGGCGATCTGCGTCCGCTCGCCGCGCTGACGGATGACCATCTTCCGGTCGACCGCCTCGCGGCGGGCGAGGAACTCCGACTCGGTGAGGATCGGCGCGCGCCGCCGGCCGCTGTCCCGCCCGTCCCGGCGGCGCTGCCGCTTGGCCTCCAGCCGGGTGGACCCGGCGACCCCGCGGACGTCGTCGTCGCTCGTGGTGCGGCCGTTGCGGCCGGCCCGCTCCGGGCGGTCGTCGTCGGCCTCGGCGGGGACGTCGGCGCTGTCGCTGCCGCCCCGGCGACGCCGGCGGCGGCGGCGCCTCGTGCTCGAGCCGCCCTCGCCCTCCTCGCCCTCGGCCGAGTCCTCGCCGGCCTCGGCGTCGTCCTCGTCGGGCTCCTCGGTGCCGGTGTCCTCGTCCTCGTCGGACTCCTCGGCGTCGTCGGCGTCCTCGTCCGCGGAGTCCTCACCGCTGCGCCCGCGGCCCCGGCCGCGGCGGCCACGGCGGCGGCGCCGGCTGCCCCCGGCGCCCTCGTCGCGGTCCTCGGCGTCGGCGTCCACGTCGGTGGTGTCGGTGGTGTCGTCCTCGTCGGTGTCGGCGTCCACCTCCTCGACGGCGGTGGTGGCGACGGGCTCGTCGCCGCCGGACCGGCGGCGGGAGCGACCACGCCGGGAGCGCGGCGCCGGGGTCTCCTCGTCGAGGTCCTCGGCCGACGCCTCGTCGGCCTCGTCGACGACGGGTGACTCCGCCACCGGTCGCCGGCTCCGGCGCCGCGGCGCCGGGGGGGCCTCGGCCTCGGCGGGCGCGACGAAGCTGACGAACGCCGGCACCGCCGGCGCCGTGGGCGCGGGGGGTTCGTAGGCATCCGGGTCGGCCGTCGCGGCCGGGCGGGTGGCGCGGCGGCGCGGCCGGGCGATGACCGCGGTGGGCTCCGGGGAGCTGAACTGGGCGCCGAACGGGGAGACCGGGAGGTCGTCGGGCTCCAGCTCCGGTTCGGGCGCGGGCGCGGGCTCCGGCTCCGGCTCCGACTCGGGCTCGGCGAGGGCGGTCGGCTCGGCGGGGGCCGCACCGCCGTCCGCGGGCTCGGCGCCCTCGGGCTCGACCGGCGGGATCGTCGGGTCGAGCCCGTCGTCGGCCGGGCCCAAGCCGGCCACGGGGGTGATCTCCCCGGCCGCGGGGCGGGTGGTGATGGTGTCGTCGTCGGTCTGGTCGGCCACGAGGGCTCGCCTCCTGTGTGGTGCTCCCGGGCGCCGATCGGTTCGACTGGCGGCCGCGCAGGAGCACGGGTTGGGCGGGTCGGGCGGTCGCGCCGGTGGACCGACGGCTGGAGTCCGACTCGCGAAGTCTGTGGTCCGGCTACCGGATGCTGCGTTGCCGCGGCCGGGAGCCGGTGTGCGGTGGTGCGGTGGAGCAGGTCTGCGGTGGTGCTCGGGTGCGTCACGTCTGGCAGTCGTGCCGCTCGACGTCGCGAGGCCCCGGCCCCACCGGTCAGACCGTCGCGCGCTCCCCCTGGCAGCGGGCACGCGCCGCACGATCCGGTCCGAGCGGGTCGGCCACGGTTCCGCTGTCGTCGAGCCGGCCCTGCGCCTCACGCACGGCCCGTGGGGGCAACGGCGGGCGCAGGTCGGCGACGGCAGTCAGAGCAGCCAACACGTCGTCGGGTCGAACGGAGGGCGTCACCTGCCGGACGACCACGGTCAGTATGGCACAACCTGCTGTCCCACCCGCCGACGCGCTGGCCACGGCGGCGCGCGCGTCGATGTCCCGCGGGCCGTTCTTCGTGCGCTTGGCCACGGTGACCTCGGCGCGGGCCAGGAGGGCCTCGACGGCGGCGCCGAGGTCGGCCGGCTCCACGCCCGGCAGCTCCACCCGCCAGGTCGCCGCGTCGATCCGGTCGGCCAGCGAGCCCCCGCCCTCGGCCGCCTCGACGCACTCGACGACGTCGATGCCGGGCGGCAGCGCGGCGTCCAGGGCCGCCCGCACGGCGTCGGGGTCGCGCGCCTGCGCCAGGCCGATCTCGACGTACTCGGCCTCGCTGGCCGCGCCGGTGGGCGCCGCCCCGACGTAGGAGATCTTCGGGTGCGGGCTGAACCCCGCCGAGAAGGCCATCGGCACCTGGGCCCGCCGCAGCGCCCGCTCCAGTGCCCGGGCCAGGTCCCGGTGCGAGGCGAAGCGGAGCGGGCCGCGCTTGGTGTAGCGCAGCCGCAGCTTCTGCACCGTGGGCGGCGGGGGCGGGCCCTCGGGCTGGCGGGCCATCAGACGACGGTCAGGGGCAGCAGGCTGCGCCCGGTCGGCCCGATCTGGATCTCGGTGCCGTTGGTCGGGCAGACGCCGCAGTCGTAGCAGGGGGTCCATCGGCAGTCGGCGACCTCCTCCTCGGAGAGGGCCTCCTGCCAGTCGTCCCAGAGCCACTCCTTGTCGAGGCCGGAGTCCAGGTGGTCCCAGGGCAGGACCTCGTCCTGGGTGCGCTCGCGGGTGGTGAACCAGTCGAGGTCGACGCCGAGGGGCGGGAGCTCCTGCGCCGCGGCCGCCGTCCAGCGCTCGTAGGAGAAGTGCTCGCTCCAGCCGTCGAACCGGCCGCCCTCGCGCCAGACCCGCTCGATGACCCGGCCGACGCGGCGGTCACCGCGGGAGAGCAGACCCTCGACCACGCCGGGCTTGCCGTCGTGGTAGCGCAGCCCGATGGACCGGCCGATGCGGCGGTCGGCGTTGATCGCCTGGCGGAGCACCCGCAGGCGGTGGTCGATGGTCTCCGCGCTGGCCTGGGCCGCCCACTGGAACGGGGTGTGCGGCTTGGGCACGAACCCGCCGATCGAGACGGTGCACCGGACGTCCTTGGACCCGCTGGCCTCCCGGCCGGCGCGGATGACGTCGACGGCCAGCTCGGCGATCTCCAGCACGTCCTCGTCGGTCTCGGTGGGCAGACCGCACATGAAGTAGAGCTTCACCTGGCGCCAGCCGTTGGCGTAGGCGGTGGTGACGGTGCGGACCAGGTCGTCCTTGGAGACGGTCTTGTTGATGACCCGGCGGATCCGCTCGCTGCCGCCCTCGGGGGCGAAGGTCAGGCCACTGCGCCGCCCGTTGCGGGACAGCTCGTTGGCGAGGGTGACGTTGAAGGCGTCGACCCGGGTGCTGGGCAGGCTCAGGCCGGTGTTGGTGCCCTCGTAGCGGTCGGCGAGCTCGGTGGCCAGCTGGCCGATCTCGGAGTGGTCGGCCGACGACAGCGAGAGCAGCCCGACCTCCTCGTAGCCGGTCGCCTTGAGCCCCGCGTCGACCATGGAGCCGATGCCGGTGATCGTCCGCTCGCGCACCGGCCGGGTGATCATCCCGGCCTGGCAGAAGCGGCAGCCGCGGGTGCAGCCGCGGAAGATCTCCACGCTCATCCGCTCGTGCACGCTCTCGGCCAGCGGCACCAGTGGCTGCTTGGGGTAGGGCCACTCGTCGAGGTCCATGACGGTGCGCTTCCCGACCCGGGCCGGGACGTCGTCGCGGCTGCGGGTGACCGCCGCGATGGCGCCGTCCGGGCGGTAGGAGACCGCGTAGAACCGCGGCACGTAGACGCCGTCCACCCGCGCGAGGCGGGCCAGCAGCTCGACGCGCCCACCGGGCCGGCCCTGCTGCTTCCACGCCTTGACGACGTCGGTGACGTCCCCGACGACCTGCTCGCCGTCCCCGAGGACGGCGCAGTCGACGAAGTCGGCGATCGGCTCGGGGTTGAACGCGGCGTGCCCGCCGGCGACCACCACCGGGTGCGACTCGTCGCGGTCGGCGGCGTGCAGCGGCACACCGGCGAGGTCGAGCGCCTCGAGCAGGTTGGTGTAGCCCAGCTCGGTGGCGAAGCTGACGCCGAGCAGGTCGAAGTCCCGGACCGCCCGGTGCGAGTCCACGGTGAACTGCCCGACGCCGGCCTCCCGCATGAGCGCGGCGAGGTCCGGCCACACGGCGTAGGTGCGCTCGGCCAGGGCGTCGGGGCGCTCGTTGAGCACCTCGTACAGGATCATCAGGCCCTGGTTGGGCAGCCCGACCTCGTAGGCGTCGGGGTACATCAGCGCCCAGTGGACGGCGACGTCCTCCCACGCCTTGACCTGCGCGTTCAGCTCACCGCCGACGTACTGGATCGGCTTCTGCACCTGCGCGAGAAGTGGTTCGAGGCGGGGGTAGAGAGTCTCACCAGTCATGACCGGTCCAGGGTAGCCGCCTCCCCCGGCGGCCGAACGGCCCGCGTGGTCGGCCGCCTCGCAGGGTCCCGCCGCGAGCCCGCGAGCCCGCGAGTGGCGGGCGAGGTGGCCCTCTCTCAGGACAGGTCGGGGAAGAACAGGCCGATCTCGCGGGCGGCGGACTCGTCGGAGTCCGAGCCGTGCACGATGTTGTTCTGCACCTCGAGGGCGAAGTCGCCGCGGATGGTGCCCGGAGCGGCCTTCACCGGGTCGGTGGCGCCGGCCATCGCGCGGAACGCCTCGACCGCGCGCGGACCCTCCACGACCAGCGCCAGCAGCGGACCGCCGGTGATGAACTCGACCAGCGAGCCGAAGAACGGCCGCTCGCGGTGCTCGCCGTAGTGGGTCTCGGCGACCTCGCGGGTCAGGGTGCGCAGCTCGGCGGCGACCAGGCGCAGGCCCTTGGCCTCCAGCCGAGAGATCACCTCGCCGACCAGGCCGCGGGCGACACCGTCGGGCTTGACGAGGACCAGGGTGCGATCAGTCACGGGGCCGGAGCCTACGGGGTGCCCTCCCCCGCGGCTCCCGGCCCGTCCGGTGGGGTGGGCCGGGGGTCGCGGAACGGCGTCCCGAGCAGCTCCTTGCGGATCTGCAGCAGGTACAGCCAGATCAGCACGAAGGCACCCGCGACGAACCACATGACGCTGTTGAACAGCCCGGTGAGCAGCAGCGGCACCTGCAGCACGGTGCCGGCCAGCACCCCGCCGGGACGGCGCTGCACCCCCGCGGCGAGGACGAGGACGACGGCCAGCACGAGCAGCGCGGTCAGCCGACCGCCGGACAGGCCGTCCCCGCTCTGCGCGATGCCCCGCGGGACGAACAGCACGGCGATGCCCTCGAGCGCCAGCACCCCGGCGGCCGCCCCGCGCAGCGCCCGGGCGGCGCGGACCGGGTCCGGGGCGGTCATGCGGTCCGGCCACCCATGAGGGCGCGGGCCTCCCCGGCGGTGATGACGCTGCCGGTGACCAGCACGCCCGAACCGCCCAGCGCGTCGTCCGGCCCGGCCTCGGCCAGCTCCATCGCCGACTCCAGCGCCTCGGTCAGCAGCGGGTGCACGCTCACCCGGTCGGCGCCGAAGACGTCGACCGCGAGGGCGCCCAGCTCGTCGGCGGGCAGCGCGCGGTCGGAGGTGTTCTGGGTGACCACCAGCTCGGCGCAGATCTCCTCGAGCGCCTCGAGGATGCCGCCGACGTCCTTGCCGCTGACGACGCCGACCACCCCGATCAGCCGGGTGAAGTCGAAGGACTCCCGGATCGCCTCGACCGTGGCCGCCATGCCCGCCGGGTTGTGCGCGGCGTCGACGAGGACGGTCGGCGAGGTGCGCACGCGCTCGAGCCGGCCCGGCGAGCGGACGGCGGCGAACGCGGCGCGGACGGTCTCCTGCTCGATCGGCCCGGTCGCCGCACCCGCGCCGAGGAACGCCTCGACGGCGGCCAGCGCGGTGGCGGCGTTCTGCGCCTGGTGGGCGCCGAACAGCGGCAGGAAGACCTCGTCGTACTCACCGCCGAGGCCCTGCAGCCGGACCTGCTGCCCGCCGACGGCCACCTTCCGCTCCAGGACGCCGAACTCCGTCCCCTCCCGGGCCACCACGGCGTCCACCTCGACGGCGCGGCGCACGAGGACGTCCATCGCGCCGGGCTGCTGGGTGGCCAGCACCGCGATCGAGTCGGCCTTGATGATCCCGGCCTTCTCCCCCGCGATCGTCGGGACGTCGTGGCCCAGGTACTCGGCGTGGTCCATCGCGACGGGGGTGACGACGGCGACCCGGGCCTCGGCCACGTTGGTGGCGTCCCAGGTGCCGCCCATGCCGACCTCGATGACGGCGACGTCCACCGGGGCGTCGGCGAAGGTGGCGTAGGCCATCCCGACCATGACCTCGAAGAACGACATCGGGTGCTCGCCGGCCGCGTCGACCATCTGGACGTAGGGCGCGATGTCGTCGTAGGTCTCGACGAACCGCTCCGCGCTCACCGGCTCGCCGTCGAGGACGATCCGCTCGCGCATCGTCTGCAGGTGCGGGCTGGTGAACCGCCCGACCCGCAGGCCGAAGCCACGCAGCAGCTCGTCGATCATCCGGGCGGTCGTCGTCTTGCCGTTGGTGCCGGCGACCTGGACCACCGGCATGGCGCGGTGCGGGGAACCGAGCAGGTCCACGAGGGCGGAGATGCGGCTGAGCGAGGGCTCCAGCCGGTTCTCGGGCCACCGCGCGAGCAGGGCGTTCTCGACACGGGCCAGCTCGGGGTGCTCGGGTGTCCGCCCGTGGGGACCGGTGCTGCTCATCCTGCTCAGGATGCCAGCCGCCGGGTTCCTAGGATGAGGGACATGGCTCCCCACACCGCGACCCCGGACACCACCGCCCCGGGAGCGTCGGTGGGCGTACCGGAGAAGCCCACGCTGGACGGCCTCGAGGCCAAGTGGGTCGCCCGCTGGGCGGCCGACGACACGTACGCCTTCGACCGGACGGCGGCCCTCGCCGCCCCGCGGGAGCAGACCTGGTCGATCGACACCCCGCCGCCGACGGCCAGCGGCTCCCTGCACGTGGGGCACGTGTTCAGCTACACCCACACCGACATCGTCGCCCGCTACCAGCGGATGCGCGGCAAGCACGTCTTCTACCCGATGGGCTGGGACGACAACGGCCTGCCCACCGAGCGCCGGGTGCAGAACTACTACGGCGTCCGCTGCGACCCCTCGCTGTCCTACGAGGAGGGCTTCGAGCCCCCGGCCAAGCCGGGCAAGGACCAGCAGCCGGTCTCCCGGCGCAACTTCGTCGAGCTGTGCGAGCGGCTCACCGCCGAGGACGAGCTGGCCTTCGAGCAGCTGTGGCGCCGGGTCGGGCTGTCGGTGGACTGGTCCAACGTCTACCGGACCATCTCCGACAGCTCCCGGGCCGCCGCGCAGCGGATGTTCCTGCACAACCTGGCCCGCGGGGAGGCCTACGCCCAGGAGGCGCCGACCCTCTGGGACGTCACCTTCCGCACCGCCGTCGCCCAGGCCGAGCTCGAGGACCGCGAGCGCCCCGGCGCCTACCACCGGATCTCCTTCGCCGGCCCGGCCGGCCCGGTCTCCATCGAGACCACCCGCCCGGAGCTGCTGCCGGCGTGCGTCGCGCTGGTCGCCCACCCCGATGACGAGCGCTACCAGCCGCTGTTCGGGACGACGGTGCGGACGCCGGTGTTCGGCGTCGAGGTGCCCGTGGTCGCCCACCGCCTCGCCGAGCCGGACAAGGGCTCGGGCATCGCGATGATCTGCACCTTCGGCGACCTCAACGACGTCACGTGGTGGCGGGAGCTGCAGCTGCCGACCCGGGCGATCGTCGGCTGGGACGGCCGGCTGCTGCCCGACGCCCCGCCCGGCGTCCCGGCCGAGCAGTACGCCGAGCTCGCCGGCAAGACGGTGTTCAGCGCCCAGCAGCGGATGGTCGAGCTGCTCCGGGAGTCCGGGGACCTCGAGGGCGAGCCGAAGGCCATCACCCACCCGGTGAAGTTCTACGAGAAGGGCGAGCGCCCGCTCGAGATCGTCACCACGCGCCAGTGGTACATCCGCAACGGCGGCCGGGACGCCGACCTGCGCGACGCCCTGGTCGCCCGCGGCCAGGAGATCCAGTGGGTGCCCGAGCACATGCGATACCGGTACGAGAACTGGGTCGAGGGCCTCAACGGTGACTGGCTGATCAGCCGTCAGCGCTTCTTCGGGGTGCCGTTCCCGGTCTGGTACGCCCTCGACGGCGAGGGCGAGCCGGACTGGTCGGCGCCGCTGCTCGCCCCCGAGTCGGCGCTGCCGGTCGACCCGTCGTCCGACGTGCCCGCCGGGTACACCGAGGACCAGCGCGGCGTGCCCGGCGGGTTCATGGCCGACCCCGACGTCATGGACACCTGGGCGACCTCGTCCCTCTCGCCGCAGGTGGCCTCGGGGTGGGACACCGACCCGGAGCTGTTCGCGCACGTGTTCCCGATGGACCAGCGGCCACAGGCGCACGACATCATCCGCACCTGGCTGTTCTCGACGGTGGTCCGGTCGCACTTCGAGTTCGGTGCGGTGCCGTGGACGCATGCGACCATCTCGGGCTTCGTCGTCGACCCCGACCGCAAGAAGATGTCCAAGTCCAAGGGCAACGTCGTCACGCCGATCGACGTGCTCGAGCGCTTCGGCACCGACGCGGTGCGCTGGCGGGCGGCCGGGGCGCGGCCGGGGGCGGACTCGCCGTTCGACGAGGCGCAGATGAAGGTCGGCCGGCGGCTGGCCATCAAGCTGCTCAACGTCGGCAAGTTCGTGCTGGGGCTCGGCGCCTCGGCCGGGCTCGGGGCCGACCAGGTCAGCGAGCCGATCGACCTCGGCCTGCTGACCGCGCTGGCCGGCGTGGTCGACGAGGCGACGGCGGCGATGGAGGCGTTCAACTACACCCGGGCGCTGGAGGTCGCCGAGGCGTTCTTCTGGTCGTTCTGCGACGACTACGTGGAGCTGGTGAAGTCCCGTGCGTACGGCTCGGACGACGCCGCCCGGTCGGCCCAGGCGGCGCTGGCGGTCGCGCTCTCGGTGCAGCTGCGACTGTTCGCCCCGGTGCTGCCGTTCGTCACCGAGGAGGTCTGGTCCTGGTGGCAGGAGGGCTCGGTGCACCGCGCCCCGTGGCCGGCCGCCACGGACCTGCCCGCCGGTGGGGACCCGGCGGTGGTCACCGTCGCGGCGGCGGCGCTGGCCGGGGTGCGCAAGGCCAAGTCCGACGCCAAGCAGTCGATGCGGGCCGACGTCGAGTCGGCGACCGTGACCGCGCCGGCCGGGCAGGTGCCACTGGTGGAGGCCGCCCGCCGGGACCTCGCGGAGGCCGGCCGGATCGCCCTCCTCACGGTCGTCCCCGGCGAGGGCCCGCTGACCGTCGACGTCGTCCTCGCCGAGGCACCTGCGCAGGCCTGACCGCTCTCCCGCCACGCGGCGGTGGTGTGCGGTCGTGGTGCGTTCTCCGACGCAGGTCGCGCCCCGACCGCACATCACCCGACGATCCACAGGTCGTCGGCGCATCCACAGGCGTCGTGGCGGGGTCTCCCGCGGAGGCGCCGCGGTCCACCGTGGTGCGTGACCCGTGATCTCGCACCCCTCCTCGGGCCCGACGGCGTCGCCCGGATCGCCGACCTCGCCGGCTCCGTGGACCGGCACACGATCGGTCGTGCGGTCTCCGCCGGTCGGCTCCTGCGTCCGCACCGGGGCGTGGTGGCCCTCCCCGAGTGCTGGGACGACTGGCGCACCCGGGCGCTCGCCGCGGCCCTGGCCACCGACGGCACCCTGAGCCACACCACGGCGCTGGCGGTGTGGCGGGTCCTCGACCACGAGGGGCCGGTGCACGTCTCCGTCCCGGCCGGCCGTCGTGCCCTCGAGGGCCGCGGCCTCGTGGTGCACCGGGTGCGCGACCTGGTCGCCGACCGTCTCGGTCCGTTCGCGGTGACCCTGCTCCCCCGCTCGCTCGTCGACAGCTGGGGTGTCGCCCACGGACGAGGTGGCGCCGCACGTGCCGTGGAGCGTGCCCGGGGGGCTGTCATCGACACGCTCCGGGATCGGCGGGTGACCGTCGCCCAGGTGAGCGCCGAGGAGACCCGCCGCCCGGCCCTGCCCGGACGCCGACAGCTGCGCCGGCTGGTCCGCCTGGTCGAGCAGGGGTGCCAGAGCGAGCTGGAGATCTGGGGCGTGCAGGAGGTCCTCCGCGGCCCGGGCCTGCCGCGATTCAGCCACCAGCACCGGGTGGTCCTGCCGTCCGGCACGGTGTACCTGGACGCTGCCGTCCCGGAGCTGAGGGTGGCGGTGGAGCTCGACGGGGCGGCGTTCCACGGCAGCGCCGCGGCGCGCGAGCGGGACACCCGCCGGGACGTCGCACTGGCCGCCCTGGGATGGGTGGTCCTGCGGTTCAGCTACCGCCGGCTGACCCGCGAACCGGACGCCTGCCGGCGCGAGATCCTGCAGGTCTGCCGCGCCCGGCGCGCGCTGCTCCCAGGGACGTGATGTGCGCCAACGGCGCACATCGGCTCCCACGCGCGCCGTGAGTGCACATCACCGGCGGACGAACGACGAGCGGCCCGCCTCCTGGGGGGGCGGGCCGCTGGTCAGCGGGTGGTCAGGCCGACTTCTCGCGGGGGGCGCGGGTCGGCTTGCGGGGCACGATCGTCGGGTTGACGTGCTCCAGCACGACCTCCTTGGTGACCACCACGGAGGCGACGTCCTCGCGGCTGGGGATGTCGTACATCACCGACTGGAGCACCTCCTCCATGATCGCCCGGAGCCCGCGGGCGCCGGTGCCACGCAGGATGGCCTGGTCGGCGATCGCCTCGAGCGCGTCGTCGGTGAACTCCAGCTCCACCCCGTCGAGCTCGAACAGCCGCCGGTACTGGCGCACCAGGGCGTTCTTCGGCTCGGTGAGGATGCTGATCAGCGCCTCGCGGTCGAGCTTCTGCACGCTGGTGATCACCGGGAGCCGGCCGATGAACTCGGGGATCATGCCGAACTTCAGCAGGTCCTCGGGCATGACCTCGGCGAAGGCGTTGGCCTCGGCGATCTCGGCCTTGCCGCGGATCTCGGCGCCGAAGCCGATGCCCTGCTTGCCGGTACGGGCCTCGATGACCTTCTCCAGCCCGGCGAAGGCACCGCCCACGATGAACAGCACGTTCGTCGTGTCGATCTGGATGAACTCCTGGTGCGGGTGCTTGCGGCCGCCCTGCGGGGGAACCGACGCCGTCGTCCCCTCGAGGATCTTCAGCAGCGCCTGCTGCACGCCCTCACCGGAGACGTCGCGGGTGATCGACGGGTTCTCGCTCTTGCGGGCGATCTTGTCGACCTCGTCGATGTAGATGATGCCGGTCTCGGCCCGCTTGACGTCGTAGTCGGCGGCCTGGATCAGCTTGAGCAGGATGTTCTCGACGTCCTCACCGACGTAGCCGGCCTCGGTGAGGGCGGTCGCGTCGGCGATGGCGAAGGGCACGTTGAGCATCCGCGCCAGCGTCTGGGCCAGGTGGGTCTTGCCGCACCCGGTGGGCCCCATCAGCAGGATGTTGGACTTGGCCAGCTCGACGGAGTCGTCCCGCCCGCCGGCGCCGCCGGCCTGCACGCGCTTGTAGTGGTTGTAGACCGCGACCGAGAGCGTCCGCTTGGCCTTGTCCTGGCCGATGACGTACTGCTCGAGGAAGTCGTGGATCTCCTTCGGCTTCGGCAGCTCGTCGAACTTGAGGTCCGACGACTCGGAGAGCTCTTCCTCGATGATCTCGTTGCAGAGGTCGATGCACTCGTCGCAGATGTAGACCCCGGGGCCAGCGATGAGCTTCTTGACCTGCTTCTGGCTCTTCCCGCAGAACGAGCACTTGAGCAAGTCACCGCTCTCACCGATTCGTGCCACCTGCTGACCTCCACCTCGGGGAATCAGGCCCTGGGACCAGGTACCTGCGTGTGAAATTGAGCCGATGTCCCGTGCACGGCCCCGCACTCCGCGAGACTCTCCTCCCAGCGCTGTCGGCCGGGGATCGGGCGCTCGACGACGGTACCTGTCGACACCGATGTCGGAGGGCGGTGACTCGCCCGGCCTGGTCGCTGCCGAACCCCATGCGTCCCGCGTCCACCGAACGGTACGGGTCGAGGCCGCGACACGCGCGTCCCCGGCCCGTACCGATCGCCATCAGGGAGTCGGCAGCGCGTTCAGCTTCCGGCTCTGGATGACCTGGTCCACGATCCCGTAGGCCTTGCACTCCTCGGCCGTCAGGATCTTGTCCCGCTCGATGTCGGTGCGGACCTGCTCGAGGGTCTGGCCGGTGTGCCGCGCCAGGATCTCCTCCATCTGCGCCCGCACCCGCTGGATCTCCGCGGCGTGGATCTCCAGGTCCGACACCTGGCCGCCGGACTCACCCGACGGCTGGTGGATCAGCACCCGGGAGTACGGCAGCGCCAGCCGCTTGCCCGGCGTCCCGGCCGCGAGCAGGACGGCGGCAGCGGAGGCCGCCTGGCCCATGCAGACGGTCTGGATGTCGGGACGGACGAACATCATCGTGTCGTAGATGGCCATCAGCGAGGTGAACGAGCCACCGGGCGAGTTGATGTAGATCGTGATGTCGCGGTCGGGGTCGGCGGACTCCAGCGTGATCAGCTGGGCCATCACGTCGTTGGCCGAGGCGTCGTCGATCTGCACCCCGAGGAAGATGATCCGCTCCTCGAAGAGCTTGTTGTACGGGTTGGACTCCTTCATGCCGTAGCTCGTGCGCTCCACGAAGGAGGGCAGGATGTACCGGCTGGAGGGCATCTGGAAGCTCATCGTCGTTTCCTCCGTGCCGTCAGTTGTCGGTGACCGGGTTGGTGCTGTCGGTCATGGCGGCCTTGCTCACCACGTGGTCGACGAAGCCGTACTCCAGGGCCTCGGCCGCAGTGAACCAGCGGTCGCGGTCGGAGTCCTTCTCGATCTGCTCGACGCTCTGGCCGGTGTGGAAGGACTGCAGCTCGTTGAGCTCGCGCTTCGTCCGGCGGAAGAGGTCGGCCTGGATGGCGATGTCCGACGCGGTGCCGCCGACGCCGGCCGAGGGCTGGTGCATCATGATCCGCGCGTGCGGCAGGGCGTAGCGCTTGCCCTTGGTGCCGGCGGTGAGCAGGAACTGGCCCATCGAGGCGGCCAGGCCCATGCCGTAGGTCGCGACGTCGCAGTCGATGAACTGCATCGTGTCGTAGATGGCCATGCCGGCCGTGACCGAGCCACCGGGCGAGTTGATGTAGAGGTGGATGTCCTGCTTCGGGTCCTCGGCGGACAGGAGAAGCATCTGGGCGGCCAGCTGGTTGGCGATCACGTCGTCGACCTGGCTGCCGAGGAAGATGATGCGCTCGCGCAGCAGGCGCTCGTAGACCGAGTCGTTGAGGTTCATCCCCCCGGCTGCGGCACGCATGAGAGGCGCGCTCGCCGGGTTCGGGTTGGTGCTCACGGGTGCGGTGACCTCCGTAGGACTGATCGGTGCAGTCGGTCTCGGTGGACGGGCTGGTGGTGCGGGCCCGGGGTGGAGCGCGGTGTCCCCGGTGGGCTCCTGGGTCTGCGTCGACACTAACGCGCGGTCGCGGGGAGGCAGTCCCGGCGCGGGGGGTGTTCGCCGTGGGCGCAGCGGCGCCCGGCGAGGAGGCGCTGAGACGGGCGACGCCGTCCCGCCCCGGGGCTCCGGGGTGGGACGGCGTCGGTCCGCGGCACGGCCCCCTCTGCAGGGGTCCTCTCTCAGCCCTTGGCGACGTCCTCGTCGACCGCGGCCTCGGACCCGGTCACCACGGCGGCGGGCGCCTCGGCGGCGGCGGTCGTGGCGTCGGTCGTGGCCTCGGCGTCGCTCCCGGCCACGGCCGGGGCGTCGGCGTCGTCGTCCACGGCCGGGGCGTCGGCGTCCTCGGCCGGTGCGTCGGCGGCGTCGGCGGTCGGCCCCGGCACGGTCTTCGGGCGCAGGGCCTCGAGGTCGACGACGTTGCCGGAGGCGTCGGTGATCGTGGTCTGCTCGAGCAGCTGGGCGAGGGTCTTGGTGCGGCGGACGTCGGCGACGAACTCGGCGATGTTGCCGCCCTGCTGCAGCTGCTGGGCGTACTGCTCCGGGCTCATCCGGCTGCGCTGGGCCTGCGCCATGATCTGCGCCGAGAGGTCCTCGTTGTCGACGGCGACCTCACGCTCGTCGGCGATCGCGTCCAGGATGAACTGGGTGCGGACCGCCTCCTCGATGTTCTTGCGCTGGTCGGCGTCGTGCGCGTCCTTGTCCTCGATGCCGGCCATCGAGAGGTAGCTGTCCCAGTCCATGCCGGCCTGCTGCAGCTCGCGGCTCATGGCCTGCTCGCGGAACTGCATCTCGCGCTCGACGAGGTTCTCCGGGATCGGCACCTCGACGGCCTCGAGCAGGTGCTCGACCAGCTTGTCGCGGGCCTGGGCACCCTGCTGCAGCACCTTGGTGCGGGCCAGGCGGGTGCGGACGTCCTCGCGGAGCTCCTCGAGGGTGTCGAACTCGCTGGCGGTCTGGGCGAACTCGTCGTCGAGCTCGGGCAGCTCCTTGGTCTTCACCGAGCGCACGGTGACGGTGACCTCGGCCTCGCGGCCGGCGTCCGGGCCCTGCAGCAGCGCGGTCGTGAAGGTGGCCGAGCCGTCGGCGGACAGCCCGCGGACGGCGTCGTCGAGGCCCGCCATGAGGCTGCCGGTGCCGACCTCGTAGGACATGCCGGTGGTCGAGCCGTCCTCGAGGACCTGGCCGTCCAGGGTGGCCTCGAGGTCGATGGAGACGAAGTCGCCGTCCTCGGCGGGCCGCTCGACGCCGGTGAGCATGCCGAAGCGCTCGCGCATCACCGTGATCTGCGCGTCGATCTCCTCGTCGGTGACCTCGACGTCGTCGACGGTCACGGCCAGGCCGTCCAGCGCCGGCACCTCGACCTTGGGGGCGACGTCGACCTCGGCGGTGAAGGCGAGGGTGTCGTTGTCGTCGAGGCGGGTGACCTCGATGTCGGGCTGACCCAGGACGCGGACCTGGTTCTCCCGCACGACCTCGGAGTAGACCTCCGGGATGGCGTGCTGGACGACCTGCTCGAGCACGACGGGGCGGCCGATGCGCTGGTCGAGCACCCGGTTGGGCACCTTGCCGGGGCGGAAGCCAGGCACGCGGACCTGCTTGCCCAGCTCCTTGTAGACCTCACCGAAGGCGTGGTCCAGGTCCCCCCACGGCACCTCGATCGCCATCCGGACCCGTGTGGGGCCCAGTTCCTCGATGGTGCTCTTCACAGCGGCAGTGCTCCTCGATCGAAAGACGGTGTGGACGCCGGGGTCGGTCGGACGGCGCCGGGTCGACCCACGAGTCTAGAGACGTCGTGGGACCGGTCGGGGTGGCGGGATTTGAACCCACGGCCCCCCGCTCCCAAAGCGGGTGCGCTACCAAGCTGCGCCACACCCCGTGGCGGACCGAGTCTAGTGACAGGACCTCCCTGCCCCCCAACCGCTCGCAGGCTCGCGGCCGGGACCCTGCAGGGAGGCCGCCAGACGCGAGCGCGCCGGCCGTGGTCCGGCCGGCGCACCCGGGACGCCGATCACCCCACCGTCCGGCGGGACGCCGCGACCTCCAGGACGACCTCGGCGGCACGGGCGGCGCCGTCGTGCCGGGCGTAGGCGGCCTCCAGCTCGCGGGCCCGCTCCCGGTAGCGCGGCCCGTCCAGCACCGCCGTCACGCCGTCCCGGACCTGCTCCGGGGAGGGGGTGTCGGTGCGCAGCGCCACCCCGGCGCCGGCCCAGGTCACCCGCGCGGAGACCTCCGCCTTGTCCTCGGTCAGCCCGGCGACGACCAGCGGGACGCCGTGGGCCAGGGCCATCTGGACGCCGCCGTACCCGCCGTTGGTGACCATGACGTCGACCAGCGGGAGCAGCCGGTCGAAGGGGATGAACGGGGTGAGGCGCAGGTTGGCCGGCCGGTCGTCGGCCGGCAGGACCGCGTCGGCGTCGTACCCGATGGCGGTGGCGACGACGAGGGCGTCGGACCCGGCCAGGCCCTCGACGGCGGGCAGCACGAGGTTGTGCGGGTCGGTGGCCAGGGTGCCCTGGGTGACCAGCACGACCGGGCGACCGGCGGCCCGGGCGGCGAGGACGTCGTCCCACCAGGCCGGCGGGTCGAAGGCGTCGATGCCGGCGGGCAGCATCGGGCCGACGAACTCCACCGTGGCCGGCAGGTCGCGGCGCGGGTACTCGAACTCCGGGACGCTCGGGCAGAGGTAGCGGTCGGCGATCTGCGCGCCCCAGTCCATGAAGTAGCCGGGCAGCGGCGGGAGGCCGAGGCGGATCCGGACCTGCTCGGCAGCGCGCTGGCACTCGGCGAACACGACGCTGCGCAGCATCCAGTTCAGCGAGCGGTTCCGCAGCCGGCCCAGCGGCGAGGACGAGGGCAGCAGGCCGGTGCCGAAGGGCGCGGTGTCGACGCTGGACAGGCCCAGCGGGGAGACCGAGAAGACGACGCTGGGGATGCCGCGGCGCTCCGCCGCGATCGGGCCGGCCATGAAGCCCTGCTCGGCGACGACCACGTCGGGCCGGAACTCGTCGATCACCGCGTCGAGCTCGGCCACCCAGCCGGGGATCGGCCCGATGAAGACCTCGAGGATCGCCCACTTGAGCGTCTGCAGGCCGGGCTTGCGGCCGCTGCGGTTGGCCCGGGTGTCCATCTCGGCGTCGTCGAAGTCGAGGTCGGCGCCCATCGGGAAGACCCGCGCGCCGGCCCGTTCGCTGAGCGCCGCGTACTTGGCGCCGCTGTACCAGGCGACCTCGTGGCCGGCGTCGGCCAGCTGCCGGGCCATCGGCAGCCCGGGGCGCAGGTGGCCGGCCATCGGCATGGTGGTGAACAGGATGCGGGACATGGCGTCCTCCTCGGGCTGGGCTCCCGCACCGGGTGGGCGGGACGACGGGAGAACCGTGCGCCGGGCCGCTTGACGGTGACTCGACGCGGCGCGACGCTTCCCCCGCCTCGGCCGGTCGTCCGCTGGACGTCCGCTGAACGCGCAGGTCGGACCGCCGGAGGTGGGCGTGGAGTACGGGGTGCTCGGCGCCGTCGAGGTCCGCTCCTCGCCCGGCGGAGCGCCGCTGGAGCTGGGCAGTCCGCTGCAGCGCGTGCTGCTGGGGCTGCTGCTCAGCGAGGCCGGCCGGGCGGTGTCCAGCGACCGGGTCGTCGACGAGCTCTGGGGTGGGTCGCCGCCGGCCGACCCCGACGGCTCGGTGCAGACCTACGTCTCCCGGCTGCGGCGGCTGCTGGGCGCGGGGACCCTGGAGCGCACGCCGACCGGCTACCGGCTGGACGTCTCCCCCGCCGACGTCGACGCCGACCGCTTCACCGGCCGGGCCTCCGCGGCTGCCGCTGCGCTCGCCTCGGGGGACGCGTCGTCGGCGTTGCGGCTGGCGGACGAGGCACTGGGCCTGTGGCGCGGGCCGGTGGCGCTGGAGGACGCCGGCGACCGCCCCTTCGCCGTCGCCGTCCGCGGCCGGCTCGAGGCGCTGCGGGACGCCTGCCGGGAGGACCGGGTGGCGGCGCTGCTCGCGCTGGGCCGCACCGGGGAGGCCGTCGCCGAGGGCGAGGCGCTCGTGGCCCAGCACCCGCTGCGCGAGGGCGGGTGGGTGCTGCTGCTCGACGCCCTCGCCGCGGCCGGCCGCTCCGCCGACGCCCTGGCGCGCTACGCGCAGGTGCACCGGCTGCTCGACGACGAGCTGGGCGTCGAGCCCGGTCCGGCGCTGCGGAGCGCCCAGGCCCGCGTGCTGCGCGGCGAGCACCCGGCCGGCCCCCACCCGGCGCACGTCCCCGAGCCCGGGCCGGTCTCCGAGCCGGGGCCGATCTCCGAGCCGGGGCCGGTCTCCGAGCCGGGGCTGGTCTCCGAGCCGGGGCTGGTCGGGCGGGCGGCGGAACTGGCGCGGCTGCGGGACGTCCTGGCCGGCCTGCCGCGGTCGGGGCCCCGGTTCGTGCTCGTCGAGGGCGAGGCGGGCATCGGCAAGACCCGGCTGGTCACCGAGGCGGTGACCGCCGGCGCCGGAGCGCACGTCGCTTGGGGCCGGTGCCACGAGGACGACGACGCCCCCGCCCTGTGGCCGTGGCAACAGGTCGTCTCGTCGCTGTCGGGGCGCCCCGATCCGCTCAGCGACGGGGAGGCGGGGGCCTTCGCCGCGTTCGAGCGGGTGCTGCGGTCGCTGGTCGCGGCGTCGTCCGAGGGCCGGGTGGTCGTCGTCCTCGACGACGTGCACTGGGCCGATCCGGCGTCCCTGCGGTTGCTGTCCTTCCTCGCGGTGGAGCTGCGGCACGGGCCGATCGCGGTGCTGGCCACCTGCCGCTCGGGCGTGCTCGACGAGGGGCTGGCCCGGGTGCGGGCGACGCTGGTGCGCACGCCCGGCTTCCTCGGGCTGGAGCTCGGTCCGCTGGACGCCACGGGCACCGGGGCGCTGGTACGCGCGGCCGTCGACTCCCCGCTGGAAGAGGCGACCCTGGCCGACCTGCACGCCCGGTCGGGCGGCAACCCGTTCTTCGCCACCGAGCTGGCCCGCTCGCTGACGGCGTCCGGAACCGGAACGCTGCCGGCGGGCGTGCGGGCGGTTCTGGACCGCCGGCTGGCCGGGCTGCCCGACGGCGCACGGGCGGCGCTGCGGCTGGCGGCGGTCGCCGGGCAGCGCTTCGACGTGGCGCTCCTGCAGCGCGCGGCCGGGAGCGGCGACGAGGAGCTGCTCGACGCCCTGGACGCGGCGCAGGCGGTGGGGCTGGTCCGCCGGGAGGGTCCCGGCCGGCTGGGCTTCGCCCACGCGCTGGTCCGGGAGGCGTTGCTGGCCGAGACGCCGGAGCTGCGGCGGGCCCGGCTGCACGCCCGGCTGGCGGACGCGCTGCCCGGTACCGCCGACCCGTTCGTGCGGGCGCACCACCTCGTCTCCGGGCGGCCCGTCACGGATGCCGACGCCACCGTGGCCGCGTGCGCCGCCGCGGCCACGCAGGCCTCGCGGGACCACGCGCACGAGAGCGCGGCCCGGTGGTGGGAGCGCGCGCTCGAGGTGCTCGACGACGACGCGGGCACCGGATCCCCGGAGCTCCGGCAGGACCTGCTGCTGCGGGCGGGCACGACGCTGGGCCGGACCGGGGCGTGGGCCGCCGCGCAGCGGTTGCTCGTCGAGGCGATCGACTCGGCCCTCGTCCGCGGGGACACCGCCACGGCCGCCACCGCGGCCGGGCAGCTCGGGGGGATCGGCGGGCTGTGGTTCCCGGTCGCGTACGGCACCTATCCCGAGCAGCTGGTCGGCCGGCTGGAGTCCCTGCTCGCCTCCACCGCGGACGGCGACGCCGCGGCCCGCGTGCCGACCCTGGCGGCGCTCGCCATGGTCAGTCACTACGGCCCCGACCGGGAACGCGGCAGTCGCGAGGCCGCCCGGGCGGTGGCGGCGGCCCGCCGGTCGGGGCGGTCCGATCTGCTAGCCACGGCGCTGCAGGCGCAGCTGGCCGCGGCCTGGTTGCCCGGTCGGGAGCCGGAGCTGATCGCCTGCGCGGACGAGCTGCTCGGCGCGGCCGCCGGCGCACCGGGGCTCGAGGTGCTCGCCCTGACCCGCCGGGCCGTGGCCCGGCTGGCTCTGGGCGACGTCGACGGGGACGCCGACGACCGGGAGCGGGCGTGGGAGCTGGTGCAGGAGCACGAGATGCCCCTGGTGGAGGCGCAGCTGGTGGCGATGCAGGCGGCGCGGGCGATGCTCGTCGGCTCGCTGGACGTCGCGATGGAGCTCGTCGACCGGTCCGCCGCGCTGAACCAGCGGACGCAGCTCTACGCCCAGTCCTGGCAGGACCTGGTGATGCGGGCCTTCATCTGGGTCGACCAGGGCTGCCTGCCCGAGCGGCTGGCCGAGACGGCGCCTGATCCGGCCGAGACCGGCGGCGGGGGTGGCTCGGTGCTGATCTCCGCGGTGGCGGCCCTCCAGGCCGGGCAGCCCGAGGTCGCCGCGGCGGCCATGGCGGCGGAGGACGGCTTTCGGACCCTGCCGATGCAGTGGGACTGGCTCTCGCTCACCTGCTGGCAGGCGCAGATCGCCGCCGACCTGGCGGCTCCTCCGCGGGTGGGCCTGGACCCGGCCGTGCCGGCGGCGATCGCCGACCGGCTGCTGCCCTTCGCCGACCACCTGGCCGTGCAGGGCGGCATCGGCGCGCTGGGCCCGGTGGGCGTCTACCTGGGCCGCGCCGAGGCCGCGGCCGGCCGGACGACGGCGGCCGAGGGTCACCTGCGCGCGGCGGTCGCCGTGGCGGAGCGGCACGGCTTCCTGCCGGCGCTGGCGCGGGGGCGGCTGGCACTGGCGGAGCTGCTCGCCGCACGCGGGGAACAGGTGGAGGCGGCACGGGAGGCGGCCGCGGCGCGGACGATCGCGGCGGGGGTGGGGATGACGCTGGTGGAGCGGGCGGCCACGCGCCTCGGCGAGGGCTGAGACCGCAGCGGCTACGCTGTGCGGGCACCTCGCGGGTGTAGCTCAATGGTAGAGCCCCAGCCTTCCAAGCTGGCCATGCCGGTTCGATCCCGGTCACCCGCTCCACGTAAAAGCCCAGGTCCGATGGCCTGTCAGCCCTCCTGGAGAAGCTCCGGAGGAGCCCCCGGAAGGCCCGTTTGTACCCTCTCAGGACCCCTGTTTTCCGATGGATAGGTCATGAATAGGTCACGGAGACGTCGGGATAAGAGCAGGTCACGACCGCTGATCAGATCGTCGCCGGGTTCGCCGTGACCAGGGGTGGGTCACGTTGCCCCCTCATCGGGCCGGTCGGTGCGATCGGCCGAGGCTGAGTGGGGAAGGGCGAGAGCCAAACCCGCCCCGGCTCTCGGCGCAGGCGAGGTCAGACCGAGGCACTCTCATGTGGCGGAGGTTGGCCGCTGCCCACCCCGTCCGTGGCCACCGCAGAACCGATTAATGCACTCAAGGCTCAGGCGTCACGACACGCCTGGCCAAGAACACGGAACGGTCACTGACCGGAACTACCTTGCGGACATGACGGGGGTCCTCTCCTCGGCGGTTCTGCCCGCCGAGGTCGCACACCGCTATCCATACGGCTACGCGGTGGTGGACGTGGAGACCTCGGGTCTGCGCGCTGGCAGTGACCGGGTCCTGCAGGTCGCGGTCACGCAGATGGCCGCCGACGGGTCGATCGAGTCGAATTGGTCCACGCTGCTCGATCCGGGCTGCGATCCCGGCCCCACGCACATCCACGGCCTGACCCGCGCGAAGCTCCGCGGCGCGCCGCAGTACGCCGATGTCGCCGACGACATCGCCCGCCGGGTCCACGGGCGCATCGCGGTGGCCCACAACGCCGACTTCGACCACCGCTTCCTCACCGCCGAATCGAAGCGCGCCGGACGGCGCTTACCGGTCGAGGAACGGCTGTGCACCCTGGCGCTGACCCGCCGGCTGGACCTGCCCGTCGCCGACTTCAAGCTCGGCTCGGTCGCCGACTACTGGGGCGTGCGCGCCGTGCGCGCCCACGACGCCGAGGACGACGTCCGAGTTCTGGTCGAGATCCTGCGGCACTCGCTCGTCACTGCCGCGCGGCTGGACATGGACCTGCCGCTGTCCGCCTGCACCGACACCGCGCCGGCACCCTTTCCGGCCAAGGCGCCGCGCACGCCCTGCCCGTGGCGAACCCCCGGCCCATGGACGCCGGGAACGCCGCTGGTGCAGGGCATGAAGGTCGTCATCACCGGGTCGACCAGCATCCCGCGGGAGATCCTGACCCGCCGCTGCACCGATGCCGGGCTCGACGTCATGAACACCGTCAGCGGCCGCACCCACCTCCTGGTCTGCAACCGCGTCGAGGAGCAGACGGGCAAGGCCGCCCGGGCCCGCCAGCACGGCACACCGGTCATCACCGAGCCGGAGCTGGTCGCTCTGCTGACCGCGGTCTCGCCCGGAAAGCCGAAGGTCGCCGAGACCGTCACCGCCGGCCGCACCGCCGTTCCGGCGCCACGGAGTCCCGTGCCGAGCGGGCCGCTCAGCGGCCGTCGCGTCGTCGTCCTCGGCGGCGCCCACGAAACGGCGGCCACCATCCGGGAGCGGGTCCTCGAGGCGGGCGCCAGCGTCGCGGTCAACCTGACCGGCTCGGTCACCGATGTCGTGCTCGTTCCTACCCCGGTGCCCGACCCACGGACCGAACGGGCGCGGGCACTCGGCCTTCGTCCCCTGGACGCCGACACCCTGACCCCCTGCCTCTGGCCGGACAATCCGGCAGAGATCGACACGGTTCCGTCGGTCAGCCACCTCCCCGCGGCGGCACCGACGCAGACAATCCCGGCAACCCCGCACATCCTCGTGCGCGGGGAAGTCATGGACCTCCCGGCACCGGCGGAATGGCTGGTTGAGGTGCGCTGGGCGCTCCCGGGTCGCACCGCAGCGGACAGCTACGACATCGACGTTGTGGCCTTCGTGGTCGACGCCGACGAGCAGGTCACCGTCGACGAGGACTTCGTCTTCTACAACGCCCGCGTGCACCCCACCGGAGCCGTCGCCGTCACCGGCGGGATCGCCGGCGAGGCGATGTGCACGCTGCGACCGGACCGCCTTCCCCCGACCCAGCGCCGAGTGCTTCTCGCCGCTGCAATAGACGACATGGCGACGTTCGGCGACGTCGGGCCGATCGAGTTGATCCTGCGCGACCAGGACGGCGCGCCGGTCGCCCGCGCCACGCTCGACGCCGCCACCGACGAGCGCAGCCTCATCCTCGGAACCCTGTACCAGCGCAACGGCACCTGGCGCTGGCGCGCCGTCGGTCAGGGTTACCCCGACGACCTCGCTGACCTGGCCGTCCGCCACGGCGTCGACATCGAAGAACAGGACTGACTCGCCCAGGCGACGTTGCTCCAATAGGGACACGCAGTCGTGCTGCAGCCCGACTCCGGCCGGCCCCTGCCACCGCACTGCCAGGCCGTCATGATCGCGTTCGGGACGGTTCGCTACCGTTCCGTAAGCGACCTGACGTGCTCGTTTGCACGACGGCGATCCATTGGGAACGGGAGCGAACGCCCCTAACTGCAACCACAACTGCAACCAGGCGCGAAACCTCGCGCGGTGAATCCTGCGTCGCAAGGGTGCCAGATCCGGGTGTGCCTGACGGCGGCCTCGTGGCACTAGCCCTCGGCACCTAACCAGGCTCTCTTCGTCGTCGCAGTGCACTCTGAGTCGAGACCGGCGCAGTCACGCCGCCTCGGGCGACGGTCCAAGCAGATGGAGGACGGCAGTCTGACCTCGCGGATGCTCGCCGCCGCTCGACAATGAGCAGGTGGCACTCAAGCCCGCGGCCGCCTACCGCAACACGATCCGCGCCGACCCTGAAGGGGTGGTCTGGTGGTTCGCCGGCCGCGTACGGCGGCTGTCCGACGACGGTGTGGTCGTCCATCCGAACGACCTGGCGAGCTGTCGCGCCGCCGATCTGCAGCGGGTGCTTCGCCAACTGGAGGAGGCAGGCGGGTTCAACGGCGCGGTCTTGGTCTCGGCGACGGATGAGGGCTACATGGCCGAAGACGGCGCGCCGGTGGCCCCAGTGTCGTTCTCGCTGCACGGAGGACACCTCGCGCTCGACATCGTTTACGCGTCGGACGACTACGAGGACGACGGCGTTCCCACCCACCACGCCACTCTGGTGCAGCCTGTGGTGGCCCGATCTGCGCTGACTGTCCTGGACTGGTCGGTCGACGAGAATTACGCGTCACCACCTTGGCTGTGGCACGCGTCCTTCCGCTGTCCGACGCGAGGCCGTTCCCTGCTGGACCTATTTGATGTGGGGACGGAGATGGTGCTGCTGCTAGAGGCGGCCGCCTCAGGTGAACTGACGCGCGAGTCGGTGGCAGGGCTCGTTCGAGGAGGCCATCTCTCAGCTCTGGTCGGACAGCCAGAGGGGCACTGGCTCGATGTGAAGACGCAGCACTACGACCTCAGTGGGCCCGCCGGACGGATATCGCTGGCCCAGTCAGTCTCGCGCTTCGCCAACGCGGAGGACGGTGGCGTGGTGGTGGTCGGCATGTCGGCCAAACGAGTTGCGGGAGGTGAGGAGATTCGAGGTGTGACACCCCTGCCCCTAGACGCCCGTATGGTGCGTCGGTACCACCAGGCTTTAGACGAGCGGGTTTTCCCACCGGTGTACGGGCTCACCGTTGAGCACGTGACGGTGAACGGCGGGATGGTGATGTTGATCGACGTACCACCGCAACCCGAGGAGCTGAAGCCCTTCCTCGTTCATGGCGCGATCATTGATGGTCGCGTGGAAGGGACCTTCATCAGCATCGTCAGACGCCGCGGCGAAGCTTCGATCCCGATAACAGCACCCATGATCCACGCGCAGCTCGCCGCCGGCCGCGCCCTCCTTCGAGGCGACACTCAGCCCGACGCCACATGACCGACCGTCGTGGACCAGATCATCTGGCAGAGGTGAGGCGGGCGCTCATGCTTGAGCTCGCCCTTCTACCTGCCCAGGGAGACGTGCTTGAGTGGCAGCGCCGGCTCGCTGACTCCCTGATCGAGGTGGAAGCCAACGCGGACGACATCGACCCGTCAGACCGCAAGAGACACCGCCACCTTCTTCGGGTGATGGCGGATGGACTGGTTCACACGTTGCTCGACAGCCACACGATCCGAGCCCTGTCGCAGCACCGGGGCAAACCACCGTCGATTGCCGGACAGGGAGCGGATTTCGACTTCGTCTTTGCGTGCGCCCGTTCGCTGATATCGAGCGGGCAAATTCCGATCGTCGCCGACCTCACGACTCTCATCGGGGTAGGCGATGTGGTCGGGATTTCGACTTCCGGAGTGGTGGTCCTGGAGTGCAAGAACACGACTATGCCGCCACGGATGAGCACGTCTGGGCGTTTGGCCCGCCAGCGGGAACGCGGTGAGCAGGTTGAGAGCTACCTGACGAACAGCCGGGCGGACGAGCCGGACGGAACGGTCAAGCAGGCCTTCGACTGGTCCCTGCCTGAGCCGGACTTCGATGTGGTGAGGTCGCTCCTCGCGCGGTGTGTGGGGTCGCAATCCCTAGTTGCCACCCACGCATTCGGTGAGGACGACACGCTAGTTGCCTTTACGCCGGACACGCCGCTGGATGCGATCGGAGCGGCATTGCCGCTCGGACGTACCGCAGTCCTGCCGGTGATTGCGTTCTACTCCGACCTCATTGAAGCCAGCAGTCACCGTCTGTGGGCTCCGTCTAGCTATCCACTCCCCGGTGAAGCCCGCCTGCAGCTGATTGAGGGTCACCTGCGCCTGATGCGGTGCGCTGACCTCGGGGCGCTGGCTGCCGAGTTCGACTCCGGAGGTAGACGAGCAACCTTGACGCCAAACCGTAGGTCCGGCGCCGCCCAGGTGACATTGGATGTCCCCGGGTTTGAGCCTGTGACCGTCACCGACCAGGTAATAAGCACTTGCCTGTACATGCCTATCGCCGTCGCCAGCATGCGAGCGGCGCTCATCGAGATGGCCCACAGGCATGTTGCGCAGGGCGCATCAGCGAACTCGATGACAGATTTGTCGCCCGCCGAGGGTGACTCGTTCGTGTACGCGACAGTCTACCGGGATGACACCTTGTCGGGTACGCCCGCCGAATGACGCGTGCAACGAACGGTCGATAGCAACCATCGGCACGCATACGCGCACGGCGACCGAGACCGCTCAATCGATTCGGGTCGCCTCTGCCCCTCCGGTACCGGCCGCCCTGTTCACAGCAGTCCGCCAACTGCATCTGTTTGGGGAGCCATACTCGAGCGACAGCGAACGCATGCACGCGACCGCGAACGAACTCCACTGCCGGTCAAGGTCGAGCGGCAGACGCCGACGCCATTTTGTTGCGGTCAGTCCACGGCACTAAGGCCGGCAACTCCCTGCACCTCCTCGCGGATAACGTTGAAGGCGCCGGCTAAGACATCAAGCGTTCGAGACCAAGCCGCTTCATAGTCATGCACCACGTCAGGCAGGCCGAGCCTTCGCCGAGCTTCGACCGCTTGGCGCCGCACCTGTGGCGATCCGTGCTGTGGCTCAGTGCGGAGCCGCCCCACCTGACGCACGGTAGCCAGGGCGGCCATGCAACGCTCACGGGAAGCGGGATCGGCGTCGCGCGTCTCGAGCCACGATTGCAAGCGACCGATTGACCCAGGCTGTTTGCCATGGAAGCGCGCTGCGAGGATGTCTTTCGGCACTGCGGGGACATTTAGTTGTGCAAGGACATTCCAGAGAGCGCTCAAGGCGGACTCGTACTCGCTTCGCGTAGTGACCGGCATCCCGAGGCTCGCTGCGGATTGAAGGTCCGGCGCGACGGTCAGACGTGGACCGCCAAACCATTGGGGATCCGCCGCCAACACGTAACCGAGATAGTCCAGCGTCTGTACAAGAGTAAGCGGTGACGAGTAGTGAACCGGTTCTCGCTGGCTGTCCTCGACAGTATCGATACAAGTTAGGTAATCATCCGCGTTACGTACATAGCGAAACGGGCGCAAGCTTTGGCGCCCGAGTAGCACTTGCAGAGGCAAGAGGCGGCCAATCTGGTTGATTGCTATCAACGCATACTCGCGACCATTGCCGAGTCCGTCTGCGATGAGCCGATCGGGAAATCCGTACCCCTGCTCCCGGCTGAGAGTGGCCACGCTGGCGGTGTAATCGCTGAGCGGAACGTCTGCCTGAACCACCTCGAACGGATCCGGCGACAGCGCCTCGTCCGCAGCCGCCACCGTGCCGATGATTGCCGCCAATGCGTCAGCCAAAGGTCCGGTATTCCGGCCACTACGCGCCAACATCGCCAGACCCGCGATGGTGAGACCGACCCGGTTCTCCTTGCCGGGGCTCATGGCGATGTGGCCCTCATGCCAGACGAGCCCATAGCGGCGACTGCGGGACGGCCCGCCCCATGCCAGCGCCGGAATGCTGGATAGCACCTCCTCGGCGGTCTCCAGAGTCGGATACCGACTCAGGAGTGACCGCCGAACGAAGTCCCACACGGGCCAGTCCGGGTCGTGACCCCGATTGACTGCGGACCCGATGGGCTCCCAGATCAGATCAAGTAGCTCCAATTGGACCGACGCCAGCGGCTCATCGAGGACCGTCACCGCGCAACCTCACTCGAATCCCCGGGTCTTCTCACATTGGTCCCAGATCGCTGCTCGACTAGTTGATGGGCGGCCGGACGTGTTGGCGCGTCGCTACGAAGCGATCCTTGAGATGTCATCGGTTGTGCACCTGTTGCCCTCGAATAGGTCGTTCAACTGTCCCTGAGCGGCCCACTCAGGGACACTCGCTCAGCCTCGGAGCATGCGGGGTCACGCGAGCGTCGGCTCTGACCCACGGCGTGATGCGCCAACTACAGGCCTCTCGTAGGGCAGGTACTTGTGTCCGGGCGTTACGTCTGAATGGGGGAGAGCCATTAGGTGCGCCCCCTGAGCAGCTACGGCAAGGTGCTTGGCGATAAGGGTTGCCAGTCCCCCGCCGAGTGCAGCGAGATCTGCCGCTGAGCCGTGGAACGTCGGCGCTGAGCATCCGCGCGTGGGGACGAACTCGTCGCCAGGTGCGGGGTCCTCCCAGAAGTACCGGTAGCGCTCAAGCGCTCCGTCGGCGCGAACCTGGTCGCGCAGGTGGTGGTCCATGTCGGTCATAGTCGTGTCACCGTCGGGCGGATTGATGGTCGCGTATCCGAGTGTTCCGCTGCGTGCGTCCGTAGCGACTTGTGCGATGATCGCCTTTCGCTGAGGCTTGGTCGCGACGGTGTCCAGCTGCTTCGTCATCTTGAGGCTGACCGTTGCGTCGATAATTAGGTCGGCTGTCAGTGCGATCTGGGTGAGTTCGGATGTAGTGAGATGGCCATGTGCATTGATCTGGACGGTGTCGCTGATCGCCTTGAGACGCGTATACAGCCCAAGCGCTTTCGGGCCTCCGTTGTCGTCTTCAACGTAGTTCTGTCGAACGAGCAGTCCTCCAGTGACCCGTCCGTAATCGCTGATGACGACGTGCTTGGCTCCGGCGCGAACGACGAACTCGGCGATCCACGATCCGAGACCGCCACAGCCAAGAACCGCAACGGTCTTGTCGCGCAATGCAGAGACGGGGCGGCCGGCATCGCGCCGGGTCGTGACGGCTGCGCGTTCGTCCGACACAAAGCACCATTCGATGGGCGCTGCCATGTTGATTCGGTCGGGCTCATAGGGGATTAGTGTCGTTGTTCTGTTGCGGACCAGGTCTCGGAGGTCGTCGGCAAGCGCGGGAGCAAGTTGGAGGGCAAGTAGGTGGCGTGGTCCTCCCGTTGGGTGGGGCACGGCCAGGATGAGGCGCTGCGGTGTCCCAGCGGGGTTGCGAGTGGCGCTGGCCGCGAGCGTCGTGAACAGGGCAGCGTCCGGCGTCGTCTCATACGGCCTCGGCACAGGCTCGACGTTGTGCGCCGCGAACCAGTGCGAGCGCGTGCGATGGCGGCTCGCGATGAGCGCGTGGGCGACGAGGCCGGGATCGTGCACCTGGCTGGTGGGGCGTGGTGCGATGAAGGCATCGAGTCCGTGCGGGCGAGGGTGCCGGATCAGTCCGAGGAGCAGGCCGAGGAAGTGATTCCCGGCTCCTAGCGGCATGTCGGAGTCGGCAAAGAAGACCGGAGTGTGAACTGTCTCGCTGTCAGGTCCCGGGTAGCGATCTAGGTCGAGCCGCTGGGAGGTTCGACAGTTGAGATAGGCGATGGCAACGCGGGCTCTGGTTTCTGGAAGCTGCCTGACGATGATGCTCGGAGTGCCGGGCGTGATGTGTGGGACCCCTCCGACTGCGTGAAAGAGGGCGGAGTCAGGGTCAAAGTCGTTCTGGGCGGCCTTTTCCATCCAGTCCCAGAGACGACTGAGCACGCCGTTCTTCCCGTTGATGCCGACCTCGGGATCCCATTCACGGGACTCGTCGAGGTAGAGGCAGAGGTAGAAACCGGACAGGACGTGGGGGATGCCGATGAACCGGCCATGCTCCAGAAGCACTGTGGGCGGGTGGTCGTCCGTAGGTGCGACGAGGAGGACGAACTGTTCGGCTGTCTTGAAGGTGAGGCCGTCGGCGCTGGGCGCGGGTAGATCTTTGGTGTGCAGCGTGAAGCGCACGTAGACGTTGCCGTCGTCGTCGCGCTCTTGTGCGCCGATGGTGAGGACTTCCGGCTGATTCTTGGCTTGGGCGCGCAGGTCTGTCAGCGCTCGCCGCTGCCACTTAGTGAGCGCTGGTGGTGAGATTCTCTTCCGCGTCATCCCACTTTGCCGCTGCGGCTGGTAGACGTTTCTGAGGCTGCACTACCCGCTGCCCCCGCGGTTCCGCTTCCGGTACCGAGTGCCGGAAACTTGCTCGTCTTGGTCGACGACTCGGGGGCCTTAAACCCTCCGCCGAAGAGGTCGCGCCAAAGGTCGAGGCTGTCATCTTCGTCGGTCTCGGCGAGCGCTGCGGCAATCCTCGTATCCAGATTCTGGATGTCAGTGCGGAACTGCTGGTAGCGGGACTCAGTCCAGCGGTGCGTGAAGGTCGTACCGGGGTCCGCTTCAACCTCGGGGCGGGTGTCATTGGCGCGGACCCACGTCGCGAGGTCGGATACGACGCGGGCCAGCGTCACCGGCACGTTGGTGTAGCAGTCACTATTTGCGAGAACGTTCTCTGGCTTGATCGTGTTGCCGACGACGGTGGTCAGGATGATTGAGACCGTGTCCTCGTACCACCCGTGGTGGTCGCGGAGATACTTGAGGAGTCTGATGACTCGACGCATGTTGCCGTCGGTCAGGTCATCTTTTGTCTTCATCCACTGTGTGAATCCGTCAGAGTTGTTTGCCTCCCACTCGTCGGTCTCGGAGTTGATGATATGCTCCCCGCCGTTCGCGAGGTTCACGTAGGGCACAACGTCTACGTGCATGTCGTTGGCGTATGAGACGCGGACGCAACGGTTCTTGGCTTCAACGGGTTCGTCCATGCTGCCGTAGACAGGGTCATTGTCTAGAGCGTTGAACACGGCGTCGTTGTAGTCGGCTGGCGTCCAGCCTTCGACTTCCCTAAGTTCGAGCATGAAATCAGCGTCGAACTCGACGTTCTTGGGCGGGTTGATGATGGTCCGCTGCGCCCAGGAACCTTGCCGCTTCTTGCTTAGGACGCGCGATTGGGTCTTGGCTGCCTTGATAGCCGCATAAATTTTATCAACTCGGTCAGCAAGGCTGGCTAGTTTGCCATCGGGCAGGTTGACGGTGTCTTCAAGCAGCGTCCTGAAGTGGCCTACGTGTTCCATCACAAATCTCCTTCGGGCAGTGTGTCGGTGCGCGGCCCGCTGGGCGCTGACGGTGGAGGAAGCGGGGTAAAGGGAGGTGCCGCGTGGTCGGCGAACTTGGCGGCGAACTCGGGGGCGAGGTTTCGGCTGGTGGTGGACGCATATCCTCGGACGGACTGTGCGTTGATCCGGTCGAGGGCGAACTTGCCCGGCGGTACAGGCGCGTCGAAGCGGACGAAGTCATCGAAGCCGACCAAGTGCATGGCGGTTCCCATGCCACCCCGGCTACTGGCGTTGAGGATGACGCCAGCAGCCTTTGGCCCCCACCCCAAGATGCCAGCCTTCTCCAGTCGGTCGGCGTTGTCCGTGAACGGTTCCATGGTTCCGACGTTCAAGACGCGAATAGCCTCTAACGGAACGCCCAGCATGCTGACGGCTTCACCAATTGCCAATACAGAAGGGTTATTGGCCCAGACGCCGCCGTCGATGAGCGGTGCATCGGGGACACGGGCTGCTCGGAAGTACGTGGGGGCTGCGGTGGTCGCGAGTGCGACGTCAACCATGTCGATTCGCCAATCCCGGGTGAGACGTTCGCTGTGGCGGGTCTTGAAGATGTGAACCTCGCCGCGCTGGATGTCCCACGACGGGATGACCAACCGCATGCAACTGTCGCCCAAAGTCCGGTGACCGAGGACCTCGAGCAGCACATCACGAAGGACTTCGCTGTCGTAAGCGGGCTGCCGAAGCCGGCTCCAGCGCGCACGGCGTTGTAGCCGAGCCGGGAAAACGCGATCTACGAGGTCACCGAAGTGCTCGGCGATTTCTTTGGGCCTGAGACCCGCGCCTAGACCCAGCGCGACGATGCCTCCGGCCGAGGTCCCGGCGACCAAGTCGAAGTGGTCCGTGATCACGATGCCCAGGTCTTCCTCGATGTGCGCGAGAACGTGTGCAGTGAACAGCGCCCTCGCTCCGCCGCCGTCGAGTGAAAGAATCTGAAAGCGGTCACCCTGAAATCGGCCGGGTGTCGGTCCGTGCGAAGCGTAAGAGCCGGTCATTGACATTCCCCCGTGGTTGGTTGCTGCGAGCCTAGGGTTCGCCACCGACAAGATGCGGCGCTGCGGCCGTGCGCTGATCCCGGAAGCACCGCCCTGCTGAACGCATTCGTGATCACCGCGGCCTCGAGGATGCGCGCCCTGGCGGAGGACATACGCCGGGGTGCGCCCCGACTGCTGCCGCTCCCTCGCGGGAGCGCTGCCAGGCGATGATTCAGCGCCCGTTCGGGGGCCGTTCATTCGCGTGCATCCGGGCAAGCCATCGGCTGGCTGGTGGAGTGCTCATGAGGAGCAGACCCATGAAGCCGCCCAAGACGAGCCTATCGCCGGCCAGACGTGCCGGGGCTGATCCACTCGGCTACGCCCACGAAGACGCGGGCCGACACGGAGAAGCCTGAGGCCTAAGTCGGCTCCAGCAAGGCATTGCTCTGGACCCGGCTTCGCGGCGCGACCGCCCCGGGCCAAGCAGCACTGGAGACTCCAAGATCACGAGGCATCACACCTCTTGCATCTCGGCGACGGGGACGGCGGCGACCATGGGAGGTTGTCTTCGCCCGCGGGCGCCAAGCCCCACCCGCACGTCGTGGCTGCCTCGATCTACTCGTCACAACGAGTTGCTGGCCCGACAGTGCATGAGGTGTGTCGGTCGGTGATCTTGAGCTCGTTGGGTCCGGCGGCCAGGCGAGAGCGGCGCATCTTGAGATCGCGAGGCGTCGGTGTTCGCTACCGCGGATCTTGCGGGCATCCTCGTCGGTATGCCCGACACGGTGACCACCATCAAGGTGCCGCGGAGCCTGCGCGAGCGCATCGCCGCACGGGCAAGTCAGCAACAGATGACCGCCGCCGAAGTGATCGCCGAACTGCTCGACGAGGCGGACCGGCATGCGCGGTTCGAGGCCATCCGCGAGGCCTACGCGAGCACGGACGCGTCCTACCGCGAGGAGACCCAGGCATGGGACTCGCTGGCTGACGACGGTTCCTACCCCGTGACGGACAAGGTCCCGCACTCGAGCGTGGCGCCGCTTAGGGACGTCTGCGTCGGGCAGCAGGTCGCCAGTGGCCTGGAGCGGGTCCGCGGGGCGAGAAAGTTCTGGAGGCCTACTGGAGGGTTGTGACGAGGCTTCGATCATGACGGCGCACCGGATGAGCGAAGAGCGGTACTCCGCGAGTGACCCGCTGCTCACCGTCGCGCAGGCCGGCGAGTACCTCGGCACGGGAGAGCGATTCATCCGCCGGCTCATCACCGAGCGCCGGATCGCCTTCGTGAAAGTCGGCAAGTATGTGCGCCTGGAGCGGTCAGCGCTAGACGCCCTTGTGGACAAAGGGCGCATCCCCAGCCAGCGATGACATCGGCGGACATCCGCTGACCTGCCGCCCAGGGTCACGGCATGGGCAGAGGACCAGGCTTCGGGAACATCGACCGACTCCCCAACGGCCGGTACCGCGCCCGCTACGTCGGGCCGGACGGTCGGCGCCGGTCCAAGGTCTTCGGCACCGTCAAGGCAGATGCTCGGGCATGGCTGTCGGCTCAAGAGGCCGCCCTCGTCCGGAAGAGCTGGCGAGCCCCGGAGGCTGGCCGCCGGACCGTCGGCGAGTACGCCGACGACTACCTCGCCCGCAACGACCTCCGTGAAGGCACCCGCAGCCTGTACGCGTCGCTGTGGCGTCACCACCTGACCGATGCCTGGGGGGCCGTTCCTGTTGAGGAGGTGACCCCGGCCGCCGTCCGCTCCTGGCACGTAAAGGCCGGCCGAACGACCGGCCCGACTGCTCTGGCTCAGTCCTACCGACTGCTGCGCGCCATCCTCAACGTGGCGGTCGCGGACGAGGCCATTCCGTCCAACCCGTGCAAGCTGCGGGGCGCCGGCACACCCAAGGCCACCCGGCCGTCCCGAGCGCTCACCGCCTCGGAGGCCTTGCGACTGGCCGAGCAACTGGGGCGAAACAGGAGAACGGAGCGCTATCGAGCGCTGTTGCTCGTGCTGGCCTTCGGTGGTCTCCGGTTCGGTGAGGCCACCGCACTACGCCGGTCGGATGTCCTGGCCGGCGGCCGGCTTCGCGTCGAACGATCCGTCCGGCGCATCGACAACCGGTGGGTGATCGGCGAACCCAAAACCGATGCCGGACGCCGGACCGTGACCCTCCCCGCCGCGACCGCGGCGTCACTGGAGGTTCACCTAAAGAAGCACGTAGGCGGTTCTCCAGATGCCCTCCTGTTCTCCACCGGTTCCGGGGGATATCTCGCCCGCAGCAACTGGAACTCGACCTTCCGGCGTGCCGCCGACGCCATCGGCCTTCCGGCAGTCCGGCCGCACGAGCTGCGGCACACCGGGGCCACCCTCGCCGCGGCCACCGGCGCGACCACCAAGGAGCTCATGCGCCGGCTCGGCCACTCCTCCCCCGCCGCCGCCCTCGTCTACCAGCACGCTGCCGACGACCGCGACGCCGAGATCGCCCGCGCCCTCGACGCCATGCTCGGGGCGATCACCAGGACGCGGGACGACGACATCGAGCGGCCACGGTGACGTCGACTAACAGGCGCCACCCTGTAGATCCGACGGGCCAGCAACTCCTTGACGGCCGAGCGTGGCGCAGACGTTGCGTGCAAGGTCAAAGGCAGCCAGCAACCCCGCAGGCCCTAGGCAACTGCGGGACCCCCGAAGGCAGCCGCCCTACCGCTGCCTCACTTAGGTGAGCCAGCGGCGGCGAGCTCACACTCGAGCTCGCGCTCAAGCTCGCGCAGCCTGTCGTCGGCACGCCGCTGTAGGTCCTTGTCCCCTAGAACGGCTCCTGGGCGCTTGCCCTCGGCGACATCCATGACACCGAAGTCCACCCGGCGGTCGTCCAACCAGCGAGCCACCACCGACATGAGACCCCTCCTCAGGGAAGCGTGCAGCCTAGCCACGAGTGGTCTCGTAGTCAATAACCTCACCGGAGCGCCGGTACACATACCACAGGTACAGGGTCGGCAGGACCGCCCCAATGCTTGAGCCGAGCCAGAAGTTGGCGAGCGCGAGCCCCTTGAATCCTAAGGCTAGTGCAATGCTGCCGAGCACTGCAGCCGCTGCGGCCAAGACCATAGCCACACGGGCCCCGAAGGCGAACCGGGCGGCCATACCATGTTCTCCGGGCCGGCTGACGTAGACAGCTATCAAAGCGGGTACGAGTAGCAGTGCGGCTCCAAGTGCCTCAACGTTGGCGTCTTCGAGCCGGCGAGTGAAGAGTTGCCAAAGGTAGCCAGACACGAGTGCAACGCTCGCATAGAGAGCGCCGAACCAGGCGTACCTAACCAACCCTCTCCTTTGAGGAACGAGGTCCACAACTACGGCGTGGTTCGCGGAGCGATCAGCCTCATGTGCGTATACGTGCATTTGCTCTCGCCTGCCGTCAACACGCATTAAGTTCTTAGCATTTGCTGCTGATGGAGGATCCCCTGCCACCTCGCTCAAGGCGAGCCGTCTAACATCCGAATTCTCAGGGGCTGCGAGCTCGAAATGGTAACTGTAACTCGCTCCGGCCGCGACCGGGAAAGTAAACCGTGCCGACGTTCCGAAAATTCGATCAACGAGGCGCGGCGCCTCCCACGGGACATCAGACACGTAAGAGTACTTCAAGAGTTGCCGTGTCGTGGTTGGATCAATGGGAGTCAGGGCGATGTAGTTATCCACCAGTTCACTGACGATCAGCTTGAATGCAGCATCACCCATGAGGCGACTCTCCTCCGAGCCGGCTGCATAGGTGTGCGTAGTCGGGTCATACCAGCCCTTGAGGGCACTCTCAGCCTCGCTCGCCGGGCGACTAACGATGTCCCATAGCGTGCGCCGGCTAGCATCGCTCAGAACCTGAGGTTGCAGAATTTTAGATGCCACGTAGCGTAGTGCCTGGTGAGCCGCCTCGGCCGTCTCCTGACTAGTGAGCAATGGACGACTGACTCCGGCGTCGTCGCGAAGGTCAAAACTGGTAAGCGGCGGGTCTTTGGCCATCAGTCCGAGCGGCAGCAAGAGGGAAGTCGGCATCCATCCTGCGGTCCGCGCAACTTGTACTACGGAGGCACGCTGCACGTCGAAATCTAGGCTGACGTGGTGTCTACACAGGTTGTCGCTTATGAAGTCGACGCGCTCTACACGCCTGTGCATCCAGCGGCTCGGTTTTTGAAAGTGAAGATGAATAAGGAGTCGACCGTCGTTATATCCGATGGCCACGCTCGACCTCCCCCTAGAGTCGACGCAGCTATAGTGATGGTGCGATGACCCGGAAAGCAAGTCGACATCAGGGGTACGCTGGTTGACGTCTCCACCGCGACCTCCTGGACGCCGTTGCGGTCGCCTAGAGCAGCCTCTGGAGAAGGACGTCGTCGCTACTCCAGACGCGCTCCTGTTCGCCACCAGGTCGGCGGCTAGCTAGCGGGCAGCCACTGGAACTCGACGTTCCGGCGCGCCACGGACGCCATCGACCTGCCGGCCGTCCGGCCCCACGAGCTCCGCCACACCAGCGCCACCCTTGCTCCGGCGACCGGTGCGACGACTAAGAGATCGTTTCTGAATGACGTCGGCGCGTCTGCTTCGCGCCTCGGTGGCTGCTGGCGACCCTCGGGGAGGTGATCAAGGACCTCGTCCCTGACCGGCTCTGGAAGCAGATCGCTCCGCTGCTCCCACCGCCCAAGCCCCGTCGCTACCGGCATCCGGGTCGCCGGCCGGTCGATGACCGGGCCGCCCTGGCCGGCATCGTGTTCGTGCTCAAGACCGGCATCGCCTGGAACCAGCTCCCTGCCTCGGTGGTCGGCTGCTCGGGCATCACCTGCTGGCGGCGGCTGCGGGACTGGACCGCCGCCGGCGTCTGGCCCGCCCTGCACGAGCAGCTGCTGGCCCAGCTACGCGCACTCGGCGAGCTGAACCTCGACGTCTGCGCGATCGACGGCTCCCACGTGCGCGCGCTCAAAGGGGGCCCACGTCGGCCCATCACCGGTCGACCGCGCTCGTCCTGGCTGCAAGCACCGCCTGATCTGCGACGCCGGCGGCCTCCCGCTGGCGGTGAGCATCACCGGCGGCAACCGCAACGACGTCACCCAGCTGCTGCCCCTGGTGGACGCCATACCGCCGATCCGCGGGCTACGCGGCCGGCCACGACGCCGCCCTCGGCAGCTCCTGGCCGACCGCGGCTACGACTACGACATCCACCGCCGCCAGCTCCGCGACCGGGGCATCACCCCGAAGATCGCCCGCCGCGGCGTCGCGCACGGCTCCGGCCTGGGCAAACAGCGCTGGGTCGTCGAGCGCGGCTTCGCCTGGCTGCACGCCTTCAAACGACTACGCACCCGATACGAGCGGCGCGCCGACCTCCACCTCGGGCTCCTCCAGCTGGCCTGCGCGCTGATCTGCTTCCGGCACCTGGATGCCATTCTGAAATGAGCTCTAAGGAACTGATGCGCCGGCGGTCACTCCTCCCCGCCGCCGCCCACGTCTACCAGCACGCCGCCGACGGAGAACCAGACAAGGGCAGCGAGGGACCACCTCCGAGCGATAGGTCATGAATAGGTCATATCCGGCTTCCGGGCGGCTTCAGCAAGCCGCTGACCAGGACAGATAGGGTCACAAGGCCCCGCCTTCCAAGCTGGCCATGCCGGTTCGATCCCGGTCACCCGCTCCACGCAGCGACCAGTACAGATGCCCAGTTGCGCAGCTGCGCCGGACCTGCTCCGCCCTTCCGTGCCTTGGCGGTGCTGGCCCTGTTGACCGCTGATCAGCGGCTCTGGCCAGTGTTTGACGCACGGAGAAGATGCGAAGCTGCCGCTCGCGCCGCTGAGCTATCGGGCCGACGCCGGCCCGGTATTGCCGCGACTTGGAGGACGGACCACTCGCCCGGTCGTGCACGTCACGCAAGGCGGCCTTACCGACGCCAGTTTCGAGGCGACGCCACTGCGATGACAGTCGTGCCCGCGGAGGGGAACCCGACCAGGCCCGGGTCGTGCGTCTTCTCCGTCCGGCCTGTCTCGGTTCCGTCCACGGCCGCTGTGCCGGCGTTCCAGCCATCGAGGTGGCAAAGATGGTGTGGCCCGATGTGTGCAGCGGGTGCGGACGGATCCTCGACCCGACCAGCACCGCCACATTCGCGGTATGGAGATGACCCCTTACTCGACGCCGCGTTCCATCGCCCACTGCAACAGGACTTCGTTGGAGATCAGTCGGTCCCCGGTGGCGCGCGGGTCCCCGCTCAGGTTCATGTGGTCGGTGACCTTGCGCTTGATGCTGTTGATCAGGGCGTCGAAGTTTCCTGGGGTCAGACCTTGGTCGGCCATCATCTGCGCGCGCGTGCCCGGATGCGCGACGAACCTCTTGAGAAAGCTCACCTCTGCGGGCGTCAATGCACCGAACCCTGTCTGCCGCGGGGTGCTGGGCCGGCGTAGAGATGGCGAGACGTACTCGACGACACCCGGATCCAGCACCTGTCTCAAGCCGTGGGCCACCCGTTCCCACGTGTCTCCTTTTGTGATCATCCCGTCAACTCCGGCTTCGCGGGCCTGGCGTAGGACCATCTCCTGCTCGAGGCCTTCGGAGAAGAGCACGATGCGGGCGCCCGGCTGCGTCGCGCGGACCGCTGTCACCAGAGACAACCCATTGGGCGTGCCTTCGGCGCGGCGCTTCACCGGATCGGACTGCAGGAGGTAGTCGATCATCACGATGGCGAACGTCCTGCTGGTCAGGGCCCGCTCGAAGGCGTCCACCGCATCGACGGTGTGGACGTCGAAGCCGTGCGGTCGGAGAAGCGCTTCCGCCGCTTCGCGGATCACACTGCGGTCATCGATCAGCAGAACTGCGGTCGGTGAGTCGTCGGTCGGTTCTGTCATCTTCCCGTCCATGTAGCAGTGAGGATCGTCCCGCCGCCTGGTCGTGGCTCGAGGCTCAGTCCTCCGCCGAGGCCGCGCAGATAGGCGTCGGCATGGCCGAGCGCGTGGTGTGGGTCGAAGATGTCGAGCGGTTCTCCGGGCCCGCGTCCGGCGTCCTCGACGACGACGGTGAAGCCGTCGGGCCAGGCTCGATAGGCCACCCGGGCCGCCGCTACTCCAGAATGCCGACGGACGTTGCCGAGGGCGGTGTGTATCACCAGGTGGATCGCCTGGAGGGACGGCAGACTGACCTGGTCGGGCCCGAGGACGTCGCGCGTCACCTGCACTGCGTGGTCGCGCTCAGCCCTGTCGATCACCTCCTCGACGGTCCCACGCGCGGTCACGGCCGTATCGATGTCCGGGGTCAGTTCGGCGTCTATCTCACGGAGCAACTGCACGGCGTCCGCCGGCTCGAGTTGACGCACGACTGCTTCAGCGAGGTCGGCCAGCGAGTCCTTCCATCGACCGAATGCAACCTCGGCGAGTTCCTTCTCGGCTACGGCACGCTGCCTCTCGTGGCGAGCGACTTGCTCCGCCAACTCGTCTGTCCGGGCAGCCTTTAGCGTGGATGCCATGTTGGCGGTAAAGACGCCGGCGACGACCGTGCCGACGGAGTACCCGAGAACGCTACGGCGGACCTCGACCGGGGAATCCTGTCGTTCCCCGTTCAACGCGGCAGCCGCGAGGTGCGCCAGCGGACCGTAGACCGAGCCTGCGACGAGCGCGCCGCGAGCTCCGAGCCCTGCTCCGTACAGAGCGATCGGCGTCCAGGTCTGTATGAAGAACGGCGCGTCACTGGCGGGCCGACGCCAGTAGCTGCGTCTGGTGGTGATGGCCGGGTAGACCAGATATCGGCAGAACGCCAGCAGTGATTCGCGTTGGATCCAGCCGGCGTCGTCGAGCAGCTCAGGTCTGGCCCGCAACTTCCGTGCGAGCCTGGCGATTGCGGCGGTGTTCATCCCGGCGCAGATCAACAGCCGGCGCGGCGCTGTATGACCTTTGATCATCCCCAAGGTGGTCCAGGCGAGGGCTTCCGTCCCGATCACACGGAGGATCCCGAAGAGCACGCTGCGATAGGACCCGAGTCCGACGTCGTACCGGTCCGGGTCTTCGGCCGTCATGCCAGCAGCCTGGGCAGAGCACCACGCAGAACCGACCCCGCGTCCACGGCAACGACCGACCAGCCGTCGGGCGCCTCCATCACGTCGAACCGTGCCGAACGGACCTCCACATGTACGGCGGTGGGTCGGATGTCGGTCTGGATCACAAAAGGACTCGTCGATGACTTCGCCAGGTCCACCAGCCACCGAACGTCGTCGATGTGGACTTCCAGTTCGACGACTTCGTCGCTGCCGAGTGCATCGGCCCATGACGAACCCTCACCAGGGGGTCGGCTGGCCAACATCCTGGCGACGAGCGCATTCAGTGTCATCAAGGACGGGTCACGCCGGAAGCGGTGGTGCTCCGCTTGAGCCAGGTCCGCGACCCGCTCGTACCCGGGTCGTGCCTCCGATGGCTGCGCAAGGCTCTGCAACTGGGCCCGGGAACGGACGTTGCTGAAGACGGAGAGCCGCTCATGGAAACGGAACCACACCCCGACCTCGGCAGCCTCCTCCTCCTGCAGCTTTCTCGTCTCCCGTTGAACGTCCGCGATCCGCTGCTCGGTGCGGGCTGCCGCCTCCAGTTGTGACCGCAGGCCCGCAACCGCCCACAACGAGGCCGTCGCCCAAGCCATCTCCCGCAGGAGGTACTGGGCAGTGCTGCGACGATCGAGTCGCCAGATCCGGCAGTACGCCATCTGTTGCACCAGCGGGATGAGCAACAGCGGGGTGACTCGTGCCTTCCGTTGGTCGAGGAGCAGCGCCCACCCTGACGCGACGCCGAACTGCCCTATGGATCGGTCGGCCTGCATGCGAGAGGCGGAGATCCGGTCCCGCAGCAGTGCAGCCGCGCCGACATCGGTGAGCAGCGCGACGCTTGCCAGAGCGGCGGGGGCAGTGCGCCGCCGCCAGAGCGCGGCGGTCACCATGTCGCGCACGACCAAGCTGGACCAGACCGCGCGGGTCCGCCTGTCCCCGCGCCCGTGCAGGACGACGGCCGCGAGTTGCACCAGGCCGGCGTGATACAGCCACGCGAACGCCGCAATGCGACGGGAACGGTCGTACCAGCTTCCGGTGACCTCGTCGTCCTCGAGCCCGGCCATCATCTCCCCATCCGCTCACCGCGGGAGGGCAAGCCTAGCCAGGCTGCCCCTTGCCCCCCGGCCGGGCACTAAGACCTAGAGGCCGATCTGGCGAGGATGTCTTGCTGTTGGCCCAAGAGGCCAGGCCCGCCGCTGGTCAGTCAGTTCGTAGGTGAGGCAAGAGAACTGGCTGCACTTGGAGAAGTTTCCCGAAGACCGCCACCCCCATTTCCAACATGCTTTGTCCACCGGATCGGTGCCGTTGGCGCCGCCTCACCCGATGAAAAGGCGATCCTCATGGACATCTACGCGGCCACCAGTGACGACGGCAGCGGTGCGCTGCTGATTCTCCTCCTGATCGCCGGGGGCTTCTACTTGCTCCCCACGATCATCGCGTTCACGCGTCGCGTCCCTGATCGGGGCAGCGTCGCGGTCATCAACGTCCTCCTCGGCTGGAGCCTGATCGGCTGGGTCGTTTCCCTCGCCATGGCCAGCCGTAGCGTCCCCTCCCTCATGACCGGTATGCCCGTGATCATCGGAGCGCACGGCTACCCCACGACCGGCTCCTACCAGCCGCAGCAGAACGCAGGCGCCACCTCGGGTGGCTGGTGGCCGGACCCGTCCGCAACTGCGGGGGTCGAGCGCTATTTCGACGGCCAGCAGTGGACCAACCGGACTCGCCCCGCCGCTTCCTGAACCACCCCTCCTCGCACCACCCGGCCCGCCGCAACTTCAAGGAAGGACGTAGCCATGCAGTCCACTGGCGCGCTCGACACCCGCACGCGGTTCACCTGGACCGCCGGTCAACCGGTATGGCAGCGCCTCATCGCCACCGCCATCGCCGCAGCCATCCTCCTGGGCATGAGCCTCACCGCCCCCGCCACCGCGAACGCCGCTCAGCCCCTGCCCCACCTAGGGGAGACGTTCACCACCGACACCGGCCAGCAATGGCGCTTCGACCCGATGATGCCGATGTGCGGCGACGTCGGCATGGGCACCCAGGGCGAGTGCGTCGCGGTCCTCCAGCGAGCGCTCAACTCCATCGCAAACGCAGGACTTCGCGTAGACGGCCAAGCCGGACCCAGCACCATCACTGCGCTGCAGGCGTACCAGCAGCAGCGCGGCATCCCCGACCTGCGGTATGCCAACAACACAACCCGGTTCGCCCTGATGGTCGACTACTACCGGGCCTACCCGGCTGAAGCTGCCCGCGCGAATTTCGACTGGGGCATCCGCACCGGATCGTTGTACCTCACCCGCACTCAGACCCAGGCTCTCACTGACGCGTTCCTGCAGTGGCGGTTGGCTGTCCAGGTCGCTGTGGACACCGGTGCATACGCCGCGTGCGCCGTGATCGGAGGCGCGGTGACGGTCTACACCGGCCCTGGCGCGGCAGTCGTCGCTCACGCGGCCGGTGCGGGATGCAGCATCCTCATCAACGCCTTGTTCAACCAGTTCAGCAGTGTCATGGAGGCCGCCAACACCGGCTACGGGTGCCTGCGGATCAGGTTCAACCACACGGGCCTCGTGGAGAGGGTCTACAACGACGGTGGGCGCTACTGCCGTCTCTGACCGCCAGAACTCGGGGGGAGACCGCCACAGGCTGGTCTCCCCCCGACGCGTGTCGTGAGCGGAGTCGACACCCCGTTGCGCGTAGACCACAGAACCTGACCTTCGGCGGTCTGCGGTTCGGTGAAACCACCGCGCTTCGCCGGTCCGACGTCCTCCCTGGTGGTGGTCAGGCCCCGACAGCTGTGCGGTCAATCCCGCTCAGGGCACGCTGGATGTGGCCCACAGCTGCTGGCTGGCCAGGCGGGCGCCCTCGGACATCGCGGCCAGCTTGGCCCAGGTGATCCTCGGGTCGATGGGGACGAACCCGGCGAAGGTCGCAAAGCCGCAGTCGCTGCCGGCGATGACGTTCTCCCGGCCGACGAGGTCGGCATAGCGGAGGAGACGCTCGGCGACCAGCTCGGGGTGCTCGATGTAGTTGGTCTTCGAGTCGAGCACCCCGGGGATGACGACCTTGCCGTCGGGCAGTTTGACGTCCTCGAACAGCTTCCACTCGTGGGCGTGGCGGGGGTTGGCGGCCTCGAAGGAGATGGCGGCCGGTCGGGCGGCCAGGACGAGGTCGATGATGTCGGCCAGCGGGATGTCGGTGTGGTGTGGGCCCTCGTAGTTGCCCCAGCACAGGTGCAGCCGCATCTGCTCCGGGGGGATGTCGCGGGTGGCGTGGTCAAGGGCCTCCAGGCGCTGGGTGACCACCCGGCGGAACTCCGGGAGCGTCGGCTCAGGGCCGATGGCCCAGGCGCAGGCCAGGTCGGGGCAGTCGAGCTGGAGGACCAGGCCGGCGGAGGCGATGGCGTCGTACTCGGTCTTCATGGCGTCGGCCAGCGCCGCGATGTAGGCCTCGGTGCTGCTGTAGTGCCGGTTCGGCATGAACATCTCGATGACGCCGGGCGACGCCGCGGACATGAACACCTCGCCGGCATCCCCGGCTGCCGCCTGCAGGTTGGCGATGTCGGCCTGGACCTCGGTCGGGTCGACGTAGGCGACCGGCCCGTTGCAGCTGGGGTTGGCCATCACGGCCGCCAGGTCCGGGTCGCCGAACGTGCGCTGGGCGAACTCGGGGAAGACGTCGAAACCGCGCATGTCCAGCGGCACGGGCTCCCCCTCGAAGCCCGACAGCCGCTCGGTCACGTACGTGGCGTAGCTGGGCTTGCTCACCTCGCCGTCGTTGACGCTGTCGACGCCGGCCGCCAGCTGCTGGCGCACGGTGGTCTGCACCGCGGCCCGCACGGCCTCTGGGTCGTGGCGGTCGAGGCCGGCCGGACGGGGCAGGCTGCCGGTGTGCGTGGTCAGGATCCGCTCACTGCTGGTCCGCATGCCCCGACGCTAGGGTCGCGCCCGCCGACCGGACATGCACAGTTGGCCCCATTCGGGACCGGCACAGTCGGGCCCGGAAGCCGGCCGCTGCCCGACTGAGGCCGATACAGTCCGCCGGGTGAGCGCCGCGGGCGCAGCCCCGCTCTACGAGCAGATCGCCGACACCCTCCAGGCCCACATCCGGTCCGGGGTCTACCGGCCCGGCGACCGCGTCCCGTCGGTGCGCAAGCTGCGGGAGCAGCACCGGGTCAGCGTGGCCACGGCCCTCGCGGCGCTGCAGGTCCTGGAGAACCGGGGACTCGTGGCGGCCCGCCCGCAGTCGGGCCACTACGTGCGCGCACCCGACCGCCTGCACCTGCGCGAGCCGGAGCCCTCCACTCCCCCGGGCGTCGCGTGCCACGTGGACGCCTCTCTGGCGGTCACGCTCAACCTCGGCATCGGTGATCCGCACGAGCCCACCCTGGGGGCCGCCGTCCAGGGCATCGAGCTGGTGCCCGTCGACGCCCTCAACCGCCTGCTGGGCCAGGCCCTGCGGTTCCAGCCGTCAGCCTGTCACTCCTATGACGCCCCGCCGGGCACCCTCGCCCTGCGGCAGACGGTCGCCCGCCGGGGCCTGGACGCCGGCTACGCGGTGTCCCCCGACGACGTCGTCATCACCAGCGGCGCCAAGGAGGCCGTCTACCTGTCCATCCGGGCGGTGACCCGCCCCGGCGACACCGTGGCCATCGAGTCCCCCACCTACTACGCCTTGCTCGAGGTTCTCGCCTCCCTCGGCCTGCGAGCCGTCGAGATCGCCAGCCACCCGCGCCACGGCATCGACCTGGACCAGCTCGCCGACGTGCTGCGCACCGAACCGGTCGCCGCCGTCGCGCTGGTCCCCACCTACGCCAACCCGACCGGCTCCTGCATGCCCGACGCGGCCAAGGCCCGCCTGGTCCGGCTGCTCGAGACCCACGACGTCCCCTTGGTCGAGGACGACGTCTACGGCGACCTGGCCTTCTCCGGGCCCCGCCCCCGGGCGGTCAAGGCCTTCGATCGCCGCGGCCTGGTGCTCTACTGCGGCTCGTACAGCAAGACGCTCTCCCCGGGCCTGCGGGTCGGCTGGGCCATCCCCGGCCGCTACCGCGATCAGCTGCAACTGCTCAAGCTGGTCGTCAACCAGGCCACCGCGCCCGCTCCGCAACTTGCCATCGCCGCCTTCGTGGACGGCGGGGGCTTCGACCGTCACCTCCGCCGGGTGCGCCGCATGTACCGCGACCAGATGGACGCCACCCTCCGCGCAGTCAGCCGCCACTTCCCGCCTCAGACCTGCGCCACCCGACCGGACGGCGGGCACGTCCTCTGGCTCCAGCTGCCTGACGGGGTCGATGCCCTCGAGCTCCACGGAGCGGCCGCAGCCGCGGGCATCCGCATCGCCCCCGGCCCGATGTTCTCGCCCAGCGGCGGCTACCGGGACTTCGTGCGCCTGAACACCGGGTTCCCCTGGCGGCCCTCGACCGAACGCCAGATCGAACACCTCGGCCACCTCGTCACAGCCCGACGCCGGTGAGGCCGAGACCAGCAGGGCCGCACCCCCTTCTCGCGGGAGGGCCGGCGCGCCTGGGTCCGGGCAGCCCGGGAGGCCGCCGTGAGTCCTGACCGAGCACGTCCGCTGCGCTCGCGGTCGCTGCTCGCCGTCGGCTCGCTGCTCGTCGCGACGCTGGCTGCCTGCGTCGCCGGGGCGGACGAGGGCCCCGAGGTCCCCGAGGCCGTGCAGGTGACCGTCATGACGCGCAACCTGTACGTCGGCGCGAGCGTGGGCGACGTCTTCCGGGCGGCGTCGACGCCGGAGCTCCTCGCGGCCGGGACCCGCGCGTGGGCCGACCTGCTCGCGACTGACTTCCCGACGCGGGCGGGGGCGCTCGCCGACGAGATCGCGCGGTCCCGTCCGGACGTCGTCGGCCTGCAGGAGGCCACGCTCTGGCGCGACCAGACGCCCGGCGACGTCCTGACCCAGCCGACGCCGGACGCGACGCACGTGGCCTTCGACTTCCTGGCCATCCTCCAAGCAGAACTGACCGCTCGCGACGTCCCCTACACCGCGGTGGCCACGTCGACGGGAACCGACGTCGAGTTCCCGCGGCAGGACCCGGGAGCCGGCCTGGTCGACGTGCGGCTCACCGATCGTGACGTGCTCATGGTGCGGGCCGACCTGGCCGACAGGGTCGGCAACCCCGACGACGGACGCTATGCCGCACAGTTCCGGGAGACCTTCCTGATCGGCCGGGCCGACTCCATCCGCGGCTGGACCTCGATCGACTACCGACCCGACCCGACGCGGACGGTACGGATCCTCAACACCCACCTCGAGGTGGTCGAGCCGATCACCGGCACGACCCAGGACCGGCAGGGCGAGGAGTTCGTGACGAGGATCGTCGCGAGTCCCCACCCGGTGATCGCGCTCGGCGACTTCAACTCACCGGCCGACGGCGCGACCCTGCCGACCTACCGGGACCTGACGGCGGTGCTCGACGACGCGTGGGCCTCGGCGCGACCAGGCGACCCCGGGTGGACGTGCTGCCAGCCCCCGTCGTTCGCCGACGCCGTCGGGCGCGAGAACACGCGCGTCGACCTCGTCCTCGCCTCCGAGGACCTGTCGGTCACCGACGTGGCGCGCACCGGCGACCAGCCGTTCCGCACCACCCCACCGCCGCTGTGGGCGTCGGACCACTTCGGCGTGACCGCGCGGATCGTCATCCCCGACGGGACGCCGCCGGCATGACGAGTGAGTGGCCCCGGACCTCGGCTCCCCATCTCCCGTCGCCCGAGGGCGGCGCTCCACCGGCACCGGGACTGTCCCGCCGGCGCCTGCTGCAGGCGGCTGCGGTCGTCGCGGGAGGCGTGGGCGGCTGCACGTCCGGGGGCGGCTCCCCGCCCACGACGGGGAACGCCCCGACGACGAGCGGCGTCCCGGCGCTGGGGCGGTCGAGGCCCGAGGTGCGGTGGGGTGTGCAGAGCGGCGACGTCTCGACGACGTCGGCCGTCATCTGGTCCAAGACCGACCGCCCCGCCCGGATGGACGTCGAGGTCGCCGCGACGGAGAGCTTCCGCACCGTCCGGGGGCGCTGGTCGGTCGACGTCGGACCGGACACCGACCACGCCGGCAAGGTCCTGCTGGAGGGCCTGCCGGCCGGGACCGAGCTCTTCTACCGGGTGCACTTCGCCGCGGAGGGCCCCGCCAGCCCGCCGCTCACCGGTCGGCTGCGCACCGCGCCGACGGACCGGCGGGACGTCAGCTTCGCCTGGTCCGGGGACGTCGCGGGGCAGGGATGGGGCATCGCTCCCGACACCGGCGGGATGACCGGGTTCGAGGCCGTGCGCCGGCTGGAACCGGACTTCTTCGTCCACTGCGGCGACAGCGTGTACGCCGACGTCCCGCTGGCCGAGCGCGTCGACCTCCCCGACGGGCGCGTGTGGCGCAACGTGGTGACGCCGGAGAAGAGCAAGGTCGCCGAGACGCTCGACGAGTACCGCGGCCAGCACCGGTACAACCGGCTCGACGACAACGTGCTCCGCTGCGCCGCCGAGGTCCCCTCGGTCGTGCACTGGAGCGACCACGAGGTGACGAACAACTGGTATCCCGGCGAGACGCTGTCCGACGAGCGGTACACGGTGACCGACGTCGACGTCCTCGCCGCCCGGGGCCGCCGGGCCTTCCTCGAGTACGTCCCGCTCGTCGGGGACCGGATCGACCGGGTGCTGGGGTACGGGCCCCTGGTCGAGGTCTTCAGCGTGGACACGCGCTCCCACCGCGGTCCGGACGGCTCCGGTCGGGACGACGGCCCGGTCGACCGCCGCATCCTCGGCGACGAGCAGCTGGTCGCACTGAGCCGCAGGCTGCGGGCGTCCCGCGCGCTGTGGAAGGTGATCGCCTCCGACATGCCGATCGGGCTCGTGGCCGGTGACGGACCGGTCGCCCACGACGGCATCGCCAACGGGGACCCCGGCCGGCCATCCGGCCGGGAGCTGGAGATCGCCCGGCTGCTGTCGGACCTGAGGCGTTCCGCCGTGCGCAACGTCGTCTGGCTCACCGCCGAGGTCCACTACACCGCTGCCCACCACTACGACCCGCAGCGCGCGGCGGTTCCCGACTTCGACCCGTTCTGGGAGTTCGTGTCCGGGCCGCTGCACGCGGGGACCTTCCCGCGGACCGAGCTCGACAGCACCTTCGGTCCCGAGGTCGTGTTCTCGCGCGCCGCCGATCGACCCGTCCAGCCCCCCAGCGACGGGCTGCAGTTCCTCGGCCACGTCCGCATCGACGGCGACAGCGGCGTCATGGCGGTGCAACTGCGCGACGTCGGGGGCACCGTCCTGCACCAGACCGACCTGGACCCGGCGTGACACCGGGCGGAAGGGGGAACTCTCACGCGGGTGGGCGCGCCGGCTCACGCCGCCACGACGACGTACCGGACGCCGTCGCACTCGAACTCGGCCACCTCGCGCATCCCCATCCCCACGTGCGCGGCTCGTGACGAGACGTTGTCGGCACGGATGAAGGCCATGACGGGAGCACCGTGCATCCGCTCACGGTGGGCGCGGAACAGCGCGACCGCCAGCCCGCGCCGGCGGAACTCGCGGCCCACGCAGATCGGCCCGTGCAGGTACGCGCCGGGGTCGGGGTGGGCACGGAGCATGGCGCGGACGACCCCGACGTGGGCCTGCGCCTCACGGGGGGTGAACGCCACGTATCCAGCGACGCGATCCCCCACCTCCGCGACGATGAGGAACTCGTCCTCCGCCGCTTGCGCGAACCACTCGCGCGAGAAGCGCGCCGAGAGGGTTCCGCCGTTCTCCGGCTGGTCCTCCTCCTGGATCGCGAGGACCCCGTCGAGATCGCGGGCCTCCGCCGAGCGGACCCTCACCGCCGACTCGTCGCTCACGTCACGTCCTCCGTCGCCGCCTCGCTCCCCTGGGTGCACGTCACACACGATCCCGCGAGTCCGCTCTGCCATGGTGCTGTCCCTGCCCAGCCGCGGGATCGGCTCCTACGCTGCCCGGCGTGACCGCTGATCGGCCGGCACGGGTGGAGGACGTGCACGAGCTCGCGATGGGGCTCCCGCACGTGACCGTCGTCCACGGGACGCGCGGCAACGCCGTGTACCAGGTGGGTGGGAAGTCCTTCGTCTTCTTCCGCACCCCGCGGCCGGACGCCGTGGACGCCACGACCGGGGAACGTCTCCCCGACGTCATCGTCTTCTGGGTCGAGTCCGAGGCCGACAAGCTGGCCCTCGTCCAGGACGAGACGACGCCGTTCTTCACCACGCCGCACTTCGACGGGCACGACTCGGTGCTGGTGCAGGCGAGCCGGCTCGGCGAGATCACCAGGCAGGAGCTGGCCGAACTGGTGCAGGACGCCTGGCTCGCCCAGGCCTCCGCCCGCAGGAGGGCCGCATGGCTCGCCGAGCACGCGACGGTCGAGCAGGAGGCCTGAGCACCTCGGCCTCGGAGCGAGCCCGGCTCCCGGTCGAGGTCAGCCTCCGATCGGCCGGACCGTGGCGCACGGCAGCCGGGCTTCCAGCATGCCGCGGGAGACGGGGAAGCCGAAGACGCGATCGACGAATCCCGCGGCGGCCGCGACGGGTCGAGGTCCGTCACGGGTGAGCAGTCCGGCGTCGGCCATCTGCTGGTCGTAGGCGTGTTCATCTCGGCCCCAGCGGACGTGGGGGAGGTCGATGTCGACGCCGAACACGTACTCGCCGTCCCGGCAGTGGTGGAGGGCCCTGATCGTCGCGGTCAGGCAGAACGCCAGCGCGTCGCCGCCGTCCGCCGTCAGGCGCTGCGAGAAGGCGGGGTCGCCTCCGTGCACCGTGCTGGGCTCGACGGCGTAGACCCAGGCCCCTGCCGACCCGATCCGGACGGTCGGCTCGTACAGGGCGTACGTCGCGTCCAGCGTGCGTTCGCCCTGGTCGAAGCCGTACCGGCCGAACTCGGCCAGCAACCGCGCCGCGTCCGGGCCCCGCGTCGCCGTCAGCGTCACCATCACGTGGTCCTCGACCCAGTCCGCGAACCAGTCGTACGGGGACGTCACGAGCCCGGACCGTAGCGCCGGACGGCCGACCGTCGTCGCTACGCTCTCCCGCGGCCTGCCCAGGGACGGGTCGCCCGGTCACGCGAGCCTGCTCCCTCCCGCACCGCCACGAAGACGAGGACCAGCATGGGCTTCACCACCGCTGACCTGTACGACGAACACGGCACGGACCTGGCGTCCTGCGACGTGCAGTTCCGCCAGTTCGGCGCGCATCGCAGCTTCAGCGGACCCGTGACGACCATCCGGTGCTTCGAGGACAACGCGCTGGTGAAGTCGACGGTGCAGCAACCGGGCCGGGGCCGGGTCCTCGTCGTCGACGGCGGCGGGTCGGTGCACACCGCCCTGATGGGCGACGTCATCGCCAGGACGGCGGCCGACAACGGCTGGGCGGGGGTCGTCGTCAACGGCGCCGTCCGCGACACCGCCGTCCTGGCGGGCATCCCCATGGGGATCAAGGCCCTCGGCTCCAACCCGCGCACGAGCACCAAGACCGGCGCTGGTGAACAGGACGTCCCGGTGACGTTCGGCGGCATCGAGTTCCGGCCCCACGACCAGCTGTGGGCGGACGACGACGGCGTCGTGGTCCTGCCCGCCACGCGCTGAGGCAGGCCCCGGCCGCGCGTCGACGTCCCCCGGCCGGCTGACCCTGCAGTGGCGACGGAGAGTCCAGCGCGATGAGCAGGGCGGACGTCGTCCCGCTCCCCCAGTTGTGGGAGTGGCGTCCCCCCGCTGGACGGCTGCCGCGGCCGAGGCGGCGCCAGCAAGCTGTCCACTACCGCAGACACCGCGGCCACCGTGAGGAGTTCCCGTGGACACACCCGAACCGACCCGACGAGACGTGCTCGCGGTGGGATCCGGGCGCGTCCCCCGCCTCCGGAGCTCTGCCCTGTGAAGACCCTCACCCTGCTCGCGCTCGTCGGCCTCGGCGCGCAGCTCGTGGACGGCAGCCTCGGCATGGCCTACGG
>NZ_JAAGWF010000026.1 GCF_010686765.1 Geodermatophilus sabuli | reverse complement strand
TGACGCTGGTCGGGAAGCTGCCCGGCACGTGGGCGGCGCTGGCCGACGGTCGGCTGGACTGGCCGCGGGCGCGGGCGATCGCGCACGAGCTCGGATGGAAGGCCCGGTCCACCGATCCGCTGGTGCTCGCGGAGGTGGAGGCCGCGGTGCTGCCGACGGCGATGGAGCTGTCGATCCGGCAGCTGACCGCGGCGGTGCGGCGGGAGCTGACCGCCCGGGATGCCGCCGCGGCCGAGGTGCGCCGGCGGGATGCGGAGGCGGCCGCGGACGTGACCGTCCGCCCGACCGGGGACGGGATGGCCGAGCTGGTGGCGCGGATGCCGCAGCCGCTCGCCGCCGCGGTGCGGGACACCCTCACCGCTCATGCGCGGGCGGTGAAGGCCGCCGGTGACGACCGCCCCCTCGGCGTGCTCCGCGTCGGTGCACTCGCCGACCTGACCCTGCGCCCCTGGGACGACACCCGCGACCCGGTGACCGCGCAACTGACCGTCACCACACCCATGGACGCGCTGGCTCCCATGCCACCGGCGGTGGCACGGCCGGGGTCGGTACCCGCACCGACCGCGGTGATAGGTGGCGAGCCGATCACCGCCGCCCACGTCCGGGAGCTGCTGATCCAGTTGGATGCGGTCTGTCCCGGCGGGCTGCAGGCTCCGACCGGGGGCAGTCTGACGGTGGCGATCACCGACCCGGACGGCACCCTGCGGGCGACCGCGTCCCGGCGGGAACTGGAGAGCATCGCCCGCCGCGGCTGCCCCACCCACGACCAGCCCCCCGGCCGGAGACGCCGCCGACGACGGCAACCCCACGAGGGGCAAGACACGGCCGGTGCCGCCCGCGACTGCCCGGTGCTGGACCGGCCACCACCGATCGACCGCTACCAACCCACCCCCGCGCAGCGGCGGTGGGTGCAGACCCGCGACCGCACCTGCCGGCATCCCGGCTGCTCGAACCGGGCCGGCTGGGCCGACCTGGACCACGTGGAGGCCTACGCCTGCGGTGGACCGACCGCCTGCCAGAACCTGTGCTGCCTGTGCCGCCGCCACCACCGGCTCAAGACCCACGCCCGTGGCTGGCGCTATGTCATGACTCCCAACGGGGTGCTGACCGTGACCACCCCCAGCGGCGTCACCCGCACCACCCGACCACCCGGCAGCTCACCCGACGGCCCCGACCCAGCCGACCGACGCCCACCCGACCGGCGCGCAACCCGACTGCCCGTCAGCGGCGCCCGGGTGCTCACCACACCACCGGGACCCCCGCCACCAGCACCGGACTCCGCCGACGACCCACCGCCCTTCTGAACGCCAGCTCGGCGACCGCCCCCGCTCGTCGGGGCGGTCGGGGTCACGTCCGCGGACGCCAGTCCGGTCGTGGGCTGCCGAGGAACCTCGCCGCGGTCGTCCACGGCGGCGAGCCCGGCGGCGCCACGACCGTCACGTCCCCGTCCGCCGAGGGCAGGGACAGGAGGTAGGGCGCCGGATCGATCGGTCCGGCCGCAGCGAGGGCCGCCGGACGGGGTGCGTTCAGCAGCCAGTGCGCCGTCCGGGCGAGGGAGAGGTCGGCATGCCACCCACCGCCCTCCACCCGCTGCCGCGCCAGCGCACCCAGGACGGCGGCCGCGGCGAGGTGGCCGGTCGCATGGTCGAGCGCCTGGGCCGGCAGCGCCCCCGGCTCCGACACCGAGCCACAACAGACCGCGATCCCGGTCGCGGCCTGTACCAGCGAGTCGAACCCCCGCCGATCCCCCCACGGCCCGACCGAGCCCCACGCGGAGATCTGGACGACCACCAGCTGCGGATGCCGCTCGCCGAGCGCCGCTGCGTCGAGCCCGAACCGGGCGAGCGCCCCGGGCCGGTACCCGGACACGACGACGTCGGCGGCAGCCAGCAGCTCCTCGACCGTCCGGCGGTCGGCCGGGGAGGCCAGGTCGAGCACGACGTGCTGCTTGCCCGGCCCGGTGTCGACCAGCTGCGCGGGGTCTTCGGCGAGCCGGGGACCGTCCACGCGGAGCACGTCGGCCCCGTGCGAGGCGAGGGTGCGGGTCGCGACGGGCCCGGCGATGACGCGGGTCAGGTCGAGGACCCGCCGGCCGTCGAGGACCCGCAGCCCGGACGGTACGGCCCGTCCTGGCGGCCCGTCGGCGACCCGGCGGAGGTCCACCAGCGGCCGGTCGGCGACGGCCCGCCCGGGCGCTGAGGCGGTCCAGTTCGAGGCGGGGCGCACGGCGGCCGCGGCTCCCCCCGCCGCCACGACCGCCGACTCCAGCTCGACCGCCGCCCACCGGGCCGCCGAAGGGCCGACGTCCTCCCCGAGCACCCGAACCGCCGCCGCACGGTGGTGCGGGTAGTTGGCGTGCAGCCGCAGCCAGCCGTCAGCGGTCGGCCAGAACCGGGACAGCGGATGGAACCCCACCCCCGTGGGCCGGCCGCCCACCCGTGCGTACCGCTCGCTGCGGAAGGACAGCCCGACGTGCGCGGCGTCCACCTCGACCGGATCCGCGTCGGCCCGTGCCCGCCGCCCGGCGGGGGAGCGCGTCTCACCGGGGCGACGCGTCCCGGCAAGCAGACCCGTCCCGGCCAGCAGCCGCGCCGCGGCCAGTTGAGCCGCCACGGCGCCCACGGCCAGGTCCGGAACCGGGAGGACGCCGTCCAGACCGGTCGTCCCGCGCACCCGCACCGTGGGGACCGCTCCCAGCCCGAGCAGCCCCCACACCTCGGCGAGCAGGCCGGTGCCGGTCACGGCCGGATCGTAGGCATCCTCCGCGGCCGGATCAGGGCTCGCGGGCGCCCAGTGCCAGCGTGAGCTCCAGCACGCACTGCGGATCGTCAAGCCGGTTGCCGAACAGCTCCCGCAGCTGCCCCATGCGGTACCGCACCGTCTGCGGGTGCACGAACAGCTCGCTGGCCACCTTCTCCCGCCGGCCGTGGTGCAGCAGCCAGGAGCGCAGCGTCTCCACCAGCTTCTCCCGCGGCCCGGGCCCGAGGCCGTCGAGTGGGGCCAGCACCTGGGACCGCAGATCGGCCAGCGCCTCGCCGTCCGCCCGGAGCACGAGGTCGGCCAGCCGGACCTCGGTGTCGACGGCCGCGTCGCCCTCGGGTGCGAGTCCCAACTGGACCGCCCGCAGCGCCCGCGAGTAGGACGACCGGGCCTCCTGCCAGGGCCGGGGCGGGCCGACCACGGCCGACCGCCCGCTGAGCGCCCGCAGCAGTGCCGCCCGGCCGAAGCCCTCGGCGTCGGGCACGAGCAGCACGGAGCGCTCGGTCGACGGCTCGGCTCCCGGCAGGTCCTCTCCCGCCTGCAGGGTGCGCGCGTCGAGCACGGCCAGGGCCCCTCGTGCCCAGGGCTCGGGCAGCAGGACGGCGGTGAGGGTGCGCGGCGGCGTCCAGTCGGCGCGCTCGGCCGCGGCGACCAGGTCGTAGGCGGGCCCCCCGGTGAGCACGAGCCCGGCCAGGCGCTCCAGGTGCCGGCGGCGCACCAGTCCGCTGGTGGCCAGCTGCTCGCTGTGGCCGGCGACGCTGGCAGCCGACAGCTGGTCGATGTAGGCGAACACCAGCTCGGCGAACCGCGCCAGCGACTCCACGGCCATGCCGGCCCCCACCGCCGTCGCGCTCATGTGCCGCCACGCCACCCGCGCGCCCACGCGGTAGGCCCCCAGCAGCGCGTCCATCGGCCGCCCGGCCCGCGCCTCGCCCCGCCCCAGGGCGTAGGCGCCCTCGAGGGCGGGGGCGATCGGCCGGCTGGCATCGGCGCCACCGGTGGCGGTCGCGAGCTCGAGGAAGCCCCCCAGCGCCAGCCGGACGGCGTTCTCGATGGCCCGGCCCATGTCGCCCCGGAACGCCTCCGTGTAGCTGGGCACCTCGACGACGATCGCGGCCACGGTGCGCTCGGCCACCGCTGGGAGCTCGGCGTGCATGGCGGCCGCGACCTCCGGCGTGAAGGTGTTCTGCTCCGGCGTCATCGGCGTCCCCTTTGTTCGGTGGGAACAGTATCCGGGCTGACGTTCACGTCGAGAGTGCAGGTAGTTACGCGCGAGGCTGGGAACCATCAAGTCATGACCGCGACCGTCCCGCGCCCTTCCCCGGCCCGGCAGCCGCTCACCGCACTGCGGGACCGGGCGCTGCGCCTGGCCGAACTCGTCACCACGCCACTGCTGCCCGCCGACTACCTCGACATGGTCAACCCGCTGCGGGCGGGCACCGACCTGCGCGGGCGGGTCGAGGCCGTGCACCCCGAGACCCGGGACGCCGCCACCCTCGTGATCCGGCCCGGCGCTGACTGGCGGCCGCACGTGCCCGGCCAGTGGATCCGCGTCGGCGTCGACGTCGACGGCGTCCGCCAGTGGCGGGCCTACTCGCTGACCTCCGACCGGACGCGCACCGACGGCTGCATCAGCATCACCGTCAAGGCGATGCCCGGCGGGAAGGTCAGCAACCAGCTGGTGCACCGCACGGCGCCGGGCACCCTGGTGCACCTGGACCAGGCGGCCGGGGAGTTCGTGCTCCCGACGCCGGCCCCGGCCAAGGCGCTGTTCGTCACCGCGGGCTCGGGCATCACCCCGGTCATGGGCATCCTGCGCAACCACCCCGAGCTCTCCGACGTCGTCCTCGTGCACTCCGCACCCACGGCGGACGACGTCGTGTTCGGCGCGGAGCTGCGCGACCTCGCCGCCGCGGGCCGGATCCGGCTGGTCGAGCAGCACACCGACACCGCCGGTCAGCTCGACCCGGCGGCGCTGGCGGCGCTCGTGCCCGACCTCACCGAGCGCGCGGCCTGGGCCTGCGGCCCGGTGGGCATGCTGGAGGCGCTGGAGGAGTACTGGACGTCGGCGGGCCTGGCCGACCGGCTGGTCACCGAGCGCTTCCGGCCCACGGTCGTCGTGGCCGGCGAGGGCGGGACCGTCTCCTTCAGCCGCACCGGGACGACGCTCGAGGCCGACGGCGCGACGCCGATCCTCGACGCCGCCGAGGAGGCCGGCGTGCTGATGCCCAGCGGGTGCCGCATGGGCATCTGCTTCGGGTGCGTCCTGCCGCTGCGCGAGGGCGCGGTCCGCGACCTGCGCAACGGCGAGGTCACCACCGCCGCCCCCGGGGACGGCGTCCTCATCCAGACCTGCGTGAGCGCCGCCGCCGGCGCCTGCGACATCGACCACTGACCCCGCTGACCCGCGACCCCGCCGAGGAGCCCACCACGTGACCGTGCTGCAGAAGAAGTCCGACAACCCGATCGCCCACCTCACCGCCGGCGACGTCGAGCTGCTCGGCAAGCAGCTGGACGAGATCCGCCAGGAGGTCATCGACACCCGGGGCGAGGCCGACGCCGCCTACATCCGGAAGGTCATCGACGTCCACCGCAAGATCGAGCTGGGCAGCCGCGCCGTCCTGCTCGCCTCCGGGTTCCCGCCGGCGTGGATCCTCGGCACGGTCGGGCTCTCGGTCGCCAAGATCCTCGAGAACATGGAGATCGGGCACAACATCCTGCACGGCCAGTGGGACTGGATGCGTGACCCGAAGATCCACTCCACGACGTGGGAGTGGGACATGGCCAGCCCCGCCGAGCAGTGGAAGCACTCGCACAACGAGTTGCACCACACGTACACGAACGTGATCGGCAAGGACAACGACCTGGGCTACGGCATCATGCGGGTCGACGAGGACCAGCCGTGGCAGCCCTTCCACCTGGGCCAGCCGCTGTGGAGCTTCATCAACGCGTGCTTCTTCGAGTACGGCATCGCCGCCTATGACCTGGAGCTGGGCGCGGTCATCGCCAAGAAGCAGACCGGCGACCCGGAGTTCCGGGCGCGCGGCAAGGCGGTGCTGCGCAAGATCGGCAAGCAGGTGCTCAAGGACTACGTCGTCCACCCGCTGCTGTCCGGCCCGAACGCCGCCGCGACCCTGACGGCGAACTTCACCGCCAACGTGGTGCGCAACCTGTGGTCGAACTCGGTGATCCTCTGCGGTCACTTCCCCGAGGGCGTCGAGACCTTCGAGAAGCGCTCCATCGACGGCGAGACCCGCGGCGAGTGGTACCTGCGGCAGATGCTCGGCTCGGCCAACATCTCCGGGTCCAAGGCCATGCACCTCATGACCGGCAACCTGTCGCACCAGATCGAGCACCACCTGTTCCCGGACCTGCCGAGCAACCGGTACGCCGAGATCGCCCCGAAGATCCGGGCCCTCTTCGACACCTACGGGCTGAACTACCACGCGGCACCGCTGCCCCAGCAGGTCGCCTCGGCCTGGCACAAGATCTTCCGGCTGTCGCTCCCCAACGGGTGGCTGGAGCAGACGACGGTCAGGAACCTGCCGCGCCAGCTGGTGAAGCTCTACAAGATGACCACCGGCGGGCCGAAGGTCCGCCGCGCGCTGCAGCGCCAGGCCGCGGCCGCCTGACGCACCATCCCCCGCCCGACGGTGCCCCGGTGCAGCTGCCCGACGTGCTCGCTGCCTTCGACGAGCAGATGCGCCGGCGCCCGGTGGCCGGTGTCGGCGAGCGCGCGGAGGTGGGGGAGCGGCTGACCCGCCTGGTCGGCACGCAGAGCGCCTGGACGACGGTGGTCTGGAGCGACCTGAGCGAGGCGGACGCCGACCGGGTCATCGCGGCGGAGGTGGCCCGGTCGGAAGGCCCGCTGGAGTGGAAGCTGTACTCCCACGATCGGCCCGCCGACCTGCCGGACCGCCTGCGGGCCGCCGGTCTGCGCCCGGAACCGGCGGAGACGGTGATGGTGGCCGACCTCGCTGACCTCCAGCTGCCGGTCCCCACTCCCGGGGGCGTGCGCCTGACGACGGTCGAGGACGACGCCGGCGTCGAGGCGATGACCGACGTCCACCGGGGCGCCTTCGGCACGGTCCACGCGGGCAGCGGGACGGCGGTACGCGCGGCCCTGCAGCTGCACCCCCGGCCGATCGAGGCGGTCGTGGCGTGGGCCGGCGACGTGCCCGTGTCAGCGGGCCGCGTGGAGTTCCACGAGGGGACCGGCTTCGCGAGTCTCTGGGGCGGCGGCACGCTGCCCGCGTGGCGGGGGCGTGGTGTCTTCCGCGCCCTGGTGGGTCACCGCGCCGTCCTGGCCCGGGACCGGGGCTTCCGCTGGCTCCAGGTGGACGCCCTGCCGGCGAGCCGGCCGATCCTGCAGCGCATGGGCTTCCACCCGGTCGCCGAGACCACTCCCTGGGTGCGCGAACCGCGTTCCCGCTGAGCACTGCGGCCGGAGCGCACCCGGTCCGCGTGGCGTCAGTTGGCCATGTCCACGAAGCGGCTGTAGTGGCCCTGGAAGGCGACCGTGACGTTCGCGGTGGGGCCGTTGCGGTGCTTGACCAGCATGATGTCGGCCTCGCCGGCCCGCGGACTCTCCTTCTCGTACATGTCCTCGCGGTGGATCATCATCACCATGTCGGCGTCCTGCTCGATCGAGCCGGACTCGCGGAGGTCGGACAGCATCGGCTTCTTGTCCTGACGCTGCTCCGAGCCACGGTTGAGCTGCGACATCGCGATCACCGGGAGCTCGAGCTCCTTGGCCAGCAGCTTGAGCGCACGGGAGAACTCCGAGACCTCCTGCTGGCGGCTCTCGACCTTCTTGCCCGACGTCATCAGCTGGAGGTAGTCGATGACGATGAGCTTGAGGTCGTTGCGCTGCTTGAGCCGCCGCGCCTTGGCCCGGATCTCCATCATGGTCATGTTGGGGGAGTCGTCGATGTAGAGCGGGGCATCGGCGATCTCGCCCATCCGGCGGGCCAGCTTCGACCAGTCCTCGTCCGACAGCGAGCCGGCGCGCATGTGGTGCAACGGCACCTTCGCCTCCGCCGACAGCAGACGCATGGTGATCTCGTGCTTGCTCATCTCCAGGGAGAAGATCGCGGCGGGCAGGTGGTTCTTCACCGACGCCGATCGCGCGATGTCCAGGCCGAGGGTGCTCTTGCCCACGCCGGGCCGGGCCGCGATGACGACCATCTGACCGGCCTGCAGACCGTTGGTGAGCTCGTCGAGGTCGCGGATGCCCGTGGGCACGCCACGGGCGGTGCCGCCCCGGGAGGCGATGGCGTCCAGCTCGTCCATCGTCGGCTGGAGGATGTCCTCGAGCCGCGAGTAGTCCTCGCTCATCCGCTTCTCGGTGACGTCGTAGATCTCCTGCTGGGCACGGTCGACGATGTCGTCGACGTCGCCCTTGCCGCCCGCGGCGCCGTAGCCCAGCTGGACCACGCGGGTGCCGGCCTCGACCAGCCGGCGGAGCACCGCCTGCTCGGCCACGATCGCGGCGTAGTACCCGGCGTTGGCCGCCGTCGGCGTCGACTGGATGAGCGTGTGCAGGTAGACCGCGCCGCCCATCTTGGACAGCTGGTCGGTGCGGTTGAGCTCCGCTGCGACGGTGATCGCGTCGGCCGGCTCACCGCGGCCGTAGAGGTCGAGGACGCAGTCGAAGATCACCTGGTGCGCGGGGCGGTAGAAGTCGGGCCCGTGCAGGACCTCGACGACGTCGGCGATCGCGTCCTTGCTCAGGAGCATGCCGCCGAGCACCGACTGCTCCGCAGCGACGTCCTGGGGCGGCTGCCGGTCGTAGGCCGGCGCCGTCGGGGACGGCCGGCTGAAGTCGTCGGCCAACGCCACGGTTGTTCCTCCATCCACTCACCGGCGCACCCGCGCACAGGCCCCGGCCGTCGGCCGGGGCCTGGTGGGGGAAGCACCAGAACGGTGTACACCTGACTCGAACAAGCGTTCGGGTCATTGCTACCCCGGGGTCCTGACAGTTCCCGCCGGCGGTGAGCTGAGGAGGACGTTAGGAACCACGGACGAGCGAGTCCAGGACCGGTGTGCACGCCGTTCTGCACAACTTGTGGACAAGTCGGTGGACACAGACGTGTCGACATGTGGAGACAGCGGGGGACGACGCGGGCCGTCCTCCCGTATCCCGCCGCTGACCTGCACGGAGACCACCCACGGGGTGTGGACGGGAGAAATCCCGGAGAAATCGAGATGTCGTCACCGGCGTGTCGCGCAGCCGGGCCCACGGGTCCCAGCGGTCACACGTCCACAGCTCGTCCCCATCGCGTCGAGGAGCGGGCCGCGGGGCGCGGTGCGGCGCCCCTCGATGCGACGACCGGCGCACCGGCCGAGCCCCGGAGACGCCGCGAGGGGCGCCGGACCGCGGTCCGACGCCCCTCGTGGGCGATGACCCTGCCCGTGGGGCAGGGGTGCTCGCTCAGCCGGCGACGACTTCGATCGCCAGCGGGGTGCTGACCTCGGGGTGCACCCGCACGGTGACGGTGTGCTGGCCCGTGGTCTTGATGCTGCTGGGCAGCTCCACCCGGCGACGGTCCAGCTCGGGACCACCGGCGGCGGTCACGGCGTTCACGACGTCGGCGGTGGTGACCCGGCCGAACAGGCGGCCGCCCGCACCGGTACGGGCCGGCACGCGGACCGTGAGGCCCGCCAGGCGGCCGGCCACGGTCTGCGCCTCCTCGAGCGAGCGCACCTCCCGGGCAGACCGCGCCCGACGCAGCGACTCGACCTGCTTCTCGGCCCCGCGGGTGGCGACGATGGCCAGCCCGCGCGGCAGGAGGTAGTTGCGGGCGTACCCGCCCTTGACCTCCACGGTGTCACCGGAGGACCCGAGACCGGTGACCTCCTGCGTCAGGATCAGCTTCGTGGTGCTCATGGTCAGCGCGCCGTGGAGGTGTAGGGCAGCAGGGCCATCTCGCGGCTGTTCTTCACGGCCACGGCGACGTCACGCTGGTGCTGGCTGCAGTTGCCGCTCACGCGGCGGGCACGGATCTTGCCGCGGTCGGAGATGAACTTCCGCAGCAGGGTCGTGTCCTTGTAGTCGACGTAGGTCGCCTTGTCCTTGCAGAACTGGCAGACCTTCTTCTTGGGCTTGCGAATGGGGGGCTTGGCCACCGGGGTCTCCAGGAACGAGAGGTTTTCGTGAGTCAGAACGACAGTCGGCCCCTCTGCAGGGTCCCGCGCCGAGCGTCAGCGAGGCGTGGGGGCAGAGGGGTCCTCTTAGAAGGGCGGTTCGTCCGAGGGCGGGGCCGGGGTCGACCACGGGTCGCTGGACCCGCCGCCACCTCCGCCTCCGCCACCGAAGCCGCCACCGCCGCCGCCGCCGAAGCCGCCGCCACCCTCACCGCGGCTGGCCTTGGTGACCTTCGCGGTGGCGTAGCGCAGCGACGGGCCGACCTCGTCGACCTCGAGCTCGACGACGGTGCGCTTCTCGCCTTCCTTGGTCTCGAACGACCGCTGCTTGAGCCGGCCGGAGACGATCACGCGCGAGCCGCGGGTGAGCGACTCGGCGACGTTCTCCGCTGCCTGCCGCCACACGTTGCAGCGCAGGAACAGCGCCTCGCCGTCCTTCCACTCCTGCGACTGGCGGTCGAACGTCCGCGGCGTCGAGGCGACGGTGAAGTTGGCGACCGCGGCACCGGACGGGGTGAACCGCAGCTCCGGGTCCGACGTCAGGTTGCCGATGACGGTGATGACGGTCTCGCCGGCCATGGTCAGTGGGCCTCGGGGCGCATCAGCTTCGTGCGGAGCACCGACTCGTTCAGGTTGAGCTGACGGTCGAGCTCGGAGACCGCGGCGGGCTCGGCATCGATGTCGATGACGGCGTAGATGCCCTCGGCCTGCTTGTTGATCTCGTAGGCCATGCGGCGCCGGCCCCAGATGTCGACCTTGCCGACCTGGCCACCGGAGCTGGTGATGACGGTCAGGAACCGATCGAGCGAGGGCGCGATGGTGCGCTCTTCGAGATCGGGGTCGAGGATGACCATCAGTTCGTAGTGACGCACGGAGAACCCCACCTCCTCTGGTCTCAGCGGCCGCAGCGGATCTGCGGCAGGAGGGTCGTACACGCGTCGCGCGTCCCCTCCGGTGAGGTCACCGATGGAACGCGCACCGCCCAGGCTACCAGCGGCGGGGACCCACCCGTCCCGCCGTCCACAGGCCCGGCCCCCTGACGGGGCGCAGGGGGTCCTTCTAGGGTCGGCGGCCATGAGCCACCCGATCGGCGTCCACGTCGGACCCGGCCTGACCGAGGACAACGAGCTCGACGCCGGCGGCCCGCTGGCCCGCGCCGCCGAGATGGACGCCGACGGCGTCCAGGTGTTCCTCGCCGACCCGCAGGGCTGGACGGCGCCCCGGCCCCGGCCCGACGCCGCGGACCTGCTGGCCGGCGACGTCCTGGTGGTCGTGCACGCCCCGTACGTCCTCAACGTGGCGACGACGAACAACCGCATCCGCATCCCCAGCCGCAAGCTGCTGGACAAGCACGCCCAGGCCGCCGCGGCCATCGGCGCGGTCGGGCTGGTGGTGCACGGCGGCCACGTGCTGGCCCAGGACGACCCGGCCGCCGGGGTCGACAACTGGCGCAAGACCTTCGCCCGGCAGGCCGAGACCGGCGGCTTCGCCGTCCCCCTGCTGATCGAGAACACCGCGGGAGGCGGCAACGCCATGGCCCGCGACCTGGACGCGCTGGCCCGCCTGTGGGAGGCGGTGGGCGAGTTCGGCGCCGGCTTCGTGCTGGACACCTGCCACGCGTGGGCCGCCGGCTGGGACCTCGACACGGTGGTGGACGACGTCCGGGCGGTCACCGGCCGGATCGACCTGGTGCACCTGAACAACAGCCGTGACCCCGCCGGGTCCAGCCGCGACCGGCACGCACCCCTCACCGACGGCGAGATCCCCAGCGACCTGCTGGTCTCGGTGGCCCGTGCCGCGGACTGCCCCGTCGTGCTGGAGACCCCCGGTGACGCCGCCGCCCACGCCGAGGAGGTCAGCTGGCTGCGTGCCGCCCTGGGCTGACCAGCGGGCGCCCGGACCTCCCCGGGACCGCCCGGGGGGACACCCGGCGGGCGTCAGGGGCGTGGTCGAGCACCCCTCCGGCGGGGTCGTCGACGCCGGGCCAGCCGGCGCGGACGACGTCCTCGTCCGGCCGCCACACGTCACGCACCACCAGCGCCATGAGGACGACGACGGCGGCGTCCCGGACCGTCACGGCGAGGAAGAACCACTCGACCTCGACGCCCCGGTTCTGCGTGCCCAGGTACCAGAGCATCCGCGGCACCCACAGCAGCGCCTCGGTGGCCTGCCAGAGCAGCAGCGACCGCCACTGCGGCCTGGCCAGCACCGCCAGCGGCAGCAGCCACAGCGAGAACTGCGGGCTCCACACCTTGTTGACCAGGAGGAACCCGGCCAGGAGCAGGAACGCCACCTGGGCGACGCGGGGGCGTACCGGCGCGGCCAGGGTCAGCCACGTCACGGCGGCCGCCAGCGCGAGCACGCACCCCGCCACCACCGCGTTGAGCAGCACGGGCGCCTGCCCCTCGGCCAGCGGTCCGCCGAACCACCGCCCCTCGGAGACGGTGATCGCGATGTTCCAGATCGTGTCCGGGTCGGCGGGACGCTCGCTGTTGAGCCGGAAGAAGCGCGACCAGTTCTCCGGCGCCAGGACGGCGACCGGCACGTTGACGCCCGCCCACGCCAGGACGGCGCAGGCAGCGGTGCGCACCCAGACCCGCAGCCGCCCCGCCCGCAGGCACAGCAGGAACAGCGCGGCCAGCAGCACCACCGGGTAGAGCTTGGCCGCCACCCCCAGGCCCAGCAGCACCCCGGCCAGCGCCGGCCGCCGCCGGGCCCAGGCCCACAGCCCGAGGCTGGCCAGCGCGACGGCGAGCAGGTCCCAGTTGGTGAAGGCGTGCACGAACAAGAGCGGGGACAGCCCCACCATGGCCGCGTCCCACGGCCGCCGCCCCGACGTCCCGAGGACGGCGCGGGTGACCAGCAGCGCGCACAGCGACAGCAGCAGGCAGGTGACGGCGTAGTAGGCCTGCACCCCCGGGACGTCGGGCAGCAGCCCCACCGCGCCGGACAGGCCGCCGTAGACCCGGGCGATCGCCGCGGCGGCGGCCATGAACGCACCGGTCAGCACCGGGTACTCGACGGCGGACCCGAGGTAGGGCAGCTCCCCGCGATCCAGGCCGTGCAGCGCGTACAGCGGGACGGCGTCGGAGTAGCAGAGGTGGGTGTACTGCACCGAGCCGGCCCAGTTCCCGTTCGAGCAGGGCGCCTGCTTGACCCAGGCCAGCGCCAGGACCGCCGTGGAGAACAGCAGGCAGACGCGCAGCGGCGTCCAGAACAGGGCCCGGCCGGTGACCGCGTGCCGGCCCCACGGCCCCCCGACGGCCTCGCTGGCCTGCTCGGCGACGGGGTCGGTCCAGGTCGGCACGACCCGGTCCGGGGTGCGGGGGGACGCCGGAGACACCGAGGGCCCGCCCGCCGGCTGGTCAGCCGGATCGGACGGGCCCGTCGGGGTCGATCTCACGCGGTCAGTCTGCCCGCCGGGTCAGCCGGTCGGCTGCTCCTCCGTGTCGTCCGGAGCCGGCGCGCCGGGCTGGACCGGCTGCCCGCCGGGAACCGACGGCTGGTTGGGCACGGGCTGGTTCCCACCGGGCTGACCGGCACCCGGCTGGCCGGTGCCCGGCTGACCGGTGCCCGGGACCGGGACCGGCTGCTCCGGTACCGGCTGGACCTGCGTCTGCTGGTCCGGCGCGTCCTGCTCGGTGTCCTCGTCGGTCTCCGGCTGGGGGGCGGGGGCCGACGGCGGGCTGGTGGACGGGGACTGGGTCTGCGTCCGCGGCGCCGGGGCGGGCGCGGGCACGCCCTCACCGGTGTCGCCCCGGATGACCGGCCGGTTGGGCAGGTCCTCCTCCGGCGTCCCCTCGAGGACCGTGTCCATGAACTGCTGCCAGATGGCGCCGGGCAGCCCGGAGCCGTAGATGATCGCCCCGCCGGCGGTCTCGATCGGGTCGTTGGGCGAGTCGTTGCCCATCCACACCGCGGTCGAGAGGGACGGGGTGTAGCCGACCATCCAGGCGTCGGAGTTGTCCTGGGCGTTGAGGCCCTGGGTACCGGTCTTGCTGGCCACCTCGCGACCACCGGCCAGCGATCGGCGCGAGTAGTCGGCCACGTCGGTCAGCGCGTAGGTCACGTCGTTGGCGACGTCGGCCGGGAACACCTGGTCGCCGGCGTCGCCGGCGAACTCCAGCAGCACCGCACCCTCGCTGTCGGTCACCCGGCTCACGAAGAACGGCTCGTGCTCCACGCCCCCGCTGGCGAAGGTGGCGAAGCCGTGCGCCTGGTCGATCGGGCGCATCTCGTACTGACCGATGCCGATCGAGGCGCCGGTGCCACCGGTCTCCGGGTCGGCCAGGGTGGCCTTGCCGTCGAGGATGCTGCCGGTCGGGGCCCACGTCTCCGGCAGGCCGGCGGCCTCGAGGATGTTCTGCCGCACCGCCTCCGCGCCCACCTCGTAGGCCAGCCCGTAGTAGGTCGTGTTCAGCGACCGGGTCATGGCCTCCATCAGGGTGCAGGACCCGCAGGAGGCGCCACCGGAGTTGCGCACCGGCAGGTTGGGACGGTCCGGGAACTCCTGCGGCGAGCTGCCGTCGCGGCGGGCGGTGACGCTGATGCCCTCCTCGAGGGCGGTGGCGAGCACGTAGGGCTTGACCGACGACCCGGGCTGGCGCTGGGCCTGCGCGTAGTCGATCGCGCCGTCACCCGCGCCGGTGGGTCCGCCGTAGTAGGCCCGCACCGCACCGGTGCGCGGGTCGATGGCCACCAGCGCCTCCCGCAGGCCCTCGGGCTCGCCCTCCATGACGTCGGCGACCGCGGCCAGCGCGGCGTCCTGTGCGGGCTTGTCCACCGTCGTGGTGATCCGCAGCCCACCGGCACGGATCTGCTGCTCGTCGTAGCCCTTGGCCTCGAGCTCGGCCAGCGCGCGCTGGACGACCAGGCCCTCCGACCCGGCCGGGATGCCGAGGGTCGAGCCGGCCTTGGGCAGCACCGGCGGGTACACCGAGGCGGCGCGGTCGGCGTCGGCCAGCCAGCCCTCGTCGGCCATGGCGTCGAGCACGAGGTTCCAGCGGTCCTGGGCGCCCTGGGGGTCGTTCTCGGGGTCGTACCGCGACGGGCTCCGGACCAGGACGGCGAGGACGGCGCCCTGCTGGGCCGTCAGCTCGGCCGCGGGGACGCCGAAGTAGGTGTTCGCCGCGGCCTCGATGCCGTACGCGCCGCGGCCGAAGTAGATGGTGTTCAGGTAGTTCTCGAGGATGTCGTCCTTCTCGTACTGGTTGTCCAGCTTGACGGCGAGGAAGAGCTCCTGGAACTTGCGGCTGAACGTCTGGTCCTGGGTGAGGAAGGCGTTCTTGACGTACTGCTGGGTGATCGTCGACCCGCCCTGCGTGGAGCCCCCGGTGAGGTTGTTCCACGCCGCGCGGACGATGCCGGTGAAGGAGATGCCCGGGTCGGAGTAGAAGTTCCGGTTCTCCGCGGCGAGGATCGCCTGCCGGGCCGGCTCGGAGATCTCGGCCAGGCTGACGTTGGTGCGGTTCTCGTCGCCCAGACGCGCCATCTCGGTGGTGCCGTCGGCGTAGTAGACGACCGTCGTCTGGGAGTTCTGCACCGAGCCGGGATCGGGGACCTCCGTGGTCGCGTAGACCACGCCCACGAAGACGCCGAGCAGGACGAGGAGGCCGGCGAAGGCCCCGATGAGGACCTTGAGCCGGCGGCGGCGCCGCTGCTTGCGGGTGCGGGGCGCCTTGCCCGCCGGACGGCCGCGGGTGGCGACCGCGCCGCCCCGGGACGCCGTGGTGCGGCCGCCCCGACCGGGCGCCGGCCGCCGGGCGCCGGCGGTGCCGCCGCGTCCGGGCGCAGGCCGCCGGGCCGGGCCGCCGCGCGGCCCGACCGGTGTGGTCTCGTCGTGGGGAGGCACGGACGGGCCCCTCTCTGACTCGTTCGATGGGCACGGGACGATGGCGTCCCGCCGCCCAGGGTGGCGTCTCCAGCAGTGCTAGCCGGGGATGACGCGCGGCAGCGCGCCTCGGGGCGGACCCCTGTGACGGAAGGGTCCGGCGGGGCGATGTGTTCCCGCGGTCGACTACTCCGTGCCAGCGCGCCGGCGGGTCCGGCGCGGCTGGCGCCCCGGTTCCGGCTCGATCCCCAGGACGTACGAGCAGTCCAGGTGGTTCCAGCCGCAGCCGCGACAGACCTGGACGGCGTACACGGTGAACTCCTCCTGCATGGTGTCCATCCGGGCCAGCTCGACCTGCGTCTTCGCCTGGCCGGCGGTCGGACCGAGGTGCTCGCCGTAGACGTAGTTCACCAGCGTGAGGCGGTCCTTGCGGCACACCGGGCAGACGACGTCGGTCGCCTCGCCGTGGTACTTGGCCGCGCGGGAGAGGTAGGGACTGGCGTCACACACCTCGAAGAGCCCGGTGCGTCCCGCGTACACGTCGGCGAGGACGGATCGCCGCTGCAGCGAGTAGTCCACGACGGATCGTCGTCCGGGCACCCGTCCAATGTACGCATCGCGGGGACGGCCGGAGGGGTCTGCGCCCGTACCCCGCCCCCGCCCGGTGTCGCCCGGGTCGTCCGTCCGATGTATCGTGTCGATACATCGAACAGCAGGGCGACGGGAGGCGACGTGCTCGAGTTCGCCATCCTCGGCCTGCTGCACCAGTCCCCGATGCACGGCTACGAGCTGCGCAAACAACTCGCGCAGGTCCTCGGTGGGCTGCGGAGCATCTCCTACGGCTCGCTCTACCCGGCCCTCAAGAGGCTGCACGCGGCGGGGTACGTCTCCACCGACGATCCCGACAAGCACGCACTGCTGCCGGCCGACGCGCCACCCCTCACCGGCCGGCGGGGCAAGGTCGTCTACACGATCACCGCCGAGGGCAAGGAACGCTTCCACGAGCTGGTCGGCCAGGCCGGTCCCGAGGCGTACGACGACGGCGGGCTCTTCGGGGTCCGCCTGGCGTTCTTCCGGCACACCGCGGCCGACGTGCGGCTGCGGATCCTGGAGGGCCGCCGTCGCACCGTCGAGCGGCAGCGGGAGGGCCTGCGGTCCTCGCTCAGCCGGACCCGCGAACGCCTCGACCGCTACACCCTCGAGCTCCAGCGGCACGGCCTGGACTCCGTCGACCGCGAGGTGCGCTGGCTCTCGGAGCTCATCGACAGCGAGCGGCAGGCGTCCTCCGACGAGCCGCCCCGCACCCCATGAACCGAGGCGTCGCCCGACCGGGCGTCGTCTGCACCATGCAGGACCGCACGCGGTCCGGGAGACAACGACCGTTCGCGGTCCGACCAGAAGGAGACCACATGGGCACCGTCAAGGTCGCCATCGTCGGTGTGGGCAACTGCGCCGCCTCGCTCGTCCAGGGCGTGCACTACTACCGGGACGCCGACGAGACGCAGTCGGTCCCCGGCCTCATGCACGTCCGCTTCGGCGACTACCACGTGTCCGACGTGGAGTTCGTGGCGGCGTTCGACGTCGACGCCAAGAAGGTCGGCCGGGACCTCTCCGAGGCCATCGTCGCCAGCGAGAACAACACCATCACCATCTGCGACGTCCCCCCGCTCGGCGTCACCGTCCAGCGCGGGACCACCCTCGACGGGCTGGGCAAGTACTACCGCGAGATCGTCGAGGAGTCCGACGACCAGCCGGTCGACGTGGTGGCGGCGCTCCGGGAGTCCGGCGCCGACGTCCTCGTCTGCTACCTGCCCGTGGGCTCGCAGCAGGCCGCGGAGTTCTACGCCCAGGCCGCGCTCGACGCCGGGGTCGCCTTCGTCAACGCCCTGCCGGTCTTCATCGCCGGCACGAAGGAGTGGGCGGACAAGTTCACCGCCGCCGGGGTGCCGATCGTCGGCGACGACATCAAGAGCCAGGTCGGCGCCACGATCACCCACCGCGTCCTCGCCAAGCTGTTCGAGGACCGCGGCGTGCAGCTCGACCGCACGATGCAGCTCAACGTGGGCGGCAACATGGACTTCAAGAACATGCTCGAGCGCGAGCGGCTGGAGTCCAAGAAGATCTCCAAGACCCAGTCGGTCACCAGCCAGGTCGACCGCGACATGGGCAAGGACAACGTGCACATCGGCCCGTCGGACCACGTGCCGTGGCTGTCGGACCGCAAGTGGGCCTACGTCCGCCTGGAGGGGCGCGCGTTCGGTGACGTGCCCCTGAGCCTGGAGTACAAGCTCGAGGTCTGGGACTCGCCCAACTCGGCCGGCATCATCATCGACGCCGTCCGCGCCGCCAAGATCGCCAAGGACCGCGGCATCGGCGGCCCGATCCTGTCGGCGTCGTCCTACTTCATGAAGAGCCCGCCCGTGCAGTACGACGACAGCGAGGCGCGCGACGCCGTCGAGGCGTTCATCCGCGGCGACATCGAGCGCTGAGCGAGGACCCGATGGGGCCCGCACTCCCGTCCGGGGTGCGGGCCCTGTCGCGTCGTCGGGGGTGCGGCGCCCGAGGCTGCATACGCTGCACGGCATGTCCCGCCGCCGTCCGCTGCTCGCCACCCTGGGGCTTGCCGTCGCGCTGCTCACGGGGTGCTCCGGGGACGCCGGTGACCGGGAGACCGGCGACGCGGTGACCCAGGAGGAGGCCGGCGTCCTCGCGCAGCTGCTGGCGCGCAACGGGGAGGAGGGCGGCGCGGACTTCGTCGTCACCGCCCCCTACGGCGAGGGCACCGTGCTGACGCTGACCGGCGAGGTCGACTTCACCGGCGCGGTGGGCCGGGCCCAGGCGGTGACCGCCTACGGCGACGAGCGGCCCGACGACACGCGCACGCTGTTCTTCACCGCCGACCAGCTGTGGTTCGGCGACGTCCCCGGTCTGGCCCAGGCGCTGGCCGGGGCGGGCCTGCCCGAGGCGGCCTACGTGCGCCGGCCGGTGGCGACGGGGGAGGAGTCGCCGCTGACCGACGTCCTCGTCCGGCTGGTGCTCAACCTGTCCGCCGCCGAGGCCGACGACGCCGGGGCCTTCCAGGACGCGGCCTACACCTGGGAGGGCGACCGCTCGGTCGACGGCCAGCTGACGGCGGTCTACGCCTCACCGTCGGGCTGGACGGTCGCGGTGGACCGGTCGAGCGACCTGCTGGCGCAGTTCGTCACCCGGCTGCCCGGCCAGGAGGAGGACGTGACGGTCACCCTCTCCGACCACGGTCCCCGGGTGATCGAGGTGCCGGAGGACGAGCAGACCGCGGACGGCGCGGCGCACCCGGAGATCGCGGCCACCGTCGGGCTGTGAGGCAGGAGCCCGTCCGCACCGCCCTGGACGGACCCGGACATGGGGGAAGGGGGCGGCCTCTTCCCCAGACCGCCCCCTCCCGGATCCACTTCCTACCAGATGTCGCGCCGCGGCGCCGCACCTGCGGGCGTGTCCGGGTACCGGGTCAGTTCGCCGAGGGGTCGGCCGGCGCCGTGGACAGCACGGCCAGCCGCCCCGTCTGCCGGCCCATGACCCGCCGCCACAGCTCGGGCCCGGCCGCGTCGCAGAGGACGTCGTCTGGGCGGCCGGGCACGCAGGCCCAGGCACCCTCCGCGATCTCGCCGGACAGCTGACCCGGCGACCAGCCGGCGTACCCGGCGAACACCCGCAGCCCGCGGACGTGGCCGGGGAGCTCCACCGGGTCGGCGTCCAGGTCGACCAGGTGGACGTCGCCCGCGACCCGCCGCAGCCCGCTGTCGGGTGCCGGCGCCGGGGCGGGGCACACGGCCAGGCACAGCGCCGTGTCCGTCTCGCAGGGGCCCCCCACGTGGAACACCCCGGGGTCGACCGCCAGGTCGCACCAGCCGGGCAGCACGTCGCGGATCTCCACCTGGCTCGGCCGGCCGAGGACCACGCCCAGCGTGCCGCTGTCGTTGTGGTCCAGCACGAACACGACGGTCCCGGCGAAGGTCGGGTCGGTCAGCGCCGGCATGGCCACCAGCAGCGCGCCGGGGCGCACGTCGTCGAGGCCGCCGATCGAGAGCGCGGGGACCGCGCCCGCACCACGTCGGCCCGTCGCCGGCCGCGCGGGCGGACCGGGGTCGGGGTCGGACGAGGGCGGGAGAGTCATCGCACCCAGTGTGCCCCACCGGGCGGCCCCGGGCAGGGCCGCGCCGCCCGGGTGCGAGGACCGCCTGCGGCCGGTCGTCCACCCTGCGGGAGGACTCGACCACCGTAGGGTGATGGGGTGCGCCGAGCGGAGACCTCCGTGCGGCACCTGCTGCCCCGGTGGGACTTCCGCCGGCTGCTCGCCACCCGCCTCGCCGCCCAGTTCGGGGACGGCGTCCTGCAGGCGGCGCTGGCCGGGACGGTGCTGTTCAACCCGCAGCGCGCCGCCGACCCACTCGACGTCGCGCTCGGCTTCGCCGTCCTCCTGCTGCCCTACTCCGTCGTCGGCCCGTTCGCCGGTGTCTGGCTGGACCGGTGGAGCCGCCGGCAGGTGCTGGTGCGCGCCGGCCTGGTCCGGGCGGCCCTCGTCGCCGGGCTCGCGGCGCTGGTGTGGGCGGGCGTGGCGGGTGCCGGCTTCTACGTGGTCGGCCTCGCGGTGTTCTCGGTCAACCGGTTCGTGCTCTCCGCGCTCTCGGCGGCGCTGCCGCACACGGCCGACGAGCCCTCCCTGGTGTCGGCCAACGCCCTGTCGACGACGTGCGGCGCGGTCGCGACCGTCGGCGGCGGCGCGGTCGCCGTCGGCCTGCTGCAGCTCGGCGACGCGGGCGACGGCGCGTACGCCCTGCTGACCCTGGCGGCGGCGGTCCCCTACCTGGTGGCGGCCGGCGTGGTGTCGCGGTTCTCCCGTGAGCACCTGGGGCCCGACCACCCGGCCGGCAGCCCGGCACTCTCGCTGCGCGAGGTGGCCGCCGGGATGGTCGCGGGCGCGCAGCACGCGTGGGAACGCCCACCCGCAGCCGCCGCGCTGGCGGTCATCACCGCGCACCGGCTGTGCTTCGGGCTGGTCACGCTGATGTCGATGCTGCTGTTCCGCAACACGTTCACGACCGGTGGACTGGTCCCCGGTGGGCTGGCGGGGCTGGGTCTCGTGGTCGCGGCCGGCGCGGGTGGGTCGCTGCTCGCCGCCGCGGTGACCCCCGCGGTGGTCCGGCGCCTGGGCAAGGCCCGCTGGGTCAGCGTGCTGCTGGCCGGCGCCGGACCCGCGCTGGTCGCGCTGTCGCTGCCGTTCCTCCCGGTCACGGCCGTCCTCGTCGGCCTGGTGCTCGGCTTCGTCGGTCAGGCGGTGAAGATCTGCGTGGACACGACGCTGCAGGAGTCCATGGAGGACGACTTCCGCGGCCGGGTGTTCTCCGTCTACGACACCCTGGTCAACGTCAGCTACGTGACGGCGCTGCTGGCCGCGGCCCTCCTGCTGCCGCCGTCGGGGATCTCGGTCGCGCTGGTGGTCACGGTGGGGGCCGTCTACGCGGTGAGTGCGGTCGCCTCCCTGCGCATCGCCCGCTGAGCTCAACCCGAGCGCGTGGCCCACCAGGCGCGGAGCTCCGCCTCGGCCACGTCGGGGTCCAGCGGGCCGCGTTCCAGGCGCAGGTCCTTGAGGAACCGCCACGCCTCGCCGACCTCGCGGCCCGGCCCGATCCCGAGGATCCCCATGATCGCGTTGCCGTCGAGGTCCGGTCGCACCCGCGCGAGGTCCTCGGCCGCCGACAGCTCGGCGATCCGCTGCTCCAGCGAGTCGTAGGTCGCCGACAGCGCCGCTGCCCGCCGCTTGTTGCGGGTGGTGGAGTCCGAGCGCACCAGCTTGTGCAGACGGGACAGCAGGTCCCCGGCGTCGGTCACGTACCGGCGGACGGCGGAGTCGGTCCACTCGCCGCGGCCGTAGCCGTGGAAGCGCAGGTGCAGGAAGGTCAGCCGGGCGACCGCCTCGGTGACCTCCTTGGAGAAGCGCAGCGCCTGCAGCCGCTTGCGCACCAGCTTGGCGCCGACCACCTCGTGGTGGTGGAACGACACCCGGCCCCGCGGCTCGTGCCGGCGGGTGGCCGGCTTGCCGATGTCGTGCAGCAGCGCCGCGAGCCGCAGCACGAGGTCGGGGGAGTCGGCATCCGGGTCGGCCCTCTCCAGCGCGATCGCCTGGTCCAGCACGGTCAGCGAGTGCGTGTAGACGTCCTTGTGCTGGTGGTGCTCGTCGATCTCCATCCGCAGCGCGGGCAGCTCGGGCAGGACGACGTCGGCCAGTCCGGTGGACACGAACAACTCGAGCGCGGCCCGGGGCGAGTCCTGGAGGAGCGTCTTGGCCAGCTCCACCTGCACCCGCTCCGGGGTGATCCGGGACAGGTCCCCGGCCAGTGCCGTCATGGCCGCCACGACGTCGTCGTCCGGGGTCAGGCCCAGCTGGGCGACGAACCGGACGGCGCGCAGCATCCGCAGGGGGTCGTCGGCGAAGGACTCCGCCGCCGTGGCCGGCGTGCGCAACCGCTTCGCCAGCAGGTCACCGAGCCCGCCGTAGGGGTCGGTGACCGCCCGGTCGGGCCCGAGCGAGACCGCCATCGCGTTGACCGTGAAGTCGCGGCGGGCCAGGTCGTCGACCAGCGAGGTGCCCCAGGCCACCTGCGGGTTGCGGGACTCGCGGTCGTAGCGGTCGGCCCGGAAGGTGGTGATCTCCAGCCGGACGCCGCGGACCTCGGCACCCACGGTGCCGAAGGCGATCCCGGTGTTCCACGTGGAACTGGCCCAGCCGCGCAGCAGCTCGAGCACCTGCTCGGGACGGGCGTCGGTGGTGACGTCGAGGTCGCCGTCCGTCGTGCCGGCCGGCCGCCCACCCGCCGCACCGGCGGCGAGCAGCGCGTCGCGGACCGATCCGCCCACCAGGTGCGCCTCGTGACCAGCGGCGGTGAACCGCTCCCCCAGCTCGGTCAGGACGGGCGAGACGTCCACGAGGTGCCGCACCGCCTCCTGCACGGCGGGGGGCACGGGTTCCGCGGGAGGACGACGCGGGGGCTGTGCGGACACGACCAGCCAGAGTAGTGCCGTGGCGCGCGCTACCCTCCTGGCATGGCTGGGACGGGCGGGCGCGGACGCCCCGGCCGCCGGTTGCGCCGGGTCGACGAGACCTCCGCCGGGGGCCTGGTGGTGGCCGACGACCCCATCACGGGGCCGCGGGCGGCGCTGATCGGACGGACCGACCGGCGCGGCCGGCTGTTGTGGTCCCTGCCCAAGGGCCACATCGAGGAGGGCGAGACCCCGGCCGACACCGCCGTCCGCGAGGTCGCCGAGGAGACCGGGATCATCGGCGAGGTGGTCGCCCCGCTCGGGATCATCGACTTCTGGTTCGTCGCCGACGGCCGTCGCGTGCACAAGACCGTGCACCACTTCCTGCTCCGCGCCATCGGCGGCGCCCTCTCCGACGCCGACGTCGAGGTGACCGAGGTGGCCTGGGTGCCCCTCGACGAGCTGAGCGACCGGCTGGCCTACGCCGACGAGCGTGCGCTGGTCGAGCGGGCCCCCGCACTCCTCGCCGACAGCGCGTGACCGGGCCGGCCAGGGCGGGCAGGGCGGACAGCACCGGGGATCCCGGACCGACGGGCGCCGGCGGGGAGCTGTCGTGAGGCGATCGGCTGCCGGGCGTACCGGCGGCCGGTCCGTGCGGCACGGTCGTCCCCGCTCCCGCCGCGCCGCACCGACCGGTGCGGTCCTGGCCGGGCTGCTCGCCGCCCCCCTCGTCGCGCTGGCCCCGGCCGCGGCCGCCGCACCTGGGGAGCCTGCTCCGGTTGCGGAGGACGACGCCGGCGACGCGACCCGGCCGGTGCAGGTCGACGTCACCCGGTTCGAGCCGCGGGTGCTCAGCCCCGGCGCCGTGGTCACCGTCGCCGGCACGCTCACCAACACCGGGACCGAGACGCTGGCCGGGCTCGACGTCCGCCTGCAGCGCGGCGACCTGCTCGACAGCCGCGCCGAGCTGCTGGCCACCGACGCCGACCCCGACCCGACGACGGCGGTCACGACCCCGTTCCAGGAGGTCCCGGGGGAGCTCGGGCCCGGCGACTCGACGTCGTTCGTCCTCACCACGGACACCGGCACGCTCCAGGTGGACCAGGAGGGCGTCTACCCGGTGCTGCTCAACCTCAACGCCGACGGGCCGGACGGCGAGCGCCGACGGGTCGGGGAGCTGTCCACCTTCCTGGTGCAGCCGCCCGCCCAGCCGGCCGCGCCGACCAGCGTCGCGTGGCTGTGGCCCGTCGTGGAACGCACCCACCGCGACGCCGCGGGCCGTTTCGTCGACGACGAGCTGGCCGCGGCCGTGTCCCCCGAGGGTCGGCTGGACCGCGCCCTGGCCGTCGTCGAGCGGCTGCCGCAGACCGCTCCCCCCGAGGGCGGTGAACCCCGGCCCTCGGTCCCCGTGACGCTGGCGGTCGACCCCGCCCTGGTCGAGGAGCTCGCGCTCATGGCCGAGGGCCCCTACGACGTCGCCGGCCGCGAGGGGGCGGGGGAGGGCACCGACGAGGCCGCCGCGTTCCTGGACCGGCTGCGAGCCGTGGCCGCGGACCACCCGGTGGTCGCCCTGCCCTACGGGGACGTCGACACCGATGCCCTGACCGCCGCCGGGCTGGCCGAGGTGGTCACCCGGAGCCTGCCCGCCGGCAGCCCGCCCGACGACGGGTCCGACGAGGACGCCTCGGCCGTCCTCGGCGCCGACGTCCTCAGCGACGCCCTCGGGGTGACCGCGCGCACCGACCTGGCCTGGTCGGTCGGCGGCGCCGTGCGTCCCGACAGCCTCGCCACGCTGCGCGCCGGCGGGATCGACCGGGTGGTGCTCACCCCCGACGGGCTCACCGACGGCACGACCGCCCTGGGCCTCGACGGCGGGAGCGCGGCCGCACGGACGACGGTGCCCACGCCCGACGGTCCGGTCGACGCGCTGGTCGCCGACAGCGGGCTGAGCGGGCTGGTCGGGGCGTCGTCCGGCGCACCCGGCGGCACCGGGGCCGGGCAGCGCTACCTGGCCGAGCTGGCGCTGCTGGCCATGGACGGCGGCGTCGACCCGGCGGCCGGGCAGACCGTGCTGATCGCCCCGCCCCGCGAGGTGGACGCCGACCCCGCCGGCGTGAGCGAGATGATCGCCGCCTCGGCGCAGGTCCCCTGGCTGCGGCCGGCGACGGTGGTCCAGCTCGCCGAGGGCCCCTCGGTCGACACGGGGGAGCTCGCCGCACCGGCGGATCCCGGCGGGCTGGCGGCCGAGGGCCTGGCCGACGTCTCCGCGGCGGTCGCCGTGCGCGACGACCTCGCCAGCGCAGTCGTCGACGACCCGGCGGCGACGCTGGCCCGCTACGACGCGGCGGTGTCCCGGTCGGCCTCGGCCGCGTGGCGGGACGACCCGGAGGCGTTCCGGTCCGCGGCCGCGGACCTGCGGGCGACGCTCGAGCAGGTCCGCGGCCAGGTCGGCCTGCTCGCCCCCGCCGACGGCACCTACAGCCTCGCCTCGACCGACGCCCCGCTGGTGCTCACCGTCCAGAACGACCTGCCCTTCGCCGTGCGCGTCCAGCTGCGCGTGCAGACCCGCGGCAACGCCCTCACCGTGGCCGACGTCGGTGAGCAGGTGCTCGCCCCCGACCAGCGGACGACGGTGGAGGTGCCCACCGAGGTGCGGCAGTCGGGCCGGTTCGGCGTGGTCGCGACGCTCACCACCCCCGCCGGTGGCGTGCTCGGCGAGCAGGTCGAGCTGCAGGTGCGCAGCACCGCCTACGGCACGATCTCGCTGCTCATCACCATCGGCGCCGCGGCACTGCTCGGCCTGCTGTTCCTGCGCCGCCTGGTGCGGTTCGTGCTGCGCCGTCGCGCCGGGACGCCGGCGGCCGAGGCGGACACACCGGTGCCGCTGCCCCCGACGCGGAGCCCCGTGTGACCGGGCGCGGCGACGGGCCGGTGGACGAGCAGCAGCGCCGGGTGCCCCTGCCGCCGGTCCCACCCGGGCGGCCGGCGGCGTCCCCGGAGGACCAGCCGGCGCCGTCCACCGCGTCCCCCGCGCCGCCCGCCGTCCCCGGCCCGGCGACGCCGGCCCTGCCGCTGCCCCCGCCGCCCTACCCCAAGGCGACGGCCGGTCCACGGCCGATGCCCCCGGTACCGCCGCCCGCACCGCGCGTCCGGCGGCTGCCGGCACCGCCTCCGCCGCCCCGCCCCAGGACGACGTCCCGGTGGGTGCCGGGGCCCGACGACACCCAGCTGATCCCGGTGCTGCCCCCGGTGCCCCGCCCGGTGGACGAGACCGACGAGGAGGTCGAGGCCCGCGAGGGCGCCCCCGGCGCCAGCCGGGGGATCCTGCGCGCCGCCGGCACGATGGCCGTGGCGACCCTCGTGTCCCGGGTGACCGGGCTGCTCCGCACGATCGTGCTGGCGGCGGCGCTGGGCGTGACGCTGGTCAACGACGCCTACAACACCGCCAACACGCTGCCCAACATCGTCTACGAGCTGCTGCTGGGCGGCGTCCTGACGTCGGTGATCGTGCCCCTGCTGGTGCACGCCCAGGAACGGGACGCCGACGGTGGCGTCCGCTACGCGCAGCGGCTGGCCACGGTGGCCGTCGTCGGCCTGGTGGTGGTCACCGCCGTCGCGGTCGCCGTGGCGCCGCTGCTCACCGCCCTCTACGGCATCCAGGGCGACCCCGAGCAGGTGCGGCTGGCCAACTGGCTGGCCCGCATCCTGCTCGTGGAGATCGTCTTCTACGGCGTCGGCGCGCTGGCCACCGCGATCCTCAACGCCCGCGGGGTGTTCGGGCCCCCCGCGTGGGCGCCGGTGCTCAACAACCTCGTGGTCATCGCCACCGGCGCGCTGTTCATCGCCGCCAGTGGGCCCGGCGAGCTGACGCCCGCCACCATCAGCAGCGGCCAGATCTGGCTGCTGGGAGGCGGGACGACGCTCGGCATCGCGCTGCAGGCGCTGGTGCTCCTGCCGCTGCTGCGGCGGGCCGGCGTCCCGCTGCGTCCCCGCTGGAACCTGCGGCAGACCGGCCTACGGGAGATCGGCCGGCTCGGGCTGTGGGTGATCGGCTACGTCGCGGTCAGCCAGGTGGGCGTGGTCGTCGCCACCCGCATCGCCAACGCGGCGACCCGCGAGGGCGGCCTCGGGTCCAGCGCCCTGGCCATCGCCAGCCTGCTGTTCCAGATGCCCTACGGGATCATCGGGGTCGCACTGCTCACCGCGCTGCTGCCCCGGATGAGCCGGGCCGCGGCCCGCCAGGACGTGCCCGGCGTGGCCCAGGACCTGGCGCTGGGCACCCGGCTGTCCGCCCTCGGTCTGCTGCCGGTCACCGCCGCGCTGACGGTGCTGGGGCCGGCCCTCGCCACCGTCGCCTTCGCCCGCGGCAACACCAGCGTCGCCGAGGCCCAGGCCATCGGGACGGCCCTGGCCGTCGGCGCCTTCGGCCTGCTGCCGATGGCGGTGACCCTCCTGCAGCTGCGGGTCTTCTACGCGATGAAGGACGCCCGCACCCCGACGCTGGTCCAGCTGGGCATGGTCGCCGTCCGCGTGCCGCTGCTGCTGCTGGTGCCGGTCGTGGTCGGCCCCGACGCCGTCGTCGCCGGCCTGATGCTGGTCACCAGCGTCACCTACCTGGCCGGCTGGGTCCTCGGGTACCTCGCGCTCCGTCGCCGCCTGGGAACTCTCGGCAGCGGGACGGCGACGCTCGGCCCGGTGCTGCGGATCGTGGCCGCCTCGGTCGTGGCCGGGCTGCTCGGGTGGGTCGCCGTGCGGGTGACCGAGGACGCGCTGGGCTCGTCGGTCGCGGGCTCGCTCGGCACCCTGCTGATCGGTACCGTGGTCATCGGCGTCGCGGCTCTCGCAGGCATCGTGCTCGCCCGGGTTCCGGAGGTCCGGGAGCCCCTGGCCGCGGTCAGGGCCCGGCTGGGGCGCGGGTGAGCAGCGGGGCGACGCCCACGCCGGGGCGATCCAGCCGCCGGCCGGGAGCGAGCAGGGGGTCGGCCGCGTCGATGACGTCCACGACGACCGGCCTGCCCGACCGCTACCGGCCCCTCGACGAGGTGGGCCCCGCCGCCACCACCGCGACCGGGGTCATCCGGTGCTGGCGGGCCAAGGACCGCATCCTCAACCGCGACGTCGAGATCCGGGTGCACTCCCCCGGCGGACCGGCGGCCCGGGAGTGGATCACCCGAGCGCTGACCGCCGGCGGGCTGGCCACCCCCGCCCTCGCGATGGTCTACGACGCCGCCGAGGGCAGCGGCGACTCCTCCGTCCCCGGCGGCGCCGCGTACGTGGTCAACGAGTGGATCGAGGGCCAGACGCTGGCCGAGCGGCTGGCCACCGGCCCCATGCCCGACCGCGAGGCCCGCACGGTGCTGCGGCGGCTGGCCGAGGGCGTGGCGGAGGCGCACCGGGTCGGCCTGGCCGTGGGCGGGCTGACCCCCGAGGCCGTCGTGCTGCGGCCCAACGGCCTGGTGGGCCTGCGGGCGGTGCCGGCCGCGACGGGCACCATCCAGGACGACATCGCCGCCCTCGCCGAACTCCTGGAGTACTGCCTGACCGGCCGGCGCGCCGGGGTGCCGGCCGGCCCGGGCCGGGCGCCGGTCATGGCGCCCGACCTGGCGGCGCTGGTGCGGCGGGCCCGCTCCACCGAGCCCGGTGCCGGGCTGTCCAGCGTGGCCGCGATGGCCGCGCTGCTGGCCGAGCGTCCCCGCGGGACCCACCCCTCCGAGCCGCTGCGCGGCGCGGACGAGACCGACAGCGGGTGGCTGCGCCGGCTCCGTGAGCGCCGGGACGACGAGGACACCGACGATCCCGCGCCGACGCGGGCCACCTCCGGCGCCGACGTCCCGCAGCGACTGGACCCGCGCGGCCGCCCCCCGGTGCCGGCCCCCCGCGGCGACGCCGCCGACGACGACCTCCTGCCCCTGTCCGGGGGCTTCGGCCTGGAGGACGACGGCACGGAGGAGCCCGACGACCGGCCCGCCGCCTCGGCCGAGCCGGTCCCCGAGGCCCGCCGCCGGCTGCTCGTGGTGGGCCTGCCGCTGCTCGCCCTCGCCGTGGTCATCGGGCTGGCGTGGTGGGTGGGCAGCAACCTGCTCTCGGTCGCCGACAGCGTCGGTGGCGACGGGACGGCGTCCCCCCCGCCCTCGAGCAGCGCGCCGGCCGACGAGGGCGAGGAGGCGCCGGAGGCCGGCGCCCCCGTGACGGTCGCCGGCTCCTCGGTCTTCAACCCCTTCGGCGACGGTGACCCCGAGAACGAGCAGGACGTCGCCCTCTCCCACGACGGCGACCCCGCCACCTCCTGGTCCACCGTCACCTACCGCGGCTCGGCGGCCTTCGGCAACCTCAAGCCGGGCGTCGGCGTCCTGTACGACCTGGGCAGCGCCCAGGCCCTCTCCGGGGCGACGGTGACGACGACGACCCCCGGCGTGGTCGTGGAGGTCCGCACCGGCGACACCCCCGACGGTGACCTGGACGGCTACCCCGTGGCGGCCACCGGCCCGGTGGACGGCACCGCGGACCTGACCTTCGACGAGCCGGTCACGGCGCAGTACGTGCTGGTGTGGATCACCCAGCTCACCGAGGCCGAGGGCGGGTTCTCCGGGGACCTGGCCGAGGTCGAGCCCCTGTCCGCGGGCTGAGTGCGGCCGCCGGAGATGGCGCGTGGAGCTTCCGTGAGCTGGAATGTGGCCCTGCTGACCGGGGAATGTGGCTCCTACGATCCCAGTTGTGTCCCGCGTGAGCGAACCCCACCCCACCCCCGGCCCCGCCGTGACGGCTGAGCACGCCGATCCCGCGATCCCCCCGGCGGAGCACGACGGTGTCCGTGACCTGATCATCATCGGTTCCGGTCCGGCGGGCTACACCGCCGCCGTCTACGCCGCCCGCGCGAACCTGCACCCGCTGGTGTTCGAGGGGTCGCAGTTCGGCGGCGCGCTGATGACGACCACCGAGGTGGAGAACTTCCCCGGGTTCGCCGAGGGCATCCAGGGCCCGCAGTTGATGATGGACATGCGCCAGCAGGCCGAGCGCTTCGGCGCGGAGCTGGTCGCCCGTGACGTCAGCGAGGTCGACCTCACCGCCGAGCCGAAGATCGTCAAGGTCGGCGACGAGGTGCACCGGGCGCACGCGGTCATCGTGGCCACCGGCTCCAAGTACCGGTACCTGGGCCTGGACAACGAGGCCCGGCTCCTGGGGCGCGGCGTGTCCGCCTGCGCCACCTGTGACGGCTTCTTCTTCCGCGACCAGGACATCATCGTGGTCGGCGGCGGCGACTCCGCGATGGAGGAGGCCACCTTCCTCACCCGCTTCGCCAAGTCGGTGACCGTCGTCCACCGGCGGGCCGAGCTGCGGGCGTCGAAGATCATGCAGCAGCGCGCCCAGGAGAACGAGAAGATCCGCTGGGCGCTGGGCAAGCAGGTCACCGACGTGCTGGGCGAGAACACCGTCTCGGCCGTCGAGCTGACCGACGTCGACAGCGGCGTCACCGAGACGATGCCGGTCACCGGCCTGTTCGTCGCCATCGGCCACGACCCGCGCAGCGAGATCTTCGCCGGCCAGCTCAAGCTCGACGACGAGGGCTACATCCAGGTCGAGCACCCGACGACCAAGACGAACATCGACGGCGTGTTCGCCTGCGGCGACGTCGTCGACCACATCTACCGGCAGGCCATCACCTCGGCCGGAACCGGCGCAGCCGCAGCCATCGACGCGGAGCGCTGGCTGGCCGAGGCGTTCCACGAGCGCTGACCGCGGACCGAAGGGCATAGACCGGGGGGCCGCGGGGTTGTCCCCGCAGGGTCCACACCGAGCCCCGCTGATCACGAGGAGAACGACCATGGCAGGCAGCACCAAGACCGTCACCGACGCCAGCTTCGCCGACGACGTGCTGGGCAGCGACAAGCCCGTGCTCGTCGACTTCTGGGCCGAGTGGTGCGGTCCGTGCAAGATGGTCGCCCCGGTGCTCGAGGAGATCGCCGCTGAGCACGGCGACAAGCTCACGATCGCCAAGCTGAACATCGACGAGAACCCGCAGATCGCCCGCGACTACCAGGTCATGTCGATCCCGACCATGACGGTGTTCCAGGGTGGCAAGCCGGTGAAGAGCATCATCGGCGCCAAGCCCAAGGGCGCGATCCTGTCGGACCTCGCCGACTACCTGTAAGAGGACCACCTGCCCCCTGAGGGGTGGCCACCGGTGACCGTCTGCGGCCCATCTGTCCTCGTCGGACGGGTGGGCCGCTGCCGTCCGTCGGCCCCCGGTGGGCCGGGACGGCAGCGGGGGACGACAATCGAGCCACGATGGGAACCGACAGCCGCATGCGCCCCCTGGGCCCGGGGGACCGTGGCCCCGCCGTGGCCGACGTGCACGCCGCCCTCCGGAGCCTCGGCCTGTTGCCGGCCGGCACGGCCGGAGCCGAGGACGAACCGCTCGAGCAGGCCGTGTACGACCCGGCCACCGAGCTCGCCGTCCGGCACTTCCAGCAGGTCCGGGGGCTGTCCGTCGACGGCGCGGTGGGCGAGGAGACCTACCGTGCCCTGTCGGAGGCGCGCTGGTCGCTGGGTGACCGACTGCTGCACCACGACCCCGAGCGGCCGATCCGGGGGGACGACGTCACCAACCTGCAGGACCGGCTGCACGAGCTCGGCTACGACGCCGGACCGGTCGACGGTGTCTTCGGCCCCGAGACCGAGGTGGGCCTGCGCGCGTTCCAGCGCGACTACGGGCTGACCTCCGACGGCACCTGCGGGCCGGCCACCCTGCGCGCGCTGCGCCAGCTCGGCCGCAAGGTGACCGGGGGGCGCCCGCAGCTGCTCCGCCAGAGCGCCAGCTTCCTGGAGAGCGGCCCCCACCTGATCGGCCGGCGGATCGTCGTCGACCCGGGCCACGGCGGCGGGGACCCCGGGTTCACCGCCGGCGAGACCACCGAGGCCGATCTCGTGCTGGACCTGGCGTCCCGGATCGAGGGCCGGCTCGCCGCGGCCGGCGCCACCGTCTACCTGACCCGCGGCCGGCGACAGAACCCGACGGCGGCCGAGCGGACGGCGTTCGCCAACGACGCCCGCGCCGACCTGTTCCTGTCCCTGCACATGGACGCGCACGGCTCGGAGCACGCCCGGGGGGTGTCCAGCTACTACTACGGGACCGGCTCGGGGGCTTCGTCGACGGTCGGCGAGCAGTTCGCCAGCCTGGTGCGGCGCGAGGTCGTCGTGCGCACGGGCCTCCTGGACCTCGGCTCGCACCCCAAGACCTGGGACCTGCTGCGGATGAGCCGGATGCCGGCGGTCCGGCTGGACTGCGGCTACCTGTCGCACCCCGTCGACCGGCTGCTCCTGCTCGACGCCCGGCTGCGCAGCACCGTGGCCAGCGCCGTCCTCGCCGCCGTCCAGCGGCTCTTCCTGCCCGCCGAGGCCGATCCACCGACGGGCACCTTCGTCCTCCCCGGGAGGGTCTGACCCAGCCGGACGCCGCGACGCGTGGGACGGGCGGGACCGGACCGGTCCGTCCGCCGCCGTGTCCCGACCGACCGCCGCCGGCCCGTCCCTACACTCGACGGGTGGCCTCTCTCCCGCCCGGCACGCCTCCGGGCCCCGGTGCTCCCCACCCGGCTCCGCGCCATCCGCGCCTGGACCCCCTGGCCGACCGGTACGCAGCACGCACGCACGGGATGAAGACCTCCGAGATCCGGGCGCTGTTCTCCGTCGTCAGCCGGCCGGAGGTCGTCTCCCTCGCCGGCGGCATGCCCGCGGTCACCGCCCTGCCGCTGGACGCGGTGGGCTCCATGATCGGCGAGCTGGTGTCCGGCATGGGTGCCCAGACGCTGCAGTACGGCTCCGGGCAGGGCGACCCGCGGTTGCGCGAGCGGATCTGCGACGTCATGGCCCTGGAGGGCATCACCGACGCCTCCCCGAGCGAGGTCGTCGTCACGGTGGGCTCGCAGCAGGGGCTCGACCTCGTCACCCGCGTGTTCGTCGACCCCGGGGACGTCATCCTCGCCGAGGGCCCGTCCTACGTCGGCGCGCTCGGCGTCTTCCAGTCCGCCCAGGCCCGCGTCCGGCACGTCGCCATGGACGACGACGGGCTGATCCCGGAGGCGCTGGAGCAGGTGCTGCTGGAGTGCCGTGCCGCCGGCGACCGGGTGAAGTTCCTCTACACGGTGCCCAACTACCACAACCCGGCCGGCGTCACGCTGTCCGAGGCGCGGCGGGTGGCCGTCATGGACATCGCCGACCGGTACGACCTGCTGGTCATCGAGGACAACCCCTACGGCCTGCTCGGTTTCGACCGGGAGCCGATGCGGGCGCTGCGGGCCCGCGACAGCCGGCGGGTGATCTACCTCGGCTCGTTCTCCAAGACGTTCTCCCCGGGCCTGCGGGTGGGTTGGGTGCTCGCACCGCTCGCCGTCCGGGAGAAGCTGGTGCTGGCCACCGAGGCCCAGGTGCTCTGCCCGCCCTCGCTCACCCAGTACGCCGTCGCCCGGTACCTCGACACCCAGCCGTGGCGCGAGCAGATCAAGCACTTCGTCGAGCTCTACCGCGAGCGCCGCGACGCCACGCTCGAGTCCCTCGACCAGCTGATGCCCGCGGGCACCACCTGGACCAGGCCGGACGGCGGCTTCTACGTGTGGCTGAAGCTGCCGCACGGCCTCGACGCCAAGCGCATGCAGCCGCGGGCTGTCAACGCGCACGTCGCCTACGTGCCGGGCATCGGCTTCTACGCCGACGGGGGCGGCCGGGAGTACATGCGGCTGTCCTACTGCTACCCGGAGCCCGACCAGATCCGCGAGGGCGTGCGCCGGCTGGCCCGCGTCATCGAGGCCGAGCTGGACCTGCACTCCACCTTCGACGCGGTCGACACCGGCACCTTCCGGGCCGTCCCGGGCCGCACCCCCAGCCACGAGGCCGAGAACATCGTCGGTCCGGCCAACAGCGACACCTACGAGGACGGACGGTCATGACGGAGTCGGCAGCCGCACCCGCCATGGAGGCCGCCGCGACCGGGCAGCCGCTGCGCGCCGTCGTCCTCGCCGGAGGGCTCGCCTTCGAGCGCGAGGTGAGCCTGTCGTCGGGCACGCAGGTGTGGGAGGAGCTCACCCGGGCCGGGGTCGACGCCGAGCTGCGCGACGCCGACGCCGAACTGCTGCCCGGCCTGGCCGCGGCACCCGCCGACGCCGTGTTCATCGCGCTGCACGGCGCCACGGGGGAGGACGGCGCACTTCGGGCGGTCCTCGACCTCGCCGGGGTGCCCTACGTCGGTTCCCCGGCCGCGGCCTGCCGGCTGGCGTGGGACAAGCCCGCCGCCAAGTCCGTCGTCCGCTCGGCGGGCCTGACGACGCCGGACTGGGTGGCGCTGCCGCACAGCACCTTCCGGGAGCTGGGGGCGGGGGCGGTGCTCGACCTCATCGTCGCCCGGCTCGGCCTGCCGCTCATGGTCAAGCCGGCCTCCGGGGGATCGGCCCTCGGTGCCCAGAAGGTCACCCGCGTCGAGGACCTGCCCGCCGCGATGGTCAGCTGCTTCGCCTACGGGGACACCGTGCTGGTCGAGCGGTTCGTCGACGGCGTGGAGCTCGCGCTGTCGGTGGTCGACCTGGGGGAGGGGCCCGAGGCGCTGCCCGCGGTCGAGATCACCCCGGCATCCGGGGTCTTCGACTACACCGCCCGGTACACGCCCGGCCTCACCGAGTACCACTCGCCGGCACGGGTGGCCGGCGACGTCGCCGTCCGGGCGGCCGAGCTGGCTGTGCAGGTGCACCGGGTGCTCGGCCTGGCCGACCTGTCCCGCACCGACGCGATCGTCAGCCCGGACGGCGAGGTGCACTTCCTCGAGGTGAACGTCTCGCCCGGCCTGACCGAGACGTCGATGTTCCCGATGGCGGTCGAGGCAGCCGGCCACGAGCTGGGCGACGTGCTCTCCCGGTTGCTCAGCCGCCGGGCGACCTCCACCCGCTGAGCCCGGGTTCCGTCAGTGACGGAACCGGGGCTCCGGCCCTGGCGGCGTGTCTCGCCTCACTCCTCGGCGCGGCGTCCGGTGATGTCCGGGGCCATCTGACCGATGATCCGCTGCAGGTCGTCCACCGAGCCGAACTCGACGACGATGCGTCCCTTGGCCCGGCCGATCTGGATCTTGACGTTCGTCTCGAACGCGTCGGACAGCCGGCCGGCGAGGTCCTCGACGCCGGGCGCGCTGAACCGGCGGGGGCGACGCTTGGTGGCCGGCTCGTCGGCGACGGCCAGCGCGACCGCCTCCTCGGTGGCGCGCACCGACATGCCCTCGGCGACGATCCGGGTGGCCAGCGCGTCCTGCGCCTCGGCGTCGGCCAGCCCCAGCAGCGCCCGGGCGTGCCCGGCGGAGATCACGCCGGCGGCCACCCGGGTCTGCACCTTCACCGGCAGCTTCAGCAGCCGGATGGTGTTGGTGACCTGCGATCGGCTGCGGCCGATGCGGCCGGCGAGCTCCTCGTGGGTGGCCCCGAACTCCTCCAGCAGCTGCTGGTAGGCGGCTGCCTCCTCGAGCGGGTTGAGCTGCACCCGGTGGAGGTTCTCCAGGAGGGCGTCGCGCAGCAGGGCGTCGTCGGAGGTGTCGCGGACGATGGCCGGCACGGTGTCCAGCCCGGCCGACCGGGCGGCGCGCAACCGGCGCTCGCCCATGATGAGCTCGTAGCCGCCCTCGCTGCGCTCCCGGACGACGATCGGCTGGAGCAGCCCGAACTCGCGGACCGAGTGGGTGAGCTCCTCGAGGGCCTCGTCGTCGAAGACCTGGCGGGGCTGCTTGGGGTTCGGGACGACGTCCCCGACCGCGACCTCGCGCAACTGCGCGCCGGGGACGCCGACGGTCTCCTCCCGGTGGCGCGCCACGTCGGCGGCCGCCTGTGCGGCCGGCGGCAGCAGGTGGATGCCGTGCGTGGGTTCGGCCGGCGCGGCGGCTGCCGCCGCGCTGCCCGCGTCGCCGTCGGGCAGCGCGTCGGGCTCGGCCACCGGGGCACTGGTGGGGATGAGCGCCGCCAGGCCGCGCCCCAGACCGCCACGCTTGGTCATGCTCGCTCCTCAGGACGGGACGGGTGGGCGACGGGCACGGTGGCGGCGTCGGTGTCGGCGAACGCCAGCCGGTCCAGCGACGCCGCGGGCCGGGCCGGGGGAGCCGGGGGCGCGACCGGGGTCAGGTGGACGCCGCGCTGGGCCACCTCACGGGCCGCCTCGACGTAGCTGGTCGATCCGCGCGATCCCGGGTCGTAGGTGATGACCGACTGGCCGTAGCCGGGCGCCTCCGAGACCCGCACGTTGCGGGGGATCACCGCGTCGAGCACCAGGTCCCCGAAGTGGTTGCGGACCTCCTCGGCCACCTGGTCGGCCAGCTTGGTCCGCCCGTCGTACATCGTCAGCAGGATGGTCCGGACGGCGATCCCCGGGTTGAGGTGCTGGCGGACCAGGTCGATGTTGTTGAGCAGCTGGCCCAGCCCCTCCAGCGCGTAGTACTCGCACTGGATGGGGATGAGCACCTCGTCCCCGGCCACCAGGGCGTTCAGCGTCAGCAGGCCCAGGGACGGCGGGCAGTCGATGAGCACGTAGTGCGGCTGCTGGTCGGCCGGCAGCGAGTGCAGGTAGGCCTCGATCGACCGGCGCAGCCGGTACTCCCGGGCCACCACGGAGACGAGTTCGATCTCCGCGCCGGCCAGGTCGATCGTCGCCGGGACGCAGGAGAGCAGCGGGCTGGCCGTCGTCGGGTGCACCACCTCCGACAGCGAGCTGTCCCCGACCAGGGCGTCGTAGATCGACGGCGTCCCGACGTTGTGGGGCACCCCGAGGGCGGTGCTCGCGTTTCCCTGCGGGTCGAGGTCGATCACCAGCGTGCGCAACCCGTACAGGGACAGCGCCACGCCCAGGTTCACCGTCGACGTGGTCTTCCCGACGCCGCCCTTCTGGTTGGCGACGGAGATGACCCGGATCCGCCCCGGTGCGGGGAACGGTTCCTGGTCGGCGGCGTGCAGCACACGGGTGGCCCGCATCGCCTCCATGGCGATGGGGCTGTCGAAGTCCGCTCCGGTGCTGGCCGCCTGGTCGGCGAGGCTGCTCCGCAGCCGTTGGCCCGGATCGGTCATCTCGGGTCCTCCCTGCCGTCCCGTTTCACGTGGAACGCGGTCGGGACGTGGTACGGGTTCCACGTGGAACAGCGAGCCCGGCTCACCGTGCTCCCCGCGTCATGACCACCACGGTAGTGGCAGCGTCGCCCAGCCCGGCCCCGACAGCCCGGGCGTGCACCTCGCGCATGCCGGCCGCCTCCAACTCGGGGAGCAGCGACGGCAGCTCCTCCAGCGCGCGGGCGCCGACCAGCGCGACCAGCTGGGCGCCGGGCCGCATCAGGCCCCGGCACCACGCCACCAGCCGCGGCAGCGCCGCCACGGCCCGGGCGGTGACGACGTCGACCCGCCCGACCGCGGTCCGCACCGACCGCTCCTCGGCACGGCCGCGCACCACCTGCCAGGGGGTGCCCAACTCCCCGACGACCTCCTCGAGGAACTCCACCCGCCGGGCCATGGGCTCCACCAGGGTGAGGGCGAGGTCGGGCCGGGCCAGGCCGAGCGGTATCCCGGGCAGCCCGGCGCCGCTGCCGACGTCCACCACCCGGGCACCCTGCGGCACGGCCTCGGCGACCGCGGCGCTGTTGAGCACGTGCCGCTCCCACAGCCGCGGGACCTCGCGCGGCCCGATCAGGCCCCGGGTGACGCCGTCGGTGGCCAGCCGGGCCACGTAGCGCTCGGCGTCCGCCAGGGCGGCCCCGAAGACCTCCCGGGCGGCGTCGGGAGCCGGCGGGACGTCCGGCTGCCCGCTGCCGGCGGACGCGGGGGCGCTCACCGATCCGGCAGGACCACGACGCGGCGGTTGGGCTCCTCGCCGTCGGACTCGCTGTGCACACCGGTGATGCCGGCGACGACGTCGTGGACGACCTTGCGCTCGAACGGGTTCATGGCCGCCAGGCGCTCCGGCTGTCCGCTGGCCGCGACCCGGCGGGCCGCCTCGCCGGCGAGGGAGGTCAGATCGGCCCGGCGCTTGGCCCGGAACCCGCTGATGTCGAGCATCAGCCGGCTCCGGACGCCGGTGGACTGGGCGACCGCCAGGCGGGTGAGCTCCTGCAGCGCCTCGAGCACGGAGCCGTCGGAGCCGACCAGGTCCTGGAGCTCGGCCCCGACGATCGCCACCGAGGCGCGGTCGCCCTCGACGTCGAGGTCGATGTCGCCGTCCACGTCGAGGATGTCGAGCAGCCGCTCGAGGTAGTCCCCGGCCACGTCGCCCTCGGTGACGAGCAGCGCGTCGGTCCCACCTGCCCCGTCCGCCCCACCCGTCGCGTCCACGGGCTCGACGACCGCGTCGGCGCTGTCGGGGTCGGCGTCGGGGAGCTCGGTGGGGGCCGTGTCGACGTCGTCCGGCACGGGGCTGAGGACCGCGCCGGAGGTGGCCTCCGCCGTGGAAGCCGTCTCGGTGGGGTGCTGCGGGGCACTCATGGCTGAACCTCTCCGTCGATGCGGGCGTCCGGGCGTACCCGGTGGTCGGTGGCCGGCTCACGCCGGTGGGCGTCCGGAGCGGACGCCGGGGCGCTGGTCAGCGCCGCTTGCGCTTGCCGCGGTTGGCCGGGCCCTGGCTGCCCCGCCCGCCGCCACCGCCGGCGCGCGGCCGGGGTGCCGAGCCGCGGGCGCCCGGGGCCTGGCCGTCCGCGCCGTAGGCCGTGGCACCCGGTGGCAGCGCGCCGTCCCCGGCATCCGGGCGGACGTCGTCGACGGCGGCCGGCTTGGTCATGTCCACGGGGCCCGACGACGCGGCGGGACGGCCGCCCTTGGGCCGGACCGGCTTGGCTCCGGGCTTCGGCGCCAGGGTCCTGGGGTCGACCGGGGGCTTCTCGGCGTCGGCCTTGGCCTTGGCGGCGGCCGACCCGGGCGGGGGCAGCTTGCGGAGGATGAAGAACTGCTGGCCCAGCGTCCACAGGTTGTTGGTGAACCAGTAGAGGAGGACGCCGATCGGGAAGAAGAACCCGGTGACGAAGAGGCTGATGGGCATGCCGTAGAGCAGCAGCTTCTGCACGGTCGCCGCCTGGCCCTCGACCGGGCCCGAGCGCTTCATCGTCTGCTTCTGCGTCACGTACGTGGTCGTGCACATGATCACGATCAGCACGAAGGCGACGATGCGGATGTTCGTGTAGCCCACCCCGGGCAGGGCGAGGATCAGGTCCTCCTTCTGCCCGGCCATGCTGAACTGCGAGGAGATGGGTGCGCCGAACAGTGCGGCCGACGCCGCCTGGTCGGTCAGCTGGTCACTCCAGCTGTAGAGCCCCGGCTTGCCCGGCGCGAGCCGACGCAGGACGTGGAACAGCGAGAGGAAGACCGGGATCTGCGGCAGGATCGGCAGGCAGCCGGCCAGCGGGTTGACCCCGCGCTCCTTCTGCAGCGCCATCATCGCCTGGCTGAAGCCCTGCTTGTCGCTGCCGTACTGCTTGCGGAGCTTCTGGATCTCGGGCTGGATCTCCTGCATCGCCCGCTGCGACTTGATCTGCTTGACGAACAGCGGGAACAGGATCAGCCGGATCGTGACGACCAGGAACACGATCGACAGGGCCCAGGTGATGCCGCCGGCCGGGTCCAGGAACGTCGAGAACAGCGCATGCCACCGGGCCATGACCCAGGAGATGGCGGTGTACAACCAGTCAAGCAACGCCAGCCTCCTGCTGCACAGCCCGGCATGGTGCCGGCGGGTGATCTCGGTCGGGTTCCGGTGGAGCCGTGCGCGCCGGCGGCACCGGGTCGAAGCCCCCGGGGTGCCAGGGCGCGCACTTGAGCAGGCGGCGGACTGCCAGCCAGCTCCCGCGGCCGGCGCCGTGCACCGCGAGGGCCTCGGCTGCGTAGGCGCTGCAGGTGGGCGCGAACCGGCACCGCGGCGGCAACGCCGGGCTGATGGCGCGCTGGTAGAAGCCCACCGCCGCCAGCAGCGCGCGAGCGACCGGCCCCCGCCCGGCGGAGGCCGGGCCGGGCACGGCGCGCGCGTCGGCGGTCACGAGGTGCCCGCCCGGACGCCGAGGACCCGGTCCAGCCCGGTGGCCAGGTCCCGACGCAGCTCGGCCGAGCTCGCTGCAGCCGCCTCCGGGCGGGCGCGGACCACGAGGTCGGCCTCGGCCGGCAGCCGGTGCAGCTCACCGAGGACGACGGCGCGCAACCGTCGGGTCACCCGGTGCCGCACGACGGAGTTGCCCACGGTCTTGCCCACCACGAAGCCGGCCCGTGGACCACTCGGCTCCCCGGCGGTGCCGGGGGCCGCGGTCACGGGCCGTTCGGGGAGGTAGTGGAGGACCATGGTCGGCCGCCCGGCACGCCTTCCGGACCGGACGACCGCGGTGAACTCCGGACGCCGGCGCAGGCGTGCCTGCGCGGGCAGCACCTCAGGCGGAGAGCTTCTCGCGACCCTTGCGCCGGCGGGTGGCGACGATCGCCCGGCCGGCACGGGTGCGCATCCGCAGCCGGAAGCCGTGGGTCTTGGACCGGCGACGGTTGTTCGGCTGGAACGTGCGCTTGCTCACGAGGTACTCCCACTACATGACATCGACGGTGCGCACCGGCCGGGGGGCAGGCACGCGGAGGGACGACCAGGACGCGACGACCTCGGTGGGCCGCCGACGTCCCCGTCCACAGACTCCCGCCAGCATAGCCGAGGATCCGGGCAGGCCGGGGGCCGGTCGGACACCGACTCCCCAGGCTCCACCACGCCCGGCGGCGGAGCGCAGCGACGCGCCGGACCGCGGCGGCGACGCGCCCCGCGGCGCGCCGGGGTGGCCTCCGCCCGTCGTTGCCGGGCTGTGGACGGGGCTGTTAGCGTCGCCGTCGCTCCGCACCGGACATCCGAGTCCGGCGCAGAGGCCGCCCCGCAGGGTCGACCGACCGCCGCGCCGTCCGACGAACCGTTCCTCTCTCCTCTGACCAGCGACGACGCCACGGCACGATCCGCCCACGCGGATCAGGCCGGTCGGGTCGCGGGTCGTGCACAGCCTGTGGACACCGGTGTGGACACCGTGTGTCCGGCTGTCCACAGTGGGAGACCGACCGGGGACGGCGCAGGCCGGCAGCGGGTAGACGCGGCAGGGGCACGACCACACGGTTTGGGAGGACAGGGCCATGGCCGATGCCACGGTGGACCTGGCGGCGGTCTGGGACCAGATCCGCGAGCGGCTGGCGACGAGCCTGTCCCCGCAGCAGAACGCGATGCTCAACCTCACCCGCCCGGTGGGGGTGTTCGAGGACACCGCGGTGCTGTCGGCGCCGAACGAGTTCACCCAGACCGTGCTCGAGTCGCGCATGCGGCGGGTGCTGGCCGAGGCGCTCTCGGAGCAGTTGGGACGCGACATCCGCGTCGCCGTCCAGGTCGAGGACTCGCCGGCCGCACCCGAGCAGGCACCGGTGGAACCGACGCCGACCCGGCGGCCGTGGTCGGCGGTCGAGGCGCAGCGCGCCGAGGAGGACCGGGAGACCCGCGACCGCGCCGACGACGGACGCAGCGCCTTCGGGGTCCGCGCGGATGCCCGCCAGCCGCTGACCTGGGAGCGCGACGCCGCCGAGCGACCGGCCGCGACCGCGGCCGAGGCCCCGCCGGGCGACCGGGACGGCGAGGAGTGGCCGGCCGGCGACTGGAGCCCCCCGGCCCAGCGGGCCACCGGCCGCGGCACGCGCGCCGCCGACCGGGACTGGGGCGGCACCGACCTCGACGAGGACGGCGCCGCCGTGCTGCCCTTCGACCTGGACACCGGCACCGGCGCGGCCGCCGAGCAGCGCCCGTCCCGGGGCGAGCGGGGCCGGCGCGGGGAGAACCGCGGATCGGGCGGCCGCGGCGGCGACGCCGTCCCGCTGTTCGGCGACCGGCGTCCGCCGTCCGGCGCGCAGGACCCGGGTCTGAACGCCAAGTACGTCTTCGACAGTTTCGTCATCGGCAACAGCAACCGGTTCGCCCATGCCGCCGCGGTCGCCGTCGCCGAGGCGCCGGCCCGGGCCTACAACCCGCTGTTCATCTACGGCGACTCGGGGCTCGGCAAGACCCACCTGCTGCACGCGATCGGGCACTACGCGGCGCGGATGTTCCCCAACGTCCGGGTGCGCTACGTGAGCACCGAGGAGTTCACCAACGAGTTCATCAACCTGGTGCACTCGGGGCGGGCCGAGGAGTTCCGCCGCCGGTTCCGGGACATCGACTTCCTGCTCATCGACGACATCCAGTTCCTGGAGCGCGCCGAGCGGACGCAGGAGGAGTTCTTCCACACGTTCAACACGTTGCACAACGCCAGCAAGCAGATCGTCATCACCTCCGACCGGGCGCCGAAGAAGCTGACCACGCTGGAGGACCGGCTGCGCACCCGCTTCGAGTGGGGCCTGATCACCGACGTGCAGGCGCCGGACCTCGAGACCCGCATCGCCATCCTGCGCAAGAAGGCGTGGGGGGAGCGGCTGCAGGTGCCCGACCCCGTGCTGGAGTTCATCGCCAGCAAGGTGCAGACCAACATCCGCGAACTCGAGGGCGCGCTGATCCGGGTGACCGCGTTCGCCAGCCTCAACAAGCAGCAGGTCGACCTCTCGCTGGCCGAGCTGGTGCTCAAGGACCTGATCAGCGACGAGCAGGGCCCGCAGATCACCGCGGCGATCATCATGGCCGCGACCGCGGAGTACTTCTCCGTGACGATGGAGGAGCTGCAGGGCGCCAACCGCAGCCGGACGCTGGTGAACGCCCGGCAGATCGCCATGTACCTGTGCCGCGAGCTGACCGAGCTGTCCCTGCCCCGGATCGGGGCCTCCTTCGGCGGCAAGGACCACACCACGGTCATGCACGCCGTCAAGAAGATCACCAACCTGATGAGCGAGCGGCGCGCGACGTACACGCAGGTCACCGAGCTGACGGCCCGCATCAAGAGCCGCGCCCGCCAGTAGGGCCCCGGAGGGGCCGACCCGGTCGACTTCTCCACACCTGTGGGCAATCGTGTGCACGGAGGAAGGGCACGTCCCGGGCGAGGGAGTCGTGGTCAGCGGCCGCCGGACGGTCGACTCGTCGATGAGTTGTCCCCAGGGATGTGCACAGTCTGGGGGTATCTCGTAGGGACGACCTCACGCGGCGTCACCTCCGGCGGACGGCGTGCCGCGGGGCCGTCGCCCGCCCGCCGCCCCGTTCCACCGGCCTGACCTGCACCGTCGACGTCCGCGGTCGCTCGGCCGTCGCGGACGGTCCTCCAGTGGGTTCGCCGTCGTGCACACGGCCTGGGGACGGCCCTGGGGGAACCCGGGGACAGCAGGTGGACGGACGGGGACCGGTGTGCACGGACCGCGAGATGTCCACGTGTCGACACAGGGAGCACCCGACTCGCCCACAGTCGGTCAACATGTCGATTCGGGCGCTGACCAGCGGACGAGGGCTCCGTCCCCAGGATCCACACCCCTGATGACGAAGATGAGGTAGTTGTCCCAGAGAATCCTTGAACCACGTTCTGGGTGGGGACGCTCCGCTCGGGGTGCCCCACGAGCGGAGGACCACGCCCCCGGACAGGGATGCCAGGCGGTCGTCCGACCCCCGATCGGGACAGCGGTTACCCGCATCCGCCCCCGAGACGGCACGATGAGCACCGCAGTGGCAGAGCAGACAGAGCTGGGGTGGATCAGGTCATGAAGTTCCGGGTGGCACGTGAGGTGCTCGCCGACGCCGTCGCCTGGACGGCGCGCAGCCTCCCGCCCCGGCCGTCGGTGCCGGTCCTGGCAGGCATCCTGCTGGAGGTCGACGGCAGCCAGCTGTCGGTGTCGGGGTTCGACTACGAGGTGTCCGCGCGCGCCGAGGTCGACGTCCAGGCCACCGAGAGCGGGCGCACGCTCGTGCCCGGCCGGCTGCTGGCCGAGATCACCCGAGCGCTGCCCCCGCACCCGGTGGACATCACCGCCGAGGGCCCGCGGCTGTCCATCGCCTGCGGCAACGCGCGGTTCAGCCTGCCGACGCTGCCGGTCGAGGACTACCCCTCCCTGCCGTCGATGCCCTCGTCGGCCGGGGTGGTGGACAGCGACGTCTTCGCCGAGGCGGTCGGCCAGGTCGCCGTCGCCGCCGGTCGCGACGACACCCTCCCCATGCTCACCGGCGTCCGGCTGGAGATCGAGGACGACCTGGTCACCCTGGCCGCGACCGACCGGTACCGGCTGGCCGTGCGTGAGTTCGCCTGGCGGCCGGACACCCCCGGGCTGTCGGCGGCGGTGCTCGTCCCGGCCCGCACCCTGGCGGACGCGGCGAAGACGCTGACCAGTGGCCCGGAGATCGTCCTGTCGCTGTCCTCGGGCGGGTCCGGTGAGGGCATCCTGGGGCTGTCGGGCAAGGACCGGCAGACCACCACCCGGCTGCTGGACGCCGAGTTCGTCAAGTACCGCGCGATCATGCCGTCGGAGTCCCACGCGCACGCCGTCCTGCCGGTCGGCCTGTTCACCGACGCCGCCAAGCGCGTCGCCCTGGTCGCCGAGCGCGGGACGCCGCTGCGCTGCGAGTTCACCCCCGGCCAGGTCACCCTGCGCGCCGGCGGCACCGACGACGAGGGCCAGGCGGAGGAGCGCTGCGACGTCGAGTTCGACGGCGAGCCGCTGACCATCGGCTTCAACCCGACGTTCCTGCTCGACGGCCTGGCCGCCGTGCACACCCCGCGGGCGCGGATGGACTTCACCAGCCCGCTGAAGCCGGCGGTGCTCTCCGGGGTCGAGGAGCCACCGGCCGACGACGACGGCGGGGCCTCCCGTCCGGCGCAGCGCCCGGGTACCTACCGGTACCTGATCATGCCGGTGCGCCTGCCGGGGTGAGCAGGAGGACCCTCCTGCCCCCACCGCTCGCACGCTCGCGGCGGGACCCTGCAGAAGGGCCGATGGCCGGGCACGATGACACCGGAGACGTCGCGATGAGAAGAGGAAAGCCGTGCAGCTGGGGCTGATCGGGCTGGGCAAGATGGGCGGCAACATGTCCGAGCGGCTGCGCCGCGCCGGTCACGAGGTCGTCGGCTTCGACCACCACCCGGACAAGCGGGACGTCGACAGCCTGGAGGCGCTCGTGGCCGCGCTGGCCGCCCCCCGCGTGGTCTGGGTGATGGTGCCGGCCGGGGAGCCGACCCGCGCGACGGTCAAGGAGCTCGCGGACCTGCTCAGCCCGGGGGACGTCATCGTCGACGGCGGCAACTCCAAGTACACCGACGACCAGGTCCACGACGTGCTGTGCCGCGAGAAGGGCATCGGCTACGTCGACGCCGGCGTCTCCGGCGGGGTGTGGGGCCTGGAGAACGGCTACGCCCTGATGGTGGGCGGGTCGAAGGACGACGTCGCGAAGGTGCAGCCGGTCTTCGACGCCCTCAAGCCGCCCTCCCCGGTCGACGAGTCGGGCCAGGAGCTGCCCGGCGCGGGCTTCGTGCACGCCGGCCCGGTGGGTGCCGGGCACTTCAGCAAGATGGTCCACAACGGCATCGAGTACGCGATGATGCAGGCCTACGGCGAGGGCTACGAGCTGCTGGCGGCCGTCGACCTGATCGAGGACGTGCCCGGCGTCGTCAAGTCCTGGACGCAGGGCACCGTCATCCGCTCCTGGCTGCTGGACCTCCTGGTCCGCGCGCTCGAGGAGGACCCGGACCTCGACCGCATCCGCGGATACGCCGAGGACTCCGGCGAGGGCCGCTGGACCGTCGAGCAGGCCATCGAGAACGCCGTCCCCATGCCGACGATCGCCGCCTCGCTGTTCGCCCGCTTCTCGTCGCGGCAGGAGGACTCGCCGACGATGAAGGCCGTGGCCGCGCTGCGCAACCAGTTCGGCGGGCACGCCGTCCAGGCCGTCCGGCAGGCGGAGGCCGAGCGACCCGCGTGAGGAAGGACCCCCCTGCCCCCCGGGGAGGACCTCCCCGCCCCCGACCGCTCGCACGCTCGCGGCGGGCCCCTGCAGGAAGGCCGACAGGGGCTCGGCGCGGGGCCCTGCAGCGGGGCCGTCCCAGTACCTCCCGAGCGGCCTGACCGTGTACGTCCGGCACCTGCAGCTGGGGTCCTTCCGCAACTGGGACCGGGTGGACCTGGCCCTGCAGCCGGGGCCGACGGTGCTGGTCGGCGGCAACGGCGAGGGGAAGACGAACCTGGTCGAGGCGGTCGGCTACCTCGCCACGATGGGCAGCCACCGGGTCTCCGGCGACGCCCCGCTGGTGCGGCAGGGCGCCGCGCAGGCGGTGGTGCGGGCCGCGGTGCGCCGCGAGGACCGCGAGCTGCTGGTCGAGATCGAGATCAACCCCGGCCGGGCCAACCGGGTCCGGGTCAACCGCGCGCCCCTCCCCCGCCCCCGTGAGCTGCTCGGCCTGGTCAAGACGGTGCTCTTCGCGCCGGAGGACCTCGTGCTGGTGCGCGGCGACCCCGCCGAGCGCCGCCGCTTCCTCGACGACCTGCTGGTCAGCCGGACGCCGCGGCTGGCCGGGGTCCGGGCGGACTACGACCGGGTCCTCAAGCAGCGCAACGCCCTGCTCAAGACCGCACGGATGGCCCGCGGCAACGCGCTGGCCACGCTCGACGTCTGGGACGGGCACCTGGTCGACCTCGGCGGCCAGCTGCTGGCCGCCCGGCTGCGGCTGGTGGCCGATCTCGCGCCGCACGTGTCGCGGGCCTACGCGGACGTCGCCGGCGACGAGTCCGCCGTCGCGGCCCTCGCCTACAGCAGCACGGTGCCGATGGCCGGGGACGGGACGCCCCGGCCGCCCGACGCCGACGTGCCCGGCGCCGCCGCGCTCGGGGAGGCGCTGCGGGAGCAGGTCGCCGAGCGACGCGGCGACGAGGTCGACCGGGGGATGACGCTGGTCGGCCCGCACCGCGACGACCTCGTGCTCGCGCTGGGGTCGCTCCCGGCGAAGGGCTTCGCCAGCCACGGGGAGTCCTGGTCCCTGGCGCTGGCGCTCAAGCTCGGCTGCTTCGCGCTGCTGCGGGCCGACGGCGAGGAGCCGGTCCTCGTGCTCGACGACGTCTTCGCCACCCTGGACGCCGACCGGCGGGCGGCTCTGGCCTCGGTCGCCCGGTCGGCCGAGCAGACCCTCATCACCGCGGCCGTGCTGGACGACGTCCCCGCCGAGCTGCGCGCGACCGTCGTGCAGATCGCCGGCGGCCAGGCGGTTCCGCTGGGCCACGGCGCCGCCGAGGATGCAGCCGTGGACGACGCGTTGCGCGAGGAGGTCCGGTGACCCCGGACGAGCGGCCGGCGCGGCCCAGCGACATCGCCCGCGCCGCGCTGGAGGCGGCCCGCGCGGCGTCGGCGTCCCGCCCGCGGCCCACCCGCCGGCGCATCGCCGGCCCCCGCCGGAACTGGACCGGCCCCCGGCCGGGCGAGGACGACCCGCAGCCGCTGGGCCGGCTGGTCGACTCCCTGGTCAGCGCGCAGGACTGGACCGAGCACACCCGCGTCGGCGCGGTCTTCGGTCGCTGGTCGGCCCTCGTCGGCCCGGACATCGCCGCCCACTGCACGCCGCAGACCCTCAGCGAGGGAGAGCTGCTGGTGGTCGCCGAGTCCACCGCCTGGGCCACCCAGCTGAGGCTGCTGGCACCGACCATCCTCGGCCGGCTGCGCGCGCAGATCGGCGGGGACGTCGTGACCCGGCTGCGCGTTGTCGGACCGACGGCCCCCAGCTGGAAGAAGGGTCCGCGGTCGGTCCGCGGGCGCGGGCCGCGCGACACGTACGGATAGGAGCGGGCCCGGGCGCCGGGCCGCTCCGGGAGGACGATGCAGCGATGAGCAGCCCCCGGAACCGCGACGGCGACGGCTTCGACGACCGCCCCGACGAGGGCAGCACCTGGCGCGAGCCGGTCCACCTGGGCAAGGACCAGCCCACCCGGCCCGACCAGGCCGACGAGGCCGACGAGCCCACCGGACCCCCGCGGGAGCAGTCCGCCTGGCAGCCCCCGGGCTGGGACCTGCCCCCCGCGACCTCGGAGCGTCCCGCCGCGCCGCCGGCGCAGCCCGCGCCGGAGCAGCCGCAGGCCGGTGGCGAGCAGCCGGTGGGTGGCGGTCTGCTCGGCGGGCGGCGACCCCGCGCCCCCGGTGAGGTGGAGCAGGTCTTCGCCTACCAGGGGGACGCCGTGGGCGCGCAGGCCTGGGCGGTGCAGCACGGCTGGGAGGTCTCCGACGGCACCGCCCCCCAGGACGCCGTCCTCGCCGAGCTGGTGGCCTCCTCGCCGGTCCGCGCCACCCGGGACCACCGGCCGGCCGGTGTCATGCGCGGCCGCCACGGCTCGCTCGAGCTGGTCGCCTTCGACGTCCTCTACGCGTCGGGTCGCTACGCGGTCCCGGAGTACGCGATCACCGCAGCGCCGGTGCTCGGCGCGGTACCGGCCCTGCGGCTGTCCCCCGCCCGGCTGTGGAAGCACCGGACCGGCGGGCTGGTCCACCTGCCCTCCGGCGATCCCGAGTTCGACGCCCGCTGGACGCTGCTGGCCGCCGAGGACGGTCCCGCCGCCCGCCGGCTGGTCGAGGACCCGGCCGTGCGAGGGCTGCTGCTGGGCAGCGACGACGGCGACGAGTTCTGGACGGCGGCCGGCTTCGTCGCCGCCATCCGTCCCGACGGGCACCGGCCCGAGCTCATCGAGCACCACGCCCGGCTGCTGACCGCCGTCGTCGGCGCGCTGTCCGCAGCCTGGTGAGCGACCAGGCCGGCGGCACGGCGGAGGCCGCCGCGGCACCCGCCCCCACCGCGGGTCTGCGCGAGCTGCTGCCCCTGCTGCGTCCGCACCGCCGCCCACTGATCGGCGCCGGGGCACTCTCCCTCGTCGCGGCCGCCGGGGCACTGGCCCAGCCGGCGCTGGTGGCGCGGGTGATCGAGGCGGTCGGCGCGGGACGGGCGCTGCTCCCGGCAGTGCTCGCCCTGGTCGTCGTCCTGGTGGCCTCGTCCGCGCTCGGTGCGCTGCAGCAGTACCTGCTGCAGCGCACCGCCGAGGGCGTGGTCCTCTCCACCCGGCGGACCGTCGCCGACCGGCTGCTGCGGCTCCCGGTCGCCGAGTACGACCGACGGCGCACCGGCGACCTGATGTCGCGGGTCGGTTCCGACACCACGCTGCTGCGGGCGACGGTCACCTCCGGCGTCGTCGACATGGTCGGCTCGGTCGTCGTCGGCGTCGGCGCGCTGATCGCGATGGCGCTGGTGGACATCTGGCTGCTGCTGGTGACGGTCGGGTCGGTGTCGGTCGGGCTGGCCGTCGTCGTCTCGGTCGCGCGCGGCGTGCGGCGGTTGTCGCGGCAGGCGCAGGAGGAGGTCGGCGCGATGTCCGCCGCGGTGGAGCGGGCACTGTCGGCGGTGCGCACCATCCGGGCCAGCGGGGCGACCGGCCGGGAGGTGGAGGTCGTCGGGGCCAGCGCGGGCCGGGCCTACGAGGCCGGGGTCCGGGTGGCCCGGCTCGAGGCGCTGGTCTCGCCCGCCGGCTCGATCGCCGTCCAGGGCGCGTTCCTCGCCGTCCTGGGGCTGGGCGGGTACCGGGTGGCCGCCGGGTCGATCCCGGTCGCCGACCTCGTCGCGTTCATCCTGTACCTGTTCCTGCTGGTGATGCCGCTGGCGCAGGCCATCGGTGCGTGGACCCAGCTGCAGACCGGCCTGGGGGCGCTGGCCCGCATCCAGGAGGTCCTGGCGCTCGCGCCCGAGGACGACGCCCGGCCCGAGCGCGGCGGCGCCGTGGTCCCCGTCCCGGCCCCGCCCGCCGCGGGGGAGCCGCTGCTCGAGCTGGACGGCGTCACGTTCGCCTACCCCGACGGCACCGAGGTCCTGCGCGACGTCTCCCTGACGGTGCCGGCCGGCAGCCGGGTCGCCCTCGTCGGCCCCTCGGGGGCGGGCAAGTCCACGGTGCTGGCGCTCGTCGAGGGCTTCTACCCGCTGACCGGCGGCGCGATCCGGTGGGCCGGCACCGACGTGCGCGACCTGCCGCGGGCGGCCCTGCGGGCGCGGCTGGGCTACGTCGAGCAGGAGGCGCCGGTGCTGGCCGGCTCCCTCCGCGACAACCTGCTGCTCGCCGCGCCGGAGGCCTCCGATCCCGAGCTCTGGGCCGTGCTGGCCGACGTCGGGCTCACCGACGTGGTGCAGCGCTCACCGCGGGGACTCGACGTCCCGGTGGGGGACGACGGGGTGCTGCTCTCGGGCGGGGAGCGGCAGCGGCTGGCCATCGCCCGGTCGTTGCTGTCCCGCCCGGCGCTGCTGCTGCTGGACGAGCCGACCGCCAGCCTGGACGCGCGCAACGAGGGCCTGCTGCGCCGGACGCTCGCCGCTGCGTCGGCCGACCGGTCGCTGCTCGTGGTGGCCCACCGTCTGTCCACGGTGCTCGACAGCGACCAGATCGTCGTCCTGGACGGCGGCCGCGTGGTCGCCCGCGGCACCCACGACGAACTGGTCGAGTCCAGCCCGCTCTACCGGGAGCTCGCCGCCGCCCAGCTCCTGGTCTGAGCGCCCGCCTCGGCGCCGCTCGTCGACGTCCCGGCGGCTCAGGCGGCGTCCTCGCGGGCGCGCGGTCCGGCTCCGGTCGCCGTGCCGGCCTCGGCGGCGTGGCAGATGTTGCGGAGCATGCCGCCGAAGACGAACCCGTGGAAGGGCACCAGCACCCACCAGTAGAGGTGGCCGAACAGCCCGTGGGGCCGGAACGTCGCCTTCTGCCGCAGCCGGGTGCGGTCGCCGTCCTGTTCCACGTGGAACTCCAGCCAGGCCAGCCCGGGCACCCGCATCTCGGCGCGCAGCCGGAGCAGCCGCCCCTGCTCCACCTCCTCCACCCGCCAGAAGTCGAGCGCGTCACCCACGTACAGGTCGGTGGGCGAGCGCCGGCCGCGCCGCAGCCCGACGCCGCCGACGGCGCGGTCCAGCCAGCCCCGGACCTCCCACGCCAGCCGGAACGAGTACCAGCCGGTCTCCCCGCCGATGCCCTGCACCACCCGCCACAGCGCCTCGGGTGCGGCGGTCGTCTCCCGGGTCCGCTCGTCGAGGTAGAGACTGCCGCCGGCCCAGTCGGGGTCGGTGGGCAGCGGGTCCGACGGGGCACCGGGCACCGACGCCGAGGACCACCGCGTGGCCACCGCCGAGTCACGGGTGCGCTGGATGGCCAGCCGCACCGCCTCGTCGAAGCCGAGCAGTCCCTCCGGTGGGTCGGGCACGTACTGCGCGATGTCGTGCTCGGTGCACACGACGGTGTTGCGCAGCGACTCGACCAGCGGGCGCGCGATGCCGGCCGGCACCGGCGTGACCAGCCCGACCCAGTGGCTGGACAGGGACGGCGTGAACAGCGGCACCGGCAGGATCCGGCGCCGTGGCAGGCCGGCGACCAGGGCGAACCGCTGCATCATCCCGGCGTAGTCCATGACGTCCGGGCCGCCGATGTCGAAGCACCGGTGCACGTCGGCCGGCAGCTGCGCGCAGCCGACCAGGTAGCGCAGGACGTCGCGGATGGCGATCGGCTGGATGCGGCTGTGCACCCACCGCGGGGTGACCATCACCGGCAGCCGCTCGGTCAGGTGGCGCAGCATCTCGAACGACGCCGAGCCCGAGCCCAGCACCACCGCGGCCCGCAGGACGACGGTGGGGACGCCGGAGCCGAGCAGGATCTGCGCCACCTCGGCCCGCGAGCGCAGGTGCGGCGAGAGCTCCTCGTCCTGCGGCTCGAGCCCGCCCAGGTAGACCAGCCGGCCGATGCCGGCGGTCCGGACCGCTTCGGCCAGGACCCGCGCCGTCCGCCGGTCGGTCTCCTCGAACCGCGGCCCGGCGCCCAGGGCGTGGACCAGGTAGTAGACGACGTCCACGCCCGCACACGCCGCGGCGACGGCGTCGGCGTCCCCGGCGTCGGCGCGGGCGATCTCCACCCGCCCCGCCCACGGGTGGTCACGCAGCTTCTCCGGCGACCGGGTCATCACCCGCACCCGGTGGCCGGCGGCGAGCAGCTCGGGCACCAGCCGGCCGCCGATGTAGCCGGTGGCGCCGGTGACGAGGCAGGTCTTCGGGGCGGCAGCTGGTTCGGCCATGTCCCGAGTGTCCGGCCCGGGCGCCACCCGCGCTCGAGTCGCGGACGGTCCGCGGACCCACCACCATCGGCCCACACCTCGGCCCACGGCGGTCCGACCGGCTCGAGTCGCGCAGGAGGGCACATGGCCGACACCACCGAGGCACCGGACCGCACCGAGGACGGTCAGCCCAGCCTCAAGCGGGTCATGGGCCCGGGGCTCCTGCTGCTGTTCATCATCGGCGACATCCTCGGCACCGGGATCTACGCGCTGACCGGCCAGGTCGCTGCCCAGGTGGGCGGGGTGGTGTGGCTGCCGTTCCTGGTGGCCTTCCTGGTCGCCCTGGTCACCGCCTTCAGCTACCTCGAACTGGTCACCAAGTACCCGCAGGCGGCGGGTGCGGCGCTCTACACGCACAAGGCCTTCGGCGTCCACTTCATCACCTTCCTGGTCGCGTTCGCGGTGATGAGCTCGGGGATCACCTCGGCGTCCACCGCGGCGCGGGCGTTCAGCGCGAACGCCGCCGACGTCTTCGGGCTCGACATCACCGACGGCATCGGGATCACCCTCATCGGGCTCGGGTTCATGAGCCTGGTCGCGCTGATCAACCACCGCGGCGTCGGTGAGAGCGTCAAGGCCAACGTCCTGCTCACCTGTGTGGAGCTCACCGGCCTGCTGATCGTCATCGGGGTCGGCGTCTGGGCGCTGGGCATCGGTGAGGGCGACTTCTCGCGGGTGACCGAGTTCGACACCGGTGACCGCTCGGTGGTCGGCGGGGTGATCGCCGCGACCGGGCTGGCGTTCTTCGCGATGGTCGGCTTCGAGGACTCGGTGAACATGGCCGAGGAGTGCAAGCAGCCCCGGAAGATCTTCCCGAAGGTGCTGCTCGCCGGGCTGCTGACCACCGGCCTGATCTACGTG
>NZ_JAAGWF010000025.1 GCF_010686765.1 Geodermatophilus sabuli | reverse complement strand
CAAGCAGCCCCGGAAGATCTTCCCGAAGGTGCTGCTCGCCGGGCTGCTGACCACCGGCCTGATCTACGTGCTGGTGTCGATCTCGGCGATCGCCCTGGTGCCGGCCGACGACCTCAGCCAGGGCGACACCCCGCTGCTGCAGGTGGTCGAGGCCGGGGCGCCCGGTTTCCCGATCGGCGTCTTCGGGGTCATCACGATGTTCGCGGTCGCCAACTCCGCGCTGATCAACATGCTGATGGCCAGCCGGCTGGTCTACGGGATGAGCCGCCAGCACGTGCTGCCACCCCTGCTCGGGAAGGTGCACCCCACCCGCCGCACCCCCACGACGGCGATCCTGTTCACCACCGCGCTGGCCTTCGGGCTGATCACGTTCGTCGGCGCGGTGCCGGCCCTGGGCGGGACCACCGCACTGCTGCTGCTGATCGTCTTCACGGTCGTCAACATCGCAGTGCTCGTGCTCCGCAAGGACACGGTCGACGAGGACCACTTCCGCACCCCGACCGTGCTGCCCGTCGTCGGCGCCCTGGCGTGTGCCTTCCTGGCCACGCCGTGGGCCGGCCGGCCGGCCGAGCAGTACCGGATCGCCGGCGTGCTGGTGGCGATCGGTGTCGTGCTCTGGGGCATCACGGTGCTGATCAACCGGCGGACCGGGCCCGCCGTCCGGGCCCTGGACCCCGACCGGTTCACCAAGGGGGGCCCGGTCAACTGAGAGAGGACCCCCCACCGCTCGCACGCTCGCGGCGGGACCCTGCAGGGGCCACCCCGGGTGAGGTCACCAGGCGCCCGCGGGACGGCGTGTCGCCCCCGGGGGCAACCCCGGTGGTGGCGGGTGGGCTCACAGTGGCGCAGACACGGCGTCAGGGCCGGGACGACGGCATTCCTGTCGTAGGACCCGGTATCCTGGACAGCAGAAACCGCCAGCAACCGGCCCAGCGCCGTTCTGCGCCCTCGGGCCAGAGCCGCTCTGCGCTGCCACACCCCCTGCCCGAGGTGGGGAGTCGTGCGCCGGTTGCGCGACAGGAAGGCCCCACGTGGTCGCACGACCTCAGACCGAGAACGCCTACTCCGGCAGTTCCATCACCGTCCTGGAGGGCCTCGAGGCCGTCCGGAAGCGTCCCGGCATGTACATCGGGTCCACCGGTGAGCGGGGTCTGCACCACATGGTGTGGGAGGTCGTCGACAACTCCGTCGACGAGGCCCTCGCCGGGCACTGCGACACCGTCCGCGTCACGCTGCTGGCCGACGGCGGCGTGCGGGTCGAGGACAACGGCCGTGGCATCCCGGTGGACATGCACCCGGTCGAGAAGCGCCCCACGGTCGAGGTCGTCCTGACCGTCCTGCACGCCGGTGGCAAGTTCGACGGCAAGAGCTACGCCGTCTCCGGTGGCCTGCACGGCGTCGGCGTCACCGTCGTCAACGCGCTGTCGAAGAAGCTCGACGTGCGCATCAAGCGCGACGGTTTCGAGTGGTTCCAGCACTACGAGCTGGCCAAGCCGGGTCCGCTCGAGAAGATCGGCCCGACCAAGGCGCGCGGCACCACCACGACGTTCTGGGCCGACGACGACATCTTCGAGACGACGAACTACTCGTTCGACACGATCAGCCGACGGCTGCAGGAGATGGCGTTCCTCAACAAGGGCCTGACCATCGTGCTGCGCGACGAGCGCCCCGGGCACAGCAAGGTCGAGTCCGGCATGGCCGAGGAGATCACGCTCGCCGAGGCCGCCGTGGAGCCCGGTGGCGAGGCCGAGGCGTTCGAGGCCACCGAGATCACCTACCGCTACGACGGCGGGCTCGAGGACTACGTCCGGCACATCAACGCCAAGAAGTCGCCGATCCACAAGTCGGTGGTCAGCTTCGGCGCCGAGGGCCTCGGCAAGAACGACATGCGGATGAGCGTCGACGTGGCCATGCAGTGGTCCGACGCGTACTCCGAGTCGGTCTACACCTTCGCCAACACGATCAACACGCACGAGGGCGGCACCCACGAGGAGGGCTTCCGCGCGGCGCTCACCTCGATCGTCAACCGCTACGCGGTCGAGAAGAAGCTGCTCAAGGAGAAGGACGAGAAGCTCACCGGCGAGGACATCCGCGAGGGCCTGGCCGCGATCGTCTCGGTGAAGCTCGGCGACCCGCAGTTCGAGGGCCAGACGAAGACCAAGCTCGGCAACACCGAGGTCAAGGGCTTCGTCCAGCGGGTGTGCAACGAGCAGATCACGCACTGGTTCGAGGCCAACCCCGCCGAGGCCAAGACGATCATCACCAAGGCGTCGTCGGCCGCCCGCGCCCGGCGCGCGGCGCAGGACGCCCGCAAGCTGGCCCGCAAGAACCTGCTCTCCAACAACTCGCTGCCGGGCAAGCTGGCCGACTGCCGCTCCACCGACCCGCGCAACTCCGAGGTCTACATCGTGGAGGGCGACTCGGCCGGCGGCTCGGCCAAGTCCGGCCGCGACTCGATGTTCCAGGCGATCCTGCCGATCCGCGGGAAGATCATCAACGTGGAGAAGGCGCGCATCGACCGGGTCCTCAAGAACAACGAGGTCCAGTCGATGATCACCGCCTTCGGCACCGGCATCCACGACGAGTTCGACCTGTCGAAGCTCCGCTACCACAAGATCGTGCTCATGGCCGACGCCGACGTCGACGGCCAGCACATCCGCACGCTGCTGCTGACCCTGCTGTTCCGCTTCATGCGGCCGCTGGTCGAGGCCGGGCACGTCTACCTGGCCCAGCCGCCGCTGTACAAGATCAAGTGGGGCGGCAAGACGGGGGACGAGTACGTCTACACCGACCGCGAGAAGGAAGCCGTCCTCAAGGCCGGCGCCGAGGCGGGCCGGAAGATCAAGGACGACGCGATCCAGCGCTTCAAGGGCCTCGGGGAGATGAACGCGACCGAGCTCTGGGAGACCACGATGAACCCCGAGACCCGGATCCTGCTCCAGGTCACCCTCGAGGACGCCGCCACCGCCGACGAGCTGTTCAGCGTCCTCATGGGCGAGGACGTCGAGGCCCGCCGGAGCTTCATCACCCGCAACGCCAAGGACGTCCGCTTCCTCGACGTGTGAGAGAGGACCCCTCGCCCCCCGTTGCTCGCAGGCTCGCAGCGGGCCCCTGCGAGGGGCCAGACGTGGCACGTGCCCGCACCTGTACCGACCTGGAGACCTGAACCGTGACCGAAACCCCGAGCCGCGACCGCGTCGAGCCGGTCGACCTCCAGCAGGAGATGCAGCGCAGCTACATCGACTACGCGATGAGCGTCATCGTCGGTCGCGCGCTGCCCGAGGTCCGCGACGGCCTCAAGCCGGTGCACCGCCGGGTGCTCTTCGCGATGTTCGACCAGGGCTTCCGTCCCGACCGCTCGTACGTCAAGTGCGCGCGCGTCGTCGGTGAGGTGATGGGCAACTACCACCCGCACGGCGACACGTCGATCTACGACGCCCTCGTGCGGTTGGCCCAGCCCTGGGCCATGCGGTACCCGCTGGTCGACGGGCAGGGCAACTTCGGGTCCCCGGGCAACGACCCCGCCGCGGCCATGCGGTACACCGAGGCCCGCCTCACCCCGCTGGCCATGGAGATGCTGGCCAACATCGACGAGGAGACCGTCGACTTCCAGCCCAACTACGACGGCAAGAACCAGGAACCGCTGGTCCTGCCGGGGCGCATCCCCAACCTGCTGATCAACGGCTCGGCCGGCATCGCCGTCGGCATGGCCACCAACATGCCGCCGCACAACCTGCGCGAGGTGGCCGCGGCCGTCTTCTGGGTCCTCGAGCACCCGGACGCCGAGCCGGAGGAAGCCCTCACCGCCTGCATGGAGCGGATCAAGGGCCCCGACTTCCCGACCCACGGGCTGATCGTCGGCCGGGAGGGCATCGAGGACGCCTACCGGACCGGTCGCGGCTCGGTGCGCATGCGCGCCGTCGTCACCGTCGAGGAGGACGCCCGCGGCCGGGTGCAGCTGGTCTGCACGGAGCTGCCCTATCAGGTCAACCCGGACAACCTGGCCGAGGCGATCGCCGACGCGGTCAAGGAAGGCCGCCTGCAGGGGATCAGCGAGATCGCCGACGAGTCCAGCGACCGGGTCGGCCGCCGGCTGGTCATCACGCTGCGCCGGGACGCCGTCGCCAAGGTCGTGCTGAACAACCTCTACAAGCACACCCAGCTGCAGACGACGTTCGGCTGCAACATGCTCTCGATCGTCGACGGCGTCCCGCGGACGCTCCGGCTCGACGAGCTGGTCAAGCTCTACGTGAACCACCAGATCGAGGTCATCCAGCGGCGCACCCGGTACCGGCTGCGCAAGGCCGAGGAGCGCGCGCACATCCTGCGCGGCTACGCGAAGGCGCTGGACCAGCTCGACGCCGTGATCACCCTCATCCGCAACAGCGAGTCGGCCGACGCCGCCCGCGGCGGGCTGATGGAGCTCCTGGACATCGACGAGATCCAGGCGACCGCGATCCTGGACATGCAGCTGCGCCGGCTCGCCGCCCTGGAGCGGCAGCGGATCCTCGACCAGCTGGCCGAGATCGAGCTGGAGATCGCCGAGCTCGAGGCGATCCTCGCCTCCCCGGAGCGGCAGCGGCAGATCATCCACGACGAGCTGGCCGAGGTCGTCGAGAAGTACGGCGACGACCGCCGCACGCAGTTCGTCGCCAACGACGGCGACGTCTCGATGGAGGACCTCATCGCGGAGGAGGAGGTCGTCGTCACCATCACCCGCACCGGGTACGCGAAGCGGACGAAGAGCGACCTCTACCGCTCGCAGCGCCGTGGCGGCAAGGGCGTGATGGGCGCGGCCCTCAAGCAGGACGACATCGTCGACCACTTCTTCGTGGGCTCCACCCACGACTGGATCCTGTTCTTCACGAACAAGGGCCGGGTCTACCGGGCGAAGGCCTACGAGCTGCCGGAGGCCAACCGCACGGCCCGGGGCCAGCACGTCGCGAACATCCTGGCCTTCCAGCCGGACGAGAAGATCGCCCAGGTCATGCAGATCAAGGACTACTCGGTCGCGCCCTACCTGGCGCTGGCCACCGCCCGGGGTCAGGTCAAGAAGACCCGCCTCACCGACTTCGACTCCCCGCGTCAGGGTGGCGTCATCGCCGTCAACCTGCGCGATGGCGACGAGCTGGTCGGGGCCGTCCTGATCGAGCAGGACCAGGACCTGCTGCTGGTGACCCGCAAGGCCATGTCGATCCGGTTCACCGCCGACGACGCCGCGCTGCGGCCGATGGGCCGGGCCACCGAGGGCGTCCGGGGCATCTCGCTGTCCGACGACGACCGGCTGCTGTCGATGATGGTCGTCGAGGACGGTGTCGACGTCCTCGTGGCCACGGAGCGCGGTTTCGCCAAGCGGACCGGCATCGAGAACTACCCGAACCAGGGCCGGGGCGGCAAGGGCGTGCTCACCGCCGACCCCAAGGCCCGGAAGGGATCGCTGGTCGGCGCGCTGTCGGTCCGGCTGGGCGACGAGCTGTACGCGATCACCTCCGGTGGCGGGGTGATCCGGACGCCGGTGAACGGCGTGCGGCACAACAAGGACCGGGCCACCATGGGTGTCAAGCTCATGAACTTGCCGGAAGACGTGTCGATCGTCGCCATCGCGCGGACGACGGACAACGACGAGCCCGCCGCCTAGTCTGATGCGGATGGCGAGGAGGCGCAGCGGACGTGCTCAACGGCACGGGCGTCGCGCCTCCTCCTGTGCAGCCACCACGGATCTGATCGGCGCCCGGGCGCTTCCGGCCGCGTGCAGGGACACTGGGGCGTGAGTCAGCGGCGAGGGCCGCTGGGGAGCGGGAGACTGGCATGAGCGACCGGACGCAGGGTTCGGTGCGCACCGGGTCCCGGCCCGGGGGTACCTCCCCGGCCCAGGACACGGCGTCCGGGAGCCAGGTCCCGAGCGGCGGGGCACCGCCCGTGTCGGCGACCCAGTCCATCCCCGGCACCGGGAGCCAGCGCGCGCAGGTCGCCGACGGCACCGCTCCGGTCGCCGACAGCCCCGTGTCGATGGCCAAGGGCTCGACCGCGAGTGCTGCCACCGCTGTCCCGGCGGCCGCCCCGGCCGCCGAGCCGGCCGGCCCGATCGCCACGGTCGCCCCGGCACCCACCGGCCCGGTGCGCGGCGCGCCCGCGCCCGCCGCCGGCTCGGCCAAGGAGTCCCCGGCGGGCAGGCAGAAGGGCGCCCGCGGTCCCCGGCGTGCCCGTCTGCAGCTGCGGCACATCGACACCTGGTCGGCGCTGAAGATCTCGCTGGTCCTGTCGATCGCGCTGTTCTTCATCTGGATGGTCGCCGTCGGCGTCCTCTACGGCGTGCTCTCCGGCCTGGGCGTCTTCGAGACCCTCAACGACCTGTTCGGCCAGCTCGGCACCGCCTCCGGGAGCGACGGGGCCACCGAGGTCATCACCCCGGGCATCGTGTTCGGTGGGGCGGCGGTCATCGGGGCGATCAACATCGTCCTCATGACCGCGCTGTGCACCGTGGCCGCGTTCATCTACAACATGTGCTCGGACCTGGTCGGCGGCCTCGAGGTCACCCTCTCCGAGCGCGACTGAGGAAGGACCCGTCGCCCCCACCACTCGCACGCTCGCGGCGGGCCCCTGCGACGGGGCCACCAGCCCTCGCGCGCCCGCGGCGTGACTGCGACCGAGCCACCCCGCTGCTGGCGCTCCTGCCGCGCCAGGTAAGCTTTCCGAGGTTCACGGGCCTGTAGCTCAGACGGTTAGAGCGCATCCCTGATAAGGATGAGGCCGGAGGTTCAAGTCCTCCCAGGCCCACCCGTGTCCCGGCGCCACCGGTCCGCTCCTCGGGGCGCGACCCGTTCCTCCCGCTCGGGAGGGGCAACTCGCCCGAGGAGGTATCCCGCGTGCTGAGGAAGCTCGCCCTGGCGGCCGCTGCAGCCAGTGCCGTCGCCCTCGTCCGGAAGCGGTCGGCCGGCAAGGCCGAGGCCGATCTCTGGCACGAGGCCACCCGCGGCCCACAGTCGGTCAGCCGGCCCACGACCCGCTGACCCGCCGGGGCCCCGCGCCCCGACCCGGGACAGCACCCGGGGACGTAGCTCAATTGGCAGAGCACCGCCTTTGCAAGGCGGGGGTTAGGGGTTCGATTCCCCTCGTCTCCACTCCTCCTCGCCAGGCGTCCGCGCGGCGGGGGTCAGGGGTTCGACCTTCCTCGTCCCCACTCCTCCGGTCCGGCGTCAGCCGCCGACCGGCCGGCCGAACCGCACCGCGTCGACCACCTGCGGCGGGAGTCCCTCGGCCAGCTGCCGGTCCGGGGCGGCACCCAGCGCGTCGTTCACCGAGGAGAAGGCCAGCCGGAGCGCCACGAAGGCGGTGAGCGCGACGATCCGGCCGTCGTCGAAGCCGGCGGCGCGCAGGTCGGCGACGTCCGCCGCCGTGGTGCCGTTCGGGTCGCCGACCACGCACCGCGCCCACCGGGCCAGCGCCCGCTCGGCGTCGTCCAGGCCGTCGTCCTCGCCGCGCAGCACGCCGGCCGCGACGTCCGCGCCGGCCGCCTGGGCCAGCCGCCCGCCCCACGCCAGCGCGCAGTAGGCGTCCCCGCGGGCCGCGGCGCAGGCGGCCACCAGCACGCCCCGCTGACGGGAGGTCAGTCCCGCGGCCGCGACGGTCTGCTGCAGCAGCGCGAACAGCCCGTCGTGCAGCGCCGGCTGGTGCGCCCACACCCGGGACGACTCCATGACGTAGCCGAGGTCGGTGACGTCCTCGGCGTAGAGGCGGTCGGCGCCCGGGGACGGTGCGGCCGGGGCGAGGAAGCCGGCGTCGGTCATGGCACCTCCTGGAGCGGCCGCGGGCGACGGTAGCGCCGCCGGACACCGGCGTCCACGCCCGGGGACCTCCGGCACTGGACAACGGTGCACGCCGGGACGACGGTCGGCCGCGCCACTGGCCCACCGGCCGGGTGGGCCGGGGCTCTGGTCACAGGAGGAGCCATGGCGCGCACCACCATGGACTGCCGGGCGATGCCCAGCGAGAAGAACTGCACCGTCCAGATCTCGGGCGAGGAGGACGAGGTCCTCGAGCTGGCCGCCCAGCACGCGGTCAGCGCGCACGGCCACACCGACGGGCCCGCGCTGCGGGACGGGCTGCGGGCGGCACTGCGCGAGGAGGGGGAGATGCCGGTCGAGCCCGGCGCCTTCCTGCAGCTGATCGAGTTCCACGCCCGGGACCTCGACGGCTTCCGCGCCCTCGCCGGGGAGTGGCGGGACCGGATGGGCCGGGAGACGACGGCCCGCTGGGGGATCGTCGCCGCCGACCGCGACCGCGCCGACACCTACGTCGAGATCGTGGCGTTCCCCGACCACGCCGCCGCGATGCGCAACTCCGAGCACCCGGTCACCGCGGACTTCGCCAAGCGCATGCACGAGGTCACCCAGGGCGAGGCGTCCTTCCGCAACCTCGACGTCGCCGAGATCCTGCGCATGTAGGAGGACCCCCGTGCCCCGCCGGTCGCAGGCGCGCGGCGGGACCCTGCACGGGGGCCGTGGTCCGCTCCCCGTTGCCTACGGGGAGCGGACCAGTGGGAGAGTGGGCGTCGTGACCGAATCGACGCCCGCACGCCGCGCCGTGCTGCACACCAACCACGGCGACATCACCGTGGACCTGTTCCCCGACCACGCGCCCAAGACGGTCGCGAACTTCGCCGACCTGGCCGAGGGCCGCCGCGAGTGGACCCACCCCGAGACCCGCGAGAAGACCACCGACCGCCTCTACGACGGCACCGTCTTCCACCGCATCATCGACGGCTTCATGATCCAGGGCGGCGACCCGCTCGGTCAGGGCATCGGCGGGCCCGGCTACCAGTTCGGCGACGAGATCCACCCCGAGCTCGCCTTCACCAAGCCCTACCTGCTGGCCATGGCCAACGCCGGCCCCGGCACCAACGGCTCCCAGTTCTTCATCACCGTCGCCGCCACCTCCTGGCTGACCGGCAAGCACACCATCTTCGGCGAGGTGGCCGACCAGGCCGGCCGTGACGTCGTCGACCGCATCGCCAAGGTGCCCACCGCCCGCGGTGACCGGCCGAAGGAGGACGTCGTCCTGCAGTCGGTCGAGGTGCAGCGCAGCTGACCACCAGCCCCGACGACGGGGGCGCCGGGCCGGGTCAGTCCCAGCCGGCGCCCCCGGCGACCTGCTACCGGCACGCCGACCAGCCCACCCGCATCTCCTGCGTGCGATGCGGGCGGTCGATCTGCCCGGAGTGCATGACACCCGCCTCGGTGGGCTTCCAGTGCCCGGAGTGCATCCGGGAGGGCCGGGCCACCGTCCGCCGGCCCCGCCAGGTGCCCCTGCTGCGCCGGGCCGGGCGCCGCTTCGGGGCGGTGACGGTCAGCCTGATCGTGCTCAACGTGGCCATGTTCGTCGCCACCGCCGTCTCGGCCGGCCTCGACGGGGTCAACCCGCTGCAGAACCAGGCGTCCGAGTTGTTCGCCCGGCTCGCGCAGGTCCCGGTCCTCGTGGAGCTCGGGCAGGACTGGCGGCTGCTGACCGCCGCCTTCCTGCACATCGGGCTCACGCACCTGGTGCTCAACATGCTCGCGCTGCTGGTCTTCGGCTCCGAGCTGGAGCGCCAGCTGGGCCGGTGGCGCTACCTGGCGGTCTACGTGGTGTCCCTGCTCGGCGGCGCGGTGGCGCTCCAGCTGTTCGGCGAGCCGGGCCGTCCGGTGGCCGGGGCCTCGGCGGCCATCTACGGGCTGCTCGGCGGCCTGGCGGTCGTGATGATCTCCCGCCGGGAGGACCTCCGCGGCCTGCTCACCCTGCTGGCGATCAACGTCGTCATCAGCTTCCTGCCCGGGGTCTCCCTGCTCGGCCACCTCGGCGGGCTGGTGGCCGGCTTCGCCGCCACCGGCGTGATCGTGCTCGCCCGGCGGCGCACGGAGCTCCAGGTGCTCGGCCTGATGCTGCTGACCGCGGCCCTGGTCCTCGTCGCGCTGACGATGGCCACGGTGGTGGTCCTGGGCTGACCGGCTGGGCGGGGGCGCCGGGCCGGTCACCCGGGCCGCAGGTCGCGCAGCACCCGTGCGACCTCCCCGGGGTCGGCTCCGAGATCGCGGCGGCCGAGCAGCACCAGGACGCCGGCGTCGTCCGGCCCCAGCGCGGTGTCGAGCTCCAGCAGCCGGGAGCGCAGCCCCCACCGCCGCGTCTCCCGTACGTGCACCCGCAGCCGGCTCCAGGGCGCGGTGACGCTGCCGGTCACGGTGCGGACGACGATCCCCGCCGGTCCGGCCGTCAGCCGTGGGCGCAGCAGCCGGTCGCGGGCGGCCAGGACCAGCAGCAGGACCGCGGCACCGCCGACGAGGATCCGGCCCAGCGGGTCCAGCAGGACGGCGGCCGCGCCGAGGAGCGCGCCGGCCGCCGCGAGGACCGCGGTGTCCGACGGGCGTGCCGACCACTCCACGCGCCCCACCCTGCCAGGAGCAGGACGCCGTCCCCCTCAGGGCCGCCCGCTCGGCGCGAGCTCCTGGAGGGCGCCCAGGAGGGATGCGTGGACGTCCTACCATGCGGCCAGGGCCGGTGGACCGTGCCGGCGACACACGAGGAGTGGTCATGCGAGATGCCGTCATCTGCGCCGCGGTGCGGACCCCCGTGGGCAAGCGGGGTGGAGGGCTGTCCGGCGTGCACGCCGTCGACCTGTCGGCGCACGTGCTGGAGTCCCTCGTCCAGCGGGCCGGTCTCGACCCGGCCCTCGTCGACGACGTCTTCTGGGGCTGTGTGAGCCAGGTCGGCGAGCAGACCTACAACGTCGGCCGGACCGCCGCGCTGGCCGCCGGCTGGCCCGAGAGCGTGCCCGGGACGACGATCGACCGGCAGTGCGGCTCCTCTCAGCAGGCCGTCGCCTTCGCCGCCGCCACCGTCATCAGCGGTCAGGCCGACGTCGTGGTGGCCGGGGGCGTCGAGTCGATGAGCCGGGTGCCGATGGGGTCCTCCAGCAACGAGGCCGCCGGAGCCGGGCGGCCGCTGGGTCCGCGGTTCATGGAGCGCTACGGCGTCGCCCCGAACCAGGGCGTCGGCGCGGAGATGATGGCCGAGCGCTGGGGCTTCTCCCGCGCCCAGCTCGACGAGTTCTCCCTGGCCTCGCACGAGAAGGCCGCCAAGGCCCGGGCCGACGGCGCGTTCGACGAGGAGATCGCCCCGGTGACCACCCCCGACGGCACGGTGGTCGGCGCGGACGAGGGCATCCGGCCGGGCGGGACGCTGGAGAAGCTCGGGTCCCTGAAGACGCCGTTCAAGGCCGACGGCGTGATCAGCGCCGGCAACGCCAGCCAGATCTCCGACGGCGCGGCCGCCCTGCTGGTCACCACGTCGGAGAAGGCCCGCGAGCTGGGTCTGCGGCCGCTGGTGCGCATCCACACCACGGTGATGGCCGGCGACGACCCGGTCATCATGCTCACCGCGCCGATCCCGGCCACGCACAAGGTGCTGGCCCGCTCGGGGCTGTCGGTCGGCGACATCGGCGTCTTCGAGGTCAACGAGGCGTTCGCGCCGGTGCCGCTGGCCTGGCAGGTGGAGACCGGCGCCGACCCCGACCGCCTCAACCCCCGCGGCGGGGCGATCGCCCTCGGCCACCCGCTGGGCGGCTCGGGCGCGCGGATCATGACCACGCTCGTGCACACCATGCTGGCGGGCGGCGTCCGCTACGGCCTGCAGACGATGTGCGAGGGCGGCGGGATGGCCAACGCGACCGTCCTCGAGCTGGTCGACGACTGACACCGCCGTGAGCACGGGGCGCCGGTGTGGGTGACAGCGGACCGTCGTCCACAGGCAGCCCCCGGCCCGCGCGGATCGGGGGCTGTCGCCGTCCTGGGGGACGTCGTCGCCGCCGCTGCATCCGCCGTGGTCGAGTCGCGTGTCGTCGGCGTGCCGCCGGGGTAGGTCACTGCCGGGCGCCTCCTCGCCATGTCGATTCGTCCACAGTCGTGTGCACAGCTGGGGACGGACTCACAGTCGTGTAGTTACCCGGCTGCCCTTCTCGTCACAGGCGTCCCACCCGTCATGAACCCGCAGGTCAAGCGCGAGTGGTCGAACATGCGTTCTCCACATCCGGTGGACAACTCTGTGGGTGTCGCGCTTTGTCGACCTGTGGACGGAGCGATTCCCTGTGCACAGCACCGCCTGTGGACAACACGGTGGGTATCCGGACGGTGACATGACAGCGGCCCCCGTCCCGGGCGGGACGAGGGCCGGTCGTCGTAGCTGGCCCCCTGCAGGGGGGTCGGGAGGGTCCTGCTTCAGCGCCAGCGCATCGACATGACCAGGCCGGCCACCATCAGGCCGAAGCCGATCAGGAAGTTCCACGCGCCGAGCGACACCATGAACGGGATCTGGTCGCCGGCCACGTAGTAGACGACGATCCACAGCAGGCCGAGCACCATGAGCCCGACCATCACGATGGCGTACCACCGCGGGCTGGGTGTCACGGCGCGCGCAGCGGACGTCCCCGGCTGCAGCGTCCCCTGGGGCGGCGTGTAGGCCGACTTCTTGCGCACCTTGGACTTGGGCACCGTTCGAACTCCCTCCGGGGCCGGTTCGTCGCTGCCGGCCGTGACTGCCTCCCAGCCTAAGCTGCGGAGGTGGCCGGAGCCCGCACCCTGACCCGAGCTCCCTCGGCGTGGGCCGCCCTGGTGCCCGTGGTGGCGCTGGCGGCCGGGCTGCTGTTCGCCACGTCCAGCCAGACGGCGCAGGGCACCGACCTGCGCGGCGGCGAGACGACGGAGCTGGCGGCACTGATCGGCGCCCGCAAGGACGTCCTGGCCGGGCAGGAGGAGCAGCTTGCGGCGCTGCAGGCGCAGGTGCAGGCCCTCACCGACCAGGAGGCGTCCCAGAACGGTGCCGTGGCCGCGGCCCAGGCGGCCGGCCAGAGCGGGTCCCTCTCCGCCGGTGCGGTGGCCCTCACCGGCCGCGGTGTGGAGATCGTGCTGGACGACGCCCCGCGCCGGCCGGACGGGTCACTGCCCACCGGCGCCCGACCCGACGACGTGGTCATCCACCAGTCCGACGTCCAGGCGGTCGTGAACGCCGTCTGGGCGGCCGGAGCCGACGCGGTGGCCATCATGGACCAGCGGCTGATCGCCACCAGCGCCGTCCGCTGCGTCGGCAACGTGCTGCTGCTGCAGGGGCGCACCTACTCGCCCCCGTTCGTGGTGACCGCGATCGGCGACTCCGCCGCCATCCGCGCCCAGCTGGCCGCCTCGCCCCAGGTGGCGGTGTTCCAGCAGGCGGTGGAGGACTACGGGCTGGGATTCGCCGTCCGTGACCGGCCGCTGGTCGAGCTGCCCGCCTACCGGGGGTCCTTCGACATGGAGTACGCGACAGCCGCTGACGGCTGAGGGCGGCGGGCGGTGTACACAAGGACCGTGAGCCGCCCCGTCCTCGTCGTCGACAACTTCGACAGCTTCGTCTACAACCTGGTCCAGTACCTGGGTCAGCTCGGGGTGCGCTGCGTCGTCCGGCGCAACGACGCGGTCACCGTCGACGAGCTGGCCGGCCTCGACGTGGCCGGCGTGCTGCTCTCCCCAGGCCCGGGGACGCCGTCGGGTGCCGGGGTCACCGTGCCGATGGTGCGTGCCGCGGCGGACGCCGGGACGCCGGTGCTCGGGGTCTGCCTGGGCCACCAGGCCATCGCCGAGGCGTTCGGCGCCGAGGTCGTGCGGGCGCCGGAACTGCTGCACGGCAAGACCAGCGAGGTGGTGCACTCGGGGGCCGGCGTCCTCGCCGGGTTGCCCTCCCCGTTCACCGCGACCCGCTACCACTCCCTCGCCGTCGACCTGGCCTCCGTGCCCGACGAGCTCGAGGTGACCGGCTCGACCCCGTCGGGCATCGTCATGGCGCTGCGGCACCGGGAGCTGCCGATCGAGGGCGTCCAGTTCCACCCGGAGTCCGTGCTCACCGAGGGTGGCCACCGGCTGCTGGCCACCTGGCTGGAGGGCTGCGGGCTCGCGCCGGACGCCGACGCCGTGGAGCGAGCCACGGCTGCCGCCCGCCGGCTGTCGGCCGCCGCCCCCGCCTGACGGCGGACCTCGCCGCTCACGAGCTCGCGGCGGGTCCCCGCAGTGGTGCCGACGGGGTCAGCGGGTCAGTCGTCGTCCGTCTCGGCGCCGGCGCCCGGGGCGGCGCCGCCGCCGCCCGTGGGCGCCACCCCGACCGTCAGCGTGATGGTGGCGCCCGGTGCCGCCTGGCCGGTCGGGTTCTGCGACAGCACCACCCCGACGTCGCCGGGGTCGCTGGCCGGCACCTCGGTGACCGTGACGGTGAACCCGGCTGCCCGGAGTTCCGCCTCGGCCGCCGCGCGCTGGTCGTCGACCACGTCGGGGACCGGCACCAGGGAGGGCTCGGCCGGACCGCTGGAGACCTGCAGGGTGATCGGGGCGTCGGCGGTCGCCTGGCTGCCGGCGGCCGGGTCCTGGGCGACGACCGTGCCCTGCGGCTGGTCGGACTCGACCGGCTCCGCCGTGACGTTGGTGAAGCCGTCGCCGCGCAGAGCCTGCGTCGCGGCGGCCTGCTCCTGACCGACGACGTCGCGGACCTCGGCGTCCCCGTCGGAGACCGAGAGCGTGATGGCGGTGGCCGGAGGCACCTGCGTGCCCTGCTCCGGGTCCACCGCGATGACGGTGCCCTCGGCTTCGAGCGAGTCCCCCTGCTCGGTGCTCGGCCTGCTGGTGAAGCCGGCGTTGGTCAGCGCGGTCCGGGCGTCGTCGACATCGAGGTTGACGACCGGGGGGACGGCGATCGTGTCGGGAGCCGCGCCGACGACCAGGTCGACCGCGGTGCCCTCGTCGACCTCCGCGCCGCCGGCCGGGGTGCTCGTCAGCACGGTGCCGACGGCCGCCTCGTCGTCGGTGATCTCGGTGGTCACGTCCCCGACGGTGAGGCGCGCGCCGGTGATCGCCGCCTCCGCCTCGGCCCGCGGCTGGCCGGTCAGCTGGGGGACCGTCACCTGCGCGGTCGGCGGCGGGTCGTCCTCGCCGGAGTTGAGCAGCAGCGCGATCGCGACGACGCCGCCGATCAGCACCAGCGCGGCGACGACGGCGGCGATGACCCGGTTCCGCCGGCGCCGGCGGTCGGCGTCGTCCTCGTCCCACTCGCCGCCGTAGCCGGGGGTCGCGCCCAGGACGGTGGTCTTGTCGGCGTCGTTCATGACCGGCGTCGCCTCGACCCGTTGGCCGGCCAGGGCCCGCAGCAGGTCGTTGCGCATGTCGGCGGCCGACTGGTACCGGTTCGCCGGGTTCTTGCTCATCGCCTTGAGCAGGATGGCGTCGAGGTCGGGCGGGATGGCCGGGTTGATCGACGACGGCAGGCGGGGGTCCTCCCGCACGTGCTGGTAGGCGACGGCGACGGGTGAGTCCCCGGTGAACGGGGGCGCGCCGGTGACCAGCTCGTAGAGCATGCACCCGAGGGAGTAGACGTCGGAGCGGGCGTCGACGCCCTCACCGCGGGCCTGCTCGGGGGAGAGGTACTGGGCGGTGCCGATGACCGCGGCGGTGGAGGTCATGGTCGCGGCGGAGTCCGAGACCGCACGGGCGATGCCGAAGTCCATCACCTTGACCGAGCCCTCCGGCGTGAGCATCACGTTCCCGGGCTTCACGTCCCGGTGCACGATGCCGTTGCGGTGGCTGAAGTCCAGGGCGCCGCAGATGTCCGCGGCCAGGCTCATCGCCCGCTGCGGGGGGAGCACGCCCTCGGTCCGCAGCACGTCGCGCAGGGTCTGCCCCTCCACGTACTCCATGACGATGTAGGGGGTGGCGCCGGACGTCGTCCGGTCCTCGCCGGTGTCGTACACCGCCACGATCGCCGGGTGGTTGAGCGACGCCGCCGCCTGGGCCTCGCGGCGGAACCGGACCTGGAACGAGGGGTCGCGGGCCAGGTCCTGACGCAGCACCTTGACCGCGACCTCGCGGCCCAGCCGCAGGTCCCGTCCCCGGTGCACCTCGGCCATGCCCCCGCGGCCGAGCACCCCGCCGATCTCGTAGCGCTCGCCGAGCACCTGGGGCGTGGTCATCGGGGGTCCTCTCGGGCGGGGCGGTCCTGCGTCCGGGGGGAGGGGAGGGACGGGTCGACGCGGCGGACGGATGGGCCGCCGGGGAGCGTAACCGCTGGGACCGCGGTGACCCGGGCGGCGCGGGGGAGCCCGCTCACCCGGCCTGGTCCGCGGGTGCCAGCGGGGCCTCCGCGTCGCCGCCGTCGCCGGCCGGCGGTCCGGGGACGCCCGACGACGACTCGCCAGCCGGGGGAGCGCCCGGCAGCGGTTCGCTCGACGAGCTGGACGACGTCGCGCTGGAGGAGGAGGACGAGGACGACGAGCTGGAGGAGGACGAGGACGACGACGAGCTCGAGCTGCCGCCCCCGGACGGGGTGGTCGTCGTCGGGGCGGCGGTGGTCGTGGGCGCCGGGGCCTCGGAGGTGGGTGCCGGCTCCTCCCCGCCGTCGTCGTCCTCGCCGCTGGCGGGGGCGTAGTCGTCGGGGGCGACGAACAGCGTGACCTCGCTGCCCTCGGGGACCGGCTGGTCGGCGGGGTCGGACCCGACGACCGCGCCGGCGGCGATGGCGATCCCCCACTGCGCCACCTCGGCGTCGGTGGCGTCCCGGGTGCTCACCACGAGCCCGCTGCCTTCGAGCAGCTCGGCGATCTCGTCGGCGTCCCGGCCGATGTAGGCCCGGGTGTCGACCGTGACCGAGCCGGCGGAGGCGGAGATGCTCGGTGCCGGCCCGCTGGAGCGGGCCGGGGCGTCGGCCTCCGGGTCCTCGCCGCCGCCCGCGAGCAGGAACCACGCGGCACCGGAGACGAGGGCCAGCAGGACCAGTCCGGCCACCAGCCAGACCCAGCGGGCGCGGCGGCCGTCGTCCGCGCGGTGCCGCCCGTCCCAGGCCTGGTCGTCGTCCTCGGGCGGACGGCGCAGCGGCGGCAGCGCGGCGCCGCGACCGGTGGCCGTCCCCGCGCCGGTCGCCGTCCCCCCGCCGGTCGCCGCGCCGGCGCCGGCGAGCGCTCCCGCGCCGGCGGCCGCCGCGACCCCCGCGGCGGAGGTCGCGCCCAGCACCTGCGTGCGGCTGTCGGCCAGGTCGCCGACCACCTCGGTGCGGGAGGTCGCGGGTGCGGCGGTGACCGGGCCCCGGCTGGCCGGCGGGGTGGTGCCCGGCCCGGCGACCATGGGTGCCGCGGACAGCCCGTTGCCGGCGGCCACGGAGCGGATCGCGGTGGCGAAGGCGCCGCCGTCGGCGAACCGGTCGTGCGGGTCCTTGGCCAGAGCGCGCTCGATGAGCAGCCGGACGGCGGGCGGGATGCTGGCCGGCAGCGGCGGCGGCGGCCGGTTGATGTGCGCGAGCGCCACGGCCACCTGGGAGGTGCCGTCGAACGGGCGGCCTCCGGTGAGGCACTCGTAGCCGACCACCCCGAGGGAGTAGACGTCGCTGGCGGCGGTCACCTCGAAGCCCTGCGCCTGCTCGGGCGACAGGTACTGGGCGGTGCCGACCACCATGCCGGTGCGGGTCAGCGGTGTGGCGTCGCGGGCGCGGGCGATGCCGAAGTCGGTCAGCTTGACCACGCCGTCGGGACGCACGATCAGGTTGCCGGGCTTGATGTCCCGGTGCACCACGTCGGCGCGGTGCGCCGCCGACAGCCCGTCGGCGGCCTGTCCCAGCACGTGCAGCGTCCAGTCGACCGGGAGCTTCCCCTCCTCGTGGAGGATCGTCACGAGCGGCTGGCCCTCGACCAGCTCCATCACCAGGAACGCCAGCCGCTGCCCGGGGAACCGCTCGTCCTCGGTGGTCTCGCCGTAGTCGTAGACCGAGGCGATGTTCGGGTGGCTGAGCATGGCGGTGTGCCGGGCCTCGTTGCGGAAGCGGGCCACGAAGCTGGGGTCGCCGGTGAACTCGCTGCGCAGGACCTTGGCGGCCACCTCGCGGTCGAGCACCCTGTCCCGCGCCCGCCACACCTCGCCCATCCCGCCGGTCGCGATCGGGGCGGTGATCTCGTAGCGGCCGGCGAGGATCGTGCCGGTGGACAGCGCCATCACTCACCCTGCCCGTCGAGGAAGGCCTGCATGACCTCGCGGGCGATCGGTGCGGACACGTCCCCACCCGTACCCCCGCCGTTGGCGACGAAGACCGCCACGGCGATCTGCGGGTCGTCGGCGGGGGCGAAGCCGATGAACCAGTTGTGGTCGGGACCGGCGTTCTCCGCCGTCCCGGTCTTCCCCGCCACCGTGACGCCCGGGATGCGGGCGGCCCGGCCGCTGCCCTCGGCCACGACGCTCTCCATCATCTCGGTCAGCTGGTCGGCGACCTCCGCGGAGACCGGCTCACCCAGCACCTCCGCGTCGGTCTCGTCGAGCACGCTCAGGTCGGGGGCGCGCAGCTGGTCGACCAGGTAGGGCGCCATCAGCGTGCCGTCGTTGCCGACCGCGGCGGCGATCATCGCGGCCTGCAGCGGGGTCATCTGCACGTCCTGCTGACCGATCGAGCTGACGCCCAGCTCGGCGTCGTTCTCAGGGTCGCCGATCGAGCTGCCGACGACGGTGAGCGGGATCTCCCGCTCCTCGCCGTCCATGCCGAAGGCCTCGGCCATCTCCCGCACGCGGTCCTCGCCGAGGTCGATGCCGAGCTGGGCGAAGGCGGTGTTGCAGGAGACGGTCAGCGCGTCGATGAGCGACTGCTCGCCGCTGCTGCTGCAGCTCGAGCCGCCGAAGTTCTCCAGCTCCGTCGTCGTCCCCGGCAGGGTGAGGGTGTCCGGCGCCGGGACGACGGTGTCCGGGGTGTACTCGCCGGTCGACAGCGCGGCGGCCGAGACGATGACCTTGAAGATCGAGCCGGGGGAGAACCGGTCGGAGACGGCGCGGTTGAGCCGCGGGTCGCGCTCGGCCGCGTTGAGCTCCTCCCAGTAGGCACGGATGGCCGCCGGGTCGTGGCTGGAGAGCAGGCCCGGGTCGTACGTCGGGGTGCTGGCCATCCCAAGGACCGCACCGGTCGACGGTTCGAGTGCCACGACGGCGCCGGTGACGCCCTCGAGGCCCGCCATGGCCGCCTCCTGCACCGCCGGGTCGAGGGTGAGGACGACGTCGCCGCCGGAGGGGTCGCGCCCGGTGAACAGGTCGGCCAGGCGGCGGGCGAACAGTCGCGGGTCGGTGCCGGCCAGGATCTCGTTGCTGGCCCGCTCGATCATGGCGTTGTCGTAGACCAGCGAGTAGTAGCCGGTGACCGGCGCGTACGTCGGCCCCTGCGGGTACTGGCGCAGGTAGGTCAGCCGGTCCTCGGTGGGCACCGACAGCGCCACCTCGGTGCCGGCGACGACGATCGAGCCGCGCTCGCGGTCGTACTCCTCGGCGAGCACCCGGGTGTTGCCCGCGTCGTCGCGCAGCTCCTCGGAGCGCACCACCTGGATGTAGTTGACGTTGATGATCAGCAGCGTGAACAGCACGAGCACGCTGATGGCGACGCGGCGCAGGGGCGCGTTCACTGCTTGACCACCTCGGTGGGCGCGTCCCCCAGCGCCGGCCTCGGCGGCCCGGCCGGCACCGCGGGACGGCGGGCGGCGTCGCTGATCCGGACGAGGACGGCGACCAGCACGAAGTTGGCCACCAGCGAGGACCCGCCGTAGGCGAGGAACGGTGTGGTCAGCCCGGTCAGCGGGAGCAGCCCGGTGACCCCGCCGAGGACGACGAACACCTGCCAGGCGATCGCGAACGCCAGGCCCGCGGCCAGCAGCTTGCCGAACGCGTCGCGGACGATCAGGGAGGTGCGCAGCCCGCGCTCGACCAGGATCAGGTAGACGATGATCACCGCGACCAGGCCGAAGAGGCCCAGCTCCTCACCGATGGCCGCCGCGATGAAGTCGCTCTTGGCCACCGGCACCTGGTCGGGGCGTCCACCGCCCAGCCCGGCGCCGAAGAGCCCCCCGGTGCCCAGGCCGAACAGGGACTGCACCAGCTGGTAGCCGGCGGCGTCCCGGTACTCGAACGGGCTCAGCCAGACGTCCACGCGGGCCTGCACGTGACCGAAGACCTGGTAGGCGATCAGCGCGGCCCCGGCGAAGAGCCCCAGACCGATGACCAGCCAGCTGGCCCGCTCGGTGGCGACGTAGAGCATCACCACGAAGATGCCGAACAGCAGCAGCGAGCTGCCCAGGTCGCGCTCGAAGACCAGCACCAGGATCGACAGCGCCCAGGCGACCAGCACCGGTCCGAGGTCGCGGGCCCGGGGGAGCTCGAGGCCGGCGACCCGGCGGCTGGCCAGCGCCAGCACGTCACGCTTGTCGACCAGGTAGGCGGCGAAGAAGACGATCAGGCAGATCTTGGCGAACTCGCCCGGCTGGATGCTGAAGCCGGCCAGCCGGATCCAGATCTTGGCGCCGTTGACCTCCGACAGCGACGCGGGCAGGACTGCGGGGATGGCGAGCAGCACGAGGCCGACCAGCGCCAGGGTGTAGGCGAAGCGGGAGAGCACCCGGTGGTCGCGCAGCACCACGAGGACGACGACGAACAGCGCCACTCCGAGGGTGGCCCACACCAGCTGCACCGGTGCGTCCTGCCGCGTGGCGGTGGCGTCGACCTGCTCGGCGGCGAGGTCCAGGCGGTGGATGACGGCCAGCCCGAGGCCGACCAGCAGCGCCACCGACGGCAGGAGCAGCGGGTCGGCGTAGGGCGCCCACTTCCGGACGACGAGGTGCGCGACCGCCCACAGGCCGGTGATCCAGCCGCCGAACAGCGCCATGTCCGGCCGCAGCGACCCGGTGATCGTGAGGTCGACGATGGCCTGGGCGACCAGCGTCACGAGCACCGCGAAGCCGAGCAGGGCGAGCTCGGTGCCGCGGCGCTTGGGCGGGGCCGCGCCGGGCTGGGCCGCGCGGGGGTCGGTGGAGGGGCCGGTGATCACTTGGCCTCCCGGCAGTCCACTCCCGGCTCGGGCGGCGTCGTCGTCCGCTCCGGCGTGGAGGTGGCGTCGCCCGGCACCACCGACCCGCTGGGGTCGAGCGGCTCCGGGAGCGGGGGGAGCCCGCCGTCCGGGGCCGGCGGCGAGGAGGAGGTGGGGGATGCCGACGCGGACGCCGACGTCGACGAGTCGCCCGCGTCGTCGTCGGCGGACGGGCAGACCGGCAGGCGCTGGTCGCGGAGCATCGTGATGATCCGGTCGGCGTGGTCGCCGTCGTCGGCCTCGATCCCCCGGCGCACCTTGCTGGCGTCGGCCGGGGTGAGGTCCTCGACGGCGAGGTCGGTCACCGTCGAGACCCGGTTGAGGTCCACGCCGAGCAGGGCGGTGTCCAGCCCGCGGAAGACGGTGACCCGGTCGCCGTCCGCGGTGTCCCGGACGCCGACGAACCAGTTCGACAGCAGCCACAGGTAGGCACCGGCCGTGGCGAGAGCGACCAGCAGCACCGCGCCCAGGGCCCACAGCAGCCGGCGACGACGGCGCCGGGGCGAGGGGGCGGAGGCGGTCGCGGTGGGCTGCGGCGCGGTGGTCGGGGGCGGGCCGGCCAGCGCCGCCCGGCCGGCGGCGGACCGGGGGTCGACCTCGCGCTGCCCGACGTTGTCCCCGGCCGCGCCGTCGACCACCGGCTCGAGCGGCGAGGTGCCGTGTCCCCCGTCCTCCACGACGTCGGCGACGATGACGGTGATGTTGTCCGGTCCGCCGCTGCGCAGCGCCAGCTCGATCAGCCGGTCGGCGGTCGCCTGGGGGTCGGGGTCGACCAGGGCGTCGGCCAGGGTCTCCTCGCTGACCACGCCGGAGAGCCCGTCGGAGCACAGCAGGTAGCGGTCCCCGGCCCGGGCCTCGCGCATCGACAGGTCGGGGTCGACCTCCTGGCCGTTGAGCGCGCGCAGCAGCAGCGAGCGCTGGGGGTGGTGGTTGGCCTCCTCGGCGGTGATCCGGCCGTCGTCGATCAGTGTCTGCACGAACGTGTCGTCGTGGGTGATCTGCGTCATGACGCCGTCGCGCAGCAGGTAGGCGCGGGAGTCGCCGATGTGGCACAGCGCCAGGCGGCCCCCGGCGAACAGGACGGCGGTCAGCGTGGTGCCCATGCCCTCCAGCTGCGGGGACTCCCGGATGACCTCGCGCAGGTGCTCGCTGCCGTCGAACACCGCGTCCCGCAGCGCCTGGAGCATGTCGCCCGAGGGTGCGTCGTCGTCCAGGTGCTCGAGGGCGGCGATGACCACCTTGCTCGCCACGTCGCCGGCGGCGTGACCACCCATGCCGTCGGCGACGGCGAGCAGCCGGGGCCCGGCGTACACGGAGTCCTGGTTGTTGCCGCGGACCAGGCCGCGGTCGGACCGGGCCGCGTAGCGCAGCGCGAGGCTCATCGCGGCCCCCTCCCCGGGTCCGGGGACGGCGTCGGGGTGGACGTGGTCATGAACGCAGCTCCAGGGCCGTCTGGCCGATGCGGATCGGCTGGCCCGGGGACACGAGCAGCGGACCCTGGACGCGCTGCTGGTCCAGGTAGGTGCCGTTGGTCGAGCCGAGGTCCTCCACGTACCAGGTGCCGCCGCGGTTGGTCAGCCGGGCGTGCCGGGAGCTGGCGAAGTCGTCGGTCAGCACGAGGGTGGAGTCGTCGGCCCGGCCGATGAGGATGGGCTGGTCGCTCAGGGTGATCTTGGTGCCGGCCAGCGGGCCGGCGGTGACCACGAGCGTCCGGGGCCCACGGGTCTTCTTCTTGCCCGCCGCGGCGGCGCGGGGTGGGACCGACGACACCCGCCCGGCGCGGCCGCCGAACAGGTCGGCCCGGACCACGCGGAACGCGGCGAAGATGAACAGCCACAGGAGCAGCAGGAAGCCGAAGCGGAAGATCTGCAGCACGATCTCGGCGGTCATGACCCCGCCTCGCTGGCGCTCGTCGTCATCATGCCCGGCGGTGCTGTGTACCTGCGTGACCTCGCGAGCTCGGTCATCGACAGACCCGCCTCACGTGCCGTCCTGCCGGTAGACCAGCACGGAGTGGCCGATCCGGATGACGTCGCCGTCGGCGAGGGGCTGCCGGGTGATCCGCCGGCCGTTGACGAGGGTGCCGTTGGTGGAGCCGAGATCCTCGGCGGTGGCGGTGCCCCCGTCCAGCACGACGTCCACGTGCTTGCGGCTGACGCCGGTGTCGGGCAGCCGGATGTCGGCGTCGGTGCCGCGGCCGATCACGTTGCGCCCGGTGCTCAGCTCGTGGCGGGTGCCGGGGCCGTCCACGAGCAGCACGTGCGTGATCCCCGGCTTCGAGCCGGCCCGCCCGACGACCGACGAGGGCGACTGCCGTCCGGTGTCGGTGGCGACCCGGCCCCGCAGCGGGGGGAGCGGCGGCATCCCGCCGGTGGCCGGGGGGACGGCGAGGTCGTCGGCGCGCGTGCCCGGGCGGGCCGGGTCGGCGACGTGCGAGCTCACCTCGAACACCCCGGTGGGCAGGGCGTCGTCCCGCTCGAGGCGGACCTGCACCGCGTCGAAGACCTGGTAGCCCTCGTTCTCGACGTGCTCGGAGACCATGTCGGCGAGCTGGGCGGCCAGCTGCTCGGACCACTCGGCGAGGTGGTCGTAGTCGGTCGGGCCCAGTCGGACGTCGTACACGTTCGGGGCCAGCACCCGCCCCTCACCCAGCACGGAGCGCTGCTCGTCGGCCTCGCGGGTCAGCGCCTTGGCGATCTCGGCGGGGTGCACCTTGCCCTTGAAGAGGCGGGCGAAGGCCAGCCCGACCATCCCCTCCAGCCGCCGCTCGAAGCGCTGCAGCACACCCACAGTCGCTCCCTCGCACTCGCCCGGACGTCCGATCTGCCACCGTTGATCGTAGCCGGGTGCGCAGCCGGGGACCGGCCAGCGACGCACCCGGGCCGGGCGCGGCGACCCCCCCGGCGCCGGGGCAGCACCCTCTCCAGGTGGCCGGCCGGGTGGCTGCTACTGTCGTGCCTCGCCAGGGCAAGTGGCGGAATGGCAGACGCGCACGGTTCAGGTCCGTGTGTCCGAAAGGACGTGGGGGTTCAACTCCCCCCTTGCCCACCCCAGCGCCGAGCCGGTCCCTCGCGGGACCGGCTCGGTGCGTCTCGCGGGACCTCGCCCGCTCTCAGGTCAGCCGGCGCTGCTGACCGTCGTCGTCCCTCCGCGTGAGCGACTGGGCAGCGAGCACCGCTCCCCACGGCCCGATCACCCAGACCGGCCAGGGGTAGAGCAGCTCGGCGGAGGCGATGCACGTCGTGATCCAGATCGCCAGGACGATCACCGCCGTGAACGCCCAGTTCCGCCAGGCCGCGGCGCGGGTCGGCCCACCGCTCCAGCCGCCGTGCCGGGCCGCCGCGGAGTGTGCGCCCGAGGCGGCGGCCTCGGCGGCCGGTCCGGGGCTCCGCGGCTGGAGAACTCCGGCCGGAGGCAGGTCGGCGGTGAGTTCGGCCAGCTCGCCGTAGGTACGGGCCGCGTAGGCACGGGCCAGCCGCTCGTCGTACTCCACGACGGTCAGCCGGCCGGCGGACATGTGCTCACCGAGTTGGGCGGCGACCGCCGCGCGGTCGGCGTCGGCGGCGCGCAGGTGCGGCTCGGGCATCGGGTGACCCTCCAGGTTCCGGGGGCCCCAGTCTCGTCCGCGACGGAGGGGGCGGTCCACTGACGGACGTCACGGGTTCCACGTGGAACCGCAGCCGCCGATCAGGTCCGTTCGGTCCGGGTGAGACCGCGGCCGGGGCGCCAGGAGGAGATCACCAGCGCCGTCTTGTCGTCGTTCAGCGCGACGAGGACGACCTGGTCGAGGTCCACCCGGAACAGGTCGAAGGCACCCAGTTCGTCGGGCACCCCCGCCGCCGCCTTGTAGCGCCTCCACTCCTCCCCGGTGGTGACCTCGATGGCCCGCCCGGAGAGTTTCGCGTCGGCGTCGAACGTGTCGGGATCGGCGCTGCCGCCGTGCAGCGCGAAGCGCGGGTCCCGCCGCAGGTCGGCGAACTTGACCGACTCCGGCATGCCGGCCAGCCACGGCTCGCCGGCCACGAACTGCATCTCGATGCCGCTCACCCGCGGTGAGCCGTCGGCCCGGAGGGTGGCCAGGACCTTGTGCCGGTGGGCGTCGAACGCCGCCCGCACCCGGGTGGCGAACTCCGGCTCGGCTGCTTCCACGTCGGCGAACGAGGCCATGCGGGGATGGTGCCCCCGGCCGCTGACGTTTCGGGGGGATCAGCCCGCGGCGGGTGCGGCCTCCTGGGCCAGGTGCCGGCCGATGACCATGCGCTGGATCTGGTTGGTCCCCTCGAAGATCTGCATGACCTTCGCCTCCCGCATGTATCGCTCGGCCGGGTGGTCACGGGTGTAGCCGGCTCCGCCCAGCACCTGGACGGCGTCGGTGGTGACCGCCATGGCGGCGTCGGTGGCGACCAGTTTGGCGATGCTGGCCTGGCGGGCGTAGGGCTTGCCGGCGTCCTTGCGGCGGGCGGCGACGAGGTACGTGGCCCGCGCGGACTCCACGGCGGCGGCCATGTCGGCGAGCAGGAACGCCACACCCTGGTGGTCGACGATGCGCTTGCCGAACGCCTCGCGCTCCAGGGCGTACGCGACGGCGACGTCGAGGGCCGACTGCGCCAGCCCGACCGCGACCGCGCTCACGCCCAGCCGACCGGAGTCCAGCGCCGCCAGTGCGATGCCCAGGCCCCGGCCGGGCTCGCCCACCAGCCGGTCGGCCGGCACGGGGACGTCGTCGAGCCGGATGGCGGCGGTCGTGGACCCGGTCATCCCCATCTTCTCCTCGGGGCGGGCGGCGGAGAAGCCGGGCAGGTCGGGGGTCAGGTGGAAGCAGGAGATGTCGTTCCTGCCCCCGTCCCCTGCCGCACCGGGGCCGGCCGGCGTCCGGAGGAACGTCGCGTAGAAGTCCGCCTGCCCTCCGTGGGTGACCCACGCCTTCTCACCGGCGGCGACCCAGCCGTCGTCGGCGGCCCTGGCGGTGGCCCGCATGGCACCCGGGTCGGAGCCGGCGTGCGCCTCCGACAGGCAGTAGGCGCCCAGCAGCCGCCCCCCGACCATCTCGGGCAGCAGGTCCCGGCGCTGCGCGTCGGACCCGAACCGGTCGACCGGGAAGCAGGAGAGGGTGTGCACGCTGACGCCCAGGGCGACGCTGGCCCAGCGGGCGGCCAGCTCTTCGACCACCTGCAGGTAGACCTCGTGGGGCTGGCCGCCGCCGCCGACGTCCTCGCCGAAGGGCAGCCCCAGCAGGCCGGCGTCCCCGAGGGTGCGGAACACCTCGCGGGGGAACCGCTCCTCGCGCTCGTAGCGCGCCGCCCGCGGTGCGAGCTCCGCGTCGGCGATCTCCCGGGTCAGGGCGAGGAGGTCGGCGGCCTCGGGGGTGGGCAGTTCGCGGTCGACCGGCACGGGGTCCCCTCCGTCGTGGACAGTACTGTGGACGGTACGCCAGTACCGTCTTGCGTCCAGTCCGGCCGGAGGTGGCATGACGACGACAGTTCCGCCCGCGGACGCCGGGGGCGCCGCGCTGACCCGGCGGCAGGCCGAGTTGCTCGACCAGCTGCAGGCGCTCTTCCTGTCCGAGGGCTTCGCCCGGTTCACCCTCGATGACCTCGCCGTCCGGCTGCACTGCTCCAAGAGCACCCTCTACGCGCTCGCCGGCAGCAAGGAACAGCTGGCCGCGCGGGTGATCCGGCACTTCTTCCGCACGGCGACCGCCGAGGTCGAGGCCGGGACGGCGACCGAGGACGACCCCGCCCTGCGGGTCACCGCCTACCTCACCGCCGTCGCCCGGGCGCTGGCGCCGGCCGGGTCCGCGTTCCACCGTGACCTGGACTCCTTCCCGCCCGGACGGGCGGTGTACGAGCGCAACACCGCGCTGGCCGCCGACCGGGTGCGCGAGCTGATCGCCGAGGGGGTGACACGGGGCCGCTTCCGGGTGGTGCACCCGGCGCTGGTGGCTGACACGGTGAGCACCCTGATGGCCCGCATCGGCCGGGGGGACACCGCGCGGGCCACCGGGCTCGACGACGCGACCGCCTACCGGGAGCTGGCCGGGCTCCTGCTGCACGGCATCACCCGCTGAGCCCCGCCGGGACCGCACGGCCGCCGGCCGGGTGTGGTGGGGTGGCGGCATGAGCGGTGCGTGGCCGGCCACCGAGCCGGGCGAGGTGGAGCTGAGCGCGGGGGAGGCGCGGCTCGCCGTCGACCTCCGGGGTGGTGGCCCGCGGGCGCTCACCGTGGGCAGTCGGCAGGTCCTGGACGGCTACCCGGCCGGCACGGTGCCGGCCGGCCGGCGTGGCGGGGTGCTGCTGCCCTGGCCCAACCGGCTGCGCGACGGGCGGTGGAGCTGGCACGGCCGCGACCTCCAGCTCGACGTCGCCTCGCCGGACTCGCCCACGGCGAACCACGGCCTGGTGTCCTGGCTGCGCTGGAGCGTCCTCGACGGCACCGACGCCGCCGCCACCGTCGGGGCCGTCGTCGAGCCGCGGCCCGGCTACCCGTTCCGGCTGGCCGCCGCGGTCGACTACGCGCTGCGGCCCGACCGGCTGTCGGTCACCGTGCGCGTCCGCAACGCGGGCGGGTCCCCGGCGCCGTTCGGGGCGGGGATGCACCCCTACCTGGCCGTCGGCGCACGGGAGGACGGCGGCATCGGCGAGGCGGAGCTCGACCTCCCGGCCCGCACCGAGCTCGACGTCGACGGCGGCCTGCCCACCGGGCAGCGGCGTCCCTTCGACGGTGCGGTGGGACGGATCGGCGACCGCGCCCTCGACGTCCCGCTCACCGACCTCGACCGCGACCCCGACGGCTGGGCGCGGGTGCGGCTGCGCGGCCCGGCGGGCGCCCTGGAGCTGGCGGTCGACCGCTCGTGGCCCTGGCTGCAGGCCTACAGCGGGGACACCCTGCCCACGGGGCAGCGGCGGCGGAGCCTCGCGGTCGAGCCGATGACCTGCCCGCCGAACGCGCTCGCCGACGGGGCGGACCTGGTCGTGCTCGAACCCGGCGCCGACTGGGCGGGCACCTGGACCCTGAGCTGGGAGGCGTGAGTGCGGATCGCCGAGCTGTGGCGGTACCCGGTGAAGTCGCTGCAGGGCGAGCAGGTCGGGGCGGTGGAGGTCGAGGCGCAGGGCCTGGTCGGTGACCGCCGGTGGGCGCTGTTCGACGTCGCCACCGGGTTCGGGCTGACCGCCCGCCGGGCGCCCGACCTGCTCTTCGGCGCCGGCCGGTTGCGACCCGACGGTCAGGTGGAGGTGGTGTTGCCGGACGGGTCCGTCACGGCCGACGACGCCGTCCTCTCCGCCTGGCTCGGCAGGCAGGTGGAGCTGCGCCGGGCGGCCGACGAGGCGCCGCGGTACGAGATCCACGAGGACGACGAGGAGGTCGCCGGGAGCTGGCGCAGCTTCCGGGGCGCCGGCGGGGCGTTCCACGACAGCGGCCGGGCCCGCGTCACCCTGGTGTCGACCGGCACCCTCGGCGACTGGGACCGGCGGCGGTTCCGCGCCAACGTCGTCCTCGCCGGGGCGGGGGAGGACGCGCTGGTCGGCTCCCGGGTCCAGCTCGGCGGCGTGCTCCTGGACGTCGGGATGCAGGTCTCCCGGTGCGTCATGGTGACCCGCCCCCAGCCCGGCGGCGTCGACCGGGACACCGGTGTGCTGCGGACCATCCACCGACAGCGCGAGGGCACGCTCGCGGTCGGCGCCCTGGTGGCCCGGCCGGGGACGATCGCGGTGGGCGACGAGCTGCTGGAGCTCTGAGCGGGGAGGATGCCAGCCGTGCGCACCGTCGAGATCCGCCCGGGCGAGGAGTCGATCCGGCTGGGGCAGCTGCTCAAGCTGGTCGACGCCGTGCCGACCGGCGCCCAGGTGAAGGACGTCCTGCTGTCCGGCGACGTCCGGGTCAACGGCGAGCCCGAGGAGCGGCGCGGCCGGCAGCTCCGCCGGGGGGACGTCGTCGCGATCGAGGGCCAGGAAGACGTGCGCATCCGGTGAGCTCTCCGTGGAACGCGGGTCGCCCCCGGTGAGTGGGTCGGAGCCCGCCCGTCCCCGGGTGCGGGTGCCGCGGTGGCCGGCACCGGCGCCGTCCGCGCCCGACTTCGCCGCCGTCCGTGCCGAGTTCCGGGTCCCCGACGAGTTCCCGGTCGCGGCGCTGGCCGAGGCCGACGCGCTGGCCGCCGCTCCCCCGCTGCCCGAGCTGGACGCCGCCGACGTCCCGCTGGTGACCGTCGACCCCGAGGGCAGCCGCGACCTCGACCAGGCCGTGCACCTCGCGGCCCGCGGCGCCGGGTTCCGGGTGACCTACGCGATCGCCGACGTCGCCGCCGTCGTCGCCCTCGGCAGCGCGCTCGACGCCGAGGCCCGCCGCCGCGGGCAGACGCTCTACACCCCCGACCGGCGGGTGCCGCTGCACCCGCCGGTGCTGAGCGAGGGTGCGGCCAGCCTGCTGCCGGGGCAGCTGCGCGCGGCCGCCGTCTGGACCATCGACCTCGACGCCGACGGCGAGGTGGCGGGGGTCGACGTCCGCCGGGCGCGGGTGCGCAGCCGGGCCCAGCTGGCCTACCCCGCCGTCCAGGAGCAGGTGGAGCGGGGCACGTTGCCCGAGCCGCTGGCCCTCCTGCCGCGGATCGGTGCGCTGCTGCGCGAGCGGGCCGCCGAGCGCGGCGCCATCGAGCTCGGCACACCCGACCAGCAGGTCGAGCGGGCCGCCGACGGCACCTGGACCCTCGTCAACCGCCAGGACCTGCCGGTCGAGACCTGGAACGCGGAGATCTCCCTGCTCACCGGCCGCTGCGCCGCCGCGCTCATGCTGGCGGGCGGCATCGGCGTGCTGCGCACCCTCCCCCCGGCCCGCACCGAGGACGTCGACCGGCTGCGCCGGCTGGCCCCGGCGCTGGGCGTCGACTGGCCCGAGGGAGCCGGTCCGGGCGCCGTGCTCGCCGGCCTGGACGTCGCGGACCCGCGGGCCGCCGCCTTCCTCGACGAGGCCGCCACCCTTCTGCGCGGCGCGGCCTACACGCCCTTCGACGGCGCCCTGCCGGAGCAGCCCGGCCACGGCGGGGTCGGGGCGCCCTACGCGCACGTGACCGCGCCGCTGCGCCGGCTGGTCGACCGCTTCGGCACCGAGGTCTGCCTGGCGCTGGCCGCCGGCCGCACCCCGGACGACGGCATCCGGGCCGCCCTCCCGCTGCTGCCGGGGCTGATGACCGAGTCCGACCGCCGCACCCGCGAGGTGGAGCGGGCCGTCGTCGACGTCACCGAGGCCTGGCTGCTCTCCGGGCGCGAGGACCAGGTGTTCTCCGCCGTCGTGGTCGACGCGGACGACGCGCGGGGGACCGTCGTCCTCGACGACCCGGCCGTCCGCGCCCGCTGCACCGGTGCGGGCCTGCGACCGGGCACCCGGGTGCGGGTCCGGCTCGAGGTCGCCGACGTGGCGTCCCGCACCGTCTCGTTCCGGCTGGAGGCACCGTGACCCGAGCGCCGTACCTGTCCTCCCGGCTGCAGGGCTTCGGGACGACCATCTTCGCCGAGATGAGCGCCCTGGCCGTCGCCACCGGGTCGATCAACCTCGGCCAGGGGTTCCCCGACTACCCCGGCCCGCCCGAGGTGCTCGAGGTCGCCCGGGCCGCCATCGGCACCGCGGCCGACCAGTACCCGCCCGGGCCCGGCATCCCGGAGCTGCGCGCGGCGGTGGCCGAGCACGTGCAGCGCTTCGGCGGCCACGCCTACGACCCCGACACCGAGGTCCTGGTCACGGCCGGGGCGACCGAGGCGCTGGCCGGCGCCCTCCTGGCCCTGCTCGAACCCGGGGACGAGGTGGTGCTCTTCGAGCCGATGTACGACAGCTACGCGGCGGGCATCGCGATGGCCGGCGGGGTGGCCCGGCCGGTGCCCCTGCGGCCCCCGGCGTCCGGCGCCGGACCCTGGACGTTCGATCCCGCCGAGCTGCGCGCCGCCGTCACCCCCCGCACCCGGATGCTGGTGCTCAACACCCCGCACAACCCCACCGGCAAGGTCTTCACCCGCGCCGAGCTCGGCGTCCTGGCGGCGCTGGTCATGGAGCACGAGCTGCTGGTGCTCGCCGACGAGGTGTACGAGCACCTGGTGTTCGGCGGGGCGCGGCACGCCTCCATCGCCACGGTGCCGGGCCTGCGGGAGCGCACCCTCGTGGTCAGCAGTGCCGGCAAGACGTTCAACGTGACCGGCTGGAAGGTCGGCTGGATCTGCGGTCCGGCGCCCCTGGTCTCCGCCGTCCGCACCGCCAAGCAGTTCCTCACCTACGTCAACGCCGGGCCCTTCCAGCCGGCGGTCGCCGCCGGGCTGCGGCTGCCCGACGAGTACTTCGCCGGGATCGCCCGCGACCTCGAGTACCGCCGCGACGTGCTGGTGCGGGGGCTGACCGACGCGGGGCTCCCGGTGGTCAGCCCGGAGGCCACCTACTTCGCCACGGTCGACGTCCGGCCGGTGCAGCCCGACGGGGACGGCGTCGCCTTCTGCCGCGCGCTGCCCGAGCGCGCGGGGGTGGTGGGGATCCCGACGGTGGTCTTCTACGACCCGGCGCACGCGCACCTGGGCCGGCACCTGGTCCGCTTCGCGTTCTGCAAGGGGGACGCGGTGCTCGGCGAGGCGGTGCAGAGGCTGGGGAGGATGACGGCGTGAGGATCGCAGCGGTGCAGCACGACATCGTCTGGGAGGACCGGGCGGCGAACTTCGACCGGCTCGCCCCCCAGGTGGCCCGGGCCGTCGGTGCCGGCGCCGACCTGGTGCTGCTGAGCGAGACGTTCTCGACCGGCTTCTCGATGACGCCGGGCATCGGCGAACCCGAGGGCGGCCCCTCCTCCCGGTTCCTGCAGGAGCAGGCCGGCCGGCACGGCGTGTGGGTGGCCGGCAGCTGCCCGGAGATCGCGCCGGACACCGGTGGGGCGGGCGGGGGAGCCGCGGACCTGCCCTACAACTGCCTGGTGCTGGCCGGGCCCGACGGCGAGGTGCACCGCTACCGGAAGCTGCACCCGTTCACCCACGGCGGCGAGCACGAGCGCTTCCGCGCGGGCGACGGGCCGGTGACCGTCGAGATCGGTGGCCTCCGGATCACGCCGTTCATCTGCTACGACCTGCGCTTCGCCGACGTCTTCTGGTCCGCCGCCCCGGACACCGACGTCTACCTCGTGACGGCGAACTGGCCGGCCGCGCGCCGCCTGCACTGGCAGACCCTGCTGCGCGCGCGGGCCATCGAGAACCAGGCCTACGTCGTCGGCTGCAACCGGGTGGGCGCCGCCGGCGACGGCACCGAGCACGCCGGGGACAGCGCCGTGGTCAGCCCGATGGGCGAGCTGCTGGCGACCGCGGCCGGGGGCGAGACGATCGTTCTGGCCGACGTCGACCCGGGCGAGGTGGCCGCGACCCGTGACCGGCTGCGGTTCCTCCCCGACCGGCGGAGGGGGCCGGGCCTGCCCGACCGCCGCTGACCCGTGCGGGCGGGTCAGTAGCTGAAGGTGACCGCGTTGTCGTCGCCGATCCACTGCCACATGGGGACGGTGCCGCCGAGCTCGGCGCCCGGGATGAGGTCACCCTTGTCCAGGCCCTTGGCGTCGAAGCAGATGGGGCAGACGAGGTAGCGGCCGCCGGCGGCCGCGTAGCGGTCCAGGAGCGAGGGCAGCGGCGGGCAGCCCTCGCACGCCGTGCCGACGGCCACGCCGTCGAGCGCGAGCCGGACCGCCTCCTTGGTCAGGAACACCAACGTCTCGCGGCCCTGCTCGGCGGCCCCGACGGCGACGAGGAAGGCCACGGTGACCTTCTCCGCGTCCTCGAGTCCGGTGGTCAGGCTGATGACGGCCTTGTTCGCCATGTCGCGCGTCCTCCGACGGTGCCGGCGGCGCGGCGGTTCGCGCCGCCGGAGGCAGTACGACCGATCCCGGCCGACTTCGGAACGGAGCCGGGAACGCGACCGCGCCGCCTCGGGCGCGCCGTACACCGGGACAGGGCGCGTGGACACGGTGCGCGATCGGCCACCGGTGGTGCGGCGCAGGCCGGGGCCCGACCCGGCCCGCGCCGGGGTCACCGCTGCCCGCGGCGGTCCTCGTCGACGACGATCTGCTCGCGCTGCACCTGTTCGGTGATCTGTTCCTGGCCGGTGACCACGTCGGTGCGCAGCCGCACGCGTTCCACCGGCACGACCTCGACGGAGACCACGGGCCGCTCGGCGTGCAGCACGATCTCCTCCGGCAGGCCGGCGCCGGCCACGCCTCCCACGGGGGTGCCGGTGCCCGGGGTGCCGGTGCCCGGGGTGCCGACCGGCGTGTCCGTGGCCGAGCCGGTCGTCGTGAGCGACTCACCGGGGCCGGCATCGGGGGCGTCGAGCGGCACCTCCTCCAGCCGGACCTCCTCGCGGCGGATCGGCACGGTGATCGTCACCTCCTCGGTGACCACGTACTTCACCAGCCGGGCGCGCGTGGTGGCCACCCGCTCGGTGCCCACGCGCAACTGCTCCTCGCTGCGCACCATCCCGCCGTCGGCGGGCCGCGCGGGCACGGCCGCAGCCGCGGCAGTGGTGCCCGGCGTCCCGGCCGCGCTCACCTCGACGGTGTCGGTGTCGCCGGCCGGCCGGGGGTCGCCGAACCGCGCGCCGTCGTCCCGGATCTCGGCGTCCGCCGTCCCCTGGGACGCGGCGGCGGCCGGGGCGGCAGGGCCCACACCGGTGTCCAGGCCGTAGTGCCGGCGCAGCGCCGCCTCGTCCTCGGGGTCGAGGTGCTCGTCGGAGACGGCCGGCGCGCTGCGCACGGCTTCCTTGGTCACCGGCAGCCGCAGCGCGCCGTCGGCGAACGTGGCCTCGCCGGCGGGGACCACGGAGTGGCGGGTGCCGAACAGGCCGGTGGACACCGCGGCCCAGGTCGGGGCACCGGTGCGGTCGTCGGTGAAGAAGTGCTCGACGGTGCCGATCTTCTCGCCATCGGGCCCGTAGGCGGTGCTGCCGATCGCGGCGGACAGTTCTCGTTGATCCAGCATGAGGTGGGCTCCCTCCTCCGGGAGCCCCTGACGGGACTCCGCTCCTGGTGGGCGTGCCCAGCGGAGCACCCCGGCGAACATCGGCGACGCCCACCGAGCGTGACCGGCCACCGCCGCCCTACCGTGACGCGGGTGACCACCGAGCACCTGGAGATCGAGCGGAAGTTCGAGGCCGAGGACTCCTTCGCCCTCCCCGACCTCGGTGCGGCCGACGGTGTCGCGGCGGTCGACGCGCCCGAGGAGCAGACGCTCGAGGCCACCTACTACGACACCCCCGACCTGCGCCTGCTGCGCTCGCGGGTCACCCTGCGTCGCCGGACCGGCGGCACCGACGCCGGCTGGCACGTGAAGCTCCCGGCCTCGGCCGGCGCCCGCCGCGAGCTGCACCAGCCACCCGGTCGCGCCACCCGAGCGGTGCCGAAGGCCGTGACGGCCCCCGTGCTCGGCCTCCTGGGCACCGCCGTCCCCGAGCCGGTCGCCACGCTCCGCACCCGCCGCGTCGTGCACCGTCTGCGCGGTGCGGACGGCCGGGTGCTGGCGGAGGTGGCCGACGACGTCGTCCTCGGCACGGCGCTGGCGCAGAGCCCGGGGGAGCCCGCCACGGTGACCAGCTGGCGCGAGGTGGAGGTCGAGCTGGTCGACGGGGACGAGGCGCTGCTCGAGGCCGTCGCCGGCCGGCTGGTCGCCGCCGGTGCACGGGTGTCGGCGTCGCCGTCGAAGGTCGGCCGGGTGCTCGACAGGCGGCTGGCCGCGGTGCCCGCCCCGGCCACCGCGCCGGGGGCGGGTGGTGGGGAGGAGAAGACGAAGAAGAAGAAGGGCAGGAAGGCCGCGGCCCGGACGGCGACGGCCGGGGACGTCGTCCTCGGGGCCCTGGCCGGGCAGGTGACCGCGCTGCGGGACGCCGACGTCGCCGTCCGTACCGAGCAGGCCGAGGGTGTGCACGACCTGCGGGTGGCCTGCCGCCGGATCCGCAGCATCCTCGCCGCCTTCCGCCCGGTGCTCGACCGCGAGCGGACCGACCCGCTGCGCGACGAGCTGCGCTGGGTGGGGGCCGAGCTCTCCGGCGCCCGGGACGGCGAGGTCGCGCTGGAGCACCTCCGCGCGCTCGTCGCCGCCCAGCCGGTGGAGCTCGTCCTCGGGCCGGTGGCCGCCCGGCTGCAGCAGGCGGAGGTGGTGGACCACCGGGACGGCGCCCGCCGGGTGACGCGCACCCTGACCAGCCCTCGCTACCTCGCGCTGCTCGACGCCCTGGCGGCGCTGCTGGCCGAGCCCCCGCTCGCCGAGTCCGCCGCCGCGCCGGCGCCCGCCGTGCTCGCCGCCGCAGTCAGGCACGGCGGGAAGCGGCTGCGCCGCACGATCGAGGCGGCCCGCGAGGCCGAGGGCGAGGCCCGGCACGCGAGGCTGCACGACGTCCGCAAGGCCGCCAAGCGGGTGCGTTACACCGCGGAGGTCGCCGAGGCCGCCGTCGGCTCCGCGGCGACGGCCCTCGTGGCGTGCACCAAGGACGTCCAGGAGGCGCTCGGCGCCGCCCAGGACACCGTGGTGACCCGCCAGTACGCCACCCGGCTCGGCCTCGCCGCCTTCGCCGCGGGGGAGAACGCCTGGACCTTCGGCCGCCTGCACGGCCTGGAGGAGGGCCGCGCCGAGCGGTCGGAGGCGGAGTTCTGGGCGCTGGAACCGGCGCTGCGGCGCGCGGTCGGGAAGGTGGCCCGGCTAGCCTGACGGAGGGCCTGCTCCAGCCGGCCTCCTTGCAGGGGCCCGCCGCGAGCCTGCGGGTGGTGGGGGCGGGGAGGTCCTTCCGCTGTCCGTCATCGCCCTGCTGGGGTTCGGCACCGTCGTCCTGCTGGCCACGCTGATCCTGCACGGCTACCTGTGGTGGCGGCTGGTCCGCAACACCACCGACCGCGGCCGGACGCGCCGCCGGCTGACCCTCCTGATGGTGCCCCTGACGCTGCTGCCGGCGGCGGCGGTGGTCCTCCGCCGGGAGGTCTCCCCGGCCACCACCGCCCTCAGCTGGGTCGGGTTCACCTGGCTGGGCATCGCGTTCTACCTGTTCCTCGCCCTGCTCGCGCTCGAGCCGGTCCGCCTGCTGATCCGGCTCGCCGGCAGGCGCGGCACCCGGGAGCGCGGCGGCACCGGCGAGGACGGCGACACCCGGGAGGTCGCCGGCACCCGGGCGGACGGCTCCGTCCGGGTCGCCGCCGCGCCCGAGCGCGTCGAGGACCCCTCCCGGCGGCTGCTGCTGGCCCGCGGCCTCGCGGTCACGGCCGGCGCGGTCGCGCTGAGCACGGCCGGCACCGGGGCCTACCTCGCGAACGCCGCGCCCGTCGTCCGCCGGGTGCCCGTCACCCTGCCCGGGCTCGACCCCGCCCTGGCCGGCCTGCGCATCGTCACCTTCTCCGACGGTCACCTGTCCTCGATGTACGGCGGACGGCGGTTCGAACGGCTCGTGGAGACGGTCAACGCCCAGCGGCCGGACGTCGTGGCCATCGTCGGCGACCTGGTCGACGGCGACGTCGCCGAGCTGCGCGACGAGGCGGCACCCCTGGCCGACCTGGTGAGCGACCAGGGCGTCTTCTTCGTCACCGGCAACCACGAGTACTTCGTGGACACCGACGCCTGGCTGCGGCACCTGCCGACCCTGGGCGTGCAGGTGCTGCGCAACGAGCGGGTGCCGATCAGCCGCGGCGGTGCCTCCTTCGACCTGGCGGGCATCGACGACCGGACGGCGGAGCGCTCGGGCCTGCCCGGCCACGGCGCCGACCTCGACGCGGCGCTGGACGGCCGGGACGACGCCGTCCCGGTGGTGCTCATGGCCCACCAGCCGGTGCAGGTCGAGCAGGCCCGCGCCGCGGGCGTGCAGCTGCAGCTCTCCGGCCACACCCACGGCGGGCAGCTGTGGCCCTTCGACTACGCCATCCGCCTCGACCAGCCGGCCGTGGAGGGGCTGTCCCGCTTCGGCGACACCCAGCTCTACGTCACCAGCGGCGCCGGCTTCTGGGGGCCGCCGATGCGCGTCGGTGCCCGGCCCGAGGTCACCGTGGTGGAGCTGCGGGCGCCGTGAGCCCGGCGGCGCTCGGACCTACAGCCCGCGCAGCACCGCGAGGATCTCGTCGGTGACCTCCGCGAGGGACTCGTCCCCGCCGGACTCGACCCACCGCAGCAGGGCCTCGGTGTAGGCGGAGAAGGTGGCGGTCACCACCACCCGCGCGGCGGACGGGGCGCCGCCCCCGGACTCCGCGCCCAGTGCGGTCAGCACCATCTCCGCGGTCATCCGTTCGAACTCCGCGGCACGCCGGCGCAGGTGCGGGGTGCCGGCCACGATCCGCCAGCGGGTGAGGACGTCCGCGCGCGCTCCGGGCCCCAGGTCGGCCAGGAAGGCGAGGATCATGCCGCGCATCCGGTCGGCGAGCGGGAGGTCGACCGGCTGGGCGCGCAGCAGTTCGGCGAGCTGCTCCTGCGGGGGGACCGCCATGATCAGGTGGTCCTTGCTGGGGAAGTGGTCGTAGAACGTCGGCACCGACACCCGGGAGGCGGCCGCGATGTGGGCCACGGTGACCGACTCGTACCCCTGCTCCTGGAACAGCCGCATGGCCGCGAGGTAGATGCGCCGGTGGGTGTCCGCACGCCGGCGGGCCCGGTGGTCCTGCGGCTCGCTCACGGGTCCCCATCCTGCGATGGCCGGGCCCGCGCAGCTGCGGGGGCCCGACGGTGGTGTTGCTCTCAACGATCGCACCCAGTGATCGGCGTCACCACACGGGGTCCCGGCCGGACGAGACAGACGTCTCAGATGACCAGACGTCTGCACAGCCAGTACCTTTGGGCCGTGACCAGTGCCGTGGCGGGGCCGAAGTACCTGTCGGTCCGGGAGCACCTGCGCCGCCGGGTGTCCGCGCTGCCCGAGCACACCCTCCTGCCGCCCGAGCCGGTGCTGTGCGCCGAGTACGGGGTCAGCCGGATCACCCTGCGGCGGGCGGTCGACGGCCTGGTCGCCGACGGCCACCTGGTCCGCGAGCAGGGCCGGGGCACCTTCGTCACCCGTCCGGCCATCCGGCACGAGTACCGCGAGAGCTTCGTGCACCGCATCGCCGGCTTCAACTCGGTGATGACCGAGCAGGGCGCCCAGGTCGGCACCTCCGTGCTCACCCAGCGGGTCGTCCCGGTGCAGCCGCCCGTCGCCGCCGAGCTGGGGCTCGAACCCGCCGACGACGTGGTGGAACTGGTGCGATTGCGCAGCGTGGACGGCACCCCGAACCACGTGGCGCACAGCTTCCTGCCGGCCGCCACCTACCCCGGGGCGGCCGAGGAGGACTTCACCCACGGGTCGCTCTACGACTACCTCCGGCGGGAGTACTCCGCCGACCTCGCGCACGCCCGGATCGTCGTCGACGTCGGGACGGCGGCGCCCGAGGAGGCCGACCTGCTGGGGGTGGTCGCGGGCTCGCCGCTGCTCGTCGTCCGGACGACGGTCCACGACAGCGACGGGCGGCCGCAGGTGCACAGCTTCTCGCGGCTGCGTCCCGACGTCAGCCAGGTCGAGTTCGAGGTGTCGGTCGGCGGTCGCTGAGCGCGCCGTCGTCCCGCAGGGTCGCCGCGGGCCCCGGGGGCGTGGCCGGCGCCGACTACCGTCGGGGCTCCGTCGTCCCACCCCCGGAGGTCCCGTGCCCCAGCCGGTCACCGTCAGCGGCGCCCGCGAGGTGCCCTACGACCGGGCCCGGGTGTGGCGCGCGCTCGCTGTCCTGGCGCCGTACTGCGCCGTCTGCGACGTGTCCTACGTCGTGGAGGGGTCCGGTTCCCCGCGCCGTGGCACGCGGTTCCGGTGCGTTCCCGGCCGGCTCGACGACGGCGCCCAGCCGCCGGCCGGTGCACCGCAGGGGGAGATCGTCGAGTGGGAGCCCCGCCGCCGGGTCACCACCCGCCTGGAGCTCACCCCCGAGGTCTGGACGACGACGATCGAGCTCGCCGATGCCGGACCGGCCGGCACCCGGGTGGAGATCACCGTCACCCACGAGGCCCGCAGCGGCGGCAGGTTGCTCCAGCGGGTGATGCGCAACAGCGTCCGGCAGATGGTCGCCCGGACCGTCGACGGGGAGCTGGCGAAGCTGACCCAGCACGTCGAGCAGGTACCCGCGGGCGGAGTGTGACGTCACCCGATCCGGGGACCCCGAGGTGTGTCCTGGTGATCTTGGGGTATCCCCTCACCGATCGAACGCGCCGAACAGAGGCGCGTTCTCGGATGCAACAAGGAGAGCAACCATGGTGATGGACATCCTGGGTCTCATCGTCGTCGGCCTGATCATCGGTGCCCTCGCCCGCCTCATCAAGCCGGGCAAGCAGCGGATGAGCATCCTGGTCACGCTGATCCTCGGCGTCGTCGGCGCCCTGATCGGTGGCTTCATCGCCAGCCTGTTCGGCACCGGCGACATCTTCGAGCTCAACATCCTGGGCTTCATCCTCGCCGTCGTCGCCGCCGTGCTCCTGGTCGGCGTCGCCGAGGGCCTGGGCGGCCGGAACCGCGGCGCCGTCCGCTGACCCCACCCCCCGGGGGCCTCGGCCGACCTCAGAGGTCGACCGAGTCCCCCGGGGACAGCCGGCTGAAGGGGGTCGGCGTGCCCGGCCCCTTCTCCCCCAGCAGGCCGCTCACGATGCCGAGACCGGCGTCGCTGAGCAGCCCGTCGTGGACGGCGTACGCCTGGTCGGCGTCCACGGCCCGCACGTAGTCGATCAACTCTGCGGTCTTCGACCACGGGGCGTGCATCGGCAGCAGCAGGGTGGCCACCGGCTCGCCCGGCACCGTCAGCGCGTCGCCGGGGTGGAACACCTGGCCGCCGACGAGGAAGCCGACGTTGGGCACGCGGGGGATGTCCGGGTGGATGACGGCGTGCAGCTCCCCGTGCACGTGCACGTCGAAGCCCGCCACGTCGACCGCGTCCCCGTCGCCCACCACGTGCACCCGCGCGCCCAGGCCCTCGAGCCGCGCGGCCACCGAGCCGTTGGTCCACACCTCGAGCGCCGGGTCGGCGTCCAGCGCCGCGCGCACCACGTCCTGGGCGAAGTGGTCCGGGTGCTCGTGGGTGATCAGCACCGCACTGGTGCCGGCCAGCGCCGCCGGGTCGGTGAAGATGCCCGGGTCGATGGCCAGTCGCCGGTCCCCGTCGCTGAGGACGACGCAGGCGTGGCCGTGCTTGGTCAGCTCCATGACCGCATCCTGCCGTTCCACCGCCCGGCCCGCTCGGCCCGGTCCGCTCGGCCCGGCGGGATCGTTCGCCTCACCCTTCGGGGGGAGGCCGGCTCACCGGCCGGTGTCCCTCCCCGGCCGGCGTGCCGACCCAGATGTCATGAGCACCCCGACCCTCACCACGCACGCCGCCGCCCGCAGCCGGGCCCACGGACCGACCGCCGCCCTCTGGCACGCGGTGGAGCTGCACCGTCCGGTGGCCGAGGTGGACGGGGCCTGCGAGCTGACCCTCTGCGGGTCGCTGGCGCGCATCGACGTCGAGCAGGTGTGGCCGGTCCCCGCGCGCGACGTGTGCCCCGCCTGCGTCGTCCTCGCCCGCTGAGACGCCCGCTCCCGCCTGACCCCGCGCCGGGCGCCCTCAGGCGCCCTCGGCGAGCTCCGCGCGCAGCCGGGCCAGCAGGTCCGACCTCGTGCTCGCACCCAGCCGCTGTCGCATGCGTGACACGTGGTGCTCCACGGTCTTGGCCGAGATGAAGAGCCGGCCACCGATCTCCCGGTAGGTCTGCCCCTCCACCACGAGCCGGGCGACCTCGCGTTCCCGGTCGCTGAGCGCACCGGTCGCCGCCACCGGCGCGTCCTCCGCCGCGGGGGCCGTCGGTGCCGCTGGTGCGGCGTCGCGCCCGGCGCTGTCAGCCAGCGAGCGCGCGCACCCGAGCAGCAGGGAGCGGGCCCGCGGGTCCGTGACGCGCGCCGCCGCCTGCCCGGCCAGCCGCGACCCGTCCCAGCCCAGCCCGACCGCGGTGAGCTCCTCGGCCGCGGTGACCACCGCGGTGGCGTCGATGTCGCCACCCAGCACCCGCGTCCACGACCGCCCGGCCCGGGCCAGCGTGGCGGCGTAGGGGCTGGTCCGCGAGGCGGCCACCAGGGCGGCCGCGTGCGGCCGCAGCCCGGCCGGGTCGTCGGTGATGATGGCCGCCTGCGCGCCGCTCCAGTGCAGCGACGTCGCCCACAGCTGGGGGTCCCCCAGCCGCGCGAGCAACGCCTGCGCCTCCGCCAGGTGCGGGCGCAGCCGGTCGCCGTCCTGGAGCCGGGCCGCGGCGATCACCAGCTCCCCCAGCGGCAGCAGCGTGAACAGGTCCACCGGGTACCGGACCACCGCCTCCCGGGCCCGCACCCACGCCCGCACCAGTGCCGGCACGTCGCTGCTGCGCCGGGCGAGCCCGACCTCCAGGGCCTGCAGGAAGACCTCGTCCCGCGGCTCGAGCCGGCCCGCGCCCTCCTGGGCCGCGGCCATGTGCTCGCGGGCGAGCGACATCCGCCCGGCGAGCATCGCGATCCAGGCCAGCAGCAGCCGGTACCGCGGGCGGCAGGGCGCTCCGCCCAGATCGGCCTGCACCGCGCGCTGGAGCACCGACTCGGCCACCCCCAGTTCACCCGAGTGCAGCGCGACGAGGGCGGCCAGCGACGCCGGGCTGTCCACCAGCAGCGCGGTCCGGCCCACCGGTTCCAGGACGGCGGCGGCCCGGGTGAGCGTCGACAGCGCCGCCGCGATGTCGTCGGCCGCGTTCTCGCCGGTCCGCAGCGACTGCGCCAGCCCCTGCGCGGTCAGCTCCTCGCTCACCGACAGCACGCTCGGCAGCACCCCGGCGGTGCGGGCACCGTCCAGGACGGCGGCGGCCTCCTCCGGCGCCCCCGTCGCCAGCAGGGCCAGCGCCTCGGACCCGGCCCGCTCCGGCCCGGCCAGCCGGCACAGCTGCGCGGCCTGCCCCAGGAGGCCGCGCTGGGCCAGCACCGCTGCCGCCACGCCCGCCGCGCGCGCCCGGTCGGGCGCCGCGGGGTCGGTCAGCGCGGCGTCGGCCCACTGCAGCGCGCCGTCCAGGTCACCGGCCAGCGCTGCGGCCTGCGCGCGCCGCGCGGCCAGGCCCGCCACCGGCGCCCCGGTCCTCGCAGCCGCACCGAACAGCTCTCCGGCCAGCGCGGGGTCGGCGGTCAGCGCCGCCTCGCCGTGCCGCTCGAGGAGCCGGGCCGCCCGGGGGTCGCGCACGTGCTCGGCCGCCAGCCGGCGGGCCAGCTCCACCGGCTCCTCGCCTCGTTCGACGAGCACGGCCAGCAGCTGCCGGCGGACCCGCCGCGTGACGTCGGGCGGTGTGGTGGTGAGCAGCACGTGTGCCACCAGCGGCACGACCGAGCCGCTGCCCAGCAGGAGGCCGGTGGCCCGGCTCGCGGTGACCAGTTCGGCCACGCCCGCCTCCGCCACGCCGAGCAGCTCGGCGAGGACGTCGTCCTCCAGCGGCGCGCCGGCGGCCACGGCGTGCAGCAGGGCACGCACCGGCTCGTCGGCGGCGGCGAGATCGGCCTCCACCCGGCCGGTCACCTCCGCCGGCACGACCAGCCGGGCGCCCGGCCGGCTCCCCCGACGCGCCAGGGAGCGCAGCAGCGGGTGGACGAGGGAGGGCAGCCCCCCGGTCTGGGCGAGCACGGCGTCGACGACGTCGGGGGTCGCGGAGTCGCCCATCAGCTCGCCCGCCCAGCCCCGCACCAGCGCGCGGTCGGCGTGGGTCAGCACGGCCGACCGCCGGTCGGGGCCCAGCTCGGTCAGCAGGCCGGTGAGCGGTGCGGGCCGCGGCCACGGGCGGGCGGCCAGCAGCAGCCGCACCCCGGGACGGGACAGGAGGTCGCGGATCCGGGCGGCGCTGTCCTCGCTGAGCAGGTGCGCGTCGTCGACGACGAGCAGCGCGTCGGCCGCCGGGTCCGGGGTCGCGGGGTCGGCGGCCGCCGGGTCCCGGACGGCGAGGCCGGCCCGCCCCGCGGCGTCGGCCAGCTCACGGAGCAGCGTGGTCTTCCCGGTGCCGCCGGGGCCGAGGACCGTCACGGCGGTCCGGGACCGGCCGGCGGTGAGCTCGCGGACGAGCTCGCCCGTCCCCGCGGGGAGACCCGTCCGGACGCCCGCGGTCACAGCTCCGCCACCGGAGGGGCGGCCTCCTCCGAGGTGGGCGCGGGGTCCGCGGGTGGCGTCTCCGCGGGCGGCGGGTCGGCCGGTGGCGTCTCGACCGGCGGCGGGTCGCTCGGCGGCGTCTCCACGGGCGGCGGGTCGCTCGGTGGCGTCTCCACGGGCGGCGGGTCGGCCGGTGGCGTCTCCACGGGCGGCGGGTCGGCCGGTGGCGTCTCCACGGGCGGCGGGTCGGCCGACGGGGACACCGGTGGCGGGGTCTGGGCCGGCGGCCGGTCGGGGGACGACGTGCCACCGGAGGACGAGGGGGCGGTGGTGCCCGGCGCCGTCGCGGGCGGCGGGGTGCTGCGGGGAGCCGGGGTGCCGGCCACGTCCGAGCCCGGTGTCCTGGCCGCCGAACTGGTCCGCGCGGCGGTCGTGATCGCCGCGGCCAGGCTGGTGACCGGTGAGCCGCCCGGGGCGACCGCGGCCACCTGCCCCCCTCCCGATCCCGCGCCGCGGCGCTGCGCGGGCTGCGGGCCGACCGTGGTCGGGCTCGGCTCGGAGCCGATCGCGGCGCTGCCCGACGCGATGACGCCGTCGCGCGGGGTGTCGGTCGCGCCCTGGCCCGAGGAGGTCGCGGTCACGTCCCCACCGAGGACGTCGGCCAGCGTCGGGGGCAGCACCACCAGGCCCAGGAGGGCGCCGGTGACCACGGCACCGCGACGCAGGCGGGCAGTCCGGTCGGTCGGCCGGCCGGCCGGCGTCCGGGCCGGCGGGGCGGTGCGCACGCGCCGGCGCAACAGCCGCTGGGGTGGGGCGACCTCCGGCGGGCCGTCCACCGCGAGCGCCGCCGTGGCGGGTACGCCGTCCGCGGGGACCGGCTCCCCTGGTCCCGGGACGGCAGGCACGGGCTGCTCGAGCCGCATGGCCTCGACCGTCAGGGCCTCGGCGGCGAGGGCCGCCGCGCCGAGAGCGGCGGTCAGCGCGGGATCAGCAGCGACCAGCAGTGGCCGGCCGAGCTCGCCGGACAGCGTCTCCGCCACCAGCGGTACCCGCACCCCGCCACCGGCGAGCACGATGCCGTCGAGCTCCCCGAGATCGAGGCCGCTCCCGGCGATCGCTCCCGCCAGCACCTCCACCGAGGTCAGGATGGGCGCGGTGAGGACCTCGTCCAGCTCCTCCCGGGTGAGGCGGACCGGGCCCTCCGCGCCGTCCACGTCGACGTCGACGACGGTGCTGGCCGACAGTGCCTCCTTGGCCGCGACGCAGGCCGCCCGCACGGTCCGCGCGCGGCTCCGGCTGGTCCGGTCGCCCTCCGGCGTACCCGAGCAGCGGCGCACGTGGGCGAGGACGGCGTCGTCGACGTCGCGTCCGCCCCAGCGCTGCGGCGCAGGCGGGTGGGCCAGGTGGGCCAGCGCCTCGTCGGCCGTCGGGCCGACCACGGCGGTGTCCAGCGTCGTCGCGCCGAGGTCGTAGACGGCGACGGTGGGCTCGGCCGGCAGGTCGCCGGTGGTGACGTGGTGGTGGGTGGCGGCGACCGCGGAGGAGACCAGGGAGAACCGCGGCACGCCGGCGGCCGCCAGCGCACGGGCGAGCTCCGCCCGGCGGTGCCCGGCCCAGGACGGGGGCACGGTCACCACGGTCCACGCGTCGGGGCCGCCCTCGCGTTCGGCCGCCAGCTCCCGGACCCACTGCACCGCGCCCGCGGCGACGTCGGCCGCCGCGACCGGACGGTCCCCGGCGTAGAGCGGTGCCGGGACGCCGATCCGCTCCATGACGCGGGTGACCGAGCCCGCGTCGTCCGCCGCAGCCGGTGCCACCCGACCGTCGAGCCCGACGGTCAGCCGGGTGGGGATCGATGCCGCGTGCTCCCCCAGGGGGAGGACCTCGGCAACCGACGCACCGCCCCCGTCGTTCCTGCACACCGCCGCGGAGAGGTCCCCGCCGCCGATGTCGATCCCCACCCCGTACTCGCCGTTGCGCACAGGTGCCCGCCCCCTGGTCTGCCCCCATCCCGGTGTCCTGCCTCGGACCTGCCGGTTCACCCGACCGTAGATCGCGGCAACCCCGTCTGTCCCCTCCGCCCCCTGTGTCGGACCGGTACGCACCGTGAGTGGGGGGCGACACCCCCCGTGCCCCTAACGGTGCGTCGCCGTCATCCCCCAATGCCGTCACCGGAGGAGGGGGCGTCCACCCGATGCCGGGAGAGGACGCCCACGGCTGGACTGCGGTCGACAGCCGGCCGACGGGAGCCGGCTCGAGAACCCAGGAGCACCCAGTCATGTCGACTCTGGCCAGCACGCTGCTCGACTTCATCCTCGACCTGTTCCGCGACCCGGCGAAGGCGGCGGCCTACGAGAACGACCCCCAGGGCGCCCTCGACGCGGCTGGTCTCGGCGACTCCTCGCCCAGCGACGTCGAGGCGCTGAAGCCGATCGTCACCGACCACGCGACGGTGGGCGGCTGGGGTGGCCGGGACGACTCGTGCGGGGACGACGACAAGGGCTCGCACGGCTACCGGCCGGCCGCCCGCGACGAGCACGACGAGGACAGGGACTCCGGCGTCTCGCCGGCCTCCCGCGACCACGACCACGACCACGACCACGACGACCACGACCACGACCACGACCACGGGCACGGGCACGGCGGCGTCTCGCCGGCCACTCCCGCCCCGGCCGGGTCGGAGACGGTCGTCATCACGCACCTGCAGAACATCCAGTACACGAACACCGAGACCCACGTCTCGATCGACGCCTCGCACAGCATCTGGGTGAGCGGGGACGCACAGGCGATCTTCGGCGACGTCCGGGGCGACGTGACCCAGATCGACAACGAGGGCGGCATCGTCGCCGGCGACGACGTGTCGCACAGCGGCGTCGACAACAGCGACAATTCGGTCAACGACTCCGGCAACACGAACGTCGAGGTCGACATCGAGGACAGCCCGATCAACCTGGGCGGCAACCAGGCCGTCGACAGCCTCAACGGCAACGACATCGGCAGCCACAACCAGGACAACGACGTCATCGCCGACCGCGGCGGCCAGGTCGGCGACAACACCGCGGTGGTCGTGGACGACGTGACCGTCGTGAACGACTCGTACAACGGCAACGACCTGTCGACGGACAACAGCGTCAACGGCAGCCTCAACGGCAACGACCTGTCCTCGACCGACAACAGCGTCAACGGCAGCTTCAACGGCAACGACCTGTCCGACGACGACGGCGTCGACGACTCGTTCAACGGCAACGACCTGTCGCAGGACAACGTCGGCAACGACTACTCGGAGGTCGACGCCTCCATCAACGACTCGTTCCAGGACAACTCCGACGACGACGGTCTCGACCTGGACGACGTCGGCAACGGCTCCGGGAACGACTACTCGGAGACGAACACCACCATCGAGGACAACGACGACTACACGTCCATCTCCTCGGACGACGACTTCAACAACAACGACGACAACGCGTTCGCCCTGGGTGGAGCCGCCAACACCGGTTCCGTCGAGGTCGACTGACCCACTCCCCCCGGTGGCGGCGGCCCGACCCGCCGCCACCGGGTGACAGCTGCCCGGTCCGGGCGTCCCACGGGGCGCGCCTGGACCGGGCAGCACTCTGTCCAGCAGCAGCCCGGTGGTGGAATGGCCGGGTCTCGAGGAGGTGCCCGTGGCCACAGCGGCACAGCTGATCGACCGCGCGATCGCCCTGGCGCAGGCGTGCGAACGGCCGGACCTGCACCGCCGGCTCCGGCAGGTGAAGGCGCGCACCGCCAGCCCCGGTGTCCGGGTGCTCGTCGTCGGCGAGCCCAAGCAGGGCAAGAGCTCGCTGGTCAACGCCCTGGTCGGTGCGCCGGTCTGCCCGGTGGCCGACGACGTCGCCACCGTCGTCCCCACCGTCGTCCGGGCCGGGGAGACACCGCGGGCCACCCTGGTCGTGGCCACCGGGACGGGCGACCCGGCCGCCGGGGCCGACGTCGACGAGCTGCCCACCGAGCGGGTCCCCGTCCCCATCGAGCAGGTCGCCGCCCGGGTCACCGGCGCCGGCACCGAGCGGCTGGTGCAGGCCGAGGTCGAGCTGCCCCGGCGACTGCTCGACGGCGGGCTGGAGCTGGTGGACACCGCCGGGGTCGGCGGGGTGGGGATGGCCCGGGCACTGCGCACGGTGGACCTGCTGCCCAGCGCCGACGCCGTCGTCCTGGTGTCCGACGCCAGCCAGGAGTTCACCGCACCCGAGATGGCCTTCCTGGAGCAGGCGGCCGCGCTGTGCCCGACGGTCGTCTGCGTGCTCACCAAGACCGACGCCTGCCCGCAGTGGCGCACGGTCGCCGACCTCGACCGCGCGCACCTGGCCGCCCGCGGCCTCGCCGCTCCCCTGCTGCCGGTGTCGGCCGCCCTGGCGCAGCTGGCGGTGCAGCACCGGGACCGCGAGCTGCACGACGAGTCCGGGATCGCCGCGCTGGTCTCGCACCTGCGCCAGGAGGTGGTCGAGCGGGCGGAGACGCTGGCCCGGCGCTCGCTGGTGCACGACCTCTCGGCGGTCACCGAGCACCTCGCGCTGGCCCTCCGGTCGGAGCTGGCCATCCTCGAGGACCCGGCGGGCCGTGACGAGCTGCTGCGCGGGCTGGAGGAGGCCAAGGCCGCCGCCGACGACCTGCGCCGGCGCTCCTCGCGGTGGCAGCAGGTGCTCGGCGACGGGGTCACCGACCTGATGGGCGACATCGAGTTCGACCTGCGCGACCGCTCGCGGGTGGTCACCCGGGAGGCCGAGGAGGCCATCGACGCGCAGGACCCCGGCCCGGCCTGGCCGGAGATCGCCGAGTGGCTCGACCGCCGGATCGCCGCCGCGGTCGCCGACAGCTACGTCTGGGCCGAGCAGCGCTCGGAGTGGCTGGCCGAGCGGGTGATCGAGCAGTTCGCCCGGGACGGCGGCGCCGCCGTCCCGGCGCTGTCGGTGGGGGCCGCGGGAGACGCGCTGGAGGGGCTGGTCGACCTCCCGCTCATCGACGACGGCGCCATGACTCTGCGGGAGCGGACGCTGATCGGGCTGCGCGGCTCGTACACCGGCGTGCTCATGACCGGGCTGGTCACCAGCCTGGCCGGCATGGCGATCATCAACCCGGTGTCGCTGGCCGCCGGCGTGCTGCTGGGTCGCAAGGCCTACAACGACGACAAGTCCCAGCGGCGGCAGCGGCGTCAGTCGGAGGCCAAGACCGTCGTCCGCCGGCACCTCGACGAGGTCGTCTTCCAGGTGGGCAAGCACCTCAAGGACCGGCTGCGCACCGTGCAGCGGACGCTGCGCGACCTGATCACCGACACCGCCGAGGAGATGTCCCGGACGCTGGCCGACGCCGTGACCGCCGCCCAGCGGTCGACGAAGGAGGCCACCGCCGAACGCGACGCCCGGATCCGTGCCCTGCGCACGCGGCTCGAGCAGCTGGACCGGCTCGCCGCCGACGTCCGGGCGCTGGACCGGGTCGCGATCGGCGCCCGGTGACGGTGCCGGCCGGCGACGGGCTCGCGACCACAGCCACCGACGACGTCCGGGCGCTGCTGGACCGCGCCCTGGAGCTCTACGGCGACGATCCCGCCGTCGTCGCCCGCCTGCGCGCCCAGCGGGAGCGGCTGGACGGCCCGCTGCGGCTGGCCCTCGTCGGGCGGGTGAAGTCGGGCAAGTCCACGCTGCTCAACGCCCTCGTCGGCGCCCGGATCGCCCCCACGGACGCCGGCGAGTGCACGCGCGTGGTCACCCTCTACCGGCACGGCCCCACCCCACGCGTGGAGCTGCACGGCGTCGACGGCGGGCTGCGGACCCTGCCGGTGCGCCGTGCCGACGGGGGCCTGGCACTGGAGCTCGGGGGTGTGCCGCCCGACGAGGTCGCGCACCTGGTCGTGGAGTGGCCGGCGACCGACCTGCTGCCCGCCACGGTGGTCGACACCCCGGGGATCGCCTCGCTCTCGGCCGGCACCAGCGCCCGCACCCGCACCTTCCTGGCGGCCGACGAGGGCCCGTCCGGCGCCGATGCCGTCGTCTTCCTCACCCGCCAGCCGCAGCCGGAGGACGTCGCCGTGCTGTCGGCCTTCCAGGCCGGCACGGGTGCACCCGGGGCGCACACGACGACGATCACCGTGCTCTCCCGCGCCGACGAGGTGGGGTCGGGCCGGCTGGACGCCCTGCTCGCCGCGGGAGCGGTGGCCCGGCGGATGTCGGAGGACCCGGACGTGCAGGCGGTGAGCTCGGCGGTGGTGCCGGTCGCCGGGCTGCTCGCACTGGCCGGGCGCACCCTGCGGCACGGGGACTTCGTCGCGCTGCGGACCCTCGCCACGGCCGACGCCGGGCAGGTCGCCGGCATGCTGCTGACCGCCGACCGGTTCTGCCGGTCCGAGGCGCCGGTCCCGCTGTCGCCGGACGTACGGGTGTCCCTGCTGGACCGGCTGGGTCTCTTCGGGATCCGGCTGTCACTCACGCTGATCCGCGCCGGGATCACGGACGCCTCCGCACTGGCCGACGAGCTGCTGCGGCGCAGCGGGCTCACCGAGCTCCAGCGGCTGCTGCACGTGCACTTCACCGCGCGGGGCGACCAGCTCAAGGCGGCGACGGCGCTGCAGCAGCTCGGGGTGGTGCTCCGCGACCACCCCGTCGCCGGCGCCGACGAGCTGCTGGCCGGCCTCGAGCAGCTGCGGCTGGCCGCCTCCGACAGCGCCGAGCTGGAGCTGCTGGCCCGCTCGCGGGCGCCGCGGGGTCCCCTCCCCCCTGCCCTGCGGACCGAGGGGGAGCAGCTGCTGGGCGCCGAGGGCACCGGTCCGGCCGCCCGGCTGGGACTGCCGGAGGGCACGCCGGACGCCGCGCTCCGGACGGCGGCACGGGCCGCGCTGGACCGCTGGCGGGACGTCGCGGAGGACCCGCTGGCCGACCGCGCGACCGCGGACGCCGCGGAGGTCGTCGTCCGCTCCTGCGCGCTGCTGCTCGCCGGCCTGGACGGCTGGCCGGGCCGCTCAGCGGCGGGCGCCGCCGCGCGCGAAGTGCCGGGCGGAGCGGGCGAGCAACGGGAGCAGGGCGACGACGAACGCGCCGGCGCCGGCGACCAGCGCCCAGCGGTCGACGTCTGACCCACCCGCCACCACGCTCTGCGCGATGTCCAGCGCCAGCACCGTGGGCAGGACGGCGACCAGCAGGGCCCAGCGCGCCCACGAGCGCCCCCGCACGACCAGCAGCAGGAACACCGTCGACACCAGCACGAGGACCGTCACGCTGCCGGCGACGACGGCCATCGTCGCGCGCACGCCGTCGGCGACCAGCTCGGCCGAGGCGGTCGGGTCGTCCGCGGTGGCCGTCGCGGACAGCCGGGCCTCGAGGGCGGCGCGGTCGAGGAACGCGGCGACGATGCCCACGACCACCGCGGCGCACCCGGTCCACCAGAGCCCGGCCGCCGCCCGCACCGAGGCCGGCGCGACCCTGGGCGTCCGGCCGATCGGGAGCGCGATGTCACTGGTCACCGCCGGGCGCGGCGGCGGGAGCTGCGCGGCGACGTTGCCGGTCATGACGGTGCGCCGTGGCAGCGGGCGGTGCCCCTCCGGCACCTCGGCCGGCGACGGCGCCCGGGCGTCGGCCCTGCCCCGCACTGCTCGTGATCCAGCGAACTCCGTCACGTGACCCCCATCAGACGACGTGGCCGGAGCCTGTCATCGCCCGGGCCGCCGCCGGCAGCGGGCGGCGGGACGACCGTCCGGAAGCGGCCGGACACCGCGGGTGTCGGTACGGGCAGCACTGTCGGGGTCGCCCTCAGTGACCGGTGAAGCGGGGCGGGCGCTTCTCCAGGAACGCCTCGACGGCCTCCCGGTGGTCGGCCGTCCGGCCCAGTTCGGTCTGCAGGCGAGCCTCCAGCGCCAGGGTGTCCTCGAGCGCGTCGGTGGCCGCGGTGGCCAGCACCGTCTTGAGCGCCCGGTAGGCGGCCGTCGGGCCGGCCGCGAGGCGGGCGGCGAGCGCCTGGGCCTCGGGCAGGACCTGCTCGGGCTCGACCACCCGGTGGACGAGGCCCCACATGGCGGCGGTCTCGGCGGGGAAGGCGTCGGGCAGCAGCAGGATCTCCGCCGCGCGGGAGCCGCCGACGCAGTGCACGAGCCGGGAGGCCAGCGCGGAGTCGCTGGACAGGCCGATGCCGGCGAAGGCGGTGGTGAACTTGGCCCCGGCGGCGGCGATCCGCAGGTCACCGGCGAGCGCGAGGCCCATGCCGGCCCCGGCGCAGGCGCCGTTGACCGCCACCACGACCGGGATCCGGAGCGCGGCCAGCGCCAGGACCAGCGGGTTGTACTCGTCCTCGACGACCGACAGCGACGTCGCGGCGTCCCCCCGCAGCGCCTCGACGTGCTGGGCGAGGTCCTGGCCCACGCAGAAGGCACGCCCGGTGCCGGTGAGCACGACCGCCCGCACCGCGCCGTCCGAGGCCACCTCCCGGACGACGTCGAGCAGCTCGCGGCGGGACTGGTGGGTGAGCCCCGCGCGCAGCATGGTGATCGTGGCGACCCCGCCGGCGTCCTCGCGGGTCACGGTCTCGGGCACCGTCGTCCCACCTCGTCTCTCGTCCTCCATGAGCACCCCGGCGGGATCGGCGATCCCCGTCGCTCCGCAGGTCGGAAGCGTAGGAGACCGCCGGTCCCGCCGCGGCCGGGGTCACCCGCCGGACGGCCGGTCCCGCAGCTCCCGCCGGAGGATCTTGCCGGTGACCGTCTTGGGCAGCTCGTCGATGACCTCGACCTGTCGCGGGTACTTGTACGCGGCCATGCGTTCCCTGCAGTGCGCGATCAGCTCCTCGACCGTCACCTCGGCACCGGCCCGGAGGCTGACGAACGCCTTGACGGTCTCCCCGCGCCTCTCGTCCGGGACGCCGACGACCGCGGACTCGCGCACGGCCGGGTGCTCGGCCAGCACGTCCTCGACCTCGCGTGGCCAGACCTTGTAGCCCGAGGCGTTGATCATGTCCTTCTTGCGGTCGACGATGAACACCCAGCCGTCAGGGCTCATGAAGCCGACGTCGCCGCTCTTGAGCGCCCCGCCGGGCAGGTTGGCCGCCGTCTCCTCCGGTTTGCCCCAGTAGCCGGCGACGACCTGGGGCCCGTGGGCGACGATCTCCCCCACCTCGCCCAGGGGCAGGTCCGCCCCGTCGTCGTCCTGGATGCGGACGACGGTGTTCGGCGCGGGCACCCCCACCGACAGCGCCCCCGATGTGGGGTCCACCGGCGAGGAGGAGCCGAACGGGGTGACCGTCATCGGCGACGTGGTCTCGGTCAGGCCGTAGGCGTTGTGCAGCGGGGTCCCCGTGGCCGCGAGGAACGCCTTCTCGGCCGTCGGCGAGATCGCCGCGCCCCCGGAGTAGACGGAGGTGAACGAGGAGAAGTGGCCCCTGGTGAACCCGGGCGCGTTGAGCAGGGCGTTCAGCGCGGTGATGGCACCGATGGTGAACGCCGGCCGGTGCTCGAGGAGGGCGTCGAGGACCACCTGCGGCTCGAACCGGTAGGCCAGGACCAGCGGCGCCGGGACGAGCATGCTCACCGCGATGTGCCCGATCAGCCCGGTGATGTGGAACAGCGGGGCGATCCCGAAGATGGCGCCGTCCCGCCCCGCCCGGGCCCAGTCCCGGTAGACCTGCGCGGTGAAGACCACGTTCCGGTGGGTGTTCATCGCACCCTTGGGCACGCCGGTGGTCCCCGAGGTGTAGGTGAGGAACGCGACGTCCTCGGGCGCCAGCTGCACCGGCGGCGGCGCCTGCCCCCGGTGCTCCTCGACGAACTCCCGGAGGTCACGGGTGCCCTCGTGCCGCTGACGGCTCATCCCGGCGAAGAGCCGGTCGTCGTCGCGGGTCTGGAACTCCAGCTCGCTGGTGGTGAGGACGAGTCGCACGTCGCTGTCGGGCACGACGTCGCGCGCGACCTCGTCGTAGAGGGCCTCGAGCGAGACGAGCACCGTCGCGCCCGAGTCCTCCAGCAGGTACGCCAGCTCCCGTCTCCGGCTCATCGGGTTGATCGAGACCATGACGCCGCCGGCCTTCCAGGTCGCCACCATGGCGATGACGAACTGGGGCACGTTCTGCAGGTACACCGCCAGGCGGTCGCCGGCGGAGAACCCGTTGGCGAGGAGCCCGGCGGCGAGGGCGTCGCTGAGCTCGTCCAGCTCCTGCCGGTAGATGGTGCCGTCGAAGTAGTGCAGGGCGGCGCCGGCCGGGTCCTGCGCGACCCCGGCGCGGAACATGTCGAGCGCGCTGGCGTACTCGATCTCGTAGTCGGCCGGCTGGCCCACCTCGTAGAGGGCCAGCCACGGCCGGTCGGTGTACGTGGTCATGGCTACTTGATCGCCAGCGGGTTGACCGGCGACCCGGTGGCGCGGTGCACCTTCAGCGGCGCGGCGGCGTAGAGGAACGTGTACTGGCCGTCCGCGGCGCAGCTCTCGGCCAGCTGCTCCAGGTCGCAGATCTCGGTGAGGGCGACGCCGAGGTTGCGCATCAGGGCGCAGTGCAACGGCAGCGCGGTGCCGTTGTTCGGGTCGTAGGTGACCTCGTTGGCGATGGTGTCGGTGACCAGGTTCGGGATCTCCATGTCCTGGAACCAGCGCACCAGCTCGGGGCTGTAGACCAGGCCGGGTTCGTTGAACCCGTCGTAGAAGGCGTCGCCCTGGTCGTGGAACAGCTGCAGGAAGTTGGTGCGGATGACCACGATGTCGCGCTCCTCGATGTGGGTGCCCTGGGCCTCGGCGCACGCCACGAGGTCCTCGTGGCTGAACGTCTCGCCCTTGTCGAGGGTCGGCTTCCCGCGGAAGCGGGCCATGTCGAGCAGGATCCCGCGGCCGACGACGCCGCGCTGGGCGATGGGCTCGACGCTGGCGCGGCCCATGCCACCGACCGTGGTGCGGGCGTCGTAGCCGTTCCAGATCTGCCCGCCGTACCAGACGTGGCCGAGCGCGTCGTACTGCGTGGAGCCCTGCAGGAAGGCGTTGATCTTGTCGTCGGCGTAGTGCAGGCCGCCGGGGAACTGCGGTGCGTCGGGGGAGTCCCAGCTGGACTCGTCCAGGATCTGGGTGCGCTCGGCAGGCGTGCGCCCGGGCCACACCGGATCGCCCTTCGGGTCGCCGATCAGTCGCTGCAGGGTGAAGACCCGGCCCTGCCTGATGTGCTGCACGCCGCGCATGACCTCCTCGGCGGTCAGGTAGTTCAGCGAGCCCACCTCGTCGTCGGGCCCCCACTTGCCCCAGTTGGTGGGGGCGTCGGCCAGGACCTCGGTCATGTCCGGGACAGCGCGGGGCTCCACCGGCGCCTGCTCCTCGGCCTTCTCAGCGGCGTTGGCCATGGCTGACCGTCCTCTCGTCGTCGAGTGGTGCGGGCGGGCCCGATCGGTCCGCCGGGTGACCACCGTCACAGTCGACCGTTGCGGCTGGCAAGCGTCGGGGGCGTCGGCCGGCGGTCGGCTGCAACGTCGGCGCAACCGTCCCGAGCCGGCCGGCCGTCCAGCAGTGACCGAGCTGTGACGAACGGCCCCGTCCGGAGGTCCTCCGACCTGGGAGGATGGCGGTGCACGGTCCCGGCGGTCGCCACGGACCCGTCGCCCGCCCGGACAGCGACACGCCCGGGATGCGGTCGTCGGGCCTGGCATGTGTAGTTGCCGGGGCCGCGGGACATCCAGACCCGGGGGCACCGGCGTCCCCAGGCCGAGGAGCGACGGCCGGGAGCAGGGCGGGGAGTGAGCCACCGTGGTGGAGCCGGGTCGGCGTGAGCTGGGGCAGCGGTACCAGCTCGCCCAGCTGATCGCCTCCGGTGGGATGGGCCAGGTGTGGCGCGGCACCGACGGGCTGCTCGGGCGCCCGGTCGCGGTCAAGGTGCTGCGCAGCGAGTACACCGGGGACCCCACCTTCCGGGCCCGCTTCCGCGCCGAGGCGCAGCACGCCGCCGCGCTGAGCCACCCGCACATCGCCGGCGTCTACGACTACGGCGAGACCGAGGCCACCGACGGCAGCGGCGAGACACTGGCCTACCTGGTGATGGAGCTGGTCGAGGGCGAGCCGCTGTCGGCCGTGCTGCAGCGCGAGGGGCGGCTGGACTCGACCGTCGCCCTGTCGGTGCTCGAGCAGACGGCGTCCGCGCTGGCCGAGGCGCACCGCGTCGGCCTGGTGCACCGCGACGTCAAGCCGGGGAACATCCTGGTCCGCGGCGACGGCAGCGTGAAGATCACCGACTTCGGCATCGCCTGGTCGGCGGGCAGCGTGCCGCTCACCCGCACCGGCCAGGTCATCGGCACCCCGCAGTACCTCTCGCCCGAGCAGGCGGAGGGCCACCTGGCCACCCCGGCCAGCGACGTCTACGCCCTCGGCCTGGTCGGCTACGAGTGCCTGACCGGCCACCCCGCCTTCGACGGCGACAACGCCGTCACGATCGCGCTCAAGCAGGTCCGCGAGGAGCCCGAGCCGCTGCCCGACGACCTGCCCGGCGAGATCCGGACGTTGATCCGGCGGGCGCTGTGCAAGGACCCGGCGGCGCGGATGCCCGACGGGGCGGCGTTCGTCGCCGCGATCGGCGACGTCCGCGCCGGCCGGCCGCAGCCCGAGCCCCCGCCGACGCGCGCCCTGGCCGCCGTCCCCGCGGTCGCCGCGACGGGCGAGCACCCCGCCCCCGAGCGCCCTCCGGTGGCCGGGAGCAGCACTCCACCGGTCCGCCGGCGGCGGGGCGCCGCACTGCTGGTGCCGGCGCTGGCGCTGCTGCTGGGTGCGGGAACGGCCGCCGCGGTGTTCGTGGCGGTCGCCGGCGACGACGGCGGCAGGCAGCCGGTGGTCGCCGCACAGACCGACGACACGGCGGTCGTGCTCGACGCCGCGGACTTCATCGGCCGCCCGGTCGACGAGGTCGCCCTCGCCCTCTCCGCGCTCGGGCTGCTCGTGCAGCGGCAGGAGCAGGTCACCGAGGACGCCGTCCCGGGCATGGTGACCGGCGTCGAGCCGGAGGGCAGCGCCCTGCGGGCCGGCGAGGAGGTGCTCGTCGTCTACGCCGTGGCACCGCCGGCACCGGCGCCGGGGACGACGACCGGCCGCACGTCCGCGCCGGTGACCGGCGCCGCGGGCGAGGGCGAGCCCGCACCCGTCGTCCCGAGCACCCAGGCGCAGGACGTGCCCTCGGCGGAGCCGACGACACCCGTTCCGGAGCCGACGACGCCCTCGGAGCTGCCGGCGAGCGGGGCGACGACGACGGTCCCGTCCCGGCCCGCGGCCGGCACCTCCGCCGGGCCGGCACCGACGACGACCGCGCCGCCGGCGTCCTCCGCTCCTGCGACGGCTTCCTCCACCGCGACCTCGACGTCAGTCAGCCCCCCGGACGGGAACGGCAACGCCAACGGGAACAACGGCGGGAACGGGAACGGCGGGAACGGGAACGGCGGGAGCGGGGACGGCGGGAACGGGAACGGCGGGAACGGGAACGGGCAGGGCTGACCCGGCCCGTCCCCGGAGGCGTCAGCCCCGGCGGGCGGAAGCGACCCAGAGCGCGGCGCCCAGGGCCGCCAGCGCAGCGGTGAGCACGAAGCCACGGTCGCTGTCGACCCGGGGCAGCACGACCAGCACCCAGAAGACCGCCAGGCCGGTCAGCCCGCCGGCGGCCACCTTCCAGGCGCCGTCGGCCCGCAACCGGGCGCCGGGCAGGAGGCGGGCGGCCGACGGCAGCAGCCCGAGCAGGGTCGCCACGGTCGCGAACGCCGACCACAGCGGCACCGCCGACCAGAGGGGGTCGGTGCCGAAGCCGAGGGTGAGCCCGAGCTCCAGCAGTACGAGGCTCAGCACGGTGAGCCCGGTCCCGATGAGCGCGGCGCGGTCCTGCGGCGAGCGGGGCGCACGCGGGGGCCGGGGGGTCTTGGCCGCCTGGGGTGCGTGCGGCTCCGCCGCTGCGGCGGCGCTCGGCGGGGTGCCGGCTTCGGGCAGGCCGGGCACGAAGTCGACCGGCCCGGTGGGCTGGACCTCGTCGGGGGCGGCCGCGGGGGTCTGTGCCGACGCGGTCAGCTCCACCCGTGGCAGCTGGGCGGTCGCGGTGGACCCGGCGGCGACGGCGATGTCCTGGGTGGCCGGGGTCTCGGCGTCCTGGCTCTGGACGGGCTGGGGGGTGGTGGTCGTCTGGCTCACGGTTCCTCCTCGCCGTCCGGGGCGGCACTCGCTCCCCGGGCACCGTAACGGCGGCGCGGCCCCGGCCCGGGGACGTCGCCCGGCGGGTCACTAGGGTCGCCGGGGTGGTCGCGCGCGCAGGGATCGTCGTCACCGGCACCGAGGTGCTCACCGGCCGGGTGACCGACCGCAACGGGCCCTGGCTGGCCGAGCAGCTCCGGGTGGGCGGCGTCGACGTGGGCACCGTGCTCGTCGTCGGCGACCGGCCCGAGGACCTGCGCGCGGCGCTCGGCTTCCTCGGCTCCCTCGGCATGGACCTGGTGATCACGACCGGCGGTCTCGGTCCCACCGCCGACGACCTCACGGCCGAGGTCGTCGGGGACGTGCAGGGCCGGCCGTCGGCCGTGGACCCGGAGCTGGAGCGGCAGATCGGCGCGATCGTCGAGCGGCTCATGACCCGCCGCGGCTGGCGCGCCGACCCCGAGGCCACCGCCGCGGGCACCCGCAAGCAGGCCATGGTGCCCGCCGGTGCCACGGTGCTGCCCCCGGTCGGGACGGCCCCCGGCCTCGTCGTCCCCCCGGTGGACGGGCGCGACGGACCGGTGGTCGTGGTGCTGCCGGGGCCGCCGCCGGAGCTGCAGGGGATGTGGCCCGCCGCGCTGGCCGACCCGGCGGTCCGGGCGGCCCTGGCCGGACGGAGCGAGCTGCGCCAGGAGACGGTTCGGTTGTGGGGGACGCTGGAGTCGCAGCTCGCCGCCACCCTGCGCGACCACGACGCCGAGCTGACGGGGCTGGAGATCACCACGTGTCTCCGTGACGGCGAGCTGGAGATCGTCACCCGCTACGGGCCCGACGGGCAGCCGGCCTACGACCGACTGGTCGGCGTCCTGCGGGAGGAGCACGGGGAGCAGCTGTTCTCGACCGGGCCCACCGTGGACGACCTCGTGGCCGGTGCCCTCGCCGAGCGGGGGCTGACGGTGGCCACCGGGGAGTCGTGCACGAGCGGGCTGCTGGTGGCGCGGCTGACCGAGCGGGCCGGGTCGTCGGCGTGGGTGCTCGGCGGGATCGCCTCGTACGCCAACTCCGCCAAGGAGGCCCTGGTGGGCGTCCCGGCGGGGATGCTCGCCGAACACGGCGCGGTCAGCACCCAGGTGGCCGCGGCACTGGCCGAGGGCGCCCGTGCGCGGTTCGGTGCCGACGTCGGGGTCGGCATCACCGGTGTCGCCGGTCCGGGCGGCGGGTCGCCGTCCAAGCCGGTCGGCACGGTGCACCTGTGTGCGGTCGGTCCCGAGGGGCGGCAGGCACGCTCGGTGGTGCTCCCCGGCTCGCGGTCGGCGGTCCGGCAGCGCTCGGTCACGCTGGCCATGCAGATGCTGCGTCAGCTGCTGCTCGGGGGCCCGCCGGCCTGAGCCGCGCAGAGCGGAGGGGACGGCGCGTGTCGCGGTGCGCCGTCCCCTCCGTCTGGTGATGGGCGGGAGGCCGGAAGTCCCGGGTGGGGGCAGATCGTGCCCCGCGCGCCCGGTACTCCCTCCCCCGTTACCTCCCGCCCGGTGGCCTCGGCCCGCCGGTCCTGACTGGTCGTGGCCACCCGACCGGCCTCAGCCGGTCCGCTCCATCGCGGGTTCCCCGTGTCCCGGTCCGGGCGCGTCAGCGACCCATCCGTCGGACATGAGGAGCGGTTCCCGCCGGTCCCGAGCCGATGGGCGTCAGGGAGCGGGTGGAGCCGCGGAGGAACCCGTCAGTCGGGCGAGAAGGAGGGCTCGGCGTCCGAGCCGTCCTCGAGGGTCGCGACCGCGGTGGTCGAGACCCGATCCACCGATGCCTGGTCCAGCGACAGGGGCGGGAACGAGGCGAGCAGCGACAGCGGTGTGGAGCTGCCGAAGACGGAACCGGACGGGGCCGTCGGACCTGCGGGCGCCGCCGGGGCGGCCGGCACGCCGGTCGGCACGGACGGCGCCGGCGGCAGCTGTGCAGGCGCGGACTGCACGTCGGTGGCCTGGGTGCCGGCAGTCAGGGGCGGCTGCGCAGCGGCCAGCCCCACCGGCGCCACGGAGATCCCGGGGTGGGCTCCGGCGACCGGGCCGGCGACCGGGCCGGCGACCACCGTGGCCGGCGTGATGGCCGCGGTGACCGGCTGGTCGGACTGCACGACGGCGGCCTCCGGCACGGCGGCCTCGACCACCGCCCCGGTCGCCTCGGCGACGGGCTCGAGGGCCTCCACCGTCGGCTCGACGGCCTCGGTGACCGGCTCGAGGGCGCCGGCACCGGGCTCCACGACTCCGAGGACCGGCGCGACCACGTCGATCGCGGGCTCGATGACCTCGACCACCGGCTCGACCACGGTGACCGGCGGGACCACCACCGTGACCGGCTCGATCACCGGTGGCAGCGCGTCGACCACCGGCTGGATGACGTCGATGACCGGCGCGGTCACCGGTGGGAGGGCGTCGAGCACGGGCGGGATGGCGTCGATGACCGGCCGGATGAC
>NZ_JAAGWF010000024.1 GCF_010686765.1 Geodermatophilus sabuli | reverse complement strand
GGGCGGGAGCGCGTCGACCACGGGCGGGACGACGTCGATGACGGGTGGGGGCTGATCGACCACCGGCTGCACCACGATGACCGGCGGGACCACCTCGGTGACGGGCTCGATCACCGGTGGCGGCGCCTCGAGCACGGGCGGGATGGCGTCGATGACCGGCCGCGTCACCGGCGGGGGCGCGTCGACCACCGGCGGGACCACCTCGGGGACGGGCTCGATCACCGGTGGCGGCGCCTCGAGCACGGGCGGGATGGCGTCGATGACCGGCCGGATGATGGGCGGGAGCGCGTCGACCACGGGCGGGACGACGTCGATGACGGGTGGGGGCTGATCGACCACCGGCTGCACCACGA
>NZ_JAAGWF010000023.1 GCF_010686765.1 Geodermatophilus sabuli | reverse complement strand
CTGCTCGGCGGTGATGGTGCCGGCGGCGAAGGCGGCCGCCACCGCGGGCAGGTGCTCCAGCGCGCGCCCGGCGCGGAGGATCCGGCCGGCCTCGGCGGTGGAGAGCCGGGCGTGCCCGCGCAGCCAGGACTGCATCGTCCTCAGCCCGTCGTGCTCACTGGCCTGCCGGGTGTCGGCGGCCCGGACGGTGCGGGTCAGTTCGGCGTCGAGCCGGTTGCGCACCGCGACCAGGACAGAGGTTCGCTCCAGCAGGGCGCCGTCGGACAGGTCGTGCAGATCGTGACCGGCCAGGGCGTCCAGCGCCGTGTGCAGCTCGTCCACGACACCTCCCACCGGCTCGATCACCTGTTCGAACCCTATCGCAGCGAAGTCCCAGCCCTGCCTGGTTTCCGCAGGTCAGACGTCTGTCCACAGATGGGCGCAGGGATCTTGACCCGACGCTGGCGACAGTGCAGTGCACGGCCGTGGTCGTCGGCGGTCGAGCGGCCCGGTCCGTGGGCGGCCGACGGAGGAGCAGCCGACGACGCGGCGCGAACGAGCCCCGTCGTCCAGCGAGTTCCACGTGGAACCGCAGGCGCGAACCGGAGTCGTACGGTGCGCCCATGGGCGCCACGCACGAGGTCACCAACCAGGTCCCGCCGCTGACGGGGCACGACCCGATCGCCGGGGACGCCGCGCTCGCCGAGGCCTGCGTCCGGCACGCCGACCTGGCGACGCTGGACTCGCTGAAGGCCCTCGGCGCGCTGGCCGGCAGCGAGCAGGCGCAGGAGTGGGGGCGGCTGGCCAACGAGAACCCGCCCCGGCTGCGGACACACGACCGGTACGGCCACCGCGTGGACGAGGTCGAGTTCCACCCCGCCTGGCACGACCTCATGCGGACGGCGTTCGAGCACGGCCTGGCCGGCGCGCCCTGGAGCGACGCCGCACCGCACGCGCACGTCCGCCGCGCGGTCGGCTACCTGGGCTGGACCCAGGTCGAGATGGGCCACGCCTGCCCGGTGACCATGACCTACGCCGCCGTCCCGGCGTTGCGCGCCGCCCCGGACCTGGCCGCCCGCTACGAGCCGGGGCTCACCGCGCCCGCGTACGAGTTCGGACTCTCCGAGCCGACGGGCAAGCGCGGCCTGGTCGCGGGCATGGGCATGACCGAGAAGCAGGGCGGCTCCGACGTCCGGTCCAACACCACCCGGGCCGTCCCGAACGGGGACGGCAGCTACACCCTGACCGGCCACAAGTGGTTCACCAGCGCACCCATGAGCGACGTCTTCCTCGTCCTGGCCCAGCTGGAGCCGGGTCCCTCCTGCTTCCTCGTCCCCCGCGTGCTCCCCGACGGCGCCCGCAACGCGTTCAGGCTGCAGCGGCTCAAGGACAAGCTGGGCGACCGCTCCAACGCCTCGAGCGAGGTCGAGTTCGAGGGGACGACGGGCTGGCTGGTCGGCGAGCCGGGCCGCGGCGTCCCGACCATCATCGAGATGGTCGGTGCGACCCGGCTGGACTGCGTCGTGGGGTCGGCGGCGATCATGCGGGCCGCGCTGACCCAGGCCGTCCACCACGCCCGCCACCGTCGGGCCTTCGGGGCGCTGCTGGCCGACCAGCCGCTCATGGAGAACGTGCTGGCCGACCTCGCCGTGGAGAGCGAGGCGGCGACGGCACTGGCGGTCCGGCTCGCCGCGGCGGTGGACGCCGGTGAGCACGCGTTCCTGCGGCTGGCCGGCGCGGCGGCCAAGTTCTGGGTCTGCAAGCGCACGCCCACGGCGGTCGCCGAGGCCCTGGAGGTGCTGGGCGGCAACGGCTACGTCGAGGAGTCCGGGATGCCGCGGCTCTACCGGCAGGCGCCGCTCAACTCGATCTGGGAGGGCTCGGGCAACGTCATCGCCCTCGACGTGCTGCGCGCGCTGGGCCGGTCGTCGGAGTCGCTGGCGGCCGTCCGCGCGGAGATCGACCTCGCCCGGGGCGCCGACCCCCGGTTCGACGCCGCCGTCGTGCGGCTGGCCACCGAGCTCGCCGACCCGGCCGAGCTGCCCAGGCGCGCACGCCGCGTCGCCGGGCTGCTCGCGCTGTGCCTGCAGGGCTCGCTGCTGCTGCGGGCGGCCCCCGCGGCCGTCGCCGACACGTTCTGCGCCAGCCGCCTGGACGGCGACTGGGCAGCCGTCCTCGGCACCCTCCCGCCCGGCGCGCCGACTCGCGGGATCGTCGCCCGCGCCACGCTGGAGGGTGCCTGAATTCCACGCGTGTGGTTACCCTCGGTGCTGCGTCGCGCGCCAGACGCCGTCAGTGACGGTCGTGGGTGCGGTCCCTCCGAGCGGGGGCCTGGCGGGTTCCGCAGGGGGAGAAGAAAGCGGGCATGGTGCACCAACACGTCCATGAGGGGCCGGCCTCGGCCGACCCGCTGCTGGCAGTGCCGGACGCCGTCTACCGCATCGACACGGACGGCCGGTTCGCCTACGTCAACGCTGCGGCCGAGGAGCTGCTCGGCCGCCGGGCGCGGGACCTCGTGGGCCGGTCGGCGCTCGACTGTTTCCCCGAGGCACGCGGCACCACCCTCGAGGACCAGTACCGCGCCGCCGCGGCCGGCGGCGGTCCACGAACGGTCGAGTTCCACTACCCGCCCCGGGACCGCTGGTACGAGGCCCGCGTGTTCCCCGGCCCCTCGGGGCTCACCGTCTTCCTCCGCGACGTGGACGCCGAGCGCCGCGTCAGCGTGCAGCGGGAGGAGGCGCTCCGCGAGCTGTCCGCCGTCCTCGACGCGCTCCCGTCCCCGACGGTGCTGCTGGACGGCGCCGGCCGGATCCTGTCGGCGAACCGCCGCTGGGAGGCCGCCAGCACGATCGTGCGGCAGGCGGGCCACCGCACCGCCGGCGTGGGTGACGACTACCTCGAGGCGATGGCCCCGGCGCTGCGGCCGGAGGACCGCACCGCCATCACCGAGGGCCTGGGCGAGCTCATGGCCGGAGGCCCGGGCGTCGCCGACCGGTCGTTCGTCTGGGACTACGCCCTCCGGATGGGAGCGGACCGCGAGTGGTTCCGCCTGCAGGCCGCACGGGTGGAGCCCTCCGGTCGCGTGGTGATCACCCACGTCGACATCACGCAGCGGGTGCGCGACCAGGAGACCGTCGCCTGGCAGGCCGCCCACGACGACCTCACCGGCCTGCCCAACCGGTCCCGGTTGCTGCAGCTGGTCGGGGAGTCGCTCGAGGACGAGCGGGCCCGCGCCGCGCTCCTGTTCCTCGACCTCGACGGCTTCAAGACCGTCAACGACTCCCTCGGGCACGAGGTCGGCGACGAGCTGCTCCGCCAGGTGGGCGGCCGGCTGGCGAAGCAGATCCGCCCGGGCGACGCGGTGGGCCGGCTCGGCGCCGACCAGTTCCTCATCCTGGCGCGTGACTGCGACACCTCGGAGGCCGCGGCGCTCGCGTTCCGGCTGCAGACGTCCTTCGCGCGTCCCTTCCTGGCCCAGGGGATCTCCGTGCCGCTGTCGGCCAGCATCGGCGTGGCGACGGCGCAGCCCGGTGCCCGGCAGGCCCACCAGCTGCTCAGCGACGCCGACGCCGCCGCGTACGCGGCGAAGGGTGCCGGCCGCGACCGCGTGCACCTGTTCTCGCCCGGACTGCGGGAGGCCGCTCGGTGGCGGCTGGAGGTGGCCAACCGGCTGCGGGACGGCGCCGTCGACGAGCTGGTCGTCCACTACCAACCGGTGGTCCGGGTCGACACCGGCGAGGTCGACGGCGTCGAGGCCCTGCTGCGCTGGCAGCACCCGGAGCGCGGCCTGCTCTCCCCGGACTCCTTCCTCTCCGTCGCCGAGGAGACCGGGCAGCTGATCCCGATCACCCGCTGGCTGCTGGGGGAGACCACCCGGCAGGCCGCCGAGTGGGCCGCCCAGGGCCTGCCGCTGCGCATGTCGGTCAACATCAGCGCCCGGCACTTCTCCGCCGAGACGCTGGTCCACGACGTGCGGGTCGCCCTGCACGACTCCGGGCTGCCGGCCGAGAAGCTCGTCCTCGAGCTCACCGAGACCAGCGTCGCCGAGGACCCCACCCGCGCCGAGGACCAGCTCGCCGTCCTGCGCGGTTTCGGCGTCCGCGTGGCCATCGACGACTTCGGCACCGGGTGGTCCTCGCTCGCCCAGTTGCTGGCCCTGCCCATCGGCACGCTGAAGATCGATCGCTCGCTGCTGACCGCGGCCGCGCGGCTGGCCTCCGGCGGCACCGGGGCCGTGCTGGCGGCGATCGTGGCCCTCACCCGGACCCTCGGCATCCGCTCGGTGGCCGAGGGCGTGGAGACCGCCGAGCACCTGCAGATGGTCCGGGACGCCGGCTGCGACCTCGCCCAGGGCTACCTGCTGGCCCGCCCGATGCCCGCCGGGGACGTGGCCCACTGGGCCACCCGGGTGCGCGCCGCCGGTGGTGACTCCTGCGCCATGGCGCTGCGGGCCGGGAGCCGCTGAGCGGTGCCAGCGGGGAGCCGGTGAGGGGTGCACGCCTCCGGCGGAGGGCGGTCCGCCGGGCGACCGCGCCGGCCGGTCCGCCCCGCACGGGTGAGGCGCCGTCCCCCGTGCCGCCGTCGACGCGGCAGACTGCCCCCGTGACGGACCTGGACCTGGCCCCCGAGCCGGCAGCCGGCGCCGACCTCATCGAGGGTCGGCCCCGCCCCGCGCTCGACCTGCTCATCTGGGACGCGCCCAACATCGACATGACCCTGTCGACGGTCATCGGTGCGCGACCCACCGCGGCGTCCCGGCCCCGCTTCGACGCCATCGCGGCCTGGTTCGTCGAGGGCGCCGGTGACCCGGCGGCGCCCGACGCCCCCGAGGTCGAGGCGTGCGTCTTCGCCAACATCCCCCCGGTCGTCGGCACGCTGCAGCGCTGGGTGGAGGCACTGCGCAGCTTCGGGTTCGCCGTCTTCGCCCGGCCGAAGCTGCAGCCCGACGACGACATCGACCAGGACATGCTCGACCACATCGCCGTCCGGCAGCACAGCCACCGGCTGCGCCGGCTGATCGTGTTCTCCGGGGACGGTCGCAACTTCGCCGAGCCGCTGGAGGAGCTCGCGCGGTCAGGCACGCAGGTCGTCGTCGTCGCGTTCAGCGAGGTCGCCGGCTACGCGATCAGCTCCGACCTGATCGAGTTCATCGACATCGAGGACGTGCCCGGCGCCTTCGCCGTCCCGCTGGACCGGGTGCGCCTGGACGCCCTGCCGCCGGACGGCGCGTGGCTGCGGCCCACCCGTGGGCTGCGGGAGTTCGTCACCACGTTCCTGCGCCGCAACGGCTGACCGGTGTTCGACGAGAACTCGGGGCCGGTGGCCACCGAGGACCTGCTGGTGGCCGGGGAGACCTGCTGGCGGGTCGAGCGGGCCGACCAGCACGCCGTGTTCATCGACGCCGCGGACTACTTCGCGGCGCTCAAGGGCGCGGTGCTGCGCGCCCAGCGCCGGGTGCTGTTCATCGGCTGGGACTTCGACCCCCGGATCCGGCTGGACCCCCGCACCAGCGGTCGCCGGAGCCGGGACCGGCTGGCCCAGGTCCTGGAGGACGCCGTCCGGGACAACCCCGAGCTGGAGATCGGGCTCCTGCAGTGGGACCTCGGGATGATCGTGGCCCTCAACCGGGGGCTGGCGCCGATCGTGCTGCTCAACCGGCGCACCCCCGACCGGCTGACGATGACCGTCGACACCCACCACCCGATCGGCGGTGCGCACCACCAGAAGATCGTCGTCATCGACGACTGCCTGGCCTTCGCCGGCGGCATCGACGTCACCGCCGACCGGTGGGACACCTCCGAGCACCTCGACCGGCACCCGCACCGGCGCCGTCCCCGCACCCACCACGACCGCGGCCCGTGGCACGACGTCACCAGCCTGGTCTCCGGGCCGGCGGCGCGGGCCATCGGCGACCTGGCCCGGGAGCGGTGGGAGAGCGGCACCGGGAAGCGCCTCGAACCGGTGACCGACGCCCAGCTGTGCTGGCCGCCGGAGGTGGAGCCGTTCCTGACCGACGTCGACGTCGCGATCTCCCGCACCCGCCCCGAGCACGGCGGGCAGAGCCTCGTGCACGAGATCGAACTGCTCTGGCTGGCGGCGGTCGCGGCCGCCCGGCGCACCGTCTACATCGAGAGCCAGTACTTCGCCAACCGCCGCATCGCCGAGGCCATCGCCGACCGGCTGCGGGAGGACGACGGGCCCGAGTTCGTCGTCGTCAACCCGGAGACCGCCTACGGCTGGCTGGACGAGAAGGCGATGAGCCCCGCCCGCGCCAAGCTGCTGGCGATGCTGGAGGACGCCGACGTGCACGGCCGGTTCCGGATCTACTTCCCGGTCACCGCAGGGCGGCGCCCGGTCTACGTGCACGCCAAGGTCCTCGTGGTCGACGACCGGCTGCTGCGGATCGGTTCGGCGAACCTCAACAACCGCTCGATGGGCCTGGACACCGAGTGCGACCTGTCGATCGAGGCGCGCGCCGACGACCCGCGGCGCGACGAGCTGGCCGCCGCCGTCACCGGACTGCGCGACCGGCTGCTGGGCGAGCACCTGGACGTGCCACCGGAGGAGGTCGCGGCCGCGCTGGCTGCCTGCGACGGGTCGCTGGTGGAGGCCGTCGAGCAGCTGCGTCGTCCGACCGGGCGGTCGCTGGTCCCCATCGACCCGCCGGAGCTGCGCGGGGTGGACCGCGTGCTCGCCGAGACCGAGCTGCTCGACGCGGAGCGGACGCCGAACCGCTGGCAGCGGGTCCGCCGCAGCTTCCGCCCGCGACTCCGCCGCCGCTGAGCCGGCGCTGCCCCCTCACCCGTCCGGGGCGGTCCGCGGCTGCGCCCTCAGGCGGCGCACGTCCGGTGCCGATGGGAGGGCGTGTCCGCCCCCGCCCCCAGGCGCTTCGCCGCGGCCCTGCTGGGCTCCGAGGCGCCCGGCACCCGTGGGAGCGCGGCGCCCCGGCCGCCGACCGGCGACCTGTTCGACGAGCCGGCCGTCACCGCGGAGCTGGCCCGCCGGGCCCGCGTCTCCGGGCTGCTGATCGGGGTGGTCGCCGTCGTGCTGCTCCCGGCCTGGTCGCTGCTCGACGCGATCGTGGAGCCGGAGCTGGCGGCCTCCTTCACGGTCGTCCGGTTCGTCAGCCTCGTCCCCATGCTGGCCGCCCTGGGGCTGCTCTGGGCGCGGCCCGTGGGCCGGCGGCACCCGGAGCTGCTCACCGTCGCGATCCTGGCCGTGGCGCAGTTCGAGATCGCCTGGATGGTCGCCCAGGTCGACAACGTCGAGTCCTACGCCCTGGGTCTCTCCATCGCGCTGTACGGCAGCGGCGGCCTCCTGGCCGCCCGGCTGCGCTGGACCGGCGCGGTGGCCGGCATCACCTGGACGGCGCTCGCCGGCGCGGTCGTCCTCTCACCCGAGCCCATGCTGGCCCGCGACGTGGCCAGCGTGTCCTTCTACATCGGCACCGCGACGGTCGTCGCCCTGGTCACCCACGCGCTCCGCCAGGCCCTCGCCGTCCGCGAGCTGCGTGCCCGGGTCGACCTGGAGCGGGAACGCGACCGCACCCGTGGGCTCCTCGCCCGGCTCGACCGGCTCAGCCACGAGGACCCCCTCACCGGGGTGGCCAACCGCCGCCGCTGGGACGCCGAGCTCGACACCGCCTGTGACCGGGCCCGCGCCGAGGGGTCGGCCGTCGCCGTCCTCCTGGTCGACCTCGACCACTTCAAGGCGGTCAACGACCGGCACGGCCACGCCGGGGGCGACACCGCGCTGCGGGCGGTCGCGGCCCTGCTCGCCGGCCGGGTCCGCGGCGACGACCTCGTCGCCCGGCTCGGTGGCGACGAGCTGGGCGTGCTGATGCCCGGGGCGGACGCGGACCGCGCGGTCGGCCTGGCCGAGGGGCTCCGTGGCGCCACTGCCCAGCTGCAGCTGCCGGGGTTCGCGGCCGGCGAGCTGACCCTCTCGCTCGGCGTCGCCGTCGGCACGGGTCCGGCGGCCGTGCCCGCCGAGCTGATGACGCGCGCCGACGCGGGCCTCTACGCGGCGAAGAGCACGCGCAACGCCGTCGGGGTGCTGCCCGGTGTCCCCGTCCCCTCATCCGGCGGCCTCGCACCGCACTGACGCGGTCTCCCCCGCAGGGGGTGGGCGGCGCGTCGGACGCGCATGGCGCCGTGGCCGCCGGGCTACCGTGCAGATCGAGCGGAACAGGGGAGCTCGGTGTTCGACGGAGAGGGACGATGACCAGTCCCGGGGTGGCGTACCCGCGGCAGGACGCCGAGGTCGAGGTGACCGCGTGCCAGGGTCGCCTGTCCGTGAGCGCCCGCACCGAGTCGGCCGCTCCCACCGTGCTGGTGGTCCGGCCGTCGGCCAGCGAGTTCGTCGACCAGGCCGTCGTCCGCGTGGGGGAGCAGGTCTCGGTCTTCTGGCAGGGGCCGGAGGGCGGCCGCGCCTTCCCGGCGGTGATCAGCACGGTCGAGCGCGGCGCTGCACCGCGCTGGCACCTGCAGGTCAGCGGTCCGGCGGAGGACAGCCAGCGCCGGACGGCGGTGCGGGCGCGGGTCGCCCTCCCGCTGACCGCGACGGTGAACGGCGGCGAGGCCACCGGGCGCACCCTGGACCTGAGCGAGGCCGGCACCCGCGCCGTCCTGGAGGGGTGGGGCACCGCGCCGGAGACCGGCACGCGTCTGCAGCTGTCGCTGGAGCTCGAGGACGGCGCCCTCGTGACGCCCGCCGAGGTGGCCCGTCAGCAGTCGAGGGGCACGCAGTGGGTCATGTCGCTCTGCTTCGCCGAGCTGCCCGAGAAGGAGCAGGACCGGCTGCGCCGCCGGGTGTTCCAGGCGCTGCGCGAGGAGCGAGCCCGCCAGTCGGACTAGCAAGGCCCGCAGCGGGGCAGTTCCCCTGGCGTGACGCTCCCCGCCCGCCTGCCCGAGGCCCTGGCAGCCCTGCGGGACGCTGTTGCGACCGCTCCCCTGGGCCTGGCCACGCCCGGCGCCGAGACCGCCCGCCGGGCGGCCCGCGGAGTCGTCGACCAGATCGACGACTACCTGCTGCCCCGGCTGCGTGACCTCGACGCCCCACTGCTGACCGTCGTCGGCGGCTCCACCGGCGCGGGCAAGTCCACGCTGGTGAACAGCCTGGTCGGGGCGCAGGTCACCACGTCGGGCGTGCTCCGCCCCACCACCCGCGCCCCCGTGCTCGTCTGCGCCCGCGCCGACCTGACGGCGTTCGCCGGCGGCCGCGTCCTGCCCGGGCTGGCCCGGGTGACCGGCTCGGCCGGCGGCCCCGGCACCCTGCAGCTCGTCGTCCGGGACGACGTCCCCACCGGGCTGGCCGTGCTCGACGCGCCGGACGTCGACTCGGTGGTGGAGACCAACCGCGAGCTGGCGTCCCAGCTGCTGGCGGCGGCCGACCTCTGGGTCTTCGTGACGACCGCCTCCCGCTATGCCGACGCCGTGCCGTGGGACGTGCTGCGGACGGCGCAGGAGCGGGGCACCGCGCTGGCCGTCGTCCTGGACCGCGTCCCACCGGAGGCCGTCGCCGAGGTCGCGCCCGACCTGAGCGGGATGCTGCACCGCGCCGGGCTGGCCGCGGCCCGCCTGTTCGTGGTGGAGGAGCGGCCGCTGGTCGAGGGCCGGCTGTCCGAGGACCAGGTCGCGCCGCTCCGGCAGTGGCTGCACGCGCTGGCCGCCGACCAGGAGCAGCGCGCCGCCGTCGTGCGCCAGACCCTGACCGGCGCCCTGGCCAGCCTGACCGACCGGGTGGCCGGCGTGGCCGCCGCCGTGGACGAGCAGGCCGAGGCCGCGGCGACGCTGCGCGCCGCCGCGGCGGCCGCCTACACCGCCGCCTACGACGGCATCGACGACGGTGTGCGCAGCGGCAGCCTGCTGCGCGGGGAGGTGCTGGCCCGCTGGCAGGAGTTCGTCGGCACCGGCGAGTGGATGCGCTCCCTGCAGACGTCGATCGGCCGGCTGCGGGACCGGGTGACCGCCGCCCTCACCGGCCGGCCCTCCCCCGCCGACGACCTGACCGGCGCCCTGGAGTCCAGCGTGGAGACCCTGCTGCGCGCGGAGGCCGACCGCGCCGCGGAGCGCACGGTGACGGCGTGGCGCGCCCTCCCGGGCGGTCCGGCGCTGCTCGCGGACACCGACGAGGACCTCGAGCGGGTGTCGCCGGACTTCCCCGAGGCGGCCGCCGCGCAGGTCCGCGACTGGCAGGGTTTCGTGCTCGACCTCGTGCGCGACGAGGGAGCCGGCAAGCGCACCCGCGCCCGGGTGCTGTCCTGGGGTGTCAACGGAGCCGGTGCGGTCGTCATGGTCGCGGTCTTCGCGCAGACCGGCGGGCTGACCGGTGCCGAGGTCGCCGTGGCCGGTGGGACGACCGCCGTGGGACAGCGGTTGCTCGAGGCGGTCTTCGGCGACGCCGCCGTCCGGTCGCTGGCCGTCCGGGCCCGGGAGGACCTGCAGGCCCGCGCCGACGCCCTGCTCCGCTACGAGCAGGCCCGCTTCGACGCGTTGCTCGACGACGCCGGACCGGCACCGGACGCAGCCGCCGCCCTGCGCGCCGCCGCAGCTGCCCTGCCGGCGGGGCGGGCCGGGGCATGAGGGGTCGCACCGAGCCGCTGGCCGACCGGCTGGCGGCCCTGCGGGAGGCCGTCGACGTGGCCGGGGACCGGCTCGAGGTGCCGGAGGTGGGGCAGGCCCGCGCGCTGCTGGCCAAGGCCGGGGCCCGGGAGGCGCTGGGCGACGCCACCGTCGTCGCGCTGGCCGGGGCGACCGGCAGCGGCAAGTCGACCCTGTTCAACGCGCTGTCGGGCGGCGAGGTCAGCACCCCGGGCGTGCGGCGGCCCACCACCGGCGTCGCACACGCCACCGTCTGGGGGGAGGACGGGGCCGACCGGCTGCTGGACTGGCTGGAGGTGCCCCGCCGCCACCGGCACGCCCCGGACCCGACGCTGGACGGGCTGGTCCTGCTCGACCTGCCCGACCACGACAGCGTGCGCCTGGAGCACCGGCTGGAGGTCGACCGGCTGGTCCAGCTGGTCGACGTGCTGGTGTGGGTGCTCGACCCGGAGAAGTACGCCGACGGCGCGGTGCACGAGCGGTACCTGGTGCCGCTGGCCGGGCACGCGGGCGTGCTGCTCGTCGTCCTCAACCAGGTGGACCGGCTGGACCCCGCCGCGGCCCGCGCCTGCCTGACCGACCTGCGGGCCCTGCTGGACCGGGAGGGGCTGGCCGGCACGCCGCTGCTGGCCGTCTCCGCGCGCACCGGCGCCGGCCTGGGGGAACTGCGCGCCGACCTCGCCCGGCGGGTGTCGGCCCGGCGGGCGGCCACCGACCGGCTGACCGCCGACGTCCGGGGCGTGGCCACCGCGCTGGCCGGCCACTGTGCGGCCGACCCGGCCGCCCGGGGCGCCGGCTCCGGGGTCGGCCGGGCCGACCGCGACCAGCTCACCGACGCCCTGGCCGACGCCGCCGGCGTGCCCGCCGTCACCGCCGCGGTGGAGCGGTCGGTCCGCCGCAGCGGTACCGCGGCCACCGGCTGGCCGCTGGTGCGCTGGACCCGGAAGCTGCGCGCCGACCCGCTCGACCGGCTGCACCTGGGCGACGACCGCGCCCGGACCTCGCTGCCCGCGGCCGGCGCCGTGCAGCAGGCCGGCGTCACGCGGGCGGTGCGGCAGGCGCGCGAGGCCGCCGGTGAGGGACTGCCCCAGGCCTGGCGGGACGACCTGCGGCGCACCGTGGCCGACGCCGAGGACCGGCTGGTCGACCGGCTCGACCGTGCCGTCGGCGGCACCGACCTCGGCCCGCAGCGCACTCCGCTGTGGCAGCGCGGGGTCGGTGGCCTGCAGTGGTTGCTCATGCTGGTGGCGCTCGCCGGGGCGCTGTGGCTCCTGGCGCTGGTGGTCCTCGGCCTGCTGCAGCTCGACGACGTCGTCCCGCTGCCCCGGGTGGAGGGCCTGCCGCTGCCCACGCTGCTGCTGGTCGGTGGCCTGCTGGCCGGCGCCCTGCTCGCGCTGGTGGCGCGGCCACTGGTCGGGGCGCGGGCCCGCCGGCGCGCCCGGCGGGCCGAGCAGCGGCTGCTCGCCGCGGTCGACGTGGTCGCGCAGGAGGAGCTGCTGGCCCCGATGGCGGAGGTGCGGGAGGACCACGGCCGCTTCTGCGCCGCCGTGGGCCGCGCCGCCCGCTGACCGCGCCGTCCACAGGGATCCCCCGGGCCTCCCGCGGAGGGGCCCGGGGCACGGGCGCGGGATCAGGGGCCCTTGTTCAGTCGCCGGGCGGAGCCTCCGGCGCGCGTGGCTCGGGGACGCGGTCCTGCGCCGCTGCCAGGGGGCTGCGGCCGCTGGGCAGTCGCGCCCAGACGTGCTTGCGCCCCGGCCGGCCCTCCCAGCCGTAGTCGAGCGACAGCTGGGCGACCAGGTGCAGCCCCATCCCGCCGAAGGCGGGGTCGCGGTCGACGGCCGGCACCGGTGGGCGGTCCGGTGCCTCGTCGCTGAGGTCGAGCAGCCAGCCGTCGGGTCCGGCCACGACCAGCGCCCGGACGGCGCCACCGCCGTGTCGCAGGGCGTTGGAGGCGAGCTCCTCGAAGACGAGGAGCAGCCCGTCGCGGGCGTCCTCGGTGGACGAGGAGCTGACCGAGGGGTGCCCGATGCGGGCCCGGAGGTCCGACCGGACGCGGGAGACGACGTGCATGGCCTCCAGCTGCCAGTGCCACACGTCGCCGGGGACGGAGGGAACGGGTGCGTTCGGCCAGCTCTCCTGGCCCATGGCAACCTCCTCCGCCGGTGCGCGACGAGCAGACCGGCGGCGCCGGGCCAGCTCCATCCTGACCGAAACCGGCCGTCTCCGCAGCCGAGGACGCGGTGGCGTGGCGTGCTGCCACTGCCGGACACCGCCCGCCCCGGTGCAGACTGACCCGATGCAGGACCTGTTGCGCGACCTCAGCCGCGTGGTGCTCGCCGGGCGCAGCCTCGACGAGGCCCTCGGTGACGTCACTGACATCGCGTCGCGCGGCATCCCGGGGGCCGAGTCCACGTCCATCACGCTGATCCGCGGCGAGAAGGCCTTCACCGCCGCGTACACCGGCGAGATGTCGCTCGCGGCCGACGAGCTGCAGTACGACCAGGGGTACGGGCCCTGCATGGACGCCGGTCGCGGCGGCGTCGTGCTGCGGATCGACGACATGCGCACCGAGCAGCGCTGGCCGGACTACGTGTCGCGGGTGGTCGGGGTGGGGGTGCTGAGCTCGCTGTCGGTCCCGTTGCCGTTCCAGGGCACGTCGATCGGTGCGCTGAACATCTACTCCTCGCAGCCCGCCGCCTTCGCCACGCCGGAGTCGCTGGACGCCGGTTCCCAGGTGGCGGGGGCGATCGCCGTCGCCGTCGCGAACGCCGACGCGCACGCCCGCCTCGGGGAGCACGCGCGCAACATGCAGCTGGCGATGCAGTCCCGCGCGGTCATCGAACAGGCCAAGGGCGTGCTGATGGCCCAGCGCCGGGTGGACGCCGAACAGGCCTTCGAGATCCTCCGCGAGGCGTCCCAGCGCTACAACCGCAAGCTCCGCGACATCGCCGTCGGCATCGTCGAGTCGGCCCAGACCCGCTAGCCGACCGCGCGGGCGAGCGACTCCAGCCGGCCGACCAGGAACTCCACCGCCGCGGCGCTGTCCACCGTCTCGGCGACGTCCACGGCGGTGGGGGAGCGGGAGACGGTGCGGCGGTCCACCAGGGTCTGCCCGCGGCCGGCGCCCAGGGTGGTGTCGACGACGACGTCGCGACGCACGGTGCCCAGCGTGCCCGGCACGATCGCCTCGGTGAGGGCCAGCGCGTCGTGGACGACGACGCCGGGGGTGCCGTACGCCGTCCGGGCGTGGTCGAGGTACTGCTGCAGGATGGCGGCCGCCGTCGCGCCGGCCGGGCCCGCCGCGGCGAACCGCTCGATGCCGGCCGCGTCGAGGACGGTGGGCAGGGTGACGTCCAGGCCCACCAGCACCGTGGGCACGGCCGAACCGAGCACCTTCTGCGCGGCCTCCGGGTCGGCCCAGACGTTGAACTCGGCCGCCGCGGTGACGTTCCCCCCGCGCGCGGCCGAGCCGCCCATCAGCACCAGCCGGCCGATCCGTTCAGCGGCCTCGGGATAGGTGGCCAGCAGCAGGGCGATGTTGGTCCACGGGCCGATCGCGGCCACCGTGACCGGCGCGGCCGATGCCAGGAGCAGCTCGGCGAGGGCGACCACCGCGGGGCGGGGGTCGACGGCGGCCGGGGACGGGGGCAGCTGCACCCCGCCGAGCCCGGCGGCGCCGTGCACGTGGCCGGCCCGCTCCGGCTGGCGGTACACCAGCGAGTCCCGGGCTCCGGCGGCGACCGGCACGTCGCTGCGACCGGCCAGGTGCAGCACGCGCAGCGCGTTCTCCGTCGTCTGCGCCAGCTCCACGTTGCCGTGGACGGTGGTGACCAGCCGCAGGTCGACCTCGGGGCTGGCCAGCGCCAGCAGGATCGCCAGTGCGTCGTCGATGCCGGGGTCGGTGTCGATGACGAGGGGGACGGGGCCGGTCACCGGACGCCGTCCTGGGCGGAGGCCACCGGCTCCCGCTCGGGACCCCGCCGCCGGCGGACGGCCTGGGTGCCGGCGTGCAGCAGGATCCCGACGGCCAGCAGGATGCCCGCCCGCAGCCAGGTGCCGGCCTCCTGCTGCCAGAGGAGCAGCACGCACGAGGCGATGGCGAGGACCGGCAGCACCACCGGCGTCCGGAAGTGGTCGGCCTCGACCCGGTCGCGGCGCAGGACGAGCACCGCGGTGTTGGTGCTGAGGAAGACCAGCAGCAGCAGGAGGACGACGGTGTTGGCCAGGGCGGCCAGCGATCCGGTCAGAGTCAGCGCCATGGCCACCGCCGTGGTCACCGCGATCGCCACCCAGGGGGTACGGCGACCGGGCAGCACCCTGCCCAGGGCGGAGGGGAGCAGGCCCTGGTCGGCCATCCCGAACGCCATCCGGCTGGCCATGATCATCGTCAGCAGGGCGCCGTTGGCGACCGCGATGAGCGCGATCAGGCTGAACAGCTGGTCGGGGATGCCGGCGTCCGCGGCCTGGACGACGGCGAGCAGCGGACCGCTGGAGCCGGCCAGCTCCTCGGCCGGCAGCACGATCGCCGCGGCCAGCCCGACCAGCACGTAGACGACCCCGGCGGTGAGCAGCGAGCCGAACAGTGCCCGCGGGTACACCCGGCGCACGTCCCGGACCTCCTCCGCGACGTTGGCCGAGGTCTCGAAGCCGACGAAGGAGTAGTAGGCCAGCAGCGCGGCGGCCAGCACCGCCGACCCGGCGGACACGCCGTCGGGGAACTGCACGGTGCGCCCCAGGTCGCCGTCCCCCCGGCCCAGGACGACCGCCCCGAGCACGATGACGAGCACCAGCCCCGAGGTCTCGACGAGCGTCATCACCATGTTGGCCCGCAACGACTCCTGGATGCCGCGGGCGTTGAGCAGCGCCACCAGCGCGAGGAACACCAGCGCCGCGGGGACGGCCGGCACGTCGAGGAAGACGCCCAGGTAGTCGCCGGCGAAGGCCAGCGCGAGCCCGGCCGCGCTGGTGACCCCGGCTGCCAGCATGCAGAAGCCGACGAGGAAGGACACGACCGGGCGGCCGAACGCGCGCTCGGCGAACACCGCCGAGCCGCCCGCCCGCGGGTACTTGGTGACCAGTTCCGCGTAGGAGGCGGCCGTCAGCAGGGCGAGGACCAGGGCAGCGGCCAGCGGCACCCAGATCGCGCCGCCCACCTCGGTCGCCATCTCCCCGACCAGGGCGTAGACCCCCGCCCCCAGCACGTCGCCGAGGATGAACAGGTAGAGCAGCTTGCCGCTGACTGCCCGACGCAGCTTGGTGTCCGGTTCGGCCTGGTCTGTCACCCGTCGAGTCTGGGCAGCGGCCGGCGACCCGGCAAACCGGGGTGGCCGGACGTCCCCCGGACCGACACGCCGGGTCCGGCGCGGTGTGTCCCGGCATGACCGGCGCCCTGATCAGGGCGTTCCACGCTGAGGGGGCACCGGCTTGTCGACAAGTGATCATCGCCGGGGAGGGGTGACCGACCGGTCCGGCCCATCGGTACAACGGTTCGGTCACGCGGTCTCCAGGAGGTGTCCGGACGGGCCGGTCCCGGCGTCGGCGTTGCCTACGTTTCTCCTCGTCCGCGGCGCCTTCCCCAGCCGCGGCAACTACCTGGAGGAGGACGCCATGGCGCTGGACCGGACCCCCGCTCCCCGCTCCTTCCGCGTGGCCGACGACCTCACGCTCAGCGGTCTGCTCGACGTCCTGGACCGGGCGGAGGAGATCCCCCCGCGCCGCACCCGCCCGGGTCGTCCCGCGGCGCACCGCCCCGGCGGCCGGCGCCTCGCGGCCGGTCCGCTGCCGGTCGCCCGGCCGGTCCCCGTGCCCGCGACCCGTCCCCGGCCGGCCGCGACCGCGCCGGGCACGGCGGCCCCCGTCCTCGCCACGCAGCCGGCCGAGGTCCAGCCGGCCGAGGTGCCGGCCCCGCGGCCGCCGCTGCGCGTCCGACTGGGCGCACTGGTCCGCCGGCTAGCCCTCTGGGGCTCCGGGCCCGGCGGCGCCCACCTCGCGTGGGGACGCCCCGCCGCGCCGGCCGGCCGCACCCCCGCCGTCGCTGCGTCCGCCGCCGTGCCCGCGCCGCGCAGGGACGGCCCGGTGCTGCTCACCGAGCTGCCCAGCACCCCCACCATCCAGCCCGTGGCGCCTTCCCCCGCCGCGGCGCTCGTCCCGGCCCGGACACGCCGGCCGGTCCCCTCCCCCCGCGTCCCGGTGGTCGCCCCGCTCGCCCGGCAGGTGCCGGCACCGCGGTCCCGTCCCGCACCGGTGACCGCGCAGGCAGGGCACCGCCCGCGTGCCGCCCGGGCCTCCTCCCCGGCCCGGTCACGCGGCGACCCGGCCCCGCCCTCGGCCCGGGGATCTCCTCCGAGCTGACCCCGGCGCGACCACGGCACCCGCCGCGGACGCCGTCCTCCGCACCGCCCGCCAGCCCGCCGGCTGACGGTCGCCGCCTCCTCCGGTGACCGCCTCCGTCGCCTCGGCACTGGTCCTCCGCACCTCCTGGCCGACCTCGCACCGCCCCTGGCCGTCCCCGACGGGGTCCTCCCGCCGCCCAGCCGTTCCGCACGACCGGTTCCTCGCCTCGACCCTCCGCCGACTGCCCCGACGCAGCGCGCGGACCCCTCCCGGGAGGCGCAGACGGTCCCGCGGCCCGGCCGGACGGCGAACCGGACCCGTCCTCCGGGACGACAGGTCCTGCCGGTACCCGTGACCTCGGGTCTCTGACCGGCACGACCTGGCCGGGCGCCGTCGAGGGACGAGCCGCCGGTCCACCACCGGCGACCGGGAGACGACGGAGCAGACCGGGCCCGGGCCACGACAGCCGGAGCGCCGACGGACGACGCGACGCTGGACGCCCGCGGAACCGCACCTGGTCCCCGCGCCGCGCACGACCCGCACCACCCGCCGCGCGGCGGGCGCCCTCCGCCGGCCCGGAGGGCGCCCGCCCCGGCCACCGCGCCCGGCCCGGACCTGGCTGCGAGGTTGTCCCGGGCGCCCCGACGTGAGACAAAGGAACTCCCAGTCCTCCCGGTGGCGCCGGGCGGTGCCGACGCGGCGTACCCGCCGGCCCCCGGCCCGACAGATGCGAGGAACCCCCCACCGTGAGCCTGGATCGTTCGCGCCTGCACGGCGTCGACCCGGAGCTCGAGGCGGCGCTGATCCGCTCCGACCTGGCCATCGAGGCGGCCGGCATCGGCAGCTTCGACTGGGACCTGCGTACCGGCCGGCTCACGTGGGACGACCGGCTCATGGCGATCTTCGGCTACGCCCGGGGCGAGTTCGACGAGACGATCGACGCCTTCGAGTCCCGCTGCCATCCCCACGACGTCGACCGGGTGCGCGCGGCGCTGCAGGGCGCCATCGACACCTGCGGCGTGTACGACGCCGAGTTCCGGGTGGTGCTGCCCACCGGCGAGATCCGCTGGGTGCAGGGCCGTGGCCGGGCACTGACCGGCCCGGACGGCACCGCCGTCCGCTTGCTGGGCGCCGGCTTCGACACCACCGCCCACCGGCACGCCGACGCCCGGGTGGCCCGGGTGCTGGAGACGATGACCGCCGCGTTCTTCGCCGTCGACCGGGAGTGGCGCTTCACCTACGTCAACGCAGAGGCCGAGCGGGTGCTCGGCCGGCGGCGGGAGGAGCTGCTCGGCGGCTCCCTGTGGGAGCTGTACCCGGCGGCGGTCGGCAGCGACTTCGAGGTTAACTACCGCGGCGCGGTGTCCACCGGCAGGGAGCGGGTCTTCGAGGCCCACTATCCCGCACCCCTCGACGCCTGGTACGAGATCCGGGCGTCCCCGGGACCCGACGGGTTGTCGGTCTACTTCCTCGACGTCACCGAGCGGCGGGCGGCCGAGCGGCGGGCCCGCGGCAGCGCCGCCCGCCTGGCGCTGATCGCCGCGGTCAGCGCGGTCACCGGGGGACCGCTGAGCGCCGGTGCGGGCGAGGCGGTGGTCCTGCAGCGGCTGGCCGAGGCTGTCGTGCCGGTGCTGGGGGACTGGGCGATCACCAGCCTGATGTCCGAGGACCGCCGGATGCGCGACGTCGGCAGCTGGCACCGCGACCCCGCCGCGCGGACGACGGTCGCCCGGTACGCCGACCTCCGGCTGGCCTCCATCCGGCCGGACGCGCCGGTCCTGCAGGCGCTGGCCTCGGGTCGCACGCTGACCGTCGAGGACGTCGGCGCGGTCGTGGGCAGCACCCTCCCGCCGGGTGAACCGAGCGAGCTGTTCTGGGCCCTCGCGCCGCAGTCCGCGGTGACCCTGCCGCTGGCCGCCCGCGGGCGCACCCTGGGCGCGCTGAGCGTCTACCGCTCCGCCGACCGGCCCCGCGCCGACGCCGACGACGTCGCCGCCGCGCAGGAGGTGGCCGCGCGCGTCGCGCTCGCCCTGGACAACGCCCGCCTCTACGAGCAGCAACGCCGGCTGGCGGAGGGGCTGCAGCGCAGCCTGCTCACCGATCCGCCGTCCCTCGAGGCCGCGGAGATCGTGGTGCGCTACCGGCCCGCGGTGGAGGTCGCCGAGGTCGGCGGCGACTGGTACGACGCGTTCGTCCAGCCGGACGGGGCGACCGTGCTGGTCATCGGGGACGTCGTCGGTCACGACACCGAGGCCGCCGCGGCGATGGGGCAGCTGCGCGGCCTGCTGCGCGGCATCGCCTACCGGCCCGACACCGGGCCGGCCCGGATCCTCACCGACCTCGACCGGGCCGGGCAGGGCCTCGGCATGACCACCATGGCCACCGCGGTGGTGGCCCGGGTGGAGCAGTCGGCGCAGCAGCGGGCCGCCGGGCTGACCAGCCTGCGGTGGTCCAACGCCGGCCACCCCCCGCCGCTCCTGCTGCACGCCGACGGGCGGGTGGAGGAGCTCGCCGGCACCCGGCCGGAGCTCATGCTCGGCGTCGACCCGGCGGCCGCCCGCACCGACAGCGTGGTGACCTTCGCCCGCGGTGCGACCGTGCTGCTCTACACCGACGGGCTGGTGGAGGGCCGCGACCTGCCGCTGGACGACGGCATCGCCGGGCTGCGGGCGGCCCTGGCGGAGCTGGGTGACCAGCCCCTGGACCGGCTGTGCGACGCCGTGATCGAGCGGCTGCGGCCAGCGGGTCTGCAGGACGACATCGCCCTCGTGGCCATCCGGCTGCACCCGCAGGACTGACGGAGGACGCCGAGGAGGACTCCCTCCCCCCACCGCCCACCGCACACCGCCCGCCGTCCGCGGGCCCGCGGCGGCCTGGAGGGCCTCGCTGTCAGCGGGCGAGCACGGCCCACACGGTCTTGGCCCCGGCGCTGACGAACCAGCCGTGGGCGGAGGCCAGCTCGGCGATCAGGTAGAGGCCCAGCCCGCCCTCGCTGGGGTCCCGGCCGACCGCCGGCGTCGGCGGGGTCGCCGCGTTGGAGTCGGAGACCTCGATCAGCCAGCCGTCACCGGTCGGGCCCACGGCCGCCCGCACCGCGCCGCCGCCGTGCCGCAGCGCGTTGGAGGCCATCTCGTCCAGCGCCAGGACCAGCCGGTCGCGCAGGTCGGCGAGGTCGGGCGCGGGGAGGTGACGCCGCAGCTCGGCACGCACCCGCGGCAGCTCGGCGACGTCCGCCAGGTCCCAGCGGAGCGCTTCGTGGGCGGTCGGCGGGGTCGCGGTCGGCCACACCGCCCCGGCCGTTTCCCATGTCACGCCGCTGGTCCCCTCACGTGCTGTAACCGCCCGGAGGCGCGCTCGGCCCTCGGCCCGCCGGCGGGCCGAACACCTGCGTATGCGTCGGGAAGAGGCCGCCTAAACCTCGGTGCGAGCCGCGTCACACCGCGGCCAGCTCGGCGAGCTTCGTGACGGTGTTCCAGTTCCGCGTGGTGCCCGGCACGGCCAGCAGCGTGTCCCACCGCCAGGACGCCAGCGGGGTGTCGGCGATCCCGTCCGGCAACCACAGGAAGAGCTCGCGGCCGACCACCCGGTACGCCCCGAGCTCGGCGGGCGGCAGCGCGGCCACCCTCCCGGGCTCGGGCGGCCGCACCATGAAGGTCACCGTGTAGCGCGCGGGGTCGGTGGCCACCCCGGCGAACGGGTCGGCGGCGACCACCGCGGCGAGCTCGTCGCGGGTCCGCACGACGACGGGGACGTCGAAGCCGAACCGCGCGCGGACGGCCTCCTCCACCTCCCGGACCAGCTCGTCCTCGCCGAGGTCGCTGTCGAGCAGCACGTTGCCGCTGCGCAGGTGGGTGCGCACCCCGGCGTGACCCTGCCCGGTCAGGGTCTCCCGGAGGTCGGCCATGCCGACCTGCCGCGCGCGGCCGAGGTTGATGCCGCGCAGCAGGACGACGTACCGAGCCACGACGGAACCGTATCCCCGCCCCGCTCCGACGGCTCCCGGACCGCGACCGCCCGACCGCCCGCCCGGTCCGGTGTCAGGCCGCGGCGAGCGCGGTCAGGTAGGCCGCCACGATCGACGGGTCCCGCATCACCGGGCCCATGACGGCGATGCCGGCGGCCCCGGCCGCCAGGAGCGCGGGGACGACGTCGGGGAGCACCCCGCCCAGGGCGTACGCCGGGGGCGCCCCGGGCAGCAGCCGGGCGAACCCCTCGACGCCCAGGGCCGGCCCGTAGCCGGGCTTGGACCGGGTCGGGAAAACCGGTGACAGCAGCACGTAGTCGCAGCCCTCGGCCCGCGCCGCGGCCAGCTCCCCGGCCGAGTGGCACGACCGCCCGACCAGCCGTGGCCGGGGGGCGGGGAACGGGTCGCGGGCGGCCAGGTGCACCGCGTCGTCCCCCCGCGGGCCGGCGCACACCAGCTGCCCGCCGACCGGAGCGAGCACCGCCCGCAGCTCCCCGGCGAGGGCGTCCCGCTCCCCGTCGGGGAGGTCCTTCTCGCGCAGCACCACAGCCCGCGCGCCCGCGTCGACCGCCACCGCGACGACGTCGGCCAGCGGCCGGTCGCACTGCGAGCGGTCGGTGAGCACGAGCAGGCCGGGGAGGCTCACAGGTCGGGCAGGCCGAGCATGGGTGTCGACGCCTGGGCGTGGACGCGGCGCGGGATGCGGCCGGCGCGGAGGGCCAGCCGGCCGCCCTCGACCGCCGAGCGCATCGCCAGTGCCATCCGCTCGGGATCGCGGGCCCGGGTGACCGCCGAGGCCAGCAGCACCGCGTCGCACCCCAGCTCCATGGCCAGTGCGGCGTCCGAGGCGGTGCCGATGCCGGCGTCGAGCACCACCGGGACCGACACCGCCTCGCGCAGCAGGGCGATGTTGTGCGGGTTGCGGATGCCCAGGCCGCTGCCGATCGGTGAGCCCAGCGGCATCACCGCGGCGCAGCCGGCGTCGGCGAGCCGGCGGCCGAGAACGGGGTCGTCGGTCGTGTAGGGCAGCACCGTGAAGCCGTCGGCCACCAGCTGCTCGGCGGCGTCGAGCAGCTCCACCGCGTCGGGCAGCAGGGTGTGCTCGTCACCGATCACCTCGAGCTTCACCCACGACGTGCCGAACGCCTCCCGGGCCAGCCGCGCGGTGAGGACGGCCTCCCGTGCGGTCCGGCATCCGGCGGTGTTGGGCAGCAGCCGGACGCCGCACCGGTCGAGCACCTCGAGCATCGAGGCGCTCGAGGAGGCCTCGACCCGCCGCAGGGCCACCGTGACCAGTTGCGTCCCCGACGCCCGCACCGCCCGCTCCAGGACCTCCAGGCTCGGGACGCCGCCGGTGCCCAGCAGCAGCCGCGAGCTGAAGGTCTCCCCGCCGATCGAGAACGGGTCGGCGGCCTCCTGCTGCCCGAGGGCGGGCGCCAGTTCCGAGGTCGTCATCGGTCATCCTCCTGCCGTGGGGGCGAGCACCTCGACGGTGTCGCCGGGGGAGAGCCGGGTCGCCGGCCAGCTGCTGCGCGGGACGACGTCGCCGTTGAGCGCCACAGCGACGCGGTCGTGTCCGCCGCCGCGCTCGGCGACCAGGTCGGCCACCGTCGCGCCGTCGGCCAGCGGCGTGGGCGAACCGTTCACGGTGAGCTGCATCAGGAACGGCTCCTCATCGGGTCGGGCGCCGATCGGTCGGCGGTGAACGGAGCGGCGAGCGCGGGCAGCTCGCCGGTGACCAGGAACTCGGTGACGACCTCGGCGGTCACCGGGGTGAGCAGCACGCCGTTGCGGTGGTGGCCGGTGGCCAGCACGAGGCCCGGCAGGCCGGAGGGCCCGAGCAGCGGCGCGTTGTCCGCCGTGCCGGGTCGCCAGCGGGCCAGGGTCTCGGCCAGCTCCAGCTCGCTCACTCCCGGCACGACCTCGATGGCGTCGTGCAGCAGCTCGTGCACGGCCCCTGCGGTGACGGTCGCGTCGAAGCCGCGGTCCTCGGTGGTCGCCCCGACGACCAGCCGGTCCCCGGCGTAGGGCACCAGGTAGACGTGCCGGCCGCGGACCAGGGCGCGGACGGTCCCCTCGAGCAGCCCCGCGGCGCCGGCCAGCCGCAGGATCTGCCCCTTCACCGGCCGGACGGGCAGCGGGGGGACGCCGGGCAGCCCGGCGCTGTGCGCCCCGAGCGCGAGGACGACGGCGCCGGCCGGGACCTCGCCGCCGCCGGCCAGTCCCACGCCCGCTGCCCGTCCGCCGTCGACCAGGAGGGCGGCGACCCGGGCGGGTACCACCGCCACCCCGGCCGCCCGCGCGGCGACGAGGAGCGCGGCGTGCAGGGCCCGGCCGTCGACCGAGTGGTCGCCGGCGACGAACAGCCCGCCCCGGACCCGAGGCGTCAGCGAGGGCTCCCGCGCCCGGGTGGCCCGCGGCGTCAACCGCTCGGCCGCCAGGCCCAGCTCACGCTGGAAGGCGTGCAGCGCGTCGAGCTCCCGCACGTCGTCGTCGTCGAACCCGACCACCAGCGTCCCGGCCGTGCGCAGCCCCACCGGCAGCCCGCTGGCCCGTTCCACGTCGGCGGCGAAGCCCGGCCAGCGCTGCAGCGACGCCAGCCCCAGCCGCAGCAGGGGCTCCTCGGCGTAGCCGGCCTCGGTGACCGGGGCCAGCATCCCGGCCGCGGCCGCGGAGGCGCCGGACCCGGCCGCGTCGTCCACGACGGTCACCGACAGCCCCCGCTGTGCCGCTCGCCAGGCGGTCGACAACCCGATCAGCCCGCCTCCGGCGACCACCACGTCGGCGGTCATCCGCTGCCCTCGAGCGCCCGCAGCAGCGCGCGGGTGGCGGCTCCCGGGTCGGCGGCCGCGGAGACCGCCCCGACCACCGCCACCCCGGCCGCGCCCGCGGCGAGCAGGGCGGGGACCCGGTCGACGGTGATCCCGCCGATCGCCACGACGGGCACGGCGACGGCCGCGGCCACCGCGCCCACGCCGGCCGGGCCGATGGCGTCCGGCAGCCCGGACTTCGTCGTCGTCGGGTACGCCGGGCCGACGCCGAGGTAGTCGGCCCCCTCGGCCACCAGCCGGCGGCCCTGCTCGGCGTCGCGGGCCGTCCCGCCGATGAGGTGCCCGGGACCGGCGAGGCGCCGGGCCGCGGCCACCGGCAGGTCCGCCGCCCCCAGGTGCGTCCCGGCCGCACCGACGGCGAGGGCGACGTCGACGCGGTCGTCGACCAGGCAGGTCACCCCCGCGGGGGCGCAGATCTCCACCACCTGGCGGGCGAAGTCGTACAGCGTGCGGTCGGTGCAGTCCTTCACGCGGACCTGCACGACCGGCGCCCCGGCGGCCACAGCCGCGCCGACGGCGGCCAGCGCCCGCGGCCCGCCGCGCGCGTCGGTGAGGACGTGCAGCCCGCCGAGGCGTGGGGTCACGGGCGGACCGCCCGGCGCCGGCGCACGAGGGCGGGCAGCACCAGCGGCACGGTGAGGACGGCGGCGACGCCGAGGCTCACCAGCGAGGCCGACCAACCGTTGCCGGGGTCGATGCCCAGGTCGGCCTGGCGCGCGCCCCACCACGCCGTCCAGCCCGCCCCCGGGCCGGCGAAGAAGGTGGGCAGCGTCAGCTGGTAGGCGAGGAAACCGGCGGCCCAGGGCAGCAGGAACAGCAGCCGCGCCGGTGCGGTGTCCGAGGTGTCCCACCCGCCGCGCGGGGTCGACCAGTAGGCGACCACGAAGACGCCGATGAGGGGGACGAACACCGCGCCGATGAGGAAGAGGAACGGCTCGTACGCGGCGATGTCGAACGACAGCGCCAGGCCGGTGGCGAGCACCCCGACGACGACCGCGAGCACCCGCCGGTCCAGCCGCGCGACGACGTTCTGCGCCGACACCGCGGTGGAGTAGACGTTCGCGAAGGCCTCGTCCAGCTCCACGGAGACCAGCACCAGCACGGCCACGGCGCCCAGCGGCACCAGCAGCAGCGCGTCGATCACGTCGAGACCCGTGCTCCCGTACGCGGCCAGCGCGAGCACCCCCAGGGTGAACATCGCGACAGTGGCCAGCCCGTAGCCGACCGAGGCCCCGACGAACGCCGCGCGGCCGCTGCGCACGTGCCGGGTGTAGTCCGCGACGAGGGGGAACCAGGAGACCGGCAGCGCGATCACGATGTCGGCCGCCGTCCAGAACGACGTCGCCCCGCCGCCCTCCAGGGGCGGCAGCGGCTCGGCCAGCACCTGCACGTACAGGTAGCCGATCGCGAGCAGGGCCGCCCACACGGCGTACCGGGCGAGCAGCCGGACGACCCCCAGCGGGCGCAGCGCCATGGCGGTGGCGAGGACGCCGGCGGCCAGCACGAACGGCCAGCGCGGCGCGTCCAGCACGCGCGAGGCGGCCTCGGCGATGATGACGATCTCGAAGGTGGCCCAGCCGACGCACTGCACGAGGTTCAGCGCCGTCGGCAGGTACGACGTCCGGCGGCCGAGCAGGCCGCGCAGCAACACCATGCCGGGGACGCGTTCCCGCGCCCCCGCGGCGGCCCCCAGCCCGAGCAGCACCGCGCCGATCACCGCCCCGACCACGATCGCGCCGAGGGTGGCCGCGAGCGAGCGGCCGGGCAGCACGACGAAGACCGCGGCCACCGGCAGCAGCAGGCTGACGCCGAGGTTGCCCCACAGCCCCAGGGAGTCCCGCAGGCCGAGGGTCGCGGGGGGCGGCGCGGTGAGGGTGAGCGGCGCGTCCGCGGAGGGGGCCGAGGTGGTGGCGGTGTCCGACGTGCTCAAGAGAGGCTCCCTACGCCGGCATTACCCGGACAGGTTCCGACGGTCGGCGGCGCGTCCAGCCGCCCTCTCAGCCCGGTCGCCCGAGCTCCCGCACACGGCACCAGAGCCGTGACGCCGCCACCATAACCACCTCGTACAGTTCCCGCCGTGCCGGTCGCCGAGCTGCTCGAACGCCACGCCGAGGCCTGGCGCCGGGCGACCCGCCACCCGTTCCTCGACGGCGTCCGCGACGGCACGACGACGGCCGCGGCCTTCGACACCTGGCTCGTGCAGGACGCCCGCTTCGTGGCCGACCTGCTGCGCTTCCAAGCGCGGCTGCTGGCCCGGGCGCCCCGGCCGGCGCAGGCGGTGCTGGCCGGCGGAGCGGTCGCGCTGGTCGAGGAGCTGGCCTGGTTCGAGGAGCGGGCGGCCGTCCGCGGCCTGGACCTCGGCGCACCCGCCCTGCCCGCCACCACGGCCTACACCGCGCTGCTCGACCGGCTCGACGCCGCCGACGTCCCGACCGCGCTCACCGCCCTGTGGACGATCGAGCGGACCTACCTCGACGCCTGGTCGGGCGCGCGGCCCGGCGCGCCGGCCTTCCGCGAGTTCGTCGAGCACTGGACGGTGCCCGGCTTCGCCGGCTACGTCGCCGGGCTCGAGACGGCGGCCGACGCGGCCGGCGGAGCGGACGACGCGGTGTTCCTCGAGGTGGTCGCCGCCGAGACGGCGTTCTGGGACATGACCGGAGCCGCGCCGTGACCACGGGTCCGGCCGCCCGGCTCTGGGCGGCCAACGCCGATCTCGCGAACGCGGCGCTGACCTCCCCGTTCGTCGCGGGGATCGCCGACGGCACGCTGCCGCGCGAGCGGTTCACCGGGTACGTCGCGCAGGACGCGTTCTTCCTCGAGGCGTTCGCCCGCGCCTACGCGCTGGGGCTCGCCCGCAGCTCCGACCGCCCGACGCTGGAGGCGTTCGCCGACCTGCTCGCCGGCGTGCGGGAGGAGCTGCGGCTGCACGACGGCTACGCGCGCCGGGAGGGGATCGACCTGGCCGCCGTCGAGCCGGTGCCGGCGACGCTGGCCTACACCGACTTCCTGCTGGCCACCGCCTCGCTGGAGGGCCCCGGCGTGCTCTGCGCGGCCATGACGCCGTGCATGCGGCTCTACGCGTTCCTGGGCCGGTCGCTCGCCGGGCGGTCGGCCGGGCCGTACGTGGACTGGGTGACCGCCTACGCCGACCCCGCGTTCGAGGAGCTCGCTGTCAGGTTGGAGCTGCTGCTGGACCGGCACGCGGACGACGGCCCCGGCGTCGCCCGGGCCTACCGGCGGGCGATGACCCTGGAGCTCGCCTTCTTCGACGCGGCCTGGCGGGGCTGAGCCCGCGGTCTCCCGCCGGGTGGTGGTTACCCTGACCGGCGACACGGGGTGTCCGCCCGCCGGACTGAGAACACACCCGTCGAACCTGCCCAGGTCATGCTGGCGAAGGGATGTCACGCCGTGGATGCCGATCAGCTCCGCGCGGCCCGGACGGCGCTGCGCGACTCAGCACCGCTGGTGCACTGCCTGACCAACACCGTCGTCCAGACGCTCACCGCGAACGTGTTGCTCGCTGTCGGCGCCGCGCCGGCCATGGTGGACGCCCCCGAGGAGGCCGGCGAGTTCGCCGCGGTCGCCTCCGCGGTGCTGGTCAACGTGGGCACCGTGCACGCCCGCACGGCCGAGGCGATGCGGATCGCCGCGCGCGCGGCCGGGGAGGTGGGCACCCCCTGGGTCCTGGACCCGGTCGCCGTCGGCGGGCTGCGCTTCCGCACCGACCTGGCCGGCGAGCTGGTCGCGCTGCGCCCGACCGTGGTGCGCGGCAACGCCTCGGAGGTGCTGGCGCTGGCCGGCGCCGGGTCCGGCGGGCGTGGGGTGGACAGCACCGCGACGGCGGACGACGCGCTGGCCGCCGCCGAGGAGCTCGCCACCCGCACCGGCGGCGTGGTCGCCGTCAGCGGCGAGGTCGACGTCGTCACCGACGGCACCCGCACCGTGCGGATCGGCGGTGGGTCGGTGCTGCTGACCCGGACCACGGGGGCCGGCTGCGCGCTCGGCGCGCTGGTCGCCGCCTACGTCGCGGCCACCGGCGACGCGCTCGGCGGCGCGGTCGCCGCGCACGCGCACGTGGCGCTGGCCGCGGAGATCGCCGCCGACCTCGCCGACGGGCCGGGGACGTTCGCCGCCCAGTGGCTCGACGCCCTGGACGCGCTGGACGGCGACGCCCTGGGCGAGGCCGACGTGCGGACCTCATGAGGGCCGGGTTCGACCCGCGGCTGTACCTGGTGACCGACACCGCGCTGTGCGCGCCCCGGTCGGTGCCGGACGTCGTGGCCGCCGCGGTCGCCGGTGGCGTGACCGCCGTCCAGGTGCGGGACAAGACGGCGAGCCGCCGCGACCTGCTGGCCCTCACCCGCGCCGTCCAGGCCGTGCTCGCCGACCGGCCCGACGTGCGGGTGGTGGTGAACGACGCCGTGGACGTCGCCCTCCTGACCGGCGCCGACGTGCACGTGGGGCAGGAGGACCTGCCCGCCGCCGAGGTGCGGGCGCTGCTCGGGCCGGGGCCGCTGGTCGGGGTGTCGGTGACCGGGGCCGCCGACCTCGCCGCGGTGCGGGCCCTGCCGTCGGGCACGGTCGACCTGGTGGGGCTGAGCCCGGTCTGGGCGACCCCGACCAAGCCCGACGCCGGCCCCGGCCTCGGGCTCGACGGCGTCCGCACGCTGGCTGCGGCCGCGCGGGACGGCGGGTTGCTGGCGGTGGCGATCGGCGGCATCTCCGCCCGCAACGCCGCCGCGGTGGCGGCGACCGGGGTGGACGGCATCTGCGTGGTGTCCGACGTCTGCGCGGCGCCCGATCCGGCGGCCGCCGCGCGGTCCTTGCGGGCCGCCCTGGAGCTGGTGCGCACGTGACTGCGGCGGTGGCCCTGACCGTGGCCGGCAGCGACCCGAGCGGCGGCGCCGGCATCCAGGCCGACCTGAAGACCTTCAGCGCGCTGGGCGTCTTCGGCACGTCGGTGCTCACCGCGCTGACCGCGCAGAACACCCGCGGGGTGACCGGTGTCCACCCGGTGCCGGCGGAGTTCGTCGGCGAGCAGCTGCGCACGCTGTTCGACGACGTGGCCGTGCACGCGACCAAGCTCGGCATGCTCGGCTCGGCGGACGTGGTGCGCGAGGTCGCCCGCGTGCTGGCCGACCGGCCCGGTGGCGCGGTGGTCTGCGACCCGGTGATGGTGGCGACCAGCGGCGACCGGCTGATCGGCGAGGACGCGGTGGACGCCGTCCGCAGCGTGCTGCTGCCGGTCACCGACCTGGTCACCCCGAACGTGCCCGAGGCCGCGGCGCTGCTGGACGTCGCGCCGGCCACCCGGGCCGAGGAGCTGCCGGATCAGGCGACCGCGCTGCTGGCGCTGGGGCCCGGTGCGGTGCTGCTCAAGGGCGGGCACCTCGGTGGGGAGGAGAGCGTCGACGTCCTGGCCACCGCCGCGGGGGTGGTGCGGACCCGCCGGCCGCGGGTGACGACCACGGCCACCCACGGCACCGGCTGCACGCTGTCCTCGGCGATCGCGGCGCTGGTCGCCCGCGACCGGGCCGGTGCACCGGCGGACTGGGCGCCGCCGGTGGAGGCGGCCCGCGACTACCTGCAGGCGGCGCTGGTGGCGGGGGAGTCGCTGGGGGTCGGGTCGGGACACGGGCCGGTGCACCACTTCGCCGGCTGGTGGCCCGCCTGACCCCTGCCGCCGTCCCCACCCGGGCTCGTCCGCGGAAGAGCCCAGGACGACGGTGCTCAGCCGAGGACGAAGCCCAGCAGCAGGTGGCCGTTGAGGCCGATGATCAGCGCGGCGACGACGGAGCCGGCGATCGTGGTGACCCGCCGGTTGACCCAGCCGCCCATGAGGTCCCGGCTGGCGGTCAGCCACAGCAGCGGCACGAGGGCGAACGGGATGCCGAAGGACAGCACGACCTGCGACCACACCAGCGCGGTCGTCGGGTCCCCGCCGAGGACCAGCACGGCCAGGGCCGGGGCCAGGGTGATCAGCCGGCGGGCCAGCACCGGGATGTGCCGGCGGAGGAACCCGGCCATGACCACCTGGCCGGCGTGCGTGCCGACCGAGGAGGAGGCGAACCCCGACGCCAGCAGGGCGAGGGCGAAGGCGATCGCGGCACCGGAGCCCAGCTGGTCACCCAGCCCGGCGTGCACGCCCTCCAGCGTGCCGGCGTCGTCGGACCCGGTGAACAGCTGCGCGGCGATCACGAGCATGGCCGCGTTGACCAGCCCGGCCAGCCCCATGGCCAGCAGGACGTCGAGCCGCTGGGCCTTGAGCAGCCGGCCGCGGCCCGCGGCGGTGCGCCCGGCGGTGACGGAGTCGCCGTACCGGCCGGGGGTCAGGGCCGAGTGCACGTAGATGACGTGCGGCATGACCGTCGCGCCCAGGATGCCGGTCGCGAGCACCAGGCTCTCCGGGCCGTCGAAGGAGGGCACCATGCCACCGGCCATCCCACCCAGGTCCACCCCCGAGCCGACCAGCGTGTAGCCGAAGCCCAGCCCGATCACCAGCAGCAGACCGGTGATCACCCGCTCGAAGGGCCGGTGACCGCGGGACTGCGCGCCGAGGAGCAGGAAGGCGACGACGGCGGTGATCAGCCCCCCGATGGGCAGCGGGACGCCGAAGAGCAGGTTGAGCGCGACCGCTCCGCCGACGATCTCGGCCAGGTCGGTGGCGATGGCGACCGCCTCGGCCTGCACCCACAGGCCCCAGGTGACCGGGCGGGGCAGCCGCTCCCGGCAGAGCGTGGCCAGGTCACGGCCGGTGGCCAGGCCCAGCTTCGCGGTCAGCGACTGGATGAGCATCGCCATCAGGTTCGCCGCGACGATGACCCACAGCAGCGTGTAGCCGAACGCGGCACCGCCGGAGAAGTTGGTGGCGAAGTTGCCCGGGTCGACGTAGGCCACCGCGGCCACGAAGGCCGGGCCCAGCAGCGGCCAGATCCGCCGCCGTCCCGCCGGCTCCGGAGCACGTCTCGGAGTGCCGACCAGGGTGGTCGGGAGGACGGCGGCCTCGGTCTTCGACAGGTACACGGCGGCCTCGCAGGGCGACGGAGCGGGTGGGCGGTCGCTCCTCGTCGTGCCCGGCCGGGGTGACACGTCCGGGCCGTGCTGTGGCCCCCGAGGGCCAAGCTGAGGCTGCCCTTCCGGAGGGGGACGGCGCCAGGCTCGGCCGCGCAGTCCTTGAACTGTCAAGCACTGCGGCGCACACTGCTGGCGTACCCGCACCGGAGCAGGAGCCCGCCATGCCCGTCCAGCGCCTCAACCACGCCGTCCTCTACGTCCGTGACGTCGCCCGCAGCCACGCGTTCTACCGCGACGTCCTGGGCTTCCGCGCGAAGATGGAGATCCCCGGTGCGGCGGTGTTCCTGCAGGCGGAGGGGTCGACCAACGACCACGACCTCGGGCTGTTCCAGATCGGCGCGGGGGCGGGCGCCTCGGAGGCGGGCCGCCGCACGGTCGGGCTCTACCACCTGGCTTGGGAGGTCGACACCCTCGCCGAGCTGGCCCGGATCCGCGACGCGCTCGTGCAGGCCGGTGCGCTCGTGGGGGCGTCGGACCACGTGACCACGAAGGCCCTCTACGCCCACGACCCCGACGGCCTGGAGTTCGAGGTCTCCTGGCTGCTGCCGGCGCAGTTCGTCACGCCGGAGCTCATGGAGGGAGCCACGATGACCGGCCCGCTCGACCTCGACGGTGAGATGACCCGCTACGGCGCGCAGACCCGCGGCGGGGTGGGCGTCTCCACCCCCGCCTGACCCGCGCCCGGGCCTGGAGCGCGGTCAGCAGCCGCAGGTGACCGTCGTCGGCGCCGTGAGCGGGTCCACCTCGGGCCGGGAGACGCCGTCGGCGGTCTGCACCGGCAGGCCCTCCCGTGCCCAGTACTCGAAGCCGCCGATCATCTCCCGCACCCGGAAGCCGAGCCGGGCCAGCGCCAGGGCTGCCCGCGTCGCACCGTTGCACCCGGGGCCCCAGCAGTAGGTCACCACGGGGACCGACCGGGCCAGCTCGGCTGCTGCGCGCCCGGCGATCTCCGTGCCGGGCAGGTGCACCGCCCCGGGCACGTGCCCCTGCGCCCAGGCCGCCGGGCTCCGGCTGTCGAGCAGCACGAAGCCGGGCGTCCCGGAGGCCAGCGCGGCGGCGACGTCGCTGACGTCGGTCTCCACGGCCAGCCGGTGCGCGAAGTGGCGGACGGCGTCGGCGGGGTCGGTCGACCAGTCGAGGGGCACGGTCGCGATCCTCGGTCGAGTCCCCCGCCGGCACGAGACCCCCTGCTGCCAACGACCGCAGCGCCAGCGCCAGCAGCCTCGGCGGCGGACCCCGGCCGCGGCGCGCACCGGTCAGAGCGGGACGGCGAGGTCCCCGCGGTCGAGCGCGGCGCGCAGGTCGGCGCGCTCGGGCGCCAGCCCGGCGCCCGGGAGGACGGCGTCCCGGACGAACGCGTGCCACACCGGCGCCCGCCGCACCATGCTGTGCCCGCCGGCGATGGTGAACCGGGCGATGCGGGCACCCGCGGACCGCGCCCGGGCGGCGAACTCGGCCGACAGCTCGGCCGGCACCCAGCGGTCGCCGCGGCCGTGCAGCACCGTCACCGTACGGCCCCGCAGGTGGTCCACCGGCTCGCCCAGCGGCGTCCACGGGGCCAGCGCACAGACCGCCCGGACCGACGGGTCCCCGCCGGCCCGCAGCACCGCCCGGCCACCCATCGAGTGCCCGACGAGCACGACCGGGACCTCGTCGCCGTGCCGGCCGCGGATGTCGGCCAGCGCCCACCGCACGTCGGCGAAGGCGTCGGCCGCCGCGCCGTTCCAGCCGGCCACCCGGTAGCGCAGCAGGTAGGTGGCCAGCCCACGGTCGGCCGCCGCGCGGCGGACGAACTGCTCCACCGCCCGCATCCGCAGCAGGGAGAGGGCCCGCTCGCGCGGCGGCTCGACGCTGGCCACCGTGCCGCCGTGGCAGAAGACCGCCACGGCCCGGACCGGGCGCGACGGTGGGACGTGCTCGAGGACGGGGGACGAGCCCGCCGTCACCGGCGGCGGCGCCCGCCGCGCAGGGTCGCGCGGGCGCGGTCCCCGAGGTCGCCGGCCTTGAGCAGCGCCCCGCTGACCTGGGTGGGGCCGGTCCGCCGTTCCAGGGCTCGCCCGGCCCGCCGGAGGATGCCGGTGGCCAGGGGGACGACGACGGTCAGGAGCAGCCACATGCGCAGCCGGCGGGTGAGGAAGAGCCACATGTCCGCTCCCTGCCCGCATCCGGGCCATGGCAACCCGCCGGTCGCCGTTCCGCCGGTTCCCGCGCGTGAGCTGGGGGTTGCCTGACGCGCCTACGCTCCCAGCATGTCCTCCACCCGGGTCACGACCCAGCCGGTGGCGGCCGCGGACGCACTGCCGGGCCGCTCCGGGGCGCTGCCGAACGTCCCCGAGGTCCACGCGGTCAACGGCAACCGCATCCAGCCACCGTTCCCCGAGGGCCTGCAGACCGCCGTCTTCGGCGCCGGGTGCTCCTGGGGTGTGGAGAAGGCCGGGCACGGCGAGACCACCACCGAGATCGCGCCGCTCGGCGACTTCCACCACGCCGAGGGGTACCACCAGCAGTACCTCTACGAGCTCCCGAACGGGTACTGCCCGGTCCACTCCACGGGGGTCTCCTGCCCGGTCGCCCTCCCCGGCGTCTGATGAGGGACCCCGTCGTCCCCACCGTCCGCGAGCTGAGGGCGGGGCCCGGGACGGGGCCGCAACAGGCGGCGGGCCCCTGCAGGGGGGCCAGGGCCGGGGCCGTGGCCCCCACCGACCATGACTGAGACGGCTGAGGTCCTCTCCCAGCTCCGGCGGGCTCCCGACGTGGAGGCGCCAGAGCTGGTCGCGGTCGACGCGACCGACCGGCTGCTGCTGGACACCGCCGCCGAGCTGGTCGCCGGCTGCGGACCCGGCGCGGTCGCCGTCGTCGACGACGCGTACGGGGCGCTGACCCTGGGTGCGGTCACGATGGGGGCCCGGGACGTCCGCGTCGCCCAGGACCTGCTGGTGGGGGAGCGGGCGCTGGAGCGCAACGCCGAGCGGACCGGGCTGACCGGCACCTCCCGCCCGGTCCCGCTGGGCCCGGCGCTGGCCGACGGCGCCCGGCTGGTGCTGGTGCAGGCCCCGAAGGGGCTGGAGGCGCTGCGCGAGATCGCCGAGGTCCTCGCCGCTTCCGCGGCGCCCGACGTCACCGTCCTGGTCGGCGGGCGGGTCAAGCACATGACGCACGCGATGAACGACGTGCTGGGGGAGTCGTTCACCGAGGTGTCGGCGACGCTGGCGCGGCAGAAGTCGCGGGTGCTGGTCGCCCGCGGTCCGCGCCCCGGCGTCCGGACGACGTTCCCGCGCCGCCAGGAGCACCCCGACCTCGGGCTGACCGTGTGCGCGCACGGCGCCGCGTTCGCCGGCACGAAGGTCGACATCGGGACGCGGACGCTGCTGCGCTCGCTGGACCGCATGGCGCCGGACGCGGAGGTGGCACTCGACCTCGGCTGCGGCACCGGGGTGCTCGCGGCTGCCCTCGCGGCCGCCCGCCTGACGGTGCGGGTGGTCGCCACGGACCAGTCCGCGGCGGCCGTCCGGTCGGCCACCGAGACGGCGGCCGCCAACGACCTCGGAGACCGGATCGACGTCGTCCGGGACGACGCCGCGGAGTCGCTGGCCGACGGCGGTGTCGACCTCGTCGTCCTCAACCCGCCGTTCCACGTCGGCGCGGCCGTCGTGACCACCGCCGCCGATCGGCTGTTCGCCGCGGCGGCACGGGTGCTCCGGCCCGGTGGCGAGCTGTGGACGGTCTACAACTCCGCGCTGCGCTACAAGCCGGTGCTGAGCCGGCTCGTCGGGCCCACCCGGGTCGCCGAGCAGACCCCGAAGTTCACCGTCACCGTCTCCACACGCCGCTGAAGCCGGGGCCGGGGCCGGGGCCGGGACCGGGCCGGGGGCCGGCACCGGGGTCGGGCCGGAGGGCCCTGGCCCGCGTCGCCGTCGCGGGCCACGGTCGGCGGGCATGACCAGCACCGACCTCCCGTCCGTCACCGCCGGCATCCCCGTTCCCGCCGCACCGCCCGACACGGCCGCCGCGCCGCAGCCCCTGGCCGACCGGCTCGGCGCCGCGGTCCTCGCCAGCCTGGAGCTCGCCGCGGTGCACCTCGGCAGCGAGCTGGGCTGGTACCGGGCGCTGGACGAGGCTCCGGCCACCGCCCCGGAGCTGGCCGCCCGGACCGGCACCGACGCCCGCTACGCCCGCGAGTGGCTGGAGCAGCAGGCGGTCGCCGGCCTGCTCACCGTGGACGACCCTCAGGCGGGGCCGGAGCAGCGGCGCTTCGCCCTGCCGGCGGAGCACCGCCCGGTGCTGGTCGACGAGCTCGACCTGGCGTTCACGCCGCCGTTCGCCCGTGCCGCCCTGGCCTTCACCCGCAACGTGCCGCGGCTGCTCGAGGTCTACCGCAGCGGTGGCGGGCTGGGCTGGGCCGAGATGGAGGACGCGCGGGACGCCCAGGCGGCCGCCAACCGCGCGTACTTCCTCGGGCCGCTGGCCACCCGGGACCTCCCGTCGGTGCCCGGACTCGATGCCGCGTTGCGCGCCGGTGGCCGGGTCGCCGACGTCGGCTGCGGGATGGGCTGGTCCTCGATCGGCATCGCCCGCGCGTACCCGCAGGCCCGCGTCGACGGGTACGACGTCGACGCTCCGTCGGTCGAGGCCGCCCGGCGCAACGCCGAGGAGGCCGGCGTGGCCGACCGCGTCGGCTTCCGCGTGGCCGACGTCGGGCGGCTCTCCGCCGCCAGGGGCCGCTACGACGTGGTCACGGCGTTCGAGTGCGTCCACGACCTGGCCGACCCGGTCGCCGTCCTGGCCGCCATGCGGGCGATGGTCGCGCCCGGTGGCACCGTCCTGGTCGTCGACGAGCGGGTGGCCGAGCGGTTCACCGCCCCCGGGGACGAGGTCGAGCGGCTCATGTACGCCTACAGCCTCACCTGCTGCCTGCCCGACGGGCTGTCCACCCGCCCGTCGGCCGGCACGGGGACGGTGATGCGGCCGGCGGTGCTGGAGGGCTACGCGCGGGCGGCGGGGTTCGCCGGGATCGACGTCCTCCCGGTGGAGCACGACGTCTTCCGCTTCTACCGGCTCCGGCATTCCGGAACAGTTGAGGATTGAAGGTGTGCGGACTTCGGCTGTAGCGACTCCAGTGAGCTGCCGATGAGGGGACCAGCAGTGTGAGGTCTCACACTCGATGGCCCTGTCGCAGGAGTGCCCCATGGCGCGCAACCTCTGGTCCGACCGCCCGCTCGGCGTCAAGCTCGCCGCCCTCGTGGCCGTGGGCGCCGTCGTCCTGGCCGTCTTCGCCGTCATCACGGTGCAGGCCCTGCGCGCGACGGGGGAACGCACCGACGAGCTGCTGGCCACGACGCGCGCCACCGGCGCTGCGCTCGAGGCGGACATGATGCACGACGCGGTGCGGGGGGACGTCCTGGCGGCGCTGCTCTCGGGCGCCGGGCCGGAGTACGCCGCGGCGCGCGGCGACCTGCAGGACCACGGCGACACCTTCCGGGCGTCCCTGGCCGCGGTCCTCGCCGACGGCCTGAGCGCCGAGGTGACCGCGGCCGTGGAGTCGGCCACCCCGGCGGTGGAGGCCTACCTGGCCTCGGCCGCGGACATCGTGACGCTCGCCGGCACCGACCCGGTGGCGGCGCGGGCGGCCTACCCCGGCTTCGGGGCGGCCTTCACGGCGCTGGAGGAGGAGCTGCCGGCCGTCGGTGAGGCCGTCGGCTCCGAGGCGGCCACGGCCGCCTCGGACAGCGCCGAGCAGCGGTCGACGGCGATCACCCTCGCGGTGCTGGTGGCCGTCGTCGGGGTGCTGGTGCTCGGCGGACTGGGCTGGGTCGTCACCCGCTCGGTCGTGCGGCCGCTGAACCGGGTGGGCGCCGTGCTGGCCGACCTGGCCGAGGGCGACCTCCGCGCGACATCGGGGGTCACCAGCCGGGACGAGGTCGGGCGGATGGCCGCCGCGCTGGAGGCCTCGATGGCCACCATGCGGGGGGTGCTCACGAGCATCGGGGACACGTCGACGACGCTGGCCTCCGCCACCGAGGAGCTGTCGGTGACCGCGCAGGACATGACGCGGCTGGCCGACGAGTCCTCGGTGCAGAGCGGCGTCGTGGCCGAGGCGGCGGGGCAGGTCTCGGTCAATGTCCAGACGGTGGCCGCCGGCTCGGAGGAGATGGGGGCCTCCATCCGGGAGATCGCCCGCAACGCCAGCGAGGTCGCCCGGGTGGCCGGACAGGCCGTGCACGTCGCCGACGCCACCACCGCGACGGTCGCCAAGCTCGGGGAGTCCTCCCTGGAGATCGCCAGCGTGGTCAAGGTCATCACCGCGATCGCCGAGCAGACGAACCTGCTGGCCCTCAACGCCACCATCGAGGCCGCCCGCGCGGGAGAGGCGGGCAAGGGCTTCGCCGTCGTGGCCAACGAGGTCAAGGAGCTGGCCCAGGAGACCGCCAAGGCGACGCAGGACATCACCGCCCGCGTCGAGGCCATCCAGGCCGACACCGGCGGTGCGGTGCGGGCGATCGGCGAGATCTCGCAGATCATCGGCCTGATCAACGACTCGCAGGGCACCATCGCCGCGGCGGTCGAGGAGCAGACCGCGACCACCACGGAGATGAACCGCAACGTGGCCGAGGCGGCGATGTCGGCCGGCCAGATCGCCGAGAACATCGGTGCGGTGGCCGGCGCCGCGGGCGCCACGACGGCGGCGATGACCGACGCGCGGACGGCGATGGACGAGGTGGCCCGCATGGCCGCGGCGCTCAGCGCGTCGGTGGGCCAGTTCCGCTACTGACGGCGACTCCCCCTGCCGGCTCGCGGCCGGTCCCTGCAGGGGGCCGGACGCGCCCGTCGACCCCGGGGTGGCGCACTGGGCAGCGGCGTGCCCGGCGGGCAGGCTGGGGGCATGAGGACGACGCGCTCGCTGCCCCCCGCCGTCCGGAAGGCGCTGCCCTGGCTGCTCGGCTGGGGGGCGTTCCAGGCGGTGCTCGCCGTGACCGGCCGGCTGGTCGCCCGCCGCAAGGACGAGGGCGACGAGGGCACCGCGGGCATCCGGCGGGTCGTCGTGGTCGGCGGCGTGCAGCTGAAGCCGACCAACCCGGAGCTGTCGCGGGTCCGACTGGACCTGGTCATGGGCGGCGCCGGGCTCGACCTCACCGCGCTGCCGAGGGTCCCCGGCGGCATCGACGTGACCGTGCGGGCGCTGATGGGCGGCGTGGGGGTGGAGGTGCCGGCCGGCTGGCGGGTGTGGTGGACCCTGCGCGGAGTGGGCGGGGTCGGGCTCTCCGAGGGCGGGCGGACCACGCGCACCGACGACCAGCCCGGCGCCGATCTGCGCATCCACGCCGACGTCCTGTTCGGCGGGGTCGGCATCGACAGCCCCGGTTGAGCCCCGCGGCGCGCCTTCCCGGGGGCTCAGCAGAAGCCCGGCGTCGCCTGCCAGGCGGCCTCCGCGGGCGGGACGTCGTCGCGCAGCACCACCCCCTCGATCAGCCCGTACGGGCGGTCGTCGGCGTGGTAGACGACGTCGGGGTTGTCCAGGCCGAACGCGGACAGGTCCTGGAGGAAGTGGTGCCGGTTCGGCATCGACATGCGCACCTCGGCGACGGCCGGGAAGCGCTGCAGCACGGCCTCGCCCATCGCGTACAGCGTCTGCTGCAGGGCGAGGGAGTGGGTCGCGGCGAAGGTCTCCAGCAGCGTCGTCCGGACGCCGTCGAAGGCGTCGTCCCAGTCCAGGTCGTCCCCGAGGTGGCGCCAGCGGGCGGTCACCGCGGTGGCGAGGATCCGCTCACGGGTCTCGGCCAGCGTCGTGTACTCGTCCCGCGGGAAACCCCAGAACTCCGAGCCCGTGGTCTTGAGGACGACGAGGTCGTGCAGTCCGGACAGCACGTGCACGTCGTCGCCGTCCACCGTCACCACCGCCGTCCGGACCTCTCCGCCGTCGCGCCGGAACGCGTGGTCGTGCGGCCGGCCGCCCACCGTGATCCGGTCCCAGCCGTAGGACTCGACCGCCACGCGGGCGCCGCTGATCCAGTCGTGGCGGCCGGCGAAGTGGCGGGCCAGCCGCAGCCCGAACGCCTCCGGGGAGCCGACCCCGTCGCGGGCGAAGGCGAAGACGGTGTTCTTCTGGGTGTCGGTGGTCAGCACGTGACCGTTGTCGCCGGCGGTGTGCGCGGCGGTGAAGTCGCCCCGCAGGCTGGTGCTGACGTCGAGGTCGACGAGCGTGTGCGCGGGGCGGCTCCGGTCCACCGCGACCACGCGGACCTCCGCCTTGCCGTACTGGTTGGGCCCGAGCCGGATCGCCATGCGGGGCAGCCTCCCTGGCCGTCGGTGCGGTCGTGTTGCACGTGGAACGTCGTCGGTCTCAGGGCAGAGCCGCGGCGACCTCCCGCGCCAGCCGCACGATGCGGCGGGCCGAGACACCACCGGGATCCTGCTCGGGGTCGTAGATGGCCAGGCTCCAGCCCGCGCAGCCGGCGACGCCCAGCGCGGCGAGGAGCAGGTCGGTGAGCTGCGGCCAGGTCAGGCCGCCCGGGTCGTCGGGCACGCCGGGCAGTCCCTGGGCGGGGAACTCGACGGGATCGAGGACGTCCAGGTCGACGTGCAGCCACCACGCCGCGGCCGCCCCCGCGACGTGCGAGGCGGCGGCCCGGCCGGCTCCCCGCGGATCGGCGGCCACCTCGTCGACGTCCCGCAGCCACACCCCCGCGTCCCGGAGCGAGGCGACGCCGAACCGGCGCCGCCAGTCGTCGTCGCGCGGCCCGAGGACGGCGAGCGCGGACGCGTCCAGGGTGCCGAGCCGCCGGCGCAGCGGTCCGGTGAGCAGGTGGCCGGTCCGCCCGAGCAGGAGGGCCAGCTCGGCGTTGGCCGCCTCGCCGTCCTCCGAGACGTCGAGGGGCATGGTGTCCTCGTGGCCGTCGACGAAGACCAGGCCGGCCCGACCGGACGCCGTCCGCAGGCCGTCGACCGTGCCGAGCAGGGTGCTGCAGTCAGCGCCGTGGACGACGGGGAACCGGCCGGCGCCCACCGCTGCGGCCACCCGCCCGGCGAGTGCGTCCACCATGACCGTCAGCGCCGGCTCGTTGAGCAGGCCGGTCGCCGCGCCCCGGCGGGGGTCGGGCGGGGGGAGCTCGAGGACGGTCTCCCCGATGCGGGCACCGGCGAAGGCCCCGGCCAGCCCGGCCCGGAGCAGGGCGTCCGCCGCCAGTGCCTGGTTGCCCGCGCGCCCGAACCCGTCGAACGGGACCCCGATCAGCTCGATCTCGGCCATGGCCGCCCTCCCGGCTCAGGAGCCGCGGTAGGTCGAGTACGCGAACGGCGCCAGCAGCAGCGGCACGTGGTGGTGCTCGTCGGGGTCCCGGACGGCGAAGGTGAGCACCACCTCCGGGTAGAAGGTCTCCCGCCCCTCCCCGGCCGACCACGCCCCGGTGGCGAACACCAGCCGGTGGGGGCCGGGCCCGGTCGCCGCCTCGGTCAGGCGGCAGCGACCGTCGGCGTCGGTGACCCCCTCGGCGACGAGGTCCTCACCGGCCAGCAGCCGGACGGCCATCCCCGCCGCCGGCCGCCCGAGCACCGCGTCCAGCACGTGCGTGCTGACGCTCACCGGCCCACCTCCGCTGCGCCGTCGGTGACCAGCTCCCGCACCCGCAGGGCGCTGATCTGCGCGAGCTGCTCGGTCGCCTCGGCACGCTCGGCCTCCTCGTCGGCGTCCAGCCGCCGGCGCAGTTCGGCCAGGATCTCCTCCGGTGACCGGCCGGCCGCGCGGATCAGGAAGACGTGGCCGAACCGCTCCTCGTAGGCCCGGTTGCCCTCCACCAGCGCGGCGCGCGTGGCGTCGTCCGCACCGCTCACCGCGCTCTGCTCCCGCCGGGAGGCCTCGGCCTCGGCGGAGGACCCCTCGGGGCGGTCGCCGATCCGCGGGTGCGCGGCCAGGGCCAGCGCCACCTCCTCCCACGGCAGGGCCCGGGCCACCTGCTCGGCGCGGGTGACGAGCGCGTCGGCGTCGGGGTAGGGCCGGCCGGCCGTCAGCTCGGCGGCGAACCGCGGGGCGGCGTTGCAGGCCCGCAGCGCCTGCACCACCCGGTCGGCGCCGGCGGCGTTCAGGTCCTCGAGGGCGGACATGGCCGTCAGCCTGCCAGCCCGCGTCGTCGCGGTGCCGCCTCCGATGCGGCAGGGTCGTGCCCATGGTGGACGTGCGCGTGGCCGGCCCGGACGTCGAGCGCGGCGGGGAGGTGCTGACCCCGGAGGCGCTGCAGTTCGTCGCCGGCCTGCACGCCCGGTTCCGCACCCAGCGCGACGCCCTCCTCGCGGCGCGGGCCACCCGCCGGTCCGAGATCGCCGCCGCCCGCTGGATCGAGCAGCGCCCGGAGACCGCCGACGTCCGCGCCGGCGACTGGCAGGTCCCCCCGCCGCCGCCCGGCCTGGTCGACCGGCGGGTGGAGATCACCGGCCCGACCGAGCCCAAGATGGCGGTCAACGCGCTCAACTGCGGGGCGCAGGTCTGGCTGGCCGACCTGGAGGACGCCAACACCCCGCACTGGGGCAACGTCGTCGGCGGCCAGGTGGTCCTCCGCGACGCCGTCCGCCGGACCCTGGCCCACACCGCCGCGGACGGCCGCGAGTACCGGCTGCGCGCGGACGCCGAGTTGCCGACGATCGTGCCGCGGCCGCGCGGCTGGCACCTGCCCGAGCGGCACCTGCTGGTCGACGGCGAGCCGGCGGTCGGCGCCCTGGTCGACGCCGGGCTGTACCTGTTCCACAACGCCGCCGAGCAACTCGCCCGCGGCAGCGGCCCCTACCTCTACCTGCCCAAGCTGGAGGGCCACCTGGAGGCGCGGCTCTGGGCGCTGGTGTTCGACGCCACCGAGCAGGCGCTGGACCTCCCGGCGGGCTCGATCCGGGCGACGATGCTGATCGAGACCATCCCGGCGGCCTTCGAGATGGAGGAGATGCTGCACGCGCTCGGCAGCCACGCCGCCGGCCTCAACGCCGGACGCTGGGACTACCTGTTCAGCGTGATCAAGGTGTTCCGCGAGGCCGGACCGGAGTTCGTGCTCCCCGACCGGTCGGCGGTGACGATGACCGCCCCCATGATGCGGGCCTACACCGACCAGCTGGTCGCCGTCTGCCACCGGCGCGGGGCGATGGCGATCGGCGGGATGGCCGCGGCCATCCCCAGCCGCCGCGACGCCGAGGTCAACGAGCGAGCCCTGGCGAAGGTGCGCGAGGACAAGGCCCGCGAGGCCGGCGACGGCTTCGACGGCTCCTGGGTGGCCCATCCCGACCTCGTGCCGCTGTGCCGCGCGGCGTTCGACGCCGTCCTCGGCGGGCGCGCCAACCAGCTCGACCGGCAGCGCCCGGAGGTGGCCGTCACCGCCGCCCAGCTGCTGGACGTCGCGGGGGTGCCGGGGGAGCGCACGATGGCCGGGCTGCGCGGCAACGTCGAGGTGGCGATCCGTTACCTGGCGGCCTGGCTGGGCGGCACCGGCGCGGTCGGCATCCACGGCCTCATGGAGGACGCCGCCACCGCGGAGATCAGCCGCTCGCAGGTGTGGCAGTGGGTGCACGCGGGCGTGGTGCTCGACAGCGGGGAGACGGTCACCGAGGAGCTCGTCCGCCGGGTCGTCGAGGAGGAGGTCGCCGGCATCGGCCAGCTGGACCGCCTCGAGGACGCCCGCCGGCTGTTCGAGCAGGTCGCGCTGGCCGACGAGTTCCCCGACTTCCTCACCCTCCCCGCCTACGAGCTGGTCGATTGAGGTCCCCGGTGCCCCCGCGAGCCCGGGTCGGGCCCCGGGCCGGGGCCGTACCGTGACCCTGCCCGAGGAGGTGCTGGCCGAGCTGGACCGGAGGCTGGCGCCGGTCGACGCGGCCCGCGCGGCCGGCTACCCGGGCGAGCGACCGGGCCGGCAGCCGGTGCACACCTGCTACGTGCCCGCCGACGCGGTCACCCCCGGCCTCGCGGCGTCCTGGGGGAGGGGCGCGCTGGCCGCCCTCGACGAGCACGGCCGGCCCGATCTCGGTCTCGACCCGGAGCTGGCCGACCAGGTGTGGCCCCGGGTGCGGGCGAAGCTGAGCACCGAGCCGGTGGAGGACCTGCGGGTGGACGCCGAGGACGGCTACCGCGGCACGCCCGACGCCGAGGACGCCGACGTCCTGCGCGCCGCCGCCGCGGTGGCAGCCGACCGGAGCGCCGGGACCCTCCCGCCGTCGGTCGGCATCCGCGTCAGGTCGTTGGAGGCGCCCTCCCGGCGGCGCGCCGTCCGCACCCTCGACCTCTTCCTCGGCGCCCTCGCCGGGACTCCGTGGCGGGTGACGGTCACGCTGCCGAAGGTGACCGACGTCGAGCAGGTGCGCGCGTTCCTCCCCGTGCTGGACGCCCTGGAGGCCGCGCACCTCGTCCGCCTCGACCTCGAGCTGCAGATCGAGACACCCCAGGCGGTGCTGGGTGCCGACGGGACGGTGACGGCGGCCCGGCTGGTGCACGCGGCCGGGCCCCGGCTGACCGGCCTGCACCACGGCACCTACGACTACAGCGCGGCGCTGGGCATCGCGGCCGCGCACCAGTCCGCCGACCACCCCGCGGCCGACCTCGCCAAGCAGGTCATGCAGCTGGCGGTGGCCGGCACCGGGGCGCACGCGGTCGACGGCTCGACCAACGTGCTGCCGGTCGGCACCGGTGAGCAGGTGCACGCCGCCTGGCGGCTGCACGCCGGTCTGGTGCGGCGGGCCCTGGGACGCGGGCTCTACCAGGGCTGGGACCTGCACCCGGCGCAGCTGGTCACCCGGTACGCCGCGACGTACGCGTTCTTCCGGGCCGCGCTGCCGGCGGCCGGCGACCGGCTGGCGGCCTACCTGGAGCGGGTGGACGGCGGGGTCCTCGACGAGCCGGCGACCGCCCGCGCGCTGGCCGCGGTGGTGCTGCGGGGCCTGGACTGCGGAGCGCTGGACGACGCCGAGGTGCGGGCCTCCACCGGGGCCGACCGGTCCACCCTCGACGTCCTCGCCGGGCGTCCTGCCGATCCCGGCCACTCCGGCGGCGGCGACGGCGGGCGACCTACCATCCCCGTGTGATGGCGCCGTGACCGACGACCAGCCCGAGCGGTCGCTCTTCGCCGGGGGCGGTGAGACCGGCCGCGCGATGGCCGAGCGCGACTGGACGGCGACGGCACTCGGGCCGGCGGGGACGTGGCCCTCCGCCCTGCGGCACACGATCCGGATCCTGCTGACGTCCCGCTTCGCCATGTGGGCCGGCTGGGGGCCGGAGCTCAGCTTCCTCTACAACGACGCCTACCGGCACGACACGTTGCAGGCCAAGCACCCCTGGGCGCTCGGCCGGCCCGCCTCCGAGGTCTGGGCAGAGATCTGGCCCGACATCGCCCCGCGCGTCCAGGCGGTCCTCGACACCGGCGTCGCGACGTGGGACGAGGACCTGCTGCTCTTCCTGCAGCGCAACGGCTACTCCGAGGAGACGTACCACACGTTCTCCTACAGCCCCCTGCCCGACGACGACGGCCGGACCGCGGGCCTGTTCTGCGTGGTGACCGAGACCACCGACAGCGTCGTCGGCGAGCGGCGGATGACCACGCTGCGCGACCTGGCGGCGGCCGTGGGCGCGGTCCGCACCGAGGCGGACGTGCTCACCGCCGTCCGCGCGCAGCTGGCCCGCAACCCGGCCGACCTGCCGTTCAGCGCCACCTACCTCCTCGACGGCGAGGGGGACGCCCGGCTGGGCTGCGCCACGGGTGTCGAGCCGGGGTCCGCGGTGCTGCCGTCGGTCCTGGCCCCGGACGGCGCCACGGACGAGTCGCTGCGGCGGGCCCTGGCTGGCGAGCACGTCCTCGCGGAGCTCGACGGCCGCATCCCCGACCTGCCGACCGGCGCCTGGGGCCAGCCACCGGTGCAGGCGGTCGCACTGCCGATCGTCTCCGGGGCGCAGGGGCGCGGCCCGGTGGCCGGCTTCCTCGTGGTCGGGCTGAACCCGCACCGCCGGTACGACGACGGCTACCGCGGCTTCCTGGAGCTGGTGGCCAACCAGATCTCCTCCGCCCTGTCCAGCGCCGCCAGTCACGAGGCCGAGCGGCAGCGGGCCGAGGCGCTGGCGGAGCTCGACCGGGCCAAGACCGACTTCTTCAGCAACGTCAGCCACGAGTTCCGGACGCCGCTGACGCTCATCGCCGGCCCGGTCGCCGAGCTGCGCGCCGCACCCGCCCTCGCTGCCGACCCCCGGATCCGGGAGGAGCTGGAGGTGATCGAGCGGAACACCCAGCGGCTGGGCAAGCTGGTCAACACCCTCCTGGACTTCTCCCGCATCCAGGCCGGCCGGATCGAGGCCCGCTTCGAGCCGGTCGACCTCGCCGAGACGACGGCCGAGCTGGCCAGCGTGTTCCGGTCGGCGGTCGCCCGCGCCGGCCTGCAGTTCACCGTCGACTGCCCGCCGCTCGGGGAACCCGTGCACGTCGACCGCGACATGTGGGAGAAGGTCGTCCTCAACCTGCTCTCCAACGCGCTGAAGTTCACCTTCGCCGGGGGCATCACCGTGCGGCTGGGCCGGGTCGGTGCGGCGGTGGAACTGACCGTGAGCGACACCGGGACCGGCATCCCGGCCGAGGAGCTGCCCCGGCTGTTCGAGCGGTTCCACCGGGTGGTCGACGCCCGGAGCCGCTCCGGCGAGGGCAGCGGCATCGGTCTGGCGATGGTGCGCGAGCTGGTCGACCTGCACGGCGGCACCATCGACGTCGACAGCGCCCCCGGCGTCGGCACCGCGTTCACGGTCACCCTGCCCGTCGGCACCGCGCACCTGCCGGCCGATCGGCTCGCCGACGCCGCGACGGCGGCGCCGGCCGTCTCCGCCGCCGCCGTCCCGTTCGTCACCGAGGCGCTGCGCTGGCTGCACGCCCCCGAGGCCCAGGCCGAGGCACCGGCTCCGGCCGCCGCCCCCGGGTCGCCCGGCCGCGTGCTGGTCGCCGACGACAACGCCGACATGCGCGGGTACCTCCAGCGCCTGCTCTCCCCCCGCTACGACGTCCGCACCGTCCCCGACGGCCGCCAGGCGCTGGACTCGGCGGTGGCCGACCCGCCCGACCTCGTCGTCAGCGACGTGATGATGCCCGGGCTGGACGGCATGCAGTTGCTGGCCGCCCTCCGCGACGACCCCCGGACCGCGCGCATCCCGGTGCTGCTGCTGTCGGCCCGCGCCGGCGAGGACGCCGCGGTCGAGGGTCTGGCCGCCGGAGCCGACGACTACCTGGTCAAGCCGTTCTCCGCGCAGGAGCTGCTCGCCCGCGTCGGCGCGCACCTGCACCTGGGCCGCGCCCGCCGCGCCGCGGAGGAACGGTTCACCGCCATGGCCGACCTCGCGCCGGCCTTCATCTGGGTGGCCGACGCCGCCGGACGGCGGGTGTTCGTCAACCGCGCCTGGACGACCTACACCGGCCGGCCGCAGCGGGACGAGCTCGACGCGGGCTGGGCCGACCGGGTGCACCCCGAGGACCGCGACCGCTACGCCGCCGTCGTGGCCGAGGCCCGGGCGCGGCACGTGGGCTGGGAGGTCGAGTTCCGGCTCCTGCGCAGCGACGGCGCCTACCACTGGCTGCTGGAGCGCGCGGCCCCGATCGGCGCGGGGGACTCCTTCGCCGGGCACGTCGGCAGCTGCACCGACGTGAACGCCCGGATCCAGGAGACCGAACGGCAGACCCTCCTGGCCGACGTGGGCGCGGTCCTGGACGGCGAGACCACCGTCGACGGCCAGCTCGGCGCCCTCGTCCGCCTCGTCGTCGACCGCCGGATGGCCGAGTTCTGCACGGTGCGGCTCGTCGGGGAGGACGGCGGCCTGCGCTGGGCGGGCATCGCCGCCCTGGACGGGCAGACCGAGGAGGCGCTCGCCGGGCTGGACCCCGACGTGGGCGTCGGCCCGGAGGTGGTGGCGACCGGGCGGTCCGCCGTGCACCGGACGCTCGCCGGGGCGACCGGCCTCGGTCCCGACCACCCGGCGGTCGCGCCGCCGCTCGCGGTCGCCTCGGTCCTCGCCCTCCCGCTGACCGTCCGCGGGCGGGTGCTCGCCGTCCTGACGCTGGGCCGTCGGGCGGACGCGCCGCCCTACACCGACGACGACCGGGCGCTCGGCGAGGAGATCGCCGTCCGGGTGGCCCTGGCCGTCGACAACGCCCTGCTGCTCGCCGACGAGCGGGCGGCGGCCCACCGGCTGGCCCTCCTGCAGCGGGCGACCGCCGAGCTGTCGGCCGCCACCACGCCGGTCGAGGTCGCCGAGGTCGCCGCCGGCCACATCAACGCGCTGACCGGCCCCGACAGCCGGGTGGCGGTGTACGAGCTCGACGCGTCCCACCGCGCCCTGGCCGCGCTGACCATCAGCGGCGGCAGCGAGGAGGGGCGCGCGCGCTGGAGCAGCCTGCCGCTGTCGGCCCCGCTGGTCGCGACGACCGCGGTGGTCGAGCGCCGTCCGGTCTGGGTCCAGGACGTGACCGCGCTCCCCCCGGACGAGCGCGAGCTCCCCGCCGAGCTGGCCGCGGCGGTGCAGTCCTACGGACTGGCCGCGAACGTCGGGCTCCCGCTGGTGGTCGCCGGCCGCGTGGTGGGGGTCATCGCCGTCGCCTGGCCCACGGTGCAGCGGTTCACCCCGACCGAGCGCGGCATGCTGCTCGCCGTCGCCGAGCAGTGCGCCCAGGCCCTCGACCGCGCGCGGCTGTACCGCTCCGAGCGGGGGATCGCCGAGACGCTCCAGCTGAGCCTGCTGCCGGCCCAGCTGCCACGGCTGGAGCGGCTCGCCCTCGCCGCGCACTACCTCCCCGGTGCCGAGGGCAGCCAGGCCGGTGGTGACTGGTACGACGTCGTGGAGCTCGAGGGCGACCGGGTGGCCATCGCGGTGGGCGACGTCGTCGGCCAGGGCCCGGCCGCCGCCGCCGTCATGGGCCAGCTGCGCAGCGCGCTGTCCACCGCCCTGCTGAACGGCTGCGGACCGGCCGAGTCCCTGGAGCTGCTCGACCGGTTCGCCGCCCGCCTGCCCGGGGCGCTGGCCTCGACCGCCGCCTGCCTGGTCATCGACGTCGGTGCCGGCACGGTCCGCTGGGCGCGGGCGGGGCACCCGCCGCCGCTGCTGGTCACCGCCGAGGGCGGCCGGCTGCTCGAGACCGGCGGCTCCGGCACCGTGCTCGGCGTGGCCGGCCGCCGGCCCTTCACCGAGGGCACGGCGGACGTCCCACCCGGCACGACCCTGCTGCTCTACACCGACGGCCTGGTCGAGCGACGCGGCGAGCTGCTCGACGTCGGGATCGAACGCGTTCGCGTCGCCGCCGCCCGGCACGCCGCGGCCCCTCCGGGCCGGCTGACCGAGCAGCTGCTCGCCGAGGTGCTGGCCGACGCCGACCAGCCCGACGACGTCGCCGTGATCGCCGCCCGCCTGCTGCCGCCGCCGCTCGGCGAGCGGCTGCCCGCCGACCCGGGCCGGCTGGCCGGCGTCCGCCGACGGGTGACGGCCTGGGCCGCGGCGGCCGGCCTGCCCGCCGACACGGCGGAGGACCTGCAGCTGGCTCTGGGGGAGGCCCTGGCGAACGCGGTCGAGCACGCCTTCGCGGGGGGAACGGGAGCCGGCGAGTGCTCCTACCGGCTCGCGCCGGACGGCGACGGCGCGGTGCGCGTGGAGGTCCGGGACACCGGCGTCTGGCGGCCGCCGCCGGAGGACCGCGGCCACCGGGGGCGCGGCCTGGAGATGATCAGCGCACTGGGCGCCGACGTCACGGTGAGCCACGAGGACGGCGCCGGCACCGCCGTCCGCTTCCGGCTGGTGCCCCCACCCGTCGGCCCGGGTGCGCCGGCACCGCGGCCGGCGCCACGGCTGGGGGACGGCGGCCCGGCCCGGCTGCTCGTGCACGAGGACGCCGACGGGTTGCGACTGGAGGTCACGGGCGAGGTCGACCTGGGCACGGCCGGTCCGGTGCGCGACCAGGTGCTCGCCCGCCTCGCCGAACTGCCGGCGGGGACGCCGGTGCTGCTGGACCTGCGGCCGACGACGTACCTGGCCAGTGCCGGGGTCGGGATGGTGCTGCAGGCCCTCGCCCGCGCGGAGGAGGCCGGTCTGGCGTTGCAGGTGTGCACGGAGCGCGGCACGCCCCCCGCGCGCATACTCGGCTGGGCCGGAGTGGGGGGACAGGTGGTCGAGGAGCCGCCGTCCGCGTGACGACGCGCACACCGCGCCCTGCGGGACCGGGGAGGGCCCGCGTGGCCCAGAATGGCGGATCAGTCGGCCGGGCAGCCCCGGCCATCGAGAGGGCGGGGCCGGTGGAGTCAGCGGAGCGCGGGGACGGCGCGCCGACGTCGGCTCCCCCGGACCGCCGCCCCGTCGCTGCCGGTCGGTTCCGGCACGCCGCTGCGGTCGTGACGTCCGACGCCGAGCTGCTGGCCGTGGCACTGCCGTTCCTGCAGGCCGGGGTGCGGGCGGGGGACCTGGTCGCGATGACCTGCCCGCCGGACGTCGTGGAGCTGGTCTGCGCCGAGCTCGGGGAGGCCGGACCGGGCGTCGAGGCGGACACCGCCCTGAGCCTGCTGGGCGCGCGGGCCCCCGACGTCCTCAGCTCCGCCCGGCGGTTCGTGCAGCGCGCGGAGGAGGCGCCGAGCGGCCGGCTGCGGGTGCTGTCCGTGGTGGACTTCGGCGATCGGCCGGCCGGCTGGCGCGAGGGCCTGCGCTACGAGTCGGCCAGCAACCGGCTGCTGCAGGACGACGCCGTCACGTCGGTGTGCGTCTACGACCGCCGTCGGCTGGTCCCGGAGGTGGTGGCCAGCGCGGGTTCGACCCACCCGGAGCTGGTCCAGGGCCACGCGCTGGTGCCGAGCCCGGCGTTCCGGGATCCCCTGGACTACATCCCGGCGCTGCCGTGGCCGCGGGACCCGGTCGAGGACACGCCCCCGGCCCTGGTCGTGGGTGCGGCGGCCTCGCTGGCCGGCCTACGGCACGCGATCGGTGCGGTGCTCGCCGAGCGGGTGCCCGACCGCGACCAGCGGGAGGACCTGCACCTGGCGACCAGCGAGGTCGCGGCCAACGCGTTCCGACACGGCCGGCCCCCCGTCTCGGCCCGGCTGTGGACCGACGGCAGCCAGATGGTCTGCGCCATCACCGACGCCGGCCGGCAGTTCGGGGACCCGCTGGCCGGCTTCCGTCCTGCCCACGGCGACGACCTCAGCCGCGGCGGGATGGGGTTGTGGCTGGCCCGCAAGCTCTGGGACTCCGTCGATCTGCTGCCCGGGGCGGACGGGCTGACCGTCCGGTTGAGCACGCGGCTGCGCTGACCGGTACGCACTCCTTGACGGCCGGTTACCTCACTGCTGAGGTAACCGGGTGATCGTGGTGACGGCGGCGGCGGGGCAGACCGGCACCGCCGTGGTCCGCGCCCTGCGGAGTCGCGGCGAGACGGTGCGAGCGGTCGTCTCCCGGCGGGAGCCGCGGCCGGAGCTGGTCGCGCTGGGCGCCGAGGTGGCCGTCGCCGAGCTGACCCAACCGCTGCCCTGGTCCGACGTGCTGACCGGCGCCGACGCGCTGTACCTGATCTGGCCGAACTTCGACCCCGACGAGGCCGACGGCGCGCGGGCGCTGTTCGGCGAGGCACGCCGGGCGGGCGTACCGCGGGTGGTCTACCACTCGGTGCTGCGGCCGCAGGCCCGCGCCATGCCCCACCACGCGGCCAAGGACCGTGCCGAGGAGGCCCTCGACGCAGCGGGCCTGGCCTGGCGGGTGCTGCAGCCGTGCGCGTACGCGCAGAACCTCGACGACCAGCTCGCCGACGTCGCGGCGACCGGCCGGCTGCGCAGCCCGTGGGGCCTGCGCACCGGTCAGTCCCTGGTCGACCTGGCCGACGTCGCCGAGGCCGCCGCGGTGCTGCTCACCGAGGACGGCCTGGACGGCGGCACCTTCGAGGCGGCCGGGCCCGAGCCGCTGTCCGCGCCCCGGCTGGCCGAGCTGATCGGGGCGCGGCTGGGGCGGGACGTGACCGCCGAGGACGTCCTGCCGCGCGGGGAGGTGCCGGCCTCGTACGCCGCCCGCTGCCGCCGGCTGATGTTCGACCACTACCGGGCGCACGGGTTCGCCGGGAGCCCGCGGGTGCTCACCGCGCTGCTCGGCCGGCCGCCGCGGGGGTACCCCGAGCACCTCGCCGGGCTGGAGCTCCCGTGACGGCGCCGGAGGACGCCGTCGACCTGATCCTGGCGCAGTGGGCCCGTGAGCGGCCCGACCTGGACTGCAGCCCCATGGGGGTCATCGGCCGGATCACCCAGCTGCAGCGCGAGGTCCACCTCGCCCAGCGGGAGACCTTCGCCCGGCACGGTCTGGACGCGCCGTCCTTCGACGTGCTGGCCGCGCTCCGCCGGGCCGGGGCGCCCTACCAGCTCACCCCGACGGCTCTCATGCGCACGGCCCTGGTCACCTCCGGCGCCATCACCCAGCGGCTGGACCGGCTGGAGGAGAAGGGGCTGATCACCCGGACGCGCAGCGAGGCCGACGGGCGGGCGGTGGTCGTCACGCTGACCCCGTCGGGCCGCGCGGCCCTCGACGCAGCCCTCCCCGACCACCTGGAGACCGAGCGGCGGCTGCTCGAGGCGCTGCCCGGCGCGGACAGGGACCGGCTCGCCGACCTGCTGCGCCGGCTGCTGGTCGCCCTGGGCCGGGTGCCGCAGGAACCCTGATCAGATCCCGGGGACGTCGCCGGGCTCGAGGTCCGGGCGGATCCGCACGTAGCGCAGCGGATGCCGGAACACGCCGGCCTGCAGGGCGGCGTCCGCGCTGACCTCGACGACGACCTCGGGCGCCACCCGGGTCAGGGACACCGAGAGCCGGCCGCCGCCGAAGCGGCCGGTGCCGATCCGGTCGGGCCACGGGTGGTCGGCCGGAGCGGGGCGCAGGACGGCGGCCAGTTCCGCGGACTGCGCCGGGGACAGCGGGCTGCTGCGCCCCACGACCACCAGCTCGCCGTCCCGGTAGCGCCCGGCCACGAGCTGGCCGGGCCGCTCGATCGGGCCGATGACGCCGCCGGCGACCACCTCGGTGGTCTCCCACGACTTGACCTTCACCCACTCCCGGCGACCCGGCGCGTACCGGGTGCCGGCGCCCTTGGCGACCAGCCCCTCGACGCCCGCGGGCCGGTAGTCGGTGGACCACTGCCGGGCCTCCGCCGGGTCGGTGGTCGCGGGCGAGAGCTGCATCGGCGGGGCCCAGCGGCCGGCCAGCTCGGCGAGGGCGGCCCGCCGCTCCCGCAGGGGGCGGCCGCGCAGGTCCCGGCCCCCCAGCGCGAGCAGGTCGAAGGCCACGTAGGACGCCGGCGAGGCGGCGACCAGCGGCCCCAGCCGGCCGGGGGCGGTGACCATGCGCCGCTGCAGCAGCCCGAAGTCCAGCCGTGCGCCGTTCCAGACGACGACCTCGCCGTCGACCACCGTGCCGGCGGGCACCTGGGCGAGCGCGGCGGCGACGACGTCGGGGAACCGGGCGCTGAGGTCGCGGCCCTGCTTGGACCAGACCCGGGTGCTGCTCCCGGTGCGGACGACGACCAGCCGGTAGCCGTCCCACTTGGGCTCGTAGAGGACGCCGCCGGGCAGCGCGTCGGGCCGTGGCAGGTCGCGCACCGGCTTGGCCAGCGCCACCGCGACCGGCCCGGCCAGCTCGGGCGGCACGTCGGGCAACCCGGGTACGGACAGCGGCACGCCGGACAGCCTGCGGGGTCGCCGCCCTCCGCGCAGGCGGCTGAGCTGCCGCTTCACCCTTTCGTGGCAGGTCGCCACGCTCCGCGAGGACGCCGGGCGGGGGCACGTCCCCGGCCCCGGGGTCAAGTCACGATCGGGTCACCGGTGTCACCCTGGAGGAGATGACGGAGCGCAAGCCACCGGGGATGTCGTTCGGCAGCTGGGTGGAGATGCAGATCGGTCGCGCCCAGGCCCGGGGCGACTTCGACGACCTGGCCGGCGCGGGGCAGCCACTCCCGCGTCCGGCCCGGGAGGAGACGGCCTACGACTGGGCGGTGGCCAAGGCGCGCCGCGAGGGCGTGGACACCGGCGCGATGCTGCCGCCCGGCCTGGCGCTGCGGCGGGAGCGGGACGAGCTGCCGTCCCGGGCGGCGGTGCTGGAGTCGGAGGCCGCCGTCCGTGCCCTGGCGGAGGACTACAACGCCCGGGTCGAGGCCTTCTGGCGTCGTCCGCAGGAGAGCCGCTGGGCGCCGGTGCCGGGCCTGGCCGACGTCGACGCGCTGGTCGAGCACTGGCGGGTCACGCGGCCGCCGCCGGCCCCCGTCGTGGAGCCGCCCGCAGCGCCGCCGTCCCGCGGTCGCTGGTGGCGCCGCGGTGGATGATCACGGCATGCGATTCGTGCTGGAGGTCGACCTGGACGCCGGCGCCCTGGCCGGTGCCGACCGGGCCGCGGAGCTGGGCCGGATCCTGCGCTACTGGGGTGGCAGCATGACGCAGGTACCCCTGGAGGCCGGTGCGCGCCAGGAGCTCTACGACAGCGCGTACCGCGCGGTCGGGGAGTGGCGGGTCGAGCCGACCTGACCGGGGGCGCGTGCGGCGCCGGGGGGCTCAGTCGTCCCCGGACTGCTGGCGCGCCTCCAGCTCGCGGGTGGCCATGCCCCCGTGGCCGCCCTCGTCGTACTGGCCCGGGCGCAGGTTGTTCGGCTCCTGCTGGTCCTCGGGCGGGCTGTCCTGCTGCGGTTCGGTCATGCCCCGAGCTTCCTACGCGTTCCGGCGGCGCACCATCTCGGTGATCCAGACGGGCGCGAACGGGGACGTGCAGTTGGGCGGGGTCGGGTGGTCCTCGAGCACCCGGAGGCGCTCGCCGATCTCGATCGCGCGGGCGCGGTGCCCGGCGTGCTCGATGCCGATCTGGGCCAGGCAGTGGTTCATCGCCCACTGCAGGCGGTCCGGGGCGTCGCTCATCTCGGCCTCGATGACGTCGAGCAGGCCGGCGAGGTCGAGGCCCTCGGGGTCCTTCGCGACGCGCTCGGTGGTCAGCGCCCAGCCGGCGCTCGCGACCACCGGGTCCGGGTCGGCGGTCCAGGCCACGCGGAGCTCGTCGGCGTGCGGGTTCCTCTTCACCACGTAGTTCACGAGCCAGTCGTGCACCTTGGGCGTGCGTGCCTCCCGCAGCATGGCGTCCAGCTCGTCGCGCTCGAACGCCTTCGGGCGGCAGATCAGCAGCGCGAGCAGCCTGGCCGCGGTGTCACCGGTGTCCCAGAGCCGGCGGGCGAGGTCCTGCTGCGTCTTCAGCCGCTTGGCGATCGCGCGGAGCTGACCGAGGTTCACCCCGTGGTCGTCACCGTGCCGCTCGTTGACCTCGCGTGCCCTCGGGTCCTCGAGCGCGGCCAGCTCGGCCATCACCTCGTCCACCGTGGGCCCGGCGAGTGTCATGCCGGCCATCAGACCACGTCGAACTCGTTGAACGCCGCCCCGCCGGACAGCGTCGCGTAGCCGGGGCCGCGGTCGAAGAACGGCTCCTCGCCCGTGCGGGCGTCGCGGAGCCGCTGGCGCAGCTGCTCGGTCGCCACCTCGTCCGCCGTGCCGTCGTCCCGGACGACCACGCCGTAGTCCTCGCGGGCGCCGGCGACCGACACCTTGCGCCAGGCGATGTCGCGCAGCACCTCCTCGACGGGGCGGTCCAGCGGGTCGCCCCAGCCTCCGCCGCCCGTCGTCCGGATGCGCACGACGGTGCCGGCCCTCAGCGGCTCGGCGTCGGCCAGGGCGTCGACCTCGTGCTCGTCCGGGCCGCCGGGGTCGACGGTGATCTGGAACGGCTTGCCGGCCTTGCCGCCCTTGACGCCCCAGCAGGCGAGGATCGAGCGGTCGGCGATCGACATGAAGTGCGCGTCGCGCAGCACCCGGATGTGCTTCTCGTAGCCGCAGCCCCCGCGATGGCGCCCGGCGCCGCCGGAGTCCATCGCGAGGCCGAGCCGCTCGACCCGCAGCGGGAAGCGCGACTCGGTGAACTCCGTCGGCAGGTTCCGGGAGTCCGGGACGACGTGGATGGTGTCCTCGCCGTCGGCGTAGTACCGCCCGCCCGAGCCGCCGCCGAGCACCTCCCGCATCAGGTACGGCTCGCCGTCGGCGTCGGTCCCGTAGACGCCGGTGTAGCGGATCGTCTCCTGGTCCGCGGGCATCCGGCCGCCGGTGGCCTTGGCCAGCACACCGGCCAGGACGCCCAGCAGCCGGAGGATCACGAACGTCCGGGCGTTCGTGGGCGCCGGGAAGACCGGGGTCAGCAGGGTGCCCTTCTCGGGGAACCGCATCTCGATCAGCGGGACGACGCCCTCGTTGACGTCGAGCTGGGCCATGCGCTCCGGCGTCTCGGCCAGGTTGCGCAGGATCGGCGCCAGCCACTTCTTGAGGAAGTTCCCGTCGGCGTAGTCGCCGCAGTGGTTGATGGGTCCCTTCGCCTGCGGACCGGTGCCCGTGAAGTCGATGACCAGGGGGACGTCCTTCGAGGAGTCCATGGTCAGCGTGATCCGCTGGCGGTGCAGCTGCGGCTCCTCGACGCCGTCGTGCTCGGCGTAGTCCTCCCAGACGTAGCTGCCGTCGGGGATCTGGCTCAGGATCTCGCGCCGGTAGACCTCGGTGGAGTTGGACAGGATCGCCTCGAAACAGGCCTCGACCGCGGCGACGCCGTACCGGTCGAAGAGCTCGCCCAGCCGGCGCGCACCCGCGAGGCAGGCGGAGCACTCGGCGTCCAGGTCCGCGGCCAGCGAGTCGGGCATCCGCGAGTTGCGGGTCATGATCTTCAGCGCGCTCTCGTTCGGCACGCCGCGGTCCCACAGCTTGATGGGGGGGACCATCAGGCCCTCCTCGTACACGCTGGTCGCCGCGCTCGGCATGGACCCGGGGACGGCGCCGCCGATGTCGTCGTGGTGACCGAAGGCCTGGATGAAGGCGACGACCTTGGGCTCGCCGGTCTCGGCGCTCGCCGCGAACACCGGCACCGTCACGCACAGGTCGGGCAGGTGGCCGATGCCGCCTTCGGACAGGTAGACGTCGTTGTGGAAGTAGACGTCGCCGACGTTCATCGTCTCGATCGGGTAGTCGCGCACCACCGGGTGCACGAGCGCCGAGTACGAGCGGCCGGTGAGCTTGCGCAGCTGCCGGTCGTGGATGCCGGCGCGGAAGTCGTGCGCGTCGCGGATCATCGGCGACCGCGAGGTGCGGCCGATGGAGGTCTCGACCTCCTTCTCGATCGCGGCGAGCGTGCCCGCGACGATCTCGACGAGCACCGGGTCGGCGTCCACCGTGCCGTTCGACGGGCCGAAGTGGCCACTCCGGCCCTGAACGGCGGTCATCGCGCGTCCTCCTTGGTGAGCAGCAGGTTCCCGTGGGTGTCGACGGTGACCGCGAAGCCGGGGTGCACCGGGACGGTGGAGCCGAACTCCTCGATGATCGCCGGGCCGCTGACCACGTCGCCGGGCGCCAGGCGGGGCCGGTCGTAGGTGGGCGTGTCCACCCAGTCGTCGAAGAACACGCGACGCGAACCCGTGACGGCCCGGTCCGTCCCGCCCTCGCGCCCGGGCAGCTCCACGACGTCGGGACGGCGGATCGGCCCGATCCCGCTCACCCGGAGGTTCACCCACTCGACCGCCTGGCGCGGGTCGGTGGCGAAGTCGTAGCCGTAGAGCTGCCGGTGCGCGGCGTGGAAGGCCTGGGCAACCGCTTCTGAGCCCTCGGCGTCCAGTTGGCCGTCGGGCACCGGCACCCGCACCTCGAAGGCCTGACCCACGTAGCGCAGGTCCGCCGTCCGCTGCATGCGCTGCTGGTCGCGGGCGAAGCCCTCGCCGTCCAGCGCCGTCTGGGCCTGGCCCTCGAGGTCGGCGAACACCGACCGCACCCGCGCCAGGTCCAGGTCGACGTGCTTGGAGACGACGGTCTGCACGTAGTCGTTGCGGACGTCGACGGTGAGCAGTCCGAACGCGCTGACGTTGCCCGGGTTCGGCGGCACCAGCGTGCGGGGCAGGTTGAGGATGTCCATCAGCCGGCAGGCCAGCAGCGAGCCGGAGCCGCCGAAGGTCGTGAGCGTGAAGTCGCGGACGTCGAGGCCCTTGGCGACGGTGACCTGGCGCAGCGCGTTGGCCTGGTTCCAGGCGGAGATCTCCAGGATCCCGCTCGCGGTGCGCTCGAGGTCCATGTCGAGCTTCGCGCCGAGCTGCTGCAGACCCTCCCGTGCGGCGTCGGCCGACAGCGGGATCTCACCACCCAGCAGGTGCGGGGGGATCCGGCCGAGGACGACGTGGGCGTCGGTGACGGTGGGCTGGTCGCCGCCGTCCGGGTAGCAGATGGGACCCGGATCGGCGCCGGCCGACTGGGGGCCGACCTTGAGCGTGCCCTCGGGGGAGAGCCAGGCGATCGAGCCGCCACCGGCGCCGACGGTGACGACGTCGATCATCGGGATCTTGCTCGGGTAGTCGCCGACCGAGCCCTCGGTGGTGAGCGCCGGCTCGCCGTCGATGACCACGGTGACGTCGGTGGAGGTGCCGCCGCCGTCGCAGGTGAGCACCCGGTCGAACCCGGCGGTCCCGGCGATCAGCGCGGCGCCCAGGGCTCCGGCGGCCGGCCCGGACAGCATCGTGGTGATCGGCTGGTGCACGACCTCGCCGGCCGAGAGGACGCCACCGTTGCTCTTCATCACGTAGAACGGCACACCGGGGGCGATCTCGTCGAGCCGGGTGCGGATGTTGGTGACGTAGGCGGCGACCTTCGGCTTCACCGCGGCGTCGACCAGCGTGGTGACCGACCGCTCGTACTCGCGGTACTCGCGCAGCACCTCCGAGCTGATGCTCACCACGGCGCCGGGGTGCTCCTCGCGGAGCACCGCGAGCATCCGGCGCTCGTGGGCGTCGTCGGCGTAGGCGTGCAGGAAGCAGACGCCGATCGTCGAGATGCCCGCCTCGCGGAAGAAGCGGGCGGCCGCGCGGGCGTCGTCCTCGTCGAAGGGGCGGACCTCCGCGCCGTGGTGGTCGAGCCGTCCGCGCACGGTGCGCACCAGGTCGGCCGGCACGATCCGCGGCGGCTTGACCCAGAAGTAGCTGTTGCCGTAGCCGTCGGGCACCGACTGCCGGGCGATCTCGAGCACCGACTCGTAGCCCTCGGTGGTGACGAAGCCGATGCGGTCGAGCTTGCCCTCGAGCAACTGGTTGGTCGCGACCGTGGTCCCGTGGCTGACGGCGGTGACCGCCTCGCCGGGGAGGTCCAGGAGGCCGAGCACCTTGCGGACGCCGGTGAGGAAGCCCTCGGCCGGGTCGGCCGGGGTGGACGGCGTCTTGGTGGTGGTGGTCTGCCCGGTCTGCTCGTCCACCGCGACGACGTCGGTGAACGTCCCCCCGGTGTCGATGCCGATCCGGACCCGGCGCGCGCTCATGAGCGGATACCTTAGTGCTGAGGTATCCGCTCGGGAAGCCGCGGCGCGGTCAGGCGGGCTCGACCCCGCCGGCCGCCGAGCCGGTGGGCCCGTCGTGGTCGACGTCGTCCTGTCCGGGGGCGACGGCCGGGCGCTCGACGTCCTCGTCCCCGCCGGGCACGGTGTCCTCCACCCCGTCCCGCAGCGCGTCGTCGGGGGCCAGGAAGGCGTCGTCGGGGCCGGTCATGGCCACTCCTCGGGTCGGCGGGGCGGGACGGGCGGCACGGCCTGCGGAGGGCCGTGCGCCGACAGCATGGCCCCGCTCCCCGGTCGCTGTCGCGCCGGGACCGATCCCCCCGAGGTCGCGGCAGCGCTCAGCGCCCGCGGGACGGCGGCCGGCCGATGCCGAAGGCGTAGAGGACGGCCAGGACGGCGCCCGGCGGACCGGCGACGTACAACCACCAGGGGTGGACGAACTGGCCGGTGGCCAGTGAGACGGTGCCCCAGACGACGAGGTTGATCGCCACGGCGCAGGCCCAGATGATGGTCAGCACCCGCATGGCCGTGCCGGCGTCGTCGCGGGCGTAGACCTCCCACGGAGCGGGGGGCGGCGGCGGAGGCGGGGGCTGCGGCAGGTCGGCGGTCACCCGCACCAGCTCGCCGCGGGTCTTCGCGGCCCAGACGGTCTGCACCCGGGTGTCGAACTCGTGCAGGTCCAGCTGGCCCTCGCCGACCGCCCGGCGCAGCCGTTCCTGCACGACCGCCCGCTCGGCGTCGGACACCCGCATGTCGTCGGGGCGCACGGCATCGGTCACTGCTGGATCGTCGCACCGCGGGCCGTCGGGAGGGGGGTGCGCCGCGGCGAGCGGCCAGGACCCACACCTCCCCTCGACGCGCGCCGGTGTGACCCCCGCCATAGCCTGGCCGCCGGGTGCCGACGAGGGCCCCCGCGGACGAGGAGCGCAGCCCATGACGACCGAGGCCCGCACCGCAGGGACGAGCCGGACGGCGGTCCGCCCCCGCCGCCGCTGGGGGACGGCGGCCCTCGCCCTGGCCACCGGAGCCGTCACCGCGGCCACCCTGGCGCCGACCGCGGCTGCCGCCACGACGCCCACCGGCTGCGCGGACCTGGTGGGCACCGAGGTCCCCGCCGACGCGATCGGGCTGCCGACGTCGGGCGCGGTGGTCGACTCGGCCACCGTGGTGCCGGCCGCGGCGCCACTGCCGGAGTACTGCGACGTCCGGTTCACCATCCGCCGCGTGGACCCCGACGCCCCGGACGTCTCCGCCCGCGTCAACCTGCCCACGGACTGGAACGGCCGCGGGATGCACTTCGGCGGCGGCGGCTACAACGGCGTCGTCCCGGAGGCGACCGGGAACGCGCCGTCGGCTCCCCCGGACACGCCACCCCCGCTGGCCCGCGGCTACGCCACCTTCGCCAGCGACTCCGGGCACACCGGGGGGAACGCCACCTTCGCGCTCAACGAGGAGGCGCTGGTCAACTTCGGCTACGCCGCGCTGAAGAAGACCCGGGACGTCGCCGGTGCGCTCATCCGCGCGCGGTACGGCACCGACCCGCACCACACCTACTTCGTCGGCAGCTCCCAGGGCGGCCGGGAGGGGCTCACCGTCGCGCAGCGGTTCCCCGACGACTACGACGGTGTCCTCAGCCGGGTGCCGGTGGTGCCGTTCACCGCACTGCAGCTGGCGGGCAACCGGGTCGGCGCGGCCGTGGCCGCCGGCGGCTGGATGAACGCCGCGGAGATCCAGACGCTCACCGACGCCACGTTCGCCGCCTGCGACCCGCGTGACGGCGTGCAGGACGGACTGATCGCCCGGTACCCCGACTGCGACCCCGACCCGGCGCAGCTGCTCTGCCCGCCCGACGTCGACCCCGCCACCAGCGACACCTGCCTGTCCGCGGCGCAGGTGGACCTGGTGCGCACCGTCCGGTCCGACCTGGAGCTCGACGTCCACCTGGCCAACGGCGTCCGGTCCTACCCAGGGTGGCCGGCCGGCCACGAGGCGCTGTCCTGGCCGTTCTGGATCACCGGCGCGGCGCCGCTGCCCGAGACACAGGCACCGGGTGCCGTGCAGCCCGGCGGGGCACCGTTCCCCGGCACCAGCGCGGTCGCCAACTTCGGCGCCCAGTGGGTGCGCTACGCGATCGCCCAGGACCCCGACCTGGACACCCGCACCTTCGACCCGGACGACCCGCGGTGGCGTGAGCGCATCCGTGAGGTGTCGGAGATCGTCGACTCGACCGATCCGGACCTGTCGGCGTTCCGCGCCCGCGGCGGGAAGCTGATCATGCAGGAGCACTTCGGCGACTACGCGCAGAGCGGCTTCGCCGGCGCCCGCTACTTCGAGTCCGTCGTCGACGAGCTCGGCCGCCGGAGGACCGCCGACTTCGCGCGGCTCTACGTCTCGCCCGGCGCCGACCACGGCGGCCAGGGTGCGCCGTCGCTGGTCGACTGGGTGAGCCTGCTCGAGACCTGGGTGGAGGACGGCGAGGCGCCCCGGCGGGTCGTCCAGAGCGGCACGGTGGGGACCGTCGCCCGGACGCTGCCCGCCTGCCAGTACCCGGAGTGGCCCCGCTACCGCGGCGGCCCCGTGGAGGAGGCGGCCAGCTACCGCTGCACCGGTTCGCACGGGCACCACCGCTGACCGGCCGGCCGGGGACGCTCAGTCGAGGGCGACCCCGGCCAGGCCGAGGCCCCGGAAGGCGGCCAGCCGCTCGGCCTGCGCGGTGATGCGTTCCCGCAGCGCCGGCGTCGGTGCCCGCCACAGCCGGACCGAGACGGTCACGCGGGCACCGGACTTCTTCGCCCGCCAGGTGCCGGCGACCTCTCCGTCGACGAGCAGGCCGCCGGGGCGGCCCAGGGTGGGCCACAGCGTCTTCGCGAGGTCCCGGTCGGGGACGAGCAGCTCCCGGTCGCGGGCCTGCAGCAGGAGGTCGAAGGGGCCGAGCAGGCCGACGCCCGCCGCGGTGGGCAGGCCGTCGAGCCGGTCGGCGTCCGCGGCGAGCAGCCAGCGGCGCTCGCCGTCCACCGACACCTCGACCGCGTCGTCGGGCCAGTGGGCGCGCACGTCCGCCAGCGGCGCGTCGAGGTAGCCGGCGACGTGCCGGGGCGTGGCGGGTCCGAGCAGCCGCAGGTAGCCGCGGACGACGTCGAGCCGCTCGGGCACCGTGTCGGCCGGGGCGAGGCCGGGGACCGGCTGCAGGACCGGTGGCGACGTGCCCGCCTGCAGTTCCAGGCCGGCGCGCAGGGCGGCCAGCCGGAACGGCATCTCCCACGGGTGCGTGGCGTCGCACGGGGTGCAGTGCCGCACGTGCACCGGGTCCAGCAGTTCGGTCAACCGGCCGGAGACCTCGCCCTTGGCCATGGGGGCGGTCACCAGCGAGCGCATCGTGGCGGCGATGGTGTCCAGCGCCTCGACGGTGCCGATGCCGGCGGCCTTCAGCGGCCCGGCCGCGTCGTAGATCCGCTTGGCCGCGTCGGCCTCGGAGAACGGTGCGGTGGCGGCGAGCACGCCGGGCAGGTCGGACCGGCGGTACAGGTGCGGCGCGCCCCGGATGGTCCAGACGGTGGCCAGCGCGTCACCGGGGAGAGCGGCGACGTCCACCCCGCGCAGCACGAGCGCCCAGAGACCGCCGTCCGGACCGGTGTCCTGCACGCCGAGGTCGAGGACGGCGGTGTCGGCCGGTGTGCCGGCGGTGCGGTCGAGCTGCTGCGCGGCCACCCGCAGGTCGAGCACCTGCCGCCGCTCCAGGGTCGTTGCCACGCGGGCACGGTAGTGGCGGGGGACGACGGTCGGTCGGTCGTTGTCCCGCGGGCCCAGTCGTGGTCTGATCGCCGGAGTGCCGTGGCGGGGGGCCGCGGCCGGAGGAGGCGGGCCGTGCAACCGTCTCTCGCCGCGGAGTTCGTGGCCGCCACCGGTGCCCTGCTGTGCGTCGTGGCCGCCGACGGCCGGATCCTGCTGGCCAACCCCGCGCTGCAGCGGTTCACCGGCCGGCCGGCCGAGGAGCTCGTCGGCGCGCTGTTCTGGCAGGTCTGGGTCGCTCCCGAGCACGCCGAGCTGGCCCGGGACGCCGTCGCCCGCTCGATCGCCACCGGCCAGGCCCATCCCCAGGAGGCCGACTGGCTGACCGGTGACGGCGGGCGGCGGCGGGTGGCGATGCACAACGACGTGCTCCTCGACTGCGCGGGGCGCCCCTACGCCGTCGCCTGCGTGGGCATCGACGTCACCGACCAGAGGCAGCACGAGGCGCGGCTGCACCAGCGTGCGGAGACCGACCGGCTGACCGGCATCCCGCACCGCGGCGCCCTGTTCGACGCCCTGCGCCGGCACCTCGACGGGGGCACCGGTCAGGGGTGTGCGCTGGCCTTCTGCGACCTCGACGGCTTCAAGGTGGTCAACGACGAGCACGGCCACGGCGCCGGCGACTGGCTGCTCCGCGCGGTGGCCACCCGGCTCTCCGGGCTGCTCGGGCCCGGCGAGCTCGTGGCCCGCTTCGGCGGCGACGAGTTCGTGCTCCTGGTGCCCCGGCCCGACCCCGACCGGGTGGCCGCCCTGGCCGCGCTGGCGTCGGCCGCGGTCGCCGAGCCCTTCGCGTCGCCCTGCGGTCCGCTGGCGGTGGGGGTGAGCGTCGGTGTCGCCGTCGGCCGGCCGGGCGAGCTGGCCGACGAGCTGGTCGCCCGCGCGGACCGGGCCATGTACGGCGCCAAGACGCACCGGCGGCGGCGGCTCCGCGGCGAGTAGGCGATGAGTTCGGCCCGGCCGCGCGGTCGGTACGTCGTGATCATCGTGGCGGGCACCCTGACCGTGGCACCGGAGGACCGGGAGGCCTACCTCGACGGCTGCCGAGCCGTCGTCGAGCAGGCCCGCGCCGCCCCCGGCTGCCTGGAGTTCGCCATCGGCCCGGACCTCGTGGAGGACGGTCGCATCACCGTCCTCGAGCGCTGGCGCGGCCGCGCCGAGCTCGAGGCGTTCCGCGGCTCGGGCCCGGACGACGCGCAGACCGCCGTGCTGCTCGCCGCCGACGTCACCGAGTACGACGTCGTCCGGGCGCACGACGGCCCGCCGCTGGCGCTCCCGCCGTCCATCGGGTCACCGGCCGCCAGCGCCCTGCTCGGCAAGGGTGTCCGCGACCTGCGGGACGTCGCCGCACTGACCGAGCGGGAGCTGCTCTCCTGGCACGGCGTGGGCCCCAAGGCGGTGACCCGGCTGCGGGAGGCGCTGGCGGAGGCCGGCCTCACCTTCGCCGGCTGACCCGGGCGGTTGCGCCCGAAACCACCCCTCGCGGGGTCGGGGAGGGTGGTTCCGGGCGCAATCGGCCCTCTCTCAGTCGGCGTCGGCCTGCCAGAGGTCGGGGCCGAACACCTCGTACTGGATGTCGCGGGTGGACACGCCCCGGTCGAGCAGCGCCGAGCGGACGGCCTTCATGAACGGCAGCGGACCGCACAGGTAGTACACGGCGTTGTCGGGCAGGTCGACCTCCGACAGGTCCATGACGCCCTCGTGCACGCTGTCGACCGGCAGGCTGCACTCGGCGCCCTTCTCGAACCAGACGTGCAGGTCCCCGTCGGCCAGCGACCGGACGTCGTCGACCACCTGCTGGCGCAGCGCCCACGACGCCTCGTCGGAGTCGGCGTGCAGGAGGGTGACGTCGAGGTGTGAGCCGGCCGTCACCAGGTGGGAGATCATCCCCGCCATCGGGGTGATGCCGATGCCGGCGCTGGCGAACACCGCCGGCCGGGAGTCGTCGAGGACGACGTCACCGAAGGGCAGCGACATGGTGACGGTGTCGCCGACGTCGACCCGGTCGTGCAGCAGGTTCGACACCTCGCCGTCCGGCTTGCCGTCACCCCGGACCCGCTTGACCGCGAAGGAGCGGTGCTCGCCGTCGTCGGCGCGGGTGAGGCTGTACTGACGCGGCTGCCGGACGTCGTCGGGCATCGACACCCGGACGGTGACGTACTGGCCGGGCAGCGAGGTCTTCACCAGCCGGTCGTCGATGCGCTTGACGGTGAAGACGACGACGTCCTCGGTGTCGCGGCGCTTCTCCACGACCTCCCAGTCCCGCCAGACGGTCTCCGGGCGGACGCCGCGGGCGCTGTAGAGGCCGCGCTCCTGGTTGATCAGCGCGTTCGCCATCAGCCAGTAGACCTCGTCCCACGCGGCAGCCACCTCCGGCGTGACGGCGTCGCCGAGGACGTCGACGATCGCCCAGAAGAGGTGGTCGTGCACCACCTGGTACTGGGCGGCGGTGATCCCCAGCGACGCGTGCTTGTGCGCGATCCGCGAGAGCAGGTGCTCGGGCAGGTGCTCCGGGTGGTTGACCAGCGCGCTGGCGAACATCGCGACCGAGCCGGCCAGCGCCTGCTGCTGGGTGCCCTCGGTCTGGTTGCCCCGGTTGAAGATGCCGTCGAGCAGCTCGGGGTGCTCCCCGAACAGGTGCTGGTAGAAGCGTTCGGCGATCGTGCCGATGTGCTCCCCGACCACCGGCAGGGTGGCCTCTATGACCGGCTTGGACTTCTCCGACAGCACGGCGGGTTCCTTCCCCCTGGGCTCCGTGACGGGACCGTCACACCGGAGCATCCCTAGCCCGGACCACGGGTGGGTACGCATGGATCCGCGCACGGATCACCGGGACGGGGCCGGGCGGCGGCGCAACGGGTGAGCCGGCGGGTCAGTCGTCGCTGAGGGTCCGCAGCAGCCGCGCGAGCGTCGCCCGATCGGTGGGGTCCAGCCGGGTGAACAGGTCCCGGGAGTCCGCGGACCGCGCTGCGGCCGCCTCCTGCAGCACCCGCCGGCCGGCGGCGGTCGTCGTCAGCACGACGGCCCGCCGGTCGGTGGGGTCGGCGCTGCGCTCGACCAGCCCGCGGGCCTGCAGCGCGTCGGCGACCTCGGTCGCCGAGCGGGGCGCGATGTGCAGCGCCTCGGCGAGGTCGGACAGGCGGGTCCCCTCCCGCGCGCCGACGACACGCAGCGCGCGCGCCTGGTGGGGGGAGAGGTCCCACGGGGCCAGGGCGTCGCGCCACCGCCGCCGCTGGGTACGGGCCACCCGCATGAGCAGCTCACCGAGCAGCTCCGCGTCGTCGTCCGGCACGGAGGAATGGTACTACTGGTACTGCGGTTACCACATGGTGAGGTAACCGCAGCATTGTGCAGGAGGTGATCGTCGTCTACTCGATGTCCGAACCCGGTGGTGCCGGCGGCGGTGGAGGTGGCGGGCGTTCGGGGCGCACCGTCGACGCCGCGGACCGCGCCCAGCTCGAGCGCGCCCCCGTGCCGTTGCGCCGGGTCGCCGCGCTGTTCGCGCCCTACCGCTGGCAGGTCGCCACGGTCATGGCGCTCATCGTGGTCAGCTCCGTCGTCGCGCTGGCCACGCCGTTCCTCGTCCGCCAGGTCATCGACGAGGCGATCCCCCGGCAGGACGTGACCCTGCTGGCCTGGACGGTCGCCGGCATGGTCGCCGTCGCCGGCACCACCGCCGTCCTGGGCGTGGTGCAGACCTGGCTGTCGACGACCGTGGGGCAGCGCGTCATGCACGGGCTGCGCACCGCGGTGTTCAGCCACCTGCAGCGGCAGTCGCTGGGCTTCTTCACCCGCACCCGCGGCGGGGAGGTGCAGTCCCGGCTGACCCACGACATCGGCGGCATGCAGTCGGTGGTCACCTCGACGGCGACGTCGCTGGCCTCCAACGCCACCACCGTGATCGGCACGGTGGTCGCCATGGTGGCGCTGTCCTGGCGGCTGTCGCTGCTGTCCCTGCTGGTCCTCCCGCCCGCGGTGCTGCTCACCCGCAAGGTCGCCCGCATGCGACGGGCGGTGACCGCCCAGCGGCAGCGCTCGCTGGCCGAGCTGCACGCCCAGGTGGAGGAGGGGCTCAGCATCAGCGGCGTCCTGCTCGGCAAGACCCTCGGCGCCGGTCCCGTGCAGTCCCAGCGCTTCGCCGACACCTCGGCCGACCTGGTCGGCCTGGAGGTCCGCTCCCAGCTGGCCGGGCGGTGGCGGATGGCCACGATGAGCATCGTCTTCGCCGCCATCCCCGCGCTCATCTACCTGGCCGCCGGGCTGCCGGCGACCTCCGGCGGCATGACGATCGGCACCCTGGTGGCCTTCACCGGCCTGCAGGGGTGGCTGTTCCGGCCGCTCATGGGGCTGCTCGACGTCGGCGTCACCGTCACCGCCTCGATGGCCCTGTTCAGCCGTGTCTTCGAGTACCTCGACCTGCCGGTGGAGATCGACGACCCGGTGACGCCGGTCCCGCTGGACCCCGCGCGGGTGCGCGGCGAGGTCCGCCTGGAGGGCGTGTCGTTCACCTATCCGGAGGGCCACCGCCCCGCGCTGGCCGGCGTCGACCTCACCATCCCGGCCGGCTCGACCCTCGCGCTGGTCGGCGAGACCGGCTCGGGCAAGAGCACGCTGGCCTCGCTGGTCGCCCGGCTGGCCGACCCGACCGCCGGGCGGGTGACGATCGACGGCGTGGACCTGCGCGACCTCTCCCTGGCCACGGTGGCCGGCGTCGTGGGCGTCGTCTCGCAGGAGACCTACCTGCTGCACACGACGGTCCGCGAGAACCTGCGGCACGCCCGGCCCGGCGCCACGGACGCCGAGATCGAGGAGGCCGCCCGCCGCGCGCAGGTGCACGAGGTCGTCGCCGCGCTGCCCGACGGCTACGACACCGTCGTCGGCGCGCGCGGGCACCGGTTCTCCGGCGGGGAGAAGCAGCGGCTGGCCATCGCGCGCACGCTGCTGCGGGACCCGCGGGTGCTGGTGCTCGACGAGGCGACCAGCGCCCTGGACACCGGGACCGAGCGGGCGGTGCAGGCCGCGCTGGACGAGGTCAGCCGGGGCCGGACGACGATCACCATCGCGCACCGGCTCTCGACCGTGCGCGGCGCCGACCGCATCGCCGTCCTCGCCGGGGGGCGGGTCGTGGAGACCGGCGCGCACGACGAGCTCGTCGCCCGCGGTGGCCGCTACGCCGCGCTGGTCGCCGCCGGGGAGCGGGACGTCGTCCTGGCCGCCTGAGCGCGAGGGGCGACGTCCCGGCTCCGACCGTGCGGCGGCCGCCGATGAGAACTGCCGCGCCCGGCCGTCTCAGGGAGGTGTCGTCCCGCTCCCCGCGGGCCGGGAGGAGGCAGCAGTGCGGTCACTCGTCGTCACCGAGTTCACCAGCCTGGACGGCGTCGTGCAGGCGCCCGGCGGGCCGGAGGAGGACCGCTCCGGCGGCTTCACCTCGGGCGGCTGGCTGGTGCCCTTCTTCGACGAGACGCTGGGTGCCCGGATGGTCGACTGGGTCTCCCGCGCCGAGGACTTCCTCCTGGGTCGCGGGACCTACGAGATCTTCGCCGGGTCCTGGCCGCACGCGCCCGAGGAGGGCGACCCCATCGCCACCGCCCTGAACACGAGGACCAAGCACGTCGCCTCCCGTTCGCTGACCGACGTCGGCTGGAGCGGCGCCCGCCTCGTGGCCGGCGACGTCGTGGAGGCGGTGCGGGCCCTGCGGGCGCAGGACGGCGGCGAGCTGCAGGTGCACGGGTCACCCGGGCTCTGCCAGACGCTGCTGCGCGAGGACCTCGTCGACGAGCTCCGGCTGGTCCTCGCCCCGGTCGTGCTCGGGCCGGGCAAGCGGCTGTTCGGGGACGGGATCACCCCCGGCGGCTGGCAGCTGACGGACTCCCAGGTGACGCCGACCGGCGTTCTGCTGCTGTCCTACCGGCGGGCCGGGGACGTGGCGACGGGGGAGATGGAGGTCGCGGTCCGGAGCTGACCGCCGGTCAGGGGACCTCCGCGACCCGGCCGTCCTCCAGGCGCACCACGCGGTCGGCGAGGTCCAGGACGAGCGGGTCGTGCCCGGCCACGAGCACCCCGGCGCCGTCCCGGGCGGCGGCCTCCCGCAGCACGGCGAGCACCCGGCCCGACAGCTCGTCGTCCAGCCGCCCGGTGGGCTCGTCGGCGACCAGGAACGCCGGCCGGACCACCATCGCCCGGGCGATCGTGACCCGCTGCTGCTCGCCGAGGGAGACCTCGTCGGGCAGCCGGTCCGCCAGCGGGCCGAGCCGCAGCTCGTCGAGGCAGGCACGGGCGGCGCCGAGGGGGTCGGGCAGCCCGGCCAGCCGGGCGGGCAGGGCCACGTTGTCGGCGAGGCTCAACTCCTCCACCAGGGCGAAGCGCTGCGGGACGACGGCGAGCTCGCGCCACGACGCGGCCGAGGGGCCGGCCGCTCCGGGGACCTCGACCGTGCCGCGGTCGGGCGTCTCCCAGCCGAGCAGGCAGTTGAGCAGGGTCGTCTTGCCCGACCCCGACCGGCCGAGCAGCGCCACGACCTCGCCGGGGTGGACCTCGATGCTGACCCCGCGCAGCGCGTGCACCTGCTCGGAACCGCGGCGGTGGGTCTTGTGCAGGTCGCTCGCCCGCAGCGCGCTCACGAGGGCGGCCGCAGGACGACGCCGTCGTCGGTCACGTCGATCAGCACCCGCCGCGCGGGGAAGCGGGCCAGCACCGCCTCGGGCAGCTGGACCCGGCCCTCGCCGTCGACGACGGCCAGCCGACGGCCGCCGACCTCCTCGTGCGACACCGCGCCGGAGCGCAGGTGGATCACCTGGTCGGCGGCACCGGCGGCCAGCGGGTCGTGCGTGGCCACCACGACCGTGGTGCCGGTGGCGGTGAGCGCGGCGACGGCGTCGAGCAGGTCGACCGTCGTGGCGGTGTCCAGCTCGCTGGTCGGCTCGTCGGCCACCACCAGCGGCGGCCGCCCGACCACGGCCTGGGCGAAGGCGAGCCGCTGCTGCTCCCCGCCGGAGAGCTGCCCGGGCCGGTGGTCGGCGCGGTGGGCGATGCCGAGCAGGTCCAGCAGGTCGGCCGCGTCCCGGCCGTCGGTCCCGCGCATCCGGGCGGCGGCCGCGAGGTGCTCGCGCGCGGTGAGGTGCGGCAGCAGGTTGTCCGGTGGCCGGGGGAAGACGTAGCCGATCGACCGGCGGCGCAGCGCCCGGCGCCCGCGGACCGACAGCCCGGCGAGCGACTGCCCGGCGACCTCCGCGCGACCGGCCGTCGGTGGGTCCTGCGCGGCCAGGATGCGCAGCAGCGAGCTCTTGCCCGAGCCGGACGGCCCGGTGATCGCGGTCAGCCGGCCGGCCGGGAGGACGGCGTCGACGCCCTTGAGCGCGTGCACCTCCCCGCTGGGTGACCAGTAGATGCGGACCAGCCCCGAGCAGGCGGCGGCGGGCGGCAGGTCATGCCGCATCGCGCATCACCTGCCCTCCGCTGCGCCGGCGGACGGCGCGACCGGTCAGTGCGACGGTGAGGACCGGCACCAGCAGCGCGCCGGCCAGCAGCGCGCCGATGCTGCTCACCGGGGCGGCGAACAGCGGGCCCGGCGGGAGGTCCGGCGCGGGGTCGAGCACCCGGAGCACCAGAGCCGAGGCCGGCAGCGCCACGACCACGGCGACGGCGGCGCCGAGCGCGGTGAGCAGGCCCGTCTCCAGGCCGCTGGCGGCGACGGCGGACCGCCGGTGGAGGCCCATGCGGGCGAGGACCAGGTCGGCGGCGGTCCGGCGGTGCTGCTGGGTGAGCGCGTGCACCGCGACGCCGAGCACCCCGAGCACGCCGGCGGCCAGCGAGACGGCGCGCAGGTAGCCGAAGGACCACGACTGGGCGCGCAGCTCCGGGAGGCCGGTGACCGCGGCCGACGTGGTGACCTGGTCGGGGTTGTAGGACCAGCCGGCCGCGGTCAGCGCCGCGAGCACCTGCTCCGGCTCGCCGGTGGCCCACACCTCCTGCTCGAGCAGCAGCGCCGGGTCCTGGCCCGCCGCCTCCAGCGCCGCGCTGTACCGGTCGCCGTCGGTGACCAGCAGTGCCTCGCGCGAGCGCTGCCCCGGGAACGCGTCGACGCGGGCGACGACCTCCAGGGGCAGCGAGTAGGCGCGGGCGAAGCGGACCGTCAGCTCCCTCTCCGTCAGGGACGCAGCGCCGACGACGACGGCCGGCACGCGGTCGCCGTCGTAGCCCGCCAGCGTGGCCATGAGGTCGGCCAGCGGCGGGCCGGCGAGCGGGTCGAGCGGAGCCGCCACCCCGGCCAGCTCGTCGGGGCGGACCAGCAGGGCGTTGGCACGGACGTCCCCGGGAGCGACGGTGACCCCCGACTCGACGCCCACCACGGTGGCTCCCGCCGGCAGCGGGCCGGGCTCGCCGGTGCGCCGGACCAGCGGCGCGACCACGTCCGCGCCGGCGGCCACCGACGCCTTGGCGGCCGTCGTCCGGTCGGTGGAGTCGGCGAGCACCCCGGCGTAGACGACCAGCCCCAGGGACAGCGCCGTGGTGACGACGACGAGGCGGGCCGCTCCCCGGCCGGCCAGCACGCGGGAGAGCGCGAGGAACAGCGAGGGCGGCAGGCGGCGCAGGCCGCCCCGGGCACCCGAGCCGAACCGGGGCAGCGCGGCCGACAGCACTCCGGCCGCGACCACGGTGACCAGCAGCGGGGCGGCCAGCGGGAGGACGTCGCCGCTGTCCGCCGTCCCCCGGACCACCGGGATGCCGACGACGACGGTGACCGCGGCGGTGATCGCCAGCCAGGGGATGCGGACCCGGGACCGGTGCACCGGTCCGCCGGCCCGGTCGAGCCGGACCAGCAGGGTGGCCGTGACCACGGCGACGACCACGACCGCCACCGCGACCCCGGCACCGAGCAGGGCGAGCGCCCGTGGTGCCACGTCGGCCGGGAGGTCCGCGGAAGGGCCGAGGACGCGGACCAGCACCCAGGCCAGGAGGGCGCCGGCCACCCCGCCGAGCACCACGGGCAGCGCCGCCTCCGCCGTCGCGGAGAGAGCGCCCCGGGCCGGCGACATCCCTCGGGCGACCAGCGCGCGGGCCTCCGCACCGCGGCGGCGGACCCGCTGGGCGGCCCAGGCGCCGATCAGCGCCACCGCGGCCGCTCCGCCGCCGGTCCCGGCGGCCTCGACCGGTGGGGCCAGCAGGGCGACGGTGCGGTCGACGGTCGTCAGGACGTCGGGCAGGCGGGTCTGCGGCACCGGCCGGGGATAGCCGTCGGCCGTGACGGCGGCGGTGACCGCCGAGCCCGGGTCGGCCATGGCCACCTCCAGGCGCTCCACCCGGTCGGCCACCGCCCGCGCCTGGTCCACGGTGGCCTCGGGGCCCAGGCCGAGGGACCACTGCAGGAAGAGGTCCGCGTCCGCTGCCTGGGCCAGGCGGACCGCCAGCGCGGGCGGAGCCAGCACCACCGGCGCGGGCAGCACCGTCGACGCCCGGTCGGGATCGAAGCGGGGGCGGAGCAGGCCGCTGAACGGTTCCCAGTACGGGGGGAGCGGCACCGTCGGCTCGACGTACACGCCGGCGACCGGGAGGACCACCTCCGCGCCGGTCGCCACCGACCGGGTGGGGAGCGACTGACCGGGTCCGATCCCCGTGGCGTCCGCGAGGCGCTGTGGGACGAGCACCCCGTCGTCGGTCATCCGGCCGGCGGTCACCTCCACCTGACCGGCCATCCCGGTGACCGACAGCAGCTGGCTGGTCAGCGGGACGTCGGCGGTCTCGACGACCAGCGGGTCGCGCAGCCGCGTGCTCGACACCGGACGGCCCAGGCCGAGGTCGGCCAGCGCCGCGGTGACGGCCGCGTCGAACGCGGTGGACCGGCCGATCCGGCCGGGCTCCGGGACGTCGGCGCCGGGGAGGGTCGAGGAGGTGAGGACGATGCCGACCGTGCTCGCGGGCTGGCGGGCCCGCTCCTCCTCCCACACCCCCGCCTCGGCGGAGCCGACCATGAGCGGGGCGGAGACCAGGGCGGCGCCGAGGACGACGGCGAGCAGGGCGAGGACCAGCGCCTGCCCGGGAGCGGGCAGGAGCGCGGCTCGGAGGCGCCGCAGCAGCCGGCGGGCGGGCTGGGGCGCACGCACGCGGCGACGGTAGCGGTCCCGGGCGGAGCCGGGTGCCCGCGCCGCGCTGGCCTGATCAGCCGGTACGCGCGCCGACGGCGACCCGGGGCGCGAGGGCCGGGGGAGCGAGCGCCTCGGGCGGGCCCGGCCGGCCGAAGAACCAGCCCTGGCCGAGGTCCACGCCGGCGGCGTGCAGGGCGACGGCGTCCGCCGCCGTCTCCACCCCCTCGGCGACCACGGTCGCGCCGCAGCCGTGCCCGAAGGTGACCAGCGACCGCACCAGCGTGCTGAGCACCGGGTCGGTGCCCAGGCCGGTCACGACGCTGCGGTCGATCTTGATGACGTCGGGTGCGGTGACCACGATGTGCCGGAGCGAGGAGAAGCCGGCGCCGACGTCGTCGATCGCGAGCCGGAGGCCCCGCGCGCGCAGCGGGTCGAGGACGGCGGCCAGCGCGTCGTAGTCCTGCACCGCGTCGTGCTCGGACAGCTCGAGCAGCACCCGCGGCAGTGGCAGGCCGGCGAGCAGGACGCCGAACTCGGGGGTCAGCAGGGTCGCCGGGGAGACGTTCATGGCGACGTAGCCGCCGAGGCGGTCCAGGTGCGCCGCGGCGCGCTGGAGCGCCAGCAGCTCCAGCCGGTGCCCCAGCCCGATGCTGTGTGCCTCGGCGAAGACCTCGTCGGGTGGCAGGCCCCACGCGGCCGGGAAGCGGCTGAGCGCCTCGACGCCGACGCGAGCACCGGAGGCCAGGTCGACGATGGGCTGCACGACGACCGCCGGGCCGCCGTCCTCGATCACCGGGCCGAGCCGGTCCCCGATCGCGACGCGCCGCTGCTGGCTGCGGACCTCGGGCTCGATGACCACGGCGGCGGCGGACGCGAGCACCTGCATGAGGGCCTCGTCGCGCGGGCCCAGCTGCTTGTCCGAGGTGAAGCCGAAGGCGCAGAAGGTGCCGTAGAGGCTGCCGTCCGACAGCCGGACCGGAGTGGACACGTAACTGCGGATCCGCGGGATCCGGGCCGCCGGCAGGGACATCGCCAGCGGGTGCCGGCGCACGTCCTCGATGACCGTCGGCAGCCGGCCGTCGAGGATCGCCTGGCAGAACGAGGTGTCCTGGCGGACCTGGGCGCCCTCCTGCACCAGCACCGGCACGCGGGTGTCCACGACCTCGAGGTGCTGGGTGGTGCCGTCCATGCGGCTGAGGAAGGCCACGCTCAGGTGCAGCGACCTCCTCGCCGTCCGCAGCAGGTCGGCGATCTGCTGCTCGGCGGCCGAACGCTCTCGGGACACCCCGGCTCCTCTCGTCCTCGAGCAGATCGGCCGGCCGGGCGCGGAGCTGGAGCGCGGACCCCCCTTTCGGGGAAGGCTGCGAGCCCGCGACCGGTTGCGCATGACAACACCACCGAAGGGGCTTGTCGCATGAGCGTTCCGTTGTCCGTCCTCGACCTCGCGCCGATCGCCCGGGGGGCCACGGCGTCGGAGAGCATCGCCGCCAGCGTCGCGCTCGCCCAGCGCGCGGAGGAGTCCGGCTACCGGCGGGTCTGGTACGCCGAGCACCACAACATGCCGACGATCGCGTCGTCGGCCACCAGCGTGCTGATCGCGCACGTCGGAGCGCAGACGTCGACGATCCGGCTCGGCGCCGGCGGGGTCATGCTGCCCAACCACGCGCCGCTGACCATCGCCGAGCAGTTCGGCACGCTCGAGGCCATGTACCCGGGCCGGATCGACCTGGGCCTGGGCCGGGCGCCGGGGTCGGACCAGAACACGATGTACGCCCTGCGCCGCGACCCGACGTCCTCCGACCGGTTCCCGCAGGACGTGCTGGAGCTGCAGGGCTACCTGACCGGGCACACGCGGGTGCCCGGTGTCGACGCGATCCCCGGCCGGGGCTCGGACGTGCCGCTCTACATCCTCGGTTCGTCGCTGTTCGGCGCGCAGCTGGCCGCGGCGCTGGGGCTGCCCTACGCGTTCGCGTCGCACTTCGCCCCGGACGCGCTGCAGGCCGCCGTCGGCACCTACCGCCGGGAGTTCCAGCCCTCGGCGCAGCTGGCGCAGCCCTACGTCATGGCCGGGGTCAACGTCGTCGCCGCCGACACGCGCGCCGCCGCCGACGAGGCGCTGAGCCGGGTCCAGCGGACCCTCGCCATCGGGCTGTTCGGCCGGGGACGCAACTTCACCGACGTCGAGGCCGACCAGCTGCTGGCGCAGGGCGCCGGGGCGCACGTGCGATCGATGCTGACCTACACCGCCGTCGGCACGCCGCCGGAGGTGCGCGAGTACCTCCTCGACTTCGCCCGCCGGATCGACGCCGACGAGCTGATCGTCGCCCACCAGTTCCCCGGCGTGGAGGGCCGGCTGCGCTCGGCCGAGCTGACCGCCGAGGCGATGGCGACCGTCCCCGCCTGACGCCTCCCGGCACGTCCGCGGGGAGGCCCGGGCCCTGGGCGCTCCGTGCCGGGCGCGGGCCTGGCGACGCCCGTCACGCGCTGAAGGCCCCCTCCTGGAGTCGGGAGGGGGCCTTCTGTGTGGGTGCGCAGCGTCAGCCAGAGCTGATCGTGACCCGGTTGAACGGCAGGTGCGGCTCGACGGCCGGGAAGACGACGAAGAGCAGCAGCGCTGCGACGGCTGCGAAGAGCACCAGCGACAGGGTGGCTCGGACGGCGGTGTTGCCGGGCAGGTGCCGCCAGATCCAGACGTACATCAGGCCTCCCTCAGGGCATCGGGCCCGTCCGGGTCATCGAGCTTGACCACGGAGCTCTCCAACGTCGCGTGCACGATCAGACGCTCGCGCGCCGTGTACTCCGGATGGCAGGTGGTCAGCGTCAGGAACGACCCCGACGGCGCCCCGTCCAGCGGGCCGCCCGGCGTCGGCGCGACGACCCGGACGTCGGCCGGCGTCGTCACGTAGTTGTCGGTGACCCGGTACACGTACCAGGCGTCCACCGTCTCGACCACGACGGCGTCGCCGTCCTCCAGCAGGTCGAGGTCCTGGAAGGGCGAGCCGAGGCCGACTCGGTGCCCGGCGAGGGCGAAGTTGCCCGGCTGACCCGGCCATGCCGAGCCGACGTAGTGACCCGGGCCGTCCGAGAGTTCCTCGGGTTCTGTGCCCTCGAGCACGACCCGCGGCTCGTAGTCCTCGAACGACGGGATGTGCAGGAAGCCGAAGGACTCGCCGAGCGCAGGCTCGGCGAACTGCGCCGGCTGTGACCAGTCGTCGCGCAGGTCATCGCTGAGGTCCTCCTGCACCTGGTCGGCGAAGAGGTCGGTCACCCACACCTCGTAGACCACGAAGAGCAGGGCGACCACACAGAGCGTGAAGATCGTCTGGGAGATCCCGCTGACGATCCTGCCCAGCGTGAGTTTCCTGGTCGTCGATCGAGCGGCGTGTCGCGCCAATGCTCGTCCTCTCCTCCAGGGTGGCGCCCCGCTCGCCCAGTGGCGAACGGGGCGCTCCCTGGTGTCGCGGATCAGGCGGCGTGGGCGCTCGCGGCCTTGCGGCGACGGCTGATCACGATGCCGGCACCGCTGCCGACCAGGCCGAGTCCGGCGAGCGCGGCCAGCGTCATGACGTCAGCACCGGTGTTGGGCAGCGGCTTGTCCTGGACGCCGCTGCTGACCGGCGGGTTGATGGTGACCGTGCCGGTCTTGGTGCTGCTGAGCGTGCCGTCGGAGACGGTCAGCGTGACCGTGTACGAACCGGGCTGGGTGTCAGCAGGGTAGGTGTACGTCGTGGTCGGGACCTTGAGGTCCTGAGTTCCTCCGTTGCCGAAGTCCCAGAAGTATCGGGTGATGGCATCGCCATCGGGGTCCGAAGAGCCGGTGGCGTCGAAGGCGAAGTCATTGGTGGTCGTCGCCTCGGTGCCCGGCGCGACCGCGAATGCGGCGACTGGCGCGCGGTTGGCCTGGGCCTTCTTGGCGTACTGGAAGTCGAAGACGTTGCAGCCGAACTTGATGCTGTCGATGAGGAAGTCACCCTTGACGCCCGATCCCAGCGAGTAGCCGAAGGACACGATGTCAGCGGACTCGAACTTTGCCGACCACTCCTCGAGCGTGCCGAACCAGTCGCTGCCGCCGCCGCCGCCGGTGTGCGGAGCGCCGTCCTTGACGAACTGTGCGGCCGTGGTGTTCAACCACCAGTTCTGGCCGTAGACGGGTTCACCGATCAGGATCCCGTCGGCGGTGCCGTTGTCGTCGAAGTCGACGACGAGCTGGTAGCCGGGCTGCTGGGCACTGGCAGGGGGCGGAGTGCCGAGGTAGTTGATCGCGTAGTTGGACTGAGCGGTCTGGGCGGCCAGGGGAACCTCGAAGCCGGTGTAGTACGCAGCTGCCTTGTCCGTGGAGGTGGCACCCTCTGTCCAGACGCGAAGAGCCTCGGGGTTCTCGGCAGTGATGTCGTTGTGACCGGTCGCCCGGGTTTCGGACGTGTTGAACGTCGTCCCGAAGATCTCCTGGTCGATGACCTTCGGTCCCGCGCAGTTCGCCGAGGCGACGCCGGGGAGTGCGACGGAGAGAGCAACGGCGGATCCGGCCCCGAGGAGGGCAGCGGTCAGGGCCGAGAAGGACTTGCGCATGCTTCGAGAACTCCTGGAGAGATTCGTGGGGGAACGCTCCCTCACGCCGCCATCAGACGCGTGTGGGTAGTCGAGCAACCCCACGCAGGCGAGACGGTGTTCTCCACCCCCGTGGTGAGTGCAACTACGCAGCGAAACCTCGTCGGGACTCACTGCGAGCACGTTGATACTGCGTGCTCACAACGGTCTTGCAACCCCTCGACCCGGAGAAGCGGAACCGCCGAGAACCCAATACTGCGTGTCGCTACGCAGAGTTGTTACATGTGACGGAATGGTCCCGAACGGGTGAACGGCGGTGACAGACGTCGACGACCTGACCACGCTGGGTCGCGGCGTTCCCCCATCGGAGAACTCGGGCACGGGTCTGGGCCGACGCACACGCCATCGGACCAGGAGTCGTCAGATCCCGTGCCGGATCAGCCGCCGGCCGTCGCCAAGAGGTCCACACTCGGCGCCGTCACCGCTCGATCAGGACAGGAAGGGGAGTCGTCATGGACGTTCGAAGTGGATCCGCGGTCGGTGCGCCTCCCGTGGTCGACGACGGCCGCCGGGCTCGTACGTGGGACCTCGTCGCCGCAGCGGCCGGCCTCCTGCTCATCGCCTTCTTCGTCGCCAGCTTCTTCACCCCCGGCACGCCGTCCGCCGAGAACGCCGGGGACGTCATCGCCTCCGAGCTGACCGCCGACCGCAGCGGCCACCAGTTCTCGCTGTTCCTCGGCTTCCTGGCCGACGTCGCCTTCCTGGTCTTCCTGGCAGGTGTGTGGAGCCGGCTGCGCCGGGGCGAGGGCCCGGGCGGCATGTTCGCCGGCCTGTTCGCGATCGCGGGGGCGGCTTTCGCCGCGCTGCTCATGGTCTCCGAGGGCTTCTACGTCGCGCTCGTGCAGGCGGCGGCGACCGACGCCGTGGACTCCGGGGAGGCGCTCGACCCCTCGGCGTTCCCCCCGCTCGCCGTGCTGAACGACTGGGCCGGGTCGGCCGTCGTGCCCGCCGGGGTCGCGATGTTCCTCGGCGCTGCCGGGGCCGTCCTCGCCACCCGCGCGCTGCCGGCGTGGCTGGGGTGGCTGGCCGCGCTCACCGCGGTGGTGCTGCTGGTGAGCCTCGCCGGGGTCTTCGAGGACCCGTCGGAGGACGGCGTGCTGGGCATCGCCGGCTTCATCGGCTTCCTGCTCTTCCTCGTCTGGGTGCTGGCCGCCAGCGTCGCGCTGCTCCTGAAGGCAGGACGCGGCCCGGAGACGGCACGCTGACCGTCTCCGCGTGAGCCGGCTCAGGGGAGGGGTTCCCGGACGCCTGTTCCCGGAGGTGATGACCGTCGCGTTCCGGAATGGGGGCGACCGCCGGGCCCCTTGCACCTCGCGTGGACCTGTTCTCACCCGTCGCCCTCGGCGACCTCCAGCTGGCCAACCGCGTCGTCATGGCTCCCCTGACCCGGATGCGCTCCGGTGACTCCGGCGTCCCCGGGGACCTCGTCGTCGAGCACTACCGGCAGCGCGCGGGCGTCGGGCTGGTCATCACCGAGGGCACCTACCCCAACCACGAGTCGCAGGCCTTCGTCGGGCAGCCCGGCATCGTCACCGACGAGCAGGTCGAGGGCTGGCGCCGGGTCGCCGACGCGGTGCACGCCCGCGGCGGCCGGGTCGTCATGCAGGTGATGCACGGCGGGCGGGTCACCCACCCCGACACCAACGGCGGACGACGGGTCGTCGCGCCGTCGGCCATCGCGATCGCCGGCGAGGCGCGCACGTCGACCGGGAAGCAGCCCTACCCGGTGCCGCACGCGCTGACGACCGAGGAGGCGCGCGCGACCCTGGCCGACTTCGTCACCGCCGCTCGCCGGGCGGTCGAGGCCGGACTGGACGGCGTCGAGATCCACGGCGCCAACGGCTACCTGCTGCACGAGTTCCTGTCGCCGGCGTCCAACCGGCGCGACGACGTGTACGGCGGATCGCCGGAGAACCGGGCGCGCTTCGTCGTCGAGGTCGTGACCGCGGTCGCCGAGGCGATCGGCGCCGGCCGGGTGGGCCTGCGCATCTCGCCGGAGCACGGCATCCAGGACGCCCTGGAGCCCGACCGGGACGACGTCCTGGCCACCTACGGCACCCTCGTCGACCAGCTGCGCCCGCTGGGCCTGGCCTACCTCAGCGTGCTGCACCGCGAGCCGGCCGGGGACCTGGTGCAGGAACTGCGCCGGCGCTTCGACGGCCCGCTGATCGCCAACAGCGGCTTCTCCTCGGTGACCACCCGCGCGGAGGCCGTGGCGCTCATCGAGGCCGCGCACGCCGACGCGGTCGCCGTGGGCCGTGCCGTCATCGCCAACCCCGACCTGGTCGAGCGGTGGGCCGGCGAGCACCCGGAGAACGCCCCGGACCCGGCGACGTTCTACGCGCCCGGCGCCGAGGGCTACACCGACTACCCCGCCCTGCGAGCCGGCTGACCCCGCCGCCCCCTGGGGCCGATTGCGCCATGAACCCCCTCATCCGGCCTCCGGTGAGGGGGTTCATGGCGCAACGGGTCAGCCGCCGAGCAGGCCGGCCTCGTGGGCCAGGATCGCCGCCTGCGTCCGGTTGGCGAGGTCGAGCTTGGCCAGCAGCCGGGAGACGTAGGTCTTCACCGTCGCCTCGCTGACGAAGAGTCGACGGGCCAGCTCGGCGTTGGACTCCCCGCTGCCCAGCAGCTGGAGCACCTCGCGCTCGCGGTCCGACAGCGCGGCCACCCGCTCCAGCGCGAGCGCCCGGCGCGGGGCGGCCCGCCGCTCGACGTAGGACTCGATCAGCGTCGCGGTCACCTTGGGCGACAGCGTGGCGGTTCCGTCGGCGACGGCCCGCACCGCCGCGGCGATCTCGCGCGGCGGGGTGTCCTTGAGCAGGAAGCCGGCGGCGCCGGCGGCCAGCGCCGCGTAGACGTACTCGTCGAGGTGGAAGGTCGTCAGGACGGCGACCTGCGGCGGTTCAGGCAGCGCCAGGATCTGCTCGGTGGCCGACAGCCCGTCCAGCACCGGCATGCGGATGTCCATCAGGACGACGTCCGGCCGCAGTTCCCGGGCGGCCCGCACCCCGGCGGCGCCGTCCCCGGCCTCGCCGACGACGGTGAACCCGCCGACCGACTCCAGGACCGTCCGGAGACCGAAGCGCACCAGCTCCTCGTCGTCGACCAGCAGCACGCGGACGTCGTCGGTCATGCCGGCAGCACCGCCTTCACCTCGAAGCCGCCGTCCAGCCGAGGTGCCGCGTCGAGCCGGCCGCCGAGGGTGCGCACCCGCTCACCCAACCCCACCAGGCCGAACCCGCCGCCCCCGGCGTCAGCAGGCGCGCCGCCCGCCCCGTTGACGACCGTCACGACCAGGGCGTCCGGCCGGCGCTCGACCGTGACGCAGACGCGCGAGCCCGGCGCGTGCTTGCCGGCGTTGGTCAGGCCCTCCTGGACGATCCGGTAGGCCGCCCGGCCGACGGCGGCGTCGACCGGGCCGGCATCCCCGCGCAGCTCGACGTCCATCCCGGCCTCCCGCGCCGACGCCACCAGCCGGTGGACGTCGTCCAGACCCGGTTGCGGCCCCAGCGGGGCGTCCTCGTCCACCTCGCTGCCGCGCAGGACGCCGACCATCTGGCGCAGCTCGTCGAGCGCCTGCCGGCCCGCCGTCTGCACCTGACCGGCGAGCTGCTCGACGCGGCCGGCGTCGCGGGCGGCCATCTCGATGGCGCCGGCCTGCAGCACCATCAGGCTCACCCGGTGGCCGACGGCGTCGTGCATCTCGCGGGCGATGCGGGTGCGCTCGTCGAGGACGGCCTCCCGTGCCATGAGCTCGCGTTCGGCCTCGGCGCGTTCGGCCCTCTCCCGCAGGGCGGCGAGGAGCAGGGCCCGCGTGCGCTGCCAGATGCCCAGCGCTCCGGGCAGGACCAGCGTGACGGCGACCGCGCCGAGGCCGCCCACCGCCTCGTTCACCGTGTCGATGACCCAGGGCTGTCCGAGGGCCAGTGCCCCGGCGATCCCGGCGACGATGCGCACCGGCCAGCGCGCGACGTACCGCCCGACGGCGTAGGTGGTCAGCATCATCCCGACCGAGACCACCGGGGCGACGGCGACGAGGGCGGCGCTGATCGCGAACGGCAGCAGCGGGGCCGACCGCCGGAAGAGGAACAGCGTGACGACCAGGAGCACGCTGCCGGCGAGCAGGACGGACTCGGGGGTGAGCTCGGCCTCCGGGGTCAGGGTGCCGACGGCGATGACCCCCGAGCCGAGCAGCGCGACGAACGCCTCGAACCAGATGCTGCGCGTGCCGAGGCCCGGCCAGATGCGCGCCCGGAACCCCATGCGACCAGCGTATTTCGCCGGTGGGCCGCCGCGGGTCGCCCGGAAGGAGCCGCCCACGTCGACTTTCGGCTGACGGCCTCCGACCGTGGGTGGACAGGAGGACGGGCCCTGCGGCCGACGCGGGGAGCCCGCCGTTCCCGGCAGATTCCTCGCCGACAGAGCGGACAGCCCCGGAGGTTCTCATGATCAGGGTCAGTGGACTGACCAAGCAGTACGGCGGCCGGACCGTCGTCGACGACGTGTCCTTCGCCCTCGAGCCCGGCACGGTGACCGGCTTCCTCGGGCCGAACGGCGCGGGCAAGACGACGACGATGCGGGTGATGACCGGCCTGGTGCCGGCGACCTCCGGGACGGCGACCGTCGGCGACCGACTCTACGTGGACCTGCCCAACCCGGGCTCCGTCGTCGGCACCCTGCTCGACGCCTCCGCGGTGCACCCCGGCCGCACCGGGCGCACCCACCTCCGGCTGCTCGCCTCGGCGATCGGGGTGCCGGACAGCCGGGTCGACGAGGTGCTGGGCCTGGTCGGGCTCACCGACGCGGCCCGCCGCCGGGTCGGTGGCTACTCGCTCGGCATGCGGCAGCGGCTCGGGATCGCCGGGGCGCTGCTGGCCGATCCGCCGGTGCTGGTGTTCGACGAGCCGGCCAACGGCCTGGACCCGGAGGGCATCCGGTGGATGCGCGACCTGCTGCGCGGGCACGCGGCCCGCGGCGGGACGGTGCTGCTGTCCTCGCACCTGCTCGGGGAGGTGGAGCACACCGTCGACCGGCTGCTGGTGATCGGGGGCGGCCGCATCGTCGCCGACGGCGCGGTCGCCGAGTTGCTCGGTGCCGACGGGACGGTCGTGCGCGCGGCGGACCCTGCTGCCCTGGCTCGTGCACTGCAGGCGGCGCGGTTCCACGTGCAACACGGCTCGGACGGCGCCCTGGTCGTTGCCGGGGCCGAGCCGGCGGCCGTCGGCGAGATCGCCGCGACGGCCGGGCTCGCGCTGACCGACCTGCGGCCGCAGCAGCGGGGTCTCGAGGACCTCTTCTTCCAGCTCACCGAGGCGGCGGCGTGATGACCGTCGCCACCGAGACCCGAAAGGCACCCGTCATGACCGACGTCCTGACCCTCACCTCCCCGCGTTCCGACCTCCCCGTGCGTCGGACCGCTCCGTCACTGCCGCTGCTGGTCGGCCTGGAGATCCGCAAGTCGCTCTCCACGCGGTCGGGCAAGGCGCTGGCCGTGGCGGCGACGCTGCTCGGGCCGGCCGCTGCGGTGATCGCGTCGGCCTCGAGCGACGAGGACCTCGGTTCGGTGACCGGGCCGCTGTCGGTCATGGGCCTGCTGACCGGCTACCTGCTCATCTCGCTCGGCGTGCTGTCGACGGCGGGGGAGTGGAGCCACCGGACGGTGCAGACGACGTACCTGCTGGTGCCGCACCGCGGCAGGGTGCTGGCGACCAAGGCTGTGGCGGTCGCGCTCATCGGGGCGGCGCTCGCTGCGCTGTCGACGGCACTGACCGCCGGGGTGCTGGCCACGATGGTCGACGGCGTCTCGTGGGACGGCGCCGGGCAGGCGGTCGGTGTCGTGGTCGCCGCCGGGGCGGCGTTCGCGGTGATCGGCGCCGGGGTCGGTGCGGCGCTGGCCAACACCCCGGGCGCCCTGACCGGCCTCTACCTGGTGCTGCTGGGCGTGATGCCGGTGCTGTCGAACTCCAAGCCGGAGCTGGCGGAGGACCTCGACCCGGCGAACGCGGTGCTCCACCTGGGCATGGGCGAGCAGGGGACGCAGCCGATCGTGGTCATCGCCGGCTGGGTCGTCGTCAGCACGGTGGCCGGCTGGGTCCTGACCCACCGCCGCGCCGTCTCCTGAGAACACGGATGCACGCTGAGGGCCCTCTCCCGGTCGGGAGAGGGCCCCCGGTGCGTGTGGATCATCCGGCCGCGGGGGCCTGCGCGGCCATCCGCTGCTCCATGCGTTCCCTGCGGAGCCTCGCCGAGACCGGCGAGGGCAAGCCGTAGGACCCGGAGACGCTGACCCTCGGCGCCGAAGCCGCGCGTCTCGGCTGACGCCGTCCCGCGATCCCGCGGGAACGCCTGCGAGTCGCTGGCTCGCACCGACGTCTCCGCGGGAACGCGGCCGGCGGTGCTGAGCCCCGTGGCGCCCGGCCTCTCAGCCGGTTCTCAGCGCTTCCTCGGCGGGCCACCATCTGCTGTCGGTCGTCCCGACAACGCCCCGGACCCTCCGGGGACGACGCCCGTGAGGAACGGCCATGACGTCCACCCGGACACGCTCCACCCGCCCCCTGTCGACCGCAGACCTCGCCACCGAGCTGGCCGCCCGCACTCGGGGCGAGGTCGTCCCGGGTGCGGACGGCAGCGCCCTGCCGGCGGTGACCCCGTTCAACCTGGCCACCGAGCACCGCCCCGAGCTGGTGCTGCTGGCCGCCGACGCCGAGGACGTCGCCGCCGTGGTCGGGCTCGCTGCCGCGGCTGGACGGCGGATCGCCGTCCAGGCCACCGGCCACGGTGCTCCGGCGGCCGGTCCGGACACCGTCCTGGTCTCCACCCGCGCCCTGGACGGCGTCGTGGTCGACCCGACGGCGCGGATCGCGACCGTCGGTGCCGGCGCCACCTGGCAGCAGGTCCTGGACGCTGCGGCCCCGCACGGGCTGGCGGCGCTCGCCGGCTCGGCCCCCGGGGTCAGCGCCGTCGGCTACACGGTCGGCGGGGGCCTGGGTCCGGTGGCGCGGACCTTCGGCCTCGCCGCGGACCACGTGCGCGGCTTCCAGGTGGTGACCGCGGACGGCGAGCTCGTCGACGTCGACGCGGCACACGACCCCGACCGGTTCTGGGCGCTGCGCGGCGGGGGCGCCGCCTTCGGCGTGGTGACCCGGATGACCATCGACCTCTTCCCCGTGGCCACGCTCTACGCGGGCGGGCTGTGGTTCTCCGCCGACGTGGCCCGCACGGTGCTGCACCGGTGGCGGGAGTGGGCCGCCGGGCTGCCCGAGGCCGTCAGCACCTCGGTGGCCCGCCTGGAGCTGCCGCCGGCCCCTGCGCTGCCCCCGCCGCTGCGTGGCCGCTCGGTCGTCCACGTCCGCATCGCGCACGTCGGCGACCCGGCCGAGGGCGCCCGGCTGGCCGAGCCGATGCGCACCGTCGCCACCCCGCTCCTGGAGGACCTCGGGGAGATGCCCTACGCGGCACTGGGGGCAGTCCACGCCGACCCGGTCGACCCGATGCCGGTGGCGGAGCGGGGCCTGCTGCTGCGCGACCTGCCGGTGGACGCCGTCGAGGCGTTCGCGGACGCCACCGCACCGGGACGGTCGCCGATCATGATGGCCGAGCTCCGGTTGATGGGTGGGGCCATCGGCCGCCCCGCCGCCGTCCCCAACGCCGCCGGTGGCCGCTCCGCGGCGCTGAGCCTGCACGTCGTCGGTGTCCTGGCCCCGCCGATCGCCGCGGTCGTCCCGGCCGCCATCGACGACGTCCTGGAGCGCATGGCCCCGTGGTCCACCGGCGGCTCGCTGCTGGCCTTCGCCGGATCAGGTGGCCCGGTGGCCGACGCGCGGATCCGCGCGGCGTTCGGACCGGAGGCCTGGGAGCGGCTGGTCGCGCTGCGCGAGGCAACCGACCCGGACGCCGTCCTCGCACCGGCCGCCCGGTGGACCGCGGACGCCGCTCCGACCGCTGCCGCGGGAGGTGTGTCGTGAGGATCGCCGTGATCGGCGCAGGCATCGGCGGGCTCGCGGTGGCCGGTGGCCTGCAGCGGGCCGGTGCCGACGTGACGGTGCTGGAGCGTGCGCCCGAGCTGCGCCAGGTCGGATCGGGGCTGTCGCTGTTCGGCAACGGCTTCACGGCGCTGGACGCGCTCGGCCTCGGCGACGCGGTGCGCGCGCTGACCGCATCCGACTCGCCCCTTCCCCAGGCCGGCCAGCGACGGCCGGACGGCCGCTGGCTGGCCCGCACCCCCGCCGATGCCATCGAGCGGCTCGGTGTCGTGCACCGCGCGGACCTCCACCGGGTGCTCGTGCGCGCTCTGCGGCCAGGAGCCCTGAGGCTCGGGGCCACCGTCGATGCCGTCACCCCGGACGGACGGGTGCACCTCGACCGAGCCCTTCCGGACCCGTTGCCGGAGGACCGCTTCGACCTCGTGGTCGCTGCTGACGGGATCCACAGCCGGGTCCGGAGGAGCTGGCCCGGCGACCCGGGCCTGCACTACTCCGGCTACACCGCCTGGCGGGGCGTGACGACCCGGCCGGTGGACCTGCGGGGTGCGGCGGGGGAGACGTGGGGTCGCGGGCTGCGGTTCGGCATCGCCCCGCTGGCCGACGGTCGCGTGTACTGGTTCGCCGTCGCCTCGATGCCCGCGGGATCGGTGGTCGCCGACGAGCACGGCACGGTGGCCCGGCTCTTCGGCGGCTGGCACGCCCCGATCGCCGAGCTCGTGGCGGCGACGCCCCCCGAGGCGGTGACCCGGCTGGACGTGCACGACCTGGCCGGTCCGGTGCCCACGTTCCGCCGCGGGCGCTGCGTCCTGCTCGGCGACGCCGCGCACGCCATGACCCCCGACCTCGGGCAGGGGGCCAACCAGGCACTGGAGGACGCCGCCACGCTGACCGCGCTGCTCGCCGGGCTCGCCGGCGCGGCACGTCCGGCGGAGCGCCACCTCTCGGCAGCGCTCGACGAGTACGACCGGCTGCGCCGGCCCCGCACCCAGCGGATCGCCCGACTCGCCCGTGCGGTCGGGGCGGTGGGCCAGACGCGGGGTCCGCTGACGGGCTGGCTGCGGGACACGGCCATGCGCCTGGCACCCGACCGGGCGGCGGCACGTCAGCTGGTCGACCTGCAGGCGTGGCGGCCCCCGGTTGTCCGCGCGGATGCCACCCGGAGCGCGTCGTGATCGCGGACGCGGTCGCCCAGGCCGCCGTCGCCCAGGACCTGGGGGACTGGATCTGGGCCCGGCACACCAACGAGTTCAGCTGGTACATCCGGCCGCTGTTCCTGCTGCCCATGGCCTGGGCCGCCTACCGGCGGAGCGCCTGGGGCATCGCCCTGTCGGTGCTCGGCCTCGTGACGAGCATGGCGTGGTTCCCCGCCCCGGCGGAGCCGGACCCCCAGGTCCTCGCGTTCATCGAGTTCGAGCAGCAGTGGGTGGCCGCCGACTGGAGCCCGAGCAAGATCGTGTTCAGCCTGCTGGCCCCGCTCGCCCTCGTGGCCTACTGCACCGCGTTCTGGCGGCGGTCCCTGACGTGGGGGCTGGTCGTGCTCAACGCCATGGCGCTCGGGAAGATCCTCTGGGCCACGGTGTCCGAGGACGGCGGGGTGGCGGTCGTCGTCCCGGCGCTGGCCGGCCTGGCGGTCGGGAACGTCGTCCTCCTGCTCGCCGTCCGGGAGGTGCGGCGCCGTCGTCGCCGCGAAGGCGCCCACCCGGCATCGATCGCGCGATGACCGGCCCTCAGGACGGGGAGGCCCCGTGTCCGCGGGCATCGGCAGAGCAGCGGGGCAGGGCGCACCCCTGGGACGGCGCCGCGGCCTCGGCACGAGCGCGCCGGCACCACCTGGTCCGCAGGGCCGCCCGGCGAGCCGCGTCCGCCCGGTTGCGGGCGGCGCGGGCCGGTGCCGCCGTGACGTGACCGCGGCGCGGTCAGCCGAGGAGCTCGCGCAGGAGGGCATCCACCTGCTCGCGGCCGAGCTCCCGGCCGGCGGCGGTGGCGCGCCGATGCTCGTTCCGGGGCAGCCCGTTCCGTACGGCGGCGGCCTCGCGGGGGCCGTCGACCGGGTCCATGCGGGCGGGGTCGAACCCGATCCGTCCGCCGTGCTCGGCCACCGCACCGGCCAGCGTCGCCGCCTCGACGACGCGGCCGGTGCGGGCCAGCACCGCGGCGGTGGTGTGCACCAGCACCAGCCAGGAGGTGACGTCGCTGTCGGCCGTCAGCGGCTCGCGCATCCGGGCCGCCGCGGCCAGGGCTCCGGTCAGGTCGTCCGCGTCGACGGCGGCCTTCATGAGCGCCCACGTCGAGGACACGGCCCCCCAGGCGTAACCGGCGCGCTCGGCGGTGTCCACGGCGGCGGCCAGGACCGGCCGGGGATCTCGCTCCGAGCCGGTCGTGCGCAGGGCCATCCCGAGGATCATGAGCGCTTCCGCCTCGATCCAGCCCTCGCCCACCGCCCTGGCCTGGACCACGGCGTCCTCGGCGAGGGCGAGCGCGTCGGCGGCGGGCGCGGTGAAGGACAGCATGTGCGCCCGCCACGCGGTCGCGGTGGCCCGGACGGCCGCGTCCCCGCCCCGGTCGGCGTGCTCGGCCGCCGCGCCCAGCACGGCGGCGGCGGCCCCGGGTTCGCCGGCCAGGTACTGGAGCCCGCCGAGCCCCACCAGCGCGCGGGCCCGCCGCACCTGGCTGCGTGGGTCGGGGCGCTCCACCGTGGCGGCGGCGCGCTCCAGTGCCCGCCGCCCCTCGACCAGGTCGCCGCTGCGGTACCAGTGCCACGACAGCGCCGCGGTCAGGTCGAGCAGCGCGTCGTCGTCCCCCGCGGCGATCGCCGAGGCGAGGGCGGTGCGGTGCTCCGGGGTGTCCCGGCGCAGCCCGGCCAGCGCGGCGGCCGAGTCGGGGCCGCGGACCAGCCGCTCGGCCGCCTGCGCCCGTCGGATCACGTGCCGGCGGTGCAGCGTGCGCACCTCCTCGCGCTCGGTCTCGCTGCTGCGCTCGAGCGCGAAGGCCCGCAGCGTCTCCAGCATCCGGTAGCGGCGGTCGCCCGGACCCGGGCGGACGCTCAGCAGCGAGCGCCGGACCAGTCCCGCCAGCAGCGGCACGGTGGGCGCCGGGCCGGTGGCCGCCCAACCGGCGGACGGCGACGCGACGGCTGCGGCCGCCGTGAGGTCGAAGCTGCCGGCGAACACCGCCAGCCGGCGGAACAGCTCCCGTTCCCGGGGGTCGAGGGTGCGGTAGCTCCAGTCGACGGTCTGCTCGAGCCCCTGCTGGGACCGCGGAGCTCCGCGGGGGGCCTCGCCCAGCAGGGCGAACCGGTCGGCCAGGCCCTCGGCCAGCTGCTCCGCCGACAGGACGCGCATGCGGGCGGCGGCCAGCTCGACGGCCAGGGGCAGCCCGTCGAGCCCCGCGCACACCGCCCGCACGGCGCGCTGCTCGGGGTCGTCCGGAGCCCAGTCGGGGAGGACGGCGCGGACCCGCTGCACGAACAGCTCCACCGCGTGGCCAGCGGGATCGAGTGGCCCGATCTCCCGCACGGTCTCCCCGGCGACGTCGAGGCTCTCCCGGCTGGTGGCCAGCACCCGCACCCCCGCGGTGCGCGCGAGCAGCGTCGTCAGGAGGTCGGCCACGGCGTCGACGAGGTGCTCGCAGTTGTCGAGGACGAGCAGCACGCGGCGGTCGCCGACGACGTCTGCCAGCCGACGGGCGTCGGGGACGCCGGGGATGCCCAGCGCGCTCGCCACCGTGGCGGGCAGGAGCGTGGCGTCGTCCAGGGCGTCCAGCTCGGCGAGGACCACACCGTGCCCCCGTCCGGCCCACCGGGAGGCGACCGCCAGGGCCAGCCGGGTCTTGCCGACTCCGCCCGGTCCGGTCAGCGTGACCAGCCGTGCCTGCTCCAGTGCGGCGTCGACCGACGCCAGTTCACCGTCCCGGCCCACCAGGTCGGTGAGCGGGACGGGCAGTGCCGTGCCGACCGGCGGGGCCGTCGGTGGCGCCGCTCCGGGGTCGGGACGGGGCTCCACGGCGGGGTCGAGGGCGGGGTCGTGGGCACGGACCGCGGCCTCCACCGCTGCCAGCCCCGGCCCGGGATCGAGGCCCAGCTCCTCGGCGAGCACCCGGCGGACCGTGCCCAGGGCGGCCAGGGCGTCGGCCTGGCGCCCCGAGCGGTACAGGGCGAGGGCCAGCAGCTCCCAGCCGCGTTCGCGCAGCGGGTGCTCGGCGGTGTGCTCGCGCGCCCGCCCGACGGCGTCGGCCGCTCGCCCGGTGCGCAGCAGGGCGTCCAGCAGGTCCTCCGTGGCGGCCAGCCGCTGCTCGGTCAGCCGGACCGCGACCGGGGCGAGCCCCTCGGTGTCGACATCGGCGTAGGCGGGCCCGCGCCAGAGGTCGAGGGCCGTCGACAGCAGCTCCACGGCCTCGCCGGCCCGCCCGGTGGCCAGGGCGTCGGCGCCGCGTGCTGCCAGCCGGGCGAAGCGGACGGCGTCGACGGCTTCGGGCGGGACGACGAGTGCGTACCCGGGCCCGCGCCGGACGAGCACCTCGGGCGACGCGCCGCTCGCCCGTCCCGGCTCGAGTGCCGCCCGCAACTGGGACACGTAGTGGTGCAGCGTGCCGACGTTGGGCGCGGTCCCGGCGGGCCACGCGTCGGTCAGGAGCTCCTCGGTGCCCACCATCCGCGGGCCGGCCGCCACCAGGGCGGCGAGCACCGCGCGCTGCCGGGGGCCGCCCAGGTCGACCGGCCGCCCGTCGAGGGTGGCGGTGAGCGGACCGAGAACGGACAGCCGGAGGTTCGCCACGTCCGCCCCCGCTCCTGGTCAGCCGGCCTGCCGTGCGGCGGACGGGGAGTCCGTCCGCGCGGGGCGCAGCCTGGGGATCAGGTGCTCGAGGAGGCCGACCTCCTCGATGTTGTGGGTGATCCACGCGTCGACCATCGGATCGGGGAAGCGCCGCTGCAGCAGCCGGTTGACCCCCGAGAGCCACGGGCTCCGGGCGCCGAGATCGAGCACGCTGACGTAGTGCGTCCGGTCGCGGCCGGCCGACCAGGTGTGCTCGAGCTGCAGCACGACGATGCCGGCCACCCGCTGCACGAGCCGGATGCCGGTCTCGTCCAGCTTCTCCACCCGGTCCACGACGTCGATGCGGTGGTCGGGGCGTCCGGCGAACTGCTCGACGATGCGGAAACGGGCACCCTCGGCCGCGCCACCGCCCGGCGCGGGACGGGCGAGTTCCCAGCGGACGTGGTCGAGCGGGTGCCAGGCGAGGTAGCGCGGCACCACCTCGCCGCCGTACTCCATCGTCTGCCCGATGGAGCCGAACCAGTCCATCAGCTCGGAGGGCGTCACACCGGCCAGCGGCTCGTGGTCGATCGTGACCCGGCGCCGGCCGTGGGGGAAGCGCCGGTGGCTGACCCGGGCGGTGTCGCGGGAGCGGAAGGGGAAGAGCACGGGGAGGGCCATCGCGATCTCCTGGTACACGGCGCCGATGGATACGGAAGCGTTTCTTGCGGGCCGAGACTAGGGTGGCATGCGAAGATACGCAATCGTTTCTCCACCGGGAGGTGTGCGATGACGCAGGTCCGGGCCCCGCGCCGTCGCGGAACGGAGGTGACGGCGGCCATCGAGGCGGCCGTCATGGCGATCGTCGTCGAGAAGGGAGCCGACGCCGTCACGATGGAGGCGGTCGCAGCCCGCGCCGGCACGAGCAAGCCCGTGCTCTACCGGCGGTGGCCGGACCGGGCGGCACTCCTGCGGGACGTCCTGCTGCGCCGCGCCACCGGGGCGATCCCGGCCGAGGACACCGGCAGCTACCGCACCGACATGCTGGCGATCCTGCGCGGCTGGGCCGCCGTCCTCACCGGGCCGGGCAGCCGGGTCATCCAGGCGATCGTCGCGGCGATGGCGCAGGACCCCGACTTCGCCGCCGCCTTCCGCGAGGGCGTGATCGGCTGGCGCAAGCGCGAGATGGCCGACCTGCTGGCCCGCGGCATCGACCGTGGCGACGTCCGGCCCGACGTCCCCGTCGAGATCGCCCGCGAGCTCGGGCAGGGCATCCTCTGGCACCGCTTCCTGATCACCGGTGACCCCATCGACGACGAGGTCGTCGTCCAGATCGTCGACGAGGTGCTGGTCCCCTTCGTGTCGCCGGCCCGGAGCTCCCGGTGACCGGCGGGACGGCGGTGGACGGGTTCGATGCGTTCCAGGCGCAGCGGTCCAGGATGTTCGGCATCGCCTACCGGATGCTGGGTTCGGCGGCCGACGCCGAGGACGCCGTCCAGGACGCCTGGCTGCGCTGGCGGACCGTGGACGCCGCCGGGGTCGCCGACCCCGAGGCGTACCTCGTCCGCACGGTCACGAACCTCTGCCTGACCGCGCTCACCTCCGCGCGCGCCCGGCGCGAGGTGTACGCCGGACCGTGGCTGCCCGAGCCGGTCCTCACCGGCACCGCGTCGCCGGACGCCCTCGGCCCGCTGGACGACGTCGTCGCGCGGGAGAGCGTCTCGGTGGCCCTGCTCGCGCTGATGGAGCGGCTGGCGCCGGCCGAACGCGCGGCGTACGTGCTGCGCGAGGCCTTCGCCTACAGCGCTCGAGAGGTGGCCGAGCTGATCGGGACGTCGGAGGCGAACGCGCGCCAGCTGCACGCGCGGGCCCGCCGGCACCTCGACGTCGACCGCGGCGCCGACGGGGCACGGCCGGTGGACCCCGTGCGGTGGCGCGCGCTCGTGCAGCGGTTCCTCGGCGCCGCGCGCGACGGCGACATCGCCGCCCTGGAGGCGCTGCTCGCCGACGACGTCGTGTCCCGCGCCGACGGCGGCGGTGTCGTCAACGCCGCCCGCCGCCCGGTGCGGGGCCGGTCGACGGTGGCCCGCTACGTCGCCGGGACGTTCGCGAAGTTCACCGACGGGGTCTCGGCGGCGTTCACCGAGGTCAACGGGGCTCCTGCCGTGGTGGCCATGGCCGGCGGCGAGCTCCGGGCGATCTGGTTCCTGCACACCGACGGCGAACGGTTCACCGGGCTGGACATGGTGCTCAACCCGGAGAAGCTCGCCTTCGCCGCGGAGCAGCTGTCACGGATCGGTGGGCTGCCCGGTCCTGGGGGGTGAGGAAGGGAGAACACCCATGAGGACCATCCTGGTCACCGGATCCACCGGCCGGCTCGGCCGGCCCACCGTCGCCGCCCTGCAGGCAGCAGGGCACGACGTCCGAGCACTGAGCAGGCGTGCGGGCCCCGGCCTGACGACCGGGGACCTGCTCACCGGAGAGGGACTGCGCGCGGCCCTGGCCGGCGCCGACACCGTCGTCCACCTGGCCACGGGCAAGGCGGGCACGGGGGACGTCGCCGCGACCGAGCGGCTGCTGGCCGCGAGCGCCGACGCCGGGGTGGCGCACCTGGTGCTGATCTCGATCGTCGGCATCGAGGACATCCCGCTGCGCTACTACCGCGACAAGGTGGTGATCGAACGCCTGGTGCGCGAGTCCGGCGTGCCGTGGACGATCCTCCGCGCCACGCAGTTCCACCCGTTCGTCGCCGAGATGTTCACCGCGCAGCGCTTCTCGCCGGTGGTCGTCGGCCTGACGTTCCCGCTGCAGCCGATCGCCGTCGAGGACGTGGCCGATCGGCTGGCCGAGCTGGCCGGCGGTGCACCCGCGGGTCGCGTGCCGGACATCGGCGGGCCGGAGCGGCGCACCGTGCGCGACCTGGCGCGCGTGTGGACCCGGGCGACGGGCAGCCGCCGCCCCGTCGTGCCGCTGGCGCTGCCCGGCCGGCTCTTCGGCGCCTACGCGGCGGGGCACGCGCTCGTACCGGGACCGGAGTACGGCCGGACGACGTTCGAGGACGCGCTCACCGAGCGGGTGACCCGGTGAAGGGCCTGCTGCGGGCGGGCCTGCTCGGCTTCGCCGCCGTCGAGCTGGTGCTGGGGGTGTGGACGGTGGCGTTCCCGGCGAGCTTCTACGCCGACGTCCCGACCGTCGACCTGACCCCGCCGTTCAGCGAGCACCTGATGCGCGACTTCGGGGGTGCGACCCTCGGGTTGGCGCTGGTGCTCGCCGCCGCCGGGATCTGGCTGGAGCGACGGATCGTCGTGGTGGCCCTGCTGGCCTACCTCGCGTTCGCCGTCCCGCACCTGGCCTTCCACCTGGGGCACCTGCACGGTGCGAGCGACGTGGAGGCCACGGTGCTGGCGGGCACGCTGGTCGCTGCCGTCGTCGTGCCCGCCGCGTTGCTGGTCGTCGCTGCGCTGACCCTCCCCGGCGGGCACGACCCGGCGCCGGCTCAGGCGGTGGACCCGTGGGCGGCGATCGACAGCGGCTCCCACGCGCGCCAGGTGGCCAGCCGGGACTCGTAGTCGCGGGTGGCGATCGTCAGCGGGCCGTCGCCGAGGAAGATCCGGAGCGGCGGGTCCTCGGCGTCGACCACCTGGAGGACGGCGTCCCGCGTGGCGACCGGGTCGCCGGGGTTGCCGGCGCGGGCCTTGCGCTGCTCGGCGGCCTTCTCGCGGTAGGCGTCGTAGGCCGGGTTCGGCTCGGCGTGCCTGGCGGACGAGCCACCCCAGTCGGTGCCGAAGGCGCCCGGCTCGATGATCGTGACCTTGATGCCGAAGTCGGCGACCTCCGCGGCCAGCGACTGGCTGAACGCCTCGAGCGCCCACTTGGAGGCGTTGTAGATGCCGATGTTCGGGAAGGCGCTGATCCCGCCGATGCTGCTGACCTGCAGGAAGTGACCGGAGCCCTGCTCGCGGAGGTAGGGCAGCGCCGCCTGGGTGACGAAGAGGGCGCCGAACACGTTGGTGTCGAACTGGGCGCGGGCCTCGGCCTCGGAGATCTCCTCGATCATCCCGAACTGGCCGTAGCCGGCGTTGTTGACGACGACGTCGAGCCGGCCGAAGCGGTCGTGGGCGTCCGCCACGGCGGCGAACACGGCGTCGCGGTCGCCGACGTCGAGCCGGAGCGGCAGCACCTCGTCGCCGAACTGCTGCACGAGGTCGTCGAGGGCCTGCGGATCACGGGCGGTGGCGGCGACGGTGTCACCGCGCTCGAGAGCGGCGATCGCCCACTCCTTGCCGAAACCGCGGGACGCGCCGGTGATGAACCAGGTCTTGGCCATGGACTTCTCCTCGAACAGTCGGGGGAGGGCGGTCGTGGCCGGCGTCGTCCACCGGCTGCCTCCGCAGGTCGACAGCACGTGGAGCCCGCACCGTGTTCCGTCGGCACCGGCTCGCGCGGCTGACAGGATCGGGCCGATGGCGACGACCGTGCTGGTGACGGGTTCGACGGGCACGCTCGGCAGACCGACGGTCGACCGGCTGCGTGCCGCGGGGCACGACGTGCGGGCTCTGAGCCGGCGCAGTGGACCGGGTCTGGTCACCGGCGACCTGCTCACCGGCGAGGGCGTCGCTGCGGCGGTGACCGGGGCGTCGGTCGTCGTGCACCTGGCGACGGGCCTGCGGCGCAAGGACGCCGTCATCGCGCGCACCCTGCTCGACGCCGCTCGTGCAGCCCGCGTCGAGCACCTGGTGCTGATGTCGATCGTGGGGATCGACGACATCCCGCTCGGCTACTACCGGGACAAGGTCGAGATCGAGGGGCTCGTGGCGGCCTCAGGCGTGCCGAACACGATCCTGCGGGCCACCCAGTTCCACACCCTGGTGGACCAGCTGTTCACCGTCCAGCGCCGGCTGCCCGTCCTCCTGGCGCCGTCCTTCGACGTGCAGCCGATCGCTCCGGCGGAGGTCGCCGACCGGCTGGTCGAGCTGGCGTCGTCCGCGCCGGGCGGTCGGGTGCCGGACATCGGCGGCCCCGCCGTCCGTGCCCTGCCGCAGCTGGCCCGGGTGTGGGCTGCGCACCGGGGCCTCCGGCGCCGGGTCGTCGCCGTCCGGCTGCCGGGCGAGGTCTTCAGCGGGTACCGGGCGGGGCACGACCTCGTCCCCGGTCCGCCGTACGGCCGCGTCACGTTCGAGGAGCACCTGGCCGGCTGATCCTCGGGCGCGGAGCGGGTCAGCCCTCGTGCGTCACGTGCCGCTCGGTGTCCCGACCCACCCGCTCGCCGCAGGTGTCGCACACCCAGGACGCCTGGATCCGGTGGCCGTGGTGGTGCAGCTCCACGGGCGGGACGTCGGCCACGTGCCGGTCGCCCCACTGCATGAGGGCCTGCAGCACCGGCAGCAGGTCCCGCCCGGAGCGGGTCAGGTGGTAGTCCGAGCGGGGCGGGTTCCGGCTGTACTCCCGGCGCTCGAGCACGCCCGCGTCGACCAGCGCGGTCAGCCGCGCCGCCAGCCGTTCCCGCGGTGCGCCGGTGCCGCGGAGGATCTCGCCGAACCTGTGCGCGCCCAGCGACACCTCGCGGACGACGAGCAGCGCCCACCGGTCACCCACCACGTCGAGCGCCCCCGCGATGGAGCAGCGCCGTCCCGGCAGCTCGTCCAGCCGTGTCGTCATGCCTCAAGGTTCGCATGTCGAACTGACTCGGGTACGGTCCTGCGCAATCGGTTCGACTTCCGAACCGTCAGGGAGGCGGGGACCATGGCGGCGACGGAGCAGCGCACCCCGAGCGCCACCCGATCCGGGCTCGTGCTGCTGGTGGTCTCGGCGGCGGTCTTCCTCGCCAGCCTCGACCTGTTCATCGTCAACGTCGCCTTCCCCGAGCTGGGCCGGGCGCTCGACGCGTCCACCGCGGCGCTGTCGTGGGTGCTCAACGGCTACACGATCGGGTTCGCCGCGCTCCTGGCGCCGGCCGGCCGCGTCGCCGACCGCATCGGCCGCCGCCGCGTGTTCCTGAGCGGGCTCGTCACCTTCAGCCTCGGCTCGCTGGGCTGCGCGCTCGCCTGGGGCGTGGGCAGCCTGGTCGCCTTCCGGGTCGTCCAGTCCGTCGGCGCCGCCATGGTGACGGCGACGTCGCTGGCCCTGCTCCTGCACACCTTCCCGCCGGCCAGACGCGCGCACGCCATCGGCGTCTGGTCGGCCGTCGGCGGGGTGGCCGCCGCGCTCGGCCCGCCCATCGGCGGCCTGCTGGTCGAGGCGTCGTGGCGCTGGGTCTTCCTCGTCAACCTCCCCGTGGGGATCGCCGCCCTGGTCGTGGGCCTGCGCGTGCTGCCGGAGTCCCGGGACGAGGCGGAGACCCGCCGGCCGGACGTCGTCGGGACGGCGCTGCTCGTGCTCGCCGTCGGACTCCTGGCCTACGGGCTGGTCGACGCGCCGGAGCGCGGCTGGAGCAGCCGCGTCGTCCTCGTCTCGCTGGTCGCCGCGGTGCTCGCCGGCGCCCTGGTCGTCGTGCGTGCCGCGCGGGCGCCGGGCGGCACCGTGCCGGTGCTCCCGCTGCCGCTCTTCCGGTCGCGTCCCTTCGCCCTGGGCTGCCTGTCGATCGCGGCGTTCATGGCGGCCTTCGCGGCGATGCTGCTCGGCAACGTGCTGTGGCTGACCGGCGGCTGGGGCTGGTCACCGATCACGGCCGGGTTCGCGCTGGTCCCCGGGCCGCTGCTCGCCGCGGTCTCCGCCGTCCCCGCCGGCCGGCTCGGCGCCCGAGTCGGCTGCGGTGTGGTGGCGGCGGCCGGGACGGCGCTGTTCGCCCTCGGGTCCCTGTGGTGGGTGACGCAGGTGGGTGTCGAGGCGCACTACGTCACCGATCTCCTTCCCGGCCAGGTGCTCACCGGCCTCGGCGTCGGGCTGACCCTCACCAACCTCTCGGCGGCGGCCTCCTCGTCGCTCCCGCCCGCCGCCCTGGCCACCGGGACGGCGACCTTCGGCGCGGCCCGGCAGCTCGGCGCGACGCTCGGGGTCGCCCTGCTGCTCGCCGTCGTGGCCGGCGACGGCACCTCCCTGCCCACCGCGGACCGCGGATGGCTGCTCGTCATCGTCCTGGCCGCCGTCGCGAGCGCCCTGGCGCTGGCCGTCGGCCGGGGCCACCACCCGGAGTTGCGGGCCGCCCCGGCACGCACCCGCTGACCGCTACCGCCGGAGGAAGCATGGACCTGAGCTCCACCACCGCCCTCGGCCCACGGCGTCGGGCAGTCGCGGTGACGACGGTGCAGCAGGCCGGGCTGGTCTTCGACCCGAGCTGGCGCTCGTTCAGCAGCATCCAGGGCGGCCTGGTCGTGGGCCACCTCCTCGAGGCGGCCGCGTCGCACGCCGGGGCCTCGCCGCGGGCGGTGACCGCGCACCTGCTGGGCGGCGTGGTACCGGACGAGCCGGTCCGGCTCACCACCAGCTCCGACCGGGACGGCCGGACCGGCAGCGTGCGCGCCGAGCTGCTGCAGGACGGCGGTCTGCGGGCCGTCGCGCAGGTGCTCACCCTGGCGCGCCCGGCCACCCCCGTGGTCGAGCCGTACCCGCCCGGGGACGGCTACCGGCCGGAGGACGGCGTCCCGTTCGAGCTGCCCCGCGACTACGTGCCGATCGCCGAGCACACCGAGATCCGGGCGCTCGGACCGTCGCGGCCGCTGGCGGGTGGGTCGGAGCCGCGGCTGCACGCGTGGGTCCGCGTGCGCGGCGGGCTCGCGCCCCTGGTCCAGTTGGGCGTGCTGCTCGACGCGCTGCCGCCGTCCCTGTTCGCCGTCCGGACGGTGCCGGCGGCCATGCCGACGGTCGAGCTCACCGCCCACCTGGCCGGCCCGCCGCCGGCCACGGGCGCGTGGGTGCGGGTGGACCAGCGGACGGCCTGGGCGGACGCCGACGTCGCGGTGGACGACGTCGAGCTGCGCGCGGTCGACGGCTCGCTGGTGGCGTGGGGGCGGCAGACCCGCCGCCTGCCGGCGCTCTGAGGACCGCGCGCAGCCGGCCGGGCGGGGCCCGGTGGCACCCGCCGGACGTCCCGGAGGAGTGGTTGCGCGAGGAACTCACCGAGCGGGGCGCGCATCTGCTGGCCGGCTGCCGCAAGGCGACCCGGCGCCGCGAGGGGTGACCTGCGCCGCTCCATGCGTGCGCGCCGGTGCTGCGGGAAGGAAGACGAGCGTGGAACTCGACGACGTCCTGCCGAACAGCCACCACGTGACCCGGCAGTCTCGGTGGGTCGACGCGCCGCCGGAGGCGGTGTGGGACGCCCTGCACGAGGTGAAGCTCTCCGGGCTGCCGGTGACCGTGGCCCTCGGCGCGGTCCGCTTCCTGCCGGTGCTGCTGTCGGGCAAGGGTCTCGGCCGGCTGCGCGACCGGCCGTTCCTCGAGGCGCTGCCCGTGCCGGTGCTCGCGTCGTCGGCGCCCGAGTCGGTCGTCTTCGGCGGTGTGCTGCAGGCCTGGCGGCTGGGCGGCGGCGAGCAGCCACCGGCACTGGACGCGGAGGACCTGCAGCGCTGGATCCGGCCGGGCTGGGTGAAGGCGGTCATGGACTTCCGGCTGACGCCGGTCCGGGGCGGCACGGAGCTGAGCTCGGAGACCCGCGTGCTGGCGACCGATCCGACGACCCGCCGGCGGTTCGCCCTCTACTGGCGGTTCGTGCAGCCGGGCAGCACGGCGATCCGCTGGGAGGTGCTGACGGCGGTGCAGGTGCGTGCCGAGGCGCGGGCCGCGTGAGCTGGACCGAGGCGGACATCCCGGATCTCACCGGACGCACCGCCGTGGTGACCGGCGCGAACGGCGGGCTCGGCTTCCAGACGGCGCTGGCGCTGGCGGGGGCGGGCGCGCACGTGGTGGTGGCCGCGCGTGACCGGTCGAAGACCACGGCGGCGGTGGCGCGGATCGCCGAGCGCCATCCGGCGGCCTCGCTGGAGGTGGTGCCGCTGGACCTGGGCGACCTGTCGGTGGTTCGCGCGGCCGCGGAGCAGGTGCTGGCCGGCCACGATCGCGTCGACGTCCTGGTGAACAACGCCGGGGTGATGGCGATGCCGCAGCGGGAGACGGTCGACGGCTTCGAGATGCAGTTCGGCGTCAACCACCTGGGGCACTGGGCCCTCACCGCCCACCTGATGCCGGCGCTGCTGGCTGCTCCGGCGGCGCGCGTGGTGACGGTGACGTCGACCGCCCGGCACCGGGCGAAGCGGTTGGACCCGGCCGACCCGCACCTGCGGCGGGACTACGGCCCGTGGGCGGCGTACGCCCGGTCGAAGATGGCCAACCTGCACTTCGGCCTGGGCCTGCAGCAGCTGTTCGACCGGGCCGGAGTCAGGGCTTCGTCGCTGCTCGCGCACCCGGGGCTGACGAACACCGACCTGCAGGCGCGGACGGTGCGTGAGGGCGGCGGAGGCCGGCTGGGCCCGTTCTTCGAGGTGCTGACGGCACGGTCGGGGATGACCCCGCGCGAGGGCGCGCGTCCCCAGCTGCGGGCGGCCACGGACCCGCGAGCGACGGGCGCTGAGCTGTACGCGCCCCGCTTCGGCTCGCACGGGCCCGCGGTCCGCCGCCCGGTCCTCCGCCGCCATGAGCTGCAGGAGCAGATCGACGTCCTGTGGCAGGTCTCCGAGCAGGAGACCGGGATGCCCGTGCGCGTCGCAGGGTGACCTCGGGGCGCGTGCGGCGCTGTCCCGGCCGCTGCGGTCCGGACCCGTCGTCGGCTCGAGGCATTCTCCGACGGGGCCCGCGATGCCGGGTCAGTGACGGCGGCCCAGGCGGTAGCCGACGAGGACGCCGACGAGGGTCAGGACCGCGCCGCCGACCGCCCCGAGGAGCAGCGTCTTGGCGTCGCCGGCCGGCGCCGGAGCCGCTGCCCTGCCGGTGAACGTCCGACCCGCAGCAGCGACCGGTGCGCCGCCGACCACCAGCGAGGCGTCGCTCGTCGTCGCAGCCGCAGCGGAGGGCGCAGCGCCGATCGGCACGACGGCACCGGTCAGCTCGCCGTCGATGGCCGAGAAGAACTGCCCGGCCATCCGCTTGGCGACGCCGGTGATCATCCGCTGGCCCACACCCGCGACCGGGCCGCCGATCACGGCGTCGGCGGAGTAGGTGAGGTTCGTCGTCCCATGCTCGCCGGGCTCGAGGTTGATGGTCACCGTCGCCCGGGCGTTCCCCGGCGCACCGGCACCCGACGCGTGCATGACGTAGGACTTCGGGTGCTGTTTGTCCGACAGCCGCACCTCGCCGGCGTACGTCCCACGGATCGCGCCGACGCCGACCGAGACGTTCAGCTTGTACTCGTCGTCCCCGACCTGCTCCAGCGACTCGCAGCCCGGGATCGTCCGCGCCAGCACGGCCGGGTCGGTGATGACCGCCCACACCCTCTCCGGGTCGGCCGAGAGCACCGCAGAGCCGTCGAGGTTCACGCCATCACTCCAGTCCCCGCCCGGCGCGCGGCCGTGGCGGTCGTCTCCGAGTCCTCGGAACGCATCAGGTCGTACAGCTCGGTGGGGGAGATGGGCATCGAGGTGATCCGCCGTCCCACCGCGTCCTCGATCGCCGACGCGATCGCCGCCGTCCCCGGGATGACGCCGGCCTCACCGGCGCCCTTGATCCCCAGCGGGTTCAGCGGCGACGGCGTCTGCTGGTGGTCGATGTCGACGTCGGGCACCTCGGAGGCGTAGGGCATGAGGAAGTCCATGTACGAGGCGTTCTGCAGCTGCCCGTCCGCGTCGTAGGCCATCCGCTCGTACAACGCGCCGGCCACGCCCTGGGCCACACCGCCGTGCACCTGGCCCTCGACGATCATCGGGTTCACCACGTTGCCGCAGTCGTGCACGACGGCGTACCGCACGACGTCGATCTCCCACGTCTCCGGGTCGATCTCCACGACCGCCGCGTGCGCGCCGGACGCGAACGTCGACCGGATCGGCGAGTAGTAGTCGCGGTGCTCCAGGCCGGGCGCATCCCCCTCGGCCACCGGCGGCTTGGAGTCGTCGTGCGTCGTGAACTGGGTCGCCTGCTTCGCGGCCTCGTCGAACGCGTAGCGCAGCGGGTTGGAGAGGACGGCGACCGTCCGCAGCGGGATCGAGGCCCCCGGCGTCCCGCGCACCTGCACCAGGCCCTCGTCGATCTCCAGGTCGCCCGGATCGGCCTCGAGGACGTCGGCGGCGATCCGCAGGGCCTTCTCCCGCACGCCGCGGGCGGCCAGCGCGATGGCGTTCCCGCTCATCACCGCGGCCCGCGAGGCGAAGGTGCCGACGGCGTACGCGAAGCGCCGGGTGTCGCCGGTGGTCACCTCGACGTCCTCGATGGGCACTCCGAGCTCCGAGGCCACGATCTGCGCGAACGCCGTCTCGTGCCCCTGTCCCTGCGACGTCAGCCCGGTCGACACCAGCACCTTGCCGCTGCCGAGCACCTGGACGTGCCCGCCCTCGTACGGCCCGGGCCCGGTGCCCTCCACGTACATCGCCATCCCGATGCCGAGCAGCTTCCCGCGTGCCGCGGCCTCGTCCCGGAGCACGTCGGCCGACGACCAGTCCGCCAGCGTCCGCAGCTTGTCGAGCAGCCCCGGGTAGTCGCCCGAGTCGTAGATGACCGGCCGGCCGTCCTGGAACGTCAGGTGGTGGTCGTAGGGGAACTGGTCGGGCTGGATCAGGTTCCGCTCGCGGACGACGGCGCGGTCGAGCCCGAGCTCGTCGGCGATGCGGTCCATCGTCCGCTCCATCGCGTAGCAGGCCTGCGGCCGCCCGGCGCCGCGGTACGGCGTGACGATGACGGTGTTGGTGTAGACGCTGTCCACGCGCACCCGGTAGACGGGGATCACGTACGGGCCCACCAGCTGGGTGGCGGTGATGATCGGCACGATGATCCCGTAGGGGGTGTACGCGCCGTTGTCGTGCAGCACGTGGACGTCGAGGGCGGTGACCCTGCCCTCGTCGTCGAAGCCGACGGTGACGTCCTGGCGCTGCTGCCGCTCGTGGGCCGACGAGATGAAGTGCTCGCGGCGGTCCTCGGCCCACTTCACCTCCTGGCCCAGCGCGATGGCCGCCATCGGCACCAGCAGCTCCTCGGGCCACGGGTGCACGATCTTCACGCCGAAGCCACCTCCGACGTCCGGCGCGATGACCTCCACCGTGTCCAGCGACAGGTCCAGCTTCGCCGCGATCGCCGCGCGCACCGACGTCGAGGCCTGGGTGCTCGAGTAGACCCGGAGTGACCGGTCGTCGGCGTCCCAGCGCGCGTGCACGCCCCGGCCCTCCATCGGCATGCTGGCGCTGCGCTCGATGTACTGGGTGAAGCTCAGCGTGCGGGGGCTCGCGGCCAGCGCCGGCTCGACGTCCCCGGTCTCCTGGTGGTGACGGGCGGCCACGTTGTCCGGTACGTCGTCGTGCACGGCGGCCCGCGCCTCGTACGCGGCGTCGACGCCCACGACGACCGGCAGTTCGTCGTAGGTGACGACGATCCGCTCGGCGGCGTCCTCCGCGACGTACCGGTCGGTGGCGACCACCATGACCACCGGCTCACCGACGTGCCGCACGACCTCGCGGGCCAGCGGGTAGCCGGTGCGCGGCTCGGTCAGCTGCGGGTGCGGGATCAGCACCGGCAGCGGCTCGGCCATCGGGCCGGTCAGGTCCTCGTAGGTGTAGATCGCGACCAGACCCTCGACGTCCAGGGCGCCGTCGACGTCGATCCCGGTGATGCGGGCGTGCGCGTGCGGCGACCGCACGAAGGCAGCGGCCAGGGCGGTGTGCCCGATGTCGTCGAGGTAGCGGCCCCTGCCGACGATCAGCCGGGCGTCCTCGCGCCGGCGGACCGGCTCGCCGAACAGCTTCGTCGTCACGACCGCCCCCCTGTTTCGGGACTTTCGGCGCCGAAAGTCCCCCGGGCTCTTCCGCGGAAACCCCCGAGGGCCGGACTCTCGGCGCCGAAGGTCTCTCGGGGAGTGGTCACCGGGCGTCCTTCATCGTCGCGGCGGCGGTGTGCACGGCCTTCTTGATGTTGGCGTAGCCGGTGCACCGGCAGAGGTTGCCGCCGACCATGTCGTCGACCTCCTCCTCGGTCAGCTCGGCGGCCGGATCGCGCTTCTCCAGCCCCGCCGCGATCGTCATGAGGAAGCCCGGCGTGCAGAACCCGCACTGCAGCGCGTGGCACTCGCGGAACGCCTCCTGGACCGGGTGCAGCACCTGCCCGCCCTGGTGGTCGTCGCGGGCCAGCCCCTCGACCGTCGTCACGGTCCGCCCCGCCACCTGGACGGCGAGCATCAGGCAGGACCGGACCGGGTCGCCGTCCACCAGCACCGTGCACGCCCCGCAGACGCCGTGCTCGCAGCCGACGTGCGTGCCGGTCAGCCCGAGGTCGTGGCGCAGCGCGTCGGACAGCAGGCGGCGCACCGGCACGGTGGCTTCACGGGGGACACCGTTCACGGTGACGGTGATGGTCCGCTCGGTGTCGACGGAGGTCACGCAGCTCTCCCGGTGTCGATGGCTCGGTTCCGCACTCGCTGACGCTCCTCGCTCGCTGGCGCTGCTCACTCGCGGGTCACTGCCGCGGCCGCCTCGGCGGCAGCCTCGGCGAGCGTCCGGCCGGTCAGGACGCCGACGAGCAGGCGCCGGTAGTCGGCGCTGGCGTGGATGTCGCCGTCCGGGTCGACCAGGGTGCGGGCCAGCTCGCCCGCGGCGGTCCAGTCGGCCTTCTCCACGGGCGAGCCGATCACGGCGTCGGTGAGGTCGTGCACCTCGGGGGTCAGCCCGACCGAGACGTAGGAGGCGCGGACGGCGGCGACGCGCTGGTCCTCGTCGAGGGTGACCACCACGCCGGCGCCGCAGACCGCGTAGTCGCCCTTGCGGCGGGCGATCTCGGCGAAGGCCGTGCCCGACCGCGGCGGCAGGGCGGGGAAGAAGGCGGAGGTGACGACGGCCGGTCCCGAGATCGAGGTCTCCAGCGGGCCGACGAACAGGTCGCGCCACTCGACGGTGCTCGGACCGGAGGGCGTGGCGACCGTGACGGAGCCGTCGGTGAGGGCGAGGACGGAGGTCATCTCGCCCGAGGGGTCGGCGTGCGCGATCGAGCCGACGGTGGTGCCCCGGTTGCGGATCGCCGGGTGGGCGACGTTCGCCGTCGCCCGGGCCAGCAGCGGCTGGACCCGGGCGGCGGCGTCGTCGTGCAGGAGTGCGTTGTGCCGGACCAGTGCTCCCACGGTCACGCCGTCCCCGGTGACCTCGACGGCGTCGAGGCCGGGCACCCCGTTGATGTCCACCAGCGTGGCCGGCGCCGCGAGCCGCATGGAGAGCAGCGGGAGCAGCGACTGGCCACCGGCGAGCACCTTGGCGCCCGCACCCTCTGCCGACAGGACCGCGAGGGCCTCGTCGAGGGTGCCGGGGTCGGCGTACCGGAAGGGAGCGGGCTTCACCGGTTGAGCGTGCCCTCTCCACGGTTGTGCGGAACGCCCGGGCGGCCGACCTCGTCGACCGACGACGGGTCCGCGCCGCCGAACTGGTCGTGCGTGTGCCCCAGCGTCGACGCGCTGTCCAGCGACGTGCCCTCGCGGGTGAGCGCGGCCTTCATGTCCGCCGGGGCCAGGGCCCGCGCGAGGTGCCAGCCGGCGACGGCGACGATCGACCCGAGGGCGATGCCCTCGAGGGAGAAGTTGTCGGTGATCTGTAGCCGGACCGGACCGATCCCGATGATGATGCCCGCGGCGAGCGGCACCAGGTTGATCGGGTTGGCGAAGTCGACCCGGTTCTCCTTCCAGATCTTCGCGCCGAGCAGGCCGATCATCCCGTAGAGGACGACGGTGATCCCGCCGAGCACCCCGCCCGGGACGATGTTGATCAGCGCGCCGAACTTCGGCACCAGGCCCAGCAGGATCGCCACGATGGCGGCCACGTAGTACGCCGCCGTGGAGTACACGCGGGTGGCGGCCATGACGCCGATGTTCTCGGCGTACGTCGTCGTCGGGGAACCGCCGACCGAGGTGGCGATCACGGTGCCGACGCCGTCGGCGAACACCGCCCGGCCCATGACCGGGTCCAGGTCGCGCTTGGTCATCTCGGCCACGGCCTTGACGTGCCCGACGTTCTCCGCGACGAGCGCGATGACGGCCGGCAGGACGAGCAGGCTGAAGTTCAGCGAGAAGCTGGGACCGGTGAAGTCGGGGAACCCGAACCAGTCGGCCTGGGACACCGAGTCGAAGTTGATGCGGTCGTGCTCGACCGGGTCCGGGCCGGTGGGCAGCACCGAGGTGATCGGGCCGGCGGTGGCGTCGAGTAGCACCGACAGGAGGTAGCCGAAGACGAGGCCGAGCAGGATGGCGATGCGGGCGAGGAAGCCGCGCAGCGCCAGCGAGGCGACGATGACGAAGGTCATCGTGGCCAGGGCCACCCACTGGTCCTGCGGCCAGTAGGTGCTGGCCGCCACCGGGGCCAGGTTGAAGCCGATGAGCATGACCACCGCGCCGGTGACGGCGGGGGGCAGCACCTTGTTCACCAGGCCGAGGCCGGCGAAGTGGATGAGCAGGCCGACGAGGGCGAGGACGACGCCGGCGACCAGGATCGCGCCGACGACGTCGCTGGAGTCACCGCCGTTGGTGCGGATCGCCGCGACGCCGCCCACGAACGCGGCACTGGTGCCCAGGTAGCTCGGTACCCGGTTCTTCACGATCAGCAGGAAGACGATCGTCGCGACGCCGCTCATCATGATCGCGAGGTTGGCGTCCAGTCCCATGATGATCGGGAAGACGAACGTCGCCCCGAACATGGCGACGACGTGCTGCGCGCCGATGCCGACCGTGCGCGGCCAGGACAACCGCTCGTCCGGAGCGACGGCCTCGCCCAGCGGCGGTGTCTTGCCGTCCCCGTAGAGCTTCCAACCGAACGCCATGAGTGCCTCCTCGACGTGCACCACGAGCTGGCCCACCCGGTCAACGGAGGTTGCCGGCACCAGAGAGGCGTCAATGTGTCACGCACCAGGTGACGGCGGAAGTACCTCAGTGCTAAATCGTTATTGCAGGTGGGTGCCGCCTTCCCCGCCGTCCGTGCCGCCTCCGTCCGAGGTGTCTCACCGCTAAGACGATTGCTCCGGTAGCGTCCCGGCAGGTGAGCGACAGTCCCTCCCGGCACGTCTCCCTCCGCAGCGGCGTCTACGGCGACTCGGTCAAGTTGATGCAGGTCAGCCGGGACGTCGGAGCCCGTGACGGGGTCTCCGCCGTCCTCGTCGCGATGGCCACACCGCTCAACCTGGAGCTGGCCGCGGGCATGGGGCTGGCGCCCGACACCCCGGCCTCGCCCGACCAGTTGCTCATCGGGGTCACGGCCGTGGACGACGACGTCCTGGCCGATGCGGTCGACGCCGTCGACGCGGCCCTCGCCGCCCGCGAGCGCACCGGGACGACGACCGACGCCATCCCGCCGCGCACCATCGGGGCCGGGCTCGACGCCGCGCCGGTCGGCGGGTCGGTCCTGGCGATCGTCAGCGTGCCGGGGCAGTACGCGGTCGCGGAGGCCGCCGACGCGATCGCCGCCGGCCGCAGTGTGCTGGTCTTCTCCGACGGGGTCCCGGTCGAGCAGGAGGTCGCGCTCAAGCGGGCCGCGCACGACGCCGGCGTGCTGGTCATGGGCCCCGACTGCGGGACGGCGATCGTCTCCGGTGTCGCGCTGGGCTTCGCCAACGTGGTCCGGCCGGGCCCCGTGGGGCTGGTCGCGGCATCCGGGACCGGCGCCCAGCAGGTCTCCTGCCTGCTCGACATGGCCGGTGTCGGGGTCTCGCACGTGCTCGGCGTCGGCGGCCGCGACCTGTCCGAGGCGGTCGGCGGGCTGGCCACGCTCGACGCGCTCGCGGCCCTGGACGCCGACCCGGCCACGGAGCGGGTGCTGCTGGTCTCCAAGCCGCCCGCCCCGTCGGTCGCCGCCACGGTGTCGTCGTTCGCGGCCGAGCTCGCCGTCCCGGTGCGCTCGGCCGCCCTGTCGCCGGAGACCCCCGACCTCACCGCCGCGGTCGAGGCGCTGCTCGCCGACCTGGGCGTCGACGTCCCCGCCTGGCCCGCCCGGCCGGGCGACGGCACCGCCGCGCCCGGTGCCGTCCTCAAGGGCTTCTTCTCCGGCGGCACGCTCGCCGACGAGGCGATGCTCATCGCCGCCCCGGCGCTCGGCGACATCCGCTCCAACACCCCGCTCCGGCCCGAGCTGGACCTCGCTCTCGACCCACCCGCCCAGGGCCTGTCCGCCCCGGGACACGTCGTCATCGACTTCGGGGACGACGCGCTGACCGTCGGCCGCGCCCACCCGATGATCGACCCGACCCTCCGCCTGGAGGCGATCAGCGACCTCGCAGCCCGGCGCGAGCCCGCGGTGCTGCTCCTCGACGTCGTCCTCGGTCACGGCGCGGACCCCGATCCGGCGCACTCGCTCGTGCCCGCCCTCACCGCGGCCCGGCGCAGCGGCAGCCTGCCGGTCGTCGTCGCCCTGATCGGCACGGAGGGCGACCCGCAGGGATGGAGCCGGCAGGCCGACGCCCTGGCCGGCGCCGGTGCCGCCGTCTTCGCCTCCAACGCCGCGGCCACCCGCCACGCCCTCGACCTGCTGGGAGCCTCCGCATGACGCTCGCCGACCTGCTGTCCGCGCCGCCGGCCGTCGTCGCCGCCGGGGTCGACGTCTTCTCCGACGCGCTGCGCGCCCAGGGCGCCACGGTGGCCGACGTCGAGTGGCGACCGCCGGCCTTCGGGGACGCCGCGGACCTCGCCGCCCTCGCGCTCGACCCGCGCCGGGCCGCGGCCAACCGGACCGCGGTGGAGCGGCTCATGGCCGCCGGATCCCAGCTGGTCGACGTCCGGCCGGCGCGCGAGGTGCTCGACCTGCCCGACCGCACGCTGCTGCACTCCGGCCCGCCGCTGACCTGGGAGACGGCCTCGGGCCCGATGCGCGGCGCGCTCCTCGGCGCCGTGCTGTTCGAGGAGTGGGCTCCGACGGTGGAGGACGCCGAGCAGCTGCTCGCCTCCGGCGCGGTCACCCTCGACCCCTGCCACCACCACCGCACCGTGGGCCCGATGGCCGGCGTGACCAGCCCGTCGATGTGGATGTGGTGCCTGTCGGACCCGGTCTTCGGCGGCCGGGCGTACTGCAACCTCAACGAGGGCCTGGGCAAGGTCCTGCGGATGGGCGCCTACGACGACGAGGTGCTCACCCGGCTGCGCTGGATGCGCGACGTCCTGGGGCCGGTGCTGCGGGAGGCGGTCCGGTCGATGGCCGAGCCGCTGGACGTCAAGGCCGTCCTCGCGCAGATGCTGCAGATGGGCGACGAGGGGCACAACCGCAACCGCGCGGGCTCGCTGATGACCCTGCGCGAGCTGTCCCCGGCCATCGTGGCGGTCGACGCGCCGTCGTCCGACATCGCGCGCGTGCTGGCCTTCATCGGCGGCAACGAGCACTTCTACCTCAACCTCGGCATGCCGACGGCCAAGCTCGCGCTGGACGCCGCCCGCGGGATCCCCGGGTCGACGATGCTCACGGTGATGTCACGCAACGGCACCGAGTTCGGCATCCAGACCGCCGGCACCGGCGACCGCTGGTTCACCGGGCCCGCGCAGACGCCGGTCGGCCTCTTCCTCGGCGACTACGGCCCGGAGGACGCCAACCCCGACATCGGCGACTCCGCGATCATGGAGACCTACGGCGTGGGCGGGTTCGCCATGGCGGCCGCGCCGGCGATCGTCCGGTTCGTCGGCGGCACCGTGCCCGACGCGCTGGCCACCACCGAGCGGATGTACCAGCTGACCCTCGCCGAGAACCCGGCGATGGCGATCCCGATCATGGGTTTCCGCGGCTCCCCGACCGGGATCGACGTCCTGCAGGTGGCCCGCACCGGCTGGCTGCCGCAGATCAACACGGGCATGGCCGGGCGCGTCGCCGGCACCGGGCAGGTGGGCGCCGGGCTGGTGCAGCCGCCGCAGGAGTGCTTCGAGCAGGCGCTGCGGGCGCTCGCGGAGGAGGCCCGCACCGCCTGACGGACGGCGGACGGCGGACGGCGGACGGCGGAGGTCAGGCCCGGGCGCAGGCCAGCAGCGCGCGGACGGCGGCGGGGAAGGCGCTCGCGCCCGGGAGCGGAGCGGCGAACGGCGTCCGCAGGTCGTAGCACCCGCGCCGGTGCTCCACGCGGAAGAGGACGCCGTAGCGGTCCGCGCCCAGCAGGTGCACGGCGTCGTCGCCGGTCCACGCGCGCACCCGGCCGCACAGCTGCGCCAGCGGGTCCGCGGAGCCGGCGAAGAGCTCCTCCTCGGCCACGCCCACCGGGTCCGGCGCCGCGGCGGCGTAGTCCTCCGGCGTGATCTCGGTGCAGGCGCCGCCTTCGTGCAGCAGCACCTCGGCGACGTCCAGGCGCAGCAGCGTGGCGGTGAGCCCGACGTCGAGGAGGACGTCGGTGGGCCGGGCCGCGGCGAAGTCGAGCACCAGGTCCCCCTCGTCCTCGGCCGGTACGGGGACCAGCCAGCCGGCCAGCTCGAGGCGGGCCCGCAGCGGGTTGCGCAGGGGCAGCGGGGAGCGGGACGTCACCGTCACGCGGGCGGGCAGGTCACCCTGCGGGGCGCGGCGCACCGCGTCGGCCAGCCCGCCGGACCGCGGGACGACGACCAGCACCTGCCCGGCGTCCGTGGTGGCGGCCGCCTGCAGCCGGCTGGTGCCCAGACCCAGGGCGCAGACCGAGACGGCAGGTCGGGTGGCCACCGTCCGCGCCCGCTCGGCGGCGGTCGGGCCCGCCGGTCGGCGGACGAGTGGCGAGGTCGGGCGACCGGTGGTCATGGCGTCCCTCGGGGTCGACGGCGGGTGGTGATGGCGCAGTAAGGTGAGCCTAACCAAACCAGGAGGTCCCCGTGAACACCCCGCGACCCAAGGTCCGGCTCAGCCGCGCGCTGGGCATCCCGCTGACGCCCAAGTGCGTCCAGTACTTCGAGCGCCGGCCCTACCCGCCGGGCGAGCACGGCCGCAAGCGCCGCAAGGACAGCGACTACTCGACCCGGCTCAAGGAGAAGCAGCGGCTGCGCGCGCAGTACGACGTCAGCGAGACCCAGCTCCGGGCGGCCTTCGACCGGGCGAAGCGCTCGGGCGGCAAGACCGGCGAGGCGCTCATCCAGGACCTCGAGTCGCGGCTGGACGCCACCGTCCTGCGTGCCGGGTTCGCGCGGACCATCTACCAGGCCCGTCAGTTCGTCACCCACCAGCACGTGCTGGTCAACGGCAAGCGGGTCGACCGGCCGTCCTACCGGCTCCAGCCCGGCGACTTCATCGAGGTCGCCGAGAAGTCGAAGAGGAAGGAGCCGTTCCTCGTCGCCGCGTCCGGTGCGCACGCCGAGGCGCCGACGTACCTCGAGGTGCGGCTGGCCGACCTCGTGGCGCGCGTCGAGCGGACGCCGGGCCGCGGTGAGGTCCCCGTGGTCTGCGAGGAGCAGCTGGTCGTGGAGTACTACTCCCGCTGAGTCAGCCCAGGTGGCCGCGGAGCATCGCGTTCACCGTCTCCGGGTCCGTCGCGTTGGGCAGGTGCGCCGCCCCGGACACGACCATGAAGTGGGCGCCGGGGATCCCGTCGGCGATTACCCGCACCGTGTCCGGCGGCGTCGCCGGGTCCTCGGCGCCCGCGATGACCAGCGTGGGTGCGCTGATCTCGCCGAGTCGGGCGCGGACGTCGAACGCCCCGATCGCCTCGCAGCAGGCGGCGTAGCCCTCGGTGGGGGTGTCGCGCAGCATCTGCAGCAGTCGGTGGGCGCCGGACGGGTCCCGCTCCGCCCAGGCCGCGGTGAACCAGGTGCCGGTGCGGGAGGCGACCAGCGGCTCGGTGCCCTGCTCGCGCACCTGCTGGGCGCGCGCCGCCCACGAGGGCGGATCGGCGAACTGGGCGGCCGAGGCGATGATCGCCAGCTTCTCCAGCCGGTCGGGCACGGTGAGCGCCAGCTGCTGGCCGATCGCCCCGCCGATGGACACCCCGACGTAGGAGAACCGGTCGACCCCCAGCCGGTCCAGCAGCGCGACGACGTCGCCGGCGAGGTCGGCGATCGTGCACGAGCCGGGGACCACCTCCGAGCCGCCGTGCCCGCGCAGGTCGTAGCGGATGACCCGGTGGGTGCGGGCGAACTCGGCGGCCTGGGCGTCGAAGAGGCCGGTGGTGGTGCCGAGTGACGGGCCGAGCACGAGGACGGGCGCGTCGGCGGGACCGTCCTCGACGGCGGACAGGGTGGCGGTCATGCGCGTGCTCCTCGGGGACGGCGGCGGCCCGGGCGGGCTCCTGGGTGCCGGTCCCATCCAACCGTCCGCCGCCTGCGCCCGTCCTCCGGCCCGGATGCCGGACCATGGACGGCGATGGCGAGGACGGGGCGGGACCGCGGGGACGTCGTCCGGTTGAGCAAGCGGATGGCCTACCTGCTGCGGCACGCCCCGGCGAGTGCGGGGCTGACCCTCGACGCCGCCGGCTGGGTGGACGTCGACGACCTGCTCCTGGCCCTCGGCGTCTCCCGCGCCGAGCTCGACCACGTCGTCGCGACCAACGACCAGCGCCGCTTCGCCGTCGACGGCACCGGTACCCGGATCCGCGCCAGCCAGGGGCACAGCGTCGCCGTCGACCTCGGCTACCCGCCGGAGGCGCCGCCGGCCGAGCTGTTCCACGGCACGGTCGAGCGCTTCCTGCCGGCGATCCTGGCCGAGGGGCTGCGTCCGGGGCGCCGGCACGCGGTGCACCTGAGCGCGGACGTCGACACCGCCCGTCGCGTCGGTGCCCGGCGCGGCCGGCCCGTCGTCCTGCGGGTCGATGCGGCGGCCATGGCGGCAGCCGGCGTGCCCTTCGCCCGCTCGGCGAACGGCGTGTGGCTCGTCGGCGCCGTTCCGCCGGAGCACCTCGCCGTGCGGGACTGACCGTCCGGCCCGGGGGCCCTCAGCTGCGCGGGTGCGGCGTGCGCCGGTAGAGCAGCACCGCGACGGCGGCGATCCACGCCCACCCGGCGACCACACCGACCCACAGGCCCAGGACCGCCCACGACGACGTCCATCCGGTGGCGACACCGAGGAAGCCGCCCAGGACGACCAGCCCGACCGCCCGTGAGGCCCACGCCCACCCGGCGCGACGCTCACGCGCGAAGCGCCGTGCGACGACGAACGTGGTGGCCACCAGGCAGGCGAACCCGACGCCACCGGCCGCCATGTGCAGCAGTCCGGAGAGGCTGGGTTCGCTGGGCGGCCCGTCGGGCGTCCCGAGGGGGAACCCGGCCATCGGGTCCGCGACGAAGACCCCCGCGACGACGAGTGCGAGCCCGTACCCGGCCAGCAGCCCCGGTCCCCACGTCCCCGCGAGGCCGTCGTCCAGGGCGCGGCGCATCCCGACGGCCGCGGCGACGGTCATCAGGCCGGCGACGACCAGGGTGGTGATCTGGATCCAGCCGAGCGGGCCGTTCGCGAGCAGGCTCAGGTCGTGGCGGGTGAGGTCGAATCCGTCGCGGGTCTGCGCCTGGATGAGACCGGAGGTCAGGTAGACCGCACCCGCCAGGGGGCCGTAGCCCAGCAGCGACCGGGTCACGGCGGCGGGACGGTCGAAGCACTCCTGTGCCCTGGTCGAGGCGGTGGGGACGTCGTTCGTCGTGCTGCTGGTCACGGAACTCCCTCTCTTCGGTACTACACTGGACAGTACCCAGACGGCGAGGGGTCGCGGAACTCATCGGAGGAGTGGATCGCGGTGGACCCGGTCGAGCCGCAGGACGACGAACTCCTGGTCCGCGTGCCGCTGCGCACGCCCGGACGGGGCACGGCCGCGCCCGATCGCGACCGCACGGAGGACCCGCGCGTCCTGCGCAGCCGGGCGGCGATCGTCGAGGCCGCCACCGGGCTCTTCCTGGAGCGGGGCTACGTCGACACCAGCGTCGATGACATCGCGGCGCGGGCGGCGGTGTCCAAGCGGACCGTCTACAACAACTTCACGGACAAGGAGCGGCTCTTCACCGACATCGTCCTGGGCGTCACCGCGACGGCCGAGCGGTTCGCCGCCGAACTGGCGGCCGCCCTCGCCGATGTCGACGACGTCTCGGGAGCCCTGCACGACCTGGCCCGGGAGCACCTGGCGTCGGTGACCCGGCCCCAGGTCGTCCGGCTGCGGCGGCTGATCAGCGCCGAGTCCGGACGCTTCCCCGACCTGGCCCGGGAGTACCACCGCCGGGCACCGGAGCGGGTGATCGTCGCACTGGCCGGCGCGCTCGCCGGCCTCGGTGGCCGGGGGCTGCTGCGAGTCCCCGACCCCCGGCGGGCCGCCGAACACCTCGCGTTCCTCGTCGTCGGCGCCACGCTCGACCGGGTCATGTTCGAGGGGGAGGCGGCCGTGCCCCCGGCCGCTGAGCTCGAGGCACTGGCCCGGGACGGCGTCGAGGTGTTCCTGTCGGCGTACACGCCGGCCTGACCGCTCGGGCCGGAACAGCGACCGCCTTGCCGGCCGTCTCCCGCGGCTTCGCCCAAGAGGCCGCCGGCTCGGGCGTCACCGTCGACTCCGCGATCGCCGGGCCGACGGGCACCGGCGCGTCGAGGACTTCGTCCACCCGCTGGTCGGGGGCGACCTGCCCTGGGACGAGGCGCCGCGGGAGTTCATGCGCCGGCACCGGCCGCAGTGCCTGCTGCAGCGGCTGATCGAGCCGGAGGAGATCGCCGACATGTGCGTGTACCTCGCCTCGCCACTGCCGCCGGCGCCCACCGGGGGTGCGCTGCGCGTGGACGGCGGCCACGTGGACGCCGTCCTCCCGCGAGCCGGGTGCGGGGGGCCGGCTCCCCGCACCGGCCGCCGGTCGTCAGCGGGCGAGCGTGCCCAGGTCGACCGGGAGCTGGATGCCGGTGACGTGCCGGGCGTCGTCGGAGGCCAGCCACGCGACGGCGGCGGCCATGTCCTCCGGCTGCGACACCTGGTCGGGCAGCGTCTGCATGAAGATCGGCCCGAGGGTGCTGGCGTACTGCTGCATGAGCGGCTGCATGTCCGGGACGGTCATGCCGGTGGCGACACCGTGCGGGTGCAGCGTGTTGACCCGGATGTTGAACTGCCCCAGCTCGTTGGCCATCGTCCGCGCCAGCCCGACCACGCCGTGCTTGCTGGCCGCGTAGTGGCCCAGGAACGGCAGCCCGCGCAGCCCCGCGACCGAGCTGGTGATGATCACCGAGCCGCCCCGGCCCTGCTCGATGAGCACCGGCACGGTCGCCTTGGCGGTGAAGAAGACGCCGGTCAGGTTGGTGTCGATCGTCTCCTGCCACTGCTCGACGGGGATCTCCCACGAGAGGTTCGCCGAGCAGATGCCGGCGTTCGCGACGACGACGTCCAGCCCACCCAGTTCGGCCACGCCCTCCTCGACCACGGCCGAGACCGCCGCGAAGTCCCGCACGTCGGCCTCACGGGCGATGATCCGCCGGTCCTGCGCCTCGACCAGCCGGACCGTCTCGGCCAGGTCGTCGGCCGTGGGTCCGGGGTAGGCCGTCGTCGGCGCGTCGGCGTTGACGTCGAGGGCGATGACGTCGGCGCCCTCACTGGCCAGTCGCACCGCGTGCGCCCTGCCCTGGCCGCGGGCGGCCCCGGTGATCAGGGCGACCTTGCCCTCGAGTCGGCGTGTGCTCATCCCAGCTGTCTCCTGACGTCATTTACTGCACTGAGTGCAACGAAGAGGGCACTGTAGGGCCGGGACGGCGGTCGCGGGCGGCTAGCGTGCGCGGCGTGGAACGGCTGTCGGCACGGGAGGCGCAGCGGCGGGACAGCTGGCGGGCCCTGCAGGCCGCCGCCGTCGACCTGGTCGGCCGGCGCGGCTTCGCGGCGGTCACGGTCGACGACATCGCCGCGGCGGCGGGCGTCTCCCGCCGGACATTCTTCAACCACTTCCCAACCAAGGCCGCCGCGCTGTTCGACCCCGATCCCGACGACGCGGCCCGGCTGTCCGGGCTGCTCGCCGCCGCCGACGGTGCCACCGACCCGTGGATGGCCCTCGGCGCGGTCTGCCGGGAGTACCTGACCACCCACACCGCCACCCTGGCCGTCCGGCGCCGGCTGACGGCGGACCCGGAGCTCGCCGCCTACCAGCAGGACGCCTACCGGCACATCCAGACGGCGCTGGACGGCTGGGTGCGCCGGGAGTACGCCGATCCGCTGGCCGCCGCGCTCGCGGCCGCCACCACCGGCGCCGTCCTCGGAGCCGCTTTCCGCGCGTGGGACCCCGACGACCCGCCCGACCGGTTCCTGGACCTGGTCACCCGCGGCTTCACCCTGGTGCGCGTCTCGCCCGGCCGAGCCCCCGGTCGGGCACCCGGCCGGCGTTGATCACGGGGTCGTCGCCGGGGGACACGCCGCGGACGGCGCGTCGCGGAGCGACGACCCCATGACCGACGCCAGGGCGGGGCGCTGGTCAGGCCTTGATGATCGCGGCGACCGGGCCGCCGCCCGACGGCCCCTGGTGCACCGCGGCCACGGACACGAAGACGGCCGGGTCGCCGGTCACCGACGCCGTCACGCCGCCGACGGTCGCCTTGATCTGGCGGTGCCACGAGACGTCGGAGTCGTCCAGCATCGCGTTGCGGCGCCCGCGGACCTTGCCGTCCGGCGAGGCCTCGCACTTGAGGAAGACGTTGACCAGGCGGTCGCCGAGGTCGGTGTGGTGGGGACGCTCGGGCAGGTCCAGGCCGGCGTCGCGGATGGCCGCCCAGATGCCGTCCTGGTCCAGGGCGTCCTCCATGACCGAGTGGCCGACGCGGTAGGCGCCGCCGTGCCCGCGGGCGTTGCCGACGACGACGATCTGCGCCCGGTCCAGCTCGACGCCGGAGGAGCAGGAGGCGACGGCGCTGTAGAGGGACAGGTCGTGCATGACCTGCTCCTGCGTCGGCATCTCGATCTCGCCGAGCGCCACCGCGATGCCCAGCGCCGTCGTGCCGTTGGACAGGTCCATCGAGCCGTGCGGCTCCTGCATGTACGTGGTCTTCCCGCGCTCACGCGCGTCGCGGATGGTGTCGATCGTCAGCAGCGGGGTCTTCGTCTGCACGTAGTGCACGTCGGCCGGGTCGGTGATGCCCGCGGCCTCCATGGCCTTCCTCACGCCGTCGGCCACCTTCTCGACCATGGCGAGGCGGCCGATGTCCTCGGGCAGCAGGACGTCGCTCATCGCGTAGCCGACGGTCAGGCGCGGCTCGTCGGTCTTCTCGACGGCGTCCTCGGGGAGCGTCGCGAAGACGGTGGCGTGCGGGCTGATGACGCCGTCGGTGCCGCCCGACCACACGATCGGGATCTGCTTGACCTCATCCAGCGACCGCGAGCCCTTCTCCAGCAGCACCTCGCGGAAGGCGCGGTCGGCGATGATCCGCGTGTAGTCGTTGATCCCGCCGTTGCCCTCGGTCTTGCCGATGACGGCGACGACCCGGTCGGCTTCCATGACGCCGTCGTCGATGAGCTTGGCCAGCTCGGAGGCGTCACTGACGTTGTGCAGCGGGACCTTGCGGACCTCGATCGGTGCGGGCACAGGGGTTCCTCTCGCTCGGAGTTCCGGTTCAGGGGGCTATCACGGTGCCGGCGTCGTCGTCGGTGACGGCGTCGGCGATGTGCTCGAGGGACGTGATGACGGCGCGGGAGGCAGCAGAGCCGTCGACGAAACGGAGGGCCGCCTCGACCTTGGGGCCCATGCTCCCGCGGGCGAACTGGCCGGCCGCGGCGTGCCCGCGCATCTCGCTGACGGTCACCCGACCCAGGGGTCGTGCGGTCGGCGTCCCGAAGTCGACCATCACGTTGGGGACGTCGGTCGCGATCACCAGGGTGTCGGCGTCCAGCTCGCGGGCCAGGATCGCGGCGGTGAGGTCCTTGTCGATGACGGCCTCGACGCCGCGCAGCGCGTCGCCGTCACTCCCGTCGTCGGTCACCGGGATGCCACCGCCCCCGGCGCAGACGACGACGAAGCCGGCCTCCGCCAGCGCGTGGATCGCGGGGGAGTCGACGACGGACCTCGGCTCGGGGGAGGCCACGATGCGGCGCCAGCCCTTCTCGCCCCGGTCCTCCCAGATCTGACCGAGGGCGACGAACCGTTCGGCCTCCTCGCGCGGGAGGAATCGGCCGACGGGCTTCGACGGCTCCCGGAAACCCGGATCGTCGGCGTCGACGAGGGTGCGGGTGACCAGCCCTGCCGTGCGCTGGGACAGGCCCCGGGCCGCGAGCGCCGCGTCCAGCTCGTCGGCGAGCGTGAACGCGATGGTCGCCTGGGTCTGCGCGACGTTCCAGTCCAGCGGCACGGGCGGGACGACGTGCGCGGCCATCTCGTTCTTCACCAGCAGGTTGCCCACCTGCGGGCCGTTGCCATGGGTGAGGACCACTTCGACGCCGGACGCCACGACATCTGCGATGTGGCCGGCTGCCTCGCGGATCGCGTCCCGCTGCACCGTGGGCGTCGCCGAGCCGTCGGGTCCCGTCATCGCGTTGCCGCCGAGGGCGATCACGACGCGGCGGGCGGGGGTCACGGAGGGACCCTATCGGCGGATCCCTTAGCGGTGAAGTATCTGCTGTCCCGGCGCCCTCTCAGGGCTCCAGGTTCAGCGCAGCTCCGCGGGTGGCCCGGTCCGGTCGCCGAGCGGGCGCTGCACCAGCGCGACGTCGTGCCACGCGCCGTGCTTCCAGCCGATCCGCCGCTGGACGCCGATCGGCTCGAAGCCCAGTGCGGCGTGCAGCCCGGCGCTGGCCTCGTTGGGCAGCGTCATGCCGGCGACCGCCATGCGGTGGCCGCGCGCGGCCAGCCGCTCGAACAGAGCCGTGTAGAGCGCGCGGCCGCCCCCGCGCCGCCCCCGTCCGCGCTCGAGGTAGACGGTGACCTCGCACGACCACCGGTAGGCCGCCCGGTCCTTGACGGAGGTCGCGTAGGCGTAGCCCACGACCCGGCCGGCGTCCTCCAGCACCACCCACGCATGCCGCTGCTGCGCCGCGGTGATCCGCCGGGCCATCGACTCGGCCGTCGGCGGGTCGTCCTCGAACGTGATGGCGGTGTCCGTGACGTACGGCGCGTAGATCGCGGCGCAGGCAGCGGCGTCCTCGACCGTCGCGTCGCGGACGGTGCCGCTCACCGGCGCCAGAAGTCGAAGGCGTCCCGGCCGGGACGGAAGCCGGCCGCCTCCACGACGTCCACCGCCAGGTCGAAGTGCTGGCCGACGACCGCCGGGGAGTGGGCGTCGCTGCCGAAGCTCACCGCCTCGCCACCCTCCTCGAAGAACCAGCGGACCTGGTCGACCGACGCCAGGGGGCTGGTCGTGTTGACCTCGAGCGCCCGGCCGGTGCCGGCCAGCGCCCGGAAGACCGCCCGGTACTCCTCCTCGTAGTCCTTCTCCGCGTAACCGTCGCTGCCGCCGGGCCAGTAGCGCCGGGGGAAGTCCACGTGCGCCAGCACCTGGAAGACGTCGCTGCTCTCGACCATGTCGACCACCTCGGCCAGGTAGCGGCGCATCGTGGTGTCGGGGTCGGGGTAGAGCAGCCGGCCGACGCCGTAGAGCCGACCGTCCTCGGGCAGCGAGTGCAGCGACCCGAGGACGCGGTCGACCGGGGCGTCGCGCAGGTGCCCGGCCACGCTGGCCGCGAACAGGTGCGGCTCGCCGGTCTCGACGCCGGACCAGATCCGCAGCTCCGGGAAGCGCTCCCGGCACTCGGTCAGCTCGGCGAAGTAGGCCTCGACGTCGATCGGTGCGTGCCGCGAGGCGTGCCGGTCGACCAGCCCGTCGGAGGTGGCGCGGTCCCCGGGCGCCCAGACGGTGAAGTCCAGGTGCTCGGTGAAGGCGATGGCGGGCAGGCCCCGGGCGATCGCCCGCTCGCAGGCACGGACCATCGTGGCCGAGTCGGGGGTGTCCCAGGACCACCTGGTGTGCACGTGGTTGTCCGGCGGTCGCATCGCCTGTGGATTGTCCTCCTCCGTCCACGGGTCGCGCGCGGCGGCCCGTTCCGTCGTCCCGCCTGCCTAGTGTCGGACCCATGAGCACCGCCGCCCCGACGTCCGAGCTGACCGCCGACGCGCTCGCCGTCCTCCGTGAGCTGACCGGGCGGGCCGACGCCGAGTTCCGCGAGGGGCAGGACGCCGCCGTCGCCGCGCTGGTCGAGCGCTCGCAGCGGGCGCTGGTCGTGCAGCGCACCGGGTGGGGCAAGTCGGCGGTCTACTTCGTCTCCACGGCGCTCCTGCGGCGGCGTGGCGCCGGGCCGACCCTGCTGGTCAGCCCGCTGCTCGCGCTGATGCGCGACCAGGTGGCCGCCGCCGCCCGCGCCGGGATCCGGGCCGTGGAGATCTCCAGCGCCAATGCCACCGAGTGGGACGACGTCGCCGCCCGTCTCGCCGCCGACGACGTCGACGTCCTGCTGGTCTCCCCCGAGCGGCTGACCAACCCGCGGTTCCGGGAGGAGCAGTTGCCCGGCCTCGTCGCCCGCTGCGGGCTGCTGGTGGTCGACGAGGCGCACTGCGTGTCCGACTGGGGGCACGACTTCCGGCCCGACTACCGCCGGATCCGCGACCTGCTGGGCACCCTGCCGGCCGGGACGCCGGTGCTCGCGACCACCGCGACGGCCAACGAGCGGGTGGTGGCCGACGTCGCGGAGCAGCTGGGTGCCGGCGGGGTGTCGGTCACCACCGTCCGCGGTCCCCTGGCCCGCGACTCGCTGCGCCTGGGCGTGCTCCGGCTGCCCACCGATCGGGCCCGGCTGGCCTGGCTGGCCGCCCACGTGGGCGACCTCCCGGGCAGCGGCATCGTCTACACGCTCACCGTCGCGGCCGCGGAGGAGACCGCCGCGCTGCTGCGCGACGCCGGCCACGAGGTGCGCGCCTACACCGGCCGCCTGGACGACGCCGACCGCAAGGACGCCGAGGAGGCGCTCCGGGGCAACCGGGTGAAGGCGCTGGTCGCCACGTCGGCGCTGGGCATGGGCTTCGACAAGCCCGACCTGGGCTTCGTCGTCCATCTCGGGGCGCCGTCGTCACCGGTGAGCTACTACCAGCAGGTGGGCCGCGCCGGGCGGGCCGTCGAGCACGCCGACGTCCTGCTGCTCCCCGGACCTGAGGACCTCGCGATCTGGCAGTGGTTCGCCACGTCGTCGATGCCCCGGGAGGACCACGCCGCCGCGGTGCTGTCGGCGATGGCCGACGGCAGGGCGTGGTCGGTGGCCCGGCTGGAGACGGTGGCCGACGTCCGCCGGTCCCGGCTGGAGCTGCTGCTCAAGGTGCTGGCGGTGGACGGCGCGGTGGAGCGGGTGCAGGGCGGCTGGCGCTCGACCGGCCGGCCGTGGGTGTACGACGCCGACCGCTACGCGCGGGTCACCCGGACCCGCGAGGCCGAGCAGCGGGCCATGATCGCCTACGCCCGGCCCGTCGACGAGGCGCAGTGCCGGATGGCGTTCCTGCAGGAGGCGCTCGACGACCCGACCGCGGCCCCGTGCGGTCGGTGCGACGTCTGCGCCGGCCCCTGGTACTCCGCGGAGGTGCCGCCGGCCGCCGCCGACGCCGCCTCGGCCGCGCTCGACCGGCCGGGGGTGGAACTCGCGCCGCGCGCGCAGTGGCCGACCGGTGCCGACCGGCTCGGCGTGTCCGTGAAGGGGAAGATCGCGGCCGGCGAGCTGCTCGAACCTGGCCGCGCCGTCGCCCGGCTGACCGACCTGGGGTGGGGCCAGCGGCTGCGCACCCTGCTGGGGGACGACGGGGTGGGCGGCGTGGTCGACCTCGAGGCGCCCGGAGTGGAGGAGGACCCGGACGCCGCCTTCGACGTGCCGGTGCGGCGGGCGCCCTCCGACGTCCCGCCGGACGAGGAGCTGCTGCGGGCCTGCGCGCGGGTGCTGGGCGCCTGGGACTGGGCCGAGCGCCCGGCCGCGGTGGTCGCCGTCCCCTCGCGTCGCCGTCCCCGCCTGGTCACCGGGCTGGCGCAGGGGCTGGCGGGGCTGGGCCGGTTGCCCTACCTGGGCGAGCTGTCGACGGCGCACGGTGGTCCGGCCGGCGGCCCCGGTGGCAACAGCGCCTTCCGGCTGGCCGGGGTGTGGCAGCGGATCGTCGTGGGAGCCGAGCTGCGCGATCGGCTGGCCGCGCTCGGCCCCGTCCCCGTCCTGCTCGTCGACGACCTCGCCGACTCCCGCTGGACGATGACGGTCGCCGGGCGGGAGCTCCGCCTGGCCGGCGCCTCCCGGGTGCTGCCGTTCGCGTTGGCCCTGACCGCCTGAGGCTCCGTCGACCGTGCGCGACGCGGTGGCGCGCGCCCGTGCGCGAGCTCCTGCGGCGACCGGAGGCGGTGTCGGCCCCGACCTCGGCGACGTCCCGAGGGACTTATGGCACTGGTCGTCGCACGGGCCTGACCAGGACCTTGGCGACGGCCCGCCCGGGCCCAGACCAACGGGGGGTCACAGTGGCGAGACGGTGGCAGCGCTGGGGGCGGCTCCTCGGCGTCGCGGTCCTCGCGGCGGGACTGACGACGATCGGTTCGGCGGCGCAGGCGGCTCCCGAGCCGCCACCGCCGCCGGAGCCGCTGGTCGAGGGCCCGCCGGAGCCGCTGGTCGAGGGCCCCTGGCCGCCGTCCAGCGTCCTGGCGGAGGACCCCGCGGCGGTGACCCCGCCGGACGTCGTCACCACCTTCGCGACCAGTTGCCCACCGGCCCCCGCTGGCGTGATCCGCACCGCACCCGGGGCGGGCAGGAGGGTCGCCCTCACCTTCGATGACGGCCCGGGCGCCAGCACGGGGGCGATCGTCCGCATCCTGCAGGACGAGGGCGTCACCGCCACGTTCTTCCAGATCGGCGTGAACTCCACGACCCGGCCCGGGCTCGTCCAGGCCATGGCCGCCCAGCGCTTCCTGCTCGGCAACCACACCTGGTCGCACCCGGACATGTCGACGCTCTCCTCGGATGCCCAGGCCACCGAGATGGACAACGCCACCAACCAGCAGATCAGCCTCGTCGGTGACCCGCCGTGCTTCTTCCGGCCGCCGTACGGCGCGTCGAACAGCACCACCCTGGCACTGGCCCAGGCCCGGAGCATGGCGGTCTACAACTGGTCGGTCGACACGGAGGACTGGCTGGCCGGTGGGTCGGGCGACGCGTTCTGGGTCAACCGGATCATCACCCTGGCGCAGGCCGGGGCCAGCCAGACCGACCCCGTCGTCCTCCTGCACGACCAGCCGACCGCGATGCCGGCCACCGTGGCCGCGCTCCGCCCCATCATCGACTTCTACCGGGACCGCGGGTACGTGTTCGTGGACCTGGCCGGCCGGACGCTCGAGGGACAGGTGGCGGGCGACTGGGACGGCAACGGCACGGTCACGCCCGGCGTGCTGCGGGGCAGCACGTGGTTCCTGCGCAACAGCACCAGCACCGGGGTCTCGGACGTGGCGTTCGGATACGGGGACCCGTCGGACCGGCCGGTGGTCGGTGACTGGGACGGCAACGGCACGTCGACGCCCGGGGTGGTGCGGGGCAACACCTGGTTCCTGCGCAACAGCACGAGCAGTGGCGTCTCGGACGTGGCTTTCGCCTACGGGGACCCGTCGGACCGGCCGGTCGTCGGTGACTGGGACGGCGACGGGACGGTCACGCCCGGGGTGGTGCGGGGCAACACCTGGTTCCTGCGCAACAGCAC
>NZ_JAAGWF010000022.1 GCF_010686765.1 Geodermatophilus sabuli | reverse complement strand
TGGGCAGCCCGGGCGGCGCCGCGAAGACGGGCAAGGTCGGCAGGGACCACCCGCTCGTCGCCGCCCTGCCGCCGCAGGCGGAAGGCCACTGACGACCCGGTCCCCGGGGGCCCCGGCGTCCGGGACGGCGGCCGGCGGGCTGGCCGACTTCCCCTGGGACTCGCTCAGCGCCGCGCGCACCGCGGCCGCGCGGCATCCGGGCGGGGTCGTCGACCTGTCCATCGGGACGCCGGTCGACGACACCCCCGAGGTGCTCTCCGCCGCGCTGGCCGGCGCGGGCAACGCCCCCGGCTACCCGACGGCGCTGGGCACCGCCGAGCTCCGCAGCGGTGCCGCCCGCTGGCTGCAGCGCCGGCTCGGCGTCCACCTGGCCGATCCGCTGGGCACCGACCCGTCGGTGATCCCGACCGTCGGCTCCAAGGAGCTGGTGGCGCTGCTGCCCACCCTCCTCGGGCTGCGCGGCCGGGGCACGGTGATCGTCCCGGAGGTCGCCTACCCCACCTACGAGGTCGGCGCGGTCCTGGCCGGGCTGGCCGTGCGCCGCACCGACGTGCCGCCGCCGGACGCGGCCGGGATCGTCCTCGTGTGGCTGAACAGCCCGGGCAACCCGCACGGCCGGGTGCTGACCGACGAGCAGCTGCGGGACTGGGTGACCTGGGGCCGGGCGCACGGCGTCCCGGTGGTCGCCGACGAGTGCTACGTGACCCTCGGCTGGGACGTCGAGCCGCGCTCGGTCCTGCACCCCGCCGTCGCGGGCGAGGACCACACCGGGCTGCTCGCCGTCCACTCGCTGTCCAAGCAGTCCACCGCCGCGGGGTACCGCGCCGGGATGCTGTCGGGCGACCCCGCGCTGGTGCGCACCGTGTGGGAGGTCCGGCGGCACCTCGGGCTGCTGGTGCCCACGCCGGTGCAGGCGGCGATGGCCGCCGGCCTGGACGACGACACGCACGTCGACGCCCAGCGGGAGCGCTACCGTGCCCGCCGCGAGCGCCTGTCCGCGGCAGTCCGTGCCGCCGGGGCGCGCATCGACCACTCCGAGGCCGGCCTCTACCTCTGGGTGACCCGCGACGAGGACTGCTGGGCGACCATCGACTGGCTCGCCGGCCTCGGCATCGTCGCCGGCCCGGGCGCCTTCTACGGCCCGGCCGGGGCGCGGCACGTGCGCCTGGCGCTCACCGCCACCGACGAGCGGATCGCCGCCGCGGTCGAGCGTCTGGCCGGCTGACGCCGGTCGGCGTCCCCCGCGACGCCGGTCGGCCGCTCGTCAGGGGCAGGAGGAGTTGCCACCCGAGGTGGCGGTGGCCAGCTCCGCGGCCAGACCCTCCCAGCGCTGGTACAGCTCGGGGAACCCGGATCTCTGCACTGCCTGCGCGACCTCGGTGAGCCGACCGGTGTCCCAGCCGGGCACCTGGACGAGCCGGTCGTAGAAGATGCCCGCCGCGTAGACCGGGTCCTGCACCTGCGCCGGGCTGCCCCAGCCCTGCGACGGGCGCTGCTGGAACAGGCCGAGGGAGTCGCGGTCGCCGTGGTCGAGGTTGCGCAGGGTGGACTCCTGCATGGCCGTGGCCAGGGCGATGACCACGGCCCGCTCGGGGAGCCCGCGGTCCCGGCCCACCTGCGCGATGGTGCGGGCGTTCGCGATCTGCTCACCGGAGAGCTCGATGCCGGTCGCGGGCAGCGTGCACTCCGCCGTCGCGACCGCGACGTCCTCGGGGGCGTCGCCCGACGAGGAGAACGCGACGAGCACCACCACGACGAGCAGGACCGCGAGCCAGACCCAGGCCACGAGGTCGCGGCCGGTCGGCCGGCGTCCGCCGGAGCGGCGACCGGCAGGAGCGCGGCGCACGGTCTGTCGGTTCCCGGACGCAGCGCGCCGAGCGGGGGTGCGGGCAGGGGTGCGCGCGGCGGGCCGCCGGACCGGCCGGACCGTCGTCGCACTCCGTCCACTGGGCATGGCCGCCGACTCTAGGTGGGGTTCCTGTCAGGACGGCGCTGCCGGGACGAGGTGTCGGTCGCTAGCGTGTGCCCGCCGCCGTCCCCCCTCGCGAGGAGAACCCATGGCCGACGTCCTGCTGCCCGGCATCACCGCGACCAGGGTCAGCACCCCGCGCCTGACCCAGAACGTGCTCCACCCCGACGGCAGCGACCCGGCCGGTGCCGGGGACGTGGTGCTGTTCGTGCACGGCAACGTCAGCTCGTCACTGTTCTGGCAGCAGCCGATGCTCGCGCTGGCCGAGACCGGCCACGTCCGTCCCCTCGCGGTCGACCTGCGCGGCTACGGCGACACCGACGCCCTGCCGATCGACGCACGACGCGGGGTGCGGGACTGGGCCGACGACCTCGCGGCGCTGGTGGAGACGCTGGGGCTGGAGCGGGTGCACCTGGTCGGCTGGAGCATGGGCGCCGGCGTCGTCCTGCAGTACCTGCTCGACGCGCCGCAGCGGGTGGCCTCGGTCGTGCTGGTCGCGCCCGTCTCGCCGTACGGCTTCGGCGGCACGGCCGGGGCGGAGGGCCGGCGGCTGTCCGAGGACGGTGCCGGCTCGGGGGCCGGTGCGGCCAACCCGGCGTTCGTCGCGGCCCTCGCCGCCGGTGACACGACCGCCGACCAGCCGACCAGCCCGCGGTCGGTCCTGCGGGCCTTCTACGTCGCGCCGGACTCCCTCCCGCTGGACCCGCAGCTGGAGGACGTCTTCGTCGCCGCGATGCTCTCCACCCGCACCGGCGAGGACCACTACCCCGGGGACGCCGTCACGTGCGGCACGTGGCCGGGGGCGGCACCGGGGGAGCGCGGCGTGCTCAACACGATGGCGCCGACCGTCTTCGACCTCTCCGGCCTCGCGGACCTGCCGGTCAAGCCGCCGGTGCTGTGGGTGCGCGGGGACGCCGACGCGATCGTCTCCGACGCGTCGATGTTCGACCTGGCCCAGCTCGGCGCGCTGGGTGCGCTCCCGGGCTGGCCCGGCGAGGAGGTCTGCCCGCCGCAGCCGATGGTCACCCAGACCCGCTCGGTGCTCGACCGCTACGCGGCGACCGGCGGCGCCTACCGCGAGGTCGTGCTGCCCGGTGTCGGGCACTCGCCGCACGTGGAGCGCCCGCAGGAGTTCGTCGTCGCGCTGCTCGAGCACCTCGCCGTCCCGGCCGCCCCGCCGTCGAACACCCCCGAGACCCCGGGCCCGGGGGACGTGGACTGACCGCGCCGGGAGGCCGCCGGCCGGGGCGTCAGGCCCCGGCCGGCACCGTCGGCAGCTCGCTCAGTCCCGGTGCGAGCCGCTCGTCGGTCACCTCCTCGTCGACCATGCGGCCGGACAGGTAGGCCTCGTACGCGGCCAGGTCGAAGTGCCCGTGGCCGCACAGCGCCGTGACGATCACCTTCTCCTCGCCCGACTCCCGGCACGCCTCCGCCTCGCGGATGCAGGCCGCCAGCGCGTGGCTCGGCTCCGGAGCCGGCACGATCCCCTCGGTCCGCGCGAACCGCACGGCGGCGGCGAAGCACTCGGTCTGCGGCAGTGCGAGCGCCTCCACCAGGCCCAGCTCGTACACGTGCGAGAGCAGCGGGGACATCCCGTGGTAGCGCAGGCCCCCGGCGTGGATCGGGTCGGGGATGAACCGGTGGCCGAGGGTGTGCATCTTCAGCAGCGGCGTCATGCCCGCGGTGTCGCCGAAGTCGTAGGCGTAGACCCCCCGGGTCAGGGACGGGCACGACGCCGGCTCGACCGCCCGGATCGTCGGGGACATCCGGCCGGCGAGCTTCTCCCGCAGGAAGGGGAACACCAGGCCGCCGAAGTTGGAGCCGCCGCCGGTGCAGCCGACGATGACGTCCGGGCTCTCGTCCACCGAGGCCAGCTGCAGGAGCGCCTCCTCGCCGATCACCGTCTGGTGCAGGAGCACGTGGTTGAGCACGCTGCCCAGGGCGTAGCGGGTCTGCGGGTCCTGGCCGGCGACCTCGACCGCCTCGCTGATCGCGATGCCGAGCGACCCGGGGTGCTGCGGGTCCTCGGCGCGGATGCCCCGCCCGGCCGCGGTCAGGTCCGACGGGGAGCGGTGCACGCGGGCCCCGAACGTCTCCATCATCGTGCGCCGGTAGGGCTTCTGGTCGTAGGAGGCGCCGACCATCCAGACCTCGCACTCGAGGTCGAACAGGGCGCTGGCGAACGCGAGGGCGGTGCCCCACTGCCCGGCACCGGTCTCCGTCGTCAGCTTCCGCACGCCCGCCTTCGCGTTGTAGTAGGCCTGCGGGACGGCGGTGTTCGGCTTGTGCGAGCCGGCCGGTGAGACGCCCTCGTACTTGTAGTAGATGCGGGCAGGCGTCCCGAGGGCCTTCTCCAGCCGGTGCGCCCGGTACAGCGGCGAGGGGCGCCACAGCTTGTAGATGTCGAGGACCTCGCCGGGGATGTCGACGAAGCGGTCGCCGGTGACCTCCTGGAGGATGAGGTCCATCGGGAACAGCGGCGCGAGGTCGTCGGGCCCCACTGGCTGCAACGTGCCCGGGTGCAGCGGTGGCGGGGGCGGGCTCGGCAGGTCGGGGACGACGTTGTACCACTGCGTCGGCAGCTGCGACTCATCGAGGTTGATCTTGATCCGCTGGTCGGCCACCGGCGTCTCCTCCGACTCGGTCCGCGCGCGAGTGCCGGCGAGCCTATGACCTCAGCATTCGGTGGTGGAAGCGGTTGTGCCCCGGCCCCTCCGCAGGTCGACCCGTGGCGTCGTCCCGGGCCTCCCCGCGGAAGGGCCCGGTGGGGGCAGAGGGGTCCTCGTCAGTTCTTGTGCAGCTCGGCGTTCAGGGCGCCCCAGTCGCCGTCCCGGGGGAGGGCCTCCAGCGCGCCGGACACCGAGTTGCGGCGGAACAGCAGGCCGTCGCGCCCGGAGAGTTCCGCGGCCTTGACCACCGAGCCGTCGGGCAGGGTCACGCGGGAGCCCGCGGTCACGTAGCAGCCGGCCTCGACGACGCACCGGTCGCCGAGGGAGATGCCGACGCCGGCGTTGGCGCCCAGCAGGCACCCGCTGCCGATCGAGATGACCTGCTTCCCGCCGCCGGACAGCGTGCCCATGATCGAGGCGCCGCCGCCGATGTCGCTGTCCGCGCCGACGACGACGCCGGCGCTGATCCGGCCCTCGACCATGGAGGGACCCAGCGTGCCGGCGTTGAAGTTGACGAAGCCCTCGTGCATGACCGTCGTCCCCTCGGCCAGGTGGGCGCCCAGCCGGACCCGGTCACCGTCGGCGACGCGCACGCCGGAGGGGATGACGTAGTCGACCATCCGCGGGAACTTGTCGACGCCGTGCACGGTGACCTGACCGTGCGCGGCCCGCAGCCGGTGCACGTTGAACGACGCCGCCTCGACCGGTCCGGCGCTGGTCCAGGCCACGTTGGTGAGCAGCCCGAAGACGCCGGTCAGGTCCACCCCGTTGGGGCGCACCAGCCGGTGGGAGAGCAGGTGCAGCCGCAGCCAGACGTCGTAGGTGTCCGCCGGCGGCGCGGAGAGGTCCGGCGCCACGGTGCGGACGGCGATGACCTCGACCCCGCGGGCCTCGTCCGACCGGACCAGGCCGCCGTAGTCGGGCCCGAGCTCACCCGAGAGCTCCAGCGCGCCCAGCCGGGTGGTGCCGGGAGCAGCGCCCGCGGGGGCTCCGAGTCGCGGTTCGGGGTACCAGACGTCGAGGACCGTGCCCGAGGGGGTCACGGTCGCGAGTCCGGCGGCGACGGCGGAGTGCGGGGCTGCGGCGGTCACGGGGAGGACGCTACCGAGCGGCGACGGGCGCGCTGCCGGGGCCGGGACAGCACGGCGCACGTAGGCTCGGCGACCGTGGGTGACCTGCCGCCGCTGGACCTCTCCGCCGACGTCCTCACGCTCACCCGTGCGCTGGTCGACGCCCCGTCGGTGTCGGGCACCGAGCGGGCGCTCGCCGACGCGGTCGAGGCCGCGCTGCGGGGGCTCGGCGGCCTGGAGGTCGAGCGGGTCGGCGACGCCGTCCTCGCCCGCACGAACCTCGACCGGCCGACGCGCGTCGTGCTCGCCGGGCACCTCGACACCGTGCCGATCGCCGACAACGTCCCCAGCCGGCTCGACCCGGACTCCGGCCGGCTGTACGGCTGCGGCACCAGCGACATGAAGGCCGGCGACGCGGTGATGCTGCGGCTGGCCGGCCGCTTCGGCGTCCCGGGGGCCGAGCCCGCCTCCGACCTCACCTTCGTCTTCTACGACAACGAGGAGGTCGAAGCGGTCAGGAACGGCCTCGGCCGGGTGGCGCGGGAACGCCGCGGCTGGCTCTACGGCGACCTGGCCATCCTGCTCGAGCCGACCGACGGCGAGATCGAGGGCGGCTGCCAGGGGACCCTGCGGGCGGTGCTGGAGGTGCCGGGACGGCGGTCGCACAGCGCCCGCAGCTGGCTGGGTGTCAACGCGATCCACGGGGCGGCCGGCATCCTGGCCACCCTGGCGGCCTACCAGGCGCGCGAGGTGGACATCGACGGCTGCCTGTACCGCGAGGGGCTCAACGCCGTCGGCATCCAGGGCGGGGTCTCGGGCAACGTCATCCCCGACGAGTGCCGGGTGACGGTCAACTTCCGCTACGCGCCCGACCGCGACGAGGACGCCGCCGAGGCGCACGTCCGCGAGGTGTTCGCCGACGCGGTCGCCGCGGGGGCCACCCTGTCCGTCGTCGACAACGCCGGCGGCGCGCTGCCCGGCCTGGCCGACCCGGCCGCGGCGGCGTTCGTGGCCGCGGTCGGCCGGCCCGCCCGCGCCAAGCTCGGCTGGACCGACGTCGCCCGCTTCGCCGCCTTCGGCATCCCCGCCCTCAACTACGGCCCCGGCGACCCGCAGCTGGCCCACACCCGCGACGAGCACGTCGTCGTCGACCGGCTGCAGCCGGCCGAGGACGCGCTCGTCGCCTACCTCTCCGGGAGCTCCGCGTGACCACCACCCCCGAGCCCGCGGGCGGCCGCAAGCCGCGCCCGACCCGGCACCGCGGCCCCGTGGTGCTCCGCGGCGGTGAGCCCGACGCGCGCACCCAGGACACGACCACCGACCAGCGGCTGCTGGACCGCCGGGGCCCCACCGACTGGGTGCACGCCGACCCGTGGCGGGTGCTGCGGATCCAGAGCGAGTTCGTCGAGGGCTTCGGCCTGCTCGCCGAGCTGCCGCGCGCGGTCAGCGTCTTCGGCAGCGCCCGCACCCCGCGCAACTCCCCGCACTACGCCGCCGGGATCGAGATCGGTGCCGCGCTCGCCGACGCCGGCTACGCGGTCATCACCGGCGGCGGGCCCGGCGCCATGGAGGCGGCCAACCGCGGGGCGTCGGAGGCGGGGGGGCTCTCGGTCGGGCTGGGCATCGAGCTGCCCTTCGAGCAGGAGCTCAACGAGTGGGTGGACGTCGGCATCGCGTTCCGCTACTTCTTCGTGCGCAAGACGATGTTCGTGAAGTACGCCCAGGCCTTCGTCATCCTCCCCGGCGGCTTCGGCACCCTCGACGAGCTGTTCGAGGCGCTGACCCTGGTGCAGACGCGCAAGGTGACCCGCTTCCCGGTGGTCCTCTACGGGACGGAGTACTGGTCCGGCCTGGTCGACTGGGTCCGGGACACGATGGTCCCGGCCGGGACCATCCGGGACACCGACCTGGACCTGTTCACCGTCACCGACGACGTGGCCGAGGTGGTCCGGCTCGTCCAAGAGGCCGACGCGGCGCGGGTGGCCGGCGACAACGGTGGCGGCATGCGCTCGCTGCCCGCCGATCCCGGCCCCAGCGACGCCTGAGGTCGACCGACCGTGCTCTCCGCCGTCGTCTTCGTCGCCGTCGTCCTGGTGGTCGGCGCGCTGGTCTTCCTGGGCGGGTCGCTGCTGCTCGGCCGGGGGGAGACCCAGCCGCCGGCCGACCCGGACCGGTCGCCGGTCGAGCTGCCCGACGACCGGCCGGTCACCGCGGACGACGTCCGGGGCCTGCGCATCTCGGTGACCGTCCGGGGCTACCGGATGACCGAGGTGGACTGGCTGCTGGAGCAGCTGGCCCAGGCGCTCGAGGACCGCGACGGCCAGCTGGCCGCGCTGCGCGCCCGGCTGGACGACGCGGACACCGTCCGGCCGCCGGGCCACGCCGCCGCACCGGGGACCGACGCCCCGCCCTCGGGTGCCCCCACGAACGGGAACGGAGCCCACGCCGATGCGTGAACTGGTCGAGACCGTCGACGTCGACGCACCACCGGAGCAGGTCTGGGCCGCGCTCACCGACTGGACCCGGCAGGGCGAGTGGATGCTGCTCACCGACGTCGAGGTGGTGGGCGGTGACCCCCGCGGTGTCGGCGGGCGGATGGCCGCGCGCACCGGCATCCCGTGGCGGCGGGGCCGGCACCTCGGCGTGCTCGACACGATGGTCGTCACCGAGTGGGACCCCCCGCGCCGCGTCGTCGTCCAGCACACCGGCCGGATCGTCCGAGGGCCGGGCATCTTCGAGCTGACCCCGCGGGGCGAGCACACGACCCTGACCTGGACCGAGCAGCTCTGGCTGCCCTTCGGCCCGCTGGGCCGGGCGGGCTGGCCGCTGGTGAAGCCGGTCATGGTCGCGGGCGTGCGCCGGTCGCTGCGCCGGTTCGCCGCCTTCGCCGCCACCCACGCCGGCTGAGCCGGCCGTGACGGCGGCCGCCATCCGGGCCGAGCTCGCCGCCGCCGCCGACCCGGAGCGGGCGGCCGGCATGGCCCGCTACTTCCAGGTCCGCCCCGGCAGCTACGGCGAGGGCGACCGCTTCCTGGGCATCGCCGTCCCCCCGCAGCGGGCGATCGCGCGGCGGCACGCGGCGACCACGCCGCTGGCCGACGTCGCGGACCTGCTGTCCAGCCCGTGGCACGAGGAGCGGCTGACCGCGCTGCTGGTGCTGGTGCGGCGGTTCGCGACGGCGGACGACGACGAGCGGTCCCGGATCGTCGACCTCTACCTGACGTCGCGGCGGCACGTGGACAACTGGGACCTCGTCGACGCCTCGGCCCCGTACCTGCTGGGCGGCGCCGACCCGGTGCTGCTGGACGACCTCGCCGCGTCGTCGTCGGTGTGGGACCGGCGGATCGCCGTCATGGCCACCTTCCCCGCCATCCGCGCCGGGCGGTTCGAGCCGACGCTCCGGCTGGCCGACCGGCTGCTCGACGATCCGCACGACCTGGTCCACAAGGCGGTCGGCTGGATGCTGCGCGAGGTCGGCAACCGCGACCGGTCGGTGGCCGAGGCGTTCCTCGCCCCGCGGTACCGGCGGATGCCCCGCACGATGCTGCGCTACGCCATCGAGAGGTACCCGCCCGAGCGCCGCCGGGCCTACCTCAGCGGCGACGCCTGACCGCCCGGCTCGACCCGGCCCCTGGGGCCTGCCTCAGGCTGCCGGGCGTGGACGAGCACCTGCTGCGGGTCGGGGACTTCCTGCGCCGGACCCGGTTGTCGCCGAAGGCGCTGCGGCTCTACGGCGCCCAGGGGCTGCTGGTGCCCGACCGGGTCGACCCGCGCACCGGCTACCGGCAGTACGGCGCCGGCCAGGTGGAGCGGGCCCGGCTGATCGGCGTGCTGCGGGCGGCCGGCATGCCGCTGGCCACGGTGCGGGCGGTGGTCGACCTGACCGGGACCGACCGGCTCGCGGCGGTCGACGCGTGGTGGGCCGGCGTGGAGGCCGACCTGCGACGCCGCCGGGAGCTCGTCGCGTACCTGCACCGCCGGGCGGAGCGAGAGGACCGGGCCGCGCCGGACAGGGACGGCGTCACCGTGCGGGAGGTCCCGGCGGCCACCCTCCTCACCGTCGAGCGGCGGCTGACCGTCGAGGCGCTCGACGGCTTCATCACGTCCGCCCGGGAGGCGATCGAGGAGCAGCTGCGGACGTCGGGAGCGGCGCGCGCCGGTGCGCTGCGGGTCGCCTACCACGGGATGGTCACCGAGGACAGCGACGGGCCGGTGGAGGTCGCCGTCCCGTTCACCGGTGCCGTGGATCCGGCCGACGGTCTCCGGGTCCGCCGCCGGCCGCCCGGCCGGGAGGCGCTCACCCGCCTCACCCGGGCCGAGGCGGAGTTCCCGCGGATCCTCGACGCCTACGACGTCGTGGCCCGGTGGTGCGACGACGCCGCGCTGACGCGCACCGGCAGCCCGGCGGAGGTCTACCTGAGCGCCCGGGACGTCGCCCCGGACGAGCCGCACCTGGAGGTCGCCTGGCCGGTGCGCTGACCCGGACGGGGAACCGGGCCGCGGCGTCCACCGGCTCGGCCTCGCGCCGGCACGGGTGTCCCGGGGCGCGCGGCACCCTCCCGGGCGGCGGCGCGGCTGACGTACCAGCGCCGCCACAGCACCGCGGCGACGGCCAGCGAGACGACCGTGCCCCCGTCGTACATCAGCCGAGCACCCTCCTCGGCGTGCGTCGTCCCGGCCGGCGGGGAGGCGTACAGCAGCTTCGCGAGGACGTCGTGCGCGGCCATCCCGGCGGCCAGCGCCGCCGCCCGAGCCCCGACCCCCCGACGGTGCGGAGCCGGGTCGACGCCGAGCACGGCCGCGGTGGCCAGGTAGCCGCTGACCAGCACGTGCAGCGAGACCAGCGCGGCCAGTGCGGGCCGGTGCGCGGCGGCGGTGTGCAGCCCGGTGCCGTAGAGCACCCACAGCCCGGCGGAGTTCAGCGGGACGGCGACCAGCGGGTCGGTCGCCCACCGCGCGACCGGCGTCCGCAGCAGCCGGGCCAGCCGGCGGGCGCCGGTCACCGGCAGCGCGCGGAGGGCCAGGGTGACCGGCGCGGCCAGCACGAGCAGCAGCGGTCCGAGCATGCCGAGCAGGAGGTGACCGGCCATGTGCGCGCGCAGGTCGCCGTGCCCGCCGCCCAGCGCCGCGCCGGCACCGACGCAGGCGAGGCCGAGCAGCCAGGACGCCGTCCGGGCCAGCGGCCACGGCGACCGGCAGTGCCAGCCGGCCGCCACGTACAGCCCGGCCGCGACCAGCAGGCCGGCGAGCAGGATCACCGCACCGGCCGGCGGCGGGCGCGGGCCATGAGCAGTGCGCCGGCGGCCAGCAGCACCACCGCACCGGCGATCCAGGCGACGTCGTACCCGGTCGGGTCGACGCCGTAGCGCACCTGGTGCACGCGCAGCAGCTTGTGGTCGACGACGCCGTCCCACAGCTGGAAGGCGCCCGCGCCCAGGAGCACCGCAGCCCACCAGCGCGTCGGCGTGAACGTCCGACGGCGCCGCAGGTCGGCCAGCAGCGCCAGCCCGGCCACCACGGCCGACAGCGTCGCCGCGTGCAGCAGGCCGTCGGAGACGAGGCCGGCCGCCCCACTGGCCCGGTCGTAGAAGTGGTGCCAGTGCAGCAGCTGGTGGAACACGATCTCGTCGACGGCTCCCATCAGCCCGGCGCCGAGCAGGAGGCCCGAGGCCAGCAGTCGCCGTCCGTCGGGCGGGGGAGTCGTCCCGGTCACCGCCGACCGGTGCCCGGTGCCGCGCCGGGTCAACCGCGCGGGCTCAGCCGCGCGCGACCGCCAGCCGCACGCCGAACCCGAGCAGCGCGCACCCGGTCAGCGCGTCGAGGGCGCGCCGGACCGGCCGTCGGGCGAGCACCGCCCGCGCCCGGTCCAGCCCGGCGACGAGGGCGAGGAGGTAACCGAGCCCGAGGACGGCGTGGGTGAGGGCGAACGCGGCCAGCACCGGGACCGCCGCACCGGGGCCGAGGAACTGCGGCAGCACCGCGAGGTAGAACGCCAGCACCTTCGGGTTGGTGATGTTGGACAAGAACCCCTGGCGGAACCCGGCCATCGCCAGACCGGGCGCGGCGTCGGTCGCCGACAGGTCCGGGTACCGGCCGCGGACGGCGGAGCGCAGCGCCTGCACGCCCAGCCAGGCGAGGTAGCCGATGCCCAGCCAGCGGATGGTCTGGAAGAGCGGCTCCACCCGCACGACGAGCGCGGCGAGCCCGGCCGCGGCGGCGGCGCCCTGCACGACGTTCGACGCCGTGACGCCGACCGCACTCCACGATCCGCGTCGGCGCCCGCCGGACAGCGTGTTCTTCACGACGACGGCGAAGTCCGGTCCCGGCACGAGGACGAGGACGGCAGCGAAGACGACGAAGGTCGCGTAGTCGGCCACGGGCACCACCGTAAGTGGGCACCACCGTGGGGACGGCGGACCGGCGGCAGGCAGGATGTCGGCCGTGGGCGAGCGATGAGCCGGCGCGGGTGGGCACTGTTCCTGGCGATGTCGCTGATCTGGGGCATCCCCTACCTGTTGATCAAGGTGGCCGTCGGCGAGATGTCGCCGGTGGTCGTGGTCTTCGGCCGCTGCGTCCTCGGCGCCGCCCTGCTGCTGCCCTGGACCGTCGCCCGCGGGCAGCTGCGCCCCGCGCTGCGGCACTGGAAGGCGCTGCTGCTGTTCACCGTGCTGGAGATGACCGGCCCGTGGCTGCTCCTCGCCTACGCCGAGCAGTCGCTGTCCAGCTCGCTGACCGGCCTGCTCGTCGCGGGCGTGCCCTTCGCCGCTGCCCTGGCCGCCCGCCTGGCCGGTGAGGAGGAGCGGCTGACCCCGGTCCGGCTCGCGGGCATGGGCCTGGGCGTCGTCGGCATCGCCGTCCTCCTGGGACTGGACGTCGGCGGGGCCCAGCTGCTGCCGATCGCGGCGGTCGGGCTGGTCGTCATCGGCTACGCCACCGCGCCGCTGATCGTCAGCCGCGCCCTGCCCGACGTCCCGGGGGTGGCGGCCAGCGCGGTGGCCCTCGTGGTGACCGCCGTCGTCTACGCGCCGTTCGCCCTGCCGCGGCTCGACCAGGTGGGCGCCGCGCCGGCGACGGCGCTGCTGTCGCTGGTGACCCTCGGCGTGCTGTGCACCGCCGTCGCGATGGCGCTCTTCTTCGCGCTGATCCGCGAGGTGGGGCCGCAGCGGGCGCTGGTCATCACGTTCCTCAACCCGGCGGTGGCGGTGCTCCTGGGCGTCCTGCTGCTCGACGAGCCCTTCACCCTCGGGCTGGCGATCGGCCTGCCGCTGATCGTGCTCGGCTGCGTCCTCGCCACCCGGCGCAACCGGCGCACCGCCGCCGAGGTCCCCCCGCCGGTCGACACCCCCGTCCCCTGAGGAGACCGATGAGCCAGCCGACGTCGTCCCCCGTGGCCCGCACCCGCGCCGGGGCGGTCCGTGGACGGTCCGAGCAGGGGGTGGCGGTCTTCCGCGGCATCCCGTTCGCCGCCCCGCCGGTGGGCGACCTGCGCTTCCAGGCGCCGGCGCCGGCCGCGCCGTGGGACGGCGTCCGGGAGGCCGACGTCTTCGGCCCGCCGCCGCCCCAGGCCCACATGGGCCCGCCGCCTCCGCCGCCGATGGGCGTCGCGGGCCTCCCGGTCCGGCACGATCCGACCGACTGGCTCACCCTCAACGTGTGGACGCCGGACCCCGGGGCCACCGGCCTGCCGGTCGTGGTGTGGGTCTACGGCGGTGCCTACCGCATGGGTTCGGCCGACCAGCCCGGCTACGACGGCGCGGCCCTGGCCCGGGCCGGGGTGGTCGTGGTGACCGCCAACCACCGGGTCGGGGTGGAGGGCTTCGCCCAGTTCGACGGCGCGCCGGCCAACCGGGCCCTGCTCGACCAGGTCGCCACGCTGCGCTGGGTGCAGGAGGAGATCGCCGCGTTCGGCGGGGACCCCTCGCGGGTCACCGTCTTCGGCGAGTCCGCCGGCGCCGGGGCGGTCGCCGCGCTGATGGTGATGCCCGCGGCCGCGGGCCTCTTCGCCCAGGCGGTCGCGCAGAGCGTCCCGGGCACGTACTTCACCCCCGCGCTGGCCCGGGACGTCGCCGTCGAGCTGGTCGCCCCGCTCGGACGGGCACCCACCGCGGCCGCGCTGGCCGACGTCGCACCGGAGGACCTGCTCGGGGCGCTGGGCACGCTGGACCGGCGGCTGCCCACCCTGCGGCGCTGGGGCCTGGTGTCGCACACGCCCACCCCGTTCTCCCCGGTCGTGGACGGTGAGGTGCTGCCCACCGACCCGTGGACCGGGCTGACGGCGGGCGCGGCGCGCGACGTGCCGCTCCTGGTCGGCCACAACCGCGACGAGTGGCGGCTGTTCCTCGCCCTCGGCGGGCGGGTCGCCAGGTCACCGACGAGATGGCCGAGGAGGCGATGGCCGTGTTCGGCCCGGGTCCCGACGCCGGGGCCCGGATGCGCGCCGCGCACCCCGGTGCGGACGCCGAGGAGCTGTTCGTGCTGGCCCACTCCGACCGGATGTTCCGCATCCCGAGCCTGCACCTGGCCCACGCGCACAGCCTCGGTGGCGGGCGCAGCCACCTCTACGAGCTGACCTGGCCGGCGCCCGCGGCGGGCGGCGTCCTGGGCGCCTGCCACGGCCTCGACGTCCCCCTGGTCTTCGGCGTCCTCGACCAGGGGCTGGCGCTGCAGCTGCTGGGCACGCCGGCGCCCGCGGGAGCGGTCGACGTCTCCGCGCAGATGCAGACGGCCTGGACGGCGTTCGCCCGCGACGGCGACCCGGGGTGGCCCGCGCACGAGGAGGAGCGGCAGCTGACCCGGGTCTTCGACACCGGGGAGCGGGGCGGGGTCGCCCGCTACCCGGAGCAGGCCTCGCGGGACCTGTGGGCCGGCCGCACCATCGAGGTGCTCGACCTGCAGGACTGAGCCCGGCTCAGCCCAGCCGGCGCAGCTGTGGCCAGATCTGCTCCCACGGCACCTGCCGGTCGGTGGCGAGCCAGACCCGCGTGCCCTGCTCGTCGTTGTCCAGGCCGACCCCGTCGTCGATCCGGCCGGCCGGCTGCACCCGGGCGAACCAGGCCCGCAGCCGGTCCTCGGGCAGGCCGACGGCCACCACCGAGGTGACTGCCTCGGCCGGCGGGCCCCACGTCCAGTACGCGTTGTGTCCGCTGTACGCGGGGGCCAGCGCGGGGGCGAACCGGTCGACGGCCCCGGCCTGCCCGTAGTTGCCGGTGAGGACGGCGACCGGCGCGGTGGCCGGCAGCTGGGCCCGGGCCCGCTCCACCGTGGCGGCGAAGCGGGGCCAGCCGACGGTCTCGCCGGCGTCGTAGTTGACGGCGGGGACCGGGGTGCCGGCCAGCCGGTCGACCGGGACCAGCGGCAGCATCAGCACCGCGTCCACGGCCAGGCTGAGCGCCAGTGCGGCGGCCACGAGAGCGGCCCGCAGCCGGGCGGGCCCGCGCCGCACCCAGGCCAGCACCGGGTCGACGCCGGCGGCCAGCAGCACCGGGTAGAGCCCGGCCAGGTAGTAGGGCTTGCCGCCCGTCACCAGGAACACCCCGGCCAGGACGACGTAGGCCAGCGCGAAGGCCCGCCACGGGCGCAGCGCCGGGTCGCGGGCCGGCCGCACCAGGCCCGCGACCCAGACCGGTACCAGCAGCGGGCTGACCAGCACCAGCTGGAAGGGGAGGAAGAGGTACCAGGGCTCCGACGTGCCGGAACTGCCCGCTGCGATCGCCTCGGCGAGGGCCAGCTGCGGCCAGCCGTTCGCCGCCTGCCAGACCAGGTTGGGTGCCCACAGCAGCAGGGCGACCGCGCCACCCACCCACGGCCACGGGGAGCGCAGCGCCGACCGCGGACCGAGGACCAGGACGCCGAGCAGCAGAGCGGCCACCAGGAAGGCCGGTTGCACCTTGTTCTGTAGGGCGAGCCCGGCCACGGCGCCGGCGGCCAGCCAGATCCGCCCGCCGTCGCGCAGTGCCCGGACCAGCAGCCACGACAGCGCCGTCCAGGCGAGCAGGTCCAGCGTCGAGGTCGACAGCAGGTGACCCACGGCCAGCAGGAACGAGGAGACGCCGATCGCGGCGGCGGCCAGCAGCTGGGTGGTCCGGCCGCCACCGAACTCCCGCGCCAGCAGCCCGGTGAGGACGACCACCGCGCCGGCAGCCAGCGCCGACGGCAGCCGCAGCGCCACCAGCGAGCCCGGCGCCAGGGCGTCCACGGCCGCGGCGAGCAGCGGCGTGAGCGGCGGCTGGTCGACGTACCCGAACGCCGCCTCCCGTCCGGCCCGCAGGAAGTACAGCTCGTCCCGGTGGTAGCCGTACCGGCCGGCGACCGCCACCAGCAGCAGCGCGACCGCGCCCGCCAGCGCGGCCAGCGGGGCCCGGGCGAGGTCGGGCCGCCCCGTCACCCGGGGACGGGCGGGGCCGGCGGGGGTGCGCACCCGGGGACGGTAGCCGCGGCGTCCTGTCGGCGGCCGGCGTTACCGTCCGCGCCGTGGAGCTGATCCGGTGCGCCTGGGGCGACAGCGCCCCCGAGTACGTCGCCTACCACGACGAGGAGTGGGGGACGCCGCTGCACGGCGACGACGCCCTGTTCGAGCGGCTGTGCCTGGAGGCGTTCCAGTCGGGGCTGTCCTGGATCACCATCCTGCGCAAGCGGGCCGCCTTCCGCGCCGCCTTCGCCGGGTTCGCCGTCGACGCGGTCGCGGACTTCACCGAGGAGGACCAGGCCCGTCTCATGGCCGACGCCGGGATCGTCCGCAACCGCGCCAAGATCGCCGCCGTCGTCCGCAACGCCCGCTCGGCACAGGACCTGCCCGAGGGCCTCTCGGCGCTGCTGTGGTCCTTCGCGCCCACGGCACCCCGGCCCCGGCCGGCGACCCTCGCCGACGTGCCCGCGACGAGCCCGGAGTCGGTCGCCATGGCCAAGGAGCTCAAGCGGCGCGGCTTCGTCTTCGTCGGCCCGACCACCGCCTACGCCCTCATGCAGGCCACCGGCATGGTCGACGACCACGTCGCCACGTGCTTCCGGGCGCGCACCTGAGGGCGGCCGTCGCCGCGCGGCGGGGCGCCGGTCCGCCCCCGCTGGTCACCTGAGAGGGGGTCGTGTTGGTCTCCCGACCTGCGATACGGGATCATTGGGGTCGGAGCGCACAGCATCGACGAACGCCACACCGCAGCCGGTCCGGTTGCGGGTGGCCGGCGAAGGAGGCACGCATGGCGGCCATGAAGCCGCGCACGGGTGAAGGTCCCCTGGAGGTCACCAAGGAGGGGCGCGGCCTGGTCATGCGGGTACCGCTCGAGGGCGGCGGTCGCCTGGTCGTCGAGCTCTCGCCCGACGAGGCCGCGGCCCTCTCCGAGGCACTGAAGGGCGCGACCAGCTGAACACCGCAGCGCACCTGCCTCCGGGCAGCTCCGCGCGGGACGACGCGGCCCCGGCCGCCGGCAGCACGCCGGCGACCGGGGCCGCGCCGCTGCCGCGGGTCGAGATCGCCTCCGTCCTGCCCGAGCTCGGCGAGGACGACCTCCTCGCGGTGCCGGTCGGCAGCGGGGCGACCCTGCCCGGCTGGCTGACGGGCGCCGGCGCCCCGGTCGACGCCGACCTGCTCGCCGGTGCCCTCGCCGACACCGGGAACACCGGCAGGCCGGGCACCGTCACGAACATCCCGATCGCCGGCCGGCGCCCGCGCAGCGTCGTCGCGGTCGGCGTCGGGGACGCCACCCTGCCCGACCTGCGCAGCTACGTGGGCGTCGCCGTGCGGCGGGCCCAGACCCTCGCCGAGCACGGCGCCCGCCGGCTCGTGCTCCCGCTGGACGACGCCGCCGCGCCGGCCGGCGCCGAGGAGGTGCGCGCCGCGGTCGAGGCGGCGCTGCTGGCCGGCTACCGCTTCCGCGACACCTCGCGGCCGCACCCCCCGAGGCTGGTCACCGTCACGGTCGTGGCCGCCGACGCCGGCGATCCCGCCGTGACCGCCGCCGCCCGTGCCGGCGAGGTCACCGGCCGGGCCGTCGCCTGGGCCCGCGACCTGGTCAACACGCCCAGCAACACCAAGGACCCCGCCTGGCTGGCCGAGCAGGCGGTGGACCGGCTCGCCGGCCTGCCGCACGTCACGGTCACCGTCCTGGGCCCCGACGAGCTGCGCGCCGGGGGCTTCGGCGGCGTCCTCGCCGTCGGTGGGGGCTCGGCGAGCCCGCCCCGGGTGGTCGTGGCGAGCTACCGGCACCCGTCGGCGGGCTCCGCGCACCCGGTGCTCGTCGGCAAGGGCATCACCTTCGACACCGGCGGCATCTCGATCAAGCCGACGTCCGGCATGCGCGAGATGAAGACCGACATGGCCGGTGGCGCGGCGGTGCTCGCCGCGGTGGACGCCGCCGCCCGTCTCGAGCTGCCGGTGGCGGTCAGTGCGGTCGTCCCGGCCGCGGAGAACGCCGTCTCCGGCTCCTCCTACCGCCCGGCCGACGTCGTCCGGCACGTCGGAGGGCGGACGACGGAGGTGCTCAACACCGACGCCGAGGGCCGGATGGTCCTCGCCGACGGGCTGGCGCACGCCCGCCTGTCGCTCGGCGCCACCGTGCTGGTCGACGTCGCCACGCTGACCGGCGCGATGAAGGTCGCGCTCGGCACCCGCACCGCCGGCCTCTTCTCGACCACCGACGGGCTCGCCGACGCCCTGCGCACCGCCGCCGGGCACGCGGGGGAGCCGGTGTGGCGGATGCCGCTGGCCGAGGAGCACGCCGACCTGCTGGAGAGCACGGTCGCCGACGCCAACAACGCCCCCGGCAACCCGGGTGGCAGCACCGCCGCGCTCTTCTTGCGGCCCTTCGCCGGCGACCTGCCGTGGGCCCACCTCGACGTCGCCGGCCCGGCCCGCGCCGGGTCCGACGACGCCGAGGTCGTCAAGGGCGGCACCGGCTTCGGTGCCCGCACCCTGCTCCGCTGGCTGGAGGCCGGGGCGCCGGTCGACCCGGTGCCGGTGGAGCGCGAGCCGGCGGTTGCGGTCGCCGGTCGGCGGGCATCCCCGGGGTGAGCCGCGCCATCGGTGCGACCGGACCCGAGGGGGAAGACCCATGAGCATGATGGACAAGGCCAAGGACGCGCTGAGCAGCGACAAGGGCGAGCAGGTCAGCGACAAGGCCCTGGACAAGGGCGGGGACCTCGCCGACCAGAAGACCGGTGGCGACCACGACGCGCAGATCGACAAGGGCCGGGACATCGCCGACGGCAAGATCGGCAACCAGTAGGAGCAGTGCCGGCGGCTGGGGCCCGGAGCCCCAGCCGCCACCGGCCGACCGGGTCGGGCAGGATCGGCCGGTGACCGACGGACAGCGCGGTGTCGTCTTCCCGGCCGAGCCCGACGGCCGGCGCAGCACCGCGGCTCTCGGCCGGGCCGTCGTCGCCGACGCCCTCCGGTCGGTCGACCCGCCCGGCGCGCTGGCCGCCGAGCGGGAGACCAACTGGCGGGCCGGCTACCTCAGCCACTTCCGCCGGCTGGTCGAGGCCGGTCTGCCGGCGCGCGAGGCGGCGCTGTCGATCGCCGACGCCGGCCTGTCGTCACTGCACCGGCGGATGCGGGTCGCCGGCACCGACGGCGGCGAGGCCGGGCTGGGCACGCTGGCCACCGCCCCTGCCGGGCGGTCCCTGGGGACGGCGGAGGTCACCGGCACCGCGGAGCCCGAGCGGGAGCTCTCGCTGCCCTACCGCGGCGGGCGACTGCGCGGGGACGACCTGCTGCGCCGCCTGGACGCGTGGACGGCGGCCGGCGTGGTCGAGCCGTCCTGCGCCGAGGCCGTCGCGACGGTGGCCGCGCACCCCGAGTGGCTGGCGGTGCCCGACCGCACGGTGGTCGTCCTCGGCGCGGGCGCGGAGATGGGGCCGCTGACCGCGCTGCTGCGCTGGGGCGCCCGCGTGGCGGGGGTCGACCTGCCGCGGGCCTCCCTGTGGCAGCGGGTGCTCGAGACCGCTCGGCGCGGCGCCGGCACGCTGTTCCTCCCGGTGACCGGGGACGGCGGCCCCATGGCCGAGCGGGCCGGCGCCGACCTGGTCGGCGAGGTGCCGGCGGTGGCCGACTGGATCGCGGCGCTGCCCGGCCGGCCGGCGCTGGGCAACTACGTCTACGCCGACGGGGCGATGAACGTGCGGGTGTCGGTGGCCGTCGACGCCCTGACCGTGCGGCTCGCCGCCGCCCGGCCGGAGGTCGCGCTGGCCTTCCTCGCCACACCGACCGACGTGTTCGCCGTGCCGGCCGACGCCGTCGAGCAGTCGGTCCGCGCCTATGCCGGCCGGTCCCGGCGGGCCAAGCTGCTCGGCCGGCCCCTGCGGACCCTCTCGGCCGGCCGGCTGCTGCAGCGCGCGCACGTGCCCGGCGCGGACCCGGGCATCGCCGACAGCCTGGTCGCCCAGCAGGGCCCCAACTACGCGCTGGCCAAGCGGCTGCAGCGGTGGCGGGCGACGGTGGCCCGGGCGGCCGGGATCACGGTGTCGATGAACGTCGCGCCGCCGACCCGGACCCGCTCGGTGGTCAAGAACCGGGCGCTGGCCGCGGCCTACGCCGGGGCGCACCGGTTCGGCGTCGAGGTGTTCGACCCGGCGACGTCCAACGTCCTCATGGCCGCCCTGCTGGTGCACGACCTGCACACCGGTGGGGGCCCGGCGCACGAGCACCCCTGGCAGGACGAGGCGTACGCGGCGGCGCACGGCGGGCTGTGGCGCGGGCCCTACGCTCCGCGCAGCGCCCTCGGCCTGGCGGCCCTGCTCGGCTACGGCGCCGCCCGCGGCTGACCCGCGGGCGGCGCACCGTCACCGGCCGCCGCTGTCGACCGACTCGCGGAGCAGGTCGGCGTGGCCGTTGTGCCGGGCGGTCTCCTCGATCATGTGCAGCAGGATCCAGCGCAGGTTCTCCGGCGGTGCGTCCCCGCTCGTCACGGCGGCCGGCCGATCGAGATCGGGGAGCTGCGCCACCACCTCGCGACTGCGGGCGCAGGCGTCCTCGTAGCGGCGGCGCAGCTCCTCGGGGGCCAGCGCGGCCGCGGCCCGGAAGACGTCGTCCCGGCCGGCGCCGGCCCACAGCGGATGGCGGGGGAGCCCCGCGAAGCGCACCCGGAACCAGGCGTCCTCGACGTGCGCGAGGTGGTGCAGCAGCCCGCCGAGCGTGAGGGCCGATGGCGTCAGCCGACGGGCCAGTTGCGGACCGGTGAGCCCCTCGGTCGTGCGCAGCAGCGCGTCCCGGCAGCCGTCGAGGGTGGCGGTGAGCAGCGGCAGCTCGGCGCCGGAGGGCGGTGGTCGGCTCGGCACCCGGCCAGCCTGACAGGTCCCGGCCGGCACCGGGCGGCGGCCATCAGGCGGGGCCGACGAGCCCGGCGACGATCTCCGCGGACAGCGCGACGAGGGGCAGCCCGCCGCCGGGGTGCGACGAGCCGCCGACCAGGAAGAGCCCGGGCACCGGCGCGGCGTTGCCCGGGCGCAGGAACGCCGCCCGGGTGCCGTTGCTCGACGTCCCGTAGATCGACCCGCCGGCGCTGCGGGTGTCCCGCTCGAGGTCGGCCGGGGTCCGGACGGTGCACCAGCGGACACGGTCCCGGACGTCGAGCCCCCGGCCGGCCAGCACGTCCAGGACCTGCCTCGCGTAGCGGTCGGCGAGGCCGGGGGAGTCCCAGTCGACCCCACCGGCCGGGTCGTGCCGCGGAGCGTTGACGAGCACGAACCACGACTCGGAGTCGTCGTCCGGCCGGGTCGCGGGATCGTCCGGTGCACTCACGTAGACGGTCGGGTCGGCCACCGGCCGCGGCGCGCCCCGGTGCCGGCCGGTGCCGAACACCGCGTCGAACTCGGCGTCGTAGTCCACCGGGAAGAGCACGGTGTGGTGGGCCAGGCCCGGCGTCCGCCCGCGCAGGGCCAGCAGCAGCACGAACCCCGACAGCGACGGCGTGCTGCGGGCGAGGTCCCGGCGGACCCCGCGGGTGGCGCCGGAGGGCGGCAGCAGGTCGGCGTACAGGGCGGCGGCGTCCCCGGCGGACACCACGACGTCGGCCCGCACCACCTCACCGCCGGCCAGCCGGACGCCGGAGGTGCGGCCGCCCTCGACGAGCACCCGTTCGACGGTGCACCCGGTCCGGACCCGCGCACCGCGCTCGACCGCCCGCTCCGCCACCGCGTCCGCCAGACGGCGCAGCCCGCCGCGCACGTACCAGGAGCCGTACTCCTGCTCCACGTGTGGGACCGTGGCCAGCACCGCCGGTGCCCGCCGCGGGTCGGACCCGGAGTAGGTGGCGTACCGGTCGAGCAGCATGCGCAGGGCCGGATGGGCGAGGTGTTCCTCGCCGAGCCCGCGCAACGTCTTCCACGGCGCCACGGTGGCGACGTCCGACGGGCGCCGGGCCAGCCGCGCCAACGTCGCCGCGCCGGCCAGCGGTGAGCGGAGGAAGGGCTGCTCGGTGACCCGCCACATCGCCGCCGCCCGCTGCATCAGCGCGGTCCACTGCGCGCCGGTCCCGTGGCCGAGCGCCGCATCGACGGCGGGGGCGATGGCGGCGCGGGTCCCGGGCAGGAGCAGCCGGGAGCCGTCGGGGAACCGGTAGTCCACCGCGGGGTCCAGCCGCACCAGGTCGACGGCGTCCTCCAGCGGGCCGCCGGTGGCGGCGAACAGGTCCGCGTACACCTGGGGGAGGGTCACCAGGCTCGGACCGGTGTCGAAGCCGTGCCCGTCGCGCGCGTACCAGCCCAGCTTGCCGCCGGTCTGCCGCGCCTGCTCGAGCACGGTCACCTGGTGACCCAGGGCGGCCAGCCGGGCCGCCGCGGCCAGACCGCCGAGGCCGGCGCCGACCACCGCCACCCGCGCCACGCCGCCCACGGTAGCCCCGCCCGCCGACGGAGCAGGCCGGGCGACGGAGCCCGCTGTCACCCCCGCGGGTGACCACTCGTTTGCCTCGCGCGGCGGACCGGGTAGGCCGCCGGTCGCCGGCCCACGCGGACCGGACACACCCGGGGGACCCGGACGGGAGAGCACTGTGGCGACCTGGAGGGCCAGCAGGTGCCTGGCCACGGTGGGCCTGGCGGCGGCCGCGCTGCTGACCGGCTGCTCGAGCCTGGAGGCAGACGACGCCGGTGCGGTGGCCCTGGCTTTCGAGGACACCTCCGGCGAGCCGAGCGAGCGGTGCGCCCTGCTGGCGCCCGCCACCCTGGAGACGCTGGAGTCCGAGGAGTTGGCGCCGTGCGCGGACGTCATCGGCGAGCTCCCGCTGTCCGGTGGCCGGGTGGCGGCGGTGCAGGTCTGGGGCGGCGACGCGCAGGTCCGCCTCACCGGCGACACCCTCTTCTTGACCGGGACCGACGCCGGCTGGCGCGTGGTCGCCGCGGGGTGCCGGCCGAGGCCCGAGGGTCCGTACGACTGCCAGGTGGAGGGGTCATGAGGGGTGTGCGCGGGATCTTCGTCGCCTACCTGGTCGTCCTGGTGGTCGGCATCGCCTACGTGACGGCGCTGGCACTGATGGGCCGATGAGCGCGCCCGAGCGGTACGGCTTCGTCCGCGCCAACGCGCTGAGCCTGGCGTTCGGCGGACTGTTCCTGGCCACCCTGCTCGGCCAGGCCGTCTCCGGCACCGCGGACGTCAACGCCGGGCGGGTGTCGGACGGCCTGCCGACGGTGTCGTTCCTGGACTACGTCACCTCGTCGTCGTTCGGGGTCGACGTCATGGAGAACTGGCAGTCCGAGTACCTGCAGTTCTTCCTCTACGTCTTCGCCACGGTCTGGTTCGTCCAGCGGGGCTCGTCGGAGTCCAAGGAGCCGGGGCAGGAGGGCACCGAGTCCGACCGCGAGCAGCAGGTCGGCCGGTACGCCGGCGCGGACTCCCCGGCCTGGGCGCGGCCCGGGGGCTGGCGGACGGCGGTCTTCTCCCGGTCGCTGGGCCTGCTCATGGGCGCGCTCTTCCTGCTCACGTGGGCCGCGTCGTCCATCGCCGGGTGGGCGGCGTACAACTCCGAGCAGCTCGCGTCCCGGCAGGACCCGGTCAGCTGGATCGGGTACCTCGGCGAGGCCGACTTCTGGAACCGTTCCTTCCAGAACTGGCAGTCGGAGATGCTCGCGGTCGGCTCGATGGCCATCTTCGCCGTCTACCTGCGCCAGCGCGGGTCACCGGAGTCCAAGCCGGTGGGCGCCGCGCACGCCGACACCGGCCAGACCGGCTGACCGCCGGTCAGGGCACGCTGAGAGCGAGGACGGCGAGGTCGTCGGCCTCGTGCCGCGAGCCGCGCAGCTGCTCCTCGACGGCGGAGGTCACCGCGGCGACGGTGGCCTCCGCTCCGCAGGGCGCGGCGGCGAGCACCTCGGCCAGCCCCTCCTCGCCGAACTGGTCGCCGGCGTCGTCCCTCGCCTCGGTCACGCCGTCGGTGTAGAGCACCAGCGTCGAACCGGCCGGGAGCGCCACCTCCTCCACGTGGAGGTCGAGGTCGGCGGTGACGCCGAGCGGGCGCCCGACCAGCCCGGTCTCGACCACGCCGCCCGCCGTCCGCCGCAGGGGCAGCGGGTGGCCGGCCACCGCCACGGCCGCCCGGATGCCGTCCGGGCCCGGGGAGAGCACGAGGCAGCAGGCGGTGACGAAACGCAGCGGCCCGTCGCCCTGCTCGTGCAGCAGCGCGGCGTTGACCGCGCGGAGGACCTCGGCGGGGTCGCACGTCCCGCCGGCGGTGGAACTGGCCGCCGCGCGGGCGGTGTGCCGGGTCAGCGCCGTCACCGCGGCCGCCTCGGCACCGGTCCCGCAGACGTCGGCGATCAACACCATCCAGCGGCCGTCGGGCAGGGGCATGACGTCGTAGGTGTCACCGCCGACGAGCGCGTTGCCCCCTCCGGGGCGGTAGCGCGCGGCGAGCTGCACACCCGGGATCACCGGCAGGTGGGAGGGCAGCAGGCTGCGCTGCAGCGTCTCGGCGAGCTTGCGGACCTCCGACTCGGCGCGCAGCCGGCCGAGGAACTGCCCGATCTGGCGGCCGGCGTGCGCCAGCACGTCCAGCAACTCGGGCGGGACGGGTCGCTGCTCCCGGGAGAACAGCTCGCACACGGCCAGCAGCTCGCCGCCACGGAGGACCGGGAAGGCGACGCCGGTCCGCAGCCCGTCGGCGCGGGCCGCCGAGAGGCGGGCCAGGCGGGGTTCGGCCCACAGGTCCTCGATGACGACGGGTGCCCGGCGTGACCAGGCCAGCCCCGGCAACGGCTCGCCGCGACCGATCCGGTGCGCGTGCGAGGCCTCGTGGAGGGCCGGTGCCTCCGAGCCGGGGGTGTTCCAGGTGCCGACGTGGTGCAGCCGGCGACTCGCGCCGTCGGGCTCCCACAGGGTGGCGGTGTCCCAGTCCAGCTCGGTGCACAGCGTCGGGAGCAGGTCGCGGAAGGCGACGTCGGCGTCGGCGGCCTCCGTCAGCGCCGCCGTCACCCGCAGCGTCGCGGCGAGGTACCGGCCGACCAGCAGCTGCCGCTCGAGCAGGACGGTGGTGGCCGCGTCGCGGAGCACGGCCACCACCACGGCTGCGTCATCGTCCCCGCCCGGGGCAGGGTCGAGACGGGCGAGGGTGAGGTCGATCGTGATCTCGCGGCCGCTCCGGTGCAGGGCGGGGACCTGGGTCGTGGACCCCACCAGCTCCCCCCGTCCGGTGATCCGGAACCGGGCGAAGCCGTCCCCGTGGGCACCGCGGAAGCGCTCGGGCATGAGCACGGTCAGCGACTGGCCCAGCAGATCGGCGGGGGCGTGGCCCAGGAGCCCGTGGACCGCCGGGTTGATGTAGGCGATCCGCCCTTCGGCGTCGGCCACGACGACCGTGTCGGGCAGGGCCTCGAGCAGGGCGCGAGCGGGCAGCGCGGGGTTCAGCATGCGGTGTCGCTCCCCCCGCTGATCGACGTCGCCGCAGTGCAGGATCGCACACCACGCCGGCCATGAGCACGCGTCGTCGAGGAGCCCACACGTGGCGGTGCGACTCAGAAGGCGTACCGGACGCGCAGCCAGGGCGCGTGCGCCGCGATGAGCTCCTGCAGCCGCGTGACGCCGGCCCGCTTGACGTCGTTGCGATAGCGCACGTTCCACTGCCCGTTCTGGCTGCGCTTGGGCTGCTGCAGGTCCGGCCGCCAGAGCAGCTCCTCGGCCTTCGGGTGCCAGCCGAGGTTGACCTCGTGCAGGTCGCGGTTGTGCGTCAGCATGATCACCTCGGCGGCGGCCTGCGCCTTGGCGGCGGGGGACAGCTCGTCGTCCAGCTGCCGCAGCAGCGCGGCCCAGTCGGCCTCCCAGCCCTCGCGGAGGATGACCGGCGAGAAGTTGAGGTGCACCTCGTAGCCGGCCTCGACGAAGTCGTCCACGGCCGCGATCCGATCCGGGACGCGGCTGGTGCGGACGTCGACCACGCGGGCGTCGGCGTCCGGCATGAGCGAGAACCGGACGCGGGTGCGGCCCTGCGGATCGAGGTCGAGCAGCTGGCGGTTGACGTACTTCGTGGCGAAGGACGCCTTGGCCGTCGGCAGCTCGCGGAACGTCGCCACCAGGTCGGCGACGTTGTCGCTCACCAGGGCGTCGACCGAGCAGTCGCTGTTCTCGCCGATGTCGTAGACCCAGCTGACCGGGTCGCACTGGTCGGGTTCTGCCTTGACGCCCTGCCGGGCCACGTGGCGGCGCAGGTAGCCGGTGATCTGCTCGATGTTGGTGAACACGGTGATCGGGTTGGCGTAGCCCTTGCGCCGGGGCACGTAGCAGTAGGCGCAGGCCATCGCGCAGCCGTTGGCCGTCGACGGCGCGATCCAGTTCGACGAGCGGCTGTTCTCCCGGGCGGTCAGCGACTTCTTGACGCCGAGCACGAGGGTCTCGGTCTTCACGCGCACCCAGCGTTCGACGTTCCCCTCGTTGCCGTGCAGCTCGGGGATCTTCCAGTGCGAGGGCACCTCGACCACCTGCGCGGTGGGGAAGCGGGCGAGGACGTCGCGGCCGCGGGCCGACTCGAGGGCGGCGGGCTCGGCGTAGATCTCCCGGACCTGGAGCAGGCGGGACAGGTCGGTGTGGACGGGTGACGGCGAGGCAGCGGCTCCCACACCCTGTGCAGCGCTGCACGGAGGACCGCTGTTCCGTGGCCCGGTGCGCTCCGGAGCACAGTCAGCGCAGGTCGGTGCCGTGTTCGGCGAGGAAGGTCAGGGGGTCGGTCGGGGCGCCGTCGAGGTACACCTCGAAGTGCAGGTGGCAGCCGGTCGAGTCGCCCTTGGTGCCCACACGGGCGATCTGCTGGCCGGCGACGACCTGCTGACCGACCACCGCGAGCAGGTCCTCGTCCTCCATGTGCGCGTACCGGGTGAGCACCCCGCCACCGTGGTCGACGACGACCAGGTTGCCGTACCCCGAGGACGCCCCGGCACGGACGACCACCCCGGCCGACGCTGCGACGATCGGCGCGTCGCAGCCCGGCGCCAGGTCCAGCCCGGCGTGCAGGCGGACGCCCCCGCCCGTCGGGCTGTTGCGGTTGCCGAAGCCACTGGTGAGCGGGCCCTCGGTGGGCGTCGTCCAGTCCCCGGTGACGGCGCGCAGGACCGGAGCCGCGCCGGTGCAGGGCAGGTGGCCGGTGCCCGCGGCGACGCCGGTGACCTGGGCGCCGGTCAGCGCGGCGGCGACCTCCACGGCGTCGTCCCACCAGCGGACGTAGTGGTACGGGTCGGCGTTGCGCTGGGTGCGGTGCGCGGCGATCGTCGGTGGGAGGGTCTCCCAGCCGTCGACCTCGAGCAGGGCCTCGTAGAAGTTGGTCGCGGAGATGGTCGGGTCCATCCGGTCCTCGTAGCTGCCCCACGCGCCGTTGGCCCGCTGCTGGAACAGTCCGCGGCTGTCCGGGCCCACGGCGTCACCGTGGTCGACGACGGTCAGGGAGGACTCGCCCATGGCCGTCATGACCCCGATGACCTGCCCGCGGGCGTCGATGCCGAGCGCCTCGCCCGCCTCCATGATCAGCGCGGCGTTGACCAGTTGCTCTCCGGACCAGCCGGCGACGGGCCCGGCGGGCACGCCGCTGACGCTCACCGCCGCCCCCGTCGGCTCGCAGGCTCCGGCCTGCGGGTCCTCGTGGGTCACCAGCGCGGCGGTGACGAGGCCACCGGCGATGAGGACCGGCGCGATCGCGGCGGCCACCGCGGACTTCCTCACGGCTCGCTCCCCGCGACGGGCACACCGGCGTCCGTGGGCGGGGTCAGGGCCCCGGACTCCGGTGCGCCGGCCTGCTCGACCGGCGTGATCCGCTCCACCAGCCACGGTGCGCCAGCGCCCTCCCGGGCCAGCAGGACGGCGTACTCCCCGGCGTCGGTCGGCACCAGCACCGTCGCCAGGAAGGCGCTGACGCCCGGTGTCGGCCGGGGCCGACCGGTGACCGCCGAGGCGGGGACCTGCTCCGGGTCGGTGCCCTCGTAGGCGACCACGGCGGCGGAGCTGAGCAGTGGCGCGAACTCCGACCACCACTGCGCGGGGTCCAGGCCGGGACGCGCGAAGGCGGTCACCGCGGCGGTGGCGGCGTCGAGGGCGGCCTGCTGGGAGTTCGCGTCGTCGACGGGGGAGGGCGGTGCGGCCGGCAGTTCGGCGTGGTCGTCGCCCGGCGCGGTGGACGCGGCGGCGGTCGGTTCGGGCCGCGGCGCGGGCCGCTCGGGAGCGCCGCCGCAGCCCCCGAGGAGCAGGCCGGCGGCCAGGACGGCGGCTGCGGCGAGGCGTGGTCGCGAGCTGGTCATGCCCGTGGCCTCCTGTCGAGCCCGGCGGGACCCCCGCCACACCGGTGCTGCAAGGAGTACAGCCGGTCGGGTGACCCGGAGGGGACCCCCAATGTCGGGCATTGCCGCTGGTACCGGCCTGGCCGCACCTTTGATGGGACAAGGACGGCGGGGGCGCCGGTGCCCCGCCGCGGAATCGAGAGGCCCATGCCGGGCCACATCCCCGAGGACGGAAACCGATGAGCGTGCTCGCCTCACCCGCCCTGGCCGTGGTGGACCCCGGCCAGGGCATCGCCCCGCCCGGGTCCGAGGGCATCGTCACGATGGTCTCGTGGGTGGCCTGGACGGTCCTGGCGATCTGCGTCGTCGGTGTGCTGCTGGTCGGCGCCCGCATGGCCCTCGCGCACCGCCGCGGCGAGGGCGCCGAGCACGCGGTGAGCCTGGCCTACGTCCTGGGCGGCGCCGTCCTCGTCGGATCGGCCTCCGGCCTGATCGCGGCGCTGGTCTGACCGAGGAAGGTCGAGGAGCGGTCATGGACGTCGCGGACGCGAGGGGGTCGAGATGAGCTCCCCGATCCCGCCCGTGGGCACGGACACGGCCGCTCCCCTCGAGGCACCGGTCACGACTGCTGCGCCGGAGGTGACGATCGCGCCGCAGGCGACGACCGCGCCGGACCCGACGCCGACGCCGACCCCGGACCCGACGCCGACGCCGGACCCGACGCCCACCCCGGACCCGACGCCCACCCCGGACCCGACGCCGACGCCGACCCCGGACCCGACGCCTACCCCGGACCCGACGCCTACCCCGGACCCGACGCCGACGCCGACCCCGGACCCGACGCCGGAGCCGACGCCGACCCCAGACCCGACGCCGACCCCGGACCCGACGCCCACCCCGGACCCGACGCCGACGCCGACCCCGGACCCGACGCCGACGCCGACCCCGGACCCGACGCCGGAGCCGACGCCCGGGCCCACCCAGGAGCCGGTGCCCCCGCCCACGTCCGAGGCGGCGCCGCCGCCCGTCGACGAGCCGGTGCCGGCGCCCACCTCCGACGTGGCGCCGCCGCCGGTCCCCGAGGGCCCTCCGACGCCGGAGCAGACGGCGGTCGAGGTCGACCGGATCCCGCTCGACGCCCTCCCGCCGGAGCCCCCGGGGGCCGGCGCCGACGCGGGCGACACCGCCGCCGGCCTGCTCGACGTCCTCACGCCGGACACCGGCCGGATCGTCCCGGACAGCTCCGCCGGTCTCACCGAACTCATCACCCGCGGCTCCTTCTCGAGCAGCGCAGACATCAGCAGTTCCGACCCCAGCGCCGCCGACCTCGGTGAGGCGTTCCTCGACCCGGCCATCCCGGCCGCGGGCGTGGGCGTGCTGGACGAGAGTGGAGGAGGCGACCCCTTGGGCGACTTGGCGCGCGAGATCGTCGAGGCGGCCGGCGACGCGCTGGCCGCGGTGGCACGACTGTGGGCGGACCCGCCGTCCCCCGGGCTGGGGACCGTCGGCGCCGATGGCGTCGCCGACCCGTCCGCGGCGGTCGGGCTGCTTACCGGCTCGCTCGCCTGGTACAGCGGAGTGGTCGCCGTGCTCGCCGTCCTGATCGCGGGCGGGCGCATGGTCTGGCAGCGCCGGACCCAGCCGCTGGCCGACCTGATGCGCGGACTGGGCACCCTGGTGCTGGTCTCGGGCGCGGGGCTGACCGGGGTCATCCTGCTGGTGAGCGCGTCGGACGCCTTCTCCGTGTGGATCCTGGAACAGGCCACCGGCGACGTCGAGACCGGGCTGACCGACCTCCTCGCCGTGCAGCAGAGCGACGACATGTCGGTGGTGCTCACCGTGCTCCTCGGTACCGCCACCCTGCTGGCCGCCGTCGTCCAGGTGGTGCTCCTCGTGGCGCGCGGCGTGGTCCTGGTCGTCCTGGCCGGCGTGCTCCCGCTGACCGCCTCGGCGACCAACACCGACACCGGTCGGGCGGTCTTCGTCCGCACCCTCACCTGGACGGCGGCGTTCGCGCTGTACCAGCCGGCCGCGGCCCTGGTCTACGCCGCCGCCTTCCTCACCCCGCTGCCCGAGGACTCCCCGCTGGTCGCCGCGCTCACCGGCACCACCTTCCTCGTGCTGGCCATCGCGGCGCTGCCGGTGCTGCTGAAGGTGCTGCAGCCGATGGTGCGCACGGTCAGCTCCACCAGCCGGGTCCGGGCGGCCGTCAGCGGCCTGCCGAGCGGCGCCCGGGCGGTCGCCCCGGTGACCCTCGCGGCCGGCAGCGCCGGGAGCTCCTCGAGCATGCGGGTGCCCTCGGCCCGTGGCGCCGCTCCCCGCCCGACGCCCGCCGCGCTCACCTGGGACGGCGCCCGCGTCGGAGCCACCCGCCTGACCACCGGCGTCCCGGCCCTGGACGGGCTCCCGGGCGCCGACCGGGTGCCGGTCCCCGCCCACGGGCGGCACAGCCGGCGGGCCGGCCGCCAGGCGACCGAGACCCCCGCGCTGCCCGCCTCGCGTCCCGACGGAGAGGACCTCGTCCCGTGACCTCCGCGCCCACCCCCCGCACCTACGGCAACTGGCGGCGTCCGGCCAGCGCCGGCCTGGGCAGCCTCGGCACGCTCGGCACCGGTCTGCTGCTGCTCGGGTTGATCGGGGTGATCGCCACCCTGACCCTCGCCGGGCTGCTCTGGGGGCTGGTCACGGCCGTCGTCCTGAGCCTGCTGCTGGCGCTGCTGGTCGTGCGCGACCGCCACCACCGGTCGGGCGTGCAGCGGCTGTCCAGCCGCGTGGGATGGGCCCGGGCCCGGCGCAGCGGCACCCACCTCTACCGCTCGGGCCCGCTGGGCCGGACGCCGGAGGGCACCTTCCAGCTCCCGGGGCTCGCCGCGGCGTCCCAGCTCTCGGAGTGGGAGGACTCGCACGGCCGGCCCTTCGCGATGGTCACCGTGCCGGCCACCCGGCACGCCACCGTCGTCCTGGTGACCGAGCCCGACGGGGCCTCCCTCGTCGACGAGGAGCAGGTGGACACCTGGGTCGCGCACTGGGGAGCCTGGCTGGGCGCCCTGGGCAACGAGCCCGGCCTGGTCGCCGCCTCGGTCACGATCGAGACCGCGCCGGACTCCGGCACGCGGCTGCGCCGCGAGGTCGACACCCACCTCGACCCGCGGGCCCCCTCGGTGGCGCTGGCGATGCTGCGCGAGGTGGTCGACACCTACCCGGCCGGTTCGGCCACCGTCACCGCCTTCGTCTCGCTCACCTTCACCACCGCCGGCCGCGCCGGTGGCCGGAAGAAGGAGACCGAGGACGTCGCCCGCGACGTCGCCACCCGGCTGCCGGGTCTGACCGCGGGCCTCAGTGCCACCGGCGCCGGCGTCGTCCGGCCAGCGACGGCCCAGGAGCTGTGCGAGGTCATCCGCGTGGCCTACGACCCGTCGGCGGCGCGGGTCGTCGACGAGGTGCACGCTGCGGGCGTGAGCCCCGAGCTGCGCTGGTCCGACGTCGGCCCGACCGCCGCGGAGGCGGGCTGGGGCTGGTACCGCCACGACGGGGCGCTGTCGGTCACCTGGTCGATGACGGCGGCTCCCCGCGGCGAGGTGTTCTCCTCGGTGCTCGCCGACCTCGTCGCGCCGCACCCGGACATCGACCGCAAGCGGGTCACCCTGCTCTACCGGCCGCTGGACGCCGGTCGGGCCGCCCGCGTCGTCGAGCAGGACCGGCGCACCGCCGACTTCCGCGCGTCCTCCTCGTCCCGGCCGACGGCGCGGGTGCTGCTCGAGCAGCGGGCCGCCGCGCTGACCGCCGAGGAGGAGGCCCGCGGCGCCGGCCTGGTCGACTTCGGGATGCTCGTGACGGCGACCGTCGCCGACGCCGACCTGCTCGACGACCCGCGCGCCGCACTCGAGGTCGCCCGCGCCGCCGTGGACAACCTGGCCGCGACCGCCCGCACCCAGCTGCGCCCGGTCTACGGCTCCCAGGACTCCGCGTTCGCCGCCGCCCTCCCGCTGGGGATCGTCCCCTCCGCCCACCTGAGCGTGCCCGGCGAGTTCCGGGAGGCGCTGTGAAGCGGCAACGGCCAGGTCAGCCGGCCCCCGGTCCCGGGCCGCGGGGCTGGTCCGGGTGGGGCCGGGGCGCCTCGACCTACGTGCAGGCCCCCGACGAGTGGCGGGCCACCACCGTGCAGGCGTGCGGCCTGTGGCCCTTCGCCGCCGGGGCGGGGACGCCGATGACCGGCGTCCCGCTCGGCCGCAACCTGCTGTCGGGCGCCACCCTGTGCTGCGACCCGATCAGCTGGTTCCAGCGGGCCAACCTGATCAGCAACCCGTCGGCGTTCGTGCTCGGCAAGCCCGGTCTGGGCAAGTCCACCGTGGTCCGCCGGATGGCCCTGGGCCTGGCCGGCTACGGCGTCCTGCCGATGGTGCTCGGCGACCTGAAGCCAGACTACGTCGACCTGGTGGAGTCCATCGGCGGCCAGGTGATCCGGCTGGGCCGCGGTCGCGGACACCTCAACGTGCTCGACCCCGGCGAGGCCACGGCGGCCGCCGCCCGGCTGACCGGCGACGCGCGGGCCCAGGTGCTGGCCGACGCGCACGGACGCCGGCACGCCATCGTCTCGGCGCTGGTGACCGTGATGCGCGGCGCCCCGCCCACCGACCGCGAGGAGACCGTCCTCGACCGGGCGCTGAAGGTCCTCGACGACACGCACGACGCCGCGCGACGGGGCGCGCCGACCCTGCACCACCTGCTCGAGGTGCTCCGGGCCGCCCCCGAGGACGTCCGCGCCGCGGCCCTCGACCGCGGTGATCGGAGCCGCTACGACGAGGTCACCGAGGACCTCGAGGCGACCCTCATCGGGCTGACCGGCGGCGGCCGCCTCGGCCGCATCTTCGCCGAACCGACCACGACCCCCATGCTGCGCGACCGCCCGGTGGTGTTCGACGTGTCGAGCATCGACGACGCCCAGTCCGACCTGCAGGCCGCCGTGCTCCTGGCGTGCTGGTCGGCCGGCTTCGGTGCCATCAGCGTGGCGCACGCCCTGGCCGATGCGGGCCTCGAGCCCCGCCGGCACCACTTCGTCGTGCTCGACGAGCTGTGGCGGGCACTGCGGGCCGGCCGGGGCATGGTCGACCGGGTCGACGCGCTCACCCGGCTCAACCGGCAGCGTGGCGTGGGCATGGCGATGGTCAGCCACACGATGAGCGACCTCTTGGCGCTGCCCACCGAGGAGGACCGGATGAAGGCCCGCGGCTTCGTGGAGCGCTCCGGGATGGTCATCTGCGGTGGGCTGCCTGCGGCCGAGATGCCGATGCTGACCTCCGCCGTGCCGATGACCCGCGCCGAGCAGGACCTCCTCGTCGGCTGGCAGGACCCACCGGCCTGGAACCCGGGCACCGGCACCGAGGCCGAGCCGCCCGGCCGCGGCCGCTTCCTCGTCAAGGTCGGTGGCCGGCCCGGCATCCCCGTGCACGTGGCCCTCACCGGTGTGGAGCGGCAGCTCAACGACACCAACAAGCTGTGGCACGAGCTGTCCCGCTCCGCCGACGACCCGGCGTTCCCGTCGACCGGCTCGACCGCGGACGGCCCGGTCCGCGGCTGACGCCGAGGGTCCGGTCCGCGGCTGACCCGCCCGGCCGGCACCTCCCCCAGTGCCTCCCGGCCCGACGCCGTGGCGAGCGAGCCTCCTCGCTGCCGGTGGCTCGGGAGACGTCCCGCTCGATCACGACGTCGGCGACGGGCCGGCCGAGGTCGACGACCCGGCTCACGGACCCGGCGCGGCCGTGGACGGTCAGACGGCCTCCAGGTGAGGCACCGGACCTGCGGGCACCAGGTCATCAGGGCATCAGCGCATCAGGGCATCAGGGCATCAGGGTCGTCGCCTGTCACCGTCGTCGCCCTCACCCTCACCGTCCCGGAGCCTCCTCGCCCGGGATCAGCCCGCCGCGCCGTCGACGACGCTCGTGGTCACCACACCGGGGGTGTGCGGTCACCGCCACGCAGACGATCCGGTGGCCGTCCTGTGCTGACGGCCACCGGATCGCGGTGTCGAGGGGGTGCGGTGCGCGGGCGCGGGTCAGCAGCCCTCGGACGGGTCGGGCAGGCCCCCCGGGGCGGGCCACAACCGCACCATCACCGTGCCCACCATCGAGCTGGTGGGCACCGGGCCGAAGGCGCGGGAGTCGATCGAGCGGTCCCGGTTGTCGCTGAGCAGGAACAGCGAGCCCTCGGGCACGCTCACCGGGCCGTGGAACACCCCGTCGAGGCGCGACCTGTCGATGGCCGGCTCGCAGACCTCGGCGCCGTTGACCAGCAGGACGCCGTCCTCGATGGCCACCTCGTCCCCACCGACGGCGACGGCCCGCTTGACGAGCATCCCCTCGGGGTCGCGGGGGTCCACGACGGCGACGACGTCGCCGCGCTCCACCGGTCCGGACCCGCGCTCCAGGACGAGGAGGTCCCCCGCCTCGACGGTCGGGGTCATGCTGTTGGCGTCCACTCGCATGACCTGCCACGGGAGCAGGCCGGACATGGACGCGATGAACAGCAGCACCAGTCCGACGGCCAGCCACGGGCCGAGGTCGACCAGCCGGCGCCAGAGTGTGCCGCCGCGGCCGCTGGTGCGGGGGTCACCAGCGGCCGCGGCGGCCGTCCGGGGGGCGTCCTCCGAGGAGGAACGCTGCTCACCCGGGATACCGCCGCGGTCACTGGTGCGGGGGTCACCAGTGACCGCGGCGGCGGATCGGGGGGTGCTGGTCACCCGAGGACGCCGGTGAACCAGAGGCCCCAGGCCAGGGCTCCGAGGCCGAACAGTGCGTTGACCGCGACCCGGCGCCAGGACGCCGGGAGCAGCGCAGCCAGTCCGAGCACGGTGAGCAGCTCGACGGCGACCGTCACGGTGCCCAGCGCCTGCGGGCCGTGCGGCCGGGCCGCGACCGGGTCGCCGGCCATGGCGACCGGGCCGTCCGTCGCGGTCGGCATGCCCTCGAAGAAGTCCACCCCGGTGACCGGGTCGAACTGGAGCATGCGCTCGGTGTTCTCGTGCGCGTGGCCGGTGGCGGCGTGGTCGGCGACCGAGAAGGCGTCGAGCAGGGACGTCGCGTGCGCCACCACGTAGAGCCCGAGCAGGCCGACCGTGCCGAGCAGGGCCAGGGCCACCAGGCGGCGGTCCGGTGCGGCCGCGGTGAAGCTCGTCACCAGCAGCCAGCCGGCGAAGCCGACCTGGGCGAGCGCGGTGAGCAGGAAGAACCCGACGGCGAGCTCACCCCCGCCGAGGTGGTCGACCGCGGCAGCCACGTGCAGGGCTCCCGCCGCGCCCGCCCCCAGGGCGGTGATCCGGAGCCACCAGGTCAACTGACGGCCGGGGGCCTGCCCGGTCACGACGGGCGCCTCCCGCGCCGCCAGGGCGGCGCTCACTGCCCGCTGCCCGTCGGAGCCGGCTCGGTCGCCGTGGTCCCGGTGGTCGTGCTGCCGGTGGTGGCGCTGTCGGGCGTCGTCGGGGTGGACCCGGTCGTCGTGCTGCCGGTGGTGGTGCTGTCGGTGGTGGTGCTGTCGGGCGTCGTCGGGGTGGACCCGGTCGTCGTGCTGCCGCCGGTGGAGTCAGCCTCCGGAGCGGTCGCCGGCGGGGCGGGCTCTGCCACGGCCGCGGTCTTCGCCACCAGGTCGGGGGCCGGGAGCGCCTTCGGCGGGCACGAGTTGATCGCGTCGCAGTCGATGTCGTGGTGCCCCACCTGGTACTGGAGCATCATGTCGTGGTCCTCGTGTGACAGGTTGTGGCAGTGGATCATGTACCGCCCGTCCTCGTGCTCGAACTTCATGAGCAGCCGCACGGTCTCGCCCTCGGCGATGTAGACGACGTCCTTCGGGCCCTTCTCCTCGGGCAGCGGTGGCGTCTGCCCCGCCTCGCCCCGACCGAGCACCTTGAAGTCGATGAGGTGGATGTGCAGCGGGTGGAACCATCCGCCGCCGTTGTTCTCGACCTCCCAGATCTCGACGGCGTCCCGCGCCGGGTTGGCGAACAGCCGGGTGTAACCCGACCGCACCACGTCGTCCCACGTCTGGTCGTCGATCTTCCACATGCCGTTGCTGCGGTGCAGCTTCATCTTGCGCACCGCGGAGCGCTCGGCCGCCTTGAGGGTCATCACCGGGTGCGGAGCGCCCAGGACCGTGGGGGCCTTGTTGTTCTTGGTGCTGGTCACCTTGGTGCCGACCTCGAACTGCATGACCTTGCCGGTGTGGTCGTAGTCGACCGCGTTGGCCACGCCGTCGTTGAGCAGCTGGACCTTCTGCCCCTTGAAGGCGGCGAAGTCGATGATGAACTCGTAGCGCTCGGCCATGCCGATCCGGAAGGTGGTGACCTCCTGGGCGAACTGCATGAAACCGCCGTCGGTCGCGATCACCTTGAACGGCGCGCCGTTGCTCAGCCGGAGCTGGAACCCGCGGGCGAGGCAGCCGTTCAGCATGCGGAACCGGTACTTGCGGGGCTCGACCTTCATGTTCGGCCACGGCACGCCGTTCACCAGGATGATGTCGCCGTACAGACCGTCCTCGCCTGAGTCGTCGAACAGCAGCTGACCGTCGGCGGTGAGGATGACGTCCCCGAGGATCAGCGGCACCTCGTACTGTCCGGGCGCGTAGGAGGGCAGGGACGGGTCGTACTGCGGGATCTCCAGCGCCTGCTCGAGCTCCCGGTCCACGACGTGGTACTGGGCGGCCAGACCCATGTAGACGTTCTGGGCGGTGTGGTGCACGCCGTGGTCGTGGTACCAGAGCGTCCGCGGCGTGCAGCTGTTCGGGTACTCGTAGTTCTTCCACTCACCCGGGTTGGTCAGGTCGCCGGCGTAGCCGTCGAACTGCGGCTTGGACGGGGACCCGTGCAGGTGCAGCGAGGTCCACGGCACGTAGTCCATGGTCGGGTGCTTCTTCGGCAGGCCGTTGACCACCTGCATCACCGTGCGGCGGGGCATCTTCTTGCCCGTCGCGGGGTCCTTCTGCAGGTAGGACCGGATGGTCGGCCCCGGGATCGAGCGGGCCAGGCTGTCGCCCTTGCCGCCGGCGTAGCACCACATCTTCGTCCACACGCCCGGGACGATCTGGACCTGCACGTTGGTCTCGGTGAGGTGGTAGTAGTCCGTGCCCACGTACTGGCTGCCCCGGATCGGCTGGCCGGGGAAGTGGCTGTTCTCGGCGGTGGGGACGTAGTCGTCCGGCACGTAGCCGAAGACGTCGTCGGCGATGTCGTCCCGGGCCACGGGCTGGAGCACCGGCGGCGCCTTGAAGGCCTGGGTGAACGGCTTGGGCATCTTGCTGTCGGGGAGTTCCGACGCCGCCTTCGCCTTCAGCACAGCCTGGAGGGGCAGCGCCATCGCGGCGGTGCCTGCCAGGCCCACCTTGAGGGCGTCACGTCGGTTCAAGCTGGGCGTGTCCATCGGGAAGCTCCTTCATCTGCCGCCGGCTCGCGGTAGTGGAACTCTCCCGTTCTCGACCCCCTCGGCCACAGCCGTCACAGGGGGATCACCCCCTCCCGCAAATGGGGGGTCCGTGCAGGTCAGCGACTCGTTTACGTCACTGGTCGTGACTCAGAGGCACCACCGCGGTGAGGACGGCGCCACCGCCCTCGCGCGTGCTCAACCTGAGCGTGCCCCCCATGTCCACCACGCGGTCGCGCAGCAGCGACATGCCCAGGTGTCCCTCGCTCCGGCGGTCGGTGCCGGTCGCGGGGAAACCCACCCCGTCGTCCGCGACCTCGAGCCGCACGGCCGGCATCCCCGCGGCTGTCGTCTCCTCGAGGGTGAGCCAGACGTGCTTGGCCTGGGCGTGCTTGGCGACGTTGGCCAGGGCCTCCTTGGCGGTGCGGTACAGGACCGCGGCGGCGTCCGGCGTCATCTCCGGCAGCGGACCGGCGTCCATGATCAGTTCGACGCCCTCGGCACGGAGGGGCTCGGCCATGTCGCCGATCGCCGCGCCCAGGCCCGGACCGCTGAGGTCGGGCGGGTAGATGTCGACCATGAGCCGGCGCAGCGACTGGACGGCGTGCCGGACCGCCCCGACGAGTCGGTCGACGGTGGCGTGCCGTTCCGGCGGCAGGCTGCTGCGCAGCGCGGACAGCGCGTAGCTCACGCCCGCCAGGTCCTGGACCGGGCCGTCGTGGACGTCGGCGGCGATGGTGCGCCGCTCGCGGTCGGAGGCCTCCATCGTCCGCTGCATGAGCGCCGTGCGTTCGGCCTCCTGCCGGCTGACGCGTCGGGCCAGTGACGTGGCGATGGGGATCTGCACCACCTGGAGGAGGACCAGCGCCCCGATGGCCATGGGGATGATCTCCCCCCGCAGCAGGGCCGCCTGCCGGTCGATGCCCTCGTAGGCGAAGTAGGCCTCGAAGGCGAACCGCTCACCGGCGACGTCCAGCGGGGCGTAGACCTCGAGTTGGGGACCGCTGGCGGTCCCGCTCGTCTCCGGCGCCTCGTCGACGTTGGAGACGGTGTCGCCGCTGATGGCGGCGAGCATCTCCGCCGACGGCGCGATGTCGTCCCGGCCGATCAGCTCGGGGTCGCTGGAGTAGACGATCTCGCCGGTCTCCCGCCACACGACCATCTTGGTGACCGAACCGTCGCTCATCCGGTTCTGGACGTCGCGGTCGAGCTCCTCCGCCTGCCCCGGCACGCCGGCCAGGGCGCCCGGGAGGAGGGGAGCGACCAGCAGGGTCGCCAGTCGCTCGGCCGCCCGCTCCGCCTCCGCGAGGGCGTTGGCGCGGGCGATCCGCTCGCTGAGCCAGATGGTCCCCGCCGACACCACCAGCAGCACGAGCAGGGCCGTGGCGCAGAAGGCCAGCAACTCCCGGCGGGGCCGGGCAGGCCGGGAGGCGCCTCTGCGACCCTGCGTCAGGAAGCCGGTCGTGCCGGGCGGGTCGGAGCTGGGCGGCTCAGTCCTCATTCACGGAGCCGAGGAGCCCCAGCTGCTGCGCCTTGACGACGGCCTCGAGCTGGGAGCGGACCCCGAGCTTGGCGTGCAGGGACTTCACGTAGCCGCGACAGGTCTCCAGCGTGATCCCCAGGACCCGGGCGATGGCCTTGACCTGCATGCCGCGGCCCAGGCAGTCGAGGACCTCCTGCTCGCGGCGGGTCAGCTGCGGCGGCGCGCCCTGGCCGGGTGAGGCGGCAGGGGCGCAGGTCGGGCCGCCCGCGAAGGTGGAGGGGGCCACCAGCATCTGCCCCGGCTGCACCCGGGTCAGCACGTCGATCATCTCGGCGAGCGAGCCGTCCTTGGGGATGAACGCCGAGGCGCCGGCCTGGGCGGCCCGGACGACCCAGTCGGGGTCCCGGTGGGCGGTGACCACGGCCACGACGGCGTGGGGAGCCACCTCGCGGACGCGGCGGGTGGCGGCCAGGCCGTCCTGGCGGGGCATCTCGATGTCCATCACGACGATGTCGGGCTGCAGGTCCCGTGCCATGGCGACCGCCTGCGCGGCCGAGTGTGCCACGCCCACCGCTCGCATCCCGGCCGACGCCAGCGCTCCGGAGAGCAGTTCCGCGAACGTCTTGTGGTCGTCGACCACGAGCACGCGCGCATGGTCGATGTCGGCCTGTGGATCCAGCTGCGCCATTGCCATGGGAGCCCCCGTCGTGTCCATGCTCCACGCCACCCGACTGGAGCGCACCCATATGACCTGACGCGAGGGCCTTCTGACCAGGGGTCATGTGACTTTTCGTGACCAAGGTCCCCCCACGATCGGGGAGGCCCTGAGTGTGTCGATACTCTGCGTGTACGGAACGATGAAGTTCCGCTGTTCACGCTCGTCACCCTGGAGTGTGTCTCACCCGCTCGCCGAGGCGGTGGCGGCCGCGTCGCTCCAGGCGGTTCCCCCGGCGGCCACCGTGCGGACGTGGTCGGGCAGCGCGCCCGGGTCGTCGCCCTTGAGCAGGTATCCGACGACCCCGATCTCCTGGGCCTCCCTGACCAGCGCAGGGGTCAGGGAACCGGTCAGCACGACGATCCGGGTGTCCGGATCGTCGGAGAGCAGTTGCCGGGCGGCCTGCAGCCCGGTCACCCGCGGCATGGACAGGTCGAGGAGCACGACGTCGGGCTGGGTCCGGCGGGCGGCGTCGAGCACCTGCTCGCCGTCCTCGCACTGGGCGACGACGGTGACGTCCCCGCTGGCGGTGAAGAGCTCGACCAGGGAGTCCCGGACGAACGCATGGTCGTCGGCCAGCAGCACCTTGATCACGCGTCACCTCCTTCTCTGTCACCCCGGTCGGACGGAACCGAGCGGAGACCGTACCCACCGGCGCTGGGGCATCATGCGCCGGGAGGCTGGTCCGCGGCCCACAGTGTCGCAACCGGGGGCACCCGCAGACAGGCTGCGACACAGCCGAACGGCGGGGGTGGCCGACCCCCAATCGCGGGGGTGTGCGCGACCGTCCGGTGACGCAGCGTGAGGACTGCGGGGGTCACAGCGCTACGAGTCGTCACGTCCCGCGCGGAGCGTGGCCGGGTCCAGCCGGCCGGCCACCACGTCCTCGGCCAGGTCGTCGACCGACCGGTCGGCCGACCAGGCCGCGGCCCGGAGCAGGTCCAGAGCCGCGGGCGCGTCGTCCTCGAGCGCCATCGTCAACCGGCCGATCGCCTCCCACACCGCCGCACGCCGCTGCGCCGCCGGCCCGTGCAGCCACGCCGGACCGCCGTGCTCCGACCACGGCGACCACACGGCCGCCTCCGACAGCGCGGAGGTGACCAGGTCACCGACGGCGACGGCCTCGAAGACGTCGAGGTCGGTCACCGTCGACTCGTCCACGAAGAACAGGTCCAGCGCGCCCCGGCCGGCGAGGGTCTCACCCAGGGGCAGCGCGACCACCGCACGGTAGGGCGTCTGCTCGGCCAGCAGCCCGGCGAAGGTCGGCCAGCGGCGGTCGAGGTCCTCGAACACCGCGAACACCGGCTCCCGCTTCTCCTGTGCCGTCTCGCAGGGGCCGCTGCCGGCGGTGAACTGCAGGCGTTCGGCGGTGGACGCCTCGGCCGAGCTCGCCCCCAGGGGGATGCGCCGGCCGGTGCGGTCCAGCACGCTCAGGCCGGCGCCGTCGACGCGCAGGGTCTGGGCGCAGGCCCGGGAGAGCCGTACCGGCAGGAGTTCCGGCCCGGCGGCGTGGTCGGAGTCGTAGCCCAGCGCGGCGGTGAAGCGCTCGGCGATGGTCACGTGCCGATGATGCGCCACTCCGTGGGCGGGCACCGGGTGACCGTGCTCGGCCGGCCGCACCGACCGGGAGGCCCGGTCGATCAGGCCCGGTGGCGTTCGGGGCCGCGGAGGGGCAGGACGGCGGGGCCGTGCGGCCCGGGGACCACCTCGGCGCGGGCGCCGTAGTGGCTCTGCAGCGCCTCGGCGGTGAGGACGTCGGCCGGCCGGCCCTCGGCCACCACCTGGCCCTGCGAGAGGAGAGCCAGCCGGTCGGCGTACTGCCCGGCCAGGCTCAGGTCGTGCAGCGTGCTGAGCACGGTCAGCCCGTCCTGCCGGCGCAGCCGGTCGACGAGGTCGAGGACCTGCTGGGCGTGCCCGAGGTCGAGGGCCGCGGTGGGCTCGTCGAGGAGCAGCACCCGGGGCTGCTGGGCCAGCGCCCGGGCCAGGACGGCGCGCTGCTGCTCACCTCCGGACAGGGTGGCGACGAAGCGCCCGGCCAGCTCGGTGAGCTCGAGCCGTGCCATGACGTCGGCCACCACCTGCCGGTCCACCGTCCGGGGAGCGGCGAGCAGCGCCCGGTGGGGTGTCCGGCCGAGGGTCACGTAGTCCCCGGTGGTGACCCCCTCGGGCACCACCGGGCGCTGGGGGGCGTAGGCGAGCGTCCGGGCGCGCTCCCGGCGGGGCATCCCGGTGGTCGGGACACCGTCGACCCGGACCTGCCCCGCGTGCGGGTGGAAGCCGAGCACCGAGCGCAGCAGGGTGGACTTGCCCGACCCGTTCGGCCCGATGACCGCCGTCCACCCGCCCGGGGCCACGTCCAGCCGGACGTTGTCGAGGACGCGGGTGCGGCCGTACGCCGCGGTCAGCCCGACCACCTCCACCCGCGCACCGCCCGGCCCGGTCACCGCCGCCGCGCCCCCGTCCACAGCAGCCCGGCGAAGAACGGGGCGCCGACGAAGGCGGTCACCACGCCGATCGGCAGCTCGGCCGGGGCCAGCACCACCCGGGCGACGAGGTCGGCCAGCACGAGGAACGCGCCACCGGTGAGCAGGGCGACCGGCAGCACCCGGGCGTGCGAGCCGCCGACCAGCCGCCGGGCGATGTGCGGCACGACCAGCCCGACGAAGCCGATCAGCCCGCTGACCGCCACGGCCGACGCCGTGGCCAGCGAGGCGGCGACGATGACCAGCAGCCGCAGCCGGCCGGGGTGGACGCCCAGGGACCGGGCCTCGTCGTCGCCGACCGCCAGGACGTCCAGCGCACGTCCGCAGAGCAGGAGGACGACGCAGGCGGTGCCGAGGTAGGGCAGCACCAGCACCACGTCGCTCCACTGCGCGCGGCCCAGCTGCCCGAGCAGCCAGCCGTACACCTCGCGCAGGTCGTCGGTGTTCTGCTGCTGCACCAGCGTCTGCGCGGCGGCGAGGAAGGAGGCGACCGCGACACCGGCGAGCAGCAGCGTGGCGCTGTGCGATCCGCCGGCCGCGGTGCCGAGGGCCAGCGCCGAGCCGACGCCGACGAGCGCGCCGGCGAACGCGGCGAGCGGGACCACGCCGACCGGCCCCAGCGACGTCCCCGGCGCGTAGGCGATGACGAGGGTGGCGCCCAGCCCGGCCCCGGCGGCGGCGCCCAGCAGGTAGGGGTCGGCCAGCGGGTTGCGGAAGACCCCCTGGTAGGCCGCGCCCGCGATCGCCAGGCCCGCCCCGACGAGGGCGGCCAGCACCACCCGCGGCAGCCGCAGCTGCAGCAGCACTGCCGCGCCGGTGCCCTCCAGCCCGCCCGGCACCTCCACCCCGAGCGGCCCCAGGGCGCGGTCGGCCAGGGTGGCCACGACGGCGCCCGGCGGCAGGGGGAGGGCGCCCACCCAGATGCCGCCGAGCATCGCCAGCACCAGCGCCGCGCCGGCGCCCCACGGGACGAGGGTCGTCCGGCGGCGTACCCGCCGGGTCCCGGCCGGGGGCGCTGCCCGGGTGCCGCCGGTGGTGGCCGTCACCGTGCGCCTGCTCAGCCCCGCAGGGTCGCGGCGACCGACTCGGCGAAGTCGGCCACCCGCGGGCCCCACCGGGAGGCGACGGAGTCGTCGGCCTCGACCACCCGGCCCTCGCGCACCGCCGGCACGGTGTCGAACGCCGGCCGCTGGGCGAACGTCGCGGCGCTCTCACCACAGCACAGGGTGTCGGCCAGGACCACCAGGTCCGGCGCCTGCCCGACGACGTACTCGGCCGAGAGCTGCGGGTAGCCCCCGGCGGTGTCGGCGGCCCCGTCGGCGATGTTCTCCAGCCCGAACAGCGTGTAGACGCCGCCGATGAACGTGTCGCTGGTCGCGGAGTAGAAGCTCGGGTCCAGCTCGTGGTAGACCCGCAGCCCCCGGGCCTCGGCGGGCACGGACTCCACGGCGGCGTCGATCCGGTCCTGGACCTCGGCGACCACGTCGGCCGCCTCCTCGGCGTGCCCCGTGGCCTCGCCGAGGGTCTCCATCTGCGCGTAGCTGTCCTCGAGGGTGTCCGCCGCGCCCAGCAGCAGGGTCGGCACCGCGAGCGCGTCGAGGGCGTCCACGATCCCGTTGAGGTCGTCGCTGAGGACGACGAGGTCGGGGGAGTAGCCGGCGATCGCCTCGGCGTTCGGGGTGAAGGACGACAGGTCGGTCGTCGGGGCCTCGGCAGGGAAGTCCGACGTGCTGTCGACCGCCTCGACCTGGTCGCCGGCCCCCATCGCGAAGAGCATCTCGGTCGCCGACGCGGACATGGAGACGATGGTCTCCGGCCGCGCCTCCAGCGTCACGTCGCCGGCGTCGCCGGTGACGGTGACCGGGAAGTCCGCCGCGGCCGGGGCGGCGCTGCCGCCGCCGTCCCCGGTGGACCCGCCGTCCCCACCACAGGCCGACAGCGCCAGGACGAGGGCGAGCGGGGCGGTGAGCAGCGAGCGACGCCGCACGGTCCGGGGGGAGGGGCTGGGCAACGGGGGCCTCCTGGAGAGGCGGCGCACGCCGCCCACGGGGCGCCCGACGCCCGATGCGCGACCCTTGCCGCGAGGGTCGTGACATGACGCACGGCAGGCGATCTGGCTCAGGTCCGCAGGGGACCCTCACAGTTGCGGGACAGCGCCGGGTTTCCACCGGACTTCGCTGCGCGTGCGTCACCGGCGCGTGGCCGGCGGACGGACGGTACCAGGGGGCGGAGGGGTCAGCCGCGGCCGTCGAGGACGGCGGAGTAGACGCCGACGGTCTGCTGGGCGATGGCCGGCCAGCCGAACTCCGACAGCACCCGCTCGCGGCCGGCCGCGCCCATGACCGCCGCGCGATCGGGGTCCAGGGCCAGCTCGGTGATCCGCTCCGCGAGGCCGCGCTCGAAGGCGGCCGGGTCGGCGGGGTCGTACGGGACGAGCAGCCCGGTCCGCCCGTCGGCGACCACCTCCGGGATCCCTCCGACGGCGCTGGCGACGACGGCGGTGCCGCAGGCGGCGGCCTCCAGGTTGACGATGCCCAGCGGCTCGTAGACCGACGGCACCACGAACACGGTGGCCGCGGTGATCAGCGGCACGAGCTGCTCGCGGGGCAGCATGGCCTCGATCCACACCACCCCGCCGCGCCGTGCCTGCAGGGCCGCGACCGCGTCGGCGACCTGCTGCCGCTCGGCCGGGGTGTCGGGCGCGCCGGCGCAGAGCACCAGCCCGACCTCGGGCGGCAGCTGCTCGGCCGCTGCCAGCAGGTGCCCGACACCCTTCTGCCGGGTGATCCGGCCGACGAACAGCGCGTACGGGCGGTCGAGGTCCACGCCGAGGCTGCGGACGACGTCCGGGGCGTCCACCGGGCGGTAGGCCTCGGCGTCGACACCGTTGCCGACGACGTGCACCCGGGCGGGGTCCAGGTCGGGATAGGCGTCCAGCACGTCGGCCCGCATCCCCCGGCTCACGGCGACCACGGCGTCGGCGGCGAGGTAGGCCGTCCGTTCCACCCAGGACGACAGCCGGTAGCCGCCGCCCAGCTGGTCGGCCTTCCACGGGCGCCGCGGCTCGAGGGAGTGGGCGGTCACCACGTGCGGCGCACCGTGCACCAGGGAGGCGAGCAGACCGGCGGCGTTGGCGTACCAGGTGTGGCTGTGCACCAGGTCGGCATCGCCGAGGGCACCGGCGATCTCGACGTCGACCCCCATGGCCTGCAGGGCGCCGTTGGCGCCGGCGAGCCCGGCGGGGACGGCGTGCCCGGTCGCGTCGGAGCGCGGGTCGCCGAAGCAGTGGACGTCGATCTCCGGCCCGGCCGGCAGCGCCCGGAGCGCCGCGACGAGGTGCTCCACGTGCACCCCGGCGCCGCCGTAGACGTCCGGCGGCCACTCCCGGGTCACCATGCCGATGCGCATGCGGCTCACCCTAGGAGAGTGCTTCCGCCAAGGCCTTCCTGCAGGGGCCCGCCGCGAGCGTGCGAGCGGTGGGGGGCAGGGAGGTCCTCGCTCCCTCGCAGGCTCGTGGCGGTGCCCTGGAGGGAGCCGCGCGCACCGGCATGCGGCGCCCGCTCCCACCAGCGGCTACGTTGCGTCACATGCGTGGCGGTCCTCGGGTACTCGGCATCGTCCTGGCGGGCGGTGAGGGGAAGCGGCTGGCCCCCCTCACCCAGGACCGGGCAAAGCCGGCGGTGCCCTTCGGAGGCAACTACCGGCTCATCGACTTCGTGCTCTCCAACCTGGTGAACGCCGAGATCCGGCAGATCGCCGTCCTCACCCAGTACAAGAGCCACAGCCTCGACCGGCACATCACGACGACCTGGCGGCTGTCGCAGATGCTGGGCAACTTCATCACCCCGGTGCCGGCGCAGCAGCGGCTCGGGCCGCGCTGGTACACCGGCAGCGCCGACGCGATCTTCCAGAGCCTCAACCTCATCTACGACGCCCGGCCCGACATCGTCATGGTCTTCGGTGCCGACCACGTGTACCGGATGGACCCGGCGCAGATGATCGACCAGCACCTGCAGACCGGGGCGGGGGTGACCATCGCGGGCCTGCGGGTCCCGCGGGCGGAGGCCACCGAGTTCGGCGTCATCGACGCCGACGCCGACGGCAGGGTCCGCGGGTTCCTGGAGAAGCCGGCCGAGCCCCCGGGGCTGCCGGACTCGCCCGAGGAGAGCTTCGCCTCGATGGGCAACTACGTCTTCAGCACCGACGCGCTGCTCGAGGCGCTGCGCGCCGACGCGGAGGACGAGAACTCGGTGCACGACATGGGCGGCTCGATCATGCCGATGCTCGCCGACGCGGGGCAGGCGTGGGTCTACGACTTCTCGACCAACATCGTCCCCGGCGCCACCGAGCGTGACCACGGCTACTGGCGGGACGTCGGGACGATCGACTCCTACTTCGACGCGCACATGGACCTGGTCTCGGTCACGCCCATCTTCAACCTCTACAACGACCGCTGGCCGATCCTGACCTTCCCTCCGCAGCTGCCCCCCGCGAAGTTCGTGCTGGGCGGGCGGGCGGAGGAGTCGATGGTCAGCGCCGGCGCGATCATCGGCGGGGGCTCGGTGCACAACTCCGTGATCGCGCCGGGCGTCCGCGTCGAGCGGGGGGCTCGCGTCGAGGACAGCGTGCTCATGGACGGCGTCTACGTCGGCGAGGGCGCCTACGTCCGCAAGGCCATCCTCGACAAGAACGTCGTCGTCCCGCCGTGGGCCCGGATCGGTGTCGACGTGATCGGCGACGCCGATCGCTACCACGTCAGCGCCGGTGGGGTCACCGTCCTGGGCAAGGGCGCCCGGGCCTACGTGTAGGACCCCGCTGCCCCCCACCGCTCGCAGGCTCGGGGCGGGCTCCCTGCAGAGTGGCCGGCCGCCCGTCACGCCACCGGAGGACGCCCGCGTGTCCGAGCCCTTGATCGTGACGCTGCTGCTGGGGGACGAGGCGCAGGCGCGGTTCGACCGGTTGCGCGCCGCGCACTTCCCTCCCGAGCGCAACCACGTCGGCGCGCACGTCACGCTCTTCCACGCGCTGCCGGGCGACCGGGTGGACGCCGTGGCCGCCGACCTCGAGGCCGCGGCCGCACGTCCGCCGTTCGAGGTCGCCGTCACCGGGCTGCGGCTGCTCGGCCGGGGCGTCGCCTACACCCTGGAGTCGGCCGAGCTCGCCGCCCTGCGCGCCGGGCTCGCGGCCGCGTGGCACCCGTGGCTCACCCCGCAGGACCGCCAGCGGCACGCGCCGCACGTCACGGTGCAGAACAAGGTCGACCCGGCGGTCGCCCGCGGGCTGCGGGACCGGCTGGCCGAGGGGTTCGTCCCCGGCGCCGTGCCGGCGCGCGGCCTGGGCCTGTGGCGCTACCTCGGCGGCCCGTGGCAGGCGGTCGCGGCGTACCCGTTCGGCTGAGCGCCGGCCTCCCCGCGCGTCCGTCAGCGGCGCCGGGTCGCCACCAGCAGGCCAGCCCCGATCGGCAGGACGGCGGCGGTGAGGTCCTCGTGCTCCCGCACCCGGCGAGCGAGTTCCCGCCAGGTGACCGTCTGCTCGTCGCGGGCCGAGCGGTCGGCGATCCGGCCGCCGTCGAGCAGGCCGTGCAGGGTCAGCGTGCCGCCCACCCGCACCAGCTCGACCAGCGCGCCGAGGTGCGCCGCGTACTCGGTCGGGGCTCCCGCGCAGACCACCATGTCGTAGGCGCCGGGGGACAGCCGGGGCAGCACCTCCCCGGGCGTGCCGAAGATCATCCGGGTCCGCCCGGGCGCGAAGCCGGCCTCGGCGAACGCCGTCCGTGCGGCGCGCAGCTGCTCGGGGTCGCCGTCCAGGGCGGTGAGGACGCCGTCGGGACGCATCCCCTGCAGCAGCCACAGCCCGACCACCCCGCCACCACTGCCGATCGAGACCACCGACCGGGCTGCGCCACCGGCCGCCAGCACCGCGAGGGTGGCTCCGACGGCGGGCCCCACCGGGGGCGGTCCGGACAGCCGCGATGCGCGTGCCCGGGCGGCCAGGAGGGCCGGCGTCTCGGTCGCGAAGCGGTCGGCGTACGCGGCGACGTCCCTCCCCGGCCCCGGTGCCTCGGCGCTCATCACCGGGCGAGGGTAGTGGCCGGTCGGGGTCCCGCCCGTGCGACCGGCCAGCTGTGAGCTCCCTGTGAACGGGAACACGACATCGACTCCGGCCCGTTGTCCCCGACGTGCGCCCCAAGCGAGCCGCGACCCCCCGACCCGCCGACGTCGGAGGGGCCGCCACTGCCTCCGTCTGCGATCCTGGAGGCGTGCCCGACGCCCCTCTCCCCGGCCACGACGCCGCTGCCACCGGCGCCGGCGTCGAGCCCTGGGTGGCGCCGACGTGGGAGCAGGTCGTCCGCGACCACTCCGCCCGGGTCTACCGCCTGGCCTACCGGCTGTCGGGCAACCCGCAGGACGCCGAGGACCTGACCCAGGAGACGTTCGTCCGGGTGTTCCGCTCCCTCGCCGACTTCTCGCCCGGCACCTTCGAGGGCTGGCTGCACCGCATCACGACCAACCTCTTCCTCGACATGGTCCGCCGGCGCCAGCGGATCCGGTTCGACGCGCTGCCCGAGGACACCGAGCGACTGCCGGGCACCGCGCCGAGCCCGGAGCAGGTCTACTCCGACACCCACCTCGACCCGCAGGTGCAGGCGGCCCTCGACGCGCTCTCCCCGGAGTTCCGGGTCGCCGTCGTCCTCTGCGACATCGAGGGCCTCACCTACGAGGAGATCGCGGCGACCCTCGGCATCAAGCTCGGCACGGTCCGCAGCCGCATCCACCGCGGCCGGGTGCAGCTGCGCGAGGCCCTGGCGCACCTGGCCCCGCGCCGTCCGGTGGCCGCCGACGGAGGGCTGGGGTGAGCATCCCGGAGAGCCACCTGGCGCAGGAGGCCATCGCCGCCCTGGTGGACGGCGAGCTGGCCGGCGGTCCCGCTGCCCGCGCCGCCCGGCACCTCACCGGCTGCGCGCAGTGCCGCATGGCGGTGCAGGCCCAGCGGGAGGCCAAGGAGGCGCTGCACACCTGTGCCGACGTGACCGTGCCCGGCGACCTGCTCTCCCGGCTGCGCGCCATCCCCTTCACCACCGACGTCCCCGGCATCGGGGGCGGCCCGGGCGCCCTCAGCGTGGGCCGGGGACAGCTGACCGTCAGCGGTGCCTCCGGGTCGTGGTCGGTCCCGCTGGACCCGGCTCCGGTCGCGCCGGGCCACCCGGGCCAGGCCCGCTGGCTGCGCCGCGGCGTCGCGGGCGCGCTCGCCGGGCTCGGTCTCGGCGTCACGGCGCTCGCCCTGAACCTGCCCGCCGACGGCATCGACCGCGACCGGACGCCGCCCGCGTCGGTGGCCGGTCCCTCCCCGGGTGAGCGCACCGAGATCGTGCCGCCGGTGGTCCGGGCCGTCACCGTGGACACCTCCCGGAACACCGGCACGGGCGGGACGCCCTGAACCGCCCGACCGGAACCCCGACGGGGGAGGACCCGCTGCCCGAGGACCCGCAGAGCGCGGTCCCGGCGCCGTCGGCCGACGTCCCCGACGAGGTCTTCTCGCGCCCACGGGACGGCGTCGGCGGCTTCGACCCGCCGCACGACGCCCCGAGACCCGTGCTGGTCTCACCGCCCGCGACGAGCCCCGCCCAGCAGGCCGCCTTCGGCCGCCCCGCCAGGGTCGACGGCAGCTTCGCCGGCGATCGCCCGACGCCACCGCCGCCGCCCGTCCCGCCGCCCCCGCCCGAGGCCGTCCTGCGTGCGTTCGCGCCGCCGGTGGCCGCCGCGCGCGGGCTCCAGGAGCCTCCGGGCGGTCGCCCCGGGCGCCGGCGCACCGCCACCGGTCCGTGGTGGAAGGCCGACGCGCGCGCCGACCCCTGGCGGGACCCGCACGCCCCGGCGGGGCTCACCGGCCCGGCGGTGTTCGAGGAGGACGAGCAGTCCGGGCCGATCGTGGTGGACCCGAAGGGCCGCAAGCGGCTGCGGCTGCGCGACCTGTCGATCCGGCTCTCGGTCCTGGTGGTCCTCGCCGTCCTGCTGATCGGCGCCCTGGGCGGTGCGGCGGGCTACCTGCTCACCCGCACGGCGGACGAGTCGCCGTTGCTGGCGCCGGGCACGCAGCTCAACGAGTCGGAGGAGGGCGTGGCCCGCGAACCGGGCTCGGTCTCCGACATCGCCGAGCGGGTGACCCCCGCGGTCGTCTCGGTGGAGGTGCGCCTCGGCGAGGCCGGCGCCACCGGCTCGGGGGTCGTCATCGACGGCGCGAACGGCTACATCGTCACCAACAACCACGTGATCTCCGGGGCCGACGGGGTGGAGGGCGCCGAGATCCGCGCGGTGTTCTTCGACGGCAGCGGGTCGGCCGCCCGGATCGTCGGGCGCGACCCGGCCAGCGACGTCGCCGTCCTCAAGGTCGAGAAGCCCGCCCTGCTGACGGCCGCGCTCGGCGACTCCGGCGACGTCGTCGTCGGGGACCCGGTGGTGGCCATCGGCTCCCCGCTCGGCCTGGCCAGCACGGTCACCAGCGGCATCGTCAGCGCCCTGGACCGGCCGGTCCGCCTCTCCGGCGAGGGCAGTGACACCAACGCGGTCATCAGCGCCGTGCAGACCGACGCCCCCATCAACCCGGGCAACTCCGGCGGCGCGCTGGTCAACGGCGCCGGCGAGGTCATCGGCATCAACACCGCGATCGCGTCGCTGGGCGGCGGCAGCGTGGGCCTGGGCTTCGCCATCCCGATCGACACCGTCCGGGACATCGCCGAGCAGCTGATCAGCACCGGGCGCGCCGTGCACGCCGCCCTGGGCGTCAACGCCCGCTCGGTCACCGACAGCGCCCGGGACGGCGCGCTGGTGGTCAACGTCGAGCCCGGCAGCGCCGCGGCCGAGGCCGGCATCCGCGAGCAGGACGTCATCATCGCCGTCGACGGGGACGCCGTCGGCAGCTCCGAGGAACTGGTGGTCGCGGTCGACGCGCACGAGCCCGGCGAGACGATCAGCGTCGAGCTGGTCCGCAACGGCTCGTCGCAGACCGTCGAGGCGGTCCTGGACGAGGCCTGAGGCCCCCCCATGTGGGCACTGACTCCGGGCGGGAACGCACCTAGGCTGGGGTCCGCGGGCGCAGGGGATCCGTGGGGAGAGGGGAGCGGAGCGTGTTCGACTCGATCGGCTGGGGCGAGATCATCGTCCTCGCGCTCGCCGCGCTGTTCATCTTCGGTCCCGAGCGTCTGCCCGACCTGGCCAAGGACGCGGCCGCCGGCCTGAAGAAGGCCCGCTCGGCGATCACCGGCATGCGGGCCCAGATGGACGAGTCGCTGGGCGAGGACCTCGCCCACCTGCGCGACCTCGACCTCCGCCAGTACCACCCGAAGACGTTCATCCGGAACCAGTTGCTGGCCGACGACGACGCCCCCCCGGTCCGCCGCGGCGGCACCAACGGCTCGGTCGGCCTCACCAAGGCGTCCTCGGGGGCCACGGCGGTCCGCTCCCGCGACGCCGGGACCCCGCCCCCGTTCGACCCCGACGCGACGTGATCCGTCGTCCTCCGGACGACCCCGCGGCCACGTGCCGTCCCGGTCCGCGCTGAGCCCCTGCGCGCGTCCGGGCCGGGAACTCCCCGGCCCTGCGACCGGTCCACAGCCCCGCCCGGCTGGCAGGCTCCCTAGACGTGGACGGGGTGGTCGTCGACTGCTGGTTCGACCCGAGCTGCCCCTACACCTGGCTGACCGCCTGCTGGCTCCGTGAGGTCGAGCAGGTGCGGCCGGTGCGGGCGCGCTGGCACGTGATGAGCCTGGCGGTGCTCAACGAGGGGCGCGACGACGACCCCGAGGGGGATCCCGAGGGGTGGCTCTGGCAGCCGGTGCGGTTGTTCGCCGTCGTCGGGGAGCGGTACGGCCAGGACTCCCTGGCGGCGCTCTACCGTTCCTACGGCGAGGCGGTGCACGAGCGGGGTGAGTGGCCGGACGTCCCCGGGCTCCTGGCGCGCCTCGGTCTGCCCGCCGACCTGGCCGCGGTGATGGGCTCGGCCGGGTCCGACGACGTGGTGCGGGCGTCGCACGCGGCCGGCGTGCGGCTGGTCGGCCCGCACGTGGGCACCCCGATCGTGGCGGTGGAGGGGCCGGATGCCCGCCGGACGGCGTGGTTCGGCCCGGTGGTGTCCCGCGTCCCGCGCGGGGAGGCGGCCGGCCGGCTGTGGGACGGCACCCTCCTGGTGACGGCCACCGAGGGGTTCCACGAGCTCAAGGGACGGCCGCACGCCGAGCCGCGCACGGGATGACGACGCCGCGGCCACCTCGAGGGCCCCAGCGCGCGAGCGGTGGGGGTGGCCCCGTCCCGTCCCGCCCTGAGCTCGCGAAGGGCGGGGAGGACGGGGTCCTCTCTCAGCGGCGGACCGGGCTGAGCCCCAGCGACATGCCGGCCAGGCCGCGCTGCCGGCTGGCCAGCCCGTCGGCGATCGCGGTCAGGGCCTTCGCCGCGGGGGACTCCGGCTCGGCCAGCACCACCGGGGCGCCCGCGTCGCCGGCCTCGCGCACCCGGGTGTCCAGCGGGATCTGACCGAGCAGCGGGACGCGGGCACCCAGGGTGCGGGTCAGTGCGTCGGAGACGGCCTCGCCACCACCGGAGCCGAAGACCTCGACGCGCGAGCCGTCGGGGAGGTCCATCCACGACATGTTCTCGATGACCCCGACCACCTGCTGGTGGGTCTGGGTGGCGATGGCCCCGGCCCGCTCGGCCACCTCGGCGGCGGCGAGCTGCGGCGTGGTGACCACCAGGATCTCGGCGTTCGGCAGCAGCTGGGCGATCGAGATCGCGACGTCGCCGGTGCCCGGCGGCAGGTCCAGCAGCAGGACGTCGAGGTCGCCCCACCACACGTCGGCGAGGAACTGCTGCAGCGCCCGGTGCAGCATCGGCCCGCGCCAGACGACGGGGGTGTTGCCGGGCGTGAACATGCCGATCGAGATGACCTTCACGCCGTACGCCTGCGGCGGCATGATCATGTTGTCGACCTGGGTCGGCTTGTCGTCGACCCCGAGCATCCGCGGCACGGAGTGGCCGTAGATGTCGGCGTCCACGACCCCCACCGACAGGCCGCGCTTGGACAGCGACGCGGCCAGGTTGACGGTGACGCTGGACTTGCCGACACCGCCCTTGCCCGAGGCGACGGCGTACACGCGGGTCAGCGAGCCCGGCTGGGCGAACGGGATGACCGGGTCGGGGGCGTCGGTGCCGCGCACGGTGCGGCGCAGCTCGGCGCGCTGCTCGTCGTCCATCACGTCGAGCTCGACCTGGACGGCGCGGACCCCGGCGACGGCGGAGACCGCCTGGGTGACCCGGTTGGTGATGGTCTCGCGCATCGGGCAGCCGGAGACGGTGAGGTAGACCGCGACGCGGACGGTGCCGTCGGCATCGATCTGCACGTCCTTGACCATGCCCAGCTCGGTCAGCGGGCGGTTGATCTCCGGGTCCTGCACGGTGGCCAGAGCGGCCGTGACGGCGTCGAGCGCCGGCGTGCCGGTCAGCGGGGCGGACATGGTTGCGTCTGTCTCCTTCGGCGGGAGCACCCGGTCCGGTCAGCCGCGAGGCGGCGGCGACCTGCGCACACGGGTCCTCTCCCCACTGTACTGCGGAGCCGGCGGGGACCCGGGGCGAGCAGGGGTGATCCGGTACTCACCGGGACGGTCGGCGGTGGTCACTAGCCTCGTCGCCGTGTCCGACGCCCGTTCCGCCACCCTGCGCGACGCGATGGGGCTGGGGCTGGCCGTCGGGCTCTACGGTGCCGCGTTCGGTGCCGCTGCCGACGCCGCCGGGCTCGCCGTGTGGCAGGCCGTCGTCCTCTCCGCGCTGATGTTCACCGGCGCCTCGCAGTTCGCGCTGGTCGGGGTGCTCGGCGCCGGGGGCGGCGGGCCGGCCGCCATCGGCAGCGCGCTGCTGCTCGGCACCCGCAACACCCTCTACGGCGTGCGCCTGCTCCCGCTGCTGGAGCCGCGGGGGTGGTGGCGGCGGCTGGGTGCCGCTCACTGGGTGATCGACGAGACGACGGCGCTGGCGGTGGCCGCCCCCGACCGCCGGCAGGCGCGGCTGGCCTTCGTCGTCGGCGGTGCCACGCTGTACCTCACCTGGAACGCGACGACGGTGGCCGGGGCGCTGGGCGCGGCCGCGCTCGGCGAGACCGCGCGGGCGGCGCTGGACGCCGTCGTGCCGGCCGCCTTCCTGGCGCTGCTGTGGCCGCGGCTGCAGCGCGGGTACCCCGAGGCCGCCGTCCAGCGGCGGGTGGCGCTGGCCGGCGCGGCGGTCGCGCTCCTGCTCACCCCGGTCGTGCCGCCCGGCGTCCAGGTGGTCGCGGCTGCCGTCGCGGTCGCACTGGCCGGCCGGCCGCGGCCGGCGGCGGTGACCTCGTGAGCGGCGGCACGCTGTGGACGGTGGTGCTCGTCGCCTCGCTGGGCTGCTACCTGCTCAAGCTGGCGGGCCTGTCGGTGCCGTCGGCCTGGGTGCAGCGGCCGTGGGTGACCCGCGTCGTCGACTTCGTGCCGGCCGCGCTGCTGGCCGCGCTGGTGGCCGTGCAGGCGGCGACGACCGACGACCGGCTCGTCCTCGACGGGCGGCTGGCCGGGCTGGCCGTGGCGGCCCTGGCCCTGGCGATGCGGGCGCCGTTCATCGTCGTCCTCGTGCTGGCCGGGGCGACCGGCGCGCTGGTGCACGTGCTCGCCGGCTGAGGCATACGGTGCCCGGGCCGTCCCAGCGCCCGGAGAGGAGTCCCGTGACCGACGACCCGGCCGTCCACCCCCTGCCCGCCGGGGTCGTGCTGCGCCGTGCCACGCCGGAGGACGCCGGCGAGGTCCTCACCCTGCAGCGGGCCGCCTACGTCCCCGAGGCGCGCCGGTACCGCGACCTCGACCTGCCGCCGCTGGTCCAGGACCTCGACGACCTGACGGCGGAGCTGGGGCAGGTGCTGGCGCTGGTCGCCGTCCGCGGTGCCCGCATCGTCGGCTCGGTGCGTGGCAGGGTGTCCGACGGGGTCGTCGCGATCGGCCGGCTGACCGTGGCACCGGACTGCCAGGGGCGCGGCATCGGCACCGCGCTGCTGACCGCGCTCGAGTCCGCGGCCGCACCGGTGGCCCGGCGGGCGACGCTGTTCACCGGGGCCGACAGCGAGGAGAACCTGGCGCTGTACCGGCGCCTGGGCTACGTCGAGGAGCGCCGGTCCTGGCTCGGCGACTCCGTGCAGCTGGTACACCTGGGCAAACCGCTCGAGGGCTCCGGATGACGGTCACCTCGGCGCCGGCGGGGCGGCGGACGGCGACGGTGCTGCCGCTGCTCGCCGTCCTGGGGTTGCTCGCCGGGAGCGTTGCCAAGGCGGCCGACGAGTCGAGCCTGGCCTGGGCCGCCGACCTGGGCTCCTACCCGGCCAGCTGGGTCCTCGCGGTGGCGGTGATCGGGCGCGCGGCAGCCACCCCGCGCGCGGCCGCGGTCCGCGCTGCCGTGTTCTTCGCCGCGATGAGCGTCGCCTACTACGCGTGGGCCGCCCTCGTCCTCGGGTTCGGCTGGAACCGGCTGCTCGGCGCCTGGCTGCTGCTGTCGGTCACCGCGGTCCCGGCGGTGGGTGCGGCGGCCCAGTGGGCGACCCGGCGGGCCGGCCCGCTCCCCGGGGGCCTGCTGGCCGGCGCGGCGGGGATCGTGCTGGCCGGCGGCGCGGTGCTCCCAGGCCCGGGTGCCCACCCCGTGCAGGCGGTCGCCGACGTGCTGGTCGCCGCGGTCGTGGTCGTGGTGCTCCCTCGGCACGGCCGGACGCGGCTGTGGGCGCTCGTCTGCCTCGCCCCGGCCACCTGGCTGGCCGGCTCCGGGCTGGACGTGCTGCGCGCGGTCCTCAGCTGACGGGGTCGCGCTTCTTCTTCGACTTCTTCTCCCGCCGCTCGCCGTCCTCGCCGCCGTCGTCGGACAGACGGCTGAGCTCGCCGCGGATGAAGTCCCGGGTGGCCAGCTCGCCGATCGCGACCCGCAGTGCGGCCAGCTCGCGGGCCAGGTACTCGGTGTCGGCGCGGGTGGAGGCCGCGCGGGCACGGTCCTCCTCGGACTGCACGCGGTCGCGGTCGGCCTGCCGGTTCTGCGCCAGGAGGATCAGTGGCGCGGCGTAGGCCGCCTGCGTGGAGAAGGCCAGGTTGAGCAGGATGAACGGATAGGGGTCCCAGCGCAGCTGCACCGCGAAGACGTTCAGGGCGATCCAGACGATGACGATGATCGTCTGGACGGCGAGGAACCGGCCGGTGCCGAGGAACCGGGCGATGCCCTCGGCGAAGCGGCCGATCGCGTCGGGGTCCAGCCGCAGGACGCTGCCGAAGCCGCGTGCCCCGCGCGGGACGTCGAGACGGCGGCCCTCAACCACGACGGGCCCGCTCGCGCCAGTCGTCGGGCAGCAGGTGGTCGAGGACGTCGTCGACGCTGACCGCTCCCACGAGCCGGCCCTGGGCGTCGACGACCGGCGCGGCCACCAGGTTGTAGGTCGCGAAGTAGCGGGTCACCTCGGCCAGCGGCGCCTCCGGCCGCAGCGGCTCCATGTCGTCCAGCGACCCGCTGACCAGGGTGGACGGCGGCTCGCGGAGCAGCCGCTGGATGTGCGCCAGCCCCAGGTAGCGGCCGGTGGGCGTCGCCGACGGCGGCCGGCAGACGTACACCTGGCTGGCCAGCGCCGGCGTCAGCTCCGGGTCACGCACCCGGGCCAGGGCCTCGGCGATCGTCGCGTCGGGGGTGAGGATGACCGGCTCGCTGGTCATGATCCCGCCGGCGGTGTCCTCGGAGTACTGCAGCAGCTGGCGCACCGGCTCGGCCTCGTCGGGCTCCATGAGCTCGAGCAGCCGGTTGCGGTCGACGTTGGACAGCTCGGCGAGCAGGTCGGCGGCGTCGTCGGGGTCCATCACCTCCAGCACGTCGGCGGCCCGGTGCTCGGTCAGCGTGCCCAGGATGACGATCTGGTCGGCCTCGGGGAGCTCGCCGAGCACGTCGGCCAGGCGCTCGTCGTCCATCGCCTCGGCCACCTCGTGGCGGCGTTTGATCGGCAGCTCCTGCAACGCGTGCGCCATGTCGGCCGCGTTGAGCTCCCGGTAGGTGGCGATCAGCGTCTCGGCGCCCTGCCCGGTCTGCGGCAGCGCCAGGCCCTGCACCTCGTCCCACGCCAGCTGGTGCAGCTGGCCCCGGCGGCCGATCCGGCCGGGCTCCTGCACCGCCAGCCGGGACAGCACCCAGTCGCCGGTGCGGAGCTGCTCCATGCCGGCGTCCACCACGTGCGCCGGGCGGCCGGACTCGGCGATCTGCACCGACCGGTCCAGCAGCTCGCCGAGGACCAGCGTCTCGCCGGCCCGCTGCTCGAACCGTTTCAGGTTCAGCGTGCCGGACCCGAGGACCACCGCACCGGGGTCCAGTGCGGTGATCCGGCCCATCGGCACGAAGATCCGGCGGCGGGCGACCACCTCGACGACCAGGCCCAGGACCCGCGGCGCGGCCGACCCCACCCGCAGCGCCACGACCACGTCGCGGACCTTGCCGACGCGGTCACCGTTGGGGTCGAAGACGGTCAGCCCGGCGAGCCGCGAGACGTACGCCCTGGTCACCGTGGTCACGGGTCCTCCTCGCGAGCTCGTCGGCCCCGTGACCGGGGTGCTGTCTCCCTGCGTGACCTCGCGAGCTCGGTCACGGGTCCTGAGGCTACCGTCGCCGATGTGTCGTCCCCCGGAGCAGAGCTCGACTACGAGGTCGTCGACGTCTTCGCCCCGCGTGCCTTCGCGGGCAACCCGCTGGCGGTGGTCTTCGACGCCGACGACCTGAGCACCGAGCAGTGCCAGGCGCTGGCCGACGAGTTCCACCTGTCGGAGACCTCGTTCCTGTGCGCGCCACGGGCAGGGCGTGACGGTCACCCCGGCCCGGCCGGCGGTCCGGCGGCCGACTACCGGGTGCGGATCTTCACGCCCTACGCCGAGCTGCCCTTCGCCGGTCACCCGAGCGTCGGCGCCGCGCACACGCTGGTCCGCACCGGCCGGCTGCCCGCGGGCCGGCTGCGGCAGGAGTGCGGGGTCGGCGTCCTCGACCTGGTGGTGGACGACGAGGGAGCGACGCTGTCGGGCGGGACGCCGACCCTCGAGGACGGTCCCGACCCCGCGGTGCTGGCGCGCGCGATGGGCCTGTCGGCCGCCGACGCGGTCGGCGTCCCGGCGCACGTGGCCGGTTGCGGGCTGCCGTTCACCTTCCTCGCCGTCCGGCCCGAGGTGGTCGACGCGGCCCGGCCGGACCCCGCGCTGCTGGGCGAGCTGGGCGTGGGGGAGGGGGTCTCGGTCCTGTCGTGGGACGGCGCGACCGCCTACGCCCGGGTGTTCGCCGCCGACCTGCAGTGGGGCGAGGACCCGGCCACCGGCTCGGCCGCCCTGGGCACCGGCGTGTGGCTGGCGGCCGCCGGGCTGGTCGCCGGCGACGGGACGTCGTCCTACGTGGTCCGCCAGGGCGAGCGGCTGGGTCGGCCGTCGGTGCTCTCGTGCACGGTCACCGCCTCGGGTGGCCGCGCGGTCGGGGCGACCACGCACGGTGCCGTCGTGCCCATCGCCCGCGGCCGCATCCGGGTGCCCTCCTGAGAGAGGACCCCTCTCAGGCCCACTCCCGGGGCCGGGCCCGAGGGTGCGAGGGGCGGGGAGGAGTGGCTCCTCCTGCACGCTCCGCTCGGCGTGAGCCTCTGGAAGGGGCCGGGGCGGGGGCGTGGGCGGTGCACCGGCCCGGGGGGCGGGACGTCGCCATCATGGCGCTGGCGGTCGTCGGCATCTCGCTCTCGGCGCCGCTGACCACCCTGGTCACCGCACCGATGCTGGCGCTGGCCTTCTGGCGCAACGTCGGCGGCGCCGCCGTCCTGCTGCCGGTCCTGCTCCTCCGGGAGCGCTCGACGCTGGCCGGGCTGCGGCTGCGCGACCTGCGCAGCTCGGTCCTCGCCGGGCTCTTCCTCGCCGCGCACTTCGCCGCCTGGCTGCCCAGCCTGTCGATGACGACCGTCGCCGCCTCGACGGCCCTGGTGACGACCACCCCCGTCTGGACCGCGCTGGCCGCCCGCCTCAGCGGGGTGCGGCTGCCCGCGGCGATCTGGTGGGGCCTGGTGCTCGCGGTGCTCGGCGTCGGCCTCATCGCCGGCGTCGACGTCCGGGTCAGCCTCGAGGCCCTGGCCGGTGACGGTCTGGCGCTGCTGGGCGCGATCTGTGCCGGTGGGTACGTGCTGGCCGGCGCGCGGGCCCGGCAGCGGCTGTCCACGTCGGCCTACGCGGTGGTGTGCTACTCGGTCTGCGCGGTGGCGATCGCCGTCTCGGCCGCCGTCGTGGACGCCCCGCTGGGCGGGTTCAGCGGCCGCGACTGGCTGCTGATCGCGGCGATCACCGTCTGCGCCCAGCTGCTGGGGCACACCTTGCTCAACCTGGTGCTGTCCTCGGTCGGCCCGACCGTGGTGAGCCTGGTGGTGCTGCTGGAGGTCCCCGGCGCGCTGCTGTTCGCGCTGGTCTTCCTCCAGCAGGTGCCGCCCCTGCTGGCCCTGCCCGGGGTGGCCCTGGTGGTGGCCGGCGTCGCGCTGGTGGTGCGGGCCAGCCGCCCGTCCACCCTGGTCGAGCCCGCGACCTGAGGTCCGATCCCGGCCATCGTGGCCACGATGGCCGTCGTGGCTACGCTCCGGGCGTGGCCGAGCTCCGATCCCGCCGTTCGAACCTCGCCGTCCCGGGCAGCAACCCCCGGTTCCTGGAGAAGGCCAAGGGGCTGCCGGCCGACCAGGTGTTCCTCGATCTCGAGGACGCCTGCGCGCCGCTGGCCAAACCCGGTGCGCGCAAGAACATCGTCGCGGCGCTGAACGAGGGCGGCTGGGGCGAGAAGATCCGCACGGTCCGGGTGAACGACTGGACGACGGAGTGGACCTTCACCGACGTGATCGAGGTCGTCGGCGGCGCCGGCGCGGAACTCGACTGCCTGATGCTGCCGAAGGTCGTCGACGCCGGCCAGGTGCAGGCGCTGGACCTGCTGCTCACCCAGGTCGAGAAGGCCAACGGCCTGGAGGTGGGCCGGATCGGCATCGAGGCGCAGATCGAGACGGCGCGGGGGCTGATCAACGTCAACCAGATCGCCGCCGCCAGCCCCCGCATCGAGACGATCATCTACGGCCCGGCCGACTTCATGGCCAGCATCAACATGAAGTCCCTGGTGGTCGGGGCGCTGCACCCGGACTACCCGGGCGACCCGTACCACTACATCCTCATGCAGATCCTCATGGCCGCCCGGGCCTGTGGCGTGCAGGCCATCGACGGCCCGTTCCTCCAGGTCCGTGACGTGCCGGCGTTCGAGGAGGTGGCCCGGCGCTCGGCGATGCTCGGGTTCGACGGCAAGTGGGTGCTGCACCCGGGCCAGATCGACGCGGCCAACGAGATCTACGCACCGTCCCAGGCCGACTACGACCACGCCGAGCTGATCCTCGACGCCTACGAGTGGGCCACGTCGGAAGCCGGCGGCGCCAAGGGGTCGGCGATGCTCGGCGACGAGATGATCGACGAGGCCAGCCGCAAGATGGCCCTGGTCATCGCGGGCAAGGGCCGAGCCGCCGGGATGTCCCGGACGTCCTCGTTCACCCCGCCCGAGTAGGAGGACCCCCTTCCCGTGCAGGGGGTCCCGTTCAGGGGCCGAACGAGGCGCCGGCCAGCGACGCCACGGCGACGAACCAGCCCACGATGGCGAGGACGACGAATCCGCACACGATGCCGCCGACGATGATCCCGGTCAGCGCCAGGCCGTCGCCCTCCTCACCGGTCTCCCGGATCTGCCGCCGCGCGACGATCCCGAGGACCAGCCCGGCCGGGGCAAAGACGAACGCCATCACCAGGGCGAGGATGGCCAGGGTGTTGGTCGGCCGCTGGTAGCCGTACCCGGGCAGCGGAGAGCCCGGTGGCGGGCCGTAGCCGGGGGGCGGGCCGTAGCCGGGGGGCGGGCCCCAGCCAGGTGGCGGGCCCCAGCCCGCAGGTGGCGCGTAGCCGGGCGCGGGGCCGACCGGTGCGTACTGCGGCGGCGGTGGGCTGGCGGCGTCGCCCCGGTACAGGCCGTCGTCGCTGGTCATCTGGGTCCTCTCGGGCGGGGTCAGAGGCCGATCGCCGGCCCGGGCAGCGCGACCAGACGGGTGGCGATGCCCTGGGCGGCCGTCGCGCCCGCCGCAGCATCCTCCGCGATCAGCACGCTGACCACCGCGCCACGCCCCTGGGCGATCACGTCCTGCACGGCCCCGTCTGCGAGTTGGACGCGCACCGCGACGACGGTGCCGGCCAGTCCCTCGACGACGGGCGGGTCGACGATGGTGCGGTCCTCGGCCGGGCAGGACTCGAAGGCGTCGCGGAGCTCGGTCAGGGCGAGCGCGCCGGCCTCGGCCGAGTCGTAGGCGATCGCCTCCGACGCGAGCAGCGCGTCGCCGGCCGGGTCCAGTCCGACGACCGGGAACTTCGCCGTCCGGCGCTGGTCGGAGGCGAAGGCGACCCCGCAGATGCCGTCGAGGCTCGGGTCGTCGGAGAGGTCGCCGTCGGGCACCGGGTTGGCCTGCACCGACCAGCCCGCCGGCACGTCCGCGGCCCGCAGCGCGACCGCGAGGGCCGCCGCCGCGGGAGTGTCGGCCGCCGCCGGGTCCGCGGCGGCCGCGGCCGACTGCTCGGCCTGGGCGGGGGAGGGGTCACCGGTGGGGGTGGCGGTCCCGCCGTCCCCGGGGTCGCTGCCGCAGCCGGCCAGCAGCAGGACGGCGGCGGCGACGGCGGCGGCCAGGCGGGACCTCACCGGCGCGACGGTAGCCCGCCCCGGCGGGGGACCGGGTAGCCCGGCGGCGGGGCCCATACTCACCGGTAACCGGACACCGGAGCCCCCGGAGGAGCGACGCGATGACCCGCCTGGCGCAGACCGCCGACCTGACCGACATCCAGCAGGAGATCCTGTCGACGGTCAGGAGCTTCGTCGACAAGGAGATCATCCCGCACGCCCAGGAGCTCGAGCACGGCGACGTCTACCCGCAGGAGATCGTCGACGGGCTCAAGGAGCTCGGCATCTTCGGGCTGATGATCCCCGAGGAGTTCGGCGGTCTCGGCGAGTCGCTGCTGACCTACGCGCTCGTCGTCGAGGAGATCGCCCGCGGCTGGATGAGCGTCTCCGGCGTCATCAACACGCACTTCATCGTCGCCTACATGCTGCGCCAGCACGGCACGCAGGAGCAGAAGGAGTACTACCTGCCCCGCATGGCCACCGGCGAGGTGCGCGGTGCCTTCTCGATGTCCGAGCCGGGGTTGGGCTCCGACGTCGCCGGCATCCGCACCAAGGCCGTCGAGCGGGCCGACGGCGGCTACGTCATCGACGGCCAGAAGATGTGGCTGACCAACGGCGGGAGCTCGACCCTGGTGGCGGCGCTGGTGCGCACCGACGAGGGTGCGGAGAAGGCCCACCAGAACCTGACCACGTTCCTGGTGGAGAAGCCGGCCGGCTTCGGGGAGGTCCTCCCCGGGCTCACCATCCCCGGCAAGATCGACAAGATGGGCTACAAGGGCGTCGACACCACCGAGCTGGTGTTCGACGGCTACCGGGCCTCAGCCGACGACGTCCTCGGCGGGGTCCCCGGCCGCGGCTTCGCGCAGATGATGGACGGCGTCGAGGTGGGCCGGGTGAACGTCGCCGCCCGCGCCTGCGGCATCTCGATCCGGGCCTTCGAGCTGGCGGTGGCCTACGCCCAGCAGCGGGAGACCTTCGGCAAGCCGATCGCCCAGCACCAGGCCATCGCGTTCCAGCTCGCCGAGATGGCGACCAAGGTCGAGGCCGCTCACCTGATGATGGTCAACGCGGCCCGGCTCAAGGACCGCGGTGAGCGCAACGACGTCGAGGCCGGTATGGCCAAGCTGCTGGCCAGCGAGTACTGCGCCGAGGTGACCACCCAGTCGTTCCGCATCCACGGCGGGTACGGCTACTCCAAGGAGTATGAGATCGAGCGGCTCATGCGCGAGGCCCCGTTCCTGCTCATCGGTGAGGGCACCAGCGAGATCCAGAAGACGATCATCAGCCGGGGGCTGCTCAAGGAGTACGCGCTCAAGCGCTGAGGCGGGTCAGCCGACCCCCGCGGACTCTCGGCGCCGGAAGTCCGCGGGGGGTCGGCGGTGGGGTTGCCGCCAGCGCTGACGACCGGGCCCCCTGCCCGCACCGCTCGCGGCGGGCCCCCTGCGCGGGGCCTACTCGGCGGGCTGGTCGAAACGGATCTCCACCCGGTCGACGCCCAGGGACCGGGCCAGGCCGGTGAGCATGGTGCGGGTGTTCTCCTCGGCGCGCTCGCGCAGGTCGCTGCTCGCAGCGGCCGCGGCCAGCCGGTCCTCGGCCAGCGCGTAGAGCTCGGTGTCGTCGACCGGGTTGTCGCCGAAGGCGTCGCCGACCCGCTCGAACAGCCCGCGGTCGCGGTCGAGGACGCGGCTCTCGGTGGGGTCGATCCGCACCTCGTCCAGGCGGGGGGCCGGCAGCTCGATGGTCGCCGAGGTGCCGTCCTCGGACAGGGCGACCGCGCCCGTCTCCAGGCCCGCGAAGTCGACGTAGGCGTCCGTGGTCCCGGTGGCGAGGAAGCTGACCCGCTCGCCGCTGATCACCGAGGGCACGTAGCGGGTGTCGACCTCACGGTCGACCACGACCTGGAAGGTGCCGGTCGCGGCGTGGTACTCCTGCAGGTCCTCGAGGGCCACCAGCAGCGGGGTGGTGCTGCGGTCGACGGTGTCCTGCCCGAACGGGTTGTCGGGCAGCCAGTCGGCCACCTTCGCGCCGACCGGCACGAGCACGGCCAGCCCGATCCCGGCGGCGACCAGACGGCGGCGGACACGACGCATGCGGCGCGACGGACGCGGGCGGGTCTCGTCGTCGGCGGGGAGGGCGGCCGGGCGGTCCTGCAGGAGTGCGGGCATGCGGCACCTCTCGCGGTCGTGCGGCGGATTGCTCCGTTCAGCGCCGGGCGGGGGGACGACATTCCCGCGACACGGCCGACACGCCGGGACTCCCGGCACCGAGGGTCCCGGCGCAAGGGGGACTCTCGCCGCCGAGAGTCCCTCGCACTCAGCGAGCCGGGCGGCGCTCGTAGTTGGTGCGCGCCCAGAGGTAGCCGACCAGGGCGATGGCGGCACACCACGCCGTCGCGACCAGCCCGCTGGAGCCGATCGCCGTCCCGGTGAGCAGCCCACGCGTCGTCTCGATGATCGGGGTGAACGGCTGGTTCTCCGCGAACCAGCGCAGCCCGGCCGGCATGGACTCCACCGGCACGAAGCCGCTGCCGAAGAAGGGCAGGAGCATGAGCGGCATCGGCAGGTTGCTGGCCGCCTCGACGGTCTTCGTCTGCAGGCCCATCGCGATCGACAGCCAGGACAGCGCGAAGCTGGTCATCGCCAGGACGCCGATCACCCCGAGCCACTCCAGCGCGTTCGCCTCCGGCCGGAAGCCGATCAGCAGCGCGACGGCGACGACCATCGCCAGGCCGGCCATCGTCTGGATCACCGCGCTCACGACGTGCCCGGTGAGCACCGACGCGCGGGCGATCGACATGGTGCGGAACCGGGCGATGATGCCCTCGGTCATGTCCATGGCGATGCCGATCGCCGTCCCCTGCGCCCCGCCGGTGATGGCGAGGACCAGGATGCCGGGGACGACGTAGGCGAGGTACTCCGCCCGGCCGCCGGACGGCAGTCCCAGCCCGGCGCCGAGCGTCCCGCCGAAGACGAAGACGAACAGCAGCAGGAAGACGATCGGCATCGCCGCGACGATCACGGTCAGCCCGGGGTAGCGGACGGCGCGCTTGAGGTTGCGACGCAGCATCGTCGCGGAGTCGTGCACGGTCAGTGCCAGCGTGCTCATGCGGTCACCTCGGCAGGGGTCGGGTGGCCGGTCAGGGCCAGGAAGACGTCGTCCAGGTCGGGGGTGTGCACGGTGAGCCCGGCGACGTCGATCCCGGCGTCGTCGAGGCGGGCGAGCAGGGACTTCAGGGCGGCGACGCTGCCGTCGCCGGTCACCTCGAGGGCGAGCACCCCGTCGCCGGCGGGCGGCACGCCGAGGGCGTGGGCCGCCCGCTCGAGCGGCTCCGGCCCGCTGAACTCGAGCCGGACGTGGCCGCCGGGCACCATCCGCTTGAGCTCGTCCGCGGTGCCCTCGGCGACCAGCCGTCCGGCGTCCAGGACACCGATCCGGTCGGCCAGCTGGTCGGCCTCCTCGAGGTACTGGGTGGTGAGCAGGATCGTGACGCCGTCGGCCACGAGCCCGCGGACGACGTCCCACATGGCCCGGCGGCTGCGCGGGTCCAGACCCGTGGTCGGCTCGTCGAGGAAGACCACCCGGGGGTCGCCCATCAGCCCCATCGCGAGGTCCAGCCGCCGGCGCATGCCGCCGGAGTAGGTGCTCGGCACCCGGCCGGCGGCGTCGACGAGGTCGAACCGCTCCAGCAGGTCGGCGGCCCGGCGCTGCCCCTCGCGGCGGCCGACGTGCAGCAGGTCGGCCATGAGCCGCAGGTTCTCCGCGCCGGTCAGGAGGTCGTCGACGGCGGAGAACTGGCCGGTCAGCGCGATCGAGGCACGCACGGCGTCCGGTTCGCGGTGCAGGTCGTGGCCGGCGATGCGCACCTCGCCGCCGTCGGCCGGGGTGAGGGTGGACAGGATGTCGACGGTGGTCGTCTTGCCGGCGCCGTTGGGGCCGAGCAGGGCGAAGACGGTCCCCTCCGGGACGGTGAGGTCGAGGCCGTCGAGGACGAGCTTCGGGCCGAAGGACTTGCGCAGGCCGGTGACCGAGATGGCCGGGGTGCCGGTGGTGGTCATGTGGTGGGTCTCCTCGTGGGTGTCGGTCAGGCGCGGCGGATGACGATGTCGCCGTAGGCCGTCCGGGCGCGGATCTCGACGGTCTCCTCGGCGTCCTCGGGTCCGCCGGTGGGCGTCAGCAGGTTGCGGACGTTGCCGGACCCGGCCGCCACGTCCAGCCAGGCGGCGGTCCCCTCCCGGACGCCGGCCTCGACGTCGCCGTAGGCGGTCTCGAGGACCAGCGAGCCCCGGACGGCCTGGCCGATCCGGACCTCGCCGTAGCGGGTGGTGGCACCGACCGAGCCGAGGGCGCGGTCGACGGTGATGTCTCCGCACGACGAGTCGAGCCGGAGGTCGCCCCGGGCCTCGTGCACGCGGATCCCGCCGTACGCGGTGCCGGCGTCGGCGTCCCCGTCGACGGCGGCCACCGTGACGTCGCCGGCCGCGGTGCGGGCGTGCACGCCGGCGGCCCGGTCGATCCGGATGTCGCCGTACCGCGCGTCCACCCGGACGTCGCCGAGCCGGCCCTCGCAGTCGACGTCCCCGGCCAGGGAGCTGACCTCCACGACCGAGTCCGCCGGGAGGCAGACGTCGATCTCCACCGAGGGCATGCCGCCGAAGAAGTGCAGCCGTGGCCGCCGGGGTGAGCTGATCAGCAGCCTCCCCGCTGCGTACTCCACCCGCGTCTGCTGGGCGGCCTGGACGTCGGCGGAGCTGTGCGGATCACTCGGGTGGACCTCGACGACGGTGTCGGAGCGGTCGGCGGCCCGGACGCGGAGGGAGCCGCCCGAGACGTCGACGCGGGCGTGCACGGGGGCGGGGGTGTCGAACGTCGGCATGGCAGCAGACCTCCGGGGTGTGGGGCGGCCGGGGAGCGGTGCGGGACGGGTCAGCGGACCCAGCCGGAGTACTGCTGGCCCGACCACCGGCCGCGTCGTCGTTCGGTGGGGGCGGTGGTGGGCCCGGACCCCAGGGCCCGCGTCACCGCGCGCACCAGCCAGGTGTTGACCGAGGACCCCTCCCGGCCGGCCGCGTCCTCGATCCGGGTCTTGAGCTGCTCGGGGAGCCGGAGGGTGATCCGTGCCGTGGCTCCGTCGTCGGCGCCGGTGCCGGCGGCCGCGGGCGGGGCGGGCGCGTCGGCCTCCGGCCGGTGGTCGGCGTCCTCGGCGGGCGCGACGGCGGCGGTGACGACGAAGCCGATGTCCCCGCCGCGCAGCCGGACGTCGACGGTGCCGGGTGCCAGCTGGCTGCTGATCTCCTCCGCGGCGGTGGACAGCGCACTGAGCAGTGCGAGGCGGAGAGAGGACTCGAGCGGTGCGGTCAGCCGTTCGGCCAGCACGCGGGCCTCCTCGCCACCCAACTCGGCGGCGAGCGCCAGCTCCCGGCGGAGCTGGTCGACGTAGGGCGTGAGGTCCATGACGTCACTGTGACGTCTTATGACGTCATGCGCAAGGTCTGGAGCCATCGCGATGACGTCACCGGCTCGGACGGACGCCGGCGGGAAGCGTTCTGCGGTGCGGAAGCCGGGGGAATCGGCTCCGTGGACGGGGCATTGGCCCCGACATGAGAGCTGTGGGAGTGACCGAGTTCGGTGGGCCGGAGGCCCTGCACGTCGTGGACGTGCCGCCGGAGCCGCTGGGGCCCGGCCAGGTGCGGCTGAGGGTGACGGCGGCGACGGTGAACCCCACCGACACCTACGCCCGCAACGGCACCTATGCGCAGCGGGACCCGGTCAAGCAGTTCCCGTACGTCCCCGGGATGGATGCCGCCGGCACGCTCGCCGAGATCGGCCCGGACGTGCAGACCGACCTGCGGGTGGGCGACCGGGTGATGGCGGTGGTGCTCCCCTCGGGCGCGCACGGCGGGTACCGCGAGGACCTCGTCGTCCCGGCCCGGTCGGTGGCCCGGTCGCCGGAGAACGCCGGTGACGCCGAGGCCTCGACCCTGCCCATGAACGGGCTGACCGCGCGCCTGGCGCTGGACCTGATGGCCCTGCAGCCGGGCCAGGTGCTCGCGGTGACCGGTGCGGCCGGGGCGTTCGGCGGGTACGTGATCCAGCTGGCCAAGCACGAGGGGCTGACCGTGGTCGCCGACGCCTCGGAGGCCGACGAGCAGCTGGTCCGCGAGCTCGGCGCCGACGTCGTCGTCCGGCGCGGGGACGACGTCGCGGAGCGGATCCGGGAGCGGTTCCCGCAGGGCGTCGACGGGCTCGCCGACGGCTCCGTGCAGAACGAGCTGGTGCTGCCGGCGGTGGCCGACGGCGGGACGGTGACGACCGTCCGCGGGTACGAGGGCAACGGCGAGCGCGGGCTGCGGGTGCACCCCGTGCTGATCCGGTCCTACGCCGAGGAGCAGGAGAAGCTGGACGGCCTCCGGGCGCTCGCCGAACAGGGCGTGCTCACCCTGCGGGTGGCCCGCACCTTCCCCGCCGAGCAGGGCGCCGAGGCGCACCGGCTGCTCGAGGGCGGCGGCATCCGCGGGCGCCTGGTCATCACCTTCTGAGGTCGCGGGAGTGGCCCTGCACCTGCCAGGGTGAGGGCCACTCCCGGGCAGCGGGGCCCGGGTCCGATGTGGAGGTGCCGCGATGGTGCACAGGCTCGTGGTCAGCTACGGACAGCCCGACGACCCGGGGACGTTCGACGAGTACTACCGCGACACCCACGCCCCGCTGGCGATGGAGATCCCCGGCGTCGTGAAGTTCACCGTCGGGCACGCCCGGTCCCTGGACCCCGCGCAGCAGGCTCCCTACCTCGTCGTCGAGCTCGACTTCGAGTCGGAGGAGGCCATGGGCAAGGGCCTGGGGTCGCCGGAGGGGCAGGCGGCCTCGGCCGACGTCGCCAACTTCGCCACCGGCGGGGCGACCTTCGCCCACTTCGACGTCCGCGAAGTGAACGCCGGCATGCCCTACTTCCCGTGACCGGCCGCCGGCGCCGGCCCGGACCCGGCGGGTGAACGGGGCGCAGGCGCTCATCCGCACCCTGGTCGGGGCCGGCGTCGACGTCTGCTTCGCCAACCCCGGCACGTCCGAGATGCACTTCGTCGCGGCACTGGACGACGTCCCGGCGATGCGCGGCGTGCTGACCTTGTTCGAGGGCGTGGCGACCGGTGCCGCCGACGGCTACGCCCGGATGGCCGGCCGCCCCGCGGCGACCCTGCTGCACCTCGGCCCGGGGCTGGGCAACGGCCTGGCCAACCTGCACAACGCCCGGCGCGGCGGTGCTCCGGTGGTGAACGTCGTGGGTGACCACGCGCGGTCGCACAAGCGGCTGGACGCGCCGCTGGAGTCCGACGTCGACGCGATCGCGGGCACCGTGTCGGGCTGGCTGCGGCGGTCGCTGTCCCCGGCCGACGTGGCCGCGGACGCGGCGGAGGCGGTGGCGGCCGCCGCCCGCGGCGCGATCGCCACGCTGCTCCTGCCGGCCGACGTCTCCTGGGCGGACGGGGCCGCACCGGCCGACCCACTGCCCGTGCGCCCGGCGCCGCAGGTGGCGTCGTCCGTGGTGGCCGCGGTGGCGGGGGCGCTGGCGTCGGGGGAGCCGGCCGTGCTGTTCCTGGGTGGGGACGTCGTGGCCTCCGAGGAGGGCCTGCTCGCCGCCGGGCAGGTCGCGGCGGGGACCGGCGCTCGGCTGATGGCGGAGACCTTCCCCGCCCGGATGGTGCGCGGCGCCGGCCTGCCGGACCTGGACAAGCTGCCCTATCCGCCGCCCCTGGCGCTGGCCTCCCTCGCCGGCACGGTGCACCTGGTGCTGGCGGGGGCGACCGCGCCGGTGCACTTCTTCGGCTACCCGGAGACGCCGGGGACGCCGGTGCCCGAGGGGTGCACGGTGCACGTCCTCTCCGCCCCCGGCGAGGACGGCGTCGCGGCGGTGCGGGCGCTGGCCGATCTGGCCGCCCCGGACGCCGAGCCGGCGCTGCTGGAGGCCGCTCGACCGGAGCTGCCGAGCGGGGAGCTGACCCCGCGGTCGATGGCGGCGGTGATCGGGGCGCTGCTGCCGGAGCGGGCGATCGTGGTCGACGAGGCGCTGACCTCGGGCGTCGGCCTGGCCGAGCTGACCTCGGGCGCGCCGCGGCACGACTGGCTGGCCCTGACCGGCGGCGCGATCGGCGGCGGGCAGCCGATGGCGGTCGGTGCGGCGGTGGCCTGCCCCGACCGGCCGGTGCTCGCCGTGCAGGCCGACGGCAGCGCGATGTACACGATCCAGGCGCTGTGGACCCAGGCCCGTGAGGGTCTGGACGTCACGACGGTCCTCTGCGACAACGGGTCCTACGCCATCCTCGAGCACGAGCTGCGCAACGTCGGGGCGCGCAGCGACGGTGAGCGCGCGGGCCGGCTGCTCGACCTGGGGGGACCGGGACTGGACTTCGTCGCGCTGGCCACCGGCATGGGCGTCCCCGCGACGCGCGCCACGACGGCCGAGGAGCTCGCCGACCAGCTGCGGGCGGCACTGGCCGAGCCGGGTCCGCACCTGATCGACGCCGTGCTGCCCGGTCGTCGCTGACGGGCCGGACCGGCATCATCGGCGCATGCTGCGGTCGGCGCTGGTCGGCCTCACCGTGGTCGTGGTCCTGCTGGCGCTCGTGACCGGACTGCTCTGGGCCTTCCAGCGGCGGCTGGTCTACCTGCCCGCCGACGGACCGGTCCCGGCGGCGGCCGACGTGCTCCCCGGTGCGCGGGACGTCGTCCTCCAGACCTCCGACGGCCTGGCGCTGGGCGCCTGGTTCGTGCCTGGCGCCGACGCGGCGGCGCCGGCGGTGCTGGTGGCCAACGGCAACGGTGGGCACCGCGCCGCGCGGGCGCCGCTGGCCCGGGCGCTCGCCGCGCGCGGTCTGGCCGTGCTGCTGTTCGACTACCGGGGGTACGGGGGGAACCCCGGCAGTCCGAGCGAGGAGGGGCTGGCCCGCGACGTCCGGGCGGCCCGCGCGCACCTGACCGAGCGCGAGGCCGTCGCCCCCGACCGGCTGCTGTACCTCGGGGAGAGTCTCGGTGCCGCCGTCGTCACCGAGCTGGCGACCGAGTACCCGCCGGCGGGCCTGGTCCTCCGGTCCCCGTTCGTCGACCTCGCCGCCGTGGGCAGCGAGCACTACCCGTTCCTGCCGGTGCGCGCGCTGCTGCGGGACCGCTACCGGGTGGCTGAGCGGGTGGCGACCGTGGAGGTGCCGACGACCGTCGTGCTGGGGGACGCGGACACCATCGTGCCGCCCCGGCAGAGTCGCGCCGTCGCGGCGGCCGCCGCCGGCCTGCACCGCCTGGTCGAGGTGCCCGGAGCCGACCACAACGACCCGGTGCTGCTCGACGGTGCGGCACTGGTCGACGCGGTCGTGGACCTGGCGGGCGGCTGACCGGCCCGCGCCGGCTCAGCCGGCCGGCGGCTCGAACGAGGCGAGCAGGCGCCGCAGGATCGCGTCCAACTGGGCGCGCTGGGTCGGGGACAGCGCCGCGAGCAGCGCCTCCTCGTTGGCCACGTGCTCGGTGACCGCGGCGTCGACCACCCGCAGCCCCTCGTCGGTGAGCGAGACCAGCAGGCTCCGTCGGCTGGCGGGGTTGGGGTCGCGGGTGACCAGGCCGGCGGACTCGAGCCGGTCGAGCCGGTTGGTCATCGCCGCCGGCGACAGCATCAGCGACCCGGCCAGCTCGGTCGGCGTCTGCCGGTGCGGCGCGCCGGCCCGCCGCAGGGCCGCCAGGACGTCGAACTCCCCGGTGCTCAGGCCGTGGCGGGCCAGGACCGCCTCCACCGCGGGGCCGACGTGCGCGGCCAGCCGGCCCAGCCGGCCGATCGTGGCCATCGCGGCGAGGTCGAGGTCGGGGCGCTCGCGCTGCCACTGGGCGATGAGGCGGTCCACGGCGTCCGGCATGAGCGGCAGCATACAGTTCGAGGTCGGACCCATTGACGTCGAAATGTTCGACGTCGTAAGGTCTGTGCCGTCCCCGCCGGGCGGTGGAGCCCGGCACCCGAGCACTCGGAGGTCTGGAATGGCCGTTCTCTCCAGCAGCAGGCTCGTCCCCGTGTCGGTGGAGGCGGCTGCGGCCGTGCTGCTCGACTGGTCCCGCGATCCGGAGTGGCGCACCCAGGTCCGCCGCATGGACGTCGAGCCCGCCGGCCGCGCCCGGGTCGGTCAGCGCATCGTCGAGCACCTCCGCTTCGCCGGCTCGACGTTCGTGACGCCGACCCGGATCGAGCAGGCGTCCGCGACCGCCGCCTCCTACGCCGGGGGCAGCGCGACGGTGCGGGTCGCCGGCAGTCGCGAGGTGTCCGACGCCCCGGAGGGCGCCCGCGTCACCACGGTGCTCGACGTCGAGCTGACCGGCATCCTGCGGCCGCTCACCCGCCTGCTGGCGCCGTCCTACCGGCGGCTCCAGGAGGCCGACCTGGACCGGCTGGCCGCGCTGCTCGCGGCCGGCGTCGACGCCCGTCCGTGAGCGGGGGTGGGCGACGCCGCGGGGCTCACCGCGCCGCGCGGTAGGACGTCGCCCGGCCGATCCGGCGGTGGATGCTGGAGCCGGTCTCGGTGACGTCCCCGAAGCCCACCCGGCGGAGCAGGCCGGGGATGTCGGGGGCGAGGTGCCGCTCCATCTGGTGCCGGTGCCCCCGGCGGCCGCGGTGCTCGTGGGTGTGGGCGTGGGCGTGGGCGTCGGCCGGGTCGGGGCCGGGCATGTCGAGCAGGTGCAGCGTGCCCCCGGGACGCAGGACACGCAGTACCTCGAGCATCGCCGGCTCGCGCTGCTCGGCGGGCAGGTGGTGCAGCATGAACGACGACAGCACGACGTCCAGGCTCCCGTCCGGATAGGGCAGCGCGTCGGCGTAGCCGCGGTCCAGCTGGACGGGCAGTCCGCGGCGGCGGGCCTTGCGGCGGGCGTGCGCCAGCGCGGCGAGGTCCGGGTCCAGCCCGACGACCGTGGCGGCCGGCTGAGCCGCCTTGGCCGCCAGCAGGAGGTTGCCGGTCCCGCAGCCGATCTCCAGCACCGCCTGGCCGGGTCGGAGGTCGGCGGCGTACAGGAGCCGGCGGTGCAGCGCCTGCGCGCCGAACAGCCGGCTCATCGGGTCGTAGAGCGGGAGCAGCCACTCCCGGGCCATCCCGGGGAGGAACTCGCGCTCCTGCCCGGTCACCGTCGTCCGGGTGTCGATCGAGCCGCCCATGTCGTCCGCCTTCCGTTCGCCTGGCTGGACCATCTTCCGGTCCCGACGTCTACTCTCGGCCGCGTGCAGCGCGGCGACAAGGACCGGTCCTCGGGTGCGATGGGACGAAGTTCCGGTGGGGGGCAGGCCCTCCCGGTCGTGCTGTCACGCCAGGTGCACGGCGTCCCGGTGTACGGGTACGCGCGGCCCGCGGGCGCAGCGCCGGTCGCCGTCTCCCGCTTCGACGGCGGTTCCGGGCCGGTCACCGGCCGGGCGGGCCGGCCACACGCGCACGACTTCCTCGTGCTCGGCTACGTCGAGCGCGGCACCGGCTCCATCCGGCTGGACGGCCGCTCCTGGGACTTCACGGCCGGGGACGTCTTCGTCGTCGCCCCCGGTGAGGTGGTCGACGCGGAGTGGTCCGATCCGCCGCCGGACGCGGTGGTGTGGTCGGCCTGGTTCCCGCCGGACGCCGTCGAGCGCGCCCACCCCGGCACGCTCGGCTCCTGGCGGGCGCACCCGCTGCTGTTCCCGTTCGTCGGCGGACGTGCCGGGGGAGCGCAGCGGCTGTCGGTGCCCGAGGCCGACCGGCCGTCCTGGGTGCGCCGCTTCACCGACCTGGACCGCGAGCTGCTCGAGCGGCGCGAGGGCTCCGCGGTCGCCGCGCTGGCCCAGCTGACCCTGCTGCTGGTGGAGCTAGCCCGGCTGGCCGCCGACGTCCCGGGGCACCTCCGGCTGCGGGACGAGCCGTTGCTGGCCGCCGTCTTCGACGTCATCGAGCAGCGCTACGCCGAGCCGCTCTCACTGCGCGACGTGGCGGCCGCCGTCGGGCTGACCGCCGGTCACCTGACGACGGTGGTGGGCCGCCGCACCGGACGGACCGTGCAGCAGTGGATCACCGAGCGGCGCCTGGCCGAGGCCCGTCGGCTGCTGGACGAGACCGACCTGACCGTGCAGGCCGTGGCCGACCGGGTCGGCTACGGCGATGCGGGCTACCTGATCCGCCGGTTCCGCGCGGCGCACGGCGTCCCGCCGGGGGAGTGGCGGCGCGCGGGGCGGCGGGCCGGTGCCGACCTGATCTGATCACGGTCCAGATGATTGCGTGACATTTCATGGCGTGACTCACGGGAGGGCGGGTATCCGGCCGGAGTCCCGACGGCGGCAGGCGATCACGCCTCGGCCGTGACCCGCCCCAGCCCATCGAGGTCCCCCGCATGCGTAGGTTGTCCCGTCTCGTCCTCCTCCCCGTGGCGGCGCTCGGCGCGCTCGTCCTGACCGCCGCGCCGGCCCTGGCCGCACCGTCGGACCAGGACGTCACCTGGATGCAGGCCGCCCACCAGAGCAATCTCGCCGAGATCGCGGCCGGCAACGCCGCGCAGCAGGCCGCCACCACCCCCGAGGTGCGCGAGCTCGGCGCCATGTTCGTGCAGATGCACACCCAGCTCGACACCCAGCTCACCCAGGCCGCGCAGCAGCTCGGCGTCCAGCTGCCCGGCGAGCCCTCGGCCGAGCAGCAGCGGCAGCTGGCGGCCGTGCAGCGCAACAGCGGCCAGGCGTTCGACACCGCCTGGATCGCCCAGCAGATCGGCTCGCACTCCACGACGCTGGCCGCGACGCAGCGCGAGCTGCAGAACGGCTCCGACGGGACGGTCCTCGACCTGGCCCGCGCGGCGACCCCGGTCGTCGAGCAGCACCTGACGCAGTTGCGGGACACCGCGCGGAAGTACGGCGTCCCGACGTCGGTGCCCGGCGGGACCGGCGGCCAGGTGGCCGACGGCGGCCTCGGGACGACGGGCTGGGCCCTGACCGGGCTCGGCGCGGTCGCGCTGGTGGCCGGGACGGCGGGCCTCGTCCGCCGGCGCGCGACCAGCGCGTGAACAGGCCGCGGCTCCGGCACCTGGTGCTGGTGGTCGCGGGCACGGTGCTCGTCGGCTCGGGGCTCGCGCTCACCCGCGTGCCGCCCCGGGCCGACGCGCCCGACATCGGACCGCCGGTGGCGGCCGCGGCCGCGGCACCCGAGCTGCCGAGCGAGACGCCCGACGCCGTCCCGCCGCCGCCACCGGAGCTCCCGCCGCCTCCGCCGCCGGTCGCCGCGGCGCCGGTGACGGTGTCGCTGCCGGCCGCGCCGGAGCCGGTACCGCTGGTGCCGGTCGGGGTGCTGGCGTCCGGCGCGCTGCAGCTGCCCGAGCGCCCGACGGTGCTCGGCTGGTACGCGGCGGGCGCGGTCCCCGGCGACGCGGCGGGCACCGCGGTGATCGCCGGCCACGTCGACTCCGCCCGCTACGGCGCCGGTCCGCTGGAGGGTCTGCTCGACCTCGGCGAGGGGGACCTGGTCGAGGTCACCGACGCGACGGGGGACACCCACCGCTACGCGGTGACCGCCCGGACGTCGTTCGCCAAGTCGGCGCTGCCGGCCGAGTTGTTCCGCGCCGACGGACCCCCGCAGCTGGCGTTGGTCACCTGCGGCGGGGCCTTCGACGAGCGCACCGGCAACTACGCCGACAACGTCGTGGTGGTCGCGGTGCCGGTCACCTGAGCCGCCCGTCCCGCCGGGGCGGTCGCCCCGCCCGGGACGCGGTCAGGTCGGCGACGACGCCGTCGCCGGGTCCAGTTCGACGGCGTAGGACGTGATGGTGGCGATCGCACCGTCCCGGAACGCGTAGAGGTCGCACGAGGAGACCACGCTGGTGCTCCCGTCGGCGGCCACGTAGCGGCCGACGGCGTCGACCGCGACCGCGTCCCCGTCGGCGATGACGACGAACCGGAGGAAGTCCGTCGTCGCCGTCGACAGCTCGGCGAGCGTGGCCTCGCACGCGTCCACCACCGCCTGCCGGCCGCTGATCTCGCCCTCCCCGACGGAGATCCAGCGGACGTCGTCGGCCAGCGCCGGGTAGGCGTCGCGGAAGCGGTGCCCGGAGAAGGCCTCGGCGATCTCGCGCGGAGCGGTCACGTGGTGTCCTCCCGGACGGGGTCGGTGCGCGGACCGGGGCCCTCGAGGGCGACGTCCACGAGGTGGTGGGTCAGGGTCGGCTCGGCGAGCAGGAAGTCGCGGTCCTCGGGGTAGAGCACCATCGCGTCGACGTCCGGACCGGTGAAGGCGCGCAGGCTGCCCTCGTCGTCCCACACGCTGAGCGCCACCACCTCCGACCGGCCGCCGTCCAGGGCGCGGGTCACCAGCAGGGCCTGCCGGCAGCCGGGGGTGCGGACGTACTCCTCGACACCCGTGGCCCGCACGTAGGCGAGGTACTCCGGCACGCGCTCGGTGCCGACCACCCCCGTCCAGGTGCGGACGATCACGTCTGCGTCCTCATGGGTGCTCCTCCTCGGCGCTGCTCCCGGTGGGGGACGTCAGCGTGGTGCCTCGGCCCCCGGCTGCGCCAGGGCCGGCCGCCCGGCCGGCACGCCCACCAGCGGCTCCGGCCGGCGCCACGGCCGGACGACGGTCAGCAGCAGGACCAGCGACAGCGCGCTCATCGCCAGCATCGTCGTCCCCATGACCGTGCCGGTCGCCCCGAACAGCGAGGCGATCGGGGGCACCAGCGCGCCCACCCCGAAGGAGGTCATCCCGAGCAGCGCGGACGCGGAGCCGGCCGCCGACGCGTGCGGCGCCAGGGCCAGCGCCATGTTGTTGGCCCCGATGCCGCCCATGCACGAGTGGCGAGGAACAGCGGCACCAGGAGCGCGACCAGGGAGCCGGTGAGGGCGCCGGCCACGACCGCGGTGGAGGCGAGCACGATTCCCGCCACCGCGGCGATCAGCAGCCGCCCGGGACCCAGCCGCATGACCAGGAACCCGTTGAGCTGGGCGCCGAGCACCAGCCCGACGGCGTTGACGGCCAGCACGGCGGAGAAGGCCTGCACGCTGAGGCCGTGCTCCTCCTGCAGCACGAAGGCGCTCATCGTGACGTAGCTGAACAGGGTGGCGCCGTGCAGCCCGCTGATCGCCACGTGCCCGAGGAACGGGCGGTCGGCGAGCAGCCGGCCCAGCTGGCGCAGCTGCGCTCCCGACCCGTCGGTGTGCCGGGCCGCGGGTGGCAGCGTCTCGGGCAGGGCGGCCCGCGCGCCCACGAGGATCAGCCCGCCGATCACGACCAGCGCCACGAACGGGCCGCGCCAGTCGGTGAACCGCAGGATCTGGGCGCCGGCCAGGGGAGCGACGATGGGCGCCAGGCCGAAGACCAGCATCAGGCGGGAGAACACCCGCGCCGCCCGCCGTCCCTCGTAGAGGTCGCGGACCACCGCCCGGGCGATGACGACGGCCGCCCCGCCGGCCAGGCCCTGCACGAACCGGAGCGCCAGCAGCACCCAGATCGACGTCGACAGGGCGCACAGGCCGGAAGCGAGCGCGAACAGCGCGACGCCGGCCAGCAGCGGGCGACGCCGGCCCAGCCGGTCGCTGAGCGGCCCGGCGACCAGCTGCCCGAGCGCCAGGCCGACCAGGCACGTCGCCACGGTCGCCTGGGCCAGCGACGGCGAGGTCGCCAGCACCGCCGCCATGTCGGGGAGGGCCGGAATGTAGAGCTCGCTCGCCAGCGGCCCGAGCGCGATCAGCGAGCCCAGGACCAGGTAGATGCTGCGCGGGGTCCGCGGCTCGGCCATCGGCCTCCCGTCGTCGTGGCTGGTGGGTGCGGCCGATCATCCGCGCGCCGGGTGCCGGGCTACGGGAGGTCGAGGGCCGCCAGCGCCGCCTCGGCGCACTCGATGTCCTGCTCGCCGGTCCCGCCGCTGACCCCGATGGCCCCCACGACGGCGCCGTCGCGCAGCAGCGGCAGCCCGCCGCGCAGCGTCGTCGGCCGGAAGGACAGCTGGTCGGCGACGGCGTCGATCACCTCCGGCCGCGACTCCTTGATGGCGGCGAGGTCCCCGGTGGGGCGACGGAAGGCGACGGCGGTGGCCGCCTTGACGCGGGCGATCCCCGCGGTGAAGCCCGGGGTGTCGTCGCCGCGGACGACGACCACGTCCCAGCCGGCGGCGTCGACGACCGCGACGCTGACGGCCAGCCCGATGGTCGTGGCGTGCGCCAGGGCGGCGTCCGCCGCGGTGCGTGCCAGCTGCTGCCCGATGTCGTGCGCCATGTCTGCTCCGCTCCGTGGCCCGGTGGTCCGCCCGCCATCCTGCGGCATCGCCCTCGCGACCCCCGGCGGCGGGCCGATCGCCGACTGCACGGGGCGACCGCGGCGGCGCGGTCGTCGTCACCCGACCGGGTGACCGTGGCGTGCCGTCGTCCACAGACCGTCGTCTCGAGCCGCGGCGGACTGCCCGGTTCTCTTACAGTCCGTCGTCCGGACAGGTGGATGACGACGGAGGTGCCGTGCCGACTGCGACCAGTGCGCTGGAGGTCGTCGACGGCGAGGTGCGTGAGCTGATCCGCCGCCGCGGGCTGGACCCGTTCAGCGACCCGGCGCCGGTGCGGCTGCTGGTCCGGGACGTCGTCGCCGACTACTCCGAGCGGTCGATGACCTCGGCGCTCCCGCCGATCGGCGACCCCGACTCGGTGGTCCGCGACGTCCTGGACCGGGTGGCCGGGTTCGGACCGCTGCAGCGCCACCTCGACGACCCCGAGGTGGAGGAGATCTGGGTCAACGAGCCCGGCCGGGTGTTCGTCGCCCGCCGCGGCCGCAGCGAGCTGACCACGACCATCCTGGCGCCGGGGCAGCTGGCGGACCTGGTCGAGCGGATGCTGCGCACCTCGGGCCGGCGGATCGACATGTCGACGCCGTTCGTGGACGCGACGATGCCCGACGGCTCGCGGCTGCACGTGGTCATCCCCGACATCACCCGCCGGCACATGGCGGTCAACATCCGCAAGTTCGTGCTCCAGGCGCACAGCCTCGACGAGCTGGTGTCCCTCGGCACGATCACCGTCCAGGCGGCGCGGTTCCTGGAGGCGGCGGTCGCTGCGGGTCTCAACGTGCTGGTCTCGGGCGGCACCCAGGCCGGCAAGACGACGCTGCTGAACTGCCTGTGCGCGGCGATCCCGGCCCGGGAGCGGGTGGTGACCTGCGAGGAGGTCTTCGAGCTCCGCGTCCCGCTGCCCGACGTCGTCGCCATGCAGACCCGCCAGCCCAACCTCGAGGGGGCCGGCGAGATCCCGCTGCGCCGGCTGGTCAAGGAGGCGCTGCGGATGCGCCCGTCCCGGATCGTGGTCGGGGAGGTGCGCCAGGAGGAGTGCCTGGACCTGCTGATCGCGTTGAACTCCGGGCTGCCCGGGATGTGCACGCTGCACGCGAACAGCGCCCGCGAGGCGGTCGTGAAGATGTGCACGCTGCCGCTGCTGGCCGGGGAGAACATCGGGCACGCGTTCGTCGTCCCCACGGTCGCCGCCAGCGTCGACCTCGTCGTGCACGTCGGCAGCGATCCGGACGGACGGCGACGGGTGCGCGAGATCGTCGCGGTCCCGGGCCGGGCCGAGGACGGCGTGGTGGAGCTGGCCGACGTCTTCACCACACGGGAGGGCCGGCTGGTCCGGGCAGCGGGCTATCCGCCGCACCCCGAACGGTTCGCCGCCCACGGCGTCGACCTGCCCGCGCTGCTGGACGACCCGTCCGGCCGGTGGACCGGATGAGCCTGGACGGCGCACTGATCGGCCTGCTCCTCGGCGTCGGGCTGCTGCTGGTGTGGCGCAGCGGTCCGCGGGCGCCGCAGGGGCGGTCCCGGCCCCGGGGTGCGTCGCGGCGGCAGCAGCAGCTGGCCGCGGCCGGGCTGACCGGCATCAACGCCGCGCAGCTGCTCGCCCTGCAGGTGGGCCTCGGGCTGCTCACCCTCGTCGTCGTCCTGCTCACCACCGGCACGGTCACGGTGAGCCTGGTCTTCGGTGCGTTCGGAGCCGCCCTGCCCGCGCTGCAGGTGCGCCGGCTGGCCGCCTCGCGCCGGGCGGACCTGCGGGAGGTCTGGCCGGACGTCGTCGACAACCTCGCCTCCGCCGTCCGTGCCGGGCTGTCCCTGCCCGAGGCGCTGTCGGCCCTGTCGGTCCGCGGACCGGAGGTGCTGCGTCCCCCGTTCGCGCGCTTCGCCGCGGACTACCGGTCCAGCGGCCGGTTCGGCGACTGCCTGGACCGGCTCAAGGCCGACCTGGCCGAGCCCGTCGGCGACCGCATCGTGGAGACGCTCCGGGTGGCGCGCGAGGTCGGTGGCAGCGACCTGGGCCGCGTGCTCAGGACCCTGTCCACCTTCCTCCGCGAGGACGCCCGCGCCCGTGCGGAGCTGGAGACGCGGCAGGGCTGGGTGGTGCAGGCCGCCCGGCTGGCGGTGGCCGCGCCGTGGGTGGTGCTGCTCCTGCTGGCGACCCAGTCGACCACGCTGGACGCCTACGACTCGCCCGCCGGTACGGCGCTGCTGCTCGGCGGAGCGGCGGTCTGCCTGGCCGCCTACCGGCTGATGCTGCGGATCGGCCGGCTGCCGCAGGACCTGCGGGTGCTCCAGTGAACGAGCTCGCGAGCTCACCGGCGAGCACAGCAGCGCCGCGAACGCGGCCGACGAGCGCCAGCGAGGAGGGCTCGTGAGCGGGGCGCTGGCGGGGATGCTGCTGGGGCTCGCCGCAGCGGCCGGGCTGCTCCTCGTGGTCACGTTCGCGCCGCCGTTCCGGTCGGTCCGCCTGGTGGACCGGCTCGCGCCCTACGTGCACGACACCCCGCCGCCGTCCCGGCTGCTCGGCACCGCGACGGAGGCGGGCCTGCTGATCGCGGCACGGCGGGTCTTCGGACCGGTGGTCGGCGACGGCGCCCGGCTGGTCGACCGGGTGCTGGGCGGCCGGACGGCGGTCCGGCGGCGCCTGGACGCACTCGGCGGCGACGGCACGGTCGAGGACGTCCGCATCGAGCAGGTGGTCTGGGGCGGCCTCGGACTGCTCGGGGCGGCGCTCGTGGCGACGGTCGGCTCGCTGGTGGCCGGCGGCCTCAACGTGCTGTCGGCCGCGCTGCTGTGCGTCGCGGGTCTGGTCGGCGGTGTGCTCGGCCGCGACTGGTGGCTCACCCAGCAGGTGCGCCGCCGCGAGGAGCTGCTGCTCGCCGAGTTCCCGGTGGTCGCGGAGCTGCTGGCCCTGGCGGTCACCGCGGGGGAGAGCCCGACGGCGGCCATCGCGCGGGTCACCCGGCTCTCCGGTGGTGAGCTGGCGCGCGAGCTGGGCGCCGCGCTGGGGCGGGCCCGAGCCGGTCTGCCGCTGGCCGACGCCCTGCAGCAGGTCGCCGACCGGACCTCGCTGGACCCGCTGGCGCGGTTCATCGACGGCCTGCTCGTCGCCATCGAGCGCGGCACCCCGCTGGCCGAGGTGCTGCGCGCGCAGGCGGCCGACGTGCGGGAGGCCGGCAAGCGCCGGCTGCTGGAGTCCGGCGGCCGGAAGGAGATCGCGATGATGGTCCCGGTCGTCTTCCTCGTGCGACCTGTCCAGAACGGGCACGATTGCGTTGGCCAGCGCCCAAGGGTGAGCTCCACGGCCCCATGACAGCCCCACATTGATCACCGGCCCGGCGGGCCGTCAGCCTTTTGGCTGTCCTGCTCATCCCCGTAGAACTGCTCGGCACCCAGCGGGCGGAAGGCTGATCGCGTCTTTCCGCGCGCAGCCGCTCCCCATGCTTCTGCGATCTTGACCCGTGGCACGTTAGCATCCTAAGACCCGGCGTCCCGGAGGGTTGATCTTGAACGTCGAGACGGAATCTCGCATCCTCATCCTGGATGCAGATGAAATGTCATACCTGTCAGGCGTGGCAAGGGAGCATGATGTTGCGGTCGAGGAGATTCCCCAGGTTGGCATCGAACCCGTCGCCACCGTAAGTCTGTGCATCATCGGCGCAGTATCAGCTGTCGCAACGGTCGCATATCTAGTCGATAGTCGGCGTGGCGGTCAAATCATCGACCTTCGTCATGGTGCCCCCAAGGCGATATACAGGTCGCCCGACCTCGTGTATGGCCTCATCGTGATCATCACAGCGACCGGCTTGGTGCGAGTCGAGGTGAAGGAGCCAAAGGGCCTTTTCGGACAGGCATCTGAGCTGGTGACTGGCGTTGCGGGCGAGTTGATCGGCCAAGAAGGCAGTGTGGTACAGCGCGCTCTAGAGAACGCCATACCTGCGGACGTTGCCTCAGTGACGTTGGAGTCGCAAGCTGACGCGCAGCTGCCGGGATCATGAGCGTTTCTGTATCGAAATTTGTTGAGGATTTGCAACGAGCGACGTATCTCCGGACAGGTCGCCCCTTGCCAGACCATGCCCTACTGCGGCAGATTGCACCTCGCATGGCTGAGCAACAGTACGACGTAGGTGCGGTACCCAAGGGTATCGACCGCCAGAAGTTCATAGACGACTGGGTGCGATCCAGCGAAGAATTGATTGCAGAGTGCCCTACCAAGTATGAGCACCCAACGAGCTATAAAATTGCGAAGGACCTTGCAGTAAGCATTCGTCAGACGGGAGGTCGTATCCTAAGGAGCGCGCCCGAGTGGCCTACGATTGCCACTCTACCTACCGGGCGCGTGAACGCCATGACCGTCCGTGTGCCAGGATCCGCCGCGAAGGCTATTCTCTTTGAGTCCAGCTTCTTCACTTTCGCCAACCTACTCAGTAAAGCCGTGGCCGCGGCCATGCCTTACGCGGATCGAGGGGACGGTGACTATCTTTCATTCTCGTCAGACCCCGAGAACATCAAGCGTCGGATATCATCGGAACCTGGGGTCGCTGAGCGCTTCTTCCAAGCCGTAGCCGCTTACGCGCGTTTCGGAGACCCAAGTCGAGCGCCACAATATGCTCTCGGGTGGCCCCATTCGCACCTGGCTCCCGTCTTTCGAGAGTCGATGGAGCTGTTCGTCCTTGGCCACGAGTACGGCCATGTCATCGCAGGGCACCTCGATCCCCAGAGCACCCCCGACATTCCAGCCGAAGGCGACTTCGCCGCCGACGAACTGGAGTACTCGTGGCGGCAAGAGATTGTGGCCGACCACTTTGGGTCGGTGCTCTCCGTCGCAGCGATGTCGAGCGACGGGTACGACGCCGCGTTGAGCGCCTCCGGGGGCGATCTATTCTTTAGTGCCATGGACGTTATGGATCGGGCCGTCTCGCTATTGCGTTATGGTGATGAGAGCGCCCAAAAGCTCGGTTCCCATCCACCGGCGACAATGCGTCGCGAAATGCTGCGGAGGGGTTGGTCAGAGTATATGGATGAAGCTCAGGCGCAGTCCGCCGTTGCACTCGCCGACAGTGTCCAAGTGGCGACAGGCCTATTATGGGAACGGGCCAGGAAGCGTCTAGTCGACCAGTACGGGCCCGGAAGCGGCGTCGATACAAGCTGGCGCTGAGCGGATCGGCTTGGGCGAGGAACCCACATCCGAGGGGGCGAATGCCCTGTCACGTCGCCTCGTCTTGGTTGACGGGGTGGGCTGCCCCTGGCTCGCCTGGGGGCAAGGCCGTGGGTAGAGAGTATGAGAGCGTTCGGAGCTGGTGGTCTTCCACGTACAGCCTGTCTAGAACCAGCACCTTGTCAACGGAGCCGGAGTCGGGGCAGGAACGAGCATGTTCACCATTACCACCGATACCCTCCCGCGTCGCTGATGTGCGGAGCAGAACAAGCCAGCGGGGTGGGCCGTCGTGCAGATAGCGTGCCGGCTGTGTGACGTGAACGTAGGCGAGTGACACGCGCGACCTGCCAAACGCTGCGTGGAACTAGGGGAGCAACATCAAAATGATCGAGTGGATACGTGCCTTTACGCCTGTCGCGGCGGTCCTAATCACGCTTGTCGGTGGCTGGCTTGTTGGGCAGCGCGTGAGTGACCGGTGGGAACGAACCAAGAAGCAGCGCGAGCTGGATCTGGCGTCGCTAGCGGACCTGTACCGCGCCTACGGCGAGTTCTATGCTATATGGAAAACATGGAATGCTCACTGTTCGAAGGAGGGGGCGGATCCATCGGCGCCAGCTGATCTCCCATGGGTACTTCTCGGAAGGGCCACTGCGGCGGAGGGCACGATTGAGGCGCTGCTCGTGAAGGTCACGACTGAGCGCATCCTCACGGATTCGCAAGTGGATGCCCTTGCGGCGTTGCGTCAGTCCTATCGAGTGCTCCGCTCTGCTATCCGACACGGCCGCCAGCTGAACTGGGGATACTCCGCGCATCCCCAATATACGGCACTCAAAGGACTGCAAACCTATGTGGCCAGGTTGTTAGCGGAATCTCCGGGTTCGCATCCCGAGGCGGGCTTGGCCGCTCGGCAGTTCGCCCGGACCACGGCCAATTCATACGAGCAGCGCTGGCCGCAGGTGGCGGCCGAAATCGGCGTATTTTTCCCCGATGGCGCGGCCGACGCGAATCGGTCGCCACTACCGCACCGGTACGGCAGGCCTGGACCCTTGTCCTAGTCGTGGGGCTCTTGCGCGTCGCATAGGTTGTCAGTGTCGACATCGCCGAGCGGATCTTTGCCCGCCTGGGTCGGCGATCGACCTGTCAAACCCATCCGTCCACGCGAGTATCGTTACTCGGTCCTGACGTCTGCTGGGCTCTTGGGAGCCAGCACGTCGCCTCGTAGAACAGGGGCGCGCCGCGCTACCGCAGTCCCGGGTCGTCTTACTGGTGCGACCCGTCTCAAAACCGGCATGTTCGTGCTGGTGATCTGTCATCTGCCGGCCTTAGCTGACCCCAACGGACCGGATGCTTGATACTGCTCGGCAGTCGGGCAAACTCCGGGCCCGAGGTGAGTGGCCTAGTCGGTTGCTACGTCCGGTGCCTACGACCACGTGGCGTCACCGAAAGCGACTTTGCAACCGACACCACCTTCGAACCTTGTATCGATTTTAACCTGCTGGATGCCATCAAGAGGTACGGTAAGGTCTTCGTAGGTGCCGCGACTGAGCGAGAAGCTGCTCCACGGCTCGCCGTTTAGTACAATTGCCACATCCACGTCGCAGTCCTGTGACGAGTCATCCGAGAGCCCAAGCATGGCGGTAAGCGCAGAGCGCCGACTAGGCACAACGAGCTCCATTGACCCGTAATTCGCGGAAACGAAACTGCATTCGGCGGGATTGTCGGGGCTGCCGCAATTCATGAGCGCACGGGTGTAGTCTCGGCCGTTCATTTGGACGGTCTCGTTCCACCACCACCACGTTCCGCCGCTGTCCCATCGGATTTCGTCGGCGGCGGTCACCCTTGCAGGCGCAGGTGGGGGCGCGGTGGGCGGCGGGGCCGTGGGTCCGGTTGGACTCGGCGAGGTTGAAGTCGAGGTTGCAGCCGATGTCGAGGTTGATGGTGAAGCCCCATCAGCAATTGGCTGTTCCACTTCGGTTTCGCTACTGAGGAATAGCCAGGTGACAATTGCGACTACCGCTGCGACCACCAGACCGCCAATCACTTGATGGTTGGTGATGTCCCACAACCCGCGCCACTTGCCTTGCTGACCCTGGGAGTTCATAGCGTCCGCATCGTCGTCCGAGCCAAGTCACCGAACCATACGGCGCGCCGAGGGCGCACCGCTAGAGCTCCGGCAGAACGCCGAGCGCACGCAAGGGAAGCCGTGAGGCGTCGGTGGTCCCGGTCGGCCTATAAGTGCTGCCGATCCGCAACAAGCCTTCTTCATGGTCCTATGGCGCAGCGGTCGGCGCGGTGCTCGTTGGGATCTTCACGTCGACTTCGCCGCCGCAGTGCCCCGATCCCGTCAGCCTGATCGAGCGCCGTCTCGCGTGATCACGTACGGCTGTCAGTGAGATGAAGGGCCACAAACTAGGCAGGTCACGAGGCTTCACGTGGCCCTCGATCGTGCTCATCGCGCTCCTGCTGTTCGAGATGTTCCAGGGCGTCATCCAGCTCGGACAACTCCTGGTTAAGCCTCTGGGCCTTAACAATCTCTGCGGATTGCCTCGCCAGGATGGCCTCCTCGGCGATGCGCTGGCGACGCAACTGCAGGTTCTCCCTGCGGCGCTTGATTAGGTCTCGCTCCTCCGTCACGACACGCGGCGCGGCCCCGGACCAGTCAACGGCCACGCTTACCGGCTTTCCGCCTGCCGCCTCTTGTGCCCGGCCGAACTGTGTCGCCTGTTGAACCAGGAACTCGAGAACGTCTCTGCGCTGCCCCTCGTCCGTCTCCGGTTGGGCAGCGACGGCCAGCGCAGCCTCGACGTCACGCGCCTCCTCGGCCATGGTCGCCGTCACGCCGAAGGCGTCGAACTGGCTGATGCGCTTGAGGAGACCCCGGATCGAGTTCCGGAAGAGGAAGAGCGCGATGAGGACCACGACCGGCCAGATCAGCGTCTGGATGTAGGAGAGGACTAGCTCAGGAGCCGGCACGCGACCAACGTGCCACCGTCCCTGTCCACTCAAACCAGACCCGCCCATGGGCTCCGGTCGTGGTCTCGGGACCCGTCACCTGGAACGTCCACCAGTCCAGCTCGGTGGCCTCTTGGGCGGCCAGCTCACGAAGTTGACCACATAACCCATCCGCCGCACGCGCGCCGTCGTGGTACGGCAGCGCAGCTGGCCGCGAAGGTCATCCGCTAAGGGTCCATCGCGGACCGCAGCAGATCACCACTCGCTCACCTCTCCGGGCGAGCCGAGTGTCCTTGCCCCCGCAGCGGCCGCTTGGAACGTGTGTCCAAACCGTGCGTCTACTGCAGCGCCAGCTGTTCGACCCGCTTCGGCTCGTTGACAGGATGACCACCGGGGCTGGATGGCGGACCACAGCTGGACCCATCGGCACGACTGGGGTCTCGGCCGGTACGACGCCTTGATCAAGCCGGACCGCTTCCGTCTCCGTGACACCAGCTATCCAGAAGCGAATCTGCGCGGCCAGCCCGGGTTGTTACCTGTACCAGCCGTGCAGACCGCGTCTGAATCTCACTCAGGTCACCGAGTCAGCCCCCGGGGAGAAGTCCCTACGCTCAGTGACGGCAGACCGTCTCAACTTGCTATAGTGGATAACGATCCAGTTACGCGTCATAAGTGTGGAGTCGCAACTCCGTAGAACTTCTATGCGTGATTTCGTTGCCTTGCTCGGCAACCGGCTGCCTGACCTACTCGTCGCAGCTGCCGCCCTGCTTACGGCCTACTGGAACCGCCCTCGTCCGCCCTCTTCCAGGGACGAAGGCGCGCCACCGCCCGTATGAGCGCAGACACTAGTCGTATTTCGAGACTTCCAGTAACATGTCGAGTTCTTTGGCCTGTTTCTGATACCTGCCCACAATGGCGCTAGCCTCTTTTGCGGACTCTTCGTCTGCTGCAATGAAGATAGTCTGCGCACTCATTCCCGAGCGCGCTAGGGAATGTACGTCTATCCCGTTCGGAAGGTTCTGTTGGATCTCGGAAAGCAGCGCGTTACGCGCACTATCTCGATCGTGTCTCATCCGATTTGCCAACGTCCATGAGGAAGAGTTGGACTGCTGTCCAGCCCGAACTAGGTCCAGAATCTCTTCGAGAAGATCTCGCTCCGTCCGCTGAAGGACTGCCTGCGATTCCGCCGACTTGGGCTTGACGTTCCCAAGATCTCCTTCGAGACGTGGCCACAGGGCGTTGAACGTCCCCTCTAGGGTTACGTCTGGTCGGGGGCGGTCCAGACTCGCGTTGATCGATTTCATAAGGTCAAAGACGCCATCGCGGTCGACCAGCTTCATGTGAAACTGCGTCAATGGCGCCTTGACGTCGGCCGGATTTAGTCGCCACAACAGCGGCACCACTCGCGACGTATCCACGGCCTTTCCCAGAGCGCCAGCCTCGAACATCACCCACGGGGCGGTGAGGTTGTCCGGCGTCATGCACAGGATGCCGAACGAGCCCTCGTCCAATTCGGTCGCTATCACGTTCGCCCATCGGACACCCGCGTCGTTGTCTCGCGCGGACATGTAGGGCTCGATCGACTCGAACATCATGGGCAGCCAGTCACGGAGAGCCTCCGCGATCTGCCGGCTCTCGTCCCCCGACCAGCTGATGAAGACCTTCACGCCCGGAGAGTAGGACGCGGCTACTGCGGCGGAGCCGAAGTGGTGTGCTCGGTCCAGGCGTAACCGTCCCACCACCGCATGGGCGCAAGACCCTGAGGATCCGTGTAGAACCCGGGCGGTGGGCCGCTCGGCGCAGGCGCAGGCGCAGCAAGAGCCGGCGCAGCTGCTGCTAGGCGATCCATGAACGAGACGGCCGGCTGCGGCGTCTTTGCTGCAGCCCCCTCATGCAGGCTGAGCTGGTGATCGCAGATGCGGCACTTCTTGGCGAACGCCCGCATGCCGACCTCGGACATGCCGAAGGTCATCAGCCCCATGGAGGCCCGGCCGGTGTTCCTCCCCAGGTTGGCCGCACCCGAGTTAGTGCACTTCTTACAGTCCCTGCAGCCCTGCTCGACCCGTACTGACTTGCCCACGTCCCGCCTCCGCCTCGCTCACGTCTGAGCCCGGAGAGTAGCGAGGCGGACGGCGCCGTTCCGTAGGGACACGCTGCAGGTCACCCGGGAGAGGTGAACTCTGCTCGGCGACGCTGACACCAGCGACGTCCAGAGCAACAGCACAACGCGGCCCCGGGCAGAAAACCCAAGAGGGCACGGTGAGCGACAGGGGACCGTATTGGCGACACAGGACCGGCGGCTCCGATTAAGCTGAGGTTCGTACCGGCGGCCCGCATAGTCGACGTCGCGTCTCCCAGGCTGATCCCCCCGGGCGCTGGCTGGACCGGCTCAGCGCTCCTGTGAGCCCCTAACAAATCCCAGACGGCAAGTTCCTAGGTCGATTGATTTCCTGGTATTGCCATCCCCCCTTGCCACCCGTACCGTATTAGCCAAGGCAATGCCGGAACGCCTCAGAGATCCTTGTAATAAGAGCCGCAATGTTGTACAATGAATACGAGCTAGAGCACCACTGAGACCATGCAGGAGGACACTCGCACTTAGATTCTACTAGGGGTAGTAGGCAAAGACGCAGAGAGCCGATGGGATGGTCCCCGTCGGCTCTTTGTCGTTACTACCCTAGGAGAATGAAATGAGCAGCAAGGCGACCATGCGCGTGCAGGTTATGTGGAATGTCCGAGATGCGGTCGGATTGAATCGCAACGAAAAGTTCATGTTGATGACGATGGAGTCGCGCGGCGTCTACAAGAGGTCAAACGAAAACGGAATGAAGGAGATGAATATGGGCGTAGATCTTTATCGAAAGACCAAAAGCAGTCTATTGGATAAGAATCTTCTGCTGGTCAAGAAGATCACTGATTCGCCGTGGCATTACAAGGTGAATGCCGACGTCTTGGCAACCTACGTTCCGCCCAAGGTAGAGACCGGCCAGGACGACGAGGACCACGACGGCTGGTTGACCGCCGATGAGTTGAGGGGGTCGGAATTGGCAACCCCCGGGGTGCCGTTAGAACCAGCCCCCTGTGACGGTGAAACCAACTCCCCGGGGTCGGTAGAACCAACCGCCGCCCCCTCTGCAGAACCAACACCAAAGGTGACCGTTAAGGGAACCGAGAAGGCAACCGGTGAAGGAGTCCTTGAAGGAAAACGTCCCGACGCCACGGCGTCGGAGCCGTTCCAGGGAAACAAGCACCCAGAGTCATTCACTGAATTGATTAATGATGTTGGGTCGGACGCTGACGCGCCCTCCCGACCCTCTGGCTTAACTGAGGAAGAGAAGGTGTTACGGAACGATAATCTTAGGCAACAAACTACTATCAATGGAACTAGTCGACTGGCTAAGGAGAAGCTGCCCGCAGGGAGGCCGCCAGGGGACTCGGCGGCGGAGCGGCGGGCGCGGGAGGCCCTGCACTGGAAGGGGAAGATGGGCGCCGGCTACGAACTAACGGACGAGGAACGGGAAAGGGCAATTGCCCTAATCCTCGATTCGGGGTGGCGCCGTGACCTACCCGCCGGGCGGGAGTTCGACATGCGTGTCAGCGCTGCCCACAAGACAGTGCGGGTCAGGGAATTGACTTGGTGAAGACGCGCACGGCGTGCCTCGCCAGCCGCCTCAGGACCGCCTACCCGGCCTGTGCAATTGCCGCCAATGGACTTGCCCGTTCCATATCGATTACGCTAACAGGGCCGCTGAGCCGGTTCCGGAACCGCACGGTAGCAATCCAATCGGTGGGCTCTTAGAAGGCCATCTGTGGTGGCGGACGAAGGCGTCGAGGCCTCTAATCCAGAAGGAGGCCGCACGCAGCCTGGGGCAGCAGACGGCGGGCCGCAAGCCGGTGTCGCGGCAGGCTATAGAGCGCTGGTACCGTCGCACTTGTGGCGGCGCAGGGCGGGGCTAGTTCAGAGCCCCCGGGGTCGCAACGGACTCGGGAAGCGATAGCAGGTTTCCTTCGGTACGCGGCGGATACGATGTCTCTGATCGAACTTACCGAACGCGGAGCCAGAGCCGTTGTTGGTTATCGAAAAATCAATCGGCGGATCAAAGACCTGTCTGGCCAGGGCACTACAGCATGGACCCAAGATGATGCCGCTCGACTCGAAGATGCTGAGCGAAGTGCTGACGTTGCGGAGCAAGAAATTGAGCGAGGGTTCCCCCTCCTTCACAACCACGCGTTGATGGGCTTGTGGGGAGCGCTAGAGGCCATGATTGATGACGTCTGTGTGTCTTGGCTTGACCTTCATCCGGAGCGAGTGACCGCCGATGGGTTTCCAAGGATCCAGGTTGAACTGAATCAATTTCTGGCCTTAGGAGCCCTCGAACAGAAGCGCCACGTCGTCGAAGAGTTGAAGCGGAAGCAAGGCTCAGCGGCGAAAATCGGTGCCGGTCAGTTCGAAGCCGTGCTTGATGCGATCGGCCTAGGCGGCCCCATTGACGCCAACGTGCGTAGCGTCCTGCGCATCGCCAAAAGCTATCGAAACGTCGTTGCCCACCGGGGCGGCACGGCAGACGCGCGGCTACTGGCCGATTGCCCAGACCTGCAACTTACCCTGGGTGAGCCAGTCCGGGTATCCGACGCGCAGATGCAGTCTATCATCTTTGCCATGTGGTGGTACGCGGAGGAGATTAACCGCCGCCGACGTCAAGCGTCTGGATTGCCGGCCGGTCCAAACGACTTGCCCCCAGGAATGACGTCACCGTCAGATCTCTCCGAGCCATTCAAGGCAACTGAGACCTCATAAGCAACATGGCCGCACTCGGGCGTGCGACCGAACTAGCCCTATGCAGAGCGGGCCTGGGCTTCACGGTCTAACGCTACTGACCGCAGAACCCCGGCGACTGTGCTTGGGAACCAGCAGCGACCTCCGCGCGCGGTTGGCACACCGTCACTGTTAAGAGCGTTGGCGATGGCCGTTAGGGAGTATCCGTCAGCGCGGTCAGCCATTATGCGCTGCGACACGGCGGGGTCCAAGCTGCGTGGGCGGCCCAGTCGCGCTCCCTGGCTCTTCTTCATCTGCAACGCGGCTGACGTCCGCTGCGATATGAGGGCCCGTTCATACTCCGCGAAGCTGGCCATGACGTTTGCCATTAGGGCACCGCTAGGAGTGCTCGTGTCCAGAGCCAGGTCAAGCACGACGAGTTCCCAGCCCTGTCGCCGGGCCGTGTCCATCAACTGCGCGAAGTCAAGGAGGGAGCGAGAGAGGCGGTCAAGCTTGGCAACCACGAGAGTGCCTGCCTGGCCATGAGCAAGCTGACCGAGGGCGTCGGTGATACCGGGACGGTCGAGGCTCCGGGCGCTGAACCCCTCGTCCGAGATAAAGGTCAAGTCAGGCCATCCGCGAAGCTCTGCGGCCCGCTGGATGGTTGCACGCTGGTCAGCCAGCCCAAGACCGGACATCGCCTGCTCTTCCGAACTAACTCGGACGTAAGCGACGACTCGGGTTGACCTCTGCTTCATAGCTAGGACTTTAGTCGATGGGTTCGTTTAGTGTCTAAGCAGTTCACTCGATGGGCGCAGTTCTCCCTTACGACAAGCAGTGGTCAACCTGCATCGGCTCGGGGCTGACGCGTGTTCAATCTGGCGCGCAGGGAAAGGTGTTACCACAACGTTATAATAGGAACACGCATCAATGGATTGACTCAGCGCCTGAGTCGATTCATCACTCAGTGGCGGGTCGTATGGGTCGCCCTTGCGGGGGCCGTCCGTTGACGCGCCGCCACCTTCGCCCCGGGTGGGCATCAGGACAATCCTAAGTCTCTTCTGGGGACCGCTTTGACTCCCGAATAGCCGCAGCAATTGCGTCCGGGTCGTCCATTGGGACAACCGTAGGATCTATGCGAATTCGCCTCGTCTCGATGAGGGTCAGGCGGGTGGGGTCGAAGTTGCGCCCTCCCTTGCCCCTGGTCAGTCGAACGCCCGTGAAGTAGCTCAGCAATGCCTCTCGTCGGTCTGTTTGCCACCACTCTGCGACGGTCTGATCCAGGATGGGCTCAAAGCGGTCTGGCTCCGGCGCCTTTGAACGGAGGCTCTTCAAAGCTTGAAGGCGCTCCAACAGTGCGTCGTCGTCGGCGCCGTCTTCGGACATGCGAGCGAGGGTGTCGGAAATCTGGTGATGGACCTCAGCCAAGTCCCGGTCGCTTCCCCTACGCTCCAACCTCATCATCGGCAAGCTGCCGAAGCGGTCCAAGAACGTCTTCTCGACGATACTCTCCAGATTGGTGACTTGCTGGCCGCATCCTTCCTTCCCCTGACATTGAAAGACGCGGACCTTCTTGCCGTTCATGCTCTTGGCATTGCGGTACATCCTGCGATTGCAGTGCCCGCACCAGACCAGGCCGGCCAGGTAGGACGGATTCGGTGTTGTGTATGGCTCGCTAACGGCAAGGCGAGCTGTGAGTGCCCGGTGTTCCTCTATGCTGAGAATCGCCAGGTCCTCACGAATGATGGGCATGCCCGTCTCGTCGCGCAGAACCTCGGTGCCGCGTTGCTTGCCGGTGTTGCCGGGGTTGTGAGCCGTCATGCCAGCCAGAATAGGATTCTGCAACATGCGCTTTGTGACAGTGATGGTCCAGTAGGCAGCCGAGTTCTTTCGGCCCGTGCGCGGTGCCACCTCGTCCAGGTAGGCGGCCACACTGTTCATCGAATCACCGCGAAGCACCCGAGCGGCTGCCTGCGTGACGAAACCGATGGTGTCAGGGTCCTTTGCCACCACCTTGCCCGGCCCGTCAGGATTGGGCGCGTTGTAGTAGCCGAACGGTGCTGCTCCGCCAGGGACCCGTCCCGCCTTGACCAGAGCCCGCCGGGCAGCCTTCACCCGCGCTCGGATGGCCTCGGCTTCCATCTCCGCGAAGACGGCAAGCATGGTGGCGAACGCCCGACCGGTGGCCGTGCTCATGTCGATGGGGTCGCTGACCGATGCGACCGCCGCACCTTTGGCCTGTAGGGCTTCATCGGCGTGCAGGAAGTCGATGACCTTGCGGGCCAGTCGGTCGACCTTCCAGATCAAGACCACGTCGAAGGACCCACGCGGGCGGTTGAGGAGGGCCTGCCAGCCCCTGCGGTGTTCTGGGGCGTTGGCGCTCGCCGAGACGCCGTCGTCTACGTGCTCTCCGATGACCTCCCAGCCCTTCGCCCGGCAGTAGTCGCGTCCCGCCTCTAGCTGGCGCTCGATGCTGACCGACTCGTCCGACGAGGTCGACAGTCGGGCGTAGAGGACGACGCGCTTTGAGGTCATGCATCAACGTTACGGTATGGGACAGGCAGGGTGCTGCCGGTGACCGTTCTGTTCGCCCTGTTCCCGGGGCTGATCAGCATCGTCTCGCTGGCGCGATGAGCCCGCGGACACGACAGGAAGGACGACGCACGATGCCGACTCTCACGGGGGTCCTGGCGGCGCTGGCCGCGCTGGCCGAGCGGCTCCGAGGCGAGGATCCCGAGCGGGGCGACGTCCCGGGCTGGGTCATGATCACGGTGATGACGGCGGCGCTGGTGCTGGCCATCCTCATCCCGTTCCGGGAGGCGATCGTCGCCGCGGTGACCAACGCACTGTCCTCCGTCACGAGCGGTGGCTGAGGAGGTCCCCCTCTGCCCCCCGCCACTCGCAGGCTCGCCGCCTGGCCCGGCGGAGGGGCCGCCCGGCGAGCGGGGCGCCGCCGTCGTGGAGTTCGTCTTCGTGTCGGTGCTGGTCGTCGTCCTCCTGCTCGCGGTGCTGCAGGTGGCGGTCTACGTGCACGTCCGGAACGTGGTGACCGCCAGCGCGCAGGAGGGCGCCCGCTACGCGGCCAACGCCGACGTGGACTCGTCGGCCGGCGCCGACCACACCGTCGCGGTGGTGGCGCGCGCGACGTCGGTGCAGACGGCGGAGGGGCTGGTGTGCAGCTCGGTGGAGGACGTCGACGGCAGCGGACTGGTCCTCGTGGTGGTCCGCTGCTCGGGGTCGGTGCCCCCGCTGCTGGCCGGGCTGGGCAACCTGCTGCCGGTCGAGGTGACCGGGCGGGCGGTCAAGGAGGCCGCGTGAGGTGGCTGCGGGCCCGCCTGGGCGTCGTGGACGGGGAGCGGGGCTCGGCGCTGGTCGAGTTCGTGTTCATCGCGATCGTGGTGTTCGTGCCGCTGGTCTACGTCGTCGCCGGCTTCTCGGCGGTCCAGCGCGGGGTGTTCGCCTCGACCGCGGCCGCGCGGGAGGCCGGCCGGGCCATGGGCACCGCACCGGACCCGGTGACCGGTGCCGCGCGGGCCGAGGTCGCGGCGCGGTTGGCGGTGGCGGACCAGTCGATCGATGCCACCGACGTCCGGGTGGCCTACGCCCCGGCCGGTGCCGGCTGCGGCGCCGCGGGAAGCTACCGGCCGACTCTGACGCCGGGGGAGGAGTTCGCGGTCTGCGTGACGGTGACCGTCCGCATCCCGCTGCTGCCGGAGTTCATCGACGCCAACACCGCCACCGGGCAGTTCCTCGTCGAGCGGGACCGCTACGTCGACGGCTGACCGGGAGAGCGGCCGCCGGTGCCGGGTCTCCTCGCGCGGTGCCGGCCCTGCTGGACCGGCACCGCACGAGTCCGCCCCGCACTGCGGCGGGCCGCCCGGGGTCAGCGGGCGGTGCCGCCGCGCTGCGTCCCGGTGAAGACGAAGGACAGCACGGTCTTCGCGTTCTGGAAGGTGTCACCGGCGCTGACCGGGAGGGCTGCCGAGATCAGCAGGTGGTCCCGGCCGCCGGCCTCGAGGCTCTCGGCACCCAGGAGCGGCGCGTCCATGACGATCGGCCCCGAGTACAGGTCGGTCACGCTGCCGGCGCACGTGTAGCCGGTGCCGGCCACGGTCCACGGGTCGGAACAGGACGTCACGGTCAGCTGGAGCCCGTTCACCGTGTCGGTGTCCAGGACGCTCGACGTGGTGGCCACGACCTTCAACGAGACCGAGCTCAGCGGGACCGTGCCGGAGTTCACCAGGTCGATCGGGTCGGTGGCGGCGTCTCCGGGGAGGAGCCCGCCCGGGACGAAGGGGACGTTGGCGGTGTGGGCCGGCATGCCCAGGTCGAGGGAGAGCACGCCGCTCTTCACGCCGGTGTCCACGGGGGTGGTGCTGTCGGTGAAGGTGCCGAAGGTGCCGAGGCCGGCGACGGCCGCAACCGCACCGACGACGCCGATCGAGCCGATGATCTTCGCGGTCGTGCGGCGGGAGTTGCTGCTGATCGTCACGGTGGTGCCTCCGTCCGGGCTTCGTGACCGGGTACTCCCGGCCACACCGACGACACTGGCCACCGATCCGCAGGGCCCCCGCCACGGAACCGCGAGAAATCCGCAAGAAACGCCGTCCCGACCGTGGTGGACACACCCCCGAGGTCACGGTGCGGTCTCGACAGGTCGCCTCCCACTGGGAAGCATGGGCGACCACACCCCTCGTTCTTCCCCCGAGGAGGGCTCGTGAGCGACTGGACCGACGCGGAGGAACTCTCCGGCCGGAGGGAGTTCGACGCATGGCGGTTCGCCAGGGTCGACAGGGTGGTCCCCTGGGACTGGGCCGACATGGCCAACGCCGAGAAGGACCGCTGGATCACGCGGGCGCGTGGAGCGGAACCAGGTGGTGCCGTCCGACCGCCGGCCGACCGCACCGGACGCGGGCGCACGGCCCCGTAGCCGGTCGGCACCCGCTGCTCCAGTCGCCGGGGCCGAGGACTGGCGGTCGACCGCCAGGGGTAGCAACCCCCCGTTCCACGGGACCGGTGCCCCGGAAGGAGCGGCAGATGGGTGCCGTTGCCGATGCCTGCCGGCACTACCGCGGCGACTCCACGCGGGCGGTCCGGCTGCTCGTCGTCGACGACCACGTCGGTGTGCGCGAGGCGCTGGTCGAGTTCCTGGGCGGCGCCGGCGACATCACCGTCGTCGGTGAGTGCGAGGACGGTTCGGAGGTGGTGGCCGCCGCGGACCGACTCCGGCCGGACGTCGTCCTGATGGACCTCACCATGGCCGGGATGGACGGACTGTCGGCGACGCGGGCTCTGCTGGCGGCGCAACCGGACGCCCGGGTGGTCGTCCTCACCAGCCGGGGCGACGAGGCCCGGCCGGCCGCCCTGGACGCCGGCGCCCGCGGTTTCGTCTCGAAGAGCGCCGACCCCGCGATGTTGCTGCGGTGCATCCGTTCGGTCGTCGCCGGGTGTTCGTGCTGCCTCGACGAGGCCGCGGACGCCTGATCACCCGCGACCCTGGTCCGGGCCAGGCGCCGGCGGGCTCAGGCGCCGAGCTTCTCCAGCTGGAAGGCCACGCGCAGCCGCGCCGTCAGCACCGCCATGTCCCGCTGCATCGGGCACTCGCAGAGTGCGGCAGCGGCCGCACGGAGTTCGGGGACGGTCATCTGCTGCTCGTCCTGCACCAACCGCATGACGCTGTCCAATGTCGGCACCGTGAGCCCCCCGGCTTCAGTGGTATGTCGTGACAGGCAGAGGGTCCCGCCGGAGCCGGCCTCCGGGCATCCCCCAACCTGGGGGACGCCGTTCCGACCGCCTGGGCACAGGGCGCGGCGCCACCTCAGTTGGGGGATACCGAGACGCCGTGGTCTTGCCGGACGCTCCCCCTGTGACCTTCCACGCAACGGTGGCGCACCGGTCCTGCGACCGGGAGCAGGCGGTCGCCGGTCTGCGCGAGCAGCTCCGCGCGAGCGCCGCCCGCGCCTCGGCCGGAGCGCCGGATTGGTCCAGCCTCGTCGTCGGGGACCCCGTCCCCGTCACCGGGGACGACGACCGCACCTGGTACGTCTGGCTGGCCACGGTCGAGACCACGCTGGGACACCCGGTCGCCTGACCGTCGGCGGCGCCGGCCCGCGACGACGAGGGCGGCCCGCGACGACGGGGGCGGCCACGGGAGTCCGTTGCCCGGGGGAGCTCGTGCGCCGCCCGGTGCTGCAGGACCGGCGAGGCAGGAGGAACCCGCGCACCGCTCCGGCGCGACGGACTTCCGGCGCCGAGAGTCCCGCCCACCGCCGCGGGCCGACGGACTTCCGGCGCCGAGAGTCCCGCCCACCGCCCTGAGCCGACGGACTTCCGGCGCCGAAAGTTCGGACGGGCCGACGGACTTCCGGCGCCGAAAGTCCGGACGGGGACGGCGGCGGCGACTTCGGAACCGGCCGGTCCGAACCCGGCCGCCGTGCCCTTCGTCACGCTGAGCAATCCCGGCCGGCGCCTCTTCAGCGCGCGGGTGCCGCGCTGTGATGTGTCTCACCGGAACTGCCCGGTTCTACGACCGAGCGCGAATTCGCAGCTCAGAGCCGAGTGGCGGAGAACAGGACAACGTAACAACATCACGCAGCGTGATCGGACGGACGGGGTGTCGTGCACGCCCACACGGGTGAATGTGGCAAAAAGGGTCGCTCTGTGTAACCATCGCTCGTAGCGTCGGGGTGGTGCCTGGGAGTCAGGTGCTCGAGCCGACGCGCAGACCCGATGCGGTCCCGACCGACGCCATGGCGGCGTCCGGGGGCATCAGCGCAGTCGGGGTGCGGACGGCGGGACCGCCGTCCGCCCGGTCCGCCTGGAGGAGGAGGAGCCACACCGTGCACCGTGCACCGCCGGCCCCCCGGACCCTGGACCGTCCGCGCCTCATGGCCCGGTAGCCCGAGGCCCGGCACCTCCCCCCAGGTCCGCACACCCACCGAGCGACGCCCGCGAGCGGGCGCCGCCGGCTCGCCCATGCCCTTGACAGTCCACGTGCTCCGCCCCGCGGCGGGGTCCGCGGTTGCTTCTCAGCCGCGCTCCCGGAGAGGAGGCAGCCCCTTGGTCACGTCCCGACGTGGCTGAGCTCGCTGCTCAGCCGACCCACCCCTACGGCGACTTCAGCGAGCTCGCCGGGCCGCTGCAGGACCCGCCGGAGGACCGCCGGGTGCGCTTCCGGCCCGTGACCCGCGGCGCGGCGCGAGCCCGCGCCTGGCTGCTCGTGACCCTCGCGCTCGGTTTCGAGGCGCTGTTCCTGCTGTGGCTGCTCCAGCCGGACCACCACCCCGAGTTCCGCGGCGACTGGCGGTCGGTGCTGGCCCTCGGCCTGATCGGCAGCGTGGCGATCATCGAGGTCCTGCGCCTGGTGAACGTCTTCACCCTGGCGGTGTCCACGCTCAACGCGCGGGATCCGATCCCCATGGCGCCGCTGACCGGCCAGCGGATCGCCTTCCTGACCACGATCGTCCCCGGCAAGGAGCCGCTGGCGATGGTGCGGCGCACCCTGCAGGGCGCGATGGCGGTCCGCTACGACGGCGTGCTGCACGTGTGGCTGCTCGACGAGGGGGACGACCCGGCCGTCCGGGCCATGTGCCGCGAGCTGGGCGTCCACCACTTCACCCGCCGCGGCGTGCCCGAGTGGAACCAGGGCACCGGCCGGCACAAGGCGAAGACCAAGCACGGGAACTACAACGCCTGGCTCGACGCGCACGGTGACGGCTACGACTTCTGGGTCGCGGTCGACACCGACCACGTGCCCCATCCGAACTTCGCCGAGCGCCTCATGGGCTACTTCCACGACCCGGACGTCGCGTTCGTGGTGGGCCCGCAGGTGTACGGCAACTACGACAACTTCGTCACCCGCGGCGCGGAGTCCCAGCAGTACCTGTTCCACAGCGTCCTGCAGCGCGCCGCGAACCGGTTCTCGACCGCCATGTTCGTCGGCACCAACAACGCCGTCCGGCTCTCGGCGCTGCGGGCGATCGGCGGCCTGCAGGACTCCATCACCGAGGACGCCGCGACCAGCATCGTCTGGCACTCCAGCACCAACCCGGAGACCGGTGCGATGTGGAAGTCGGTCTACACCCCCGACGTCCTGGCCGTCGGCGAGGGCCCGCGGACCTGGGGCGACTACTTCGTCCAGCAGGGCCGGTGGGCGCGCGGGACCGACGAGGTCGTCCTGCGCCAGTTCTGGCGGCTCCGGCTGCCGTTCTGGCGGCGGGCGCACTACGGGCTGCTGATGTCCTACTACCCGGCGGTCGCGATCAGCTGGGTCCTGGGTGTCACCAACCTGGCCGCCTACCTGCTGACCGGCGTCGCCGGCGTGCTCGTCGCCGCGCAGCTGTGGCTGATGCTCTACGTCAACGCCGCCGTCCTGCAGGTCGGCCTGTACTTCTGGAACCGCCGGCACAACGTGAGCCCGCACGAGGAAGAGGGCTCGACCGGCATCAGCGGGATGGCCATGTCGGTCATGTCCACGCCCATGTACGTCAGTGCGCTGTGGGCCGCGATCCGGGGTCGCTCCATCAGCTTCGCCGTCACGCGCAAGGGTGCGGTCTCCGGTGACCGGCTCAGCGCCTTCTCCAAGAACCTGGGCTGGGCTGCCCTGCTGCTGACCGCGCTGGCGCTGTCCGTGCCGCTGGGCAACGACCACGTGGCGATCCGGCTGTGGGCTGCCCTGAGCGTCGTCGTCTGCCTGGTGCCCGTCACGGTGTGGTCGGCAGGGCTCCTCCGCAAGCGCCTGCGCCGGCCCCGGCCGGTGGTGCGCCCGGCCGTCCCGGACCGCTCCGAGCTGCCGCCGAACTTCGTCGTCGACCTGCCCGCCCTCCACCCCGCCGCCCCTCAGACGCAGGAGAGCTCCCGATGACCCGACGCAAGCCGCGTCCCCTGCGCCGGCTGCGCAACGCCGGCCTGATCGGTGCGGCGGTGGCCGCGCTGGTCGCCGCCAACGGCCCGGTCGTCACCGACGTCGTCGAGCAGGCCTACACCGACTACCAGCGCGACCGGGACGACTACAAGGCCCGGTACGGGCACTGGGAGACCGTCGAGCTGCCCGAGGAGTACCGCGTCCAGGCGATCCACGCCGCGCTGCTGTACACCGGCAAGGTCCTGCTCATCGCCGGTTCCGGCAACGACGCCGAGGAGTTCGACGCCGGCACCTTCACCACCGTCGTCTGGGATCCGGCCACCGGCGAGACCACGGAGGTCCCGACGCCGGAGGACCTGTTCTGCTCCGGGCACGCCTACCTGCCCAACGGCAACCTGCTCATCGCCGGCGGCACCGCGGAGTACGAGGTGCTGGCCGACGACGTCACCCGGGCCGCCGGCATCCTCACCGTCAAGAACGAGAGCCACGACGCGCCCGCCTCGTTCCCCGCGGGCACCCGGTTCACCGCGAACGGCCGGGCGTACGTGTCGACGGAGGACGTGACCGTGCCGCCGGCGCACGTCATGACCGACGGCACCCGGATGGCCGGGCAGCAGGACGTCTGGATCGAGGCGGAGGCCGAGGGCGAGGAGTACGTCGTCACCGGCGGCACGCAGTTCCAGGTCGAGGGTCTCGAGCCCGCCCGGAGCCGTGACCTCTACGGCCAGGGCGACACCATCACCCTCGACAAGCAGAACTACCGCGGGCTGGACGCCTCCTACGAGTTCGACGTCGCCACCGAGACCTACAAGGTGGCCGACCGGCTGGACGAGGCCCGCTGGTACCCGACCCTGGTCGGCCTGGACGAGGGCCGGGTCCTCGCCGTCTCCGGGCTCGACGAGCACGGCAAGATCATCGACGGCGACAACGAGGTCTACGACCCCACCACCCGGACCTGGGAGGTGGAGCCGGACCTCGAGCGGTACTTCCCGACCTACCCCAGCCTGTTCCGCCTCGCCGACGGCGAGCGGGTCTTCTACAGCGGTTCCAACACCGGCTACGGCTCGGACGAGGAGGGCAGGCAGCCCGGCATCTGGGACCTGACCGACAACAGCTGGCAGGACGTCGACGGGCTCCGCGACCCGGAGTTCAACGAGACGAGCACCTCGTTCCTGCTCGCCCCCGTGCAGGACCAGCGGGTCGGGATCGTCGGCGGCGGGCTCGTCGGCGACAGCGAGGAGTCCACGGCCCGGTTCGACGTCGTCGACCTGACCGAGGAGGAGCCCCGCTACGAGCCGGCCGGGCAGTACCCCAGCCCCGCCCGGTACATCAACGCCGTCACGCTGCCCGACGACCACACCCTGCTCACCGGGGGATCGGTGGGCTACCGGGGCAACGGCCAGACCGACCTGCACCTGACGACCATGTACGACCCCGAGACCGGCGAGCTGCTCGACGCGGCCCCCAACGAGGTCGGCCGGAACTACCACGCCACCGCGATCCTGCTGCCCGACGGCCGGGTCATGACGATGGGCTCGGACCCGCTGTTCTCCGACGAGGACGACACCCTGCCCGGGACGTTCGAGACGCGGATCGAGATCTACTCCCCGCCCTACCTCTTCGCCGGGGACCGTCCGGCCGTGACCTCCGCGCCCGGCGACGTGACCCGGGGGAGCACCGTCCCGGTGACCACCGACCGGGAGATCTCCGAGGCCCGACTGCTGCGGCCGAGCGCGGTGACCCACCAGACCGACCCCGAGCAGCGGTCCATCGCCCTCGACGTGCGGCGGACGGCGTCGTCCTGCCCCGAGGAGCACGAGGCCGGGGAGCACGGCGCCGCGGAGCACTCGTGCCCGTCGGGCTGCTGCGGCCAGGACCCGGCCTACGAGCTCGGCGTGCCGGCCGAGGAGGGGCTGACCCCGTCGGGCTGGTACATGCTGGTCGTCGTGGACGGCGAGGGGATCCCGTCGCCCGGCCGATGGGTGCAGGTCAGGTGAGCCGGCTCCCGCGCCGCGGGCGGTCGGTGCGCGCCGCGGTGCTGGTCGCCGCGGCGAGCGTGGCCGTCGGCTGCGGCTCCGGCTCCGGCTCCGGCGGGGACGACACGGCCGGCGCGCCGTCCGGCGAGGACCGGAGCCGGCTGTCGGGGGAGCTGTGGCTCAACCCCGACGGCCACGGCCCGGTCGCCGTCGCGCAGGCCCGCGCCGAGGGCCGCACCGCGGAGGCCGACGCGCTCGAGCCGCTGGCCGAGCAGCCCACCGCCACCTGGGTCGCCACCCCGGAGAACCCGTTCCCGGTGGTGGAGCGGCTGTCCGTGGCCGCGGCGGACGCCGGCCAGCTCCCGGTCCTCGTCGCCTACAACGTGCCCCTGCGGGACTGCCGGCTGTACTCCGCCGGAGGCGCAGCGGACGCCGACGCGTACCTGAGCTGGATCGGCAGCTTCGCCGCGGCTCTCGGTGACCGGCCCGCGGTCGTCGTCCTCGAACCGGACGCGATTGCGCAGGCCGTCGTCGGCTGCGAGGGGGTCGAGCCGGCGGCCCGCTACGAGCTGCTCGCCCAGGCCGTGGAGATCCTCGACCGCCAGCCGGAGGTCCGCGTCTACCTCGACGCCGGCAACGCCAGCTGGGTCACCGACCTGCCCGTGCTCGCCGACGCCCTGCGGCGCAGCAACGTCGACCAGGCCGACGGGTTCGCCGTCAACGTCTCCAACTTCGAGGCCACGGACGTGAGCGCCGAGTACGGGCTCGCCCTGTCGGAGGAGCTGCAGGAGGACGCGCCCCCCGGGACGCCGCCCGCCCACTTCGTCATCGACACCAGCCGGAACGGCGTCGGGCCACCCGAGCCCCGCGCCGACGGGGAGCGCTGGTGCAACCCGCCCGGACGCCGCCTGGGCGAGGCGCCCACCACCGCCAGCGACCTGCCGCGGGTCGACGCGCTGCTCTGGATCAAGCAGCCCGGCGACTCCGACGGCACCTGCCGTGGCGGCCCGGCCGCCGGTCAGTGGTGGCCCGAGGCGGCCGCCGAGCTGGTGGCCGGCTGACCGGTCCCGGCCACCCGGGAGGATGACCTCACCCCTCCGGCCCTCGCCGGGGGGCCGGCCGGCGGCGACGATCCCCCTGATCGGAGGGGGAGATCGATGGACAGGTTGATCGACGTGCTGCAGGGCTGGAGCGTCGCGGCGCTCGTCGCGGGTGGCGTGGTGGTGCTGGCCGTCGCCGCGCACGCGTGGCTGCGGGAGCGGTCGCCCGACGTCGAGGGATAGTCAGGTCCCGGCGGGGCGGCACCGGCGCGGTCCCGGTGGCGGGCACGAGCGCCCGCCGCTGCCCCCGGACGTCCAGCACCCGGGCCGTGTGGCGGCTGCTGCGCAGCGGCGACCTGCCGGCCGGATCGCGGTGACCGACGTCGACCCGGTCGGGCCACCGGTCTCCACCGCGGCCGGCCGCGCGGACCGCCCCCGAGGGCCCGCTGGTCGCGAGCCGGCCGTGACCGCACGGGCGCCTCACCCCTCCGGGTGAGGCGCCGGGAACGGCCGTACAGCGCACCTCCGGGCCCGTCGATGCCCACCGCAACGGGACCGGACAGAAGTGGGTGCGGAGTGGGCGCAGGAGCACAGCAGCGGGTCGGCCGGCGGCCGGCCGTGGGCTGGGTGGCGCTCGTCGCCGTCGCCCTGGCAGGGCACGCCGCCCTGCACGGGACCGTCACCGGAGGCGGCATCTACCTGGCGGTCGTCGCCACCGCCGCGGCCCTGTCCTGGTGGGGCGCGCTGCGGCAGGCGGGCCGGTCCGCGGCCGTCCTGGTGGCGCTCGGCGTCACGCTCAGCGCCGCCGGAGACGTGTACTGGCAGGTGCAGAACTGGGCCGGCAACACGTCCGACGTGTCGGCGGCCGACGCCGCCTACCTGGCCGGCTACGTCGCCCTCGCCCTCGGCCTGTGGCGCATGGCCGACACCGGCGGACGCTCCCGCGGGCAGCAGCTCGACGGCTGGCTCGACGGCGCCGGCGTCTTCGTGGCGGTGCTCATGCTGGTGTGGCAGCTGTCGGTCTCGGGCACCGTGACCGACCACTCGCTCCCGGTCCTGACCCGGATCGTCTGGGCCCTGTACCCCGCGCTGGACGCCGCCTTCATCGGCCTGGTCTTCCGTCTGGTCGCCACCCGCTCGCGCGGAGACCGCGCCCCGCTGGCCGTCGCCGCCGGAGCCGCCTGCTGGCTGGCCTCCGACCTCGGCTTCCTGCTCCTGGCCGACCCGGACCCGATCAGTCTCTGGTTCGACACCGGCTGGCTGCTCGGCGCCGTCCTCCTCGCCGCCGCGGCGGGACTCCACGGCACCGGGGTGCCGGCCGGGGCCCGCGAGGTCGCTCCCGGGCTGGCCCGGCTCGCGGTCAGCCTGAGCACCCTGCTGGTGCCCGCCGGGCTGGAGCTGTTCCGCGCCGTGACCGGCGCCGAGCAGGCCCCCGTCACCGTGTTCGGCGGCACCCTGGTGCTGGTCGTCCTCGTCTTCATCCGCACCGCCCGCCTGCTGCGCGCCGAGGCGGCCGCCCGCGCGCTGGTCCGGTCGCAGCAGCGCTACAGCGCCGCTCTGGCCCGCCACTCCTCGGACGCCGTCGCGGTGCTCGACACGCGCGGCGAGTTGCTCAGCGACCCCGCAGCCCTCGCGACCCTGCTCGGGCGGCCGGCGCCGGGTCCGATGACCTCGAGGGAGCTGCTCGACCTGTCGGGGGTGGACGCCGTCGAGGCCCGTCTCGTCCTGCGCCGGGCCGTGCAGGCCCGCGGCGGCGTGGTCGAGGCCGAGCTGACCTCGCGGCGGGACGGCGAGCAGCGCTGGATCTCCGCCCGGCTGGCCGACCTGCGCTCCGACCCCGACGTCGGCGGCATCGTCGTCCACCTCACCGACATCACCGATCGCAAGCGGGCCGAGGAGGCGCTGGCCCACCAGGCGTTCCACGACACGCTCACCGGGCTGGCCAACCGCGCCCTGTTCGCCGACCGCGTCGACCAGGCCCTGCGCCGCCGGCTCCGGGGCGACGGCTCGGCCGCGGTCGTCTTCATCGACCTCGACGGGTTCAAGGCGGTCAACGACACGCTCGGCCACCAGGCCGGCGACACGCTGCTGCAGGACGTCGCCGCCCGGCTGACCTCGGCGGTCCGCGCCGGCGACACCGTCGCCCGGCTCGGCGGGGACGAGTTCGCCGTCCTGGTCGACCAGCCCGGCGACGGCACCGACGAGGCCGGCGCCACCGCGGCCCGCGTCCTCGACGTGCTCGCCCGGCCGATGGTGCTGGCCGGGCAGCGGGTGACCGTCACGGGCAGCATCGGCATCGCGGTGGCGCACGACGGTGCCTCCGGCGAGTCCCTGGTACGGGACGCCGACATCGCCATGTACGCCGCCAAGCTCTCCGGCCGCGGCCGGTCGGTGGTGTTCGACCCGGCGATGCGCGCGGCCGCGGTCGAGCGGCGCCGGCTCGAGCAGGAACTCAGCGAGGCGCTGGCCGCCGACCAGTTCCGGCTGGTCTACCAGCCCGTCGTCGACCTCGCCGACGAGCGGGTGGTCGGCTTCGAGGCGCTGCTGCGCTGGCAGTCGCCGACCCTGGGCGCCGTCCCGCCGATGACCTTCGTCCCGGTCGCCGAGGACCTCGGCCTGATCGGCGACATCGGCGCGTGGGTGCTGCGTGAGGCCTGCCGGACGGCGGCGCAGTGGCGCCGCGAGCCCGGCAGCGAGGACCTGACGATGGCGGTCAACGTCTCGGCCGTGCAGCTGACCTCGCCGGACCTGATCGACCACGTGCGGGCCGCGCTGGCCGCCAGCGGGCTGCCCGCCACCGGGCTCGTCCTGGAGGTCACCGAGACCGCCCTGGTCGGCAACGCCGAGCGGGCCGCGCAGTCGCTGTCGGCGCTGCGGGACCTCGGCGTCCGGCTGGCGCTGGACGACTTCGGCACCGGGTACTCGTCGCTGGGCTACCTGCAGCAGTTCACCGTCGACGTCCTGAAGATCGACCGGTCGTTCGTCGCCACCATCACCGGGGACGACGAGATGCCCCCGATCGTGCGCGGCCTGATCGACCTCGGCCGCGCCCTGGACCTGGAGATCGTGGCCGAGGGCGTCGAGTCCGAGGCCCAGCGGGCCCGGCTGCAGACCGGCCGCTGCGACCGCGCCCAGGGCTACCTGTTCGCCCGGCCGCTGGAGGCCACCGACGCCGAGCTGCTGCTGCTCGGCCGGTTCCCCGGGGTCCCCGCGTCGGAGCTGCCCCGGGCCTGAGGCCCGGGCTCAGCCGCCCCGCTGCACCTCGGCCTGCACCACGCCGCGCAGGGCGGTGACCAGTGCCGCGTCGGAGACGTCCCCGCGGTCCAGCGCCTCGCGGGCCGGTCCGGGGAGCAGGTCGGGGTCCACGGTGTCGAGCCAGGCGACGTCGCCGCCGACCTTCCGGCCGACCTGCAGGCCGCCTCCCTCCTGCCGCAGCACGTACTGCTCGCTGTCGATCTGGACGGTCATGTCGTCGCTCATGCGCACCTCCTACCCGGCCCGGCATCCGGTCCACCCGCCGGGCAGGGGGAAGATGAGCGGGTGGAGGAGTGCTGCGAGGTCGTCGTGACCGCCGCCGATGCCGACTGGCTGGCCGGCTTCACGCGGACCCTGGTGGAGGAAAGACTGGCCGCCTGCGGGCACCAGACCGCCGCCATCCGCTCGATCTACCGCTGGGGAGGTGCCGTGCACGACGAGCCGGAGTCCCGCGTCGCGCTGCACACCCGCCGGTCGCTGGTGCCGGCGGTCGTCGCCCGCACCGGCGAGCTGCACCCCTACGACGTCCCGTGCGTGATCGCGCTGCCGCTGGTGGACGGCGGTCCGGCGTACCTGCGCTGGGTCGCCGAGCAGACCCGGGAACCGGAACGCTGAGCCCGCACCCGCCCGAGGAGCGCACGCTCGCGGCCCCGGACCGGCCGGAGCTGCCGCTCGACGTGCGCCGTCGCGGCGACGGGCCGACCACCTCGACGGTCGTCGTGGAGGCGGTGCTCGACGCGCTGCCCTCGCCCACCCTGCTCATCGACGCCGGCGGCCGGGTGCTGCTCACCAACACCGCGTGGGAGCTCGCGACCGGCCTGCTCGGGGACGACCGGTCGCGGATCGGTGTGGACGGCGACTACTTCGCGCTGGCCCGGCGGCTGGATCCCGGCGAGGACACCCTCGCCCTCGTCGACCGGCTCCGCGCGCTCTCGCGCGGGGAGTGCTCGTCAGTGCAGGCCGACTACGCCGTGGAGAACCGCGACGGCACCCGCTGGTACCACCTGCAGGCCTCGCGGGTGGACCAGGCCGGCCAGGTGGTCGTGACCCACACCGACGTCACCTCGAGGGTCCGGGCCGAGCGCGCCTCGGACTGGCGGGCCCGCCACGACACCCTCACCGAGCTGCCCAACCGGGCGCACCTGCACGAGCTGATCGACGCGGAGCTGGCGCGCCCCGACCGCGGTCCGGTGTCGGTGCTGTTCCTCGACGTCGACGGCTTCAAGGAGGTCAACGACTCGCTCGGGCACGAGGCCGGTGACGACCTGCTGCGCCAGATCGCCACCCGGCTCACCGGGTGCACCCGCGCCGGGGACACGGTGGGCCGGCTCGGCGGCGACGAGTTCGTCGTGCTCTGCCGCGACTGCGACACCCCCGGCGCGGAGGCGCTGGCCGACCGGTGCCGGGCGAGCGTCGACCGGCCCTTCGAGCTCGGCGGCCGGATGGTGCGGCTGGGGATCAGCATCGGCATCGCCACGGCGCCGGAGTCCCGCCCGGCGCGGGTGCGGGCGACCGACCTGGTCCGCGACGCGGACCTCGCGATGTACGCGGCGAAGGCGGCCGGTCGCAACCGGGTCCGGCTGTTCACCGCCGACCTGCGCACGGCCGCCCAGCGCCGGGCCACCTTCGCCGCCGAGCTGCGCGAGGCGATCGCCGCGGACGAGCTGGTGCTGCACTACCAGCCGGTCATGCACCTGCCCACCCGGCGGTGCAGCGGGGTCGAGGCGCTGGTCCGCTGGCAGCACCCGTCCCGGGGGTTGCTCCCGCCGGCAGCCTTCCTCCCGGTGGCCGCGCAGCACGACCTGCTGACCCCGATCGCCTGCTGGGTGCTGGGCTCGGCGACCCGCCAGGCGGTGGCCTGGCGCGAGGCGGGGATGCACCTGGTCACCGCCGTGAACATCAGCGCCAGCCACTTCTCCACCGGCACCCTGGTCCGTGACGTGCAGGGAGCGCTCGCCGCGTCGGGGCTGCCGCCCGAGCAGCTGGTGCTGGAGCTGACCGAGACGTCACTGGCCGAGGACGTCGACCGCGCCGCCGCCCAGTTCGCCGAGCTGCGGCGCTCCGGGGTCGAGGTCTCCATCGACGACTTCGGCAGCGGGCTGTCCTCGCTGGGCCAGCTGGTGTCCCTGCCCACCGGCATCCTCAAGATCGACAACAGCCTGGTCTCGTTCCCCGAGGGCCGGCGCAGCGAGGCGGCGGCGGCCATCGCGGCGGTGGTCGCCCTGGGCCGGGCGTGCGGCGTCCGCAGCCTCGCCGAGGGGGTGGAGACCGCCGAGCAGCTGGAGCTGGCCGCCGAGCTCGGCTGCACCTTCGCGCAGGGCTTCCACATCGCCCACCCGATGCCGGCCGGGGAGCTGGCCGGCTGGCTGGCCGCGCGCCCCGGACTGTTCCCCCTCCCGGTCGCCGGCTGAGCCCGCGGCTGGTCTCAGCCGGGCTCGCCGCGACGTGCGACGGATGATCACGACGATGTCGACGGCCGCGATCGCGGCCGGGACCAGCAGGACGACCGGGCGGGGGCGGCGCCCCCGAAGCCGGCCGTGGGGTCGTGGTGGTCGGGCAGACCCTGCTCGCAGTCGGCCCGCGTCCGGCGCCGAGAGTGATCGCTCGGGCCACGGTGTCCTGTGGCCCGCCGGGCGCACTACCCTCGATGGACGTGGCCGCAGACTTCTCCGTCGTCCTGGACGAACTGAACACGACCCTGAAGTCGATCGAGGCCGTCCTGCGCATCGACGACATGCGCAACGAGATCGCCGACCTCGAGCAGCAGGCCGCCGCGCCCGACCTCTGGAACGACGTCGAGGCCGCCCAGGCGGTCACCTCACGGCTGTCCTACCTGCAGGGCGACCTGCGCCGGGTGGAGGAGCTGCGCAGCCGCCTCGACGACGTCGGGCTGCTGCACGAGATGGCCGCCGAGGAGAACGACGAGGCGACGACGGCCGAGACCGAGCGCGAACTGGCCAGCATCCGCACCGTCATCGACGAGCTGGAGGTCCGCACCCTGCTGTCGGGGGAGTACGACTCCCGTGAGGCCCTGGTCACGATCCGGTCGGAGGCCGGTGGCGTGGACGCCGCCGACTTCGCCGAGATGCTCATGCGGATGTACCTGCGCTGGGCCGAGCGCCACAAGTACCCGACCGAGGTCTACGACGTCAGCTACGCGGAGGAGGCCGGCATCAAGTCGGCCACCTTCGCGGTGAAGGTGCCCTACGCGTACGGGACGCTCTCGGTCGAGCAGGGCACGCACCGCCTGGTCCGCATCTCGCCGTTCGACAACCAGGGTCGCCGGCAGACGTCGTTCGCCGGGGTCGAGGTGCTGCCGGTCGTCGAGCAGACCGACCACGTGGACATCCCCGAGAACGAGATCCGCGTCGACGTCTTCCGCTCGTCGGGGCCGGGTGGGCAGAGCGTGAACACCACCGACTCCGCCGTCCGGATGACCCACATCCCGACCGGCATCGTGGTGTCCTGCCAGAACGAGAAGAGCCAGATCCAGAACCGGGCGGCGGCGCTGCGGGTGCTCCAGGCCCGGCTGCTCGTCGTCCGGCAGGCCGAGCAGCGGGCGGAGATGGACGCGCTCAAGGGGGAGGGGAGCAGCTGGGGCAACCAGATGCGCTCCTACGTGCTGCACCCCTACCAGATGGTCAAGGACCTGCGCACCGAGCAGGAGACGGGCAACACCGCGTCGGTCCTCGACGGCGACATCGACGCCTTCATCGAGGCCGGCATCCGCTGGCGCAAGCAGCAGGAGTCCGTCCCCGCCGGCTGAGGGACGGCGCCGGGGAGCGGACGGCGGCGCGGGACCTGACCCGTCGCCGACGTCACACTCGACGCGCCGACCGGCCCCGCCCACCACGGTGCGTGGTCGACCCTCCTGGCCGTTGTCCCGCGGTGCTCACGCTCCGCCGAAGCGGCACCGGTGCGTTCCGTGGCGAACGGGGTGGATGGGGGTCCGGGACAGGTACCGTGGCCCCTCGTGATCGAATTGCAACACGTCACCAAGCTCTACCCGGCCAGCTCCCGGCCGGCTCTCGATGACGTGTCCACGGAGATCGACAAGGGCGAGTTCGTCTTCCTCATCGGCTCCTCGGGCTCGGGCAAGTCGACGTTCCTGCGGCTGCTGCTGAAGGAGGACGACCCGACCAAGGGCACCGTCACCGTCAACGGCAAGGCCCTCAACGGCATGAGCAAGTGGCAGGTGCCCAAGCTCCGCCGCACCATGGGCTGCGTCTTCCAGGACTTCCGCCTGCTGCGCAACCGCACCGTCGCCCAGAACGTGGCGTTCGCCCTCGAGGTGATCAACAAGCCGCAGCGGACCATCAAGCGGGTCGTGCCCGAGGTGCTGGAGATGGTCGGCCTGGAGGGCAAGGCCGAGCGGCTGCCCGGCGAGCTCTCCGGTGGTGAGCAGCAGCGGGTGGCGATCGCCCGCGCGTTCGTCAACCGGCCACTGGTGCTGCTCGCCGACGAGCCCACCGGCAACCTCGACCCGGAGACCAGCGAGGGCATCATGCTGCTGCTGGAGCGGATCAACCGCACCGGCACCACCGTGATCATGGCGACCCACGACTACCACATCGTGGACTCCATGCGCCGCCGGGTCATCGAGCTCAACGGGGGGACCATCACCCGGGACCAGTCGCGCGGCGTGTACGGCGTCGGCCGCTGAGCCGCAGCCGCTGACCCCCGCCAGCTACACCATGACAGGGAACTGATGCGCGTCAACTTCGTGCTCTCCGAGGTGGCCACCGGGCTGCGTCGCAACCTCACCATGACGGTCGCGATGATCCTGACGACGGCCATCTCGCTCGGGCTCATGGGCACCGGCCTGCTGATCGCCGGGATGATCTCCGACATGAAGGAGATCTACTACGACAAGGTGCAGGTCTCCATCTTCCTCGCCGACGACGTCACCGACGAGCAGCGCGGTGAGATCGAGAGCCAGCTCGCCTCCTCCGACGAGGTGGCCAGCTACCTCTACGAGTCCAAGGACGAGGCGTACGAGCGCTTCCAGCAGCAGTTCAGCCAGCAGCCGGAGCTCGTGCAGAACACCCCGCCGGACGCGCTGCCGGAGAGCTTCCGCGTCGAGCTGGTGAACCCCGAGCGCTACGAGGTCATCGCCGCCGAGTTCCCCAACGGGCAGAACGGCGTCGACCAGGTGCGCGACGAGGGCGACTTCCTCGACCGCCTGTTCAGCCTGCTCAACGGGGCCCGCAACGCCACGATCGCGGTCGCCGTCGTCCAGGCGCTGGCCGCCTTGCTGCTGATCTCCAACACCATCCAGCTCGCGGCGTTCAACCGGCGCAACGAGACCAACATCATGCGGCTGGTCGGCGCCTCCCGCTGGTACACCCAGCTGCCGTTCATCCTCGAGGCGGCGCTGGCCGGGCTGATCGGTGCCCTGCTCGCCGTCGGCGGCCTGGTGCTGACCAAGGTGCTGTTCGTCGACAAGACCCTCGCCGGGCCGATCAAGGCCGGCATCATCCCGCCGGTGGACTGGGGTGCGATCGCCTTCATCAGCCCGATCATCGCCGCCGCCGGCGTCGGGCTGGCCGGGATCGCCGCCTACGTGACCCTGCGGCTGTACGTCCGGTTGTAGGTCGTCCCGGTCAGTCGCACGTGGTGGTCAGCGCCGGAGGGGCCGCGGGCGCCCCGGTAGCCTGGGGTCATGCCGCGTGAGACAGGGCGCAAGCTCATCGCCCAGAACAAGAAGGCGCGGCACGACTACTCGATCCTCGACACGTACGAGGTCGGCCTCGCGCTGACCGGCACCGAGGTGAAGAGCCTGCGTGCCGGCCGCGCCTCCCTCGTCGACGGCTTCGCCTCGATCGACGACGGCGAGGTGTGGCTCCAGCACGTCCACATCCCCGAGTACCTGCAGGGTACGTGGACCAACCACGCCCCGCGGCGCAAGCGCAAGGTGCTCATGCACCGCGCCGAGATCGACAAGCTGATCGGCAAGACCAAGGAGGGCGGCCTCACCCTCGTGCCGCTCGACCTGTACTTCAAGGACGGCAAGGTCAAGGCCACCCTCGCCCTGGCGAAGGGCAAGAAGTCCTACGACAAGCGGCACGACCTCGCCGAGCGGGACTCCCGCCGGGAGATGCAGCGGGCGTTCGGCCAGTACGTCAAGGGCCGGCGGTGAGGGGCGCGGCCTACGACCGGTTCGGCGACGTCGACGTCCTGACCGTGCGGGACGACCTGCCCGATCCGCCGGTGGGGCCGGACACCGTGCTGGTGCGCGCGCACGCGGCCGGTGTCAACCCGGTCGACCTGACCATCCGGCGGGGCGCCCTGGCCGGGGCCTTTCCGCACCACTTCCCGATCGTGCCCGGCTGGGAGGTCGCCGGGGTCGTCGAGGCCACCGGCCCGGCCGTCATCGACTTCGCCCCCGGCGACGAGGTCTTCGGCTACGTGCGCCGGGACGACGTCCAGTGGGGGACGACGGCCGAGCTGGTGCCGGCGCCGCAGCGGTGTCTGGCGCACAAGCCGGAGTCGCTGTCGTTCGCCGAGGCCGGCGCCCTGCCCCTGGCCGGGCTGACCGCCTACCAGGCGCTGGCCGAGCTGCTGGACGTGCACGAGGGCGACCGGGTGCTGATCACCCGCGGCTCGGGCGGCGTCGGCACGTTCGCCGTGCAGATCGCCGCGGCCCTCGGCGCCCACGTCGTGACGACGGGGAGCGCGGCCAACGCCGGGTACCTGACGTCGCTGGGTGCCGCCGAGGTCCTCGACCACACCGCCGGGCCGGTCAGCGCGCAGCTGTCCGAGCCGGTCGACGTGCTGCTCGACCTGGTCGGCGGCGACACCCTGACCGACGCGGTCTCGGCGGTCCGGGTGGACCCGCCCCGAGGTGTGCGGCTGGCCTCGGTGGTCGACCCGGGGGTGAAGGAGCACGGCGGCTGGTACGTGTTCGTGCACCCCGACGGTGGCGGGCTGGGGGAGCTGGCGCGGATGGCCGACGCCGGCCAGCTGCGGGTGCCGATCGCCCGGGCCTTCCCCCTCGACCAGGTCCGTGCGGCCCACGAGCTGGTGGCCGGCGGGCACGTGCGCGGCAAGGTCGTCGTCACCCTGTCATGACCCGCCCGCCGGTCGACGACGCCGACGTCCCGCGCTACTGGCGGGAGCTGGGCCTGCCCGGCCTGGTGGACGTGCACGTGCACTTCCTGCCCGAGCGGGTGCAGGCGAAGGTGTGGGAGTACTTCGAGGCGGCCGGCACCCACTACGGCGCCGACTGGCCGGTCGCCTACGCCCTGCCCGAGGACGAGCGGCTGGCCGTCCTCGAGCGGCTCGGCGTGCGGGCCTTCCCGACGCTGCCGTATCCGCACAAGCCCGGGATGGCCGCCTGGCTCAACGAGTGGTCGGCCGCCTTCGCGGCCGGCCGCCCGCAGGTGCTGCAGTCGGCCACCCTCTACCCGGAGCCCGGGGCGGCCGACTACGTGGCCGCGGCCCTCGACGCCGGGGCCCGCGTGTTCAAGGTGCACGTGCAGGTCGGCTCGTTCGACCCGCGTGACCCGCTGCTGGACGACGTCTGGGCGCGGCTGGAGGACACCGGCACCCCGGTGGTCATCCACTGCGGCTCCGGCCCGCTGGCCGGGGAGCACACCGGTCCGGCGCCTGTCGCCGGCCTGCTCGAGCGGTTCCCGCAGCTGCAGTTGGTGATCGCCCACCTGGGCATGCCCGAGTACCGCGAGTTCCTGGAGCTGGCCGAGCGGTACGAGCGCGTGCACCTGGACACGACCATGTTCGCCACGGACTTCACCGAGCGGCTGATGCCCTTCGACCCCGCCGACCGGCCGAGGCTGTCGGCTCTGCGTGCGAAGGTGCTCCTCGGCAGCGACTTCCCGTCCATCCCGTACCCCTACGCCCACCAGCTCGCCGCGCTGCACCGGCTGGAGCTGGGGGAGGAGTGGCTGCGCGCCGTGCTCTGGGGCAACGGCGCCCGCCTGTTCGGAGTGGAGGCCTGATGCCGACCTTCTCGCTCACCGCCGCGGTGCTCGACACCCCGGACCCGCGCGGCCTGGCGCGCTTCTACCAGCGGCTGCTGGGCTGGGAGCTGGGGGAGGACGACCCCGAGTGGGCCACGCTGCTCCCCGGCGGGGGCGGCACCGGCCTGTCCTTCCAGCGGGAGGAGGACCACGTGCCCCCGGTGTGGCCCGCCCGCCCCGGGGATCCGCGCATGCAGCTGCACCTCGACATCGAGGTCGACGACCTGACCGCGGCGGTGGCCGACGCCGTCGCGGCCGGAGCCCGGGTGGCGGGGTTCCAGCCGCAGGAGCACGTCCGGGTCTGCCTCGACCCCGCCGGCCACCCGTTCTGCCTGTACGTGTCCTGACCTCAGCCCTGCCCGCCGGGGTAGTGCGGGTGCAGCTGCGCGGCCCGGTCGAGTTCCTCGGGCGGCAGCAGGACGACGGTGCGGACCGTCGCCACCCCGCCGCCGCTGATGGTGAGCGACAGTGCCGCGGCGGAGGCGGCGTCGGGCAGGTCGACGATCGCGTAGACGTCGTCGGCGCCGAGCGCGAAGTCGAAGGTCTCCAGCCGGCCGTGCAGGTCGAGGACGGCGTGCTCGAACACGCTCCGGCGGGCCGTCCCGCCCCCGGCCATGACCGCCCGCGCCCCCTGCGGCTGGTAGGTGGCGATGACGAGGAAGCGCGCCACGGGCTCTCCTCTCGGATCGGTCCTGCGATGGTCGCGGGCCCCGGTCGCCGCCCGCAAGAGCGCATCACCACGCGGTCGCACCGCCGGCGACGCCCTGCCTACGCTGCGCCCGTGCAGGCAGCCGGCGGACACGGCAAGGCGGACGGCCCGACCTGGGCGGACGACGTGGGGGTCGTGGTGCTCCCCGGCGGCGCACGGGTGCGGGGCCGGAAGCTCGGCACGCCGGCGTCCCCGGCCGACCTGGCCGTCGTCCTCGGCCGCGGCCCGCTGCCACCCTGGCCGGCCCGGCTGGTCCGCTGGCCGGACTTCTGGGTGCCCCTCGACCGGGCCGACGCCCTGGACGCGCTGCGGGAGGCACACCGGCGCGCGGTCGCCGGCGAGCGGGTGGAGGTGGGCTGCCGCGGCGGGGTGGGCCGCACCGGGACCGCGCTGGCCGCGCTCGCCGTCCTCGACGGTCTGCCGGCGGACGACGCCGTCCGCTGGGTCCGTGCGCACCACCACCCCCGGGCCGTCGAGACGCCGTGGCAGCGGGCCTGGTTGCGGTCGCTGGCCTGACCGGCCCCGTCCGAGAGACCGCCGTGCGCGGGCGAGGGGCGAGGAGGGCGGGGTCCTCCTAGGGTGCGGCGCATGGTCAGCGCCGATCAGCCCGCTCCCGCTCTGGACCCCGCGGACGTGCCCCGCGCGCACCGCGCCGTCGAGCCGCTGCACAGCCACCTCTACTTCGCCCCCGAGCAGGACCAGCACCTGAGCGCGGTCGGTCTGCGGCCCGGACGGATGTGCTACTTCGCCGGCCGGTCGGCCCCCATGGGTGCCGTCGGCCCGGGCGTGGTGACGGCGACCTTCGCCAACTTCGCGCCGGCGATCGTGGCCCGGCACGTGCCCCGGGCCTGGACCCTCGCCGACCCGGAGCGAGTCGTCGCGGCCCGGTTCGCCGCCGCCCGCGCCTCGCTGACCCGGCTGCTCGGCGGGCCGGACGCCGTGACCGCCCCGGAGATCGCCGAGCTCGCGGACCTGCTGCGCGAGGCCTGCCGGGTGCTGACCCCCGAGGGCCGGCCGATCTACGCCGGGCAGGCGGACCTCCCCTGGCCGGAGGAGCCGGTGCTCGCCCTCTGGCACGGCGCGACACTCCTGCGCGAGCACCGCGGGGACGGGCACGTCGGCGCCCTCCTGCGGCACGGCCTCTCCGGCCTCGAGGCCCTCGTCACCCACACCGTCACCGGCCGCGGTTTCACCGATGCCGCGGCCAAGGCGACCCGCGGCTGGAGCGACGAGGAGTGGTCCACCGCCTGTGCCCGCCTCGCTGGACGGGGGCTGCTCGACGACGGCGGGCTGACGGCCGCGGGCCGGGAGCTGCGGGCAGCCGTCGAGGCGGAGACCGACGAGCTGGCGGCCGCCCCGTGGCAACACCTGGGCCCCGAGCGGACGGCGCGGGTCATGGCCCTCGGCAAGGCCCTGTCCGCGCGGCTGGTGGCGGCCGGCGCGTACCCGGCCGGCCTCTTCTCCGGCCGGTGAACGGCGACCGGCCCCGCCTGCCGGAGGCTCCGGCCGAGGGCCCGACGGCCGAGCTGATCGCCGTCCGCCGGGGCGGGCGGCTGTCCGCGCTGGACCGGCTGCTGCTGCACAGCCCGCCGGTCGCCGAGGGGTGGAACGCGCTGCTGGGCGCGCTCCGGTCGGCGACGACGCTGCCGGCCGACCTGCGGGAGCTGGTCGTCCTCCGCGTGGCGGTGCTCAACGACGCCGCGTTCGAGTGGGCCGCCCACGAGCCGATCGGCCGGGACGCCGGGCTGACCGACCTGCACCTGCGGGTGCTGCGCCGCCCGGACGCGGCCGGCGAGCCGGTGTGGACGCCGGTGCAGGCCGCCGTCCTCGCGTTCACCGACGCCTCGACGCGCGCCGTCGCCGTCCCGGACGCGGTGTTCGCCGCCGTCCGGGATCTCCTCGACGTCCGGCAGGTGGTGGAGCTGACCGCGCTGGTCGCCGGATACGCGATGGTGTCCCGCTTCCTCGTCGCGCTGCAGGTACCGCCACCCGCCGGAGGGGTCGCCGGCTGACGCGTCCCTCCCTATGGTCTGCACCACAGTCCAGAGGAGGGCGGCATGACCACCACCGATCGGGGACCGGCCACCGGGCAGCGCACCGACGTCGACGCCGCCTTCCGGGGCAGCGCCACCTATCGCAGCCTGGGGGAGCAGACGCTCAGCCCGGCCGAGGAGCGCTTCGAGAAGGGCCGCCGGACCGTCGGCCTCTTCCTCGCGCCGGCCGTCACGATCGTCTTCGCGCTGCTGCCCATCGACCTGCCCAACGACCAGCACCTCCTGGCGGCGATCCTGCTCGGCGTCATCGTCCTGTGGGTCACCGAGCCGGTGCCGATCCCGGTCGGAGGGCTGATCGGCATCGGCGCGATCGTCGTCCTGGGAGTGGTGCCGGCCGACGACGCGCTGGCCCCGTTCGGGTCGACGACGGTGTTCACCTTCATCGGCGCCTTCATCCTCGCCGCCGCCATGCTCAAGCACGGCCTGGCCCGGCGGTTCGCGATGTTCGTGCTGTCGCTGAAGTGGGTCGGCACCTCCACCTACCGGGTGGTCATCGCCTTCGGGGCCATCACCTGCCTGCTGTCGGCGTTCGTCTCCAACACCGCGACCGTGGCGATGCTGCTGCCCACCGCGATCGGCATCCTGTCGGTCATCGCCAAGCTCCTGCAGGACAAGGAGCTGGTGAAGCCGGACTTCGACCCGCTGCGGCTGCGGGTGGGGGTGGCACTGATGCTCATGCTCGCCTACGGGGCGAGCGTCGGCGGGCTCATCACCCCGGTCGGCACCCCGCCCAACCTCATCGGGCGCGGGCTGATCGAGGAGGCGACCGGCGAGCGGATCGGCTTCCTCGACTGGATGCTCATGGCGCTGCCGATCTGCGCGCTCATGTTCGTCGCGCTGGCGCTGGTGCTGCTGCTGCTCAACCGGCCGGAGATCAAGCGGATCGAGGGCGTCCACGAGTACGTACAGCAGGAACGGTCGGAGCTCGGCGGCTTCTCCCGTGCCGAGCGGAACACGCTGATCGCCTTCGCCATCACGGTGGCGCTGTGGATCTTCCCCGGCGTCATCGCGCTCACCGCGGGCACCGACTCCGACCTCTACACGACCATCAGCGACCGGCTCGACGAGGGCATCGTCGCCGTCCTCGGGGCGTCGCTGCTGTTCCTGCTGCCGACCGACTGGAAGGCCCGCGAGTTCACGCTGAACTGGTCCGACGCCGCCAAGATCGACTGGGGCACGATCCTGCTGTTCGGCACCGGGATCATCTTCGGCTCGCTGCTGGCCGACACCGGCCTGGCGGAGACGATCGGCCAGAGCGCTGCCGACACCCTCGGCCTGACCAGCACGTTCGCCATCACGGTCTTCGCGGTCATCCTCGCGATCATCATCAGCGAGACGACGAGCAACACCGCCTCGGCCGCCGTCGTCGTGCCGATCATCATCCCGGTGGCGGTGGCCGCGGGCATCAACCCGTTCGTCCCCGCGCTCGCGGCCACCTTCGCGGCGTCCTTCGGCTTCATGCTGCCGGTGTCGACGCCGCAGAACGCCATCGTGTACGGCTCCGGCGTCGTGCCGATCACCAAGATGATCCGGTCCGGGATCTCCTTCGACGTCCTGGGTGCGCTGCTGATCGTCCTGCTGCTGCCGGTGTTGATCGACCTGGTGCTCGGCTCCGTCGGCTGACGTTCCGGGCGGACGCCGCGGAGGGGGCTCCGTCGGGTGACGTCGGCCTCCACGGCGGCCGGTGGGACGCGCGGCGTGTCACGATGGACGACGGCCTGCTGAGGGAGCCGGTCGCCGGACGACGGGAGGAGAGCACGCGCATGCGCAGCGAACCGCCCAGTACCGGCACCGAGGTCCGCCCAGCCTGAAGAAGGACCCCGTCCTCCCCGCCCTCCGCAAGCTCAGGGCGGGACCCGGGACGGGGCCGGGGCGGACCTCCCACGCGTCCCCCCGCCCCAGCGTCCCCGGGAGTCCTCGTGGCCGACCGCCGCCGTGCGCCCCTCACCGCCCTGTCCACCCTCACCCGCCGCCCGCGCCCCGACCTGGGTGTCCTGCCGCCCGCGCCCCTGCCCGTGCCCGCCGAGCCCTCGGGGCGTGATCGGCGGTCGCGGGTCGTCGACAACGCCGTCTACTCCTCCGGCCGGCGGGTGGCCACACCCGAGAGCGTGGAGGCCAGCCACGAGTGGCTGGCCGAGGACCCCGATCGCCTGGTGTGGCTGGGGCTCTACCGGCCGGAGCCGGCGGAGCTCGGCGAGCTGGCCGAGCGGTACGACCTGCCCGAGCTGGCCGTCGAGGACGCGATCAAGGCCCACCAGCGGCCCAAGTTCGAGCGGTACGGCGCGACGCTGTTCGTCGTCCTCAAGGCCGCGCGGTACCTGGACGCGGCCGAGGAGGTGGAGTTCGGCGAGCTGCACCTGTTCCTCGGGCCCAACTTCGCGATCACCGTCCGGCACAGCGAGTCACCGGACCTGTCGCGGGTGCGCCGCCGGCTGGAGAGCGAGCCGGCGCTGCTCGAGAAGGGCAGCGAGGCGGTCCTCTACGCGATCCTCGACGCCGTGGTCGACGGGTACTCCCCGGTGGTTGCCGGGCTGGCCAACGACATCGACGAGATCGAGACCGAGGTCTTCCGCGGCGACCCCGGCGTCTCGCGGCGCATCTACGAGCTCTCCCAGGAGGTGCTGGAGTTCCAGCGGGCCGCCCAGCCCCTGACCGGCATCCTCGGTGCGATCACCGCCGGCTTCGACAAGTACGGGGTGGACGAGGAGCTGCGCAGCTACCTGCGCGACGTCGCCGACCACGTCGCCGGCGTGAACGAGCGGGTGGAGGGCTTCCGGCTGCAGCTGCGCGACATCCTCACCGTGAACGCCACCCTGGTGGCGCAGCGGCAGAACGAGGAGATCCGGGAGCTGACCGAGGCCTCGATCGCGCAGGGCGAGGAGGTCAAGAAGATCTCGGCCTGGGCGGCGATCCTCTTCGCGCCGACCCTGGTGGGCACCGTCTACGGGATGAACTTCGACGACATGCCCGAGCTGCACTGGTCGCTGGGCTATCCGTTCGCGCTGCTGGCGATGCTCGGGGTGAGCCTGACGCTGTACGTCGTCTTCAAGCGGCGCAGCTGGATCTAGCCGCCGTCCCCCGTTGATCATGGGGAAGTCGCCGCGCGCCCCGCCGTCCACGGCGTGTCCGGCTGCCAGAACCCCATGATCAACGGGAGAGGGGGCGGCGGCGACGCGCGCCGGGGAACAACACCCTGGGCGATGCCGTTACCCTGACTGCACAACTACACAGGGGGTGAATGGTCTCGACTTCGGTCGTGTGACCAGGGGAAGCGAGCCGAGGAAGGCAACGATGATCTCGTTAACCACACGTTGCAAACGAACAAGTGCCGCTGATAAGCAGCACGACTTCGCTCTCGCTGCCTGACGGTAGCTAGGCGAGTCTGTCAGCCCGGGTACGTCATCGACCCGGATCCTGGCATCATCTAGATGACTCACCGTGCGTGCCGGTCGCGGACACGTTCGGGACACCTCACAGCGACTGGGCCCGTCACACCGACTCGTCCGCGTGATCGGTGGGGCCGAGCAGAGGCGTAGCGGACTGCGCTCGGAGAAGCCCTGGGTATGCGCCGAAGGACGCGGGTTCGATTCCCGCCACCTCCACGAGGGACGCCGGCGGAAGACCGGCACCCACCCGCCGAAGAGGCCGGGGAGCACCGCGGACAGCGGCGCTCCCCGGCCTCCGTCGTCCGCCGGTCGGTGGCATCCCGACGCGGGAGCTCCCGGTTCGCCCTCGGCGCCGACCACCGGCGGGCGGGTCTGACCGAGCGGGAACGGGCGGTCCTCGACCTGCTGCCCTTCCAGCGCTCGTCCGGCGAGATCGCCACCGAGCTGGCCGTCGCGCACAGCACCGTGGAGACGCACGTCCGGGCCATCCACGGCACGCTCGGCGCGGACTCCCGGCGGGCAGCCGTCGACCGGACCCGCACCAGTGGCCTCCTCTTCCCCGGGAGTCGGGACGGGAGTGTCGTGACCACCGCCGATGTGTACGCTCGTTCTCATGACCTCCCTCCCGGCCGCGGACGACACCCGGACCATGCGCGAGCGGATGCTCGCCGGGGACCTCTACATCGCCGACGACCCGGAGATCGGGGAGGCCAGCGCCCGCGCGCTGGACCTGGCCGACGCCTACAACGCGACGACGGTCCGCCAGGGTCCGCTGCGCCGCCGGTTGCTGGAGGAGCTGCTCGGCGCGATCGGCGAGGGCACCGAGATCCGTCCGCCCTTCCGCGTCGACCACGGCAGCCACATCCGCATCGGCGCGCGGTGCTTCGCCAACTTCGGTCTCGTGGCCCTCGACGTCGCGCCGATCACCATCGGAGACGACGTGCAGATCGGGCACAACGTCGCGCTGCTCACCCCGACCCACCCGGTCGAGCCCGGGCTGCGGCGGGACAAGTGGGAGGCGGCCGAGCCGATCACGATCGGCGACAACGTCTGGCTCGGCGGTGGGGCGATCGTGCTGCCCGGCGTGACGATCGGGGAGAACACCGTGGTCGGCGCCGGCGCGGTGGTCACCCGTGACCTGCCGGCGGACGTGGTCGCGGTGGGCAACCCGGCCCGCGTGGTCCGCACGCTGGACGGGTCGGAGCGGTGAGCGTCGCGCCGGCTCCCGCCCGGCGGGCCCGCCGGTACGACCCCGAACGGCGCGAACGGCTGGTGACGACCACGCTCGACGTCATCGCCGCCCACGGCGTCGCCGCGACCTCGCACCGGGCCATCGCCCGCGCGGCCGACGTCCCCCTGGGGTCGCTGACCTACCACTTCGCCTCGCTGACCGAGCTGCTGTCGGCGGCGTTCACCCGGCACGTCGACACCGTCGCGGCCCGCCTCGACGACCGCATGCGCGCCGCGCCGGACCGGGCGGCGGCCGTCGAGGTGCTGGTCGAGCACCTCACCGGTGACCTGCTCGGCTCGCAGCGCGACCTGGTGCTGGCCGTCGAGCTCTACGTCGCCGCGGCCCGCAACCCGGCCCTGCGCGCGGTCACCCAGGACTGGATGTCCCGCAGCCGCCGCAGTCTCGAGCGCCACCTCGACCCCGTCACCGCGCGAGAGGTCGACGCGCTGGTGGAGGGGCTGGTGCTGCACAGCGCCCTGTCCACCGAGCCGATGACCGCTGCCCAGATCCGGTCGGCCCTCCGCCGGTTCGCCGGCTGAGCGCGCGGCCCCGCGAGCCCGCCGTGTCCGCCGCCCCCGCGACCGTCGACGTCCGCCTGCGCCGTGCGCGCGGCGCCGTCGCCACCTGCTTCTTCCTCAACGCGGTGTTCTACGCCAGCCTCGTCCCGCGGCTGCCCGAGGTGAAGGCGCAGCTCGGGCTGAGCAGCACCGCACTGGGCGCGGCCCTGGCGGCGGTGCCGCTGGGTGCCCTGCTGGCCGCGCTGTCCGGCGCGGCGCTCAACCGCCGGTTCGGCTCCGGCCGGGTCGCGTCGTTCGGCCTGGTGCTGCTCGGCGTCACCGTGTGGACGGTGTCGGTGGCGCCCAACTGGCTCGGGCTGGCCGCGGCGCTGCTCGTCCTCGGTGCGCTGGACGCGGTCGTCGACGTCGCGCAGAACGCGCACGGGCTGCGGGTGCAGCGGCTCTACCAGCGGTCGATCCTCAACGCCTTCCACGGCATCTGGAGCGTCGGCGCGGTCACCGGTGGGCTGCTGGGCGCGGCCGCGGCGGGTCTGGGCGTGCCGCTCGTCGCCCACCTCGCCGGCACGGCCGTCCTCTTCGGCGCGGTCGCGCTGGCCGCCTCGCGGGCGGTGCTGCCCGGCCGCGACGAGCCGGAGCAGGCCGCCGACGAGCAGCCGCGGCAGCCCCCGCGCCGGCGCGCCGCCGTCCCGGCGCTCGCGGTGCTCGGCGTGCTCGCCGCCTGCGGTGCGTTCGTCGAGGACGCCGGAGCCTCGTGGAGCGCCCTCTACCTGCGCACCGAGCTGGCGGCCGGCGCGGCCACCGCGGGGCTGGGCTTCGTCGCCCTGTCGGTCGCGATGACCGTCGGGCGGCTGACCGGGGACCGCGTCGTCGACCGCTTCGGCCAGCGCCGGGTCGCGCGGGCCGGCGGCGCGCTCACCGCGGCCGGGATGGGGCTGGCCCTGGCCCTGCCGTCGGTGCCCAGCACGCTGGCCGGTTTCACCCTGGCCGGTCTGGGCGTCGCCACCCTGATCCCGGCGGTCTACCAGGCGGCCGACGAGCTCCCCGGGCTGCCGCACGGGCTGGGACTGGCGGTCATCAACTGGCTGCTGCGGATCGGCTTCCTGGTCTCGCCGCCGCTGATCGGCGCGCTGGCCGATGCGATCAGCCTGCGGGTCGCCCTGCTCGCGGTGGTGCTCGCCGGGGTGGGCACGCTGGTGCTCGGCCGATCGCTGCCCGGCCGGCCCGGCGCGGACCGGTCCGGCGGCGGCTGAGTCCCTCGCTCCGTGGAGCGACCTGAGACCCCGGTTCCCGCCGTGTTGCCGGCTGTCTGCTCCTGACCCTTCGGGGTGACGTTCCCGTGAACCGGCTGAACTCCGGCTGGCGCCCTGCCGAGATCCATGCCAACAGTCGGAAGGAGTTCGTCATGAGGACCATGGCGTGCAGAGCGGTGGCGCAGGCCGGGCTGGTCGCGGCGACGGCTTCGCTGGACGACGAGCAGCCCTGGCCGCTGCTCCTGGTGGCGGGCTGGCACACCACCGCGGCGGACCTGATGCTGCAGGCCGAGGCGGCGGACAGCGTCCTGGTCTGAGTCCCGTCCGGTGGGGCCTGCTGCGCGGGCCTCCCGGCATCGCCGATCATGACCTCCGTGCCCCGCGTCCCGTCGTCCCCTGGTCGGGGTGCTCTCCGGCGGCTTGACGCGTGGCTGGAGCGGGCACCCGGCGGCCGCCGTGCGGTGCCGGTCATCGTGTCGCAGGTGGTGGCGGCCAACCTCGTCGGCCTGGTCGTCGTCGCGCTGCTGCTCCTCGCGCTCTCCGCGGGTGCGCGGGACCCCGCCGGCCGCACCGCCGTCGTGCTCACCGCGGTGGGCTACCTCGCCGTCGCGATCCCGCTCGGCGTCGTCGCCGGCCTGCGCCGGCAGGGCGCCACGGTGACCTGGCTGCGGGCCGACCGGCCGCCCGCGCCGGAGGAGGCCGCCCGAGCGCTCCGGCTGCCGGCCGACGTCGCCCTGGTCGTCGGGGCCGTCTGGCTCGGCGGCGGCCTGCTCGTGGGCGTCGTCGGCGCCCTCGCCTCCGAGTTCCCGCTCGTCGGGCTGAGACTGGCCCTGGCCGCCTGGCTCGGCGGGGTGGTGACCGCCGGGCACAGCTACCTCCTGACCCTGCGGCTGTCCCGCCGGGTCACCGCCCGCGCCCTCGCCGCGCACCCGCCGGCCGGTGCGCCGGTCCTCGGCGTTCGCCCGCGGCTGCTGCTCACCTGGGCCATCTCCAGCGGCGTCCCCCTCGTCGGGCTGACCCTGCTCTTCCTCGACCCCAGCAACCCGGCCGGTCCCGAGGAGGGCGCCGTCGTCGGGCTGGTCGTCGTCTCCCTCGTCGTCGGCGTGGTGTCCACCCACCTGACCGCCCGCGCCGTCGGCGTCCCGCTGCGGGACCTGCGCCGGGCGGTGCAGCGCGTCGGCGGCGGCGACCACGACGTGCGGCTGCGGGTGGACGACGCCGGCGAGATCGGCCTGCTGCAGGAGGGTGTCAACTCGATGGTCGCCGGGCTGGCCGAGCGCGAGCGGTTGCGTGACCTGTTCGGCCGGCACGTGGGGACGACGGTCGCCCAGCGGGCGCTGGCGACCGGGGTCTCCCTCGGCGGCGAGCTGCGCACGGTGGCCGCGTTGTTCGTCGACATCGCCGGGTCCACGTCGCTGGTGCGGCGCACCGGCCCCGAGCAGATGGTGGGCCTGCTCAACCGCTTCTTCGCCATCGTGGTGGACACCGTCGAGGACGAGGGCGGGCTGGTGAACAAGTTCGAGGGCGACGCCGCGCTCTGCGTCTTCGGCGCCCCGGCCGACCACCCGGACCCGGCCGGCGCGGCGCTGCGGGCGGCCCGGCGCATCTGCACCGCGGTCGCCGCCGCCGGCGAGGTCGACGTCGGGGTGGGGGTGGCCGCCGGGCCGGTGTGGGCCGGTCAGGTGGGAGCGGCCCGCCGGCTGGAGTACACCGTCATCGGCGACCCGGTCAACGAGGCCGCCCGGCTCACCGAGCTCGCCAAGGACCATCCCGGGCGGGCAGTGGCCAGCGAGGCCGCCGTCCTCACCGCGGCCCCCGGCGAGGCCGTGCACTGGGCGCCGGGCGCCGCCGTGGAGCTGCGCGGCCGCGACGAGCCGACGCAGACCTGGGCGCTGACCATCGGCTGACCGACGGCCCGGGTCAGGCGGTGGCGGCGCGCTTGCCGATCGCCGGCCCGGTCGGGTGCGAGCGCACCACGACCAGCACGTCCTCGGGCTGCAGCGTCCCGATCAGCTGGTCGTCGAAGCGCAGCGTGCGACCACCCCGGGTCACCGAGAGCACGATGTCGTGCAGCTGGCGGGGACCCAGGCCCACCTCGGTGGGCTTGACCGGGCGCTGGTGCAGGTCCAGCCCCTGACCGCCGGTCACCAGGTCCTCGACCACGGCGACCACCCGCGGGCTGTCGGTGGACAGTCCCAGCAGCCGGCCGGAGGTGGCCGACGTGGTGATGACGGTGTCGGCCCCCGACTGGCGCAGCAGGTTGGCGTTCTCCTCCTCCCGCACCGACGTGGTGATCGGCACGCTCGGGTTGAGCTGGCGGACGGTGAGCGTGATGAGCACCGAGGCGTCGTCGCGGTTGGCCGCCACGATCACCGCCCGGGCCCGCTCGACCGATGCCCGGCGCAGCACCTCGGTGCGCCCGGCGTCGCCCACGATGCCGGTCAGGCCGATCGAGTTCGCCTCGTCGATGGCCCGTGGTTCCGGGTCGACGACGACGATCTGCTCCAGGGGGGTGCCGTTGGCCTGCAACGAGCGGATGGCGCTGCGCCCCTTGGTGCCGTAGCCGCACACGATGACGTGCTGGCGCACGCGGGACCTCCAGCGACGGATGCGGAACTCCTCCCGGGAGCGCGCGGTGAGCGCTTCCAGGGTCGTTCCGATGAGGACGATCAGGAACATGATGCGCAGCGGGGTGATGAACAAGATGTTCACCAGCCGCGCCCCGTCGGTCAGCGGCGTGATGTCGCCGTAGCCGGTGGTCGAGAGCGTGACGGTCGCGTAGTAGACGGCGTCGAGCAGCGAGATCCCGACCTCGTCGCCGTCGCGGTAGGCGTCGCGGTCCAGCCAGACGATGAGGACGGTCAGCCCCAGGAAGAAGGCGGCGAAGACGACGCGCTTCCAGACCTGGCGCACGGGCGACGCCTCGACGTGCGCGATCTGGACACCGGTGTGCGGGTCCTCGGGCGCGCCGGCCGCCTCGCTCCTCACCACGCGGACGATAGTGAGCGGCGGACCGGGATGCGTGCACGGCGCACCCGTCCGGGTGAGCGTGCCGGGTCAGCCGCCGGTGACGGCGGCCCGCTCGCGGGCGGCCAGCTCCCGCTTGAGCACCTTGCCGGCGGCCGACACCGGGATCGCCTCGACGAAGACGACGTCGCGCAGCCGCTTGTACGGGGTCACCCGGTCGTTGACCGCCGCCATCACCGACTCGCGGGTCAGCGCCGCGCCGGCGTCGTCGTCCCGGCGGACGACGTAGGCCACCGGCAGCTCGCCGGCCTCCTCGTCGGGCCGGCCGACCACCGCCGCCCCGGCCACCCCGGGCACACCGAACAGGACCTCCTCCAGCTCGCGCGGGAAGACGTTGTAGCCCTTGTGGAGCAGCATGTCCTTGGTGCGGTCGACGATCGACAGGTAGCCGTCCTGGTCGAGGACGCCGACGTCGCCGGTGTGGAACCAGCCGTCGGGGTCGATCGCCTCCGCGGTGGCCTCGGGCCGGTGCGCGTAGCCGCGCATCACCTGCGGGCCGCGGATGCACACCTCGCCGCGCTCGCCGGGCGGCAGGGCGTCGCCGCCCCCGAGCGGCCGGATGCTGATCTCGGTGTCGAAGACCGGGACGCCGACCGTGCCCGGCTTGCGGGTGCCCGACCGGAACGACGGGTTGCCGGTGGCCTGCATGGTGACCTCGGTCAGCCCGTAGCCCTCACCGATCACCGCGTCGGGCAGCAGCGCGGTCAACCGCTGGATGAGGGGCACCGGCAGGGGTGCGGCTCCGCTGGAGACCCCGCGCACGCTGGACAGGTCGGCGTCGTCGATGCCGGGCACCTGCAGCAGGGCGACGAACACCGGTGGGGCGCCGCCGATGCTGGTGACCCGGTACCGGACGGCGTCCTCGACGTAGCGCACCGGGTCGAAGCGCAGGTGGACCACGGTCGTCGTCCCGCTCATCACCATGCCGTTGAGGTAGCCGATCGCCCCCATGGCGTGGAACCAGGGAGTCAGGTTGACCAGGCAGCCCTCGCCGAGGCGGACCGGGCACTCGTCGGGTCCCAGCACCTGCCGCAGCGTCACGTCACCGGCGTCGTCGAGGTCCGGCAGCGACCCCGACGTCCAGCAGGCCGACTGCAGCACGTTGGTGACCACGTTCCGGTGCGGCAGCTCCACGCCCTTGCTGACCCCGGTCGTGCCGCCCGTGTAGGCCAGGTGCGCCAGGTCGGTGGCGACGTCGACGTCCGCATCCAGGTGCCGGTCGGTCGGGTCGGCGGCGAGCAGGTCGGCGAGGTCGACGTCCCCCTCGCCGAGCTCGAGGCGGGCGGCGAGGTCGGCGACGTGCGCCGGTCCGGTGACCACCACGAGCTCGACCGCGGTGGCCGCCAGCGCCGGGCGCGCGAGGGGCAGCACCTGGTCCCAGGTGACCAGCACCCGGGCGCCGGCGTCGGTGAGCTGCGCGGCCAGGTCCGCCGCGGGCAGCAGCGGGTTGGTGGGGGAGAACGTGGCCCCGGCCAGCAGGACCCCGTAGTAGACCGCCGGGTACTGCCGGCAGTTGGGGATGTGCACCGCGACGACGTCCCCGCGGCCGATCCCGGCGTCGGCCAGCCAGTTGGCGACCGCGTGCGCCCGGGCGCCGAGCTCGGTGAAGGTCAGCGGCACGTCGGAGTCGACGAAGGCCGGACGGTCGCCCCAGCGTCGCACCGCCGCCCGCAGGATCGACCCGACCGAGACCGCCGGGTAGTCCAGCGAGCGGGGCAGTCCGGGTGGCCAGCTGTGCGCCGTGGGGGTCGGTGCGGCCTGCGTGGCGGTCATGCGGGTCCTCCCTGTCCTGGATCCCAGCGTGGCGCAGGTCACAGCCGGTGTCGAGGTGCCACCGTGGGTGAGGATGGGTGCATGAGCGACCAGCGCACTGCCCTCGTCCTCGGCGGCGGCGGCATCACCGGCATCGCGTGGGAGCTCGGCGTCCTCGCCGGCCTGGCCGAGGCCGGGACCGACCTGACCGGCGCCGACCTCGTCGTGGGCACCTCGGCCGGCTCGGTGGTCGGCGCGCAGGTCACCAGCGGTGCCGACCTGGAGCTGCTGTTCGCCCGCCAGCTCGAGCCACCGACCGGCGAGAAGCCGGCCCGGCTGCGCCGGTCCTCGCTGGCCTCCTTCGGCTGGGCCGTGCTCCGCAGCCGCGGCAGGGACGTCGAGTTCCGCCGGCGGATCGGCGCGCTGGCCCTCGCGGCGGAGCGCGCCGGCCTCACGCCGTCGGAGCAGGAGCGGCTCGACGTCATCGGGGAGCGGTTGGTCGGGGCGCAGTGGCCGGACCGGCCGCTGACGGTGACCGCCGTCGACGCGGAGACCGGGGAGTTCCGGCCCTTCGACCGCGACTCCGGCGTCCCGCTCCTGCACGCCGTCGCGGCCAGCTGCGCGGTGCCGGGCGTCTACCCGCCGGTCACGATCGACGGGCGCCGCTACGTCGACGGCGGGATGCGCTCGGCGGCCAACGCCGACCTCGCCGACGGGTACGACCGCGTCGTCGTCCTCGCGCCGATCCCGCGCGGGTTCGGGCCGATGGCCAGCGTCGACGCGCAGGTCACGGGCATGGTGGCGCGGGTCGCCGTCGTCGTCCCGGACGCGGCCAGCCGGGCGGCGATCGGCCGCAACGTGCTCGATCCCGCCGCACGGCCCGGCTCCGCGCGCGCCGGCCGGGCCCAGGCCGCGGGGGTCGCCGCCCAGGTCGCCGAGGCCTGGACCGGCTGACCCGGGCCGTCCCTCACAGGACGGGCTCCGCGACGAGGGACCCCGCCGAGTGCTCCTCGCGCAGCCGGGTCTTGAGCACCTTGCCGCTGAGGTTGCGGGGCAGCGCGGGGACGACGGAGTACTCCCGCGGGTTCTTGTAGCCGGCCAGCCGCTCGCGGCACCAGGCCGACAGCTCGGCGGGCGTCGGCGGGTCGGCCGGGTCCCGCGGGGCCAGCACGGCCAGGGGCGCCTCGCCGTAGCGGGGGTCCGGGACGCCGATGAGCGCGACCTCGGCGACCTTCGGATGAGCGGCGAGGACGTCCTCCACCTCGGCGCAGTACACGTTCTCCCCGCCGGAGATGATCATGTCCTTCTTGCGGTCGACGACGTACAGGTAGCCCTCCTCGTCCTGCCGCACCAGGTCTCCGGAGTGGAACCAGCCACCGGCGAAGGCCGTCGACGTCTCGTCCGGCCGGCCCCAGTACTCCTTCATCACCATCGGGCTGCGGTAGACGATCTCGCCGACCTCGCCCCGGGGGACGTCGCGCATCGACTCGTCGACGACCCGCACCTCGACGTTGAGCATCGGCGTGCCGATCGAACCGATCTTGCGGACGGCGTCCTCCCCGCGCAGGAGGCAGGTGACCGGGCTGCACTCGGTCTGACCGAACGCGGTCACCACCTCCGCCTGGGGAAAGGTGTCGATCATCGTGCGGAGCAGGGTGGTCGAGGCCGGCGCCGCACCCCAGGAGATCCGCCGCAGGCAGGAGAGGTCCCGCGCGGCGATGCCGGGCACCGCCACGACCGCCGCCCACATCGCGGGCACCAGGAAGATGTTGGTGACCCGCTCGCGCTCGATCATGTCCAGCGTCGCGACCGGGTCGAAGCCGCCGGAGCGGACGATGACGTGGCAGCCGCCCAGCAGCAGCGGCGGCAGCCCACCGGCGAGGCCGGCGATGTGGAACAGCGGCGCGCCGGGGCAGCCGACCCGGTCCCCGGGGTCCACGCCGAGATGGGTGACCTGGCTGAACGCGTGCAGCAGCAGGTTCCGGTGGGTGAGCACCGCGCCCTTGGGGCGGCCCGTCGTGCCCGAGGTGTACATGATGAACGCCGGCTCGTCCTCGTCGACCTCGACGTCGAGCGGGTCGGCGGAGGCGGCGGCCAGCGCCGCCTCGTAGTCCTCGCCGACGGTGAGCACCGTGTGCAGCGCCGGTGCCTGCTGCCGGGCCTTCCCCGCCACCTCGGCCAGCGCCGGGTCGACCACGAGCACGCCGGCGCCGCTGTCGGTCAGCACGTGGGCGACCTCGTCGGCGACCAGCCGGAAGTTGACCGGGACGGCGATCGCGCCGAGCCGGACCACGGCCAGGTAGTTCTCCCAGCCCTCGAGGCCGTTGAGCACCAGCACGGCCACCCGGTCGCCGCGGCGCACACCCCGGTCGGCCAGCGCCCGCGCCAGCCGGGTGACCCGCTCGTCGAGGTCGGCGTAGCTGCGCCCGGCGCCGTCGAAGCGCAGTGCCGTCGCCTGCGGTGTCCGCCGGGCCCAGCGGGCCAGCTGGTCGGCCATGGTCATGCCGCGGCCCTGCAGCCGGGGGATCGGGACGCTCACGGGGCTCTCCTGCCGCCGGCCGGTGTGACCCGCGTCATGCTCGTGGCGCGCCGCGGGACCGGTCAACCGCGACGGTCAGCCGACCCGCGCCGCGGCCCCGACGACGAGCGGGTTGACCAGCACGGCGTCGGCGGCGGCCGCCTGCTCCCGCAGTCGCCGCTCGAAGGTCTCCGGGCCGACGTCGGCGGCGGTGGCCACGCCGGTGCGCTCGAAGGCCGGCAGCAGGCTGGTGACGTCGCCTCCCACGATGGACCAGCCCAGCGCGTCCGGGCCGCGCTCCAGCGGTGCTCCGGACGTGAGCACCGGGTCGGGGAGCCCCGCGGCCGAGAACACCGCGCCCAGCCGCAGCCCCATGTCCACCGGGCGCCCCAGCACCCCGAAGGTCGTGAGGATCCAGCCGTTGGAGGCGGTCAGCAGGGGCAGCGCTGGCTGGGCCGCGCGGGTGGTCAGGACCACGTCCTGGAAGGCGACCACCCCGCCGGGGCGCACCAGTTCCACCGCCCGCCGCACCAGCCCGACCGGATCGGGCAGGTGCACCAGGATCAGCCGTCCGACGACGGCGTCCACCGGGGCCTCCGGCTCCCACGTCGTGACGTCGGCCTGCTCGAACCGGACGTGCACCGACCCCGCGGCGGCGGCGCGCCGGCGGGCGACCTCGAGCGGCCGCGCGGCGGCGTCGACGCCGGTGACCCGGCCGGCCGGGCCGACCCGGTCCGCGAGCACCTGGGTGACCGAGCCGACCCCGCAGCCGAGGTCGACGACGGACGCCCCCGGTGCCAGCTGGAGGCTGTCCAGCCAGACGGCGGTCACCGGGGCGTAGACCTCCGACAGCGCGTCCAACCGGGCGAGCTCGGGGTCGGCGTCCCCCAGGACGTAGCCGCTCGAGCCGGGCACGGCGCCGTCGTCCACGCCGTCCATGCTGGCCCGTGGAGAGGACCCCGTCACCCCTCCGGACGCGCGAACAGCATCCGGGCGGCGAGCCCCTTCCACAGCGCGACGTGCGGGTCGGTGGTGGCGGGCCGGTCCTCGAACGCGTAGACGATCGCCACGCCGCGCATGCTGGTGAACAGCAGCTCGCACAGCTCGGCGTACAGCGGCGCCGCCGCGATCTCCAGACCCCAGATCCCGTCGGCCACCGCCCGGATCGCCGCCCGCAGCCGGCGCTCCTCGGCCCGCAGCGCCACCCGCAGCTCCGGGTCGGTGCGCGCCGCCGTCCACAGCTCGACCGCCGCCCAGAAGGGCGGCTCCCGGAACGTCGCCCACATCAGGTCGATCGCCCGGTCGACCCGTTCCGGGCCGGCCGGCTGGTCGGCCATGAGCGCCGCCGCCCGGAGCTGCACCTCGGCCAGCACCGTGGTGGACAGGTGCTCGGCCGCGGCCACCAGCAGCTCGGCGCGGGAGGGGAAGTGGTGCAGCAGCCGGCCCCGGGACACCCCGGCCCGCGCCTGGACGGCGAGGGTGGAGGCGCCGGCGTAGCCGTCCTCGACCAGGCAGGCCACGGCCGCGTCGAGGATCAGCGCGCGGCTGTCCGCGGTCCGCTCCGAGCGGGTCCGGGGCGGCCCGGCCGGTGCGGCGGGGTCGGAGCTCACGGGCGCGAGCGTAGGCCGGGGCGGTGGAACAGTCACCGTTGACCGCTCCGGGGGTCGCTGCCACGCTGCGGCACACTCCCCGACGACGGAAGGCGCCGCCCGTGGACTTCGACGACAGCCCGGAGGAGGCCGCCTACCGGGCCTCGGTGCGGGCGCGGCTGGCCGAGCACGCCGGCGAGCTGGTGCACGCCGGCCACGGGGAGGAGGCGGTCGACCCCGGCACCCACCAGGCGCAGTTCCGGCACACCCAGCGGGTGCTCGCCGAGGCCGGCCTGGTCGGGGTGACCTGGCCGCGCGAGTACGGCGGGCAGGGCGGCACCGTGGTGCAGCAGGCGATCGTCGCGCAGGAGCTCGCCCGGGCGCGGGTGCCCGTGCTGATCAACCACATCGGGCTCGGCATGTGCGGGCCCACGGTCATCGCGCACGGCAGCCAGGACCAGCGCGACCGCTACCTGTCCCGGCTGCTGCGCGCCGACGACGTGTGGTGCCAGCTGTTCAGCGAGCCGGCGTCGGGCTCGGACCTCGCCGCGCTGCGCACCACCGCCGTGCGCGACGGTGCGGACTGGGTGGTCAACGGCCAGAAGGTGTGGACGACGCTGGCGCACGTCGCCGACCTCGGCATCCTGCTCGCCCGCACCGACCCCGACCGGCCCAAGCACGCCGGGCTCACCATGTTCGTCGTCGACCTGCACGCGCCCGGCGTCACCGTGCGGCCGCTGCGGCAGATGGTCGGCTCGGCCGGCTTCAACGAGGTCTTCTTCGACGACGTGCGCGTCCCCGACGCCGAGCGGCTGGGCGAGCCGGGGGAGGGCTGGCGGGTCGCGCTCACCACGCTGATGAACGAGCGGGTCGCCATCGGCGGCGCCGGGGGCGACCTCGGGGTGCCGGTGGAGACCCTGGCCGCGCACGCGCGCGAGCGGCTGCCCGCGCTCGACGCGGAGCGTCAGGTGCTCGCCCGCCAGGCGGTCGGCCGGGCCGTGGTCGCCGCGCTGGCCGCGCGCTACACCGGCTACCGCCGGTTCACCGTGCTGAGCCACGGGGGTCTGCCCGGGCCGGAGGCCAGCGCCGGCAAGCTGGCCGGTACCGCCGCGGCCCGGCTGGTGGCCGACGCCGGCGTCCGGCTGCTCGGGGACGACGCCGTCTACGCCGCGACCGCCGACGGCGACGACACCTGGCAGCGCAGCCAGGGGTACCTGCCCGGCCTGGCGATCGCCGGCGGCACCGACCAGGTGCTGCGCAACATCCTCGGCGAGCGGGTGCTCGGTCTGCCGCCGGAACCCCGCACCGACAAGACGGCGCCCTTCGCCGGGGGACGACGGTGAACTTCGACCTCGGCCCCGACCAGCGCGCCGCCGCCGCCGGTGCCCGCGAGTTCTACCGCGGCTCGGCGTCGGCCGCCGCGGCCCGGGCCGCGCTCGACGGCGGTGCGGTCGAGCCCGGGCACGCGGCGCTGGCCGGCATCGGCTTCCTCGGCATCACCGTGCCCGAGTCCGCGGGCGGGGCCGGGAGCAGCGTCCTCGACCTCGCCGTCGTCGCCGAGCAGGGCGGGGCGGTGCTGGCCGGCCCGTCGCTGGCGACCGCCGCGCGCGCCGCGGTGCTGCTGGCCGACCACCCCGGCCTCGCCGCGCGGCTGGCCGACGGCTCGGCCCGGTTCGCCGTCCTCGACGGGGCGGTGACCGGGTCGGCGCCGTCGGTCGACGCCGCCGGCGCCACGCTGTTCCTCGGCCTCGACGGCGGCGACCTGGTCGTGGGGGAGGGCGAGGCCGAGCCCGGCCGGCCGATCGACGCCACCCGCGGGCTCGCCTCGGTGCGGCTGACCTCGCGGGAGGTGCTCGCCGGGGACGCCGGGGAGCTGTGGGCCCGCGCCCGGCGGGTGGCCGCGGTCGTCCTCGCCGCCGAGGACCTCGGTGCGGCCGACCGGGCGGTGGCACTGGCGGTGGACTACGCGCGGGAACGGGAGGCGTTCGGCCGGCGGATCGGCTCCTACCAGGCGGTCAAGCACCTGCTCGTCGATGCGTGGGTGGGCGTGGACCAGCTCCGCTCGCTGGTGTGGTGGGCGGCCTGGGCGGCCGACGCCGCTCCGGGCGAGCTGCCGCTGGCCGCCGCGGCGGCCAAGGCGTACGCGGCGGAGGCCTTCGAGCGGGCCGCCGAGACCTGCATCCAGGTGCACGGCGGCATCGGGTTCACCTGGGAGCACGACGCGCACCTGTACTGGCGGCGGGCGAAGGTCGACCGGTTGCTGCTCGGCGACGCCGCCGAGCACCTGGACGCCGTCGCCCGGCTCGCCGTCGCCGGCGCCCTGGGATGACCCCGCTCCAGGTGCGGTACGAGGTGGCCGACGGCGTCGCGACGATCACGCTGGACCGGCCGGACCGGCTCAACGCGTTCACCCCCGTCATGGCGGCCGAGCTGGCCGCCGCCGCGGGCGCCGCCGACGTCGACGACGCCGTCCGCGTGGTCGTGGTGACCGGCGCCGGCCGGGCGTTCTGCGCCGGCGCCGACCTCGGAGCCGGGCGCGGCACGTTCACCGACCGGGCAGCCGCCCCTGACCGCGGCACGATCGACGGCGTCCCGCGGGACTGGGGTGGCATCGCCTCGCTGCCCTTCGCCGCGCTGCGCAAACCGGTGATCGCCGCGGTCAACGGCCCCGCCGTCGGCATCGGCGCCACCTTGACGCTGCCGATGGACGTCCGGATCGCCGCCGAGTCGGCCCGCTTCGGGTTCGTCTTCACCCGGCGCGGCATCGTGCCCGAGGCCGCCTCGTCGTGGTTCCTGCCCCGGGTGGTCGGCATCAGCCAGGCGATGGAGTGGGTGGCCACCGGGCGGGTGTTCGACGCCGCCGAGGCGCTGCGGGGGCGGCTGGTGTCCCGGGTGGTCCCCGATCCCGAGCTGCTGCCCACCGCGCTGGGTCTGGCCCGGGAGATCGCCGACAACACCTCCGGCGTGGCGGTCGCCGCGGCCCGCCGGCTGCTCTGGTCGATGCTGGGCGCGGCCTCGCCGTGGGACGCCCACCGCGCCGAGTCGCGCGCCCTGGTCGAGCTCGGCGCCGGCCCGGACGCCGCCGAGGGCGTCGCGTCCTTCCTGGAGCGGCGGCCGGCCCGGTTCGGCGCGCCGCCCGGGGACGGCGCGCCCGGCGGCGTCCCCCGCTGGCCCGAGCCACCGACCGACGTCCCCTGACCCGTTTGGCCACACCGGTTGCGGGGGCAGGAGCGCGGGCGTGGACTCCCAGATCACGCTGCGGGTCGACGGGGCGGCGCACCCGCTGACCGTGGACACCCGCACCACCCTGCTCGACGCGCTCCGGGACCGGCTGCGCAACACCAGCGCCAAGAAGGGCTGTGACCACGGCCAGTGCGGCGCCTGCACGGTGCTGCTCGACGGCCGCCGGGTGAACAACTGCCTGGTCCTCGCCGTGACCGTCGACGACGCCGCGGTGACGACGTCGGACGGCCTGGCCGCCGGCGGCCCCCATCCCCTGCACCGGTCCTTCGTCGAGCGCGACGCCTTCCAGTGCGGGTACTGCACGCCCGGCCAGATCTGCTCGGCCGTCGGCGTGATCGAGGAGGCGCGGGCCGGCTGGCCGAGCGCGGTCACCGCCGACCTCACCGCGGACGACGCCGAGCTGACCGACGCCGAGATCCGCGAGCGCCTGAGCGGCAACCTGTGCCGGTGCGCCGCCTACGCCCACATCGTCCCGGCGGTCGCCGACGTCGCGGCCGACAGCGGGGTGCGGCCGTGAGGGAGTTCCGCTACGAGCGCGCCGCCGATCCCGCCGCCGCGGTCGCGCTGCTGGCCGGCGAGCCGGCCGGCGCCTTCCTCGGCGGAGGCACCAACCTGGTCGACCTGATGAAGCTCGGGGTGGCCACGCCCGACGTGCTCGTCGACGTCCGCACCCTCACCTCCCGCGAGGTGACCGAACTGGCCGACGGGTCGCTGCGGATCGGTGCCGGCGTCCCCAACGCCGACCTCGCCGCCGACCGGCGGGTCCGCGAGCGCTGGCCGGTGCTCGCCCGGGCGCTGCTGGCCGGCGCCTCCGGCCAGCTGCGCAACCGGGCCACCACCGGCGGCAACCTGCTGCAGCGCACCCGGTGCAGCTACTTCACCGACGTCACCCGGCCGTGCAACAAGCGCCGCCCCGGCAGCGGGTGCGGGGCGCTGGCCGGCCTGCACCGCAACCACGCCGTCCTCGGCCAGACCCTCGACGGGCCGGGCACCTGCGTGGCCACGCACCCCTCCGACATGGCCGTGGCGATGGTCGCCCTCGACGCGGTCGTGCGGGTGCTCGGCCCCGACGGGGAGCGCAGCGTCCCGCTGGCCGACCTGCACCGGCTGCCCGGCGACGACCCCTCCCGCGACACCACGCTGCGGCACGGGGAGCTGATCACCGCGATCGACGTCCCGCCGCTGGGGATGCCCTCGCGGTACCGCAAGGTGCGCGACCGGGCGTCGTTCGCCTTCGCCCTGGTCAGCGTCGCCGCCGCGCTGCGGGTGACCGACGGCGTGGTCGCCGACGTCCGGCTGGCGCTCGGCGGGGTGGCGCACAAGCCGTGGCGGGCCACGGCCGCCGAGGACGCGCTGCGCGGCCGGCCGGCCACCGAGGCGGAGTTCGCCGCCGCGATCGACGCCGAACTGGCCGCCGCCACGCCGCTCCGGGACAACGCCTACAAGCTGCCGATGGCCCGCAACGTCGTCGTCCGCACCCTGCTCCAGCTCACCGAGGGGGCGGCGTGACCACCGTCGACCGCGTCGTCGGCGCCGGCATCGACCGCATCGACGGCCCGGCGAAGGTGCGCGGCACGGCGCCCTACGCCTACGAGCAGGACCCGGGCGAGCCGATCGCGCACCTCGCGCTGGTGCAGAGCACCGTCAACCGCGGCCGGATCACCCGGCTGGACCCGACCGTCGCGGAGGCGCTGCCGGGCGTGCTCGCCGTCCTCACCCCGGCCAACGCCCCACGGCTGTCCGAGGAGCTGGCCTCGGACCTGCCGGTGCTGCAGTCCCTCGACGTGCACTACCAGGGCCAGGTGGTGGCGGCGGTCGTGGCCGAGACGTCGGAGATCGCCGCGGCGGCGGTGGGGGAGGTGCTCGTCGAGTACGCCGCGCAGCCGCCGGACGTCCACCTGGCCGTCGACCGCCCCGACCTCTACGCGCCGCCGAACGTGATGGGCGGCGCCGCCACCGACTCCGAGATCGGGGACGTCGAGGGAGCGCTGGCCGCCGCCGCCGTGGTGCACGACGCGGTCTACGAGACACCCACCCAGCACCACAACCCGATCGAGATGCACACGTCGATGGCCCGCTGGAACGGCGACACGCTGACCCTCTGGGACGCCGACCAGGGCCCGCACACCATCGTCGACGACCTGGTCACCGGCTTCGGCCTGGACTCCGGGGACCAGGTGCGGGTGGTCTCGCCCTACGTCGGCGGGGCGTTCGGCTCCAAGGCGTTCACCCACCCCAACCAGATGCTCGCCGCGCTGGCCGCCCGGGCGGTCGGGCGCACCGTCGTCCTGGAGCTGTCCCGGCAGCAGATGTTCAGCCTGGTCGGCCACCGCACCCCCACCATCCAGCGGATCCGGCTCGGGGCCGACCCGGAGGGCCGGCTCAGCGCCATCAGCCACGAGGTGGTGGAGCACACCGCGCGGATCAGCGAGTTCGCCGAGCAGACCGCCACCGGGACCCGGGTCATGTACGCCGCCCCGCACCGGCGGACGACGCACCGGCTGGCCCGGCTCGACGTACCCCCGCCGACGATCATGCGCGCGCCGGGGGAGACGCCGGGCATGTACGCGCTGGAGTCGGCGATGGACGAGCTCGCGCACACCCTCGGCATCGACCCGGTCGAGCTGCGCATCCGCAACGAGCCCGAGCGCGATCCCGAGCGGGACGTCCCGTGGTCGTCCCGGTCGCTGGTCGGCTGCCTGCGCACCGGTGCCGAGCGGTTCGGCTGGGCGGGGCGCGACCCGAGGCCGGGCGTCCGCACCGACGGGCGGTGGCTGGTCGGCACCGGCGTCGCCGCGGCCACCTATCCCGCCCGGCGGCGCAGGGCCGACTGCCGGATCACCGTCCACGGCGGGGCCGCGCCCGTCCGCCACCTCGTCGAGATCGACGGCTCCGACATCGGCACCGGCGCGTGGACGGCGCTGTCGCAGATCGCCGCTGACGCGCTGCACACCGACCTGGCGTCGGTGGAGCTGCGGATCGGTGACAGCGCGCTGCCCTTCGCCGGTGGCGCGGGCGGCTCGATGGGGACGGCGTCCTGGGGGTCCGCGATCGAGCTCACCGCCCGGGAGCTGCACCGCCGGCTGGACGCCCTCGGCGGGCAGCTGCCACCGGACGGGCTGACGGTCGAGGGCGGCGTCCCCGGGCCGTCGGACGCCGCGGAGACCCACTCGATGCACACGTTCGGTGCGCACTTCGTCGAGGTCCGGGTGGACGCCGACACCGGCGAGGTGCGGGTGCCCCGCGCCACCAGCGTGTACGCGGCCGGGACGATCGTGAACGCCAAGACCGCCCGCTCGCAGTTCCTCGGCGGCTTCTGCATGGGCCTGTCCATGGCGCTGCACGAGGAGTCGGTGCAGGACGAGCACTTCGGCCACTACGCCAACCACGACCTCGCCGAGTACCACGTGGCCACCAACGCCGACATCGGCGAGATCGACATCGCCTGGCTGGAGGAGGACGACCCGCTGGTCAACGAGCTGGGGATCAAGGGCATCGGCGAGATCGGCATCGTCGGGGCCGCGGCTGCGATCGCCAACGGCTACTGGCACGCCACCGGCAAGCGGATCCGCGACCTGCCCCTCACCCCCGACAAGTTCTTCCGCTGACCCCGGCGAGGAACTCCCCGGTAACGGGGTCCCTCGCCGGCGTCCGGCCTCCGGTACCGGGACTCCCCGGCGGGGAGACTGGACGGCGTGCTGCCGCCGCCCGGGACGCCGGGGACCGATCTGCCCGTGCGGGCGGTCCTCCCGGCCCTCGTCGAGGCCCTGACCGGAGCCGGCAGCGCGGTGCTGGTCGCGCCACCGGGCACCGGGAAGACCACGCTCGTCCCGCTGGCCCTGGCCGCCGAGCTGCCCGGCCGGGTGCTGGTGGCCGAGCCCCGACGGGTGGCCACCCGGGCGGCCGCCCGCCGGATGGCCGCGCTGCTCGGGGAGCCGGTCGGGGCAGCGGTCGGCTACAGCGTCCGCGGGGACAGCCGGCGCAGCGAGCACACCCGCGTCGAGGTGGTCACGACCGGGCTGCTGGTCCGCCGGCTGCAGGCCGACCCGGACCTGCCCGGCGTCTCCGCCGTCGTGCTGGACGAGTGCCACGAGCGGCACCTGGACACCGACCTCGCGCTGGCCTTCGGCCTCGACGTGCGCGCCCACCTGCGCCCGGACCTGCGGCTGCTGGCCATGTCGGCGACGGCGCAGGCCGGCCGGCTGGCGGAGCTGCTCGGCGCCGGCACCCCGGCGCCGGTGGTCGCGGCCACCGGCCGGCTGTACGCGGTGGACCCGGTGTGGTGCCCGCCCGACGCGCCGGTCGCGCCGCCGCACGGCAGCCGGGTCGACCCGCGGCTGCTCGACGCCGTCGCCGCGACCACCCGGCGGGCGCTGGCCGAGACCGCCGGCGACGTCCTCGTCTTCCTGCCGGGCGCGGCCGAGATCGTCGGGGTCGCCGGCCGGCTGTCCGGGGTGGACGCCGACGTCCGCCCGCTGCACGGTCGGCTGCCCGCCGCCGACCAGGACGCCGCGCTGACCCCTGGACCCCGGCGGCGGGTCGTGCTGGCCACCGACGTCGCGGAGAGCAGCCTCACCGTGCCGGGGGTGCGCGCCGTGGTGGACGCCGGCCTGGCCCGCGTCCCGCGGTTCGACGTCGCCCGGGGGCTCGGGGCGCTGGCCACCGTGCGGGTGTCCCGGTCCTCGGCGGTGCAGCGCGCGGGCCGGGCCGGGCGCGAGGGCCCCGGCCGGGTGTACCGGCTGTGGTCGGCGGCCGAGCACGACCGGCTGCCGGCGCATCCGGAGCCGGAGATCGCCGTCGCCGACCTCACCGGCCTGGCCCTCGAGCTGGCCTGCTGGGGCGCTCCGGACGGCGCCGGACTCGCCCTGCCCGACCCGCTCCCGGCCGCGGCGTCCGCCGCCGCCCGCGAGACGCTGCGTGAGCTCGGCGCGGTGGACGGCGCGGGCCGGGTCACCGCCCGCGGGCGGGCGCTCACCGCCGTCGGCGCTCCGCCGCGGCTCGCCCGCGCCCTGGTCGACGGCGCGCCGCTGGTCGGCCGCCGCCGCGCCGCGGAGGTGGTCGCGCTGCTCTCGGCCGACGTCCCCACCCGGTCCGACGACCTGGTCGCCGACTGGCGGTCGCTCCGGCGAGCCGGCGGCGGCCCGGCCGGCCGGTGGCGGGAGGAGGCCGCCCGGCTGGCCCGGGCGGTCCCCCCGGCGCCGGACACCGACCTGCCCGACGACGTCGCCGCCGGCCTGGTCGTCGCGCTGGCCCACCCCGGGTGGCTGGCCCGCCGCCGTCCCGGGAGCGAGCGCACCTACCTGCTCGCGGCCGGGACCGGCGCGGAGCTGGCGCCGGGCACCGCGCTGGGCGGGGCGCCCTGGCTGGCGGTGGCCGCCGCGGACCGGCAGCCGGGCCGGCGGGACGCCCGCGTGCGGCAGGCGGTGGTGGTCGACGAGGCGACCGCCCGCGAGGTCGGCGGCGTCACCGACGAGCCGGAGGTGACCTGGCGGGACGGGGACGTCCGCGCATCGCGGGTGGAACGGATCGGGGCGGTCGTGCTCGCCGAGCGGCCCCTGCCCGACCCCGATCCTGCCGCGCTGGCCGCCGCCGTCGCCGAGGGGCTGCGCCGCGAGGGGCTGTCCCTGCTGCGCTGGACGCCGGCCGCGGTCGCCCTCCGCGAGCGGCTGGCCGCCGCGCACGCGGGTCTGGGACCGCCCTGGCCGGCGGTGGACGACGACGCCCTGCGCACCGCGCTGGCCGACCTGCCGGCGCTGTCGGCCGCCCGCGGGCGGGCCGACCTCGCCCGCATCGACGTGGCCGCTGCCCTGCGCGCGCTGCTGCCCTGGTCGCTGGCCGGCCGGCTCGACGAGCTGGTCCCCGAGCGGGTCCAGGTGCCGACCGGGTCGCGCCTGCGGGTGGACTACACCGATCCCGCGGTGCCGACGCTGTCGGTGCGGGTCCAGGAGGTGTTCGGCTGGGCGGCCGCGCCGGTGGTGGCCGGTCGCCCGCTGCGGTTGCAGCTGCTGTCGCCGGCGAGCCGGGTGGTGGCCACCACCGCGGACCTCGCCGGCTTCTGGGGGACCGGCTATCCCGCCGTCCGCAGCGAGCTGCGGGGCCGGTACCCGCGGCACGCCTGGCCCGAGGACCCGGCCACCGCGGCCCCGACCCGCCGCGCCCGCTGAGGGGAGGCCCGCCGGGACGGCGCCGGCGGACCCCTCCCGGCTCAGCCGGCGAGAGCGGCCACCGGGGGCGTGCGGACGGCGCAGCGGGCGGGCAGCACCGAGGCCAGCAGCCCGGCCACCGTCGCGACGACCACGATCGCCGCCACCTGCAGCCACGGCACCGCGAGCACCACCTCGCCGGCCATGCCCAGCACCGACGCGGTCCCGGCCATCCCGTAGACCCCCCCGAGGACGACGCCCAGCACCGCGGCGACCCCGGCCACCAGCACCGACTCCCAGGCCAGCAGCCCGCGCAGCTGCCGCCGGGTGAGGCCCATGGCCCGCAGCAGGCCGTTCTCCTGCCGGCGCTCCACCACCGACAGCGCCAGCGTGTTGCCGACGCCGATCAGGGCGATGACCACGGCGACGCCGAGCAGGCCGGTCACCACGAGCAGCAGCACGTCGAGCACCTCGTTCATCTGCCGGCGCAGGCTGACCACCCCGGTGACCTGCGCGTCGCCGACCGCCGTCCCCACGGTGTCGGTGACCGCGTCGACGACGGCGTCCTGAGCCCCCGCCTCGGCGTCGGCCAGCCGCAGCCACAGCTGGCCGACCGGCGCGGCCGGGTCGAGGCGGGCGAGATCGGCACCGGTGAGCAGCAGCGGCGACTCCTCGGCCACCTGGACGCGCAGTGGCGCCGAGCCGGCCGGTCCGTCCAGCGAGACGACGTCGCCGTCGGTCACCGCCCACGCCTCCGCCTGCCACTCGGGCACCACCACCTCGCCCGAGTCGGGCAGCGGGGTGTCCACGGTCGACCGCAGCACCGGGACGGCGGTGGCCGCGTCGACCCCGGAGGCGGTCCAGGCCTGGCCGTCGGGGCCGGTGACCTCCGCCGAGCGCAGCGCCGTCCCGCCCGCGACGCCGTCGACGCCCTCGAGCTGGGGCAGCAGGGTGCCCGGCAGCTGACCGGAGAGGCCCTCGACGACCACGTCGGCGGGGTAGGCGGCGGCCAGCCCGGCGCTCGCGCTCGCCCGGGTGGACGCGGTGCCGACCACCATCGCGGTGGTGAGGGTGACGCCGATGAGCAGCGCGGTCGCCGTCGCCGCCGTCCGCCCGGGGTTGCGGGTGGCGTTGCCCGCAGCGAGCCGGGCCGGCACCCCGCCGGCCCGGGTGACCAGCCCGCCGGCCGCCCGGACCACCGGGGGCACGGCACGCTGGGCCAGGAGCACCACCCCGAGGAAGCTCAGCACCCCGCCGGGCAGGGCGACCAGCACGTGGGGCAGGAGGACGCCCAGGACCAGCAGCGCCGCGCCGGGCAGGAGCAGCAGCAGGCCGAGCACCAGCCGGAGGACGCCGGGCCGGGAGTGCAGCGGCGCCGGGTCCGTGGGGCGCAGGGCCGCCAGCGGCGCCACCCGGGTGGCGCCGCGCGCGGGGGCGAGGGCGGCCAGCAGCGTGGTCAGCACGCCGACGGCCAGACCGGCGGCGACGGCCGGCCACGGCACGGACAGCCCCGACAGGGGCACGGGCGAGTCGACGCCCTCGGCCAGCCGGGACACGACCGCGGCCAGCCCGATGCCGGCGCCGACCCCGAGGAGCGAGGCGGCCAGGCCGGTCAGCGCCGCCTCGCCGAGCACGCTGCGCCGCACCTGCCGGGCGGTCGCGCCCACGCAGCGCAGCAGGGCCAGTTCGCGGGTCCGCTGGGCCAGCAGGACTGCGAAGGTGTTGGCGATGACCAGACCAGCCACGACGACCGCGACCGTGCCGAACACCAGCAGGACGGCGGCCAGCGCGGTGGCGTTGCCGAGCATCGACGCCGCCCGGACCTCGGCCTGCTCGGTGCCGGTGCGCACGGTGATCCCCTCGTCGGGGAGGGCGTCCCGGACGGCGGCGGCCAGCAGCTCCGGGTCGGTGCCGGGTGCTCCGGCGATCCGCAGCTCGGTGGGGTCGGCCGCGCCCCACGCCTGGGCCTGCTCGGGGGTGGCCCAGGCCCGGCCGTAGAGCCCGGCCTCCGGGTCACCGCCGAGGTCCACCACCCCGGTCACGGTGACCTCCGCGGTGGACCCGGTCCCGTCCGGCGCGACGCCGACCACCTGCAGCACGTCCCCGACCTCGGCGGTGACCCGGTCGCTGACGGCGACCTCCCCGGCCCGGTCGGGCAGGGCGCCGTCGGCCAGCCGCTGCCAGCGCAGCGCGGCGTCGTCGGCCGCGGTGCCGACCAGCAGGAACTCCGCGCCGGTCCGGCCGGGGAGCACGGCCTGCACGGAGGTCTGCCACTCCGGGGCCACGGCCGCGACGCCGTCCACGGCGCTGACCGTCGGCACCGCGTCGAGCAGGGAGCTGCCGTCGTCGGTGCCGACCACGGCGTCCGCGCCGACGTACTGCGCCCCGGCGGCGGTCAGCACGGTGCTGCGGGTGGTCTCGTTGAGCACCAGCGTGGCGACGACGAAGGCGACGGCGAGCACGATCGCCAGGCAGGAGGCGACCAGCCGCCCGGCGTGCGCGCGGACCGACGCGAGGGTCACCGAACGCACGTCAGGCTCCCAGTCCGCGCAGCGCGGAGACCACCGAGTCGGCGGTCGGGGCGTCGATCTCCCCGGCCAGCCGGCCGTCGGCCAGCAGCACGACGCGGTCGGCGTAGGCCGCGGCGATCGGGTCGTGGGTGACCATCACGACGGTCTGGCCGGTCTCCCGGACGCTGCTGCGCAGCAGGTCCAGGACCTCGGCGCCGGTGCGCGAGTCCAGGTTGCCGGTCGGCTCGTCGGCGAAGACGACGTCGGGGCGGGGGAGCAGCGCCCGCGCGACGGCGACGCGCTGCTGCTGCCCGCCGGACAGCTCCGCGGGGCGGTGCCGGAGCCGCTCCCGGAGGCCGAGGCGGGCGACCACCGCGTCGAACCACGCGGGGTCGGGACGGCGGCCGGCCAGCTGCAGCGGCAGCACGATGTTCTCCCGTGCGTCGAGCACCGGCAGCAGGTTGAACGACTGGAAGACGAAGCCGATCCGCTCGCGGCGCAGCCGGGTCAACGCGTCGTCGCGCAGGCTGGTCAGCTCCGTGTCGCCGAGCCACACCGAGCCGGCGGTGGCGGAGTCCAGGCCGGCCAGGCAGTGCATGAGGGTCGACTTGCCCGACCCGGAGGGACCCATGATCGCGGTGAAGGCGCCGCGGGCGAAGGCGACGTCCACCCCCGCGAGGGCGTGCACCGCGGTCTCCCCGCTGCCGTGGGTCTTGGTCAGGCCGGCGGCCCGCACGGCGGCGGCCGAGGACGGCGGCTCGCCGGGCACGGTCAGGACGGGGACGGGAGCGGACACGGGCACCTCCGGGCGCGGGGATCGGAACGGGGACCACGCTGCCGGTCCGGGCCCGTCGTCCGCGTCGGAGCACGGGGCGATCCCGCCGTCCCCTCGTGGGCCGACGCCCCCTCATCCCCCGGACGGACCGCCGCCCTCCCCGCGACACCCCCCCGGGCCCCTCCGCGGGGACCCCGGGCCTTGCCGCGGACACTCCCGGGGCTCTTCCGCGGGAACTCCCGGGACCTAGGCGGGGGCGTCGCGGAGGAGGTCGGCCGGGGACACCAGCCCGGTCCGGTAGGCCAGCACGACCGCCTGCACGCGGTCGCGCGAGCCGGTCTTGGCCAGCACCCGGCCGACGTGGGTCTTCACCGTCGCCTCGCTGACGACGAACCGGGCCGCGATCTCGGTGTTGGTCGCCCCGTAGGCCATCTCCACCAGCACCTCGCGCTCCCGCGGGGTCAGCTCGGCCAGGGCGTCGGCCGCGGGCGGAGCCGTCGACGGCGTCCCGCGCAGCATCGGCGCCACGTGCTGCAGCAGCCGGCGGGTGGAGCTGGCCGCGATGACCGAGTCCCCGGCGTGCACGGTGCGGACGGCGGCGAGCATCTCCTCGGGAGGCGCGTCCTTGAGCAGGAAGCCGCTGGCCCCCGCGCCGATCGCGGCGACGACGTACTCGTCGAGGTCGAACGTGGTCAGGACGACGACCCGCGGCGGATCGGGCAGCGCGGTGACCCGCCGAGTGGCCTCGATGCCGTCCATCTCCGGCATCCGCACGTCCATCAGGACGACGTCGGCCGGCGTCCGGGCCAGCACGGCCACCGCCTCGGCCCCGGTGCCGGCCTCACCGACGACGGTCAGGTCGGGCTGGGAGTCGATCACCATGCGGAAGCCCGCCCGCACCATCTGCTGGTCGTCGACGAGTGCGACCCGGATGGGCGCGCTCACCGGGCCGGCCGGTAGGGGAGCAGGGCGTGCACGCCGAATCCGCCGCCGGCGCGGGGGCCGGCGTCCAGCCGGCCGCCGTGCAACCGCGCGCGCTCCCGCATGCCGAGCACCCCCTGTCCCTGGCCGTCGGAGGACACCATCGCCGCCGACGCGCCGCGGCCGTCGTCGAGGACGGCGACCTCCAGCCCGTCGGGCCGCCAGTGCAGCCGCACCCAGGCCCGGCCGGCCGGACCGGCGTGCTTGAGCACGTTGGTCAGCGACTCCTGCACGATCCGGTAGGCGGCCAGCTGCGGCCCGGCGGGCAGGGGCTGCGGCACGCCCTCGACCAGCAGGTCGACGTCCAGACCGCTGGCCCGCACCTCCTCCACCAGGCCGGCGACGGCGGAGACGTCCGGCTGTGGGGCGTACTCCTCCCGGCCGTCCTCCCGCAGGACCCCGAGCAGGCCGCGCATGTCGGTCAGTGCCTGGCGGCCGGTGGCGGCGATGGCCTCGAGCGCGCCGGTGGCGGCGTCGGGGTCGGTGCGCCCGGCGTACCGGCCGCCGTCGGCCTGGGCGATCACGACCGAGAGGGAGTGGGCCACCACGTCGTGCATCTCACGGGCGATGCGGGCCCGCTCGGCGGTGGCGGCCAGCCGCATCTCGGCCGCCCGTTCCAGCTCCAGCAGGCGGGCCCGCTCGTGCAGGTCGTCCAGCCTCCGGAGCCGAGCCCGGCGCAGGTCGCCCAGCGCCCAGGCGGCGACGACGGCGACGCCGATCGAGCCGACGCTGGGGACGAGCGCGTCGGTGGCGTTCGTGGCGAAGTAGCGCAGCCCGGCGAGCACGGCGCCGAGCAGGCCCAGCGCCAGCCCGGCCCGGCCGGCCCAGCGCGGGGCGTAGGCGGCCAGCGCGTGCACCATCACCAGCGCCGAGACGTTGGCGGGGAGGAACTCGTCCACGACCGCCAGTTCCAGCAGCCCGGCGGCGACGACGGTCGCCGCCGCGGGGACCGGCCGGCGGCGCCGCCAGGCCAGCGGGATCGTGAGCAGCAGCCCGACGACCACGGCCGGCCCCTGGGCGACGAAGGCACCCGCAGGGAGCACGACGGTCACGAAGCACACGAGCGCGGCTGTCCCTGCGTCCACCAGCAGGGGATGGTCGCGCAACCACGCCTCCAGCCGCTGCAGGGGTGGTCGCTCGTCCATCGCGACGACCCTAGGCAGCGGCGGAGCCGCCGTCGTCCACCCGCGGGATGACCCGCACGTCAGTCCGGGGTCCGACCCCGCTCAGCGCGGGCCGAGGTGGCGCAGCAGGGTCTCCCCGAGGTCGCGCATCGCCTCCACCTGCCCGGGCGAGAGCTGGTCGAACAGGTGCGCCCGCACGCTCCCGACGTGCACCGGCGCGGCGGCCTCCAGTGCGGCGAACCCCTCGTCGGTGAGGACGGCGAGCTGACCGCGGCCGTCCTCGGGGCAGATCTGCCGGCGCACCCACCCGCGTTCCTCGAGCCGCGACACCGCGTGCGACAGCCGGCTGCGGGAGGACAGGCAGCGGTCGGCCAGCTCGCTCATCCGGAGCATCCGGCCCTCGGTCTCCGAGAGCGCGACGAGGATCTCGTAGTACGCGTGCGAGATGCCGGTCTCGTGGGTCAGCTCCCGGTCGAGCCGGTCCATCAGCAGCTGGGCGCTGTAGAGCCAGGCCCGCCACGCCCGCTGCTCGTCGGCGTCGAGCCAGCGGGGCTCCCCGGGGAACTCCACTGGGTCCTGGGGAGCGACGGACACGCGCGCGGTCATGCGCCCAGGGTACTGGCGGAATAGTCAAGCCTTCAACTACGCTACGGTCGAGCAGAAGGTCAAACACTCAACTACTGGGAGAACTCATGACCAGCACCGCCACCACGCAGATCCCCGGCTACGTCGCCGGCACCTGGGACATCGACGCCAGCCACTCCACCGTCGGCTTCTCCGTGCGCCACATGATGGTCAGCAAGGTCCGGGGCTACTTCCGCGAGTTCTCCGGCGAGATCACCACCGCCGCTGACCCGACGCAGTCCACGGTCACCGCCACCGTCGACATGGACTCCATCGACACCCGGCAGGAGCAGCGCGACGCGCACATCCGCTCCGCCGACTTCTTCGACGTGGGCAACCACACCGTCATGACGTTCCGCTCCACCGAGGTCCGCACCGACGGCGCCGACTGGTCGGTCCTCGGTGACCTGACCATCAAGGGCATCACCAAGCCGGTCACCCTGGAGCTGGAGCTCAACGGCTTCGGCCCCGACGCCTACGGCGGCACGCGCGCCGGCTTCTCCGCCAAGACCGAGATCTCCCGCAAGGCCTTCGGCGTCGACATCGACATGCCGATGGACGGCGGCGGCGTGGTCGTCGGGGACAAGATCACCGTCGAGCTCGAGATCGAGGCCGTGCTCCGCACCGCCTGAGCAAGGGCCTCCCTCCTCCCCACCACTCGCAGGCTCGCGGCGGGCCCCTGGAGGGAGGCCGAAGGGGCCCCGGGCGTTCGCGCCCGGGGCCCCTCGTCGTCTCAGAGCGCGGGGAGGAACCGCCCAGACACGTCTGGGCGCGGTCTCGAGGGCCCGTGACACCGTCCGCATGCGTATCTCGGTGCGATCGAGCCGTCGAGGAGTCGAGAGGGAGACTGGGCGACATGACGACGTCCACCCTCGCCCGCGCCCGGACCCGCTTCCCCTCTGCCGCCCTCGTCGCCGTCGGCCTGGCGGCCGGCTTCGGCCTCGCGCAGGGGACCGGCATCCGGGCGCTGGGCGGGGCGGTGTTCGCGCTCGGCGGGCTCGGTGCGGCGTGGCTGTGGGTGCAGCGGCGGGGCTGGGCGGTCGCCCTCGGGCTGGCGGGCCTCTACGTCGCCGCCTTCGTGCTGGCCCACGTCCTCGCCATCGGGGTCGGGCTGCCCGCCTGGCTGGCGGTGAGTCTGGTCACCCTGGCCGCCGCCGGAGTGACGTTCGCGGTGGCCGACCGCGCCTGAACGGCCGGTTCGGCCTCGGCCCAGAGGCTCGTCCCGAGCGTGCGAGGGATGAGGGGGGCCGAGGTCCTTCCACTACCATGGGAAGGTCGCCGGGCCGGCGACCGTTACCCCAGATGACGGGCGCATCTTCAGCGCCGAATCCCCGAATTCCCCCTGAGGTGCTCTTCGCATGCCCACCCGCGACGACCTGCGCAACGTGGCGATCATCGCCCACGTCGACCACGGCAAGACGACCCTGGTCGACGCCCTCCTCCGCCAGGCGGGCGCCCTCGGGCGCGCCAAGGGCGAGGGGACGGACAACGACTCCACGCAGGACCGCGTCATGGACTCGATGGACCTCGAGCGTGAGCGCGGCATCACCATCCTCGCCAAGAACACCGCCATCCACCTGGCCGACGAGAACGGCAACCCGGTGGTCGTCAACATCGTCGACACCCCCGGTCACGCCGACTTCGGTGGTGAGGTCGAGCGCGGCCTGTCGATGGTCGACGGCGTCGTCCTCCTCGTGGACGCCTCCGAGGGCCCGCTGCCCCAGACCCGCTTCGTGCTGCGCAAGGCGCTGGGCAAGGGGATGCCGGTCATCCTCGTGGTCAACAAGACCGACCGCTCCGACGCCCGCATCGGCGAGGTCGTCGACGAGACCTACGAGCTGTTCATGGAGCTGCTCGAGGACTCCGGCATGGACGTCGACAACCTCGACTTCCCGATCGTCTACAGCAACGGCAAGACCGGGCAGGCCTCGCTCACCCGGCCCGCCGACGGCACCTCGCCGGACAGCCCCGACCTCTCGCCGCTCGTGAAGACCCTGCTGGACACCATCCCGGCACCGGTCTACGACGCCGAGGAGCCGCTGCGTGCGCAGGTCACCAACCTCGACGCCTCCCCCTACCTCGGCCGGCTGGCGCTGCTGCGCATCCACTCCGGCACGATGAAGAACGGCCAGCAGGTCGCGTGGTGCCGCACCGACGGCACGATCAAGAACGTCAAGATCACCGAGCTGCTCGTGACCGAGGGCCTCACCCGGACCCCGGCCGAGAGCGCCGGCCCCGGTGAGCTGGTCGCGATCGCCGGCATCGAGGACATCATGATCGGCGACACCCTCGCCGACCCGAACGACCCGCGACCGCTGCCGCCGCTGACCGTCGACGAGCCGTCGATCTCGATCACCATCGGGATCAACACCTCGCCGATCTCGGGCAAGTCGGGCAAGAAGCTCACCGCCCGCCTCATCAAGAACCGTCTCGACCAGGAGCTGGTCGGCAACGTGTCGGTGCGGATGCTGCCCACCGACCGTCCCGACACCTGGGAGATGCAGGGCCGCGGCGAGCTGGCGCTGGCCATCCTCGTCGAGCAGCTGCGCCGCGAGGAGTTCGAGCTCACCGTCGGCCGCCCGACCGTCGTCACCAAGGAGATCGACGGCAAGCTGCACGAGCCGGTCGAGCGGGTCACCATCGACACCCCGGGCGAGTACGTCGGCACCCTCACCCAGGCGCTGGCCACCCGTCGCGCGCGGCTGGAGAACCTGGTGCACCACGACACCGGGTGGGCGCGGATGGAGTACATCTGCCCGTCGCGCGGCCTGATCGGGTTCCGCACCGAGTTCCTGACCGAGACCCGCGGCACCGGCGTCCTCAACCACAACCTCGAGGGCTACGAGCCGTGGCTGGGTGACATGCGCGCCCGCCCGACCGGCTCGCTGGTCGCCGACCGCCAGGGCGTGGCGACGACGTACTCGATGTTCTCGCTGCAGGAGCGCGGCCAGCTCATGGTGCAGCCGGGCACCGAGGTCTACGAGGGCATGATCGTCGGTGAGAACTCCCGTCCGGACGACATGGACGTGAACATCACCAAGGAGAAGAAGCTCACCAACATGCGCAAGTCCACCTCCGAGGAGCTGGAGCGGCTGATCCCGCCGCGCATCCTGAACCTGGAGCAGGCGCTGGAGTTCTGCGCCGAGGACGAGTGCGTCGAGGTGACTCCGGCGACCGTGCGCATCCGCAAGGTGGTGCTCGACCAGACCGAGCGCGGCAAGGCCAAGAACCGCAAGCCCAAGCCCGCCTGA
>NZ_JAAGWF010000021.1 GCF_010686765.1 Geodermatophilus sabuli | reverse complement strand
CAGAGGACCCCGTCCTGCCCACCCTCCGCACGCTCAGGGTGGGGCCCGGGACGGAGCCACCCCGCGCCACCCGGCCGGGTGGGCAGCTGAAGTCGCGACCCGTTCGCGACACGCCGTTCCCGCGGCGGCAGCTGCCCACCCGGCCGTTCGCGTCCCCGGGCCGGGCGTTGACACCGCTCCCGCCGCCTCCCTAGCGTCCCTGATCGTCCTCGGACCGCTTCTCGGGCACCCGCTCGATCCGCTCCTGACACCTGGCGGTGCTCCCGCCACCGCGCGACGACGCCGGTGGATCGCCACGGACATCGGAGTCCCCATGCCTGGACACCCGCCCACCCTCTCCGTCCCGGACCTCCGCGGACGCCGTCGCCGCAGGGCGCTCGTCGCCGTCGTCGGCGCCGGCCTGCTCGCCGGTGGTGTCGTGACACCGGCCGGCGCGTCCGGGGACGACGCCTCCGGCGGGGGCGGTGCGCGCACGACCGTCGAGCCCTTCGGCAGCACGCCGGACGGCGCCCCCGTCGAGCGCTGGACCCTCAGCAACGGCGAGATGACGGTCCGCGTGCTGACCTACGGCGGGGTCATCCAGACGCTTGAGGTCCCCGACGCCCACGGGGAGGTGGACAACGTCGTCCTCGGCTTCGCCGACGTCGCCGGCTACGCCTCCGACGACGACCCCTACTTCGGCTCGCTCATCGGCCGCTACGGCAACCGCATCGCCGACGCGCAGTTCACGCTGGACGGCCAGACGTACTCGCTGCCGGCCAACGACGGCCCCAACACGCTGCACGGTGGGACCGACGGCTTCGACGACCGCATCTGGGCGGCCACCCCGGTCGGGGACGAGCACGTCGCCGCCCTGCGGCTGGAGCTGGTCAGCCCGCACGACGACCAGGGCTTCCCCGGCACCCTCACCACCGCCGTCACCTACAGCCTCGACGAGCACTCCCGCCTGACGGTCCACTACGAGGCCACGACCGACGCCCCGACCGTCGTCAACCTGACCCAGCACACCTACTGGAACCTGGCCGGTGAGGGCTCGGGCGACGTCTACGACCACCGCCTGCAGATCAACGCCAGCGGCTACACGCCCGTCGGCGAGACGCTCATCCCGACCGGCGAGATCGCCCCGGTGGAGGGCACCCCGTTCGACTTCCGGGCGCCCACGGCCATCGGGGAGCGCATCCGCGAGAACGACCAGCAGCTGCTGTTCGGGCAGGGCTACGACCACAACTGGGCGCTGGACCGGACCGACGACGGCGCCCGCGAGGGCTCCGACGCCGAGGACGCGCTCGAGCCGGCCGCCGTGCTGCACGACCCGGCCAGCGGCCGGACGCTGGAGATCGCCACGACCGAGCCCGGGCTGCAGTTCTACTCGGGCAACTTCCTGGACGGCACCCTCGTCGGCACCGGCGGTGGCGTCTACCGCCAGGGCGACGGCCTGGCGCTGGAGACCCAGCACTTCCCCGACTCGCCGAACCAGCCGGCCTTCCCGTCGACCGAGCTGCGCCCGGGGGAGGTGTACGAGAGCACCACGGTGTTCGCGCTGACGCACTGAGACCGCACCGAGCGCGGCGGTGGGTGGTCGTGACCGTCTCATGACCAGTCGTGACGACCGGCCGGGGGACGACGACCCGCCCACCGCCCGCTCCGCGGGACCCCCGTTGCCGACCTCCTACGTTGTCCTCGGGGCCGTGTGCGGGGGCCCAGGGCTCACGACGAGAGGCACGACGCTGATGACGACCACCCGGGAGACGCTGGCAGCCGAGGGTCACCGGGGTGGCATCGACGTCCGGGTGAGCCTGCGGGCCGACGCCGGGGCCGGGGAACAGCCCTTCGACGGGGCGTGGTTCCCGCGCAGCCGGGACCTCGCGGTCGAGGTGCCCGAGCTGATCGCCGCCCTCGACAAGCGAGGGGTGCGCGTGGAGCGCTTCACCTACGCCCTCGACGCCTGGGCCCCGGCGCCGCGCAAGGTCGTCGTCGGCGGCCGGGTGGTGCGCACGGGCGGCTTCCGCAGCATGGACCCCGGCGTCGTCTGCCTGACCTGGGCCGGAGGCAACCGCCGGGCCGACCTGCTCGTCGTCCCGCCGGAGACCGACGTCATCACCGGCGCCCGCGCGCTGCGGCTGTGCACCCGCCGCGGACTGCCCAACTCGCCGCAGATGGTGATGGCCGCCGCGCGGTCCATGCCCCTGCCGCAGGTCCCCGGCCTGCCCTACACCCGGGCGGTGTGAGAGAGGATCCCCGCCCCACCGCTCGCGAGCTCGCGGCGAGGCCCTGCAGGGGGCGACGCCTCCCCGACCCTCGTGAGCCGGCGGCGGTGCCCGGGTCTTCCGCCCGCCGCGAACCGGCTGGACGGTGGGGGAGCGGGTGGGCTGGGGTGGCGGCATGCGACTGCTCGTCCTCGGTGGCACCCACTTCCTCGGCCGGCACGTGGCGACTGCGGCGCTCGAGCGCGGCCACGAGGTGGCGACCTTCACCCGCGGGGTGTCCGGCGAGCCCCCCGAGGGGGTCCGCGCGCTGCACGGGGACCGGGACGACCCGGCGGCCCTGCCCGCGGCGCTCGCCGGCTGGGCGCCCGAGCTCGTCGTCGACACCTCCTGCCAGACCCGCGCCGCCGCTCGTCACGCGGCGGCCGCGCTGGCCGGGGTCCGCGGCTACGCCTTCGTCAGCAGCCTCAACGCCTACGCGCACTGGCCTCCGGGGCCGATCGGCGCGGAGGACGGCGAGCCGACCCGCACCGGTGACGAGGACGAGTACGGCGCCATCAAGGCCGAGGCCGAGCGCGTCCTGGCGGCGGTGCTCGGCGACCGGTTCCTCACCGCCCGCGCCGGGCTGATCGTCGGGCCGCACGACCGGGTGGACCGGCTCGGCTGGTGGCTGCGCCGCATCGCGCGCGGCGGCCGGGTGGTCGTCCCGGACGCGCTGGACCAGCCGATCGCCGCCGTCGACGCCCGCGACCTGGCCGGCTGGCTGGTGGAGGTCGCCGAGCAGGGCCGGGGTGGGGCGGTCACCACCACCGGACCCGTGGGGATGACCACCCTGGGCGGCCTGCTCGACCTCTGTCGGACGGTGACCGGCGGCGACGCGGAGTGGGTCCCGGTACCCGAGGCGGAACTGCTGGCCGCGCAGGTGGAGCCGTGGCTGCACCTGCCGCTGTGGCTGCCCGCCGACGTGGCCCGCACGGCGTGGGACGTCGACACCTCCCGGGCCCGCGAGCTCGGCCTGCCCGGCCGCCCGCTGCGCGACACGGTCGCCGACACCTGGGCCTGGCTGCGGGCGGTCGAGCGGCTGCCCGACCCTCCGCACGGCCTGCCGCGCCCCGGCCTGCCTGCCGAGCTCGAAGCCGCCCTCCTCGCGGCCCGCTGAGACGGCGAGGGCCCCGCCCGGCGGCTGCCGGGCGGGGCCCTCGTACGGCCCCCTCCAGGGGCCCGCCCCCGATCTGGCGAGGGGTGGGGTGGAGGGGGTCCTTGCTCAGTCCTGCGGGGCGCTGGGCCGGCCGGCCGCGAGGTTGCGACGCAGGTCGGCGGCGTCGGCGGCGTCAGCCGGGAGCTCGACCTCGTCGGCCAGGCGGGCTGCCTCGGCGGCGAGCGCGTCGGCCGACTCCTGGGCGCGGTCCTTGCGGTACTCGCGGAAGGAGTGGACGACCGCGGC
>NZ_JAAGWF010000020.1 GCF_010686765.1 Geodermatophilus sabuli | reverse complement strand
CTGCTCGGCGGTGATGGTGCCGGCGGCGAAGGCGGCCGCCACCGCGGGCAGGTGCTCCAGCGCGCGCCCGGCGCGGACGATCCGGCCGGCCTCGGCGGTGGAGAGTCGGGCGTGCCCGCGCAGCCAGGACTGCATCGTCTTCAGCCCGTCGTGCTCGGCGGCCTGCCGGGTGTCGGCGGCCCGGACGGTGCGGGTCAGTTCGGCGTCGAGCCGGTTGCGCACCGCGACCAGGGCCGCGGTCCGCTCCAGCAGGGCGCCGTCGGACAGGTCGTGCAGATCGTGACCGGCCAGGGCGTCCAGCGCCGCGTGCAGCTCGTCCACGACACCTCCCACCGGCTCGATCACCTGTTCGAAGCCTACCGGAACCGAGGCGCATTCAAGTGGTGAATCCCCAGCTCACAGGGCTGTCCACAGATCCACGGGAGCCCTCACCGGCGCTCCCGCAGCGTGCTGGGCAGGGTCAGTCGGTGCCGGCGGCGCGGTCCAGCAGGGGTGCGACCCGGTGCTCGACGAGGCGGCGCAGCGCCAGGGCGGTGTCGGTCCGCTGCACGCCCGGGATGCTCAGCACCTGCTCGGTGATCCGCCACAGGTCGTCGGCGTCGATGGCCACCACCCGCACCAGCAGGTCGGCCACGCCGGACAGCGCGGTCACCTCGACCACCTCCGGGATGTCCGCGAGTGCCTCGCCGACGTCCACGAGGCTGCGCTGCACCACCTGGACGGTGACGTAGGCGCCCAACCGGTAGCCCAGCGCCTCGGGGCGCAGCCGGGCGTCGAAGGGGGCGAGCGCGCCGTTGCCCTCCAGTCGCGCCAGCCGGGCCTGCACGGTGTTCCGGGCCAGTCCGAGCTTCTGCGACAGCGCCATCACGCTGGCCCGCGGGTCCTGGGTCAGCGCCTGAAGCAGGCGGGCGTCGGTGGCGTCGAGGGCCGGCACGTTGCTCAGTCTGACATGCGAGGACGTCCTAGTACCGGTCATCGTGCGCAACCCGATCAGGGGACCTTGCGCAGATCGCAGTCACAGTGTCTGCTCCACTGCGGGCCCGGTCGTGCCACGATGTGTGAGTGGCGCCACACCCCGGTGCCGCGAGACGTCCAGCACCGCAGCGCCGGCGACCCCGTCCCTGCGGCCGATGGCGAGGAGTTGCCGTGAGCGTGTCCAGCGTGGCCACCGAGGTGGTCGACCCCGTCCCGGGGGCCGAGGCGCCCCATCTGCCGCACCAGCCCGACCTCGTCCAGCTGCTGACCCCCGAAGGCGAGCGCGTCGAGCACCCGGAGTACTCCGTCGACGTCTCGCCCGAGGAGCTGCGCGACCTCTACCGCGACCTGGCCCTGGTCCGCCGGTGGGACGTCGAGGCCACCGCGCTGCAGCGGCAGGGTGAGCTCGGCATCTGGGCCTCGCTGCTCGGACAGGAGGCGGCGCAGATCGGTGCCGGCCGTGCGATGGCGCCGGACGACATGGCCTTCCCCACCTACCGGGAGCACGGCGTCGCCTGGACCCGCGGGGTCGACCCCCTGCACGTCATCAGCCTGTTCCGCGGCGTCGACAACGGTGGCTGGGACCCGGTCGCCACCCACTTCAACCTCTACACCGTCGTCATCGGGGCGCAGACCCTGCACGCCACCGGCTACGCGATGGGCCTGCAGCGCGACGGCGCGGAGAGCGCTGCCCTGGCCTTCCTCGGTGACGGTGCCACCAGCCAGGGCGAGGTCAACGAGGCGATGATCTGGGCGGCCAGCTTCAGCGCCCCCGTCGTCTTCTTCTGCCAGAACAACCAGTACGCGATCAGCGTGCCCCTGGAGCGCCAGTCGCGGGTGCCGCTGTACCAGCGGGCCGCCGGGTTCGGGTTCCCCGGCGTCCGCGTCGACGGCAACGACGTCCTGGCCGTCCTCGCGGTGACCCGGGCGGCGCTCGCCGCCGCCCACGACGGGCAGGGCCCCACCTTCATCGAGGCGTTCACCTACCGGATGGGCGCGCACACCACCTCCGACGACCCGACCCGCTACCGGCTGGCCAGCGAGCTCGAGGAGTGGAAGCTGCGGGACCCCATCGCGCGGCTCAAGGCGTACCTGTCGCGCAGCGGCATCGCCGACCACGACTTCTTCGACGCGGTCGAGGCCGAGGCCGACGAGCTGGCCGTGCGGATCCGCCGGGGCACGGTGGAGATGCCCGATCCACCGGGGACGGCGATGTTCGACTCCGTCTACGCCGAGCAGACCCCGCACCTGGCCCGGCAGCGGGCCGAGTTCGAGGCGTACCAGGCGAGCTTCGAGGGGGGAGTCGAGCGATGACGCACCCGGAGACGACGCCCGAGCGAGCATCGCAGGGAGCGCCAGCGACCGAGGAGCGGAACGAGGGCGGAGTCGAGCGATGACGCACCCGGAGACGACGCCCGAGCGAGCATCGCAGGGAGCGCCAGCGACCGAGGAGCGGAACGAGGGGGGAGTCGAGCGATGACGCAGACGCTCACCATCGGCAAGGCGCTCAACCTCGGCCTGCGCCGGGCGATGGAGGACGACCCGAAGGTCGTGCTCATGGGGGAGGACATCGGCCGCCTCGGCGGGGTCTTCCGGGTGACCGACGGCCTGCAGAAGGACTTCGGCGACGACCGCGTCGTCGACACCCCGCTGGCCGAGGCCGGCATCCTGGGCACCGCCGTCGGCCTGGCGATGCGCGGCTACCGGCCGGTCTGCGAGATCCAGTTCGACGGCTTCGTCTTCCCGGCCTACAACCAGATCGTCACCCAGGTGGCCAAGATCCACGCCCGATCGCGGGGGAAGCTCGCGATGCCCATCGTCATCCGCATCCCCTTCGGTGGCGGCATCGGCGCGGTGGAGCACCACAGCGAGAGCCCCGAGGCCTACTTCGCGCACACGCCGGGCCTGAAGGTCGTCGCGGTCAGCAACCCGGTGGACGCCTACTGGGGCATCCAGCAGGCCATCGCGCACCCCGACCCGATCGTCTTCCTGGAGCCGAAGCGGCGGTACTGGGAGAAGGCGGAGGTCGACACCGGCGCTCCGCCCGGCCCGCTGTTCGCCTCCCGCGTCGTCCGCGGCGGGGACGACGTCACGCTGCTCGCCTACGGGCCGATGGTGAAGACGGCGCTGCAGGCGGCCCAGGCCGCCGCCGACGAGGGGCGTTCGATCGAGGTGGTCGACCTGCGTTCGCTGTCCCCGCTCGATCTCGACCCGGTGTTCGAGAGCGTGCGCCGGACCGGTCGCTGCGTCGTCGTCCACGAGGCGCAGGTGACGCTCGGGCTCGGAGCGGAGATCGCCGCGCGGGTCAGCGAGACCTGCTTCCACTCGCTGGAGGCACCGGTGCTCCGGGTGGGCGGCTACGACACCCCGTACCCGCCGTCCAAGCTCGAGGAGGAGTACCTCCCCGACCTCGACCGGGTGCTCGATGCCGTCGACCGGGCGATGGGCTTCTGATGGGCGAGCTGCGCCAGTTCGCGCTGCCCGACGTCGGCGAGGGCCTGACGGAGGGCGAGATCCTGCAGTGGCTGGTGGCCGTCGGCGACACGGTCACGGTGAACCAACCGCTGTGCGAGGTGGAGACGGCGAAGGCCGCCGTCGAGCTGCCCTCCCCGTGGGCCGGGACGGTCACCGCGCTGCTGTACGAGGCCGGGACGATGGTCGACGTCGGGGCGCCGATCATCACGATCGACACCGGCGGCGGCTCGCCCGAGGCGGCAGCCGCAAGGGACGGCGGGGAGCCCGCAGCCGGGCTGATCGGCGGCGCCGCGCCCGGGGGCCGGACCGCGGTGCTGGTCGGCTACGGCCCGCGCACGACCGAGGCCCGCCGCCGTCCCCGCCGGGCCGGGCACGCGCCCGCGGCGCGACCGGAGGCCGACCGCTCCCCGGAGACGGCGGCGAGCCCCAGGGTCCCGTTGCTGGCGACCGCCCCCGACCTGACCACCAAGCCGGTGCGGCACGGCGGCCTGGAGGTCGGCCGCGCGGCCGAGGCGCACGCCGCGGCGGAGGAGGCGTCGGCGGGGTCCGCCGCGGTCGCCCCGGGCTCGGGCCGGCCGCGTCCCCTGGCCAAGCCACCGGTCCGCAAGCTGGCGCGCGACCTCGGCGTGGACCTGACCACGCTGACCGGCAGCGGACCGGGCGGCGTCATCACCCGCGCCGACGTCGGAGCCGCCGCGCAGGTGGCCGCCGCGCACGGTGCGGACACCGGCGGCACCCTCCTCCGGGGGGCGTCCGGCGCCGAGACCCCGCCCGGGGAGCAGCGGATCCCGGTGAAGGGGGTGCGCAAGCTGACCGCGGCGGCGATGGTGGCCAGCGCGTTCACCGCTCCGCACGTCACCGAGTTCCTGACCGTCGACGTCACCCGCATGATGAAGCTGCGCACCCGGCTCGCGGCGCGCCCGGAGTTCGCCGGGGTCAAGGTGAGCCCGCTGCTGTTCGTGGCCAAGGCGCTGCTGCTGGCCGTCGGGCGGCATCCGATGGTCAACAGCTCCTGGGACGAGGCCGCGCAGGAGATCGTCGTGCACGGCCAGGTCAACCTGGGCATCGCGGCGGCGACCCCCCGCGGGCTCGTCGTCCCCAACGTGAAGGACGCCGCCCGGCTCTCACTGGGCGAGCTGGCCGGCGCGCTGGGCGAGCTGACCGAGACCGCACGGGCGGGCCGGACCACTCCGGCCGACATGTCCGGCGGCACGATCACCATCACCAACGTCGGGGTGTTCGGCGTCGACACCGGGACGCCGATCCTCAACCCCGGCGAGTCGGCGATCCTCGCCTTCGGCGCGGTCCGCGACATGCCGTGGGTGCACAAGGGCAAGGTCAAGCCGCGGCAGGTGACCCAGCTGGCGCTGTCGTTCGACCACCGGATCATCGACGGGGAGCTGGGCAGCCGGTTCCTGGCCGACGTCGGCGCGCTGCTCTCCGACCCCGGGACGGCGCTGGCGTTCTGATGACCGATCTCGACCGGCTGCTCGACTTCGCCGAGCGCTCGGCCGTCCCCGGTGGGTTCGGCTTCCTCGGCGGCGATGGCCAGGTCATCCCCGACCGGCCGCTGATGACCTTCATCACCGCGCGCAAGACGCACGTCTTCGGACTGGCCCAGCTGCTGGGCCGGCCGCGGGCGGACGAGCTGGTCGGTCACGGGGTGCGGGCGCTGACCGACGGGCCGCTTCGGGACGACGTCCACGGCGGCTGGCGGTCGACGGCGGACGACGACACGAAGTCCGCCTACGCGCACGCCTTCGTCATCCTGGCCGGCGCGACCGCGACGACGGTCGGCGCCGAGGGCGGCCCGGAGCTGCTCGACGCGGCGCTCGACGTCTGGCAGTCCCGGTTCTGGGACGAGGCCGCGGGACTGGCGGTCGAGGAGTGGGACGCCGGCTGGACGCGCCTGTCGAGCTACCGTGGGGCCAACGCGAACATGCACGGGGTCGAGGCGTCCCTGGCCGCCGCCGACGCCCTCGGCGACGACGACCCGCGCGCGGCCCGGCTGCGCGCGCAGGCGCTGCGCAGCATCGAGCGGGTGGTGCACGGCTGGGCCCGCGAGCGCGGCTGGCGGCTGCCCGAGCACTTCGCCCCCGACTGGACGCCGCTGCCCGAGCACAACCGGGACGAGCCCGCGCACCCCTTCCGCCCGTACGGCGTGACCCCCGGGCACCAGTTCGAGTGGGCCCGCCTGTGCCTGCACCTCTCCGCCGCACTGACCGGCCGGAGTGGCCACGGCGGCCCCGACTGGTTGCGGGAGGACGCCGTCGCGCTGTTCGACGCGGCGGCCACCCGGGGGTGGGCCGCCGACGGGCACGACGGCTTCCCGTACACCCTGGACTGGGACGACCGCCCCGTCGTGGGCGCCCGCATGCACTGGGTGGTCTGCGAGGCGATCGCCGCGGCCACGGTGCTGGCCGAGGTGACCGGGCAGGAGCACTACCGGGAGCTGGCCGACCGGTGGCGGGCGCACGGTGAGGCCCGGTTCGCGGACCCCGTCACCGGCAGCTGGCACCACGAGCTGACGCCGTCCGGGGAGATCGCGACGGGCACCTGGGACGGTCAGCCCGACGCCTACCACCTGGTCCAGATGCTGCTGCTCGCCGGCCGCCCGGTGCGGGGCAGCGTGGCGGCGGCGCTGCGCTGACCGGCAGGTCCGGCGTGTCCGGCCCGGCTCATCGGGGTAGGCGGAGGACCGAACCCGACCGCCGAGCGAAGGAGCCAGCAGTGGCCAGCGTGCAGGAAGCCATCGACGTCGACGTGCCGATCCGGGTCGCCTACGACCAGTGGACGCAGTTCGAGTCCTTTCCCCAGTTCATGGGCGGGGTCGAGCGGATCACCCAGCTCGACGACACCCACACCCACTGGGTCACCAACATCGACGGCGTGAAGCGCGAGTTCGACGCCGAGATCACCGAGCAGCACCCCGAGGAGCGGGTCGCCTGGACCAGCACCAGCGGCGACGCCAAGCACGCCGGTGTCGTCACCTTCCACCGGCTCGACGACGCCAAGACCCGCGTCATGATCCAGATCGACTGGGAGCCGAAGGGCGTGGTGGAGAAGGCCGGCGCGGCCCTCGGCTTCGACGACCGCCAGGTGAAGGCCGACGCCAAGAAGTTCAAGGAGTTCATCGAGAGCCGCGGCAGCGAGACCGGCGCCTGGCGAGGAGACGTCTCCCGCCCCGACCAGCCGTGAGCTGACCACCCCGGAACGCCGACGGCGCCCACCCCTCCGTGCGGAGGGGCGGGCGCCGTCGTCCGGCCACCTGCAGGGTCCCGCGCCGAGCGCGCGAGGCGGGGGGAGGAGGGGCCTCCCGCTACTCGGCGTCGAGGTCCTGGGCGACCAGGCCGGCGATCTGCTCGACCACCGCGGGGTCGTCGCTGGTGACCACGACCTCCACCCCCATCTTGGCGCCGAGCGTCATGATCATCAGGGGTGATCCGGCGTCCACCGGGATGCCACCGGCGGTGGCGAGCGTGACCGGCACGCCGGCCTTGCCGACGGCCTCGGCGATCAGCGCGGCGGGCCGGGCGTGCAGCCCGACGCGGGAGCCGACGGACACGGTCTGACTGGGCATGGGGAGTCTCCTCGCTGCTGGGACGGGTGCGGGACCAGCCTGCCGGGTCAGGCCCGGGCCGGCTGGGTGACGGGGGCCGCCACGTGGGCGTGCGCCAGGTCGACGGCGTCCTCCGGGACGTCCTCGCCCTTCGGCCGGCCGATGCTCTTGGCGACGGTGACCGCGACGGCGCCGACGATCATGCCGGCGAGGATCCCGATCACGAACCACAGCAGCCCGGTGATCGCGAAGAACACGAAGATGCCGCCGTGCGGAGCGCGGAGCTCCACCCCGCTGGCCGCGACGATCGCCCCCGTGGTGGCGCCGCCCAGCATCATCGACGGGATGACCCGCAGCGGGTCGGCCGCGGCGAACGGGATGGCGCCCTCGGAGATGAACGAGGCGCCCAGCAGCCAGGCGGCCTTGCCGTTGTCCCGCTCGGCGGGGGTGTAGAGCTTGGGCCGGACGGCGGTGCTGAGCGCCATCGCCAGCGGCGGCACCATGCCGGCGGCCATGACGGTCGCCATGATGATCAACGGGGCACCGCTGCCGGCGGCCAGCCCGGTGGTGGCGAAGACGTAGGCCGCCTTGTTCACCGGCCCACCGAGGTCGAAGCACATCATCAGGCCGAGGATGATCCCGAGCAGGGCGGCCGAGGTCCCGGTCAGGCCGTTGAGCCAGTTGCCCAGACCGGTCAGCGCGGCGGCCAGGGGCCGGCCCAGGACGACGGCCATGAGGCCGCTGGCGATGAGGGTGGCCAGCAGCGGGATGATCACGACCGGCTGCAGCCCGCGGACGCCGGCGGGGAGCTTCCAACGGCTGATCCACAGGGCCGCGAAGCCGGCGATGATGCCACCGATCAGGCCCCCGATGAAGCCGGCGCCCACGGTGACGGACACGGCCCCGACGACGAAGCCGGGGACGATGCCGGGGCGGTCGGCGATCGCGTAGGCGATGTAACCGGCCAGCGCGGGGACGAGGAAGCCGAAGGCGGCCTGGCCGAGGACGGTGCAGATCGCGCCGAGGTAGCCGAGGAACCCGTCGTTGAGTCCCTCGGTCGGTGCTGCGCTGGGCAGGTCGAAGAACGAGTTGTTGAGCACCCAGCTGAGGGCGTAGCTCTGGCCCTCGACGTCCGGGTTCGGGTTGACGATCTGGTACCCGCCGAACAGGAAGCCCAGCGCGATGAGCAGACCGCCGGCGGCGACGAACGGGATCATGTAGCTGACCCCGGTCAGCAGCCAGCGGCGCACCTCCGAGCCGGTGCTCGGTCCACCCCCTGACGCCGCGGCGGCCGTCTCGCCGGCGGCACCGGCACCCGGCACCCGCCGGCCGTTCGGGTCGTCGGCGGCGGCCAGCGCCTCACGGATCATGACCTCGGGTTCGTTGATCGCGCGCTTGGTGCCCGACTGCACGAGCGGCTTGCCGGCGAACCGGTCGCGGTCCTTGACGCCCACGTCGACGGCGAAGATGACGGCGTCGGCATCGCGGATCACCGCCGGGTCCAGCGGCGTGGACCCCGAGGAGCCCTGGGTCTCCACGTGGATGTCGACGCCCTCGGTGCGCCCGGCGGCGACCAGCTTGTCGGCGGCCATGTAGGTGTGCGCGATGCCGGTCGGGCAGGCGCTGACCACGACGACGCTGCGCCGGGCGGAGGCCGCGGCGGCAGGGGCCGGGCTCGCCGCCGGGGCGGCGCCCGCGGTCGAGGCGCCGGTGGCGGCCGAGGTGGCTGCCGGGGCGACCGGCTCGGGGGAGACCACCTCCGCCACGAGCCGGACGATCTCGTCGTCGGACCCGGCCGCCCGCAGCGACGCCACGAACTCCGGCCGGACCAGCGCCCGGGCCAGCGCGGTGAGCAGGGTCAGGTGGTCGGCGTCCCCGTGCGCCGGTGCGGCGATGAGGAAGACCAGGTCGGCCGGCCCGTCGGGGGCGCCGAAGTCCACCTTCGGGGACAGCCGGGCGAAGGCCAGGGACGCCTCGGTCACCGCCTCGGACCGGCAGTGCGGGATGGCGATGCCGCCGGGCAGCCCGGTGGCGGCCTGGGCCTCGCGGGCCAGCGCGTCCGCGGCGAGGGCCTCGCCGGTGGTCGCCCGGCCGGCGCCGGCGACGAGCGAGGCCAATCGGTGCACGACCGCGGTCTTGTCGGTGCCGAGGTCGGCATCGAGCGCGACCAGGCCGGGGGTGATCAGGGCAGGCATGGCGGACCTCTCCGGGAGGGCGTCAGCGGACGTCGCGGCCGGCGGCCGGGACGGGGGTGGTGCGGGGGGACGACGGTGGTGAGGCGGTGCCGGCCGGCGAGCGGACGGCGGAGACCTCGACGGGGAGGGCGGCCACCTGGGCCGGGGTGGGGACGGCGGAGCCGGGCAGCGCCGCACTGGCGGAGCCGTACGCGACCGCGCTGCGCAGACGGTCGGCCGGTGCGGCGCCGGCCAGGTCGGCGAGCAGGAGACCGGCCAGGCTGCAGTCGCCCGCCCCGACCGTGCTGCGGACCGCGACCCGCGGCGGCGCCGCCGACCAGACGCCGCCGTCGGCGCGGGAGAGCAGGGCGCCGTCGGCTCCGAGGGTCAGCAGCACCTCGGCCACGCCGCGCTCGTGCAGCGTGCCGACGGCGGTGAGGACGGCGTCCCGATCGGTGGCCAGTGCCTCCTCCGGCACCCCGGTCAGCTGGGCGAGCTCCTCCGCGTTGGGCTTGAGCAGGTCCGGCGCGGCGTCCGGCCCGGCGGCCAGCAGGGCCAGCAGCGGCGCCTCGGACGTGTCGACCGCGATCCGTGCGCCGGTGTCCCGCAGCGACCGGACCAGCTCGGCGTACCAGTCCGGCGGCGCACCCGGTGGCAGCGAGCCGGAGAGGGCGACCCAGCGCGCGCCCTCGGCGTGCCGGTGCAGCAGGTCGGCCAGCGCGCCGCGGGTCGCCTCGTCCAGCGGGGCGCCGGGCTCGTTGAGCTTGGTGGTGGTGCCGTCGGGCTCGGCCAGCGTGTAGTTGGTGCGGACGGGCGTCGGCACCGGCACCGTCGCGAGCGGCAGCCCCAGCCGGTGCAGCGCGCCGACGATGGGGTCGTCCGCGGCCGCGGGGAGCACGGTGACCACGTCCCCGCCGGCCGCGGCGACCGCCCGGGCGACGTTGACCCCCTTGCCGCCGGGCTCGGTCGAGCTGGGAGCCAGCCGGACGACGCCGCCGCGCGCCAGGACGCCGGGCAGCGACAGCGTGCGGTCGAGGCTGGGGTTCGCGGTGAGGGTGACGACGCGGCCGGCGCCGGCGGGGCCGCTGGTCACGCGACCACGACCTCGACGCCCGCGTCCTCGAGGCGGGCGACGTCGGTGGCGTCGGCGTCCGCGTCGGTGACCAGGACGTCGACGTCGGCCGGCGTGGCGAACCGGATCAGGTGCTCACGGCCGAGCTTGCTGCTGTCGGCCAGCACGACCACCCGCTGCCCGGCGCGGGTCATGGCCCGCTTCACCGAGGCCTCGGCCTCGTCGGGCGTGGTGAACCCGTGGGCGGGGGTGATGCCGTTCGTGCCGAGGAACGCCACGTCGACGCGGAGGTCGGCGAGCGCGGCCACGGCCTGCTCGCCGACCGCGCACTGGGTGATGCCGCGGACACGGCCGCCGAGGACGTGCAGGTCCAGGCCCGGGGCGGCGGCCAGCCGGGCGGCGATCGGCACGGAGGAGGTGATGACCAGCAGCCGCCGGTCGCCGGGCAGCAGCTCGGCGAGGGCCGCCGTCGTGCTCCCGCCGTCGAGCAGCAGGCTGCCGCCGGCGCCCGGGACGAGGTCGAGCGCCGCGGTGGCGATCTTCCGCTTCTGCTCGGAGCGCGTGCCGTGCCGTTCGGCCAGCGCGGTCTCCACGAAGGTGAGGGCGCCGGCCGGCACGGCACCGCCGTGCACCCGGCGGAGGGTCCCGGCCCGCTCCAGGAGGGCGAGGTCGCGGCGCACGGTCTCCGTCGTCACCCCGAACTCGTCCGCGAGCGCGGTCACCGCGACCCGGCCGCGGTCGGCGACCAGACCGGCGATCGTCTGCTGACGTTCCTCGGCGTACACGGACCGCCTCCCTCCGATGCCCGACCATGTTGTTTCGCGGTTGTGATGGTGTTGTTCTACGTCCGAAACATTGACAAGTCAACACCCATTGGTGACTCTGGTCACCGGCGGACGACGGCGATCCAGCCCCCGCACCCCGACGACTCCGCGAGGTACCCATGGCCATCACCGCCCCCGGCACCGTCCTCCAGCCCGGCCCCGCCGGCCCCGCGGTCTTCCCCGGCACCCCGGTCGTCCCCGGTGTCGCGTACGGCCCGGTGATCCGCCCGTCCGGCGCCGTGGTCCTGCCCGGCGACGACGGTGTCGTGGTGCCAGAGGCCGACCGGCCGGTGGAGAAGGAGCGGTTCGCCGCCGCTGCCGGGGTGGTCGCCGACCGCCTCGCCGAGCGCGCCGGCGCAGCGACGGGCGTCAGCGCCGAGGTGCTGGCGACCACCGCGGGGCTGGCTCGCGACCGCGGTCTGCTCTCGGCGGTGGAGCAGCGGATCGACGCCGGCGCGCCGGCCGCCATCGCCACCGTCCAGGCGGCCCAGCAGTTCGTCGACCTGTTCACCAGCCTCGGCGGGTTGATGGCCGAGCGGGTCACCGACGTCCGCGACATCCGGGACCGGATCGTCGCCCAGCTCACCGGGCAGGGCGAGCCCGGCGTGCCCAGCCCGGCGGTCCCGTCCGTGCTGCTGGCCGACGACCTCGCGCCGGCCGACACCGCGGGCCTGGATCCCGCTCGGGTGATCGGCCTGGCCACCCGGCTGGGCGGCACGACGAGCCACACGGCCATCATCGCCCGGCAGCTGGGGCTGCCGTGCGTCGTCGCGGTGGGTGGTCTCGACGAGGTCCCCGAGGGGGTGACCGTGCTGCTCGACGGCGAGCGCGGCACGGTGGAGGTCGATCCGGACCCGGTCGAGGCGCGGGCCCGGGTGGACGCCGCCCGCCGGGCAGCCGCCGCGCTCGCGGGGTACCGCGGGCCGGGGCGCACCCGGGACGGCGTGGCGGTCAAGATCCTCGCCAACGTGCAGGACGGCGCGGGGGCGCGCGCCGCCGCAGCGGTCCACGCGGAGGGGGTCGGGCTGCTGCGGACGGAACTGGCCTTCCTCGGCCGGGCCGAGGAGCCCTCGGTCGAGGAGCAGGCGCGGGGCTACGCCGAGGTGTTCACCGCGTTCGAGGGTCGCCGGGTCGTCGTCCGCACCCTGGACGCCGGCTCGGACAAGCCGCTGGCCTTCGCGACCGCCCCTGACGAGGCCAATCCGGCGCTGGGCGTCCGGGGCCTGCGCGTGGCCCGTCGCGACCCCGGCCTGCTCGAGCGCCAGCTGGACGCGGTGGCCGAGGCGGCGCGGCGGACCGGCTCGCAGCCGTGGGTGATGGCGCCGATGGTGGCGACCGTTCCCGAGGCGGCCGGCTTCGCCGCTCTGGTGCGCGACCGGGGTCTGGTCCCCGGGGTGATGGTCGAGGTGCCGTCGGCGGCGCTGCTGGCCGACCGGCTGCTGCAGCACGTCGACTTCCTGTCGATCGGCACCAACGACCTGTCGCAGTACACCCTCGCCGCGGACCGGCTCTCCGCCGACCTCGCCGACCTCACCGACCCGTGGCAGCCGGCGCTGCTCGCCCTCGTGCAGGCCACCGCGGAGGCGGGACGCCGAGCCGACCGGCCGGTGGGTGTCTGCGGCGAGGCTGCGGCCGACCCGCTGCTGGCCTGCGTGCTCGTCGGGCTCGGGGTCACCTCGCTGTCCTGTGCGGCGTCCTCGGTCGCAGGGGTCGGCGCCCGGCTCGCCGCCGTCGACGCCGACACCTGCCGACGCGCGGCCGACGCGGCGCTGGCGGCCGAGGAGCCGCATGCCGCCCGAACGGCGGTGCGGGGCGTCCTGGGCGTCGACTGAGGCGCAACTCACCCCTCGGAGTGAACAACCGTCGCCGCGCCTAGCTCTTAGCCTGGGTTTCTTCGGAATACTCGGGGCTGCGCCTGGCTTACTACGGGTGTCGACCACCGAGACGGAGAGAAGGCATCACGAGATGAACAGCGTCACCAGCACCTGGCGGCAGCGTCGGCAGGCGGCGCGCACCCGGCGAGCGCTCGACCGCGCCCTCGCGCGCAGCAGCAGCCCGGCGATGCGCGACGAGCTGCTGACCATGGCGAACAGTCACGGGTCCTTCCTCCGCTGAAGGACGCCCCGGTCCTCCTGCCCCCTCGGGGCGGTGCGCTGGACGGGGCCACGACGCGCGACCCCGGCCTCCGTCTCGGAGACCGGGGTCGTCTGCTGTCCGCGGCGGGTCAGTGCAGCGCGTGGACGACGGCGTGGCCCTGGCCGCGGCCCATGAGCCAGCGGTTGAGCGGCAGGGTGACGACGAAGGCGACCGCGAGCGCGCCGGCCAGCGCCAGCCAGAAGAGTGCGCCGCCGATCCCGGCGTCCATGGCGCCGGGAACCGAGACGATGACCACGTTGTCGACGAGCTCCATGACGGCGATGGACACGGTGTCGGCAGCCAGGGTCACCCTCAGGGCCCGCCGGAACGGCAGCCCGGCGCGCAGCACTCCGCGCATGGTGAGCGCGTAGCCGAACACGAAGGCCAGGGTGATCGACAGCGCGACGGTGACCCCGTCGGGCAGCCCCGCCGAGGTGCCGATGACCATGCCCAGCACCTCGCCGATCGCGCACCCGGTGAGGCAGTGCAGGGTCGCCGACGCGGCCGTCGCCCACGACACGCGCCCGGTCGCCGACCCGTGCGTCCGCTGGTGGTCCGTGGTGCTCTCCATGGGACCTCCTCTCTCCGCCTCGGCATAGTACCCCCAGGGGGTATCCGCGTCCAGCACCCCGTCCGACGGCGCGGCCCGACCCGTGACGGGTCCCTCGTCGGGGGTGTTCCGCTCAACCGTGCACGGCCGGCTGCCGATCGCAGGGACGTGACCACATCGGGCCCCCGCGGGCGGCTGCGCCGGCGCAGGACGGCTCCGGCCACCCCATCCGAACTGCTCGACCGGCTCGGGACGCTCCGAGCGGCCCCCGTCGAGGTGGCCGCCGGTGACGACGTCCACACCGTCCTGCGCCGCATCGTCGCCCGCGTCGGTGCGGCCGGGTCGGCCGCCGGTCACCTGCTCGTCGTCGCCGCCCCCGACGGTGGCGCCCCGCTGGTGCACAGCGCCGGACTCCCCGCCCCCCAGGCCCACGCGCTGGTCGCCTCCCTCCTCGCCGGCGTGGACCCCGGCCCGGACGTGATCGTGGTCGACGTGGCCTCCGCCCGCCGCAGCCACGGCCGGCTGGCCGCGGTCCGCCGGCCCGGGGAGGGTGCGCTCGAGCTCGACCGCGACGTGCTCGCCGTCCACGCCGGGCACGCGGCGGCCACCCTCGACCTGCTCGTGGCCACGGCGGACGTCCGCCGGGAGACGGCACGGACCGGGGCGCTGCTCGCCCTGGCGGCGGAACTCGCCCGGGCCACGGACGCCGCCGCGGTGTGCACCGCCGTCGCCGAGGCGGTGCCCCGCGTCGTCGGGGCCGACCACGGCGCGCTGCTGCTCTGGGAGCCGGCGGCCGGAGCCCTGGTCACGGCGGCCGTCGCAGGACGTCCCGGCGGCAGTCGCGAGCTCACGCAGCAGGGCTCCCTCCGGGCCGAGGACACCCCCGAGCTGGTCGGCCTGCTCACCGATCACGAGGCCCGTGTCCTCGACGCGGCCACGTGCAGCCCCCGGGTGGCCGCGCTGCTGGAGACCCTCGGCCTCACCCACGTCGTCGCCGTCCCGCTGCTGGCCGGCCGGACGCTCCTCGGGGTCGCCACCGCGAGCTGGACGGCGGGCAGTGCGCCGGCCCGCCTGGACGGCGACGTGCTGGCCCTGCTGCGCGGGGTCGTGGACCAGGCGTCCACGGCCCTGGAGAAGTCCCGCCTCGTGGAGACCGTCGCCCACCAGGCCACGCACGACGCACTGACCGGGCTGCCGAACCGGGTGCTGTTCCTCGACCGGCTGGGCAGCGTGCTGGCCACCACCGGCCCGGACCAGCACGCGGGGGTGCTCTTCTGCGACCTGGACCGGTTCACCTCGGTCAACGCCTCCCGCGGGCACGCCGCCGGCGACGAGCTGCTGCGCCGGGTCGCCGCACGGCTGCGGGCCGCGGTGCGGCCCGGCGACACCGTCGGCCGGCTCGGGGGCGACGAGTTCGCCGTCCTGCTGACCGGGCTCACCCGGCCGGAGGACGCCGACCGCGTCGTCGGACGCGTGCTCGGCTGCTTCGAGCGGACCTTCCGGCTCGACGGCGCCGAGGTGGCCGTCGGCACCAGCATCGGGGTCGCCGTGCACACCGGAGAGGGTGGCGTGGCCGACGTGCTGCTGAGCGCCGCGCACGCGGCGATGGACCGGCACAAGCACGTCAGCCGCGACGGCCTCGACGGCCTCGACGCCGCCGGCGACTGAGCCCCTCCCGGGGTCCGCCCTCAGTCGCGGAGGCGGGCGCGCAGCGCCGCCTGCTCCTCCGCGCCGAAGCCGTGCCCGGTCAGCCAGCCCTGCGGCCCGCCGTGCCGCTCGTCGAGGAGACGCAGCAGCCGGTCCATGGTCTCCGCGCGCGGCGTGTGGCTGGCCACGTCGCGGGTGACCATGTCCTCGGCATACGTCGGCGAGGCGGCGAGCTTGGCCACCAGCGCGTCGATCACCTCGGCGGTCAGGGCGTAGTCCGCGACGATCTCCTCGTGCGGCACCCCGGCCACCGCCAGGGAGAAGGCGACGACCACGCCCGTCCGGTCCTTGCCGGCCGCGCAGTGGACGACCGCCGCGCCGTCGGTGCCCGCCGCCAGGGCGCGCAGCGCGCCGAGCACGTTGTCCGGGCGGTGCTCGAGGTAGCCCAGGTAGGACCGGACCGCGGGTGGCTCGCCGGCGTCGGTGTCGGCGACCTGCCGGGGCAGGATCGACTCCGCCCAGTCCGCGGGGAGGTCGGTGACCTCGGACTCCTCGACGGCGAACACGTCGGTGTGGTGCCCGCGTTCGGGGAGCAGGCTGAAGTGCCGGTGGGTGACCTCGGCCAGGGCGCGCAGCGGACCGCGGCCCTCGAGCAGCACCTCGGCGGTGGTCCGCAGGTCGATGACCTCCCGCAGCCGCACGTCCGTGACCAGCCGGTGGACGTCGGCGTCGCTGAGCGTCTGCAGGTTGTCGCTGCGCAGGATCCGGCCGGGCACCGTCGTGCCGCCGTCGAGCGTCGGCAGCCCTCCGAGGTCGCGGGTGTTGGTCGTCCCGTCGAGCCGCAGCCAGCGGTCGGTGCGTGTGGAGGTCACCCGTCGACGGTACGACCAGCCGGCGACGTCCCGGCGTCCGCTCCGGTGCCGGGGAGCAACGCGCCGGTGACGGACAGCAGCCGGTCGCGGAGGTCAGCGCCGCGCGCGGTGAACCCGCGCTGGGCCGCTGCGTACTCCGCGCGCCCCGCGGGCGTCTCGATGCGGACCGGTTGTCGGCCGTGCTCCCGCAGGTCGTAGGGCGAGGCCCGCATGTCCAGCTCCCGGACGTCGCGGGCCAGCTCGAAGCAGTCCAGCAGCAGCTCACCGGGCACCGCGGGCCCGAGCTTGGACGCCCACTTGAACAGGTCCATCGTCGCGTGCAGGCAGCCGGGCTGCTCCAGGTCGGGCTGCGTCGCGCGGGTGGGCTGCACGCGGTTGAGGCCGACGGCGGCGGGGGTGAAGAACCGGAAGGCGTCGAAGTGCGTGCACCGGATGGGGTGCGCCTCCACCACCGCGTCGGTGCCGGCCCGGCCCAGCCGCAGGGGCAGCGGGTGCCGGTGCTCGTCCTGGCGGTAGACCATCGCCCACTCGTGCAGCCCGAAGCAGCCGAACGCGGCCGGCCGGGACGCGGTCGCGGTGAGCAGTCGGTGGACGAAGCCGACGGTGGGACCGCGGTCGGCGAGGTACGCGCCGGCGTCCAGGGCGACCACACCGTCGCCGGTCGTGCAGTACCAGCGCCGGTCGGCGTGCGGAGCCGGGGGCGCCAGCGCCGTCCCGGCGCCGGGGTGCCATCGGCGCAGCACCGCGGGGCGGGTCGAGTAGTACTCGTAGAGGAAGTCCTCGACGGGGTGGCGTTGCCCGGCCGTGCGGCGGGCCCGGTGCCCGGCGGTCAGGGCGTCGGCGCGCTCGGCGTGTGCCGCGGCCCGGGCGGTCCAGACCTCGGCGGGCAGGACGGGGACCGGGCCGGACACGGCACCCAGGGTAGGCGGCGGCGCCCCCCGGCTCGGTGGCCCCGCGGGGCCGGCGGGGTCAGCTCAGTGCGCGCTCCACCCGCCGTCCATCACGAACGAGCTGCCGGTGACCGAGGCGGCGGCGGGCGAGCACAGGTAGGCCACCGCCTCGGCGACCTCCTCGGGCTCGATCAGCCGCTTGATCGCGGCCGGCGCCAGCATCACCTGCTCCACCACGTCGTCCTCGGACAGGCCGTGGGTGCGGGCCTGGTCGGCGATCTGCCCCTCGACCAGCGGCGTCCGGACGTAGGCGGGGTTGACGCAGTTCGAGGTGACCCCGTGCGGGGCCCCCTCCAGGGCGATCACCTTGGACAGTCCCTCGAGCCCGTGCTTGGCGGTGACGTACGCGCTCTTGTACGGCGAGGCGCGCAGCCCGTGGACGGAGCTGACGTTCACCACCCGCCCCCAGCCGCGCCCGTACATGTGCGGCAGCGCGCCCCGGACCAGCCGGAACGGGGACTCGAGCATCAGGCGGAGGATCAGCGAGAAGCGGTCGACCGGGAACTCGTGCAGCGGCGCCACGTGCTGCAGGCCGGCGTTGTTCACCAGGATGTCGACGTCGAGGTCCAGGCGGTCGATGGCGTCCAGGTCGGTCAGGTCGAGCGCGACCGCCGTCCCCCCGACCGCCTCGGCCAGTGCCTGCGCCGGCCCCGCGTCCCGGTCGACGACCACGACGGCGGCACCGGCCCGAGCCAGCCGCTCGACGCAGGCGCGGCCGATGCCCGACGCGCCTCCGGTGACCAGTGCCCGTCGTCCCGCCAGCGTGCCCTCGTCGCCCATGTCCGTCACCGTCGCACACCGCCCGGATGGTGGGCCACGTCACCTCCACCTAGCGTCTGGGCCGACGCGTCGAGATCCAGACAGGGGAGCCATGTCCGCACCAGCACAGTCCGGCACGCGGTTCGGCCGCGTGGTCGGCGCGAGCATCATCGGCACCACGGTCGAGTGGTACGACTTCTTCCTCTACGGCTCGGCCGCCGCACTGGTGTTCAACAAGCTCTTCTTCCCCGAGGCGGACGACTTCGTCGGCACGCTGGCCGCCTTCGCCACCTACGCCGTGGGCTTCTTCGCCCGTCCGGTCGGCGCGCTGGTCTTCGGGCACTTCGGCGACCGGATCGGCCGCAAGAAGCTCCTGGTGATCTCGCTGCTGATGATGGGCGGGGCCACGTTCTGCATCGGCCTGCTGCCCACCTACGGCTCCGTCGGCCTGCTCGCCCCGATCCTGCTCATCGTGCTGCGCCTCATCCAGGGCTTCGCGCTGGGCGGTGAGTGGGGCGGCGCGGTGCTCATCGTCTCCGAGCACGGCAAGCCCGAGCACCGCGGCTTCTGGGCCTCCTGGCCGCAGGCCGGCGCCCCCGCGGGCAACCTGCTGGCCACCGGCGTCCTCGCCCTGCTCGCCGCGTTCCAGTCCGACGAGGCGTTCGAGGCCTGGGGCTGGCGGATCCCGTTCCTGCTGTCGGCGGTGCTGATCCTGGTCGGGCTCTGGGTGCGGCTGTCGGTGAGCGAGTCGCCGATCTTCCTGGAGGCGCAGCGCGAGGCGGAGGCCAAGGCCGCCGCCGGTGAGGTCGAGAAGGCGCCGATCATCACCGTGCTCACCCGCTACAAGCGGGAGGTGCTCACCGCGATGGGCGCGCGGATCGCCGAGAACGTGTCGTTCTACCTGCTGACGGCGTTCAGCCTGACGTACCTGACCGAGGTCGGCGGCCTGGACTCCTCGTTCGCGCTCAACGCGGTGCTGATCGCCTCCGCGGTGCACCTGGTCACCATCCCGCTGTGGGGCCACCTCTCGGACCGGATCGGACGCAAGCCGGTCTACCTGTTCGGGGCCGCGGGCATCGGCGCGTGGTCGTTCGCCTTCTTCGGCCTGCTCGACACCGGCAGCTTCTTCCTGTGCGTCGTCGGGATCACCGTCGGGCTGCTGTTCCACGGGGCCATGTACGGGCCGCAGGCGGCGTTCTTCTCCGAGCTGTTCGGGACCAAGGCCCGGTACACCGGCGTCTCGGTCGGTGCCCAGCTCGCCTCGCTGGTGGCGGGCGCACCAGCCCCCCTCATCGCCCTGGCCCTGCTGGGCAGCTTCGACGAGCCGAACGTCGCCGCCGTCGGCATCTACCTCGTCGTCTGCGCGGTGGTCACGCTCATCGCGGTGGCCGTCTACGGCGAGACGGCCAAGCGCGACCTCGCCGAGGACAAGGCGGTCGTCACCCGCAGCGACCGGACCAGCGCCTCCGTCTGACCGCACACCCCACGGGCGGCCCGTGACACCTGTCATGGGCCGCCCGTGGCGATGTCGGCGCAGGTCGTGAGGCATGGCACCTGTGCGGGGCGGGGGACGGCGGCAGGGTCGGTGGTGCGCCCGGGAGCACCGGCCGACCCCGGCCGGCGGGCGCACCCGAGGAGGACCCCGTGCACCCGTCCCACGCACCCGCCCGACCCGCGGTGCCGCCCGCACCCGAGCCGCCCGCCGTCGAGGTCGTGGACCTGCGTCGCCGCTACGGCGCGTTCGAGGCCGTCCGCGGCATCTCCTTCGAGGTGCACCCGGGCGAGGTCCTCGCCCTGCTGGGTGTCAACGGTGCCGGCAAGACCTCCGCCCTGGAGGTGCTCGAGGGCCTGGCGTCACCGTCCGGCGGATCCGTGCGGGTCCTCGGCCGCGACCCGCAGCACGACCGCGCCGACGTCCGCCGTCACCTCGGGGTGCTGCTGCAGCACAGCGGCCTGCCCGGGGACCTGACCGTCGCCGAGACCGTGACCACCTGGGCGCGCACCCTCACCGACCCGCGCCCGGTCGACGAGGCGCTGGCCCAGGTCGGCCTCACCGGGCGCGCCGACGTCCGGGTGCGCAGCCTCTCCGGCGGGGAGCGGCGCCGGCTCGACCTCACCCTGGCCCTGCTCGGCCGGCCGCGGGTGCTCGTCCTCGACGAGCCGACCACCGGGCTCGACCCGGAGAGCCGGCGCACCGTGTGGACGCTGGTCCGCGGCCTGGTGGACGACGGCGCCGCGGTCGTGCTGACCACGCACCACCTGGAGGAGGCCGAGGAGCTGGCCGACCGGATCGCGGTCATGCGGGCCGGGGAGATCGTGCTCGCCGGCACCCGGGAGGAGATCGCGGAGACCCAGCCGGCCACCATCCGCTTCACCCTCGCCGACGACGCGCCGCCGCTGCCCGCCATCCCCACCGTGCAGGTCAGCGCCCAGCGCCCGGCGGTGGAGCTGCACACCCGCGCCCTGCAGCCGGCCCTGACCGCGCTGCTGACCTGGGCGGCCGAGCACCGGGTGGTCCTGGGCGGCCTGCAGGCCCGCTCCGCCTCCCTCGAACAGGCTTTCCTCGCCGTCGCCGTCGCCGACGGCGACCCGGCCGCCGCCTGACCCCCCTCACGCCGCCGATCGCCCCCTGGAGTCCCGCCATGACCACGACCCTCGCCGCCCCCGCCCGCCCGGCCCCCGGCGCCCGTCGCCGGGTGCTCGCCCTCGCCTCCGCCGAGACCCGGTTGCTCCTGCGCAACCGCACCGCGGTGGTCAACTCGCTGCTCATGCCGCTGCTGCTGGTCGCGGCCGTCCGGATGATCGGCCTGCCCACCGCCGGCGGCCCGGCGCTGGTCGTGACCGCGCTCGGCGTCACGCTCGTCTTCCTGACCTACTACAACCTGGTCACGACCTTCGTGGCCCGCCGCGAGGAGCTGGTGCTGCAGCGGATGCGCACCGGCGAGCTGACCGGCCCGGAGATCCTGCTGGGCACGGCGGTGCCCACGCTGCTGGTCACCGTCGTGCAGGTGGCGCTGGTGGCGCTCGGGGTCGCCGTCCTCGGGGAGTGGACGGCTCCGGTGGACGTCGTCCTCCCGCTGCTCGCCCTGGTCGTCGGGGCCGCGCTCATGGTGGTCCTGGCCGCGGCCAGCACCTCCTTCACCCGCACGGCGGAGAGCGCGCAGATCACCACGCTGCCCCTCGTCCTGGTCGCGACGTCGGTGTCCGGGCTGTTCTTCCCGCTGTCGGCCTTCCCGGCGGAGGTGGCCGGTGTGCTGCGCTTCCTGCCGCTGAGCCCGGTGGTCGAGCTGGCCCGGCTGGGGCTGCTCGGGGAGACCCTCGACGGGCAGACGGTGGACCTGGCCGGTGCGTGGTCCGCGGGACTGGTGCCCCTGGCGGTGCTGGCCGGCTGGACGCTCGTCGGTGGTCTCGTCGCGGCCCGGGTGTTCCGCTGGGCGCCGCGCAGGTGAGCAGGGCAGCCCGCTCGGGAACGGTCGGTACGGCAGCATGACCGCCGTGCCGACCGTCGCCCGCTGGTGGCAGAGCCGCTCGGACCCCCAGCGCCTCGACCTCTACACCCGGTGGTCCTTCTACGTCTGGCTGGCGATGACCCCGCTGCTCGCCGTCGGGGTGTACGGGGCGGCCGAGGCGCCACCGGTGGCGCCGGCCGGAGAGCTGTTCGTCGTGGCGTCGGTCGCGGTCGCCGTCACCGCGGTGCTGCTGGCCCGCGCCGGACTCGTGGCGCACCGCGAGGGCCGCGGACTGCCGCGCGGACCCGTCCTGGCCGCGGCCGCCGCCGCCCTGGCTGCCGCCGGGGCGGCGGCGGTCGCCTTCGCGCCCGACGTCCCGGCGACCGGTGCACTCGCGTGGGGCCTGGCGATGCCCCCGGCCATGGCGCTCACCGCGGCCGCCACGGTCTCGTCCTCTCGCGTGCTCGGCCGCTGGGGGTTCGGCATCGGCGGGGCCACGGGGATCGTCGTCACGGCGGCGGGCGTCCCGATCGGGACGGCGGCGGTCCTGGCCGTCGTCTTCGGTGCGACGCTGACCTTCCTCGCGCTGGCGTTCCGGTTCTCGGTCTGGGTGCTCGACGTCGTCCGGGAGATGGACCGCACCCGCGGGGTGCAGCTGCAGCTGGCGGTCGCCGAGGAGCGGCTGCGCTTCGCCCGGGACCTGCACGACGTGATGGGCCGCAACCTCTCGGCCATCGCGGTCAAGAGCCAGCTGGCCGCCGAGCTGGTGCGCCGCGGCCGGGAGGGCGCCGTCGAGGAGCTGGCCGACATCAGCCGGGTGGCGGAGGAGTCGCTGCGCGAGGTGCGCGACGTGGTCCGCGGTTACCGGCGCAGCGACCTGCCGGGCGAGCTGGCCGGGGCCCGCTCGGTGCTGCGCGCCGCGGGGGTCGGCTGCACGGTGGAGGGTGAGGACGACGGGGCGGCGCTGCCCGAGCCGGTGCAGACGGCACTGGGCTGGGTGGTGCGCGAGGCGGTGACCAACGTGCTGCGGCACAGCCGGGCGACGGCGTGCACCGTGGCGCTGCGGACCGACGGCGGGGAGGCGGAGCTGCGGGTGAGCAACGACGGGGTGGCGGGCACGCCGGTGGACTGGGGCAACGGGCTGACCGGCCTGGCCGAGCGGCTGGCGGCCACCGGCGGGCGACTGACCGCGGACGCCGTGGAGGACCGGTTCGTGCTCACCGCGACCGTGCCGGTGAGGGTCCCCGCGTGATCCGGGTGCTGCTGGCCGACGACGAGAACCTCATCCGCTCGGCGCTGGCCGCGCTGCTCGCCCTGGAGGACGACCTCGACGTCGTCGCCCAGGCCGCCTCCGGGGCCGAGGCGCTGGCCATGGCCCGGGCGCACACGCCCGACGTCGCCGTCCTGGACCTGCAGATGCCCGACCGGGACGGGATCGCGGTGGCCGGCGACCTGGCGTCGGCGGTGCCCGGCTGTGCGGTCGTGATCGTCACCGGTCACGGGCGGGCGGGACACCTGAAGCGGGCGCTGGAGGCGGGCGTGCGGGGCTTCCTCCCCAAGACGGTGAGCGCGGGGGTGCTCACCGACGTCGTCCGCACGGTGCAACGGGGCGGCCGCTACGTCGACCCGGAGCTGGCCGCGGAGGCGATCAGCGCGGGGGACAGCCCGCTCACGCCCCGGGAGGCCGACGTCCTGGAGCTCGCCGCCGGGGGCGCCCCGGTCGAGGAGATCGCCGCGCGCGCCCACCTGTCACCGGGGACGGTGCGCAACCACCTGTCGGCCGCCGCGACCAAGCTGGGTGCGCCGAACCGGCACGCCGCCGTCGAGGTGGCGCGCCGGCACGGCTGGATCTAGCCGCCGGTCCTCAGCCGCTCGTGTTGCCCGGACGCGAGGTCTCGTCGTCCCGCTGGGCCTCGTCGTCGGTGGTGAGGGTGGTGTCCCGCGCGCCACGGTCGCTGGCGTTGTCCCCGGTCTGGCCGTCGATCAGGTTCTCCTTCGCGTCGGCGGTGTCGGCGGACTCGCCGTAGCCGGTGCTGTCGGACTCGCTCATGGGGCTCCTTCGCGTCGTGGATCGCTGGCCTGTGCCCCGCCCGGGGGCTGCGCACGCTGCGACAGGGAGACGTCGCTGCCGGGCCGGGCCGGCTGCTCGTCGTCCTGCGCGGCGTCCCGCTCGACGGCCTCCTCGCGGGTGAGGGGGACGTCGTCGAAGCCGGTGCCGGTGCTGCTGTCGTCGCCGGTGCCCGAGGCCGTCGGGACGTCCTGCTGGATGCGGTCGCTGCCCTGCGGGTCGGTCATCGCTGCTCCTCTGGGTCCGGCGGCGTCCCGGTGGGCATGCCCGCGATCAGCCGCCCCCATGCACCGACGGCCGCCGGCGACCCTCGGCAGGGGGTCCGCTGTCAGAACGCGGCCTCGTCGACCTCCATGAGGGCGTTGTCGGTGTTCTCGACGATGGCCCGCTCGGACGACAGCCGTGGCAGCACCTGGGTGGCGAAGAACCGGGTGGCGGCGAGCTTGCCCTCGTAGAAGTGCCGGTCTGGCTCGCTGACCTCCCCGGCCAGCGCGGTCAGCGCCACCTCGGACTGGCGGACCAGCAGCCACCCGGTGATCAGGTCACCGGCGGCCAGCAGCAGCCGGCTGGTGTTCTGCGCGACCTTGTACAGCGAGGTCACGTCCGTCTGCGCCGCGGCCAGGTGCCCGAACATCGATGCCAGCATCCCCTGGACGTCGGAGAGCGCGGTGCCCAGGAGCGCGCGCTCCTCCTTGAGCCGGCCGTTGCCGACCTCGCCGTCCACCGTGGCCTGGATCTGCTCGGCCAGCCAGGTCAGGGCCACGCCGCCGTCCTTGACGATCTTCCGGAAGAAGAAGTCCTGACCCTGGATGGCCGTGGTGCCCTCGTAGAGGGTGTCGATCTTGGAGTCGCGGATGTACTGCTCGACCGGGTAGTCCTGCAGGTAACCGGAGCCGCCGAGGGTCTGCAGCGACTCGGCGGTCAGCAGCTGGGTGGCGCGCTCGGAGCCGAAGCCCTTCACGATCGGCAGCAGCAGGTCGTTGACCCGCTCGGCCAGCTCCGCCTGCGCGCCGTCCCCCTCGCCCGCGGCCTCGGCCTCGGTGACCTGGTCGCGGAAGCTCGCCGCGTAGAGGTAGAGCGCCCGCATGCCCTCGGCGTAGGACTTCTGCAGCATCAGCGAGCGGCGGACGTCCGGGTGGTGGGTGATGGTCACCCGCGGGGCGTCCTTGGACGTCGCCGTGAGGTCCGCGCCCTGCACGCGCGTCTTGGCGTAGTCGAGCGCGACCTGGTAGCCGGCCGACAGGGTGGCGATCGCCTTGGCGCCCACGAACATGCGGGCGTGCTCGATGACCTTGAACATCTGGGCGATGCCGTCGTGCACGTCGCCGACCAGCCAGCCCTGCGCCGGCACCGGCCCGTCGCCGAAGGTCACCTCGCAGGTCGTGGAGACCTTGAGGCCCATCTTCTTCTCGACGTTGGTCACGTAGGCGCCGTTGCGCTCGCCGAGCGCCCCGGTCTCCAGGTCCACGTGGAACTTGGGGACGACGAAGAGCGAGAGCCCCTTGGTGCCGGCCCTCGCGCCCTCCGGGCGGGCCAGGACCAGGTGGACGATGTTGTCGCTGAGGTCGTGCTCGGCGGAGGTGATGAACCGCTTCACGCCGGTGATGTGCCAGGTGCCGTCGGGCTGCTGCACGGCCTTCGTGGTGCCGGCGCCGACATCGGAGCCCGCGTCGGGTTCGGTGAGCACCATCGTGGCGCCCCAGTGGTGCTCGAGCATGAGCTCGGCCAGGCGCTTCTGGTCGGGGGTGCCCAGCTCGTCGAGGATCGCGGCGAACGCGGCGCCCGAGCCGTACATGAACACGGCCGGGTTGGCGCCCAGGATCATCTCGAAGGCGCCCCAGGTGAGCACGTGTGGTGCGCCGAACCCGCCGAGGTGCTCGGGCAGGTCGAGGCGGTACCACTCGCCGTCCTCGATCGCCTTGACCGACTTCTTGAACGACTCCGGGAGCGTCACCGAGTGGGTGGCCGGGTCGAACACCGGCGGGTTGCGGTCGGCGTCGGTGAAGGACGCCGCGAGCGGGCCCTCCGCCAGCTTCCGGACCTCGGCCAGCACCCCGCGCGCGGTCTCGGCGTCCATCTGCTCGAAGGGTCCGGTGCCGAAGCGGTCCTTCGTGTCGAGGAACTCGAACAGGTTGAACTCGAGGTCCCGCAGGTTCGCGGTGTAGTGGCTCATGCGCGTGGCTCCCGGTGCTCCGTGCCGGCGGTGCGGCGAGTTCTTACCCGCTGGTAACAAACGGTATTACCGACGGGTAACCAGAGCAAGCCGCCCCACCGGCACACCCCCGACGAGGGACGCGTCAGGGGTGTGGGCCGGGGCGGTGGGTCAGCGGCTGCGCCGCCGAACGCGCATCACCAGGCTGGCCAGCCAGCCGATGAGCGCCCCGAGCACGGCGGCGATCAGCAGCGCCACCACCAGCGGGGCCTCGACGTTGACGAAGACCAGGCTGATGTCGACGGTCTGGGTGTTGAACACGACGAAGAGCACCAAGAGCACGGTGACGACGAGCAGCAGGGCGAGGGCGAGGGTGCGGCCGATGGTGCGCCCGGCGTTCGACGTGGACGTCGTCCGGCCGGCCGTCGCGGGGGTGCCGTAGCCGCCGGCCGTGCCGAAGCCGCCGGTGCCGGCCGGTCCGGTCGTGCCGGGTGGGGTGCTCAGGGGGTCGACGGGGGATCCAGGAGCGGTCACGGGTCGAGTCTGGTGGGCTCCGGCGCCGAGTGCACGGTCACTGCGCGTCCGGCTCGGTCTCCGCGGGTGGCCAGCTCGGGCCCGCGACCCCGCCGGCCGGTCCGGCCTCGCCGCCCTGGGACCCGGGGTCGGCGGGCGGCGCCACCTCGCTGCCGAGGGGCTGCGCGTCCCGGTCGGAGCCGGGGTCGTCCTCGTCGGGCGTCGTCACGGTGACATCGTCCGCCTCCGGGGGACACCGCGGCCAGGTGCCGTCCCCCGCCACCGGCACGTCCCGCGGCCGCTGCCGGCTCGCGACGGGCGGCGCGGCAGCGACTCCGGGGTGGCAGCGGCCTGGACGGCTCGCCGGGCCGCGACTCCCCCGATGCCGGGGCGACGCAGTCCCTCCGACGTCAGTCGTCCAGCGCGGGGCCGGCCTCGTGGTGCGGGTGGTCCGCCGTCCGCTCGCGCTGCTTCATGCGGGCCTCGTAGACGTGCCGGTCGCCGCCGGCCAGCTCCGTGCGGGCACGCTCGTCGAACGAGCGGAAGACCGACCAGTACGTCGCGTCGTAGTCCTCGACGATCTGGAAGGTCCAGCGGTCGGCGATCACGTTGCGACCCACGAGGTCGCGGTCGAGGTCGTCCGCGAGCTCGGTGTGGCCCGCCTCGCGGAAGAGGTCGACGGCGTCCTGCAGGAGGAGGTCGGCCTTGCCGGAGTGCTGGTGGAAGCCGTAGAGCTGGCCGCGGGCCTGTTCGATGGTCTCGAGGGCCTCGGAGAGCTTGCCCAGGCCCTCCACGGTCGTGTCGTCGAGGTCGGGTCGGCTGCGGTCGTTGCTCACCGGCCCATCCTGGGGTCAGCCCCGGGCGACCGCGATGTCGATCAGCCGCTCGGCCAGCTGACGGCCGTGCGAGGCGGGGCCGTCGGGACCCAGGAGCCCGCCGGAGAGGTACATGCCGTCGATGATCAGGTGCACCTGGGCGGCGAGGTCCTCACCGCTGCCCGGAGCGATCTGGTCGGCCAGCCGCTCCAGCCGCGCGTGCAGCTCGAACTTGTAGTCGGCGGCGGCGCTGCGGGCGGGGTGCTGCGGATCGTCGTACTCGCTGCTCACGTTCGTGAAGGGGCAGCCGCGGAAACCGCTGCGGGTGACGTCGCGCTGGACGGCGTCGACGACCGACAGCAGCGCCGCCCGCGGGTCGCTCTCCAGGCGGATGAGCTCGGCGTCGATGAAGGCCAGGACCGTCGCCGCCTTGCGCGCCAGGTAGGCGCCCACCAGGTCGTCCTTGCTCTTGAAGAGCCGGTACACCGTCATCTTGCCCAGGCCGGTCTCCCGGACGAGCTCGTCCATGCCGACGCTGCGGGAGCTGCGGGTGGCGAACAGCCGCTCGGCGGTGTCCAGGACTATGGCCTGCCGCTCGGCCCGGCTCCGGCGGATGGGAGCCGCGGCATCGTCGGCGGCGAGGGGGAGGGCGGCTGCGGTCACGCCGGGGATGCTGCCCCAGCCCGTGACGGATCAGTTCGCGGCACGCCGGGGGTGGTTGCGGTGAGTGACGAGAGGCGCCCGGGTGTGCCGGGACCCCGGGGATCGGTGGGACGGCTGTGACGATGGGTGATCGCTGTGCATCCGACCGATCCCCGCCGGCCCCGCGGGGTCCCGCCGCGGGGTCGCGAGGGACGGGGCCCAGGGGTCCTCTCTCAGGCCCGGCGCACCCGGCGGGGGTTGGCCAGCAGTCGGGCCAGGGGGGCGGCCGAGGCCTCTCGCGCGCCGGACTCGTCGGCCTGTCGCTCGCTCGAGGTGTGGTCGCCTACTCGGGGTTCGTGCTGGGTGTCCTCCATGGCAGCCAGGGTCCCCCCACGGGGCGGTCCGGAAACAGACCCGTAACGGTGAGTTGGAGCCGGAACGCTGAGAGATCGGTCACTGTGCGCAGTTGCCGCGGGGGTCAGGCCGGGTCCAGCAGGGGTGCGACCGCCGCCGCGACGGTGAACCGGTCGACCAGTCCGGTGAACCGCGCGCGGACCTCCCGGACGACGTCCGCGGGGTCCGCGACCACGGCGAAGGTGCTCAGCACCTCGTCGTCCACCAGGTCCCGCATCACCGTCCAGCGGTCCTCGCGGCGGCCGGTCGACAGCGCGTGCAGCTCGTCGGCGAGCGCGCCCCAGCCGTGCAGCTCCAGGACCGGGCGGTAGGCCGGGGTGCTGCCGTAGAAGGCGATCGAGGACCGCGCGGCCGCGGCCGACTCCGCCCTCTCGGGCTCCGTGCCACCGGTGACGACGAAGCCCGGGAGGCTGACGCTGACCTGCTCGCGGGTCCGCCCGCCGGCGGCCAGGCCCTCGCCCAGCGCCGGCAGGGTGCGCTCGCGCAGGTAGCGGACGGTGGTGAACGAGTGCGCGAGCAGGCCGTCGCCCACCTCTCCCGCCAGCCGGGTCATCGCCGGTCCGACCGCCGCCAGGTGCACGGGCGGCGCACCCCACTCGTGCGGGTCGGGCGCGAACACCGGCGTCATCAGGGTGTGCCGGTAGTGCTCGCCCCGGAACCGCAGCGGGGCGCTCTCCTGCCAGGCCGCCCAGATGGCCCGCAGCGCGGCGACGTACTCGCGCATCCGCGGCGCCGGCGCGCTCCACGGCATGGAGAACCGGCGCTCCACGTGCGCCCGCACCTGCGTGCCCAGGCCCAGCACGAACCGCCCACGGGTGTGCCGCTGCAGGTCGTGCGCCGTCGTGGCCACCGTCATCGGGGAGCGCGCGAAGGCGACCGCGATCGCCGTCCCCACCTGCAGCCGGCTGGTCGACCGACCGGCGACGAGCAGCGGCAGGAAGGGGTCGTGCGCGGTCTCCGACGTCCAGACTCCGGTGTACCCCCGCTGCTCCAGGTCCTGGACGAACGCGGGCACGTCGTCGAGGTCGGCCGGCAGGCCCGCATCCAGCAGCACGGCCCCGGAGCCTGCCGCACGCGCCGACCTCGGCGCCAGGCCCCTCAGGGGGTCTGCGCGCCACCCCCCTCGGTGTCCTCGCCCTCGGCGGGCTGGTCGGGGTGCGGGGTGCGGCCGGCGTCGGGCTCCTCGCCGTCGGGGTCGCCCTCGGCGCGGTCGGGGGAGCGGGGCGGTCGGGCCGGTTCGGTCATCGTCGTCCTCCTCGGTCGTGGTCTCGCCGGGCCAGTGCCCGGGCGGTCGCGCGGCCAACCCCTCAACCGACCGGGACGGCGGCCGGGAGCCGGCTCCGCAGGGCCGCGACCTCCGCCGCGCCGGGCAGGGCCCCCCGGGCGCCGGGGCCGGTGGTCGACAGCGCGGCCGCCGTGACCGCGGCACCGACCGCGGCATCGGGCGCCGCCCCGGCGGCCAGCGCGACGGCGAGCGCGCCGCAGAAGCAGTCGCCGGCCCCGGTGGTGTCCACGGCGTCGACCGGGGGTGGCGCCTGGAGCAGCGCCCCGCCCGCCCGGTGGACCAGGAGGGCGCCCCGCGCGCCGAGGGTGACCACGACCGTGCCGACGCCCAGCGTGCGGGCCAGTGCGGCGAGTCCGGCCGGCGAGCTGTCCCCGGGAGCCGCGCCGCTCAGCTGCAGCAGTTCGTGCTCGTTGGGCACCAGCACGTCCACCCGGTCGAGGAGGTCCGCCGGCAGCGGCTGGGGCGGTGCCGGGGTCAGCACCACCGTGCCCGTGGCCGAGCGGGCCGCGGCCAGCACGGTCGCCAGCGGCACCTCGAGCTGGAGCAGCACCACCCGCGCGGAGCGGACCGGCTCGACGTCGGCGTCGCCCGGCGTCAGCTCGGCGTTGGCGCCCGGGACGACGACGATCAGGTTCTCCCCGGTGCCCTCCTCGACCGGGATGGTGGCACTCCCGGTCGGCGTCCCGGGGGTCCGGCGGACGGCGGCGACGTCCACCCCGGCCGCGGTGAGGGCGGCGAGCTGCCGGTCACCGGCGGGGTCCGCGCCGACCCGGCCCACCATCGCGACGCCTGTGCCCAGCCGGCCGGCGGCCGCGGCCTGGTTGGCGCCCTTCCCTCCCGGCGCCAGGGCGGCGTCGAGGCCGACGACGGTCTCGCCGCGGCCGGGGAGCCGGCGCACCCGGACCAGGACGTCCTCGTTCAGGCTGCCGACGACGGTGACCGACACGGGACCTCCGGGAGCCGACGGGTGGGGGACCAGCACAGCAGACCCGCCGTTTCCCCGGCCGGGCGGCGCGGTACCCGTTCCCTGACGCCCGACCCGGGAGGAACCCCATGGCGACCGACGACCCCGACACGATCCGTCGCGAGTTCGGCGAGGCGGTGAACATGACCGCGGGCGAGCTGGAGGAGTGGCTGGGCACCGAGGAGTCCGAGGCGGTCGGGCAGAAGGACGGCGACGCCGAGTCGACCGGCCACGCGTCCGGACGGCGCATCGTCGAGCTGCTGCGCACGAAGAAGGCGGACCTCACCGACGACGACCTCGCGCACATGCGGAAGGTGCACGGCTACGTGGCCCGCCACCTGGCCCAGGAGCCGTCAGGGGAGGACGTCGAGGCCTCGCGGTGGCGGTACTCCCTGATGAACTGGGGCCACGACCCGCTGAAGAAGTGATGCGGCGCGACGACCCCCGGCGCAACGACCCCGCGCAGTACGAGGAGCTCGCCGACCAGTGGTGGGAGCCCAGCGGCGGGTTCGCGATGCTGCACTGGCTCGCCGAGTCGCGGGCCGAGCACATCCCGCCCGCCGCGGGCCCCGGTGCGCTGCTCGTGGACCTCGCCTGCGGAGCGGGGCTCATGGCCCCCCACGCCGCCCGGCTCGGCTACCGGCACGTCGGCGTCGACCTGGGTGCCCGCGGGCTGCAGCTCGCCCGAGAGCACGGCGTGGGGGTGGTCCGCGGGTCGGTGCTGGCGGTGCCCCTCGTGGACGGCTGCGCCGACGTCGTGGTCGCGGGGGAGATCCTCGAGCACGTCGAGGACGACGTCGCGGTCCTCGCCGAGGCCGCCCGGCTGCTGCGGCCCGGCGGCGTCCTGGTGATCGACGCCATCGCCAGGACCCGGCTGGCGGAGCTGATCGCCGTCCGCATCTTCGAGCGGATCCCCGGAGGCCCGCCGCCGGGGATCCACGACCCCGCCCTGTTCGTCGACCGCCGGCGCCTGCTGGCCGCCGCCGACCGGCTCGGCCTGGAACTGCGTCTGGTGGGGCTGCGGCCGTCCGTGCGGGACGTCGTCGCCTGGCGCCGGGGGCGGCGGAGGACGGTGCGGATGCGCCCGCTGCCGATCACGGCCGTGCTCTTCGCCGGCTACGGGCACAAGCGGTGAGGCGGCGCCGCGTGCACGGCGCACGTACCGTCGAGCGATGACTGCTGGTGAGAGGTCTGCGTGAGCAGCGCCGTCGTGACCGGGGCGGGCTCGGCCCTCCCCGCGACGCTGGACCAGGACGCCGCCTGGGACGGGTTCTTCGCCGGCCACTACGAGGGCGTGCGTGCGGCCCGGCGGATCTTCGCCTCCGCGGGAGTGCGCCGCCGGCACGCGGTGGCCAACCCGCTCGACGAGGACCTCAGCGGCTGGGGCACCGCGGCCCGCATGCAGCGGTACGTGCAGGAGGCGCTGCCGCTGGGCAAGCAGGCGGTCGCCGGCGCGCTGGACGCCGCGGGCCTGGCCCCCGGTGAGGTCGGGCTGTTCGCCGTCGCCACCTGCACCGGCTACGCCACCCCCGGGCTGGACATCCGGCTGGCTGCCGACCTCGGCATGCCGACCGGGTTGCAGCGGCTGCTCGTGGGCCACATGGGCTGCTACGCCGCCATCCCGGGGCTGGCCGCGGTCGCGGACTTCGTGACGGCCCGGTCCCGCCCGGCCGTCCTGCTCTGCTGCGAGCTGACCAGCCTGCACGTCCAGCCGGCCCAGCCCGACCTCGAGCAGGTCGTCGCGCACGCACTGTTCTCCGACGCCGCGGCCGCCGTCGTCGTCGAGCCCGGCGCGGGGCGCGGGCACCGGGTGGCCGGCGTGGTGGCGCGCACCGACGCGTCCACCGCGGACCACATGACGTGGGACGTCACCGACCTCGGGTTCCGCATGGGGTTGTCGCCGCGGGTGCCCGACGTGCTGTCGCGGCACGTCGGCGACGTCGTCGACGAGCTGCTGGCCGGTGCGGGCCTGCGGACCGGGGACGTCGCCGGCTGGGCGGTGCACCCCGGCGGCCCGCGCATCCTCGACGTCGTCCGCGACGAGCTGGGTCTCGCCGAGAGCCAGCTGGCCGCGTCGCGGCACGTGCTCGCCGAGCACGGCAACTGCTCGTCGGCGACGGTGCTGCTGGTGCTCGAGGAGCTGGGGGACGTCGACGGCCCGATCGTCGCCATGGCGTTCGGCCCGGGCCTGACCCTCTACGCGGTCCTCCTGCTGCCCGCCTGAGCGAGCACCCGGTCCCGCCCCCTCGCCGGCCCGGGGCGGTCCCGCCCGCCGGGGCATTTCCCTGACGATCACCGACCGCTACGGTGGGTGAGCTACGTCACTCTCCGGAGGGGGCACGGGGTGGAGCCGGAGGCGGGGGTACGGGTGTTCCTGGTCGACGACCACGAGGTCGTCCGGCGGGGGGTCGCCGACCTGCTCGAGGAGGACCCGCAGATCACCGTCGTCGGTGAGGCCGGCTCGGTCGCCGAGGCGCTGGCCCGCGTGCCGGCGGTGCGGCCGGACGTCACGGTGGTGGACATGCGGCTGCCCGACGGCGACGGGGCCGAGGTCTGCCGGCGGTTGCGGGAGCGGGTACCGGGCCTGCGCTGCCTGGTGCTGACCAGCTACTCCGACGACGAGGCCGTGACCGCCGCCGTCGCCGCCGGTGCGTCCGGGTACCTGCTCAAGCAGGTCCGCGGCTCGGCGCTGGTGTCGGCGGTGCGCACGGTCGCCGAGGGCGGCACGTTGTTCGGCCAGGACGTCGTCGCCCCGTCGGCCGTGCCGCCACCGCGCCCGCCGGCCGAACGGGAGCGTCGGCTGGCGGTGCTCACCGAGCAGGAACGGATCGTGCTGCGGCTGATCGGCGAGGGGTTGACCAACCGTCAGATCGGCGTCCGGATGGGGCTCGCGGAGAAGACCGTCAAGAACTACACCAGCCACCTGCTCGCCAAGCTCGGCCTCGAGCGCCGCACCCAGGCGGCGATCCTGGCCACCGAGCTCCGCGACCGGCCCCGGGCCGACTGACGGCGCTCAGGTCGGATCGGGGAGGGGCACCGTCCAGCGGATCTGCGTGCCGGCCGGGCCTGCGGAGGTGGTCAGCCGTCCACCGTGGCGCTCCGCGCGGTCGGCGAGGTTGGTCAGCCCGCTGCGCACCGTGACGGCGGGCAGCCCCGTGCCGTTGTCGGTGACGACGACGCGCACCTCCCCGTCGACGGTCACCGTCACCGTCACCCGGGTCGCCCGCGCGTGCCGGACCACGTTGGTGACCAGCTCACGGACGACGGCGACCACGTCGGGCACGAGCGCCGGGGGCAGCTCGTCGACGTCCCCGCGCACCCGCACGTCCGGTCGCAGCCCGTGGCCACCGGTGATCGAGCGGACGACGTCGGCGATCCGACTGCGGACCGCGTCCGGCGAGGCGTCGTCGCCCTCGTGCAGCTCGAAGATCGCCGACCGGATGCGCGCGATCGTCCCGTCCAGCTCGTCGACCCGCTCGGCGATCCGAGCGGCCGCCTCCGGGGCGGTGTCCTGGAGCGACCGGCTGATCCGGTCCAGTGCCAGCCCGGTGGCGAAGATCCGCTGCACCACGTGGTCGTGCAGGTCGCGGGCGATCCGGTCGCGGTCCGCCTCCACCTGCAGCCGGCGCTCGCGCTGCTGGCTGCGGGCCAGCCCCAGGGCGACCGCGGCCTGCGCCGCGAAGACCGAGGCGAGATCCAGCGTGGCCGGCTCGAACGGCTCCCGCCCGCGCGACCGCAGGGCCACGACGGTGCCCGGTGCCGGCCTGCCGGGCAGCGGCACGGTCAGCATGGGCCCGAACTGCAGCGCCAGTTCGTCGACCACGGCGGCGTGCGCACCGGTGGTGGCCTGCACCCGCACGTCGTCGACGAGCACGGGGACGCCGGACCGGTGCGCCTCGCCCAGGCGGGTGCCGGCCAGCGGTATCCGCACGCCCTCCACGTCGTCCCCGTCGACGCCCACGGCCACCACGATGGCCAGCGCGTCCTCGTCGTCCGGCACCGGGAGCAGCACGCCGGCGGCGTCGGCCGAGGCCAGGGCCGCCACCCGCTGCGCGATCGAGCGCAGCACGCTGTCGGGATCGGCACCGGAGAGCAGTGCGGTCGCGATGTCGCTGCCCGCCTGGGCCCAGGCCCGCCGGTGCTCGGCCCGCTCGACCAGGCGCGCGTTGTGGATGGCCAGCCCGGCGGCCGCGGCGAGCGCCGTCACGGCCTGCTCGTCGGCGGCGGTGAACGGTCCACCGGTGCGCTTGGCCGTGAGGTAGAGGTTGGCGAAGACCGCGTCGCCGACGCGGACCGGAACGCCGAGGAAGCTGTGCATGGGCGGGTGACCGGGGGGGAACCCGACGGCGCCCGGATGGGCGGTGAGGTCGTCGAGGCGGACGGCGGCGGGGTCGTCGATGAGCAGCCCGAGCACGCCCTCGCCGCTGGGCAGGCGGCCGATGCGTCCGCGATCGTCGGCGCCCATGCCGACGACGACGAACCGCTCGATGCGGGTGCCCTCGCCGTCCAGCACGCCGAGAGCGCCGAAGGTGGCGCCGGAGTGCTCGACCGCCGCACGGACGAGGCCCTGCAGGGTGGCCTCGAGATGGTCGCTGCGCGCCGCGGCCTCCACGCCGGCCGCGAGCACGGGGACCGCGACCGCGGGCAGATCGGGGACCTCGGCGTCGGGCGGGGTCACGGCCCGGCCGCCGGGGGAGTGGGAGGAGCGCTCGGGACGACGGGAGATGCGGGCCCCCTGTCAGGCGCCGCGAGCCAGGCGGCGGGCCGGCGGGCGGGGGACCGCGGGGCGCAGCAGGGTCTTGCCGTGGGAGCTGACGACCACCAGGTCGGCACCGCGCGCGGCCCCGATCAGCGCCTCGAACACCGGCCGGTCCAGGACGGTGGTGCGGCTGCGCCCGACCACCCCGGTCTCGCCGATGGCGCGGAGCACCTGCGCCTCCAGCCGGTCCTGGGCCGCGGCCGCGTCCCGGCGGCTCGGCCGGCCCAACCCGCCGAACAGGTCGTCGTGGGCGTCGTCGAGCACGCAGACGGCCACGACCGTGGCCTCACGGCGAGCCGCCTCGCGCAACGCCCAGACCAGCCCCCGGTAGCTGCTGGGTGAGCCGTCGACGTCGACGACCAGCCACGGGCTCTGCCGGCGGGGCAGCAGCGGGCTGAGCCGCATCGGCTCGACGCGCGGCCTCCCCTCGGGAGCCGGGTCGCCGGCGCCGTCCAGGACCGGGGGAGCCGACGGAGCCTGCTCGTCCGGCCCGCTGGGGACCGGGTGCGCGTCCGTCATGTCCATGATCGTGGTCTGCGCCCGGAAGAGGCGGCAGGGCCCAAGGGCCCGGCATCGCCGCAGGTCACGTGGTGACGGAGCCGTTCCGAATCAACGCCGAGCGTGTCATAGCAGGGTGTGACGAGCCGAGCACACCGTTCTCGTGCACCTCACGCGCGGACGGGCCACCGGTCCGGCGCCGTGCCGACGACGACCGTGGCGTCGCGGTCGTCGTCGCGGACCACCGCCGCGGCCAGCCCGCCGGCGACCACGGCGGCCGCCGTGAGCGGCGCCTGCCGGCGGCTGGTCTCCACCAGGAGGGTGCCGCCGGGCGCCAGCCACCCCAGCGCGCCGGCGGCGACCCGGCGGTGCAGGTCCACGCCGTCGGCCCCGCCGTCCAAGGCGGAGTGCGGCTCGTGGTCGCGCGCCTCGGGCGGCATGAGCGCGATCTCGGTGGTGGGCACGTAGGGGGCGTTCGCCGCGATCACGGCCACCCGGCCCCGCAGGTCCGGTGGCAGCGCGGCGTAGAGGTCGCCGCGGTGGACCCGGCCGCCGACCGGGGCGAGGTTCCGCTCGGCGCAGCGCACGGCGGTCGGGTCGACGTCGGCGGCGTGCAGCTCGATCGGGCCGACGGCCGCGGCCACGGCCGCGCCCACCGCCCCGGTCCCGCAGCACAGGTCGACCACCACCCCGGGCCGGCCGTGCAGCGCCTCGACGGCCCGGTCGACCAGGAGACCGGTGCGGCGGCGCGGGACGAAGACCCCCGGGGCGACGGCGATCCGCAGCCCGCAGAACTCCGCCCAACCGAGGACCAGTTCGAGCGGCTCGCCGGCGACCCGCCGGGCCACGCGGTCCTCGAGCTGCTCCGGTCCGCCGTCCGCCGCGGTCAGCGCGGCGGCCTCCTCCTCGGCGAACACGCAGCCGGCGGCGCGCAGCCGGGCCACCAGCGCTTCGGGGACGGCGGGCACGGGCGCCTCCCGGCAGGTGTGGCGCCGCCGCGCCGGGTGCGCGGGGCCGAGCCAGGCTACGGCGGCCGCTCGTCGGGCCCGAGCGGTGCGGCCGCCGTCCCTACCATGGGTCGCATGGAGGAGACCGCCGCCGCGACGCCGGCCGGGGACGAGGCGCTCGCTCTGGAGAGGCAGGTCTGCTTCGCCCTGTCGGTCGCCGCGCGCAACGTCGTCGCGGTGTACCGGCCGTGGCTGGAGCCGATGGGGCTCACCCATCCCCAGTACCTGGTGATGCTGGCGCTCTGGCAGCACGGGCCGCTCTCGGTCAAGGACCTCAGCCGGCTCCTGCAGCTGGACCCCGGGACCCTCTCACCGCTGGTCAAGCGCCTGGAGGTGGGCGGACTGGTCCGCCGTGACCGGGACCGGCGGGACGAACGGGCCCTGGCCATCGCGCTGACCGATCGCGGCCGGGCGCTGCGCGAGCAGGCCGAGGCAATCCCCGCCGGCATCGTGTCCCGGCTCGGCATGGACCCGGCCCGGCTCGCTCTGCTGCACGAGGTGCTGACCGAGGTCATCGCCGCATCCCAGGTGCTGCACAAGGGTGACGACGCACCGGTGACCTCCGCGACACCATGATGATTGGGGCCCCAATCATTGGTGTACTCACCGGATGGGGCGTACACAGGGAGTCGTGACGGTGAGCGGACAGGCGTCGGTGGACCCGGGCGGATCGGCAGAGCAGGTCCGTCGGCCCGGCGTCCTGCGGTGGATCGGCTACGCCCTGGGCGCGGGTCTGCCCGCCCGCCACCGGTCCTGGGTGCTGCACGACACGACGACCCGGACGTGGGCGCTCCGGCACATGGCCCGCGCGATGATCCAGCTGGCCGTCCCCATCGCCCTGGTGGTGCTGCTGGTGCCCGGCCCACTCTGGATCCGCGCGATGGCCGCCCTGGGCGGGGTCGCGCTGGGGCTCTTCTTCTCCATCGCCTACATGACGGAGACGCTGGAGGGCCGGGTCAAGAAGGCCGGCTACCCCGCGGGCACGGCGGCCCGCGTGCGGGACCGGGCGGCCCGCGAGCGGGATCAGCAGGACTCCCAGCGGCGGCGCGCGGCAGCGGCGCGACGGGCGGCGCGGTACCAGGGGCGCCGCGACGGGTGAGCCGGCGGGCCGGCGCACGTCTCGTGTGGAGCGGGTGACGAGAATCGAACTCGCACTGTCAGCTTGGGAAGCTGATGTTCTACCATTGAACTACACCCGCACTGCTGCCCTGGCCTGCGCGGCTGCGGAGCCCCGCCGCCCGGTGAGCAGTCCTGGGAATTGTACACGGGGCGTTCCCGGCCGCGGCCCCCACCCGACGTGCTGGCCGATGTCGAGAACCCGCGCGCGGCTCCGTCCCCCGGGTGCACGCGGCCAGGATGGGCCGCACCCGACCAGGGAGACCACATGGCCAAGTACCTGCTGCTCAAGCACTACCGGGGCGCCCCGGCGGCGGTCAACGACGTGCCGATGGACCAGTGGACGCCGGACGAGGTCCTGGCCCACGTGCGGTACATGAACGACTTCGCCGCCCGGCTCCAGGAGACCGGCGAGTTCGTCGACGAGCAGGCGCTGTCCCCGAGGGGCACCTTCGTCCGCTACGACGGCCCGGGCCGGCCGCCGGTCACCGACGGCCCGTTCGCGGAGACCAAGGACCTGATCGCCGGCTGGATGGTGATCGACGTCGAGTCGCACGACCGGGCGCTCGAGCTGGCCGGCGAGCTGTCCGCGGCTCCGGGCGCGCGTGGGGAGCCGATCCACGAGTGGCTCGAGGTGCGCCCCTTCCTGGGGGCGCCGCAGACCATCACGGAGTGACCGGCGGTGGACGAGGCGCTGCTGCGCAGCCTCACCCCCACCGTGATCGGGATCCTCGGCCGCCGCGGAGCTGACTTCGCGGCGGCCGAGGACGCGGTGCAGGAGGCGCTGGTCGAGGCCGTGCGCGTGTGGCCGGACGACCCGCCGCGGGACCCCAGGGCCTGGCTGGTCACCGTGGCCTGGCGCAAGTTCCTCGACGGCTCCCGCGCCGACACCTCCCGGCGGCGTCGGGAGGAGCTCGTGCAGGAGGAGCCGGCGCCCGGGCCCGGCACCGAGACCGACGACACGTTGGAGCTGTACTTCCTGTGCGCCCACCCGTCGCTGTCCCCCGCGTCCGCCGTCGCGCTCACCCTGCGCGCGGTCGGCGGACTGACCACGCGGCAGATCGCACAGGCCTACCTCGTGCCCGAGGCGACGATGGCCCAGCGCATCAGCCGCGCCAAGCGGACGGTCTCCGACGTCCGGTTCACCCAGCACGGGGACGTCGCCACCGTGCTGCGGGTGCTCTACCTGGTCTTCAACGAGGGCTACTCCGGTGACGTCGACCTCGCCGCCGAGGCGATCCGGCTCACCCGTCAGCTCGCAGCCAGTGTCGAGCACGCGGAGGTGGCGGGACTGCTCGCGCTCATGCTGCTGCACCACGCGCGGCGCCCGGCACGGACCCGCCCGGACGGCAGCCTCGTCCCCCTCGCCGAGCAGGACCGCAGCCGGTGGGACACCGAGCTGGTCGCCGAGGGCGTCGAGGTGCTCCAGGCAGCACTCGCCCGGGACCGGCTGGGCGAGTTCCAGGCCCAGGCCGCCGTCGCCGCGCTGCACGCCGACGCCCGGACGGCGGAGGAGACCGACTGGGTGCAGATCGTCGAGTGGTACGACGAGCTGGTGCGGCTCACCGGCAGCCCGGTCGCGCGCCTCAACCGGGCCGTGGCGGTGGGGGAGGCCGACGGCCCACGGGCCGGATTGGCCGCCCTGGCCGAACTCGACCCCTCCCTGCCCCGCCACACCGCCGTCGCGGCCTACCTGCACGAACGCGACGGCGATCCGGTCACCGCGGCTCGCCTCTACGCCGAGGCCGCCCGGTCGGCGCACGACCTGCCCGAGCGTGACCACCTGACGCGGCAGGCCGCGCGGCTCAACGCGCAGGTGCGGGGTTGAGCCACCGCTCGTCGCGCCGCCGGCCCCGGACGGTGCTCGCCCCGGCGGCGTCGGCGGTCGACGCCGCGACGACCTCCTCGTCCGGACCGGCCCGGGCGCAGCCGCCCTGGGCGTCGGTGTGGTACCCGTCCAGCGACGAGGCGACGGAGTGGGTCACGCGTCGCACCGGCCCACCCGGCCGGCCCGTGGCCGCGCCCGACCTGCGGGGCGCTGTTCGGCGGGGGGCGGGGCGGCTGGACGTGGCACGATCCGGCACGTGACCAGCGGCGACCCGGCGGCGGTGCAGCTGCGCGACCTCGCCCGGCTGCGCCGCGTCCGCGACCGGATCGACCGCGAGTACGCGCAGCCGCTGGACGTCGAGGCCCTCGCCCGCGGCGCGCACATGTCGGCCGGCCACCTCAGCCGCGAGTTCCGCCGCGCCTACGGGGAGTCGCCGTACGCCTACCTGATGACGCGGCGGGTCGAGCGGGCGATGACGTTGCTGCGGCGGGGCGACCTGACCGTCACCGAGGTCTGCTTCGCGGTCGGCTGCGGGTCGCTGGGCACCTTCAGCACCCGGTTCACCGAGCTGGTCGGCGTGCCGCCCAGCGTCTACCGGCGCGCGGCGACCGCGGCGACGGCGGGGCTGCCGGCGTGCGTGGCCAAGCAGGTGACCAGACCGGTCAGGAATCGAGAAGCGCAGGTCACGGCGCCCTCTCTAGCGTGATCGACATGGACGTCACCATCCACTCCAGCTTCCTCCCGCACAGCGACCCCGACGCGTCCCTCGCCTTCTTCCGCGACACGCTCGGCTTCGAGGTCCGCCTCGACGTCGGGTACGGCGGCATGCGGTGGATCACCGTCGGCCCCGCCGGCCAGCCCGACACGGCCATCGTCCTGCACCCGCCCACCGCCACCCCGGGCCTCACCGACGACGAGAAGCGCACCCTCCTCGAGCTGATGGCCAAGGGCAGCTACTTCGGCGTCAACCTGGCCACCCCGGACCTCGACCGGACCTTCGCCGAGCTCGAGGCCGGCGGTGCCGAGGTCGTCCAGGAGCCGACCGACCAGGACTACGGCGTCCGCGACTGCGCCGTCCGCGACCCGGCCGGGAACATGATCCGCATCCAGGAGCTGCGCTGAGCGCTCCGGCGGTCATCCGGACGGGCGTAGTGCCACCCGGCTGACACCCCCATCCGGTAGACAGCAGTGCGTCGCCGCCACCACGCCGATGGCGCCCGACCGCCACGGCGCACCTCCGGACAGATGGAGATCCGATGAGCACGGCCACGAGCACGGACGCGCAGTCGCCCGCGCTGCCCGCCGCCGACCGCCACGACCTGATCCGCGTGCTGGGAGCGCGGGTGAACAACCTCAAGGACGTCAGCGTCGAGATCCCGAAGCGCCGGCTCACCGTGTTCACCGGCGTCTCCGGCTCGGGCAAGAGCTCGCTGGTGTTCGGCACCATCGCCGCGGAGTCGCAGCGGCTGATCAACGAGACCTACAGCGCCTTCGTGCAGGGGTTCATGCCGACGCTGGCCCGCCCGGAGGTCGACCTGCTGGAGGGTCTGACGACGGCGATCATCGTCGACCAGGAGCGCATGGGCGCCAACCCGCGCTCCACCGTCGGCACCGCCACCGACGCCAACGCGATGCTCCGGATCCTCTTCAGCCGGCTGGGCACGCCGCACATCGGTCCCCCCACCGCGTTCTCGTTCAACGTCCCGACGCGGAAGGCGAGCGGGGTGATGAGCACGGAGAAGTCCGGCGGCCGGGTCGAGAAGGCCGTGGTGCGCGACGTCGTCTACCTGGGCGGGATGTGCCCGCGCTGCGAGGGCATGGGCTCGGTCTCCGACTTCGACCTCACGGCGCTCTACGACGAGACCAAGTCGCTGGGCGAGGGTGCGCTGACGATCCCCGGCTACAGCATGGACGGCTGGTACGGCCGGATCTTCAGCGGCGCCGGCTTCGACATGGACAAGCCCATCGCGGAGTACACCAAGAAGGAGCTGCACGACCTCCTCTACAAGGAGCCGACGAAGATCAAGGTGGAGGGGATCAACCTCACCTACGAGGGCGTCATCCCGAAGATCCAGAAGTCGATGCTCGCCAAGGACGTCGACGCCATGCAGCCGCACATCCGCGCCTTCGTGGAGCGCGCGATCACGTTCCAGCGCTGTCCCGAGTGCGACGGCACCCGGCTCACCCCCGAGGCCAGGTCGTCGACGATCCGGGGCAAGAACATCGCCGACCTGTGCGAGATGCAGATCAGCGACCTCGCCGGCTGGGTCCGCGCGCTCGACGAGCCGTCGGTGGCCCCCCTGCTCACCGGGCTGCGCCACCTCCTCGACTCGTTCGCGGAGATCGGGCTGGGCTATCTCTCCCTCGACCGGCCGGCGGGCACGCTCTCCGGCGGAGAGGCGCAGCGGACCAAGATGATCCGCCACCTGGGTTCCTCGCTCACCGACGTCACCTACGTCTTCGACGAGCCGACGATCGGGCTGCACCCGCACGACATCGAGCGGATGAACCGGCTGCTGCTGCAGCTGCGGGACAAGGGCAACACGGTGCTCGTCGTGGAGCACAAGCCCGAGACGATCGCGATCGCCGACCACGTCGTCGACCTCGGTCCCGGCGCGGGGACGGGGGGCGGCACCGTCTGCTTCGAGGGCACCGTCGACGGGCTGCGGGAGAGCGACACCGTCACCGGCCGGCACCTCGACGACCGGGCGGAGGTCAAGGACTCGGTCCGGTCGTCGTCCGGTGCCCTGGAGGTCCGCGGCGCGTCCACGCACAACCTCCAGGACGTCGACGTCGACATCCCGCTCGGCGTCCTCTGCGTGCTCACCGGCGTGGCCGGCTCGGGCAAGAGCTCGCTGGTCAACGGCTCGGTCGCGGGCCGCGACGGCGTCGTGGTCGTCGACCAGGGGGCCATCCGCGGGTCCCGGCGCAGCAACCCCGCGACCTACACCGGCCTGCTCGAGCCGATCCGCAAGGCGTTCGCGAAGGCCAACGGCGTGAAGCCGGCGCTGTTCAGCTCCAACTCCGAGGGCGCCTGCCCCACCTGCAACGGCGCCGGCGTCATCTACACGGAGCTGGGCGTCATGGCCACCGTCGAGTCGCCGTGCGAGGAGTGCGAGGGCAAGCGGTTCCAGGCGTCGGTCCTCGAGTACACCTTCGGTGGGCGCAACATCGCCGAGGTGCTCGCCATGTCGGTGACCGAGGCCGAGGCGTTCTTCGGGGACGGCGACGCGCGCACCCCGGCCGCGCACACGATCCTCGACCGGCTCGCCGACGTCGGCCTGGGCTACCTCACCCTCGGGCAACCGCTCACCACGCTGTCCGGCGGCGAGCGGCAGCGGTTGAAGCTGGCTGCCCAGATGGCGGAGAAGGGCGACGTCTACGTCCTCGACGAGCCGACCACCGGCCTGCACCTCGCCGACGTGGAGAACCTCCTCGGCCTGCTCGACCGGCTGGTCGATGCCGGGAAGTCGGTCCTCGTCATCGAGCACCACCAGGCGGTCATGGCGCACGCCGACTGGATCATCGACCTCGGCCCCGGCGCCGGGCACGACGGCGGCCGGATCGTCTTCGAGGGCACGCCCGCCGACCTCGTCGCCGCCCGCTCGACCCTCACCGGCGAGCACCTCGCGGCCTACGTCGGGGCGTAGGCGCCGCACCCCGCCCGGTACCACGGCCGGCGTCAGCGGCTGCGGATGACCACCGTGGTACCGGCGGGGCTCGGCGTGGCGGTGATGTCACCGATCGCGCTCATCAGCATCGAGCCGCGGCCGCGGTCCATGCTCGCCACCCGCTCCCGCCAGCGGCCGTAGTCCCGGACGGCGATCTCCACCCGCCCGCCGACCACCTCGGCGGCGACGTCGATGAACGGCTCGGTCGGGTCCTGGGCGTGCTCGATCGCGTTGGTCGCCGCCTCGCAGGTGGCGAGCACCAGGTCGTAGGCGCGGTCATCGTCCAGTCCGGCGTCGGCGAACAGGGCCCGCAGCCGGCGGCGCAGCGCCGGGACCGACGAGCCCGCCGACGGCAGGCGCCAGTGACCGGTGACGGTCCGGGGCGGTGCGGACGGCGCGGGTGGCTCCCCGACCGTCACCGGGGCGCGGGGGCGTGGCGGCGTGGCCACCGGTCCGGAGGCCGGGCCGGCCGGCGGCGCGGGCGGCGGCAACGGGACGCCGGGCGCCCGCCGGGTACCTCGACCGAGCACCGAGCGCAGCCGTGCGACGAGCTCCGCGGACTGGAACGGCTTGGCCAGGTAGTCGTCCACCCCCGCGTCGAAGCCCTCGACCGCGGCCTCCTGGCCGGCCCGGGCGGTCAGCATGACCACCGGGATCTCCCGGGTCGCCGGGTCGGTGCGCAGGGCACGCAGCAGGCCGAAGCCGTCCAGCCCCGGCATCATCACGTCGGTCAGGACGACGTCCGGGCGCATCTCGGCGATGCTGGCCAGCGCCGGTACGCCGTCGTCCGCCGTCCGCACCGTCCACTCGGGGGACAGCAGGCGGCGCAGGTAGGCGCGCATGTCGGCGTTGTCGTCGACGACCAGGACGACCGGACGCGGGGCGCCGGCCGGCGGTCCCGGCGGTGCCGCGGACCAGTCCAGCTCGTCGTCCCACGGGGTGACCGCGGCTCCCCGCGCGGCGTCCGACGGTGTGGCCGGGCCCTCCGCGGGCGCGTCGGGGGCGCCGAGCGGCACGGTCACGGTGAAGGTGCTGCCCACGCCGGGCTCGCTGTCCACCCGCACCGAGCCGCCGTGCAGCGTGACCAGCTCGCGCACCAGGGCCAGCCCCAGGCCGGTGCCCTCGCGGCTGCGGGCGGGCGAGCCGGCGACCCGGTGGAACCGCTCGAACAGCTGCGGCAGCTCGGCGGCGGGGATGCCGACCCCGGTGTCGGCCACCTCCAGGACGACGGCGTCACCGGCGGCGCGCAGCGAGACGTCGATGCCGCCGACGAACGTGTACTTCACCGCGTTGGCGACCAGGTTGAGGACGATCTTCTCCCACATCCGCGGATCCACGAACGCCGGCCGGCCCAGCGGCGGGCACTCGACGGTGAGCCGCAGCCCCGCCCGTTCCGTGGCGGCCCGGAGCACCCCGGCCAGCTCGGCGGTGAACGCGGCCAGATCGGTCTCCACGCGCACCGCCGACGCGCGGCCGGCCTCGATGCTGACGAACTCGAGCAGGTCGTTCACCAGCCGCTGCAGCCGGTGGCCGTTGCGCAGGGCGAGGGTGAGCTGGTCCCGGACGCCGGCCGGCAGCCCGGGTCCGGCGTCGGCGAGGGCGTCGGCGATCGGGGCCATGAGCAGGGTCAGCGGGGTGCGCAGCTCGTGGCTGACGTTGGCGAAGAACGTCGTCTTGGCCCGGTCCAGCTCGGCCAGCGCCTCGGCCCGCGACCGCTGCGCGGCGTAGGCCCGGGCATTGCCCACCGCGCCGGCGAACTGCCCGGCGAGCAGCTCGTGGAAGGTGCGGTACTCGGCGTCCAGCGCCCGGTTCGGGTTGACGCCGACCAGGAGCACGCCGACCCGGTCGGCCCCTGCGCCGCCGGACAGCGGGAGGACGACGGCCTCGGTGACCGGGTCGCCCCACGGGCCCCCCGGGAGACCCAGGCCCGCCACGGCGGCTGCCAGCCGACCGTCGCCGGAGAGGCTCTCGGGCAGCGCCTGCGGATCGCAGCCGATCGCGGCCGCGCGCCGGAGCCCGGGCTCGTCGGGGGTGTTGAGGTAGACCGCGGCCACCGGCACGTCCAGCGGGTCCCCGGCCAGCGCGGCCGTCATCTCCCTCACCGTGGCCGCCTCGTCGCCGAGCTGCTGCCCCGCGGCCGTCGCCACGTCGTGCAGCAACCGCTGCCGCCGCTCGGCCAGCACCTGCCGGGTCACCTCGGTGCACACCGCGTGCATCCCGGCGACCCGGCCGTCGTCCCCGTAGGCGGGGGCGTGGGAGACGGTGAAGTAGGTCTCCTCGCGGTAGCCGGCCCGCTCGAGGAGGAGCAGCAGCTGCGGGATCCACGACGCCTCGCGGGCGGTCATGGCGTGCTCGACCGGCCCCTGGAGGGCGGCCCAGCCCTCGGCGAGGGTGACCCGGAGGTCCGCGCCGATGGCCGCGGGGTGCTTCGCGCCGATGAGCGTGGCGTAGGCGTCGTTGTAGAACTGGGTGTAGCCGGCTCCCCACGCCAGGATCATCGGGAAGCGCGAGGCCAGCACCGTCCGGACGGCGTGCCGCAGGCTGGCCGGCCACCCGGCGACCGGGCCCACCGGCGAGCCGGCCCAGTCGAACGCGGCCATCAGCCGGCCGTTCTCGCCGCCGTCCCGGAACAGCCCCCCGTCGGCGGGGGACGGTGCTCCGTCGGGGCCCGCGCTCACGACCTGCGCCACCTCCGCTCGGCTCCTGGACGGCCGGGCCGTCCCGGCACGCGGCGACGCCCGATCGCCCGGCCGGGGGCCGGGCACCGGAGGGGACGGTACCCCGCGGCCGGCGCCGCCCGGCCGCCAGGAACCCACCGCCGCCCACCTCAGACACTCGCCCGGGGCCGGGCGTCGGCCCTGCCTCCCTAGACTCCGCGGCATGCTGCTGTCCGACCGCGACATCACGGCTGCGCTCGCCGAGGGGCGGCTCGGCATCGACCCCTACGACCAGGCGTTGCTGCAGCCCTCGAGCATCGACGTGCGGCTGGACCGGTACTTCCGGGTCTTCAACAACGCGCGCTACACCCACATCGACCCGGCGGCGCAGCAGGACGACCTCACCGCGCTGGTGGAGCCGCAGGGGGACGAGCCGTTCGTGCTGCACCCCGGCGAGTTCGTGCTGGGCTCCACGCTCGAGGTGGTGCGCATCCCCGACGACCTGGCGGCGCGACTCGAGGGGAAGAGCTCCCTGGGCCGGCTCGGGCTGCTGACCCACTCGACCGCCGGGTTCGTCGACCCGGGGTTCTCCGGCCACATCACGCTGGAGCTGTCGAACGTGGCGAACCTCCCGATCACCCTCTGGCCGGGGATGAAGATCGGCCAGCTGTGCCTGTTCCGGCTCACCAGCCCGGCCGAGAACCCCTACGGCTCGGCGGTGTACGGGTCCCGGTACCAGGACCAGCGCGGCCCCACGCCGTCCCGCTCGTTCCGCAACTTCACCCGCGCGGAGACCCGCCGGGCTCCCTGACGTGCACGGTGACCGGCGGTTCGGTGCCGGCCACCTCGATGACGTCACCGTGCCGCCCGGCCGACGACCAGCCGGGCACCTCGTCGTCGACGAACCGTGGCCGGGTGACGAACCAGCCGGTCACCATGAGCACGGCGACGCCCGTGAGGACGATGACGAACATCCCGGCGTAGCTCCCCGTGGCCCCGCGCAGGACGCCGACCAGCAGCGGGCCCGCGCCGGCCAGCAGGTACCCCCAGCCCTGGACGACGGTCGACAGCGCGGCCGTGGTCTCCGGGGTGCGGGCGCGCAGACCGATGAGGGTGAGCACCATCGCGAAGGTGCCCAGGCCGATGGCGAGGATGCTCATCCAGAGCCAGGGGAGGGTGGTCGGGGCCAGCAGCAGCCCCAGCCACCCGACGACGTAGCAGACGCCGAAGCCGGCCAGCATGGGCCGCTGCAGGTGCGGGCGGACCGACAGCGCCGGCACCACCGCGTTCAGCGGGATCACGACGATCGTGTTGATCCCCAGCAGCAGCCCCGCGGTGGCCGCCGACAGCCCCTCGTCACGCAGGTACTGCGGCGTCCAGCCGATCAGCACGTAGGCCTGCATGGACTGCATGGCGAAGAAGACGGCGAGCGCGAGCGCCATCGGGCTGCGCACGAGGGACCGCATCCGCACGGTCACGTGCGAGTCGCGGGACGCGCCCGGCCGGGCGGGCACCGCGAGCCACGGCAGGGCCGCCAGCAGCGCCAGCACCGCCCACCAGCCCAGCGCCCAGCGCCAGCCGTCGGCACCGGCGGCGGCGGCGATCGGGGCGGCGGTGATGGAGGCGACCGCTCCGCCGGCGGCCATGGCCGTGCTGTAGGCCCCGACCAGGAGGCCGGTCCGATGGGGGAAGTAGCGCTTGACCAGGCTGGGCAGCAGCACGTTGCCCAGGGCTCCGCCGACCATCGCCAGCACGGTGCCCACCAGGAAGAGCCAGAACGGACCGGCCAGCCCGCGCACGACCAGGCCCAGGGCCATCGCCAGCAGCGCGCCGGCGAGCACGTGCCCGTCGCGGTAGCGGGCCGCCAGCGGTGGTCCGGCGAAGCCGATCGCGGCGAAGCACAGCACCGGCATGGTCGTGATGAGCCCGGCGGCGCTGCTGGAGATGCCCAGCCCCGTCTCGATCTCCTCGAGCACCGGGCCGATGCTGTTGACCGCCGTCCGCAGGTTGAACCCGGTGAGCACGATCGCCGTCCCGATGAGCAGCAGCCCGCGGCGGGCGTCGGGGGGCGCGGGCGGGCTGTCGGCGGTGCGGGTCACCCGACGATCGTCCCCCCGTGCTCGGCGCCGGGGACGAGCGGGTCGTTTCCTCGGGCAACGACCCGGCCGCCCGTGGACGCCGGTGACCAGCCGGGCACCTCGTCGTCCACGTACGTCTGCCGCGTGACCACCCAGCCGCTGGCCAGGGCGCCGACCAGCGCGACGGCGACCACGACGAACATCCCGGTGTAGCCGCCGGCGGATCCCCGCAGCAGCCCGACCAGCAGCGGACCGGCAGCCGCCAGCAGGTACCCGACCCCCTGGGCGACGGTGGCCAGGGCGGCGGTGGTCTCCGGCGTGCGGGCGCGCAGCCCGAGCAGGGTGAGCACCATGGGGAACGTGCCCATCCCGACCGCGATCAGGACCATCCACAGCCAGGGCACCACCAGCGGTGCGGCCATCAGCCCGGCGAAGCCGGTGGTGTAGCCCGCCATCAGGACCAGGAGCAGCGGGCGCTGCAGGCCGGGGCGCACCACCAGCGAGGGGATGGTGGCGTTGAGCGGGATGACCGCGAGGGAGTTGATGCCGAGCATCAGCCCGGCCGTCGCGGGGCTCAGCCCGGCGTCCCGCAGGTACTGGGCCGACCAGCCCATGACGATGTAGGCGAGCGTCGTCAGCGAGCCGAAGAACAGCGAGAAGCAGACCGCGAGCCGGCTGCGGGCGAGCGAGCGCATCCGGACGGCGCGCACCGCGCGGCCGCGCGCCCCCGGCCGGGCTCGCACCGCCAGCCACGAGAGGGCGGCGACCAGCGCGAGGGCCGACCAGATGCCCAGGGCCCAGCGCCACCCACCCGGGCCCGCCGCATCCGCGATCGGCTGGGTCACCACCGCGGCGGCGGCGCCGCCCACCGTCATGGCCGTGCTGTAGGCGCCGACCAGCAGGCCGGTCCGAGTGGGGAAGTACCGCTTCACCAGGCCCGGGAGGAGCACGTTCCCCAGCGCTCCCCCGGTCATGGCCACGACCGTGCCCGCCACGAACCCGCCGAAGGAGTCGGTGACCGCACGCAGCACCAGGCCGGCCGCCATGGCGCCCAGGGCGGCGCCCAGGACGTGCGCGTCGCGGAACCGAGCGGTGAGGAGTGGGCCGGCGAAGCCGATGCCGGCGAAGCAGAGCACCGGCAGCGTCGTCACGACACCGACCAGGCCGCTGGAGAGCCCGAGACCGTCCTGCAGCTCCTCCAGCACCGGGCCCACGCTCGTGACCGCGGTCCGCAGGTTCAATGCGGTCAGCACGATCGCCGCGCCGATCAGCGCGAGCTCCCGGCTGCCGGTCGGGGCCGGTGGCGCGTCGGCGGCGGAGGACACCCGACGATGGTCCCTCGCCACCCGGGCCCCGTCGTGGTCGGCCTCCTCGCAGGGGCCCGCCGCGAGCTGGCGAGCGGTGGGGGGCGAGGAGGTCCTTCTGCCGCGGCGCAACCATCGGCGGCCCCGCGGTCCTCCTACTGCGGGCCGTGCTCCGTGGCCGCGGAGCCGGTGCCCGCCACGTCGTCGGCCAGCCTGCCGACGTCGGCCCCCGCCTCGGTGCCGGGCGCGCCGACGGGAGCGAGCGAGCGGAGCAGGATCTGGCTGACGTCGAGCACCTCGACGTGCTCGCCGGCCTCACCGTTCTGCTTCTTGGTGGTGAGTGCGTCGCTGAGCATCGTGATGCAGAACGGGCACGCGGTGGAGATGACGTCGGGATCGAGCTCGAGCGCCTCCTCGGTGCGCTCCACGTTGATCCGCTTGCCGATCTTCTCCTCCATCCACATCCGCGCACCGCCGGCTCCGCAGCAGAAGCCGCGGTCCTTGCACCGGTGCATCTCCTGGGTGGTGAGGCCCTGGACGGAGTCGAGGATCTCCCGCGGCGGGGTGTAGACCTTGTTGTGCCGGCCGAGGAAGCACGGGTCGTGGTAGGTGACCTTGCGGTCGACCGGCGTGACCGGCGTGAGCCGGCCCTCCGCCACCAGCTGGCCGAGCAGCTGGGTGTGGTGCACGACCTCGTAGTGGCCGCCCACCTGCGGGTACTCCTTGCTCAGCGAGTTGAAGCAGTGCGGGCAGGTGGCCACGATCTTGCGCATCCCCGGCACCCGGCCCTCGAAGACGCCGTCGAGGGTGGCCACGTTCTCCTGGGCCAGCATCTGGAAGACGAACTCGTTGCCCAGGCGGCGCGCGGGGTCACCGGAGCAGGTCTCCCCCGACCCGAGGACGGCGAACTCGACGCCCGCGGTGTGCAGCAGTTCGGCGACGGCCTTGGTGACCTTCTTGGCGCGGTCGTCGATGGCGCCGGCGCAGCCGACCCAGAACAGGTACTCGATGTCGTAGTCCAGCGGGCCGTCGGCGACCTGCACCTCGAAGTCCAGGTCGCGCATCCACTCGTCGCGGGTGCTGGCCTGGACGCCCCAGGGGTTGCCGCGGTTCTCCAGGTTGCGCAGCATCACGCCGGCCTCGGAGGGGAAGTTGGACTCGATCAGCACCTGGTAGCGGCGCATGTCCTCGATGTGGTCGACGTGCTCGATGTCGACCGGGCACTGCTCGACGCAGGCGCCGCAGTTGGTGCAGCTCCAGAGGACGTCGGGGTCGATGACCCCGCCCTCCTCGAGGGTGCCGACGAGGGGGCGGTGCGCCTGGGCGTCGTTGGTGCCCTCGATGCGGGCGTACCCCGATGCCCAGACCTGCTCGTCGGAGGGCTCGAGGACGTCGTAGTCCGGTGCGGTCTCAGAGGCGGTCTTCTCGCCCAGCAGGTAGGGGGCCTTCGCGTACAGGTGGTCGCGGAGGTCCATCACCACCATCTTCGGGCTGAGCGGCTTGCCCGTGTTCCACGCCGGGCACTGGCTCTGGCACCGCCCGCACTCGGTGCAGGTGGTGAAGTCCAGCAGGCCTTTCCAGGTGAAGTCCTCGATCTTGCCGCGACCGAAGACGGCGTCCTCGTCGGGGTCCTCGAAGTCGATCGCCTTGCCGCCGCTGGTCATCGGCTGCAGCGGGCCCAGCGCGACGCTGCCGTCGTCCTCGCGCTTGAAGTAGATGTTGAAGAAGGCGCTGAACCGGTGCCAGGCGACGCCCATGTTCAGGATCCGGCTGATGACGACCAGCCAGACCAGCGAGACGACGATCTTGACGAACGCGACGACCGACAGCAGGTCGGGGCTGTCGGGCAGCACGGTGGCCAGCGCGCCGGAGATCGGGTGCGACCAGGCCGGCGCGTCGGTCAGGTCGGAGGAGACCTTGAGCGCCCGGATCAGCAGGATGCAGACGCCGACGGTGAGGACGACGGCCTCGACGAAGTAGCCGCGCCCCTCGTTCGTGCCGGCGAAGCGGCTCGCGCGGCCCTGACGGCGGGGGTGGTCCCGCTGGCGCCGGTAGATCAGGTAGACGATCCCGAGCACCGTGCCGGTGCCGATGACGTCGGCGAACAGGTTCCAGAGGAACCACTCGCCGATCAGCGGCAGGTGGAAGGAGGGGTCCCACACCTCGCCGAACGCCTCGACCAGGGTGAGGAACAGGCCGTAGAAGCCGACGAAGACGAACCAGTGGGCCACGCCGATGGTCGACCACTTGAGCATCCGGGTGTGCCCGAGCGACTCGACCAGCAGCGTCTTCAGCCGGGACCGCACCGGGCCGAAGCGGGTGTCGTCGGGCTGGCCGATCCGGATGATCCGCACCATCGCGCGCACCGCCCGGTAGGCCATCACCGAGGCCACCACCAGGAACAGGACGCTGACCGTCCCCAGGACGACCTGCAAGGGGCCCATCGATTTCCCTCCCGGACGCCTGTCGGCGTCGGTTGATCCCCCACCCGCCGGGACGGCGGGAGCGCGCTCGCCGTCGTCGTGACCGGCCCGGGAGCCGGCGGCGGACCGCCGCGGACACCGGTGCCCGCGCTCGCACGATAGCTGCCCGGACCGAGAGGCTACTCGCCGGTAACCACGATGTGGGCAGGGCGCGGCCACCCCGCCACGGCCCGCCCACCCCGCGGGCCCGGTCGCCGATGATCGGTCCCCTGGTCATCGGAAGCCGCGCGAGGAGGGCCGGGGTCTCGGCCCCGGGAACAGTTCTCCGGGGGCTGCCGTTAGGGTGGGCAGGAAAGTTGAGCGGACCACGCGCAAGGCGACGTCCCTCAGCTCCTGAGACGGACCAGTACCACCCCACGGCACACGGAAGAGAGGCCATCTCCATGGCTCGAGCGGTCGGTATCGACCTCGGCACCACCAACTCCGTCGTCACCGTCCTGGAGGGCGGCGAGCCGACGGTCATCGCGAACTCCGAGGGCTCGCGCACCACGCCGTCGGTCGTCGCCTTCGCCAAGAACGGCGAAGTCCTCGTCGGCCAGTCGGCGAAGAACCAGGCGGTCACCAACGTCGACCGGACCATCCGCAGCGTCAAGCGGCACATGGGCACCGACTGGTCGACCAACGAGATCGACGGCAAGAAGTACACGCCGCAGGAGATCTCGGCCCGCATCCTGCAGAAGCTCAAGCGGGACGCCGAGACCTACCTGGGCGAGCCGGTCACCGACGCCGTCATCACCGTCCCGGCCTACTTCGAGGACGCCCAGCGGCAGGCCACCAAGGAGGCCGGCGAGATCGCGGGCCTCAACGTCCTGCGCATCGTCAACGAGCCCACCGCGGCCGCGCTGGCCTACGGCCTGGACAAGGGCGAGACCGAGCAGACGATCCTCGTCTTCGACCTCGGCGGCGGCACGTTCGACGTGTCCCTGCTGGAGATCGGCGAGGGCGTCATCGAGGTCAAGGCCACCGCCGGTGACAACCACCTCGGCGGCGACGACTGGGACGAGAAGGTCATGACCCACCTGGTCAAGACCTTCAACGCCTCCAACGGCATCGACCTGTCCAAGGACAAGCTGGCCATGCAGCGGCTCCGCGAGGCCGCCGAGAAGGCCAAGATCGAGCTGTCGGGCGCGCAGTCGACCAACGTCAACCTGCCCTACATCACCGCCGGCGCCGAGGGGCCGCTGCACCTGGACGTCACGATCACCCGCGCCGAGTTCCAGCGGATGACGCAGGACCTGCTCGAGCGCGCCCGCGCGCCGTTCAACCAGGTCGTGCGGGACGCCGGCATCTCGGTCGGCCAGATCGACCACGTCGTCCTCGTCGGTGGGTCCACCCGGATGCCCGCGGTCAGCGACCTGGTCCGGGAGCTGACCGGCGGCAAGGAGCCCAACAAGGGCGTCAACCCGGACGAGGTCGTGGCCATCGGTGCCGCGCTGCAGGCCGGCGTCCTCCGCGGTGAGGTCAAGGACGTCCTGCTGCTCGACGTCACCCCGCTGTCCCTGGGCATCGAGACCAAGGGCGGGATCATGACCAAGCTCATCGAGCGCAACACCACGATCCCGACCAAGCGCTCCGAGATCTTCACGACGGCCGACGACAACCAGCCGTCCGTGCAGATCCAGGTCTTCCAGGGCGAGCGCGAGATGGCCGCCTACAACAAGAAGCTCGGCATGTTCGAGCTGACCGGACTGCCCCCGGCGCCGCGCGGCGTCCCGCAGATCGAGGTCGCCTTCGACATCGACGCCAACGGCATCGTGCACGTCACCGCCAAGGACCTCGGGACGGGCAAGGAGCAGTCGATGACGATCACCGGCGGCTCGGCCCTGCCCAAGGACGACATCGAGCGGATGATGAAGGACGCCGAGGCGCACGCCGAGGAGGACAAGAAGCGCCGCGAGGAGGCCGAGACCCGCAACCTGGCCGAGTCGCTGCAGTACCAGACCGAGAAGTTCCTGGCGGAGAACGGCGACAAAATCCCCGCCGACAAGAAGGAGGAGCTCGGCGAGGCGCTGACGGAGCTCCGCAGCGCTCTCGGCGGCTCTGACATCGCCGCGATCAAGGCCGCGCAGGAGAAGGTCGCCCGCGTGAGCCAGGAGGTCGGCGGGGCGCTCTACGCCCAGCAGGCCGAGGCGGGCGCACCCGGTGCGACCGGTGCCGACGCGGGAACGCCCGGTGACGCCGGTGCGTCGGGTACGGCGGCGGACGACGACGTGGTCGACGCCGAGATCGTCGACGACGAGGGCACCGACCGCCGATGACCGGACCGCAGGGCGAGGAGACGCCGCGGGTCGTGATCCGCGACAAGCGACGCATCGATCCGACCAGCGGCACCGTGCGGGTGCCGGCCGGCGACCAGCCGGCCGGCGCCCGCCCGGGCACCGAACTCCCAGGGGAGCAGATGACCGAGCACGAGACCGCAGCCGGCCCGGCGCCGGTGGCGGCCGACGACGACCTGTCGCGCCAGCTGGCGGAGCGCACCGAGGACCTCCAGCGGGTCACGGCCGAGTACGCCAACTACCGCCGGCGGATCGACCGGGACCGCACGCTGGTGGTCGACCAGGCCGCCGAGCGGTTCGCCGCCCAGCTGTTCCCGATCGTCGACGACATCGAGCGGGCCCGCGACCACGGCGACCTGACCGGCGCCTTCAAGGTCGTCGCCGACCGCGTCCTGGGCCTGCTCGACGGGCTGGGCGTCGAGGGCTTCGGCGTGGCCGGTGACCCGTTCGACCCCGCGCTGCACGAGGCCGTCATGCACGACACCTCGGCCGACGTCGACGTCCCCACCGCGACGACGGTGCTGCGGCAGGGTTTCCGTCGCGGCGACCGCGTGCTGCGGACGGCGATGGTGGCGGTCACCGATCCGGAGTCCCCGGCGGCGGGCGACGGCGGAGCCCCCGAGGCGGCGCCGGCGCAGCCGGGCGACGCCGCACCGGCGTCCGACTGAACCAGGGAGGGGGCGCCCGATGAGCACCCGGGACTTCATCGAGAAGGACTACTACGCCGCTCTGGGCGTCGCCCAGGACGCCGACGCCGCGGCGATCAAGAAGGCCTACCGGCAGCTGGCCCGGGACCTGCACCCGGACAAGAACCCGGGCAACGCCGACGCCGAGGCCAAGTTCAAGGAGGTCTCCGAGGCCTACGACGTGCTCTCGGACACCAAGCGGCGGGCCGAGTACGACGAGGCCCGCCGGCTCTTCGGCGCCGGCGGCGCCGGTGCCCGGGCCGGGTTCCCCGGGGGCTTCCCCGGCGGAGGCGGCGGGCAGCCCTTCGACCTCGGCGACCTGTTCGGGGCCGCGGGCGGCGGCGGCGCGGGCCGGGCCGGGGCCGGCGGGCTGGGCGACCTGTTCGGCGGCCTGTTCGGGAGCGGCGGTGCCGGCTCCGCGCGGGCGCGCAGCCAGGCGGCGTCCGGCCCGGCACGCGGTCAGGACGTCGAGACCGAAGCGACCCTCTCCTTCGACGAGGCCGTCCTCGGGGTGACCGTGCCGCTGCGGATGCAGAGCCCCGGCACCTGCCCGACCTGTGCCGGCAGCGGAGCCAAGCCCGGGACCAGCCCGCACACCTGCCCGGTGTGCCAGGGGGCCGGCGTCACCAGCCGCAGCCAGGGCGCGTTCGCCTTCTCCGAGCCGTGCCGCAACTGCCGGGGCACCGGCCAGGTGGTCGACGACCCGTGCCCGACCTGCGCCGGCAACGGCGTCACCACGCAGACCCGCACCATCACGGTGCGGATCCCGGCCGGCGTCAAGGACGGGCAGCGGATCCGGCTGGCCGGCAAGGGTGCGCCGGGCCGCCGCGGAGGACCGGCCGGCGACCTGTTCGTCGTCGTGCACGTCTCCGGGCACGACCTGTTCGGCCGCCGGGGCAGCGACCTGACCCTCACCGTGCCGATCACCTTCGCCGAGGCCACCCTCGGGGCGACGCTGACCGTGCCGACGCTGGACGGCAACGTCAGCCTCAAGGTGCCGCCGGGGACGGCGAGCGGCCAGACGTTGCGGGTCCGCGGCCGGGGCGTGCCCGGCAAGGGTCGCTCCGGCGACCTGCTGGTGACGGTGGAGGTGGCCGTGCCCAAGCGGCTGTCCGCGGCCGCCGAGGAGGCGGTCAAGGTGCTCGAGGCCGAGCTGGGCGACCCGCGGCCGGCGATCACCGCCGCCGTCCAGGGGAACGCGCGGTGACCGCCGCCGACCCCGACCGCCCGCGCCGCGAGGTCGGGCGGTCGGTCGCCGAGGACGCGCCGGTCTTCGTCATCTCGGTCGCCGCGGAACTGGCCGGCATGCACGCCCAGACGCTGCGCCAGTACGACCGGCTCGGGCTGGTCAGCCCGGGCCGGACGGCGGGCGGCGGCCGCCGGTACAGCCCGCGGGACGTCGAGCTGCTGCGCGAGGTGCAGCGGCTGTCCCAGGAGGACGGCGTCAACCTCGCCGGCATCAAGCGGATCATCGACCTCGAGTCGCAGGTCGAGGCGCTGCAGCAGCGGGTGCACGAGCTGCTCGCCGCGCTGGAGCTCGCCGAGACCCGGACCATGGCCGCCGAGTCCGCCGTCCGCGCCGGTTTCGGCCGCGACCTGGTGCCGCTGCGCCCGTCGACGTCCGCGCTGGTCGTCTGGCGGCCGCGGGACGACCGGTGACCGCCGAGCACGAGGCCTTCGTCCGCGTCGAGCGGGAGATCGGGCTGCTGCTGCGCCGGTCGCGGGCGATCTCGGCGCGCCTGTCGCGGGAGCTGCACCCGGACCTCGACGGCGCCGCCTACGGGCTGCTCGCCCTCCTCCAGGACGCCGGCCCGCTGCGGGCGAGCGACCTGGTGGGTCGACTCGGGCTGGACAAGAGCACGGTGAGCCGGCAGGTCGCCACGCTGGTCGACCTCGGCCTGGTCACCCGTGAGCCCGACCCCGCCGACGGGCGCGCGCAGGTGCTGCGCACCTCCGCGGAGGGCTCCGCCCGCCTGGCCGGGATCCGCGAGGCCCGTCGCGCCCGCTGGGAGGCCGACCTGGCCGACTGGCCGGCTCAGGACGTCGTCGTCCTCGGTGAGCTGCTGGGCCGGCTCAACCGGATGGGCGAGGCCCGGGAGGGCGCCGAGCGCCAGGACCCCCAGGACGCCGCGCGCCGCTGACCACAGGAGTCTCCTCCGTCACAACAGTTGTAGACCACAACCAAACGGATGTATGGTTGCGGTCTGCAAGTACCCCTGTGGCGAGGAAGACCCGTGCCGATCACCCGCGAGACCTGCGAACGGCTCACCGCCGGCGTGGCGCGCATCCTGCGCACCGGCCGGCTCCTGAGCGTCCGGGCTGCCGACGCCGTCAACGGCGACCTGCCCTCGTACGGCTGGTCGCTGCTGGTCCCCCTCGAGACGGACGGCGAGCAGCGGTGCAGCGCGCTGGCTGCCCGCGCCGGCGTGGACGTGTCGGTGGCCAGCCGTCAGCTGGCCGTCCTCGAGCGCTCCGGCCACATCGAGCGCCGTCCCGACCCCCGCGACGGGCGGGCCAGCCTGCTGCACCTCACCGGCGCGGGCGCCGCCGCCCTCGCCGACGCCCGGGCGCTCCGCTCGGACTGGGCCACCGCGGCCCTGGCCGACTGGAGCGAGGACGACGCCCGGCTGCTCGGTGAGCTGCTCGACCGGCTCGCCGGGGACCTGGACCGCGCCGCGCCCGCCCCCGCCCTCTCCCGCGTCGCGTCGTGACCGCGCGTCCGCGCACCGCTGAACCCTCTCAACCGCTCAGGAGCACCATGACCAGCACCATCGACGCCCGCGCCGCGGCCGCACCGGCTCCCGCGCCGGACGTCGCGCCCGCCGAGCAGCAGGGCCGGATGACCCACCGGCAGATCCTCTCGGCGCTGTCCGGGATGTTGCTGGCGATGTTCGTGGCGTTCCTGTCCTCGACCGTCGTCTCGAACGCGCTGCCGACGATCATCACCGAGCTGCGCGGCAGCCAGAGCCAGTACACCTGGGTCGTCACGGCGACGCTGCTGGCCTCGACCGCCTCGACGCCGATCTGGGGCAAGCTCGCCGACCTGTTCAGCAAGAAGCTGCTGATCCAGATCTCGATCGTCGTCTTCATCGTCGGATCGATGTTGGCCGGCCTGGCGCAGTCGGTGGAGACGCTGATCGCCTGGCGGGTGCTCCAGGGCCTGGGACTGGGCGGCATCCAGGCGCTCGTGCAGATCGCGATGGCCGCGATGATCAGCCCCCGCGAGCGCGGCCGGTACTCCGGCCTGATCGGCGCGGTCATGGCCGTGGCCACGGTCGGTGGCCCGCTCATCGGCGGCGTCCTGGTCGACACCAGCTGGCTGGGCTGGCGGTCGGTGTTCTACGTGGGCGTGCCCTTCGCCGTCGTCGCGCTGGTCCTGCTGCAGCGCACGCTGCACCTGCCGGTGACCAAGCGCGAGGTGCACATCGACTACCTCGGCGCCACGTTCCTCACCGCCGGCGTCTCGGCGCTGCTCATCTGGGTCACCCTCGCCGGCGGCACCTTCCCCTGGTGGTCGCTGGAGACGGCCCTGATGGTCGGTGGCGGCCTGCTGGCCGTCGTGGCCTTCCTCGTCACCGAGACGCGGGCTTCCGAGCCGATCGTCCCGCTGCGGCTGTTCCGCGACCGGACGACGACGCTGGCCATCCTCGCCAGCATGGCGATCGGCGTGGCGATGTTCGGCTCGTCGGTCTTCCTCGGCCAGTACCTGCAGATCTCGCGCGGCTACTCGCCGACGGCGGCGGGGCTGCTGACCATCCCGATGGTGGCCGGCCTGCTGCTCTCCTCGACCGTCTCGGGCATCCTGATCACCCGGTCCGGACGGTGGAAGCGGTTCCTGGTCGCGGGCTCGCTGCTGGTCGTCGCCGGTTTCGGGCTGCTGTCCACGATCGACCACGAGACGAACCTCGTGCTGCTCGGCGTCTTCCTCTTCGTGCTCGGCGTCGGCATCGGCATGACCATGCAGAACCTGGTCCTGGCGGTGCAGAACACCGTGGCGGCCCGCGACCTCGGGGCCGCGAGCTCCGCCGTCGCGTTCTTCCGCTCGCTGGGTGGCACGATCGGCGTCTCGGTGCTCGGCGCGGTGCTCAGCAGCCGGGTGGGTGACCTCATCGCCCAGGGCCTGGCCGGGACGCCGGGTGCGGCTCAGGCGGCCGGGTCCGGGGACCTGGGGCTGGCCGACCTCGCCGACGCGCCGGCGCCGATCCGCAACCTGATCCAGGTCTCCTACGGCGACGCGACCGGGCGGATCTTCCTGATCTCCGCCGTCCTCGGCGTGGTCGCGGTGGCTGCAATCGTGTTCATCCGGGAGATCGCCCTGCGCACCGAGAGCGGTGACGAGCGGATGGCCCGCAGCCGCTGACCCCACCGACGACGACGGCCCGCCCCTGACCCAGGGGCGGGCCGTCGGCCCCCTGCGGCAGGGGGTGGTCCTCTCTCAGTCGAGCGAGGCGTCCAGGGTGATGTCCACGCCGGCGAGGGCCTTGCTGACCGGGCAGCCGACCTTGGCTGCCTGCGCGGCCTCGTCGAAGCCGGCGGCGTCGAGGCCCTCGACCTCACCGCGGACGGTGAGGGTGATCCCGGTGATCGTCGGGGCGCCGTCCTTCTGGCCCAGGGTCACGTCGGCGGACACCTCGAGCGCCTGAGGGGTGCCCCCGGCCTTGCCGATCTCGGCGGACAGGGCCATCGCGTAGCAGGCGGAGTGCGCAGCGGCGATCAGCTCCTCGGGGCTGGTCGTCCCGTCGGCCTCGTCGGCCGCGCGCTTGGGGAACGAGACCTCGTAGGTGCCGACCTTGGAGCTGCTGAGTTCGACCTGGCCGGACCCCTCCTGCAGGGTGCCGTTCCAGGCGGTGCGGGCGGTGCGGGTGGGCATGCGAGCTCCTTCCGGCGATGGGTTGGTCCCCGTCCGGCTACCCCGGTCGGTCGTCCGCAACCTCTCGGGGCGGAGGTCAGGCCTGGCTGATCCGATCGGTGACCAGGTTCAGCTTGGACCGGAGGTCGGCGAACTCCTCGCGATCGAGGTCGATCGCGCAGATCATCTCGCCGGAGATCGCCTCCGCGTGGTCGCGCAGGGCCCGGCCGGCGTCGGTGAGCGAGATGGCCACGGAGCGTTCGTCCTCGAGCCGGCGCTGGCGGGTCACCAGGCCCGCGGCGGTGAGCCGCTTGAGGAGAGGGGAGAGCGTGCCGCTGTCGAGCGAGAGCCGCGCGCCGAGCTGTCCGACGGTCTGGTCGTCCTTCTCCCACAGCAGCATCATCACGAGGTACTGCGGGTACGTGAGCCCGATGGCGTCGAGCATGGGCCGGTAGCGCGCCGTCATCGCCCGCGAGGCGGCGTAGAGCGCGAAGCACAGCTGGTCCTCGAGGACTGCACTCGGAGCCGGCAGTCGGGTCATCCTCGGAGTCTAGGACGGCGGGCCACCCCGAGAGCCCCGGTGGTGCGCCGGTGACACGGACGGGGGACGCGCCGGGCGTCACGAACACAGCGTGCCGCCCGAGGTTGAGTGGAACAGACTCAACCTCGGACCCGTTGGATCTGGCGACAACCCCGGCCGGGTCCCCGGCCCACTTCCCGGAGAGGCGTCACGACCGACCATGCAGAGCAAGCTCACCACCCGTTCGCAGGAAGCGATCGCCGCGGGCCAGCGGCTCGCGGTCGACCGGGGCCAGGCGTCCCTGGAGCCCCTGCACCTGCTCGCCGCCCTGCTCGAGCAGACCGACGGCATCGCCGGTCCCCTGCTCAAGGCCGTGGGGGCCGACACCGCCGACATCCGCGCCAAGACCGAGGCGGCGTTGCGGCGGCTGCCCAGCGTCAGCGGAGCCACCGTCCCGGCACCCGCGCCCTCGCGCGAGCTGCTGCGGGTGCTCAACGCGGCGGGCGAGCAGGCCAGCGCGCTGGGCGACGAGTTCATCTCCACCGAGCACCTGCTCGTGGGTCTCGCCGGCGCCGACGGCGAGGCCGGCGCGGTGCTCACCAGCTCCGGCGCCACCCGCGACGCCCTGCTGGCCGCCTTCCGCACCGTGCGCGGCAACCGCAAGGTCACCAACGCCGACCCGGAGAGCACCTTCCAGGCGCTGCAGAAGTACGCCGTCGACCTCACCGAGCGGGCCCGCGAGGGCAAGATCGACCCGGTCGTCGGGCGGGACACCGAGATCCGTCGCGTCGTCCAGGTGCTCTCCCGGCGCACCAAGAACAACCCGGTGCTGATCGGCGAGCCCGGCGTCGGCAAGACCGCGATCGTCGAGGGACTGGCCCAGCGGATCATCGCCGGTGACGTCCCCGAGAGCCTCAAGGGCAAGCGGCTGATGGCGCTCGACCTCGCCTCGATGGTCGCCGGCGCCAAGTACCGCGGCGAGTTCGAGGAGCGGCTCAAGGCCGTCCTGCAGGAGATCACCGAGGCCGAGGGTGAGGTCATCACCTTCATCGACGAGCTGCACACCATCGTCGGCGCCGGGGCCTCCGGGGACTCGGCGATGGACGCCGGCAACATGATCAAGCCCATGCTGGCCCGCGGCGAGCTGCGGATGGTCGGCGCGACCACCCTCGACGAGTACCGCGAGCACATCGAGAAGGACCCGGCCCTGGAGCGCCGATTCCAGCAGGTCTACGTCGGCGAGCCCTCGGTCGAGGACACGATCGGCATCCTGCGCGGGCTCAAGGAGCGCTACGAGGTGCACCACGGCGTCCGCATCACCGACGCGGCGATCGTCGCCGCGGCCACCCTGTCCGACCGGTACGTCACCGCCCGCTTCCTGCCGGACAAGGCCATCGACCTCGTCGACGAGGCGGCCAGCCGGCTGCGGATGGAGATCGACAGCCGGCCGGTCGAGGTCGACGAGGTGGAGCGGGCCGTCCGCCGGCTGGAGATCGAGGAGATGGCGCTGGCTAAGGAGGGCGACCCCGCCTCCGCGCAGCGGCTCGACGCCCTGCGCGCGGACCTGGCCGACAAGCGGCAGCAGCTCGACGAGCTGACCGCCCGCTGGCAGCAGGACAAGGGCGCGATCGTCCGCATCCAGCAGATCAAGGAGGAACTGGAGCGGGCGCGGAGCGACGCCGAGCGGGCCGAGCGGGACGGCGAGCTCGCCACGGTGGCCGAACTCCGATACGGCCGGCTCCCCCAGCTGGAGAAGGCGCTGGCCGAGGCCGAGGCGTCGGTCGCCGGTGGGGACTCCATGCTCAAGGAGGAGGTCGGCCCCGACGACATCGCCGAGGTCGTCCAGGCCTGGACCGGCATCCCCGCCGGCCGGCTGCTCGAGGGCGAGACCCAGAAGCTGCTGCGGATGGAGGAGGAGCTCGCCAACCGGGTCGTCGGGCAGCCCGACGCCGTCCGGGCGGTGGCCGACGCCGTCCGGCGGGCCCGGTCGGGGGTGGCCGACCCCGACCGGCCGACCGGGTCGTTCCTGTTCCTCGGCCCGACAGGCGTCGGCAAGACCGAGCTGGCCAAGGCGCTGGCGGAGTTCCTCTTCGACGACGAGCGGGCGATGGTCCGCGTCGACATGAGCGAGTACTCGGAGAAGCACTCGGTGGCCCGCCTGGTCGGCGCCCCGCCCGGTTACGTCGGCTACGAGGCCGGCGGCCAGCTCACCGAGGCGGTACGGCGGCGCCCGTACACCGTCGTGCTGCTCGACGAGGTGGAGAAGGCGCACCCGGACGTCTTCGACGTCCTCCTGCAGGTGCTCGACGACGGCCGGCTCACCGACGGGCAGGGGCGGACGGTCGACTTCCGGAACACCATCCTGATCCTGACCTCCAACCTCGGCTCGCAGATCATCGCCGACCAGTCGGTGCCCGAGGAGCGCCGCCGGCAGGCGGTGATGGACGTCGTCCGGACGCACTTCAAGCCGGAGTTCCTCAACCGGCTCGACGACGTCGTCGTCTTCCGCGCCCTGGGCAGCGAGGAGCTGGCCGGCATCGTCGACATCCAGGTCGGCGTGCTGGCCCGCCGCCTGGCCGCCCGCCGGCTGACCCTGCAGGTGACCGACGCGGCGCGGGAGTGGCTGGCGCTCAACGGGTTCGACCCGGTCTACGGGGCCCGGCCGCTGCGCCGGCTCGTGCAGTCCGCGATCGGTGACCAGCTGGCCAAGGGGCTGCTGAGCGGGGACATCCGGGACGGCGACCCGGTCCTGGTGGACGCCCCCGACGACCTGGCCGAGGAGGGGCTGACCGTCTCCCGCGGCTGACGGAGGACCCCGTCCTCCCCACCCTTCGCAGGCTCAGGGCGGGACCCGGGACGGGGCCTCCCTGCTCCTACCGCTCGCACGCTCGCGGTGGGGCCCTGCAGGGGGCCGCCAGGCTCCCGGCAGGGCTGCGGGGGCCGGCCGGTGGCCGCCGGCCCCACGGCACGATCCGGTTTCGATCCGGGTGAGGTGCTGGCCCGGGGTCGCGTGCTGGGTGACCATCGCGCCGACACGGAACGGGCTGGACAGGGAGCGGACATGACGTCAGGGCAGGGCGGGCACGACCCACAGCAGGGCTGGCAGGCCCCGCCGCCGGGGTGGCAACCGCCTCCGCCGCAGGGCTGGCAGCCGCCGCAGCAGAACTGGCAGGCCCCGCCGCCACCCGGGCAGTACGGCTACGGTCCCGCCCCCTCGGCTCCGGGACACGCTCCCCAGGAGGCCCCGCCGCGGCCGGACACCGTGCGCTTCGGCGTCGGCGCCTTCATCGCCAACCTGGTCCTCGGGCTGATCGGGGCGGTGGTGACCTTCGCCAGCTTCGACGCGATCATCGACGCCGAGCTCGCGCGGTCCGGGGTGTCGGTGTCGGAGGACGCCGTCCAGGCCGTGCTGGTCGCCAGCGCCGTGATCGGGCTGCTCTTCGTGGCGCTCGAGGCCCTGTTCATCTGGTTCGCCTGGAACGGCCGCAACTGGGCCCGGATCGTGCTGTTCGTGCTGGGCGGCCTGAGCGTCGTCGGCGGTCTGTCCGCACTGGCGCAGCCGAGCACCGGCTTCCTCACCGGCCTCTCGCTGTTCCAGATGGTCCTGGCGATCGCGGGTGTCGTGCTGCTGGCCCGGCGGCCGTCCACCGAGTGGTACAAGGCCATGGGGTGGCGCCGGGCAGCCGGGGTGCGCTGAGCCGTCATCGAATCGTCACCCGGCGGCTGAACCCGAACGGCCGCTGAGCACGAAGACCTGTCATGACCACCACGGAGCGGGCTCCGGCGCCCGCCGTCGGCCCCCGGACACCGCCGAACGGTGGCCGCCGGCCGCTGGCGGCGCTGGCCGGGCTGCTCGCCGCGGCGGTGGCGCTGGGCGTCGGCGAGCTGGTGGCCGCGCTGATCGGCCCGCAGTCCTCGCCGGTGGTGGCGGTGGGCGACACCGTCATCACCCTGACCCCCGAGCCGGTCAAGCAGTTCGCGATCGCCACCTTCGGTGACAAGGACAAGGTCGCCCTCGTCGTCGGCACCCTGGTGCTCGTCGCGGTGGCCGCGGCGGTGCTCGGCGTCGTCGCACTGCGGCGGCGCTGGGTGGGCGTCGCCGGCATCGCGCTCTTCGGCGTTCTGGGCGCACTCGCCGCCGTCACCGGACCGGCCGGCGGACCGCTGGACGCGCTGCCCTCGCTGGCCGGGGCGGGCGCCGGGGTGGTCGCCCTGCTGCTCCTGCTCGAGCCCCTGACCGCTCTCCCGCCCGGACGTGGCGTACCGGCCGACGACGGCGTCCCGCTGCTGGTGCGGCTGCGCGACGCCCTGGGCGCCGGCGACCGCAAGGGCGCGGGGCTGGACCGGCGCCGCTTCTTCCTCGCCGGCGGGGCCGCGCTCGGCGCCGCCGTCGTCACCGGCGGGGGAGGCCGGCTGCTGCTGCGCCGCTTCGACGTCGGCGGTGCACGGTCGGACCTCGTGCTCCCGGCCCCCGCCTCGCCCGCCGCGCCGCTGCCGGCCGGCGCGGACCTCGCCCCCGGCGTCGACGGGCTCACCCCGCTGTTCACCGCCAACCGCGACTTCTACCGCGTCGACACCGCGATCACCGTGCCGCAGCTGCGGCCGGCAGACCACCGGCTGACCCTGACCGGGATGTTCGATGCGCCGCGGACGCTCACCCTCGACGACCTGCTCGGTCGCGGCGACCTGATCGAGCGCGACATCACCTTGACCTGCGTGTCGAACGAGGTCGGGGGCGGACTGGCCGGCACCGCGCGCTGGCTGGGCGTCCCGCTCGGCCCGTTCCTCCGCGAGCACGGCGTGTGGCCGCAGTCCGACCAGTTGCTGTGCCGGTCCAGCGACGGCATGACGATCGGCGCGCCGACCCGCTCGGCCCTGCAGGTCGAGGACGCCATGTTGGCCGTCGGCATGAACGGCGAGCCGCTGCCGGTCGAGCACGGCTTCCCGCTGCGGATGCTCGTCCCGGGCCTCTACGGCTACGTGTCGGCGTGCAAGTGGCTGGTCGGCATCGAGGCCACCACCTTCGACGCCGTCGACGCCTACTGGGTCCAGCGCGACTGGGCCGCCGAGGGGCCGATCCGGGTGGCCGCACGCATCGACACCCCGGCTCCGCTCCGCCGGTTCCCCGCCGGACGACGGGCCATCGCGGGGGTCGCCTGGGCGCAGACCCGTGGCATCGCCGCCGTGGAGGTCCGGGTGGAGGACGGCGACTGGCTGCCCGCGCAGTTGTCGCCCGAGGTGGACGCCGACCTCTGGCGACAGTGGATGCTGCCCTACGACTTCGCCCCCGGCTCCTACCAGCTCACCGTCCGGGCCACCACGGCCGACGGCGAGGTGCAGACCGCCGAGCGCGCCAGCCCGTTCCCCTCCGGGGCCACCGGACTGCACTCGATCCTGGTGACCGCCACCTGAATCCGGCCGGACGCGCATCCGGCCACCCCCTCAACCCCGTCTCGGCCGCCGGCCGCAGGCGTGGTCGCCGACCCCTCAGCCAGGGGTCGGGGACGATGTCGCACGCACGTCGATCAAGGAGACCCACCGTGACGAACACCCTGACCCGCGGCGTCCTGCTGGCCACCGCCGCCACCCTCGCCCTCGGCCTGAGCGCCTGTGGATCCGACGACACCGGCTCGGACACCGTCGCCGCCGCTGAAGGCGGTTCGACCAGCTCGTCGTCCGCGCCGGAGAGCAGCATGGACGGCAGCGCCACCCCGGCGGCCTCCGACGAGCCGTTCGGCGCTGCCTGCTCCGCCGTCCCCGCCGACGGCGAGGGCAGCTTCACCGGCATGACCGACGACCCGGTGGCCACCGCCGCCAGCAACAACCCGGTGCTGTCCACGCTGGTCACCGCGGTGCAGGCGGCCAACCTGGTCGACACCCTCAACACGACCGAGGACATCACCGTGCTGGCCCCGGCCAACCCGGCCTTCGAGGCGGTACCCGCCGACGCGCTCGACGCCCTGCTGGCCGACACCCCGCAGCTGACCGCGGTGCTCACCCACCACGTCATCGCGGGCCGGCTCACCCCGGACCAGCTGGCCGGCACGCACACCACGCTGAACAACGACGAGGTCACCGTCGAGGGCTCGGGTGAGGCCTTCACCCTGGCCGCCGACCAGACCGTCGTCGGCGCTGCCCCGGCGTCGGTGATCTGCGGGAACGTCCAGACGGCGAACGCGACGGTCTACATCATCGACCAGGTGCTGGCCCCGGCCGCCTCCTGATCCGCCGGCCCCCGGGCCGCCGTCCGACCACGGGGCGGACGGCGGCCGGCGGCCTCAGTAGGGTCGGCCCATGGACAAGGACCCCCTCGCTCCCCACCCCTCGTCCCTCGGGGCGGGGGCCGGGGCGGGGCCCTGGGGCGGGGCTTCGCTGCCCGACCGCGACCGGTTGCTCGAGCTCATCGTCGAGCTGGCCGTGGTGCACGGGCGGGTGACGCTCTCCTCGGGGCGCGAGGCCGACTGGTACATCGACATGCGCCGGCTGACCCTCCACCACGAGGGCGCCCCGCTGGTCGGCCGGGTGATGCGGCAGCTGACCGGTGACCTGCGCTACGACGTCGTCGGCGGGCTCACCCTCGGTGCCGACCCGGTCGCCACGGCGATGCTGCACGCCGCGGCGTCCGGGGAGGGGTTCCTCGACGCCTGTGTCGTGCGCAAGGCCGGCAAGGCGCACGGCCTGCAGCGGCGGATCGAGGGCCCGGACGTCGCAGGCCGCGCCGTGCTCGTGGTCGAGGACGTCTCCACGACCGGGTCCAGCCCCCTGACCGCGGTCGAGGCGCTGCGGGAGGCCGGCGCCGAGCCGGTCGCGGTCGCGGTCATCGTCGACAGGGGCGGGCGGGCCGCGGTGGAGCAGGCCGGGCTGGAGTACCGCGCCGCGTTCACCCTCGCCGACCTCGGCCTCGACTGAGGAAGGACCCCGTCCTCCCCACCCCTCTCCGGACGGGGCAGTGCTGAGGTCGCGGCCGGGATGATCAGGTGACCTGATCATCGGGGGCGGCGACGTACGGTGTGACGGTGACCACCGTGACGACGGCGTGGGCGGCCGAGCTGGTCGACGCGCTCGGTGACGACAGCGTCCTGACCGACCCCGACGTCACGGCGTCCTACGCCCGTGACCAGGCCATGCTCGCCGAGGCCGGCACCCCCGCCGCGGTGGTCCTGCCCCGTCGCACGGCCGACGTGGTCGCGGTCATGCAGATCGCCTCCCGGCACGGCATCCCGGTGGTGCCGCGCGGCGCCGGGTCGGGGCTGGCCGGCTCCAGCAACGCGGTGGACGGCGCGATCACGCTGGTGATGACCCGGATGGACGCCGTCCTGGAGGTCTCCCCGGCCGACCGGCTGGCGGTGGTCCAGCCCGGGGTGGTGAACAAGGCCCTGCGGGACGCCGTCGCCGGTTCGGGGCTGTTCTACCCGCCCGACCCCTCCAGCTACGACTGGTGCACGATCGGCGGCAACCTCTCCACCAACTCCGGCGGCCTGTGCTGCGTGAAGTACGGCGTCACCACCGACTACGTGCTGGGCCTGGAGGTGGTGCTCGCCGACGGGCGGGTGCTGCGCACCGGACGGCGCACGGTCAAGGGCGTCGCGGGCTACGACCTCGCCCGGCTGTTCGTCGGCTCGGAGGGCACCCTCGGCGTGATCACCGAGGCGACCCTGGCGCTGCGTCCGGCGCCGCAGCGGCCGGTGACCCTCGTGGCCACCTTCGCCACCACCGCGCAGACCGGTGAGGTCGTGGAGCGGGTGGTGACGACGGGCCTGGTGCCGAGCCTGCTCGAGGTCATGGACAACACCTGCATCTGCGCGGTCGACGACCTGCTGCGCGCCGACCTCGACCGGGGCGCCCACGCGCTGCTGGTCGCCCAGTCCGACAGCGGCGGCGAGGCCGCCGCCCGCGAGATCGAGGCGCTGGCGCAGCTGTGCCGGGAGGCCGGCGCCGACCTGGTGCACACCACCGACGACCCCGCCGAGGGCGACCTGCTGCTGGCCGCCCGGCGCATGGTCCTCCCGGCGCTGGAGCAGCTGGGCAGCACGCTGATCGACGACGTCGCCGTACCGCGCTCGCGGATCGCCGCCTTCCTCGACGGCTGCGACGCCATCGCGGTCACGCGTGACCTCACGATCGGCGTCGTCGGCCACGCCGGCGACGGCAACATGCACCCGACCATCTGCTTCGACCCGGCCGATGCCGACCAGCGCGACCGGGCCTTCGCCGCCTTCGACGACATCCTGGAACTGGGCCTCTCCCTCGGCGGCACGATCACCGGCGAGCACGGGGTCGGCAACCTGAAGGTGGGCTGGCTGGAGCGCGAGATCGGCCCCGTGTCACTCGACGTGCACCGCTCGATCAAGACCGCGCTCGACCCCGCCGGACTGCTCAACCCCGGCAAGGTCCTGCGGCGGGCCGGCGACGGAGCGCCGGACCGGGCCTGACCGTGCCGCCACCCGCCCGGTGGACCTGCTGCGCGTGGGCACGCGGCCCGTCGGCGGGGGGTGACACGCTGCACCCATGAGCGCAGAACGGCTGCTCGTCATCGGCGGCGACGCGGCGGGCATGTCCGCGGCGGCACAGGCCCGGCGGCTGCGGCCGGCCGGTGACCTGGCCATCACGGTCCTCGAGCAGGGCCCCGACGTCTCCTTCTCCGCGTGCGGCATCCCCTACTGGGTCGGCGACGTGGTGTCCGACCGCGACGCGTTGATCGCCCGCACGCCGGGCCAGTTCGCCGCGCAGGACATCGGCGTCCGGACCGGCACCCGGGCCGAGGCGATCGACCTCGACGCCGGCACGGTCACGACCGGGGCGGGCGAGGTCCTCGGCTACGACGCACTCGTGGTGGCCACCGGCGGCCGGCCGCTGCGGCCGCCCGTGCCCGGCCTGGACGCCGGCGGCGTGCACGGGGTGCACCGGCTCGCCGACGGCGCGGACATCCGGGCCGCGGTGGCTGCGGGCGCCCGCCGCGCGGTCGTCCTGGGCGGCGGCTACATCGGGCTGGAGATGGCCGACGTGCTGCACGCCCGCGGCCTGCAGGTCACCGTGGTGCTCGCCGATCCGCTGCCGATGACGCAGCTGGACCCGGACATGGGCGAGCGGGTCTGCAAGGCCATGGGCGACATGGGCATCGAGATGCAGACCGACCAGCCGGTGCGCGAGATCGAGACCGACGCCGACGGCGTGGTGCGCGCCGTCCGCACCGACGCCGGCAGCTACCCCTGCGATCTCGTCGTCCTCGGGCTGGGCATGGGCCCGGAGGTGGCGCTGGCGGAGGCGGCGGGGCTGCAGCTCGGGGTGACCGGGGCCGTCGACGTCGACCGCACGCAGCGCAGCCGGTCGCACCCGGAGGTGTTCGCGGCCGGCGACTGCGCCCAGACGCACCACCGGCTCACCGGCGAGGCCGCGCACATCGCGCTCGGCACGCACGCCAACAAGCAGGGCCGCGTGGCCGGCTCGGTGATCGGGGGGCGGGCGGCTCGCTTCGCCGGCGTCCTCGGCACCGCGCTCACCAAGGTGGGCGAGCTGGAGATCGCCCGCACCGGCCTGTCCACCGCCGAGGCCGAGCGGGCCGGGTACGAGTTCCGGACCGAGACGATCGAGGGCACCACGCGCGCCGGCTACTACCCCGGCGCGGACCCGATCGCGGTGAAGCTGGTGAGCGACGTGGGTTCGGGTCAGCTGCTCGGCGGGCAGATCGTCGGAGGGCCGGGCAGCGGCAAGCGGATCGACGTCCTCGCCACCGCCATCTGGGCCGGGATGACCGCCGAGGAGTTCGCCGGGTCGGACCTGTCCTACGCCCCGCCGTTCTCACCGACCTACGACCCGGTGATCGTCGCCGCCCGGGTGGCCAGCCGCGTCGAGCAGGGCTGAGTGGCGACCGCAGCGGACGTCCGCGGAGAGGACTGGTACGGCGAGGACCTCTCCGGCCGGGAGTACAGCGGGACGCTCTTCAGCGGCGTCGACCTGTCCGAGACCACCGACGACGGCGCCGTCTTCACCGACTGCGTGTTCCGCGACTGCCGCTTCACCCTCTCGCGGCACACCGAGGCCGCCTTCGTGACCTGCACCTTCACCGGCTGCTCCTTCGCCCAGGCGACGTTCACCGGGTGCAAGCTCGTCGGCAGCCGGTTCGACCGCTGCACGTTCGACCTGCTCACCGTGGACGGCGGCGACTGGTCGTTCGTCTCGCTGGCCGCCGCGGACCTGCACCGCGCCACGCTGACCGGCGTCCGGATGCGGGAGGTCGACCTTGCCGACGCCGTCCTCACCCGGGCCGTCCTCACCGACCTGGACCTGTCGGCCGCCGTCCTGACCGGCGCCGACCTGTCCGGCGCCGACCTGCGCGGCTCGGACCTCGGCGGCCTCGACCCGCGGGAGGTCGTGCTGGCCGGCGCGCAGGTCGACGTGGCCCAGGCGGTCGCGCTGGTGACCGCGCTCGGCCTGCGCGTCGGACAGCGGCACCGGACGGCGGGTGTCGCCGTCCGCGGGCCCGGCGGGATACTGGCCGCCGAGCACGCGCCGAACCGCGACGACAGGAGTGCCCCGGATGCCCATCGCGACCCCTGAGGTCTACGCCGACATGATCAGCCGGGCCAAGGAGGGCGGCTTCGCGTACCCGGCGATCAACTGCACCTCCTCGGAGACGGTCAACGCCGCGCTCCGCGGGTTCGCCGACGCGGGCAGTGACGGCATCATCCAGTTCTCCACCGGCGGTGCGGAGTTCGCGTCCGGCACCAAGGTGAAGGACATGGTCACCGGCGCGGTCGCGCTGGCCGAGTTCGCGCACGTGGTCGCCGAGCGGTACCCGGTGCAGGTGGCGCTGCACACCGACCACTGCCCCAAGGACAAGCTGGACGGCTACGTCCGCCCGCTGATCGCGCTGTCCAGGGACCGGGTGGACGCCGGCCAGGACCCGCTGTTCCAGTCGCACATGTGGGACGGCTCGGCGATCGAGCTCACCGAGAACCTCCAGATCGCCGAGGAGCTGATGGAGAGGTCGGCGGCCGCCAAGATCGTGCTCGAGCTGGAGATCGGCATCGTCGGCGGCGAGGAGGACGGCGTCGTCGCCGAGATCAACGAGAAGCTGTACACCGCCGACGGCGACTTCCTGCGCACCGCCCAGCAGCTCGGCCTCGGCGAGCGCGGCGTCTACCTGCTCGCGGCGACCTTCGGCAACGTGCACGGCGTCTACAAGCCGGGCAACGTCAAGCTGCGGCCCGACGTGCTGGAGCGCGGCCAGGCCATCGTGGCCAAGGAGTTCAACCTCGGGGACGGCGCCAAGCCGTTCAACCTGGTCTTCCACGGCGGCTCGGGCTCGGCGCCGGAGGAGATCCGCGAGGCGCTGTCCTACGGCGTGGTCAAGATGAACGTCGACACCGACACCCAGTACGCCTTCACCCGGCCGATCGCCGGCCACATGTTCGCCAACTACGACGGCGTGCTGAAGATCGACGGCGAGGTCGGCAACAAGAAGGCCTACGACCCCCGCAGCTACCTCAAGGCCGCCGAGACGGGCATGGCCGCCCGCATCGTGCAGGCCTGCGAGGACCTGCTGTCGGCCGGCCAGTCCCAGGGCGGCTGACGTGACGCACGGACACCACAACCTGCTGGGCGAGCCACCGGCCACGTTGCTGCCGCCCAACCCCGAGGCGGACGCGGAGCTGGCCGCCGGGAACCCGCCGGCCGAGGTCGCGTCCCACCACCCGACGGTCAGCGCGGCCTGGGCGGCGCTGGCCGAGCAGGCCCTCGACCGGCCCGAGCGGGCGCTGGAGGACACGATCGCGGCCTACGCCTACGCGCGCACCGGGTACCACCGCGGCCTGGACGCGCTGCGTCGCAACGGCTGGAAGGGCTTCGGTCCCGTGCCGTGGTCGCACGAGCCGAACCGGGGCTTCCTGCGGTGTGTCACGGCGCTGGCCCGGGCGGCCGAGGCGATCGGCGAGCACGACGAGCAGGCACGCTGCACCCAGCTGCTGCGCGACTGCGACCCGACGCTCGCGGCCTGAGGCCGGCACACCCTCCCGCATCGAGCATTCACGGTCCGTGAGCGGCTGACGTGCGGTTTTACCCGATGGCGGCTACGCTCTGTGGCCCGCGCCCGGCCCGGGCGCCTGGCACCGGAGGTCCGTCGTGGAGACCGTGCTCTGGATCATCGCCGTCGTCCTGGTCATCGCCGGCATCCTGGCGATCGTCCGAAAGCAGATGTTGTGGGGGATCGTGCTGATCGTGGTCGGCCTGCTCGTCGGGCCGGGCGGGGTCAGCGTCTTCACCTGACGCAGGCGGCCTCGCAGTCGGAGCCCGCTGTCAGCGGTCGTCGAGCTCCGGGTGCAGTTGCCGCAACCGGGTGGTGAGCGCGGTCAGCTCCTCGCCCCCTGCCATCAGGCGCGTGAGGACGTCGGCATCGACGTCCTCACGCGTCAGGTTGCCGGCCACCGCGCCGTGCGCGAGCAGCAGGAACCGGTCCCCGACGAGGTGCGCGTAGCGCGGGTTGTTGGTCACCGCGACGATCGCCAGCCCCTGCGCCCGGGCCGACAGCACGGCCTGCCCGACGAGGGTGTGCTGCGCGATGGTCATCGGGGCGATCGGCTCGTCGATGAGCAGCGCACGGGCGCCGAAGTGCAGCGCACGGGCGACGGCCAGGGTCTGTCGCTCGCCGGCCCGCAGTGCGGCCGCCGGCTGGTCGGGGTCGATCCCGGGGACGCCGACCCGGGCCAGGGCCCGCACCGTCGTCTCGCGCGCCAGGGCGACGTCCAGCCGGCGCAGCGGCCACGCCCCGCGCGTCGGTTCGGCACCGAGGAAGAAGTTGCGCCACACCGACAGCAGCGGGGCCACCGCGAGGTCCTGCCAGACGGTGGCGATCCCGGCTGCGCGGGCGGCGCGGGGCGACCGGAAGCGGACCGGCCGGCCGTCCAGCAGCAGGCTGCCCTCGTCGTGCCGGCACAGGCCGGAGAGGACCGAGACCAGTGTCGACTTGCCCGAGCCGTTCTCCCCGAGGACGCAGGTGATCTGACCGGCGCGGAAGGCGGCGCTCGCCCGGGCCAGCGCGGCGACGCTGCCGTGGTGGACGCTCAGCCCGCGCAGCTCGAGCACCGGTGCCGGGAGCGTCTCCGCCTCGGTCACGACCGTGGCACCGCCCGCAGCCGCCCGCGCACCACGCCGTTGGTCAGCAGCGCGACGAGCAGCAGGACGCCGAGGAAGGCCTCGAACCAGCGCGGGTCCCAGCCGGCCAGCGCGACCCCCTGACGGGCGGTGGCGTAGACCAGCGCGCCGATGGCGGCGCCGATCGCCGAGCCGTAGCCGCCGGTGAGCAGGCACCCGCCGATGACGGCCACGACGACGAACTCGATCGCCGTCCCGAGGCCCGTGGTGCCCTGGACCCCACCGATCCGGACCACCCCCAGGGTGCCGATCAGCCAGCCCGCGGCGGCGGTGCAGCAGAAGAGGACGATCGTCGTCCGCCGGTCGGCAACACCGAGCTCCCGGGCCGCGCGCGGTGCGCCGCCGACGGCGAAGACGGCGTTGCCGAAGCGGGTGCGCCACAGCACCCAGGTCGCCCACAGCGTCAGCGTCAGCCACCAGAGCAGCGCGATGCGGAACCGTCCGTCCCCCACCTGCACGGTGGAGCCGAAGACGGTGGTCACCGACGACCACCCCGCGGCGGCGTCGACGCCGTCCACGCGGACCGACCGGGTGAGTGACCGGACGCCGGCCAGCGCCGCCCCCTGCAGCACCAGGAACGTCGCCAGGGTGACCAGGAAGCTGGGCAGTCCGGTGGCGACCACGAGCCAGCCGTTGACCAGCCCCACCAGCAGCGCGGCGACGAGGGAGGCCAGCAGCGCCGGCCACGCGCCCCACCCCGCCTCGACGACCAGCACCCCGGTGAGCAGTGCGCTGCCCACGGCCACCATGCCGATGGACAGGTCGAACTGCCCGGAGACCAGCAGCAGTGCCACCGCGACCCCGCCGATGCCCAGCAGCGCGGCGGAGTCCAGCACGCTGGCCAGCCCGCCGCTGCTGAACAGCCCGGGCGCCTGGGGGCCGAAGAACAGCAGGACGACGACCAGGCCGACGATGGCCGCCAGGCTGGGGCGGGCCAGTGCCCGGTCGAGCACCCGCCGTCCGCGGGCAGGGGCCAGCGCGGCCGGCTGGGGGCCGAACGAGGGCAGCCCGTCGGCGGTCACGGGCACGGGCAGGACGTCGGCAGCGGGGCCTCCTCGGGGAGGGGATGTGCTCAGTGTCCACGACCCGGGCACTCCCGGCGGGGGACCCCTAAGGTGCGCGGCGTGGGGGGCCGCGGGCGACTGACCTTCGCCTTGTTCGCGACGGCCTGCAGCACCCAGGCGCCGTCGCCGTTGCTGCTGCGCTACGCCGACGACCTGGGGCTCGGGGCGCTCGTGCTCACGTTGTTCTTCGCCGCCTACGCCCTCGGCCTGGTGCCCTCCCTGCTGCTCGGCGGGCCGTGGTCGGACCGGGACGGCCGGCGGCCGGTCGTGCTGGGCGGGGTCGCGGCGGCGCTGCTGTGCACGGGCGTGCTCGTCTCGGCGCACTGGTGGGGTGTGCTGCCCCTCGTCGTCGGCCGGATCGCGCAGGGGCTGGCCTCCGGCGCGGTCTTCACCGTGGGCACGGTGTGGCTCCGGGAGCTCGCCCGGGACGACGAGGAGGTACGCCGGTCCGCCGGGCGGGCGAGCGCGGCGATGACGACCGGGTTCGCCCTGGGCCCGCTGGTGTCCGGGGCGCTCGTGCAGTGGGCGCCGGTGCCGGGGGTGTCCGCGCTGGTGCCGGTCGTCGTCCTGCTGCTGCTGGGCCTGCTGGCGCTGGCCGGGCTGCCCGAGACGGTGACCGAGCGGCGGCCCGGCCGGCTGGCCCTCGGCGTGCCCGCGGTGGCCCGGCGGGCGTACTGGCTCTACCTGCTGCCGGTCGGGCTGCTGGTCTACACGTACGCGGTGCTGTCGCTCACCGTCTTCCCGCTGCTGGTCGCCGAGGCCGGGTTCGGTGCGGTCTTCGTGCTGGTCGGCGTCTCGGCGCTGCTGGTGCAGGGCAGCGCGGCACTCGTGTCGCCGTGGGCGGCCCGCGTGGGTCCGGGCCGGGCCGGTCCGCTGTCGGCGGGGCTGGCCGCGGGCGGCTGCGTCCTCGGCTTCCTCGCGGTGCAGCCCGGGGGCTGGCCGTGGGTGCTCCCCGCCTGCCTGGTCATCGGGGTGGCCGAGGGCCTGGCCATGGCCGCCGGCGTCTCGGTCTGCGACCGGGTGGCCCCGCCCGACCGGCGGGGCGCCCTGCTCTCGGCGTTCTACCTGCCGGTCTACGCGGGGTTCGTCGTCCCCACGGTGCTGGCCCTCACCAGCGGGGACGCGCTGCGGACGGGCGTGCCGATCCTCGTCCTGGGCGCGATCGGGCTGGCGCTGGGCGGGCTGGCGGCGGGGCCGGGCCGGCGCGCGCTGCGGGCGGTCGGCGCCGACGGCCCCGGGACGCCGGCCGTCCCGGCGGACCCCGCGGCGGCTACGGCCGCAGTCGCCAGCGCACCCGGTCGTCGGCGTACCAGGTCCAGCGGCTGACCGGCCGCGGGTAGGGGACTCCGTCGCGCACGACGTGGGCGGGGTCGCAGGCGAGCTGCACGGCCCGCCCGGTGGTCCGCCGGGACCGCAGTGGCAGCGTCATCACCACGACGCCGATGGTGTCCACCGCCCGCCAGTCGGGCCGGACGTCGATCCGGGTGATCGGCCCCTCGGCCACCTTCTGGTCGTCGTGGTAGGCCCGGGCGCCGAACCGGCGGGCCAGGATCGGGCGGGGCCGGTCGCCCGCCGCCTCCACCCGGCCGTGGTGCAGGAGCACCCCGCCGTGGTCGTCGCGCACGAGGCCCAGCTCCCGCTCGGTGCCGGTGCCGACGCCCAGCGCCCGCGCCAGCCCGCCCGAGGCGGAGTCGTCGGCGGGCTCCCAGGACACGGGGACGTCGGCCGTCCGGCCGGCCGCGTGCAGGGCCGCGAGCACCGCGGACAGCGCCGGCACCGGCCCGCGGACGAGCACCGCGTCGGCGCCGGCGGCGGGCGCGACGGCGTCCCGGGGAGGGGCCTGGCCGGGCGGGAGCCCGCGCAGGTCGAACTCGACGGGCGGCATGCGGATACCCTGCCACCTGCCAGCCGGTCATCCGCCGGTGTCGAGGCCGAGGGGATCTGAGCGAGCGATGCCGGCAGTCGTGCTGATCGGCGCCCAGTGGGGCGACGAGGGCAAGGGGAAGGCCACCGACCTGCTCGGTGGCCGCGTCCCGTACGTGGTCCGCTACCAGGGCGGCAACAACGCCGGGCACACGGTGATCACCCCCGACGGTGAGCGGTACGCGCTGCACCTGATCCCGTCCGGCATCCTCACGCCGGGCTGCACGCCGGTGATCGGCAACGGCGTGGTCATCGACCCCGAGGTGCTCATCGGCGAACTCGCCGGCCTGGAGGAGCGCGGCGTCGACACGTCCCGGCTGGTGATCTCCTCGGACGCGCACCTGATCATGCCGCACCACCGGGCGCTGGACCGCGTCACCGAGCGGTTCCTCGGCAAGCGGAAGATCGGCACCACCGGGCGGGGGATCGGGCCGGCCTACGGCGACAAGGTGGCCCGCACCGGCATCCGGGTGCAGGACCTGCTGGACCTCTCGATCCTGCGGCAGAAGCTCGAGGGCACGCTGCAGGAGAAGAACCAGGTCCTGGTGAAGGTCTACAACCGCAAGGCCATCGACGTCGACGAGGTGGTCGAGGAGTACGCCGGCTACGCCGAGCAGCTCAAGCACCGCATCGCCGACACCCGGCTGCTGCTGGGCAGGGCCCTGGACGCCGGCGAGTGGGTGCTGCTGGAGGGCTCACAGGGCACCCTGCTCGACGTCGACCACGGCACGTATCCGTTCGTGACGTCGTCCAACCCGACGGCCGGCGGGGCCGCCGTCGGCGCCGGGGTCGGCCCCACCCGCATCGAGCGGGTCGTCGGCATCCTCAAGGCGTACACGACCCGGGTGGGCTCGGGGCCCTTCCCCACCGAGCTGCACGACCAGTGGGGCGAGTACCTGCGCAAGCAGGGCGGGGAGGTCGGCGTCACCACCGGCCGCGACCGGCGCTGCGGCTGGTTCGACGCCGTCGTCGCGCGCTACGCCAGCCGGGTCAACGGCATCACCGACTACTTCCTCACCAAGCTCGACGTCCTCTCGGGCCTGGAGACGGTGCCGATCTGCGTGGCCTACGACGTGGACGGCGTCCGGCACGAGGAGATGCCGATGACGCAGACCGAGTTCCACCACGCCACCCCGGTGTACGAGGAGATGCCGGGCTGGTTCGAGGACATCCGGGCCTGCCGCTCCTTCGACGAGCTGCCGGCCAACGCGCAGGCCTACGTCCGCCGCCTGGAGGAGCTCTCGGGGGCCCGGGTCAGCGTGATCGGCGTCGGTCCTGGGCGCGAGGAGAACGTCGTCGTCCACGACCTCATCGGCTGAGGGCGCCGCTGCCCCGACAGCGGCGCCCCGACAGCGGCGCCGCGGCAGCGGCCCACCTCAGCTCCGGACGGCGGGGACCTCGGCCGCGGTGTCGTAGAGCTCCGCGCGGGCCAGGGCGGCCACGTCGGGAGCGTCGGTGATGAGCCCGTCGACGCCCAGCGCCAGCAGCAGCCGGGCCTCGGTCTGCATGTCGCCGGGCCCGATCGGGTCCTCCCCGCGGCGCAGGTGCACGGGGAGGAAGGCGTTCTCCGGGCGCAGCGTCCACGGCGTCACGAGCAGGCCCGCCCGGTGCGCCCGGGAGATCAGGTCGGACACGCCGGTCAGCGCCTGCTCCGCGTCGCGCAGCAGGATCCGGTGGCGGCTCGGCGCGATCCCCTGGGCGTAGGTGCTGACCTCGCGCAGGCCGGCCGGGGTGATCAGGGCGTCGTCCCCGGCGCCGTCGTCGACCAGCTGCAGCATCGTCGGGCCGGCCGGTCCCAGGGTGGCCCGGAGCTGCCGCAGCGCCGCCGCGTCGAACGACTGCAGCACGACCGACCCGTCGGCGGTGTCGGCGCCCAGCCGGCGCAGCTCGGCGGCGACGAGCTCGGTCATGGGGAGGTCGTGCGCGCCGAACCAGGTCGGCTTCTTCAGCTCGGCGAGGACGCGCACCGGGCGCTCGGGGGTGGAGCGGCGACGGGCCACCTCGACGACCTCGGCGAGGGTCAGGATGCCGAACCGGCCGTCGTAGGTGGTGTTCAGCGGTCGCAGGCCGGGCATCCGCTCGACGGCCCGCAGGGTGCGCAGCTCGGCCAGGGTGAAGTCCTCGGTGAACCACCCCTCCCGCTGCCGGTCGCCGACCAGACGGGTGGTCCGCCGGTCGGCGAACTCGGGCCGGCCGGCGACGTCGGTGGACCGGGACAGCTCGTTCTCGTGCCGGACCACCAGGACCCCGTCGCGGCTGACCACGACGTCGGGCTCGACGAGGTCGGCGCCCAGGTCGATGGCCAGCTCGAAGCTGGCGCGGGTGTGCTCGGGCCGGTACGCGGACGCGCCGCGGTGACCCACGATGACGGGACGGGGAAGGCCGGTCGCCGGGCGGACTGCCAGCGACTCGCTCGCGTGCATGACCTAGAGGACACCGCAGCCACCTGAACAGAACGCGAACGCGCCGGGTCGCGTGCGGCACAATTGGGAGGACAGGCCGCTGACCTGCGCGCCACCATGTCGGCGTGACGGAACTCTCATCCCTGGGCTGGACGCCCGAGCGTGCCGCCGAGCTGCCGGCCGGCTGCGCGCCCGGCCGGGTCGCCCGGGTCGACCGCGGGCGGCTGACCGTCCTCACCGGGGACGGCGAGCTGCGGGCGGCTCCGGGTTCGGCGCTGCTGGCCGGCACCGGGCCGGCGGTGGGCGACTGGGTGGCGCTGCGCGGTGAACTGGCGGTCGCGGTGCTGCCCCGCCGCACCGCGTTCACCCGCGTGATGGCCGGCCGCACCTCGGACGCCCAGGTGGTGGCCGCCAACCTCGACGCCGTGCTGGTCGTCGAGGCGCTCGGCGGCCCGGCCCGGCTGCGGCGGGTCGAGCGCTACCTGGCCGTCGCCTGGGGCAGCGGTGCCACGCCCGTCGTCGTCCTCACCAAGGCCGACCTGTGCGACGACGTCCCCGCCGCCGTGAGCCAGGTGGCCGAGGACGCCCTGGGCGTCGACGTGCTCGCCGTGAGCGCCGTCACGGGCGCCGGGATCGAGGCGGTCCGGGCCGTGGTGGGCCCGGGCCGGACGGCGGCGATGGTCGGACCGTCGGGGGTCGGCAAGTCGAGCCTGGCCAACGCGCTGGCCGGGACCGCGGTCGCGGCGACCCGCGAGGTCCGGGAGGACCGGCGCGGCCGCCACACCACGACCGCCCGCGAGCTGCACCTGCTGCCCGGCGGCGGCCTGCTGGTGGACACCCCCGGCATGCGGGAGCTCGGCCTGGTGGACGACGAGGGGATCGACGCGACCTACGCCGACGTGGCCGAGCTCGCCGCGCGCTGCCGGTTCCGCGACTGCGCGCACCGCACCGAGCCCGGCTGCGCCGTCGCCGCCGCCATCAGCGACGGCCGGCTGGATCCGGCTCGCTACACCGCCTGGCGCAAGTTGCAGACCGAGGCCCGGCGGCAGGAGCTGCGGGCCGACGCGCGGGCCCGGGCCGCCGAGCACGCCCGCGTCCGCGCCTTCGCCCGGGCCGTGCGGTCACAGCCCAATCGGCTGCGGTAGGTCGCCCCCGCCGCCGATGGGTAGGGTCGCCGACCGTGCGCGTGCTCGTGATCGGCTCCGGAGCCCGGGAGCACGCCCTGTGCGTCGCTCTGCAGAACGACCCGGCGGTGAGCGCCCTGGCCTGCGCGCCAGGGAACGCCGGCACGCGGTCGGTGGCCGAGGCCATGCCCCTCGACGTCTCCGACCCCGTCGCCGTCTCCGCGCTGGCCGGCTCCTGGCACGCGGACCTCGTGGTCGTCGGCCCCGAGGTCCCCCTGGTGGCCGGAGCCGCCGATGCGGTCCGGGACGCCGGCATCGCCTGTTTCGGTCCCTCGGCGCAGGCCGCGCAGCTCGAGGGCAGCAAGGCCTTCGCCAAGCACGTGATGGCCGCCGCGGGGGTGCCGACCGCGCGCTCCTGGCCGGTGGGCGGGCCGGCCGAGCTGGAGACGGCGCTGGACGAGGCGTCGGCGGCGGGCCAGGGGGCGCCGTACGTGGTGAAGGACGACGGGCTGGCCGCCGGCAAGGGCGTCGTCGTCACCCCTGACCGGGACGCCGCGCTCGCCCACGGCCTGCGGGTGCTCGACGCGGGCGGCGCCGTCCTGGTCGAGGAGTTCCTCGACGGACCCGAGGTGTCGCTGTTCGCCGTCACCGACGGGACGACGGTGCTCCCGTTGCTGCCGGCCCAGGACGCCAAGCGCCGGGACGACGGCGACACCGGCCCCAACACCGGCGGGATGGGCGCCTACGCGCCGCTGCCGTGGGCGCCGCCGGGCCTGGTCGAGGAGGTGCTGGCCACCGTGCTGCAGCCGACCGTCGACGAGCTGGCCCGTCGCGGCGAGCCCTTCTCCGGGCTGCTCTACGCCGGTCTGGCGCTCACCTCGCGCGGCGTCCGGGTGGTGGAGTTCAACGCCCGCTTCGGCGACCCGGAGACGCAGGTCGTCCTGCCGCTGCTGGAGACGCCGCTGGGACGGCTGCTGCACGCGGCCGCCACCGGCACGCTGGCCGCCCATCCGCCGCTGCGCTGGCGGGACGGGGCGGCCGTCACCGTCGTGGTGGCCGCCCCCGGCTACCCCGAGCGGCCGCGCACCGGTGACCCGGTCACCGGCGCCGACGGCGAGGGCGTGCTGCACGCGGGCACGACGATCGGTCCCGACGGGACGGTCCGGTCCGCCGGCGGCCGGGTGCTGGCGGTGACCGCGGTCGGGGACGACCTGCCCGCCGCCCGGCAGCTGGCCTACGAGCGGGTCGCCGGCGTCCGGCTCGCCGACGCCCAGTGGCGCACCGACATCGCGCTGGCCGCCGTCGAGGGCCGGATCGCCGTCGACTGACCCGAGTGGCCGGTGTGACCCCCGTTACCCTCCCGGTGTCGCGCGGTGCGCGGCGTCACGCGAGGAGAGGGAGTGCCCGTGTCCGGTGCCACGTCCACGCACGGCCGACCGGGCGGTGCACTGCGCCGCCGCGCCCGCCTCGCCTCGGCCGGTCTGTGCGTCGCCCTGGTCGCCGCCTGCGGCAGCGACGACCCGGCTGAGGAGGGTGGGGGCGACGGCAGTGGCGCGGCCGCCGAGCTGCAGGAGATCACCTTCCTGAACGTGATCCCGGTCGGGAGCATCTCCAATTCGGCCGAGCTGCTCGCCGACACCATGGGCTTCTTCGAGGAGCAGGGGCTCGACGTCACCTTCGAGGAGACGCAGGGCTCGGCGCCCGCGATCAACACGGTCATCGCCGAGGGCGCGCTGCTCACCCGGGTCGGCGACATCGAGACGATCGACGCGATCGTGACCCGCGACGCGCCGCTGCTCAACATCGGCTCGGTGGAGAAGGGTGGCGGGCTGCTGCGCTTCATCTCCAGTTCGCGCCAGCCGATCGAGACCCCCGAGGACCTCGAGGGGACGACGATGGGCCTGCCGTCCATCGGCGGGACCAGCGAGAAGACCCTGGACCTGGTCCTCGCCTCCGCCGACGTCCCCCGCGACTCGGTGGAGCGCCAGGCCGTCGGGCTCGCGCCGGGTGTGTTCGAGCTCGTCCTCAGCGGTCGCATCGACGGCTTCGTCGTCTCCCTGGACACCGCGCTGACGCTGGAGAAGCAGCAGCCCGAGGCGGTCGCCTTCGCGCCGAGCGACTTCATCGAGTCGGGCAACCAGCTGTACATGACCTCCCGGGACCAGGCGGCGGACGAGGCCAAGGCCGACCAGCTGCGCCGCTTCACGCGGGCCATCGAGCAGGCCATCGCCTTCATGGTCGAGGACGAGGCGAACGGCTTCACCGAGACGATCGACTCCATCTCCTCCGCCTACGACGTGCCCTCGTTCGCCGACCGGGAGGTGGCCGCGGAGGCGCTCACCTTCTTCGTGGACGCCTGGACCGCCGACGGACTCGACCGGGTGGTCGAGACCAACCCCGACACCTGGCAGGCGACCTACGACGAGCTCGTCGACGCCGGCATCGTCGCGGCGGGGGAGGACCCCAGCGACTGGATCACCGACGAGTTCGCCCCCGACGGCTCCTGACCGCGGCGCGGTCGGGCCTCCTCCTACTCCGCGGTGACCGCCGGCCGGGCCCGGTCCGGTCGCGGCTCGGGCGGGCGGGGCCCGTCGTGCCGGCGGGAGAGGTACGTGCCGGCGACGTTGACGCAGGCGACCGTGGGCACGGCGATCAGCGCACCGAAGATGCCGGCGATGAGCAGGCCGGCGGCGATCGCCAGCACGATGGCCAGCGGGTGCACCCGCACCGCCCGGCCCAGCAGCAGCGGCTGGAGGACGTGCCCCTCCAGTTGCATGACGAGCACGACGACGGCCAGCGCGATCAGGGCGGTGATCGGGCCCTTGGCCACCAGCGCCACCAGCACGGCCACCGAGCCGGCGAGGAACGACCCGATGATCGGGATGAACGCACCCAGGAAGACCAGCGCGGCCAGCGGGATCACCAGGGGCACCTGCAGGATCGCCAGCCCGATGCCGATGCCGACCGCGTCGACCAGGGCCACCGCGACCGTGGCCCGCACGTAGGAGATGAGCGTGCGCCAGGACCGGCGGGCGGCCTCGTCGATGTAGGCCCGGGCGTCGGCGGGGCACAGGCCGACCAGCCAGAGCCAGATGGAGCGGCCGTCCTTGAGGAAGAAGAAGAGCGTGAACAGCGCGAGGACGATGCCGGTGAACACCTCGCCGACGGTCGCGGCGGTGGTGATGGCCCCGGAGGTCAGGGTGTCCTGGTTGGCGACCAGCGCGTCCTGGGCGGCGGTGACCGCCTCGTCGATCTGCCGCTGGCTGATCGGGAAGGTGTCGACGGCGAAGTCGCGGATCTGGGTGAGGCCCTGGCTGACCTGGTCGGCGAGGTCGGAGAAGCCGGCGGTGAACCGCTCGATGACCAGCGTGATGATCCCGGCCACGACGCCGAGGCCGACGACCAGCATGGCGAAGGCGGCCAGGGACCGCGGCCAGCCGTGCCGCACCAGGGAGGCCGCCCCGGGCTGCAGCAGCGCGGCGAGCAGCAGCGCCACGAACACCGGGACGACGACGACGGCGACGTAGGCGGCGGCGTAGAGCAGCACGTACAGGCCGGCGATCACCGCGATGACCCGCCACGACCAGGCCGCCGCGACCCGCAGCCCGGTGGGGACGACCGCGACGTCGTCGGGGGTGCGGCGGTCGCCGCCGGTGAGCCGGCGGGCGTGCTGGCCCCCACGGTGCGGGCGGCCCCCGGAGGGCGGACCGCTGACACCCCCCGGGCCGATCGGGCCGTCCAGGTCCGGAGCGCCGGGCTCGGGGCTGCCCAGCGGCGGCCGGTCGGCGCCGTCGTCCCCGGAGTCCGCTGCGTCGGCCGCGAGGTCGGCGGGGACGTCGTCGTGCACGAGGATCGCGCGATCGTCGTCGCGCTCCGGCCAGCCGTGCGGGTCGTGCTCCCGGGCGGCGCGGATCCGCTCGCGGGCCCGCGCGGCCAGGTGATTGGCCCGCTGCAGCATTGCGCACCTCCGCCGGGCAGTAGGGGCCGTCCATGATCACGTTAGCCCTGCGGGAGGATGGTCCCGTGCTGCGACGAGCTGAACAGTCCGAGGCGGTACCCCGATGATCGAGCGCTACACGCTCCCCGAGATGGGCCGGGTCTGGAGCGACCAGCACAAGTACGAGTTGTGGTGCCGGGTGGAGACCCTGGTCCTGGAGGCGCACGCGGCCGCCGGGCGGGTCCCCGCCGACGTCGTCGAGCCGGTGCGCGCCGCGCCCCCGCCGACGCCCGAGCGGGTGGCGGAGATCGAGGAGACGACCCAGCACGACGTCATCGCGTTCCTCACCGCCTGGGCCGACAACACGTCGCCGCGCTCGGCGGCCGCCTACGTCCACCACGGCATGACGTCCTCGGACCTGCTCGACACCGCCCTGGCCGTCCAGCTGACCGAGGCCACCGACCTGCTGCTGGCCCGCATGGACCGGCTCGTGGCGGTGCTGCGCGACCACGCGCTGGCCCACCGCGACACCATCAAGGTCGGCCGCACCCACGGCGTGCACGCCGAGCCCGACGTCTGGGGTCACCGCGTCGCCGACATCGCCTTCGCGGCGGCCCGCTCCCGCGACCGGCTGCGGGCGGCCCGCGAGCGGGTCGGCGTGGTGGCCATCTCCGGCGCCGTCGGCACGTACTCGCTGATCGACCCCTCGGTGGAGGTCGACGTGGCCCGGGCGCTGGACCTGCGCCCGGCCGACGCCTCCACCCAGGTGGTGCTCCGGGACTCCGTCAGCGAGTGGGTCGCCGCGCTGGCGATCATCGCGACGGTCTGCGAGACGGTCGCGCTGGAGGTGCGGCACGGTCAGCGCACGGAGGTGCGGGAGCTGTCGGAGGCGTTCGGCTCGGGCCAGAAGGGCTCGAGCGCGATGCCGCACAAGAAGAACCCGATCCGCTCGGAGCGGATCGCGGGCCTCGCCCGGGTGGTGCGCGCCGCCGTCGTCCCGGTGATGGAGGGCATCCCGCTGTGGCACGAGCGGGACATCTCGCACTCCTCCACCGAGCGGGTCTTCCTCCCCGATGCGGCCATCACCACCGACTACCTGCTGCACCTGACCACGGGACTGGTCGAGAACCTGGTGGTCGACGTCCAGCGGATGCGGGACAACCTGGAGTCCACCGGCGGGCTGATCTACACCTCGTCGGTGCTGCTCGAGGTCGTGGAGCGCGGCCTGTCCCGCGAGGACGCCTACGCGCTGGTGCAGTCCTCGGCCATGGAGACCTGGAACACCGGGACGCCGTTCCGCGAGACGCTCCGGGCACGGGCGGCCGCCTCGGGCGTCGCCCTGGACGAGGCGCGGCTGGACGAGATCTGCCGGCCCGAGCGGTACGTGCAGCGGCTGGGCCCGCTGTTCGACCGGCTGGCGGCGCTGTCCTGATGCTCGACCTGCCGCTGGTCGCCCGGGGGAAGGTCCGGGAGGTCTACGACGCGGGCGCCGACCGGCTGCTCCTGGTGGCCTCCGACCGCATCTCGGCCTACGACTCCGTGCTGCCCACGCCGATCCCCGACAAGGGGCGGGTGCTGACCGCGCTGTCGGTGTGGTGGTTCGGGCAGCTGACGCCGGTGCTCGCCTCGTTCGGGGCGTCGCACCACCTGGTCAGCGCCACCGACGTGCCGCCGTCGGTCGCCGGGCGGGCCATGCTCGTGCGACGGCTGACGATGCTGCCGGTCGAGTGCGTGGCCCGGGGCTACCTGTCCGGGTCGGGCACCGTGGAGTACCAGCGCACCGGCTCCATCCGCGACGTCCCGCTGCCCGCCGGCCTGGTCGAGGGGTCGCGGCTGCCCGAGCCGGTGTTCACGCCGTCCACCAAGGCCGAGGTGGGGGAGCACGACGAGGCGATCGACTTCGCGGCGGTCGCCGCCGCCGTCGGCGCCCCGCGGGCCGAGGAACTGCGCGAGCTGACCCTCGCCCTGTACCGCCGCGGCGCGGAGATCGCGCTCGACGCCGGCATCGTGCTGGCCGACACCAAGTTCGAGTTCGGCCTCGACGGACCGGACCTGGTGCTGGGCGACGAGGTGCTCACCCCTGACTCGTCCCGGTTCTGGCCGGCGACCCTGTGGTCGCCGGGGGCGGCGCAGCCCTCGTTCGACAAGCAGTACCTCCGCGACTGGCTGACGTCGTCCGGCTGGGACCGCGTCTCCCCGCCGCCGGAACTGCCCGCCGACGTGGTCGAGGCGACCCGCGAGCGCTACGTCACGGCCTACGAACGGCTCACCGGCACCCCGTTCACCTGAGGCGCCGGCGTGCCGATCCATGCGGACTCGTGGCCATCACGCGCTGACGGCCACGAGTCCGCATGGTCCGCCGGCGGCCTGTGGACGACGCCCGGCGGTGGGCCCCTGGGTCGGCACGCTCCTGGCCATGCCGACCCCACCCGTGCCGCCGCGCGTCACCGGACCGCTCGACCGGTCGGGGGCCCGCGCGAGGGGCATCACCGACTGGCAGCTCAGACACCGTGACGTCGTCCGCCTCTCCCGGGACACCTACCTGCCGCGGCTGGCCGACGAGCTCGACCGGGTGCGTGCGGTGCTGCTCGGCGCCCCGGACGACGCCGTGGTCAGCCACCTCACGGCGGCGCGGCTCTGGGGCTTCGAGGTCCCCCTGGTGCGGGACGACCGGCGGGTGCACCTCACGGTCCGGCCGGAGGCTCGCCTCCGCCACCGCCGTGACCGCCGCATCCACTACTCGGCAGTGCCCGCTGCGGAGACCCGACGTCGGCACGGCGTCCTGGTGAGTTCACCGAGCCGCACGTGGATCGAGCTCGCCGCCGTCGTGCCCGCTGGCGCGCTGCTCGCGGTGAGCGACCAGATGCTGGCCCGGGGGTTCCCGGAGGACGAGTTCCCCGCGATCCTGCGCCGTGCGGCCGGCCGGCGCGGAGTGGCGACCGCCCGGCGGGTGGCGCCGTGCGCGGACGCGCTGGCGGGCTCGCCGATGGAGTCCGTGCTGCGCTGGTCGATCCACGACGCCGGCCTGCCCCGGCCCGTCCTCCAGCACGAGATCCGGATCGCCGGGCGGTTCGTCGGCCGGGTGGACCTCGCGTGGCCGGACCGCTTGGTGCTCGTGGAGTTCGACGGCGACGGCCACCGGGAGCGGAAGGTCTTCGTGGACGACCTCCGCCGGCAGAACGGTCTGGTGCTGGCGGGATGGACGGTCCTCCGGTTCACCTCCGCCGACGTGCTGGGTCGTCCGGACCAGGTGCTGGCGGCCATCCGGGCCGCGCTCGGCCTGTGAGCCGCCGAGGCCCGGTGAACCCTGCGCACTCGTGGCGATCCACAGCTGATGGCCACGACGTCGCATGGTCCGGCGCGCGCATCGGCGCACACCGTCGGCGGGCGGGAAGGCGGCGCGGGCGCCCGGGTACCCTCGGGAGCCGTGTCCAGGGTGGTCGTCGACGTCGTCCTCAAGCCGGAGATCTCCGACCCCCAGGGTCAGGCGGTGCTCGGAGCCCTGGGCCGGCTCGGGCACGACGGCATCACGAGCGTCCGGCAGGGCAAGCACTTCGTCCTCGAGGTCGACGGCACCCCCGACGAGGCCGAGCTCCAGCAGATCGCCGAGACGCTGCTGGCCAACCCCGTCATCGAGGACGTCGAGCTGCACCTCACCACCGACTGAGAGAGCAATCGTGCGCATCGGTGTCATCACCTTCCCGGGCTCCCTGGACGACGTCGACGCCGCGCGCGCGATCCGTCTGGCCGGAGCCGACCCGGTCGCGCTGTGGCACGCCGACCACGACCTCCGGGACGTCGAGGCCGTCGTCCTCCCCGGTGGCTTCTCCTACGGCGACTACCTGCGGGCCGGCGCGATCGCCGCGCGGGCGCCGATGATGCGCGACGTCATCGACCGGGCCCGCGCCGGCATGCCGGTGCTCGGCATCTGCAACGGCTTCCAGGTGCTCTGCGAGGCCGGCCTGCTGCCCGGCGCGCTGACCCGCAACAGCCACCTGCACTTCCGCAACCGCGACCAGGTGCTGGCCGTCGAGCGGGCCGACACCGCCTGGACGTCCGCCTACTCGACCGGCCAGCGCATCGTCATCCCGGTCAAGAACGGCGAGGGGCGCTACGTCGGGTCGCCGGACGACCTGGACCGCCTCGAGGGCGAGGGGCGGGTGGCGTTCCGCTACGTCGACGGCAACCCGAACGGCTCCAGCCGCGACATCGCCGGGGTGACCAGTGAGGACGGCCGGGTCGTGGGCCTGATGCCGCACCCGGAGCACGCGGTCGAGGACCTCACCGGCCCGAGCACGGACGGCCTGGGGTTCTTCACCAGCATCCTGAAGGCGGTCGTCGACGCGTGAGCGCGGACCAGACGGCGGGGCAGGCCAGCGCGACCGCGGGGCTCTCCGACCTCGACACCGGCCCGGGCCGGCTGCGGCACCAGCTCGACACGGTCGCCCTCGCCGCCAGCACCCCCGACGACGAGCAGCCGTTCGCCGAACTGGGTCTGAAGGCCGACGAGTACGCCCGCATCAAGGACATCCTCGGCCGCCGCCCCACCACCGCCGAGCTGGCGATGTACAGCGTCATGTGGAGCGAGCACTGTTCGTACAAGAGCTCCAAGGTCCACCTCCGCCAGTTCGGGGACCTGCCGCCCAGCGACGCCCTGCTGGTGGGCATCGGTGAGAACGCGGGGGTGGTCGACGTCGGCGACGGCTACGCGGTGACGTTCAAGGTCGAGTCGCACAACCACCCGAGCTACGTCGAGCCCTACCAGGGCGCGGCGACCGGTGTGGGCGGCATCGTGCGCGACATCCTGACCATGGGCGCGCGGCCGATCGCCGTCATGGACTCGCTCCGCTTCGGCCGGGCCGACGCGCCCGACACCGCCCGCGTGCTGCCCGGCGTCGTCTCCGGCGTGGGCGGCTACGGCAACTGCCTGGGCCTGCCCAACATCGGCGGGGAGCTGCTCTTCGACGACTGCTACGCGGGCAACCCGCTGGTCAACGCGCTGTGCGTCGGCGTGATGAAGCACGAGGACGTGCGGCTGGCCAAGGCCGAGGGCGTGGGCAACAAGGTGATCCTGTTCGGCGCCCGCACCGGCGGCGACGGCATCGGCGGCGTGAGCGTGCTCGCCAGCGAGACGTTCGACGCCGAGGGCCCGGCCAAGCGCCCCAGCGTCCAGGTCGGCGACCCGTTCACCGAGAAGCTGCTCATCGAGGCGTGCCTCGAGATCTTCCAGCAGGACCTCGTCACCGGCATCCAGGACCTCGGCGGCGCGGGCCTGTCCTGCGCCACGTCCGAGCTGGCCAGCGCCGGCACCGGCGGCATGCACGTCGACCTCGACACCGTCCCGCTGCGCGACAGCACCCTCACGCCCGCCGAGATCCTGATGAGCGAGTCGCAGGAGCGCATGTGCGCGATCGTCGAGCCCGCCAAGGTGGCCGACTTCCTCGCCGTCTGCGCGAAGTGGGACGTGCTGGCCACCGTCATCGGTGAGGTCACCGACGGCGACCGGCTCACCGTCGACTGGCACGGCGAGCGGATCGTCGACGTCCCGCCGCGCACCGTCGCGCACGAGGGCCCGGTGTACGAGCGGCCGATGCAGCGCCCGGCCGACCTCGACGCGCTCCAGGCCGACGACCCCGCCCGGCTCCCGCGCCCCACGACCGGCGCCGAGCTGCAGGCCCACTGGCTCGCCGTCGTCAGCAGCCCCGACGGCGCCGACAAGACCTGGGTCACCGAGCAGTACGACCGCTACGTGCGCGGCAACACCGTGCTCGCCCAGCCCGACGACGCCGGCGTGCTCCGGATCGACGAGGACAGCCACCGCGGCATCGCGCTGTCCCTCGACGGCAACGGCCGCCACGCCCGGCTGGACCCCTACACCGGCACCCAGCTGAACCTGGCCGAGGCCTACCGCAACGTCGCGGTCTCCGGCGCCCGCCCGCTGGCGGTCACCAACTGCCTGAACTTCGGCTCCCCGGAGGAGCCGGAGGTGATGTGGCAGTTCGCCGAGGCCGTGCGCGGTCTGGCCGACGGCTGCCGCGAGCTCGGCCTGCCGGTGACCGGTGGGAACGTCAGTCTCTACAACCAGACCGGGGACGTCGCGATCAACCCGACGCCGGTCATCGGCGTGCTCGGCGTGCACGAGGACGTCCGGAAGCGGGTGCCCACCGGCTGGCGGACGGCGGGGGAGACGGTCCTGCTGCTCGGTGCGACCAGGCCGGAGTTCGGTGGATCGGCCTGGGCGTCGGTCGTCCACGGCCACCTCGGCGGGCGGCCGCCCGCGGTCGACCTGGCGGCCGAGCGGTCCCTCGGCGAGCTGCTCGCGGCGCTGGGCCGGGAGGGGCTGGTCAGCTCGGCGCACGACCTCGCCGACGGCGGCCTGGCGCAGGCGCTCACCGAGTCGGCGCTGCGGTACGGCGTCGGCGCGCGCCTGCACCTGGACGGCGACCCGTTCACCGCCCTCTTCAGCGAGTCGACGGCGCGGGCGCTGGTCACGACGTCCGACCCCAAGGCGGTCAAGGACACCGCGGACTTCGCCGGCGTGCCGGTGACCGAGCTCGGCACCACCGGAGGCGATGCCCTCGTGGTCGGCGGGCTGCCCGAGCTGCCCCTCGCCGAGCTGCGCGCCGCCTGGACCGCGACCCTCCCTGCCCTGTTCGGCAGCCCTGAGGCGGCCGTCGGCACCGTCCCCGCGGGGACCGTCCCGACCAGCTGATGGCGGCCCCCATCTCCGCCGAGGAGCTGCGGGCCGCCGTCGCCCCCACCCTGCCGTGGCTGACCGGCGCGGGCGACCGGCCACCCCGTGCGGTGGTCGGTGCCGCGGTCAAGACGTCGGCCCGCTGGCTGGCCCAGCACGTGCCCGGCCGCTCGGTCGAGCTGCGGGTGCCACCGCACGTCGCCGTCCAGTGCGTGCCGGGGCCGCGGCACACCCGGGGGACGCCGCCCAACGTCGTGGAGACCGACGCCGCCACCTGGCTGCGGCTGGCCAGCGGCCGCCTGACGTGGGACGACGCCGTCGCGGCCGGGAGCATCAGCGCCAGCGGCAACCGGGCCGACCTGTCGCCGCACCTGCCCCTCCCCCCGCTGCGCCAGTGACCCGGGGGGCGGCAGCCCGTGGGCAGCGCCCCCCGCGACACAGCACCGCGCCCCGGTCGTCCGGGTGGACGGCCGGGGCGCGGCGGAGTGCGGCAGTGGCGGCTCAGCCGCCGAACAGCGAGCTGGCCGTCTTGACCGTCTGGTACAGCCCGTAGACCAGCGGGACGCCGACCAGCGTCCAGGCCAGCGCGATCAGCCCGGTGGGCGTGTGCGTGGGCTGCTGACCGGCCGGGTCCTTCGACATGGTGGTGCTCATCGGGCGGCGCTCCGCTCGTGGGTCGGGGCGCCCGCGGCGCCGGAGGTGGCGGACTTCGGCTCGTGCCACTTGCTGGCGACCGGCTTGACCAGCAGGTTCGCGATGAACCCGACGGCGAGCAGGCCGACCATGATGAACAGCGCCGGCCGGTAGTTGGCCGCCACCAGCTCGCCCGGCGTGCCCTGGGTGTCCAGGACGCCGTTGACGATCAGCGGACCGGCCACACCGGCGGCCGCCCAGGCGGTCAGGAGCCGGCCGTGGATGGCGCCGACCTGGTAGGTGCCGAACAGGTCGCGCAGGTAGGCCGGGATGGTCGCGAAACCGCCGCCGTAGAACGAGATGATGATCGCGGCGAGGATCACGAAGACCCAGGTGGCGCTGCTGCCGACGGTGGCCAGCAGCACGTAGAGCACGAGACCGACCCCCAGGTACACCATGTAGATCGGCTTGCGCCCGATGTAGTCCGACGTCGAGGACCAGACGAACCGGCCGCCCATGTTGAACAGCGACAGCAAGCCGACGAAGCCGGCGGCGGCGGTGACGGCGACCGTCGACGTCCCGCCCTCCCGGAAGAAGTCCTGGATCATCGGGCTGGCCTGCTCGAGGATGCCGATCCCCGCGGTGACGTTGCAGAAGAGCACGGTCCAGAGCAGCCAGAACTGCGGCGTCTTGATCGCGTTGCTCGCCGAGACGCTCTCGGTGGTGACCAGGGCCTTCTGCTTGACCGTCGACGGGTCGAAGCCGTCGGGCTTCCAGTCGTCGGCGGGGACCCGGACGATGAACGCCCCGAACATCATGAAGAGCAGGTAGAGCAGGCCCAGGGTGAGGAAGAGCGCGGCCACCGCGCCGCCGCTCGGGACCGTCCCGGCCGTGCCGTCGTACTCGGGGTCGTAGAAGTCCATCAGCTGGCGGGAGAGCGGCGAGGCGATGAGCGCGCCACCTCCGAAGCCCATGATCGCCATGCCGGTGGCCAGGCCCGGGCGGTCGGGGAACCACTTGATCAGCGTCGAGACCGGCGAGATGTACCCGATGCCCAGGCCGATGCCGCCCAGGACGCCGTAGCCGAGGTAGAGCAACCACAGCTGCTCGGTCGCGATGCCGAGGGAGCCGACGAGGAAGCCCGACACCCAGAAGCAGGCAGAGGTGAACATGGCTGCCCGGGGACCGTTCCGGTCGACCCACGTGCCGAACAGCGCCGCGGAGATGCCGAGCATGACGATCGCGATCGAGAAGATGATGCCGATCGCCGTCAGGCTCGAGTCGAAGTGCTCGACGAGCGCGCTCTTGTAGACGCTCGTCGCGTAGGCCTGGCCGATGCACAGGTGGACCGCCAGGGCGGCCGGGGGGATCAACCACCGGTTGAAGCCGGGACGGGCCACGATGCGCTCGCGGGCCAGGAAGCTCGGTACTGCCACGGACGGACCTCCGGTCGAGGGGAGCCGGGTTCCCCCGGCGAACAGGCCGTGCGCACGGTCACAGACCCGCGCGAACGGTACGTCCGGCCTCCCGGGCCCGCGCGGCGAACGAGACCGGATCGTTGCGAACTCAACCAGCGGGCCGCGCCGGGTCACCCGTCCGTGGCCCGGCATAGGCTCCCGGCATGGCCTACGAGGTGAAGGGCGTCGTCGCCCGCAGCAAGGGTGCACCGGTCACCGTCGAGACGATCATCGTCCCCGATCCCGGTCCGGGTGAGGCGGTCGTCGACGTCCAGGCGTGCGGGGTGTGCCACACCGACCTGCACTACCGCGAGGGCGGCATCAACGACGAGTACCCGTTCCTGCTCGGTCACGAGGCCGCCGGCGTCGTGGCCGCGGTCGGGGAGGGGGTCACGAACGTCGCCGTCGGCGACTTCGTGATCCTGAACTGGCGGGCGGTGTGCGGTGAGTGCCGGGCCTGCCGCAAGGGTCAGCTGCAGTACTGCTTCAACACCCACAACGCCACGCAGAAGATGACGCTGGCCGACGGCACCGAGCTGTCCCCGGCGCTGGGCATCGGCGCGTTCGTGGAGAAGACGCTGGTCCACTCCGGTCAGTGCACCAAGGTCGACCCGGCCGCGCCGGCGACCGCCGCCGGACTGCTCGGCTGCGGCGTCATGGCCGGCGTCGGTGCGGCCATGAACACCGGCGCGGTCCAGCGCGGGGAGAGCGTGGCCGTCTTCGGCTGCGGCGGGGTCGGGGACGCCGCGATCGCCGGGGCGAAGCTGGCCGGCGCGTCGACGATCATCGCCGTGGACATCGACGACCGGAAGCTGGAGTGGGCGCGCGGGATGGGCGCCACCCACACGGTCAACTCCAGGGAGACCGACCCGGTCGAGGCGATCAAGGCCCACACCGGCGGCTTCGGGGTGGACGTCGCCATCGACGCCGTGGGCCACCCGAAGGTGTTCGAGCAGGCCTTCTACGCCCGCGACCTGGCCGGCCGGGTGGTGCTGGTCGGCGTCCCGACGCCGGACATGCAGCTGACCCTGCCGCTGATCGAGGTCTTCGGGCGGGGCGGGGCGGTGAAGTCCTCCTGGTACGGCGACTGCCTGCCCTCCCGGGACTTCCCGATGCTGATCGACCTGTACCTGCAGGGCCGCTTCGACCTCGACGCCTTCGTCTCCGAGACGATCGGCATCGACGACGTCGAGACGGCGTTCGAGAAGATGCACGAGGGCGAGGTCCTGCGCTCGGTGGTCGTCTTCTGATGGCCGCTCGGATCGACAAGACCGTCGTGTCCGGGGTCTTCTCCCTCGACGGGCAGGACTTCGACGTCGACAACAACGTCTGGCTGGTCGGGGACGACGACGAGGTGCTCGTCATCGACGCTCCGCACCGCGCGGAACCGATCCTCGAGGCGATCGGCGGCCGGACGGTGACCGCGATCGTGCTCACCCACGGGCACAACGACCACATCACCGCCGCGGTGGCGCTGCGCGAGGCGACCGGCGCGCCGATCTGGTTCAACCCCGAGGACCGGATGCTCTGGGACGTCGTGTACGGGGATGGCGGGCGGGCCGGAGTGGTGGCCGCCCCGGACGCCGACCTGGTCGACGGCACCCGGTTCACCGTCGCCGGGACGACGCTGACGGCGCTGCACACACCCGGGCACTCGCCGGGCAGCACCTGCCTGCACGCGCCCGACCTCACGACGGTGTTCACCGGCGACACGCTGTTCTGCGGCGGCCCCGGCGCGACCGGCCGCTCCTACAGCGACCACCCCACGATCGTCGCGTCCATCCGGTCGCGGCTGCTCACCCTTCACGGCGACACCGTGGTCCGGACCGGCCACGGCGACGACACGACGGTCGCCGCCGAGACGCGCAACGTGGAGTGACCGTGATCCCCCTCGCCGGGTCCGGGGCGGGGCCCGGACCCGGGTAGGCTCGGGAAGTGCCTCGCGGTGATGGACGGCTGACGCACGACCTCGATCCCCAGTCTCCCGGTCCCCAGGACGCCTGTGGCGTCTTCGGGGTCTGGGCGCCGGGGGAGGAGGTCGCCAAGCTGGCCTACTTCGGTCTGTACGCCCTCCAGCACCGCGGTCAGGAGGCCGCCGGGATCGCCGTCTCCGACGGTGCCTCGGTCGTCGTCTACAAGGACCTCGGGCTGGTCAGCCAGGTCTTCGACGAGCCGACGCTGGGCAGCCTGCGCGGCCACCTCGCCGTCGGGCACACCCGGTACTCGACCACCGGCGCGTCGACGTGGGAGAACGCCCAGCCGACGTTCCGCACCACCGTCGCCGGCACGGGCCTGGCGCTGTGCCACAACGGCAACCTGGTCAACACCGCGGAGCTGGCCGTGCAGGCCGCCGACGCCGGCGTCTCCGGGGTGTTCACGGCCACCACCGACTCCGACCTGGTCACCGCCCTCATCGCCGCCCATCCGGACCTGCCGGTCGAGGCCGCCGCGATGGAGGTGCTGCCGAAGCTGCGCGGCGCGTTCAGCTTCACCTTCATGGACGAGACCACCCTCTACGCCGCCCGGGACCCGCAGGGCGTGCGGCCGCTGGTGCTGGGCCGGCTCGAGCGGGGCTGGGTGGTGGCCAGCGAGACCGCGGCGCTGGACATCGTCGGCGCCTCGGTGGTCCGGGAGGTCGAGCCCGGCGAGCTCATCGCCATCGACGAGGACGGGCTGCGCAGCCAGCACTTCGCCCCGGCCGAACCGAAGGGCTGCGTCTTCGAGTACGTCTACCTGGCCCGACCCGACACCACGATCTCCGGCCGTGGCGTGCACGCGGCGCGCGTGGAGATCGGCCGGCGGCTGGCCAGGGAGCACCCGGCCGACGCCGACCTGGTGATCCCGGTCCCGGAGTCGGGCACCCCGGCCGCCGTCGGGTACGCCGAGGCGAGCGGCATCCCCTACGGGCTCGGCCTGGTCAAGAACTCCTACGTCGGCCGCACCTTCATCCAGCCCAGCCAGACCATCCGGCAGCTGGGCATCCGGCTGAAGCTCAACCCGCTGCGCGACGTCATCCGCGGCAAGCGGTTGGTGGTCGTGGACGACTCCATCGTGCGCGGCAACACGCAGCGGGCACTGATCCGGATGCTGCGCGAGGCCGGGGCGGTCGAGGTGCACGTGCGGATCTCCTCGCCGCCGGTCAAGTGGCCGTGCTTCTACGGCATCGACTTCGCCAGCCGGGCCGAGCTGATCGCCAACGGCCTGGACGTCGACGGCGTGCGCGCCTCCATCAACGCCGACTCGCTGGCCTACGTCTCCGAGCAGGGGTTGATCGCCGCCACCGAGCAGCCGGTCAACCGGCTGTGCACGGCCTGCTTCACCGGCCACTACCCGATCCCGCTCGGGGAGACCGAGGTCCTGGGCAAGCACGTCCTTGAGGGCATCGAGCGCCGCGCGGTGAGCGGGTGGACCGGCCGGCAGGCCGGCAGCGCCGCCGTCCCCGGCGGTGCGGACGACGCCCTCGCCCGGCCGTGAGCCAGCCGTTCACCTACGCCGCGTCCGGCGTCGACATCGATGCCGGTGAGCGGGCCGTCACCCTCATGCGGTCGGCGGTGGAGCGGACGAACCGGCCGGAGGTCGTCGGTGGGCTCGGCGGGTTCGCCGGTCTCTTCGCGCTGGACACCGCGAAGTACCGGGCGCCGCTGCTCGCCTCCTCCACCGACGGCGTCGGCACGAAGATCGCCCTGGCCCGCCAGCTGGACCGGCACGAAACCGTCGGGATCGACCTGGTCGCCATGGTCGTCGACGACCTGGTGGCCTGCGGCGCCGAGCCCCTGTTCCTCCAGGACTACGTGGCCTGCGGTCGGGTGGTGCCCGAGCGCATCGCCGCGATCGTCACCGGCATCGCGACCGGCTGCACGCTGGCCGGCGCGGCGCTCGTCGGCGGGGAGACCGCCGAGCACGGGGACCTGATGGCACCCGACGACTACGACCTGGCCGCGACCGCCGTCGGGGTCGTCGAGGCCGACGCGGTGCTCGGCCCCGAGCGGGTCCGGGAGGGTGACGTCGTGGTGGCGATGGCCTCCTCCGGCTTCCACTCCAACGGCTACAGCCTGGTCCGCCGGGTCGTGGCCGCCGCGGGCCTGGACCTCGCCGCCACCCCGGCCGGGCTGGACCGCCCCCTGGGCGACGTCCTGCTGGAGCCCACCCGCATCTACGCGCTGGACTGCCTGGCCCTCGTGGCTGAGTTCGGCGTCGACGCCGTGCACGCGTTCGCGCACATCACCGGGGGCGGGCTGGCCGGCAACACCGCCCGCGTCGTCCCCGACGGGCTGGCGGCCGTGCTGGACCGGAGCACCTGGGCCCTGCCGGCCGCGGTCGGCCTGCTCGAGGAGCACGGGGTGCCGCGCGCGGAGTCCGAGCGGGCGTTCAACTGCGGCGTCGGGATGGTCGCCGCGATCGCCCCGGACGTGGCCGACGCCGTCGTGGGGACGTTGAGCTCCCGCGGTGTGCCGGCCTGGGTCGCCGGCACGGTGCGTCCGCGGCCGGCCGAGGGCGCCGCCGCGGAGCTGGTCGGCGACTACCGCTGACGGGTCCGGCCGGGCACATCCGCGGATGTGCCCGGTCGCTGGACCGCCGAGCGCACGGGGTCTGGCCATGACGAGGACACCGCGGCCCCGGGGGCCGCGGTGTCCTCGTGGTCAGACCGTGCTGTTCAGGTGGTGGTCAACGGCTGGCTGCCCAGTCGTCGTCCGTGTCGTCGTCCGCCCAGCGGTCGACGAACTCGTCGTCGTCCTCGTCGTCGTCCGTCGCCCGGGGAGGGGCGGTGTAGGACGGCGTGGATCCGGCGAGCTCCTTCTGCAGCGCAGAGAGATCGGTGTTCGGTGAGCTGTACTTGAGCTCACGGGCCACGCGTGTCTGCTTGGCCTTCGCTCGGCCGCGCCCCATCGGCTCGACCCCCTCGTTACGGAGTCCGGGAGTCCAGCTCCGGGCTGGACGGCCCGCCTGGCGACCCCGACTGAGTGACTGTGTCTCGACCGAGCTTACGACACGGACGGAGGGCGGGCACGGGTCTCCCCCTGCTGTCGCCCGACCGGGGTCGCTCCCAGGGCACGTGCGGCTCCGGACACGGCCTCCGGACCGCTGCCGGTCAGCGGGCCGGGGCCCTCGTCGCCTGCTCTCCTGCCGCCCTCGGTCGTCGGAGAAGCCGTGGACCGGTACCACCGCGGGACGGCGCGTCCCGACCGGGCCCGCGCCTGCGGTGGTCCGGGCCCAGGGTCGGCTCCGGTCGGTGCGTCACAGTGACGAACGACCCCTCGGCGACGTCCGGCGCGGGGAGGGGTCAGAAGTCCCAGCGGTGCATCTCGGGGAACCTGACGACGAGCTCCTCCGCCGTCAGGTCACAGGAGCCGGGGCACACGTACTCGACGGCACGGGCGCCTGGCGGGTCCTCCCACCAGGTCCAGCCGACTGCCGCGACGTCTCCGCACCGGGGGCAACGGGCAGTGGTCATCAGATCGTTCATGTGGACACCCCGTCGTCCCGAGGAGAGGATCCCCGCTGCTCGGGTGGTACGAGAGTGCGCCCTCGCGGGCCCGTTGGGAGGGGTCCTTGGTCCCAGCACCGCGGGTCGGCGGCAGGTGGATGGTGGCCGGCCGGCCGACCGCCCTCATGCGCTCCTCGGCTGCGGGGCCCCCGGGCCCGACGCCCGCGCCCCCTCTGTACGCGGCACAGCGCCGGACCCCCGGCGTGGTCCGGCGCTGCGGTCCGTCAGCGGGTCAGCCGCGGTGGTGCGTCTTGCCCTCGTGGTGCGTGCGCGCGTGGTCGCGGTGGTGCCGGTCGTCACGGTGGTCGTCGTCCCTGTCGAACTGCGTGCACAGGTCCCGGATACGGGCGTCGACCCGGGTCCACTCCTCCGAGACGGGCACACCCGCGGCGTCCAGCGCGACCTCGATCTCGACCACGCCGCGCTCGTAGTAAGCGAGGTCGGTCTCGATCCCGGCGTCCCTCATCGCCTGGCGCTGGAGGTCGTCCATCGGGAAGAGGATGGACGGCCCCTCCAGGTAGATGGAGATCCCGTCGGGGCGGGTCTCGTCCGAGCCCGCGCCCGAGATGTCCAGCTCGTCGATCCTGGCGTGGTCGGAGTGGCGGACGAGGTCGACCGTCCAACCGCCCCTGAACTCCGTGAAGACGCTGTCCGCCGACACGGTCTGACGTGCCACCACCTGGCGCACGTCCCCGGTCTCCATGGTGATCGTGTCGCCGCATGCGTCGAACGTGACCGGCGCGTAGTAGTCCGGGACGATCTCCTCGACCGGTACGAACCCGCCGCGCCCGTGCCTGTCCTCGTCTCCGTTCCCGTCGTGCGCCAGCGCGGGCGTGGTGCCGAGCCCGATGATGGTGGCGGCTACGGCCGAGACCGTGAAGCTACGTCGCATGAGCTTTCCTCGGGGTGACTGTGTGGGGATGGAGCATGGCGCGACAACTGTCACCGATACCGTGCAGTAACGGAAGAATACATTTCCCGACATTCCCTCACCCGACCCTCGACCCGGACAATGGTCGGACCGGCGACCTGCGACCGAGTGGGCGCGCGGCCTCGGAGCACCACGGTGGTCGGGGCGGACGCGGCCGCCGCGACGCTCCCACTGGTGGGCGGTGCCGCATGTCGGGCCCGATGTGGGACCGGCGCGACCTCGGCCCCCGTCGGCAATTGCACCCCGCGATCGACGAATTCCTGCGCGTGATCGCGGGTGGGTCTCATTACTCGCGGACAGCATCGGGCGACGCCATTTCTCGACTCTCGGTGGGCGCGTCTCCACTGCGTGTGCACGATCCCGGGACTCGATACCACCGGGGCCGGGACGGGCGGCTGGCGTCATTCCGCACTGCCCGCAGTGGGGAATGGCGCTGACTGCGACCTGCATCCACGGCGCCGCGGAGGAACGAGACGGTGGGCGTCCCGGCGCCGGGGGTTCAGCGCGGCAGGCGGATGGTGGCCAGCCGGCCGACCGCAGCCATGCGCTCCTCGGCCAGCCGGTCGGCGGCGGCGGCCGGTGAGGTCCCCTGCTCGTCGGCCGCGCGGAAGACCCTCAGCGCCACGTCGAAGATGCCCGCGGCCCGGGCCTCGGCCCGGGCGAAGGAGAACCCGTGCCGCTCGTCCTCCACCTGGATCACCCCGCCGGCGTTGACCAGGTAGTCCGGGGCGTAGAGGACGCCGCGCCGCAGCAGCGCCTCCGCGGTGCCCTCGTGCGCCAGCTGGTTGTTCGCGCCACCGCAGACGATCTCCGCCTCCAGGGCGGCGACCGTCTCGTCGTCCAGTGCGCCGCCCAGGGCGCAGGGGGCGTAGACGTCGGACGGCGTCCGCACCAGCGTCGCGGTGTCGTCCACGGCGTCCACGGCGGGGTGGCGGGCGAGGACCCGCTCCACCGCGGCCGCGTCGACGTCGGTGACCACCACGTCGGCGCCGTCCTCGACCAACCGGTCGACCAGCCAGCTGCCCACCTTGCCGACGCCGGCCACCGCGACGGTGCGCCCGGCCAGCGAGGGCTTGCCCCAGCGGTGCTCGGCGGCGGCCCGCATGCCCTGGAAGACGCCGTAGGCGGTCAGCACCGAGGAGTCCCCGCAGCCGCCGTAGGCCTCCGACCGGCCGTGCGCGTACCGGGTCTCGCGGGCCACGACGTCGAGGTCGGCGTTGTGGGTGCCGACGTCGCAGGCGGTCAGGTACCGGCCACCCAGGGACTCGACGAACCGGCCGTAGGCGCGCAGCAGCGCCTCGGTCTTGTCGGTGTGCGGATCGCCGATGATGACCGCCTTGCCGCCGCCGAGGTCGAGGCCGGCCAGGCTGTTCTTGTAGGCCATCGCCTTCGACAGCGCGAGGGCGTCGGCGACCGCCGCCTCCTCGGTCGGGTAGGGGTGGAACCGCGTGCCGCCCAGCGCCGGGCCCAGCGCCGTCGAGTAGATCGCGATGACCGCCCGGAGGCCGGAGCCGGGGTCGGAGCAGAAGACGACCTGTTCGTGACCCGAGCCGAGAACGTCCACGGTCCGAGCGTAGGACGGTCCAGGATCGCCCGACCGGGTGCTCGATGGCGGGCAGGACGCGGGTCCGTCGTCCGGCCGACCGGGCGGGCGGGCATGATCCTGGATCGCACACCCCCGCTGGCCCACGGAGGACCCATGGCTGCACCCAGGCGACTGCTGGCTCTCGCGGTCGCGGCGCCGTTGCTGCTCTCCGCCTGCACCACCGACGGCGGCAGTGCCACCGCCGACAGCGGGGATGGCTCGGGCGGCGGGGACGGCGGGGACCTGTCCTTCTCCGTGGTGACCCACGGCTCGGCCGGCGACGCCTTCTGGGACGTCGTGCAGAACGGCGCCGAGGCGGCGGGGGAGGACCTCGGGGTGTCGGTGGACTACCAGAGCGACGGCGACCCGCAGCGCCAGTCCCAGCTGATCGACGCCGCGGTGAACCAGGACGTCGACGGCATCGTCGTCTCCATGGCCAACCCCGACGCGCTCCAGGACTCGATCCAGGCGGCCGTCGACGCCGGCATCCCGGTGGTCACGATCAACTCCGGCGGCGACCGGTCGGCGGAGTTCGGCGCCATCGGCCACGTCGGCCAGGACGAGGTGATCGCCGGTCAGGGCGCCGGCCGGCGGCTCGCCGCCGACGGCGCGCAGAACGTCCTCTGCGTCATCCACGAGGCCGGCAACATCGGCCACGAGCAGCGCTGCGGCGGCGCCGCCGAGGGGCTGGGCCGTCAGCTGACCCCGCTGCAGGTGGACATCAACGACCTGCAGTCCGCGCAGTCGACGATCACCTCGCAGCTGCAGAGCGACCCGACCATCGACGGGGTGCTCACCCTGAACTCCGCGGTGGCCGCGGTGGCGGTCGCCGCCGTCTCCGACGCCGGCTCCGACGCGCAGGTGGCCACCTTCGACCTCAACCAGGACGTCATCACCGGCATCCAGGGCGGCGACATCTCCTTCGCCGTCGACCAGCAGCAGTACGAGCAGGGCTACCTGCCGATCGTGATGCTCCAGCTGTACGCGGAGAACCTGAACACCGTCGGGGGCGGGCAGCCGGTGCTCACCGGCCCCGGCATCGTCGACGCGCAGAACGTCGACGCCATCGCCGACCTGGCCTCGGCCGGCACCCGCTGAGCGCCACGACGGAGGCTCCGCGGCGGGCCGACGAGCGCCTGGCCGCCGTCGGCCCGCTGCGCCGGCTGCTGGTCAAGCCGGAACTCGGCGCCCTCATCGGCGCGGTGGTGATCTTCGCGTTCTTCGCCCTGCAGTCGTCGGTGTTCCGGTCGCTGTCCGGGGTGGCGAACTGGCTGGACCCCGCCTCGACGCTGGGCATCATGGCCGTCGCGGTCGCGCTGCTGATGATCGGCGGCCACTTCGACCTGTCCGCCGGCGTCATGACCGGCACGACGGCGCTGACGGTCGGCATCGTCGCCGTCGAGTTCGAGCAGCACATCTGGCTGGCGATCGCCGTCGCCCTCGTGGTGGCGCTGGCCATCGGGTTCCTCAACGGCTGGCTGGTGACCCGCACCGGGTTGCCCAGCTTCATCATCACGCTGGGCACCTTCCTCATGCTGCAGGGCCTCAACCTGGGCCTGACCAAGCTGTTCACCGGCACGGTCACCGCGGCCGGGATCGCCGGGGCGGCGGGCTACGGCAGCGCGGAGTGGGTGTTCGCCTCCCGCCTGGAGATCGCCGGCGTGGAGTTCCGGGTGGCTGTCCTGTGGTGGGTGCTGGCCACCGCCCTGGCCACCTGGGTGCTGCTGCGCACCCGGTTCGGCAACTGGGTGTTCGCCACCGGCGGGGACGAGGTGGCCGCCCGCAACGTCGGCGTCCCGGCCCGGCGGACGACGATCACCCTGTTCATGACCACGGCGACCGCGGCCTGGTTCGTCGGCGTCACCCTCGCCGTCCGGCTGACCTCCGTGCAGGCCAACACCGGCATCGGCCAGGAGCTGATCTACATCGTCGCGGCGGTCATCGGCGGCTGCCTGCTGACCGGCGGGTTCGGCTCGGCCGTCGGGGCGTCCCTCGGTGCGCTGATCTTCGGGATGACGCAGCTGGGCATCGTCTACCTGCGGTGGGACGCGGACTGGTTCTACTTCTTCCTCGGCGTCATGCTGCTGCTCGCCGTCCTCGCCAACCGGCTGGTCCGGCGCTACGCCGAGGCGGCCCGGCGGTGACCGACGCGGTGCGGGGGAGCGGCGCGGCACCGCTCCTGGAGCTCCGGGGCGTCGGCAAGGACTTCGGCTCGGTCATCGCCCTCGACGGCATCAGCACCACCGTCCGCGCGGGCGAGGTGACCTGCGTGCTCGGGGACAACGGGGCGGGCAAGTCCACGCTGATCAAGGTCCTCGCCGGGGTGCACCCGCCCGACCGCGGCGAGGTGCTGCTCGACGGGGCGCCGGTGTCCTTCGGTGCTCCCCGGGACGCCCTCGACGCCGGGATCGCCACCGTCTACCAGGACCTGGCGATGATCCCGCTGATGGCCATCTGGCGGAACTTCTTCCTGGGCGCCGAGCCCACGCGCGGCCGCGGCCCGTTCCGCCGGTTCGACTCCGCGACGGCCAAGGAGACGACGCGCCGGGAGTTGCTGGCCATGGGCATCGACATCCGCGATCCCGACCAGCCCGTGGGCACCCTCTCCGGCGGGGAGCGGCAGTCGGTGGCCATCGCCCGCGCCGTCCACTTCGGTGCGCGGGTGCTGATCCTGGACGAGCCGACGTCGGCGCTGGGGGTGAAGCAGGCCGGCATCGTGCTGCGCTACATCAGCCAGGCGCGCGACCGGGGGGTGGGTGTGGTCTTCATCACGCACAACCCCCACCACGCGCACCCCGTGGGGGACCGTTTCCTCCTGCTCGGCCGGGGGCGCAGTCTCGGCGACTTCGCGAAGGGCGAGGTCAGCGTCGAGGAGATCACCCGGTTGATGGCCGGCGGTGCGGAGCTCGCGGAGCTGACGACGGAACTGGAACGGTCGCCTTCTCCAGAAAGCTGACGGCAGCCCTCAAGGTCACCCCGACGGGTGACGACAACAAGAGGGACAGAAGTGGACCGGGCGGGCTGACGAGCGCAGTGTGACCACTGTGCCGCGTGTTGGCTTTGTCACCTGGCGTGACGATGCGACGCTGCGCCGACTCCACTCCCCTCTTCCCCAGGGAGCGTCATGCTGCTCAGCCGTCCCCACCGGCGCGCGTCCGACCCCACCGGGGGCCCGGGACGCCGTCCGCGGACGCGGGCGCTGCGGATCACCCTGGCCGGCGCCGTCACCGGCGCCGTGCTCCTGGGCACCATCGCCCCCGCCGGCGCCGCGCCGGCGCCGCCGCCCAACCCGACCGACTCCCAGCTCGGGGAGGCGCAGACGACGCAGGAGGCCGTCGCCGCCGAGGTCGGCCGGATCGCCGCGCTGGTGGCCGCCGCCGAGGGCGAGCTGGAGCGCTTCGGTGTCCAGGCCGAGGCCGCGGGTGCGGCCTACCTCGCCGCCGAGGAGGCCCTGACCCAGGCGCAGGCCGAGGCCGACCGCACCGCGGGTCAGCTGCAGGCGGCCGCCGACGCCGTCGCCGCGGCCACGGCCCGCATCGCGGGCTTCTCCCGGGACAGCTACATGGGCGGCAGCACGCTGTCCACCGCCGCGGTGCTGCTCGACGCGGAGGGTCCGGCCGAGCTGATCCAGCGGGCCGCCATGCTCGAGTACGTCTCGGACAACCAGCTCGACGTCCTGGGCCAGCTGGAGGTCGCCCGCGTCCAGCAGGCCAACGCCGACTCGGCCGCCCGCGCGGCCCGGGACCAGATGGCCGCGGCGGAGACGGCCGCCGCGGAGGCCAAGGCCGCCGCTGACGGCCAGCTGGCCGCCCAGCGGAGCGCCTACGAGCAGGTGACGGCGCAGAAGGCCGCCTACGACGAGCAGCTCCAGGCCGCGCAGATCCGGTTGCTGGAGCTGCAGGGTGCCCGCGACGCCTACCAGCAGTGGCAGGCCCAGAAGGCCGCCGAGGAGGCCGCCGCGGCGGAGGCCGCTCGTCGCGCCGCGCAGGAGGCCGCCGCCGCGGCCGCCGCGGCCCGCTCGGCCGCGTCGGGCGGGTCCCGCAGCTCCGGCTCGTCGGCCGGCTCCGGCGGCTCGGGTGGCTCGGGGCCCTACGTCAAGCCGACGTCGGGCCGGACGTCGAGCTGCTTCGGCTGGCGCTGGGGCGCCCTGCACGGCGGCGTCGACATCGCCGCACCGATCGGCACCCCCGTCTACGCGGCTCACTCCGGCGTCGTCCAGCGCGCCGGCACGGCGACCGGCTTCGGCTACGCCGTCTACATCCGCGGCGACGACGGCGCGATCACCGTCTACGGCCACGTCAACAGCTACTACGTCGAGGCCGGCGAGCGGGTCGTCGCCGGCGAGGAGATCGCCGAGGTCGGCAACCGCGGCCAGTCCACCGGCCCGCACCTGCACTTCGAGGTCCACCCCGGCGGCTCCATGTACGGCAGCCAGATCGACCCGGCCCCGTGGCTCCGGGCCCGCGGGGTGGCGTTCAGCGGCTGCTGAGCGCGGCCCCCTGCAGGGACCCGCTGCGAGCTCGCGAGCGGTGGGGGCAGGGGGGTCCTTCGTCTAGCCGGTGGGCGTGGGGACGGCCAGGGAGCAGTTGGCCACCACGTAGCTGGTGAGGTTGGTCTGGGCCGTGCCGAGCTGGGCGGTCAGCTGGGCCTCGGCGTCGCTGAACTGCTGCTGGCCCTCCGGGGTGGTCAGGTCCAGGGACCCGGCGGTGGTGGCCAGCTGGCGGAGGCCGTCGATCAGCGCGTTCCAGTCCGGCGCGATGTCGGCCGGGGCCTGGACCGACTCGAGAGTGGCCACGACCTCGGGCAGCCGGCCGGCGACCTCCGTCGGGGTGGCGGTGCCCAGCGTCGTGGAGAGCTCCTGGAACGCCGCGCTCACCTGGGTGCAGAACTCGGCCGCGGCGGGGTCGGGGGCCGGCGTCGAGCTGGGCGCGGACGACGAGGCGCTCGACGAGCCCGACGAGGAGGCGCTGGACGACGCGGCGGGGTCCTCGTCCCCGGAGCCGCCGCAGGCGGTGAGCACGACGACGGCTGCGGCTCCGGCGACGGCCGAGCGGAACAGGCGGACAGGCGAGCGCATGTGCGGCACGGTAGCCGCCGCCCGCACCCGGACGGAGCGGCGCGGCTACCGTCCCCGACGTGCAGACCCCCGCCGACCCCCGCCTCCCGTGGGACCTCCCGGCGCCCGGGACGATGCCCCGGACGGCGGAGCTCGAGCAGCTGGTGACCCGGGTTCTGGCGCCCAATCCGTCGCCGATGACGCTGGACGGCACCAACACCTACGTCGTCGGCGCCCCGGACAGCGGGCAGGCGGTGCTCGTCGACCCCGGCCCCGACGACCCGGCACACCTGGCCGCGGTCGAGGCGGCGCTGGCCGGGCGGGGAGCCCGCTGCGTCGCCGTCCTGGTCACCCACCACCACGGCGACCACGCCGAGGCGGCCCTGCCCTGGGGACGGCGGTTCGAGGCGCAGGTCGCCGCGGCCGACCCGCGGGTCGCCGGGCCCGGCGGACGGGTGCTGACCCCGGGGGAGCGGCTGACGCTGGCCGGCACGGCGCTCGACGTCGTCCCCACGCCGGGGCACTGCGCCGACCACCTGGCCTTCCGCCTCGAGTCCGGCGCGGTGCTGGTCGGCGACCACGTGCTCGGCCGGGGGACGTCGGTCGTCACCCACCCCGAGGGCGACGTGCTGGCCTACCTGGAGTCACTGCGCCGGGTGCACGAGCTCGGCCCCAGCGCCCTCTACTGCGGCCACGGGCCGGAGCTGACCGAGGACCCGGGTGCGGTCCTCGACTACTACCTGGCGCACCGCGCGGCCCGCGAGCAGCAGCTGCTCGCCGTCCTGCGGGAGGGGCCGGCCACCGTCGACGAGCTGGTCGCGGCCGTGTACGCGGAGGTGCCCCGGGCGGTCTGGCCGGCCGCCGCCCAGTCGACCCGGGCGACGCTCGTCAAGCTGCTCGCCGAGGGCGCCGTCGAGGGACGGCTCGAGGGCGCGGTGCGACTGGCGTGAGCGGCACCGCGGTCGTCCGGGCGGCCGACAGCGAGCGCGACCAGCGGCGGGCGGCGGCCGCGCTGCGGGATGCGGGCCTGCGCCCCGGCGACCGCGTGCTGGTCTCGGCGGCGTCCTCGCCCGCGCTGCTGGCCGTCGTCCTCGGCGCGCTGCGCACCGGCGTCGTCCCGGTGCTGCTCGACCCCGCGTTGCCGGCGGCCGAGCGGGCGGCGCTGGCCGAGGACGCCGACCCCGGCCTGGACCTGCACGACGACCCGGCCTCGCTGCTGGCCGGCCGCGACGAGGCCGCGCTGGCCGACGTGCCGCTGGCCCGGCCGATGCACTACACGTCGGGGACCACCGGCCGGCGCAAGGGCGTGTGGTCCGGCCTCCTGGCCGAGGACGACGCCCGGGCGCTCGCCGCCGAGGAGATCGACCTGTGGGGCTTCGGGCCGGCCGACCGCCACCTGGTGCTGTCGCAGCTGCACCACTCGGCGCCGCTGCGGTTCGCCGTCCACACGCTGCTGGCCGGCGGCGAGGTGCTGCTGCCCGGCCCCTTCGACGCTGCGCGGGCCGCGGCCGCCATCTCCACGCTGCACCCGACCACGACCTTCTGCGTGCCCACCCACCTGCAGCGGCTCGTCGCCCGCGCCGACGTCGACTGGTCCTCCTTCCGCCGCCTGGTGCACGCCGGCGCGCCCTGCCCCGAGCCGCTCAAGCGCGCCGTCCTCGCCGCGCTCCCGCCCGGCAGCGTCTGGGAGTTCTACGGCTCCACCGAGGCGCAGTTCACCGTCTGCCCGCCCGGGGAGTGGCTGGCGCACCCCGGCAGCGTCGGCCGCGCCCGCCCGGGCCGGCGCCTGGAGACCGACGACCGCGGCCAGCTGTGGTGTGCGCTGCCGCCCTGGGCGCGGTTCGAGTACTGGCGGGCGCCGGAGAAGACCGCCGCCGCCTGGCGCGAGGACCGGGTCACCGTGGGCGACCTCGGCCGGGTCGACGACGACGGCGTGGTCTGGCTGGACGGACGCCGGGAGGACCTCGTCATCTCCGGCGGGGTGAACGTCTACCCGGCCGAGGTGGAGGCGGTGCTCGACGCCCATCCCGGGGTCGCGGAGAGCGCCGTCGTCGGGATGCCCGACGCGGAGTGGGGCCAGCGGGTGGTCGCCGCCTACGTGGGGACGGCGGACCCCGCGGAGCTGGCCGGCTGGGCCCGGGAGCGGCTGGCCCCGGCCAAGCGCCCCAAGAGCCTGCATCCCGTGCAGGAGCTGCCGCGCACCTCGACCGGCAAGGTGCGCCGCCTCGACCTGCCCGCGGTGCTCGGCCTGGCCGATCCTCGACGCGCGGGGTCGGGCGGAGGGGGACATGCCTGACGACCACTGGGACGTCGTCGTGGTGGGGGCCGGCACGTCCGGCGCGCCGCTGGCCGCCCGGCTGGCCGACGCCGGCCGGCGGGTGCTGCTCCTGGAGGCCGGAGCCGACCACCCGGGCATCGCGGACTTCCCGGCGGTGCTCACCGACGCCGCGACGATGGGCGCCGCGGTGCCCGGTCACCCGGCCAACTGGAACCTCACCGGGGAGCTCACCGGGGAACTCACCTTCCCGGTGCCGCGGGGCCGGGTGGCGGGCGGGTCGAGCGCGCTCAACGGCGGCTACTTCGTCCGGGGCACCCGCGCCGACCTCGACGGCTGGGCCGCCGACGGCAACGACCTGTGGGGCTACGACTCGGTGCTGCCGGCGTTCGTGCGGCTGGAGGCCGACGCCCAGTACGGCGCCCGCCCCGGGCACGGCAGCGCGGGGCCGGTGCCGGTGACCCGCCGGCCCGGAGGCCACCCGCTGGTCGAGGCCTTCACCGGTGCGGCCACGGCGCTGGGCTTCCCGGACGAGCCGGACAAGAACGCCGACGGGCCGCCGGGGGTGGGACCGATCCCGTTCAACGTGGCGGGCGGGATGCGCGTCAACACCGCGATGGCCTACCTCTCACCCCGCCGGGACCGGCCGGGGCTCACCGTGCGCGGGGGCGTGGCCGTCCGACGGGTGGTCGTGGAGGGCGGCCGGGTCGTCGGCGTGGCGACCGATGGCGGCGTCCTGCGCGCCGGCGAGGTCGTGCTCAGCGCCGGGGCCGTGGGGTCACCCCAGCTCCTCCTGCTGTCGGGCATCGGTCCGGCCGCGGATCTGCGCGCGGTCGGCATCGACGTGGTGGCCGACCTGCCGGGGGTGGGCGCGGAGTTCACCGACCACCCGGACCTCTACGTCACCTGGCAGCCGGCCCGGCGGCTGCCGATGCCACCCGGGCTGCTCCCGCTGCACACCGCCCTCAACCTGACCTCCGAGGGGTCGGCGGTGGCCGGCGACCTGGAGGTCCTGCCGTGGCTCAAGCCCTTCAGCCGGGTGATGGTGGACCGCACCACCGCCGGGCTGGCCGGTGCGCTGGGCCGGCCGGCAGCGACGCTCCGGGCGCTCCGCGGCGCCTCGCTGCACCGGCTGCTGGACACCGCCCGCCGCCGGGACGACCTGTTCCTCGGCGTGGCCCTGCAGCGGGAGGACAGCCGCGGCCGGCTCAGCCTGGCCTCGGCCGATCCCGCCGTCCAGCCGCGGATCGAGTACCGCTACCTGACCGAGGAGTCCGACCGGCGGCGGATGCGGGAGGTCGTGCGGCTGGCGGCCGAGCTGCTGCGGACCCCGCCGCTGGCGGGCCTGGTGGCCGCACGCACCGGCCTGCCCGACGACGTCCTGGCCGCGGACCGGGAGCTGGACCGCTGGATCCGCCGGCACCTGGCCACCGCCGTGCACCTCGCCGGGACCGCGCGGATGGGCCCGGCCTCGGACCCCGGCGCCGTCGTCGACCAGCACCTGCGGGTGCGCGGCGTCGAGGGCCTGCGGGTGGTGGACACCTCCGTCATGCCGCGGGTGACCTCCCGCGGGCCGGCGGCGACCGCGGTCATGATCGGCGAGCGGGCCGCGGAGCTGATGACGGCGGGCTGAGTCCCCGGTGCCCGGTCAGCCGGGGCCCGAGGCGCCCAGACCCCCGGACGGCCCGGGCGGTGGCGGCTGCAGCGGGATCCCCGGCGGCGGGAAGAACGCGGGCGGCTCCGCGGTCACGACGGGGAACATGGCGTTCCGCCAGATGGGCGCGGCGAGGCCCCCGCCGAACCCGCCGATGTCCTCGTTCGCCGTCGGGTTGAACAGCATCACGCTGCCGGCGTAGCGCGGGGTGTAGCCGACGAAGGCGACGGAGAACCGGTCCTGGGCGGTCCCGGTCTTGGTGGCGACCTGGTGGCCCGGTATGGCCGCGCGCAGACCCGTGCCCCAGGGCAGCGTCGACCCGCCGACCAGGATCTGGTTGAGGGTCGTGGCCACCGGCGGCGGCACCGCCTCGGGGGTGCACGAGGCGCCGGTGCCGACCGGGCTGCCGTCCTCGCGGGTGAGCGGTTGCCCGTTCCGGTCGAGGACCTCCACCACCGGCACCGGTGCGCACCGGGTGCCGTTGGCCGCGAGGGTGGAGTAGGCGCTGGCCAACGCCAGGGGGCTGGTCGCCTCCGGACCGAGGGTGAAGGAACCGCGGTTCTCGGCGACCACCTGGTCGGCCACCGGGTCCAGGGAGGTCAGGCCCATCCGCTGGGCCGCCCGCACCGGGCCCTCGACGCTGCCGAGCTGGTCCTCGAGGGCGACGAAGTAGGTGTTCGAGGAGCGCTGCAGGGCCTCCACCATCGTCAGCGTCGGTGGCAGGTCACCGACGTTCTCGACCGTGTAGGGCTCGAAGCCGTTGCGGTAGACGCGCGAGGTGTAGGGGCTCGACGTCGTGATGGTGTTCCAGGGCGGGATGCCCCGCTCCAGCGCCGACGCGGCCACGAACACCTTGTACGTCGAGCCGGAGCCCTTGCTGGCGGCGACGTTGAGGTTGACCGACTCCTGCGCCGGATCGGCCTCGTCGAAGCCGAACACGCGGTTGACGCTCATGGCCAGGAGGTTGCCCGTGCCCGGCTCGACCACGGTGAACACCGCGGCGACCCGGTCGCCGAGGGGGACGGCGCCCAGCACCGCGGCGTCGCCGGAGCGCTGCAGGTCCGCGCGGAGCGTCGTCCGGACGGTCAGCCCGCCGTCCTCCAGCTGCTCCTGGGGGATGCCGAGGGTCTGGGTGAGGTGACGCTGCAGGAAGTCGCAGAAGAACCCGCCGATCAGGGCGTCGACGCAGCCGTTGGGCGGGGAGGGTGCCGGGTTCGTCTCCACCGGCAGCGCCGACACCTCGGCCAGCTCCTGGTCGGTGATGTGCCCGCGGTCGTGCATCCGGGTGAGCACCTGGTTGCGGCGCACCTGGGCGCGATCGGGGTCGGCGAGGGGACTGTCGGCGGTCGGGGTCTGCACCAGGCCGGCCAGCATGGCGGCCTGGGGGAGGGTGAGGTCGGCGGCGTTCACGCCGAAGTACGCCTGCGCGGCGGCCTGCACGCCGTAGGCGCCCTCGCCGAAGTACACGATGTTGAGGTAGCGGGTGAGGATCTCCTGCTTGTCGTAGGTCTCCTCCAGCGCCAGGGCCAGCCGGGCCTCGCGCAGCTTCCGGGCCAGGCTCTGCTCCGTGGCCGCGCGGCGGTCCTCCGCGGTGCCCGCCACCTGCAGCAGCGTCTGCTTGACCAGCTGCTGGGTGATGGTCGAGCCGCCCTCGAGCACCGAGCCGGAGCTGAGGTTGCGCACCAGCGCCCGGAGGGTGCCCTCGACGTCGAGCCCGTTGTGCTCGTAGAAGCGGGCGTCCTCGATGTCGACCAGTGCCTGTTCCATGACGTCGGCGATCTGGTCGGCGGCCACCGGCGTCCGGTTGTTGCGGTAGAAGTGCGTGATCAGCGAGCCGTCGGCAGCCAGGACGGCGGTGTTGCCCGGCGGCGTGGCGTCGGTCAGCTCGACCGGCAGGGGGGCCAGCAGCGACGCGGAGTTGCTGGCCGCGATCCCGGGGCCGACCACCCAGGGCATCAGCGCGGCGGCGACCAGAGCGCCGGCCAGGGGGAGGATCATCAGGAGCAGTCCGGCTGCCCGCAGCCGGGGATGGGCGCGGTGTGCTGCGCGCTGCCGGAGCATGTCGACCTCGCTGCGCCGAACCACTCAGGGTGAGCGGGCGGACGCAGTCCGATGGTGACGTACGTCGACGTTCCGCAACAGGGGAACCGTCACGGAAGCCGGAGCGTCCCGGCGGCGCGCTGCCCGCAGCCGCCGGGACGCCGGTTCAGGAGGTGGTCAGCGCGCCGCCGGGATCTCCGCCGTGGGGGGCGACCACGCGTCCGGGTGGGTGCGGCCGGTGTCGGCGACCCAGCCCGTGCCGCTCTTCGCCGGCCCCCGGGAGGGGGCGGGGCGAGCGCTCAGGCTGACGATGAGCGCGAGCAGGGCGACGAGCCCGACGAGGACACCGCCGATCACCAAGAGCGTCGTGAACATGTACTGAACGTAAGCGCCGGACCAGTCCGTGTCACGCCGTCAGCGTGGGCAAATGCCCCCGAACATCTCGGTCGCGTTGCACAGGATGTGCCCGCTCCCGCGCGCCCGGTCGCGACCCTGGTAGTGGCCGCGACGAGCGCTGAGACCCGTGCGCGGAAGTCGGTCCGCCGGGGTAGGAGCGGGAGCAGTCGATCTGAGGAGGACGCCGGTGCTGGACCTGCCCCGAGTGGCCGGGCGCGCGGTCGCCGTTCCGCTGGGCGCGCTGGCCCGCTGGCGCCGGGGGAAGCCGATGCATCCCCGCGGGGTGGTGCTCGACGCCGTCCTGGAACGCTCCGGCGGCCCGGCCGGCTGGGGCGTGCCGTGGCTGGCCGCCGAGGGCAGCCAGCCGGCCGCGGTGCGGCTGTCGCGCGGTGCGGGGCTGCCGCTGCGTCTGCCGGACCTGCTCGGACTGGCCGTGCGCGTGCCGGGCCCGGACCGGCCGGTCGACCTGCTGCTGTCGAGCGCCGGCCAGGGGCGGCTGACCCGCCGCGGGACGGTGCTGCGGCGGGACGCGGCATCGTCCTACTCCTCGATCATGGGGTACCGCTCGGACGCCGGGACGCTGCTGTTCGCCGCGACGCCGGAGCCGGGCACCGCGCCCCTCCCGTCGGACCCGGGAGCCCTCGCGGCCGCCGTCGCCGCGCGCCGGCCCGTCTTCGTGCTCTCCGTCGCCCGAGGCAGCGGGGAGTGGCTGCCCTTCGGCCGGTTGCGGCTGCTGGGCCCGGTCGCCGACTTCGACCCGGACCTGCAGTTCGACGCCGTCCGCAACCCGCCGCCGGGGCTGGTCCCCGACGGGCCGATGGCCCGGTTCCGCGCGCCGGCCTACGCGACGGCCCAGGAGCAGCGCAGCCGGGCGGCCGGCCGCTGACCGCTCATCCGCCGGGAGGTGGCAGGGCCTCGTCCAGCGCCGCCCACGGGCCCATCGCCGCCCCGGCCGCCCGCTGCCGGCGGTCCTCGTCCGGCCCCAGCGCGCCGGCGATCGCGTCACACAGCTGCCGGGCCAGCGGTCGCAGCGGCGGCCAGATGACCACGCCCAGCTCGGCGCGGGCGGCGGACGCCGCGCCGGAGAGCCGGGCGGCGCGGGCGGCGTCCCCCTCGGCCAGGGCGAGGCCGGCCAGACCGTCCAGGCAGTAGGCCAGCCCCTCCAGGTCCCGCCCCTGCCGGTGCAGGACGGCCGCCTCGGCGTAGTGGACCCGCGCCGCGGCCGGGTCCCCGGAGAGCAGGGCGTCCAGCCCGAGCTGGTCGCTCACGGTGGCGGCGAGGTGGTCGTCGCCCAGCGCGCGGGCCAGCTCCAGCGCCTCTCCGTGGATGGTCGTCGCCTCCTCCGGCCGTCCCGCGAGGACCGCGACGGCCCCTCGGAACAGCTGCGCGAATGCCACCGACCAGGTGTCACCGCTGCGGCGCAGCGCGGCCACCGCCGCGTCGAGGGTGGGTGCGAGCTGGTCATCGCCCGGTGGCAGGGTCATCGCCAGGCCGTTCAGGCCGTGCCCGAGCAGCCAGGGGTCGTCGCGGGACTGCGCGTCGGCCACCAGCTGCCGCAGCAGCGGCTCGGCCTCGTCGGTCCGGCCGAGCGCCACGCGGGTGGCCCCGCGGGCCCACAGCAGCTGGCCGGCCAGGTCCGGTGGCAGGGAGCTGGCCGAGGGGAGGTCCGCCGTCCGCTCGGCCAGCTCCGCCATGGCGGCGAGCAGGCCCCGGGCCCACCACCAGCGGGCCAGGGGCGCCGCGAGCCGGACGGCCAGCTCGGCCCGGTCGTGCTCCACCGCCCAGCGCAGTGCCGCCTCGAGGTCGGCGGCCTCGGCCTCCAGGCGGGCCAGCCAGGGCCGGCTGTCGGGTCCGGACAGTGCTGCGCCGGCCTCCCGCGCGACGGCGGACAGGTGCTCGGCCAGCCGTTCGCGGGTCGCCTCCTCCTCACCGCGCTCGCGCAGCCGCTCGGCGGCGAACGCCCGGACCAGCTCCAGCATCCGGAAGCGCGGTTCACCGCCCTCGGCGTCGCTGGAGGTGACCAGGCTGTGTCCGACCAGCGCCGACAGCGTCTCCAGGACGTCGAGGTCGTCGTCGTCCGCGCCCACGGCCTCGGCGGTGTCGAGGGTGCAGCCGCCGGCGCAGACCGACAGCCGGGCCAGCAGCGCCCGCTCGGACTCCCCGAGCAGTTCGTGGCTCCACGCGATCGTGTCCCGCAGGGTGCGCTGCCGGTCGGGGGCGTCGACGTCGGCCCCGCGCAGGTCCAGGGCGCGCCCCAGCCGGCGCAGCAGGACCGCCGGCGGCAGGGTGCGCACCCGCGCCGCGGCCAGCTCGACCGCCAGCGGCAGCCCGTCGAGCCGGCGCACCACCTCGCCCACCGCCGCCGCCGTCGCTCCGGTCACCGCGAACGACGGGTCGGCCCGCCGGGCGCGGGCCACGAACAGCTCCACCGCGGGCGCGGCCGACACCCGGTCGGGGCGGTCCTCGCCGGGACGGGGGACGGCCAGCGGGCCGAGCGGTACGTCGTACTCGCCGCGCAGTCCGAGGACCGACCGGCTGGTCACCAGCAGCTGAGTGCCCGGGCAACGCGCCAGCAGGGCCGCGGCGGCGGGAGCGGCGCCCAGCACCTGCTCGGCGTTGTCGACCACGAGCAGCGCACGCAGGCCGGCCAGCCGGTCGGCGACGGCGTCCAGCAGGGGACGACGGCCCTCCGCGGTCACGCCGAGCGCTGCGGCGACCGTGACCGGCACCTCGCGTGGGTCGCGCAGCGGGGCCAGGTCGATCCACCAGACGGCGTCCCGCGCGGCGACCAGCTGCTCCGCGACCGCGAGCGCGAGCCGGGTCTTCCCGGTGCCACCCGGGCCGGTCACGGTGACCAGCCGGACCCCCTGGTCGTCGAGCAACCCGGCGAGCAGGCTCCGCTCAGCGGCCCGGTCCACCAGCGGGGTGGACGGGGTGGGCAGCCAGCCGACGGACAGGCCCGGTGGGGGAGCGGCGGGGACGGCGAAGCGCTCGGTGAGCAGCACCGCGAGGTCGTCGGCCACCAGGTCGGCGAGCTGTTCCGGGTCGTCGAAGGGCGTGGTGGAGGCGCCGCCTTCGGCCTGGATCCGGGTGATCAGGTCGGTGAGCCGCGGGTCGCGGTCCGGGGCGCTGCGGCGGACGTAGAGCAGCCGCGGCTTGCCCGCCGACAGCTCGAACTCGTCCTCGAGCCCGGAGATCGACATCTCGGGCGCCACCCAGCCGTAGCGGTCGCCGTAGATGCCGACGAAGACGTCGCTCTGCGCGAGGTAGGCGCGGTAGAGGTCGCGCGGGGGGTGCGGCCGGGCACCGAGCTCGAACAGCACCGGGGTGAGCCGCATCCGGCTGATCGCCGCGCGGACCGCACGACGCTCGGCGGCCAGCTCCTCCAGCGTCGAGGAGACGAACACCCGCAGCCGCTGGTCGGGGGTGGCGATCAGCGGCGGGACGTCGTCGGGCGCCGGTCGCGGTCCGGCCACGGACACCTCCCCCGCCCGGTGCCGTCAGCGGCGCGGCGACGGCACCGTCGTCCCGGCGAGTCTAAGGACGTCGCGGGGCCCGCGGAAAGGCAGTGACAGGGCGAGGGGCCGGTGGTTCGATTCCCCCGTCCGTCACCGTGCACGGGGGAACCGAGGCGCACGGGAGGTCCTTGTGGACGCCTCCACCACCCGCACTCCGGAACCCACCGCGCGAGCCCGCGAACTGCTCCCCGCGATGCGGCTGCTGCTCGCCGCGTTCAGCCTGCTCACCGCGATGGCAGTGGTCGCCCTGTTCGTCCTGGCCGAGCAGACCGACGAGACCTTCGCCTGGACCATCCAGCCGCCGCTGACCGCCGCCTTCCTCGGTGCCGGCTACGCGGCCGGCTGCGTGCTGGTGGCCCTCTCGCTGCGGGACGCCGTGTGGGCGCGCACCCGTGTGCCGCTGCTGACGATCCTGGTCTTCGTCGTGCTCACCCTGGCCGCGACGCTGCTGCACCTGGACCGGTTCCACTTCTCCGCGGAGTTCGCCGCCGGGCCGGCGATCGCGCGGGCCGCGGCCTGGTTCTGGCTCGCGGTCTACGTCGTCGTCCCGCTGGCCATGCTGGCGCTGCTGCTCCCGCAGGAGCGCGCACCGGGCACCGACCCGCCGGCCCGCGCCCCCGTACCCGCGGTGCTGCGCGGCCTGCTCGGCGCCGAGTCGGTGCTCCTGACCGCGGTCGGTGCGGCGCTGTTCGCGGCTCCCTCGACGGCGACGACGTTGTGGCCGTGGCCGCTCACGCCGTTGACCGCCCGCGTGGTGGCCGCCTGGCTGGTCGCCTTCGGCGTCGCGACGGCCCTCGCCGCGATCGCCGGCGACCTGGAGCGGCTGCGGACGGCGGCGATCGCCTACACCGTCTTCGGGGTGCTGGTCGCGGTGGCGGTGGCCCGCTTCGCCGGCACCGTCGAGTGGGGTGAGCCGGCGGCCTGGGTGTTCGCGGTGGCCGTGGTGGCGGTGGTCGGCACCGGCGCCGCGGGCTGGCGGCTGGCGCCCACGCCGGAGGGGCGGCGCCGGCATGGGTGAGGACTACCACGGGGCCGTGGTGGTCGTGTGCCGGGACGAGGCCCCCCGGCTGGCCACGGTCCGGGAGCTCAAGCGGCGCTACGGGGCCGACTACGTGGTGGTCGCCTGCATCGAGGCCGGCGAGGTGCCGGCAGCCCTGGCCGCCTGGGGAGACCCCCCGGTGGCCGCCTTCCTGGGTGGGCTCGGTCCCGAGGACCCGGACGGGCTGACGGTGCTGCGGGCGCTGCACGCCGGGCACCCGGGCGCCCTCGCCGTCGCGCTCGTCCGGTGGGGGGCGTGGGAGACCGCGCGTCCCATCTTCGAGGCGCTCACCCTGGGCCAGCTCGACCGGTGGGTCTACGCCCCGGAGGGCGAGGCCGACGAGGAGTTCCACCGAGCGGTGACCGAGGTGCTCGAGGAGTCCGCCAACCGCCGGGGCGGCGGCCGCGAGGCGGTGGTGATGATCGGCGAGCGGTGGTCGCCGCGCGCGCAGCACCTGCGCGACCAGATGAACCGGAACCGCATCCCGCTCGGCTTCTACGAGGCCGCCTCCCCGAGGGGGAAGGCGCTGCTGGAGGGGTTGGGGCTCGAGTCGCCGGCGTTGCCCGTGGTCGTGCTGCGCTTCCACCCGGAGCACACGGTGCTGCAGGACCCGAGCGACCTCGAGGTCGCCGAGGCCTTCGGGCTCTTCGAGCCGCTCGACCCGACCGCGGTGTACGACCTCGTCGTGGTCGGCGCGGGCCCGGCCGGACTCGGCGCCAGCGTGTACGCGGCCTCCGAGGGCCTGTCCACGCTCGTGCTGGAGGCCGAGGCGGTCGGCGGGCAGGCCGGCACCAGCTCGATGATCCGCAACTACCCCGGCTTCCCGACCGGGATCAGCGGCAACCGGCTGGCCTTCAGCTCCTACCAGCAGGCGTGGGCCTTCGGGAGCACGTTCCACTTCATGCGCCATGCGCAGGCGCTGCGCTCGGAGGGTGGGCTGCACCACCTCGACCTCAGCGACGGCACCTCGGTGTGCGCGCGCACCGTCGTCCTCGCGCTCGGCGCGAGCTGGCGGCGGATCGGTGTCCCGGAACTCGAGGCACTCGCCGGACGCGGCGTCTTCTACGGCGCGGCGGTCAGCGAGGCACCGGCGATGCGCGGCCGGCACGTCTTCGTGGTGGGTGGGGGGAACTCGGCGGGTCAGGCGGCTGTCCACCTGTCCCGCTACGCCGACCAGGTCACCGTCCTCGTCCGCAAGCAGGGGCTGGCGGCGACCATGTCGGACTACCTCATCCGCGAGCTCGAGGCGCTGCCGAACATCGACATCCGCACCCGGGTGCAGGTCGTCGGTGGCGGTGGCACCGACTTCCTGGAGTCGTTCGTCCTGCGCGACCTCGACTCAGGGGCGGAGACGGAGGAGACCGGGGTGCTGTTCCTGCTCATCGGCAGCGAGCCGCGCACCGACTGGCTGGCCGGCACGCTGGCCCGCGACCGGTGGGGCTTCCTGCAGACCGGGACGGCGCTCATGTCCGGGGAGACCGACCCGGCCTGGTCGCTGGACCGTCCTCCGGGGCTGCTGGAGACGAGCACGCCCGGCGTCTTCGCGGCCGGCGACGTGCGGTCGACCTCCGTGAAGCGGGTGGCCTCGGCCGTGGGTGAGGGCGCGCTCGCCATCACGCTGGTGCACGCGCACCTCGCGTCGCTGGTGAGTGCGCCGGGCTGAGCAGCTGACTCCTCCGAGGGATCCCCTGTACTCAGGGTGATCCTCCTGGTTCGCCATCGGCATGATGGGTAACGAGAACGGGACGACCCGTCACCGTCGATGGAGATCCGCCCCTGCCGGTGCAGTGCGCGGCCGCAGGAGGAGTACGTCCGCGTGAGCACCGCAGAGCATCCGGGAGACCTGCGTCCCCGGGTGGCGACGGTGCCGCACCACGATCCCTACGTCGACGCCGTCCTGCCCGCGGGAGTGGTCCGGGTGGGGCCGGTCGGCGGCCCCAGCCCGTGGCTCGACCCCGGCTACCTCGCCGTGCACGCCGCCGACGTCGACGTGGTGCACCTGCACACCGGCTACGGCCACCTGCCCGAGGACGAGGTGGTCAGCTGGACGGAGACGGCGCGGCGGACCGGCGTCCCCATCGTGACGACGGTCCACCAGCTGCGCGATCCGGAGAACCCCTCCCCGCAGCGGCACGACGCCCATCTCGGTGCGCTCCTGGCCACGGCGGAGGTGGTGCTGACGCTGACCCCGGGCGCCGCCGACGAGATCGCCGAGCGGTTCGGGCGAACGGCGATCGTGGTGGCGCACCCGTCGGTCGTCACGCCGGTGCCCGACCTGGGCGCCGAACGCGGGCTGGTCGGGCTGCGGCTGGGGGCACGCGGGCCGGCAGTGCCGGATCCCTCGGGGCTGGTGCGGGCGGCACTGTCGGGCGCGGTCAACGGCGGGGGACGGCTGCGGGTGTACCTCGACGACGGCGTGGTCCCCCCGCCGGTGCCCTCCGCCGGCGACACGCTGGAGTACGTCGCGCGGGACGACGACGGCTGGGTGGCGCAGTTGCAGGAACTCCACGTCGCCGTCCTGGCGGAGCGGTGCGGCACCCACTCGCGGGACCTGGAGATCTGCCGCGACGTCGGGACCCGCGTGGTCGCGCCCAGTTGCGGGTGGTTCGCCGACCAGTGGTCCGACGTGGTGACCTACGGCAACGACGAGGACGACGGCTTCGACCCCGTCTCCCTCGACGCCGCGGTCACGGCGGCTCTCGCGCGCCCTGCCCCCCGGCCGGCTGACCGGGCCTGGCGGGACCAGCAGCGCGCCGCCGTCCAGGCCGTGCACGAGCAGGTGTACGCGCAGGTGATGGGCGACCGCCGGCGGGACTGACTGTCAGGGAGTCGCGGCGGACCCGTCGCCTCGGCGACGGTGGGGCAGTGTGTGTGGGCAGGGGCGGGGTCGAACCGCCGACCTCTCGCTTTTCAGGCGAGCGCTCGTACCGACTGAGCTACCTGCCCCTCCCGGTGTCTCCACCGGAGAGCGACCCTGACGGGACTCGAACCCGCGACCTCCGCCGTGACAGGGCGGCGCGCTAACCAACTGCGCTACAGGGCCTTGCTGTGCTGCGTGCCCCCAACGGGGTTCGAACCCGTGCTACCGCCTTGAAAGGGCGGCGTCCTGGACCGCTAGACGATGGGGGCTCGTGTTCGCCGGGGGCAGCGAGAACCATACATGGCCCGGACGGGGGTCCCGACGCGGGGTGTTCCCCTGGTCGGCCACGTCGGAGCGCTCGTCTCCGTTCTCCCTGCTCAGCGGCCTGGAACTGTCGTACCCGGTGTCTAGGTTCGGGGTGTGTTCATCGGTGGCGGGTTCGGCGTCGGGTTGACGGTCGCTGATCTCGTGGTGCCCTCGCAGTTGGCGGAGTGGGAGCGTCCGGCGCGCCTGTCGGAGGTGCTGCCGGTGTCGTCGCGGACGCCGGCGGAGAAGGCGCTGGAGTTGGGGCGCCTGGCCCGGTTGGAGGCGATGATCGCGGCGTACCGGGTGGATCTGGTGGCGTCGTTGGCCGGGGACCGGCCGGCGGTGTTCGACGTTCCGGCCGGTTCTCCCGGTGGGGCCGCGGCCGACGTGGTGGGGCCGGGGGCGCCGGAGGGTGTGTCGGAGTTCTTCGCCGATGAGTTGGCGCAGGTGCTGAACTGCTCCCGGGGCGCGGCGACCGCGTTGACCGATCAGGCGGTGACGCTGGTCGGGAAGTTGCCCGGGACGTGGGCGGCGTTGGCCGATGGGCGGCTGGACTGGCCGCGGGCGCGGGCGATGGCGCACGAGCTGGGGTGGAAGGCGCGGTCCACTGATCCGCTGGTGCTCGCGGAGGTGGAGGCCGCGGTGTTGCCGACGGCGATGGAGCTGTCGGTCCGGCAGCTGATCGCGGTGGTGCGGCGGGAGCTGACCGCCCGGGACGCCGCGGCGGCGGAGGTGCGCCGGCGGGACGCGGAGGCGGCCGCGGACGTGACCGTCCGCCCGGCCGGGGACGGGATGGCCGAGCTGGTCGCGCGGATGCCGCAGCCGCTCGCTCTGGCGGTGCGGGACACCCTCACCGGTCATGCGCGGGCGGGAAAGGCCGCCGGTGACGACCGCCCCCTGGGGGTGCTGCGGGTCGGTGCACTGGCCGACCTGACCCTGCGCCCGTGGAACGACACCCGCGACCCCGTGACCGCGCAGCTGACGATCACCGCACCCCTGGACGCGCTCCGCCCCACCAGGACCCCTGCGGGTGCTGCGCCGCTGGACCTGCTCAGCCCACCCGGGCCCGACACCGCTAGTGCGGGTGCGGTGCTGGTGCGGCCGGGGTCGGTGCCCGCACCGACCGCGGTGGTGGGTGGGGAGCCGATCACCGCCGGCCACGTCCGGGAGCTGCTGATCCAGCTGGATGCGGTCTGTCCCGGCGGGCTGCAGGCCCCGACCGGGGGCAGTCTGACGGTGGCGATCACCGACCCGGACGGCACCCTGTGGGCGACCGCGTCCCGGCGGGAACTGGAGAGCATCGCCCGCCGCGGCTGCCCCATCCACGACCAGCCCATCGGCCGGAGACGCCGCCGCCGACGACAACCCGACACAGCGCATGCGGCGTCCGACGACCACCCGGCACCAGACACCTGCGGCTGTCCGGTGTTGGACCGGCCGCCGCCGATCGACCGGTACGAGCCGACGCCTGCGCAGCGGCGGTGGGTGCAGACCCGGGACCGGACCTGCCGGCATCCCGGCTGCTCCAACCGGGCCGGCTGGGCCGACCTCGACCACGTGCAGTCCTACGCCTGCGGCGGGCCGACCGCCTGCCAGAACCTCTGCTGCCTGTGCCGCCGCCACCACCGGCTCAAGACCCACGCCCCCGGCTGGCGCTATGCGATGACCCCCGACGGGGTGCTGACCGTGACCACCCCCAGCGGCGTCACCCGCACCACCCGACCACCCGGCCACTCGCCCAGCGACCGGGACCCAGCCGACCGACGCCCAGCCGACCGGCACCCGGACCACCGCCCAGCCGATCTGACCCGATCCCGGCTGCCGGTCAGCGGCGCCCGGGTCCTGACCGCGCCCCCGGGACCGCCACCACCGGCACCCGAACCGGCCGACGACCTGCCACCGTTCTGAGTGACGCGATCCTCGGCGACACGTCCGTCGGCCTCGCGGCTGGACGCCCTGACCACTGGCACCCTCGGGCGGTGACCCGCCGCCGTTCCGCCGCCCTCGTGGCGCCGTCGCTCCTGTTCGCCGTGACGCTGCTCGCCGGGTGTGGCGACGACGACGCCGACACCGCGTCGTCCTCCAGCAGTGCCACCTCGACCGCCGCGGCGGGTTCCGAGACGTCGGAGCCGGCCGCCAGCAGCGCGCCGGGCGGAGAGGACGAGGGTCCCGACGCGCCCCCGTTCACCGCGAACGCGGAGCCCGACACCCAGTCGGCCTCCGCCGACTCGCAGGTGACCGTCACCGAGATCCGTACGGGGCGACAGGAGTCCTACGACCGGGTCGTCTTCGAGGTGGGGGGCACGGGGACCCCCGGCTGGGACGTCCGCTACGTCGACGAGGCCAGCTCCCAGGGCAGCGGGGCGCCGGTGGCGGTCGACGGCGAGGCCGTCCTCCAGGTGACCCTCACCGGGACGGCCTACCCCTTCGACAGCGGCGTGGAGGAGTGGGCCGGCCCCGACCCGCTCCCCGGCAACGGCACGCAGGTGGTCACCGAGGTCGTGTGGGACGCCACCTTCGAGGGCACGTCGGTGGCCTTCGTCGGGACGTCGGCGAAGGCGCCCTTCCGGGTCTACGCGCTCGAGGACCCCACCCGCATCGTGCTCGAGGTCGCCGACGCCGGGTGACGCCCGGTCTCAGCCGAGGGAGGCGCTGAGCTCCACCGAGTCGTCTGCCACCGTGGTGCACTCCAGGGACAGCGGGCCGGCCGTGACCGTCTCCCCCTGGGCGCAGGAGACGCTCGCCCCGCCCACGCTGATGGAGGCGCGGCCGTCCTGGACGCCACCGAGGGTCACGGTCGTGCCGAGGATCTCGACCTCGGAGCCCTCGCCGGACAGCGACACGGTGCACGACGTCCCGCTGCACGAGAAGTTGTTCGAGGTGAAGGAGCAGGCGCTCAGCGGCAGCAGGGCCAGTCCGCCGGCGAGGGCACCGGCGGCCAGGCGGGCGGCACGAGTCGTCGAGGGCATGCCAGGAGCCTAGAGCGGGGGTCTCAGCCGGTCGGGGAGGCAGGGGTGCCGGTGTCGTCGCCGTCCTCGGTCCCCGCCGGCGGCTGGTCGCCGTCCTCCGTGCCGCCGTCCCCGTCGGACGGCGGCTCGATCACCACGCGCCCGATCGTCACCTCGGTCTCGCCCAGGCCGCCGAGGGTGATCTGGTCGTAGGCGGTGAGCGCGCCGGTGTCCGGGTCCAGGTAGAGCACGGTGCAGGTCAGCGGCTCGGGGTACTCGCCCTGCAGGCCGCGCAGCCCGGCGCCACCGGTCGAGCCCTGCACCATGAGGAGGGTCCCGTCGTCGAGCTCGGTGACCTCCCGCTCGTGGGTGTGCCCGGCCAGCACGACGGGGACGACGCCGTCCAGCGGCACGGCCTGCTTCGGGTCGTGCACCAGTGCGATCGACGGGGGGTCGGGCAGGTCGTCGACGAACTCGGCCAGCCCCTCGCCGGTCTCCTCGAGCGACTCGACGTCGCCGGTCGCGCCCTGGTCGGGGGTGAAGCGGGGGTCCGGCGTCCCGACGACCTCGATGCCGGCCACCGTCACCGCGGAGTCGTCGAGGACGGTCGCGTTCGGCTGGGACGCGACCAGGCCGGCGGTGACGGCGGAGTCGTGGTTGCCGCGGATGAAGACGTAGGGGACGTCGAGGGTCCCGATCGACGAGATCAGCCGGTTCTCCGGTTCGCTGCCCCAGTCGGTGATGTCGCCGGTGTCGAGGACGCCGTCCACCTCGAACTGCGCGGCGACCTGCCGGACCAGGTCGAACCCGGCGGGGTTGAGGTGCAGGTCGGAGACGTGCAGCAGCGCGACCGAGTCGGCCCGCCCACCGGGAGGTGGCAGCGTGGACAGCGTCGAGTACAGCGTGCTGACGTTGGCGACGAGGTCCTCGAGGGAGGCGCGATAGGCGTCGAAGCGCGCGACGATGTCCTGGGCGCTCCCGATGAGGCTGTTCGCGTTCACCAGCAGCCCGGTGTACGTCGGCTGCGACAGCGCCTCGGGCCGCCAGGTCGCCGCGGCGAGCCCGCCGGTGCCCGCGACCAGCGCGGTGGACAGGCCCAGGGCGATGACCGTCTCGCGGCGGCGCCGGAGGACGAGCAGCGAGGTCAGCGTCGCGCCACCGACCGCCGCGAGGGCGGTGAGCAACGCGACCCGCTCGACCGCGTCACGCAGGTCGGCGCTGACCCGGTCGACGACTCCGTCGAGCCGGCTGGGGTCGGCGGCGAGTGCCTGGGCGCGGATCTCGTCGACCCGGCTGAGCTGGATCTCCAGGCGCAGTGGACCGTCGTACGCGTCGACCTCGAGCGCGCCGAGCGGTGGGATGTCGAGGTCCGCTCCGCCGCCGAACGGCCGGAACGCCACCGTCGCGTCGAACGGGCCGATCGGCGCCGCGACCCGGCCGAGCACCAGGATGCCGAGGAAGGCCCCGACCAGCGCGATGACCACGCGGACGGTCCAACGGCCGGCCCGCCGCAGCGCCCGGGAGCGACGCGAGGGAGTGCTCGGCTCGCTCACCGGCCCACCGTACTGAGCGGCCGACCGGGACCGCCGCGGATCAGGCGGCGTCGGCCACCGGTGCCCGGAAGATCCAGCGCAGCGCGATGAAGCGCATGAGACCGATCAGCCCGGTGACCGTGACGACGAGTGCGACCTGGATGACCACGCTCACCGAGTCGACCGTCGAGTCCAGGACGCCGAGGGCCGCGCTGGTGGCGAACAGGCCGATCACGGTGATGCCGCCGGCCTCCCACTGCGCGGTGAACCAGTGCACCCGCTCCCCGGCGCGGAAGGTGAGCCGCCGGTGCAGTTCGTTGGCCAGCGCGGTCGACGCGGCCGTCGCGATCAGGTGAGCGGGCAGGTAACCCAGCGCCGTGAGCGCCACGAACAGGGCGGCGTACACCAGCGTCGTCGCGCCCCCGACCAGCACGAACCGGGCGAACTGGCCGAGCGTGTCCTCGCCTCGGACCCTGGCCGCGACAGTGCCGAAGGCGTCGCCGAGCGCCGGACGGCGGGACAGCGACGGGCAGGTCACGACGCTCCTCTCGACGGGCACGCGGTCAGCATCCAGGGTCCTCCTGACAATCCCCTGGAGCCAGCCCTTATTCCCGGACTCACCCGGTCGGTCGTGCGGGACGTCACCCGGCTTCGCTGTCGTCCTGTCCGGGTAGGGGAGCGGCATGAGCCTCATGGGGATCCTCGACCGGATCGCAGACGTCGCGACCTTCGACAAGGCCATCGAACCGGCCCGCAAGGCCGTGCAGGCCGTGCTGCGGCCGCAGGCGGTCAAGGACCTCCTGCACGGCACCTGGCTCGGCCATCCGCTGCACCCGGTTCTGGTCCAGGTCCCCGTCGGCAGCTGGGTGTCCGCCGGGCTGCTCGACGCGATCCCCCGGATGCGGCCGGCGGCGACGCTGCTGATCGGCACCGGCGTGGCCGCCGCCGTCCCCGCCGCCCTGTCCGGCGCGGCCGACTGGTCGGAGCAGGAGGTCGGCGTCCGCCGGCTCGGCGCCCTGCACGCGGTCGCCAACACCGTGGCGCTGGGGCTCTACGTGGGCTCCCTCGCCGCCCGGGGGCAGGGGCGGGACGGCCTCGGGCGGGTGCTGTCCTACGCGGGCCTGGGGCTGGCGACCGGGTCGGCGGCGGTGGGCGGCCACATGTCCTACGCGCAGGCCTCCGGCGCCTCGCACGCAGCCACTGCGGCCCGCGCCCTGAGCACCGATTGGATCGACCTGGGCCCGCTCGACGACCTGCCCGAGGGGCGGCCCGCCCTGCGACCCGGGAAGGGTGCGAGCTTCGACGTACCGTTGACGGCCGTCCGGCGGGGGACGCGGGTGGACGTGTTCGTCAGCTCCTGCTCGCACCTTGCCGGTCCCCTGCACGAGGGATCGGTCGAGGACGTGCGCGGCCACCAGTGCCTGGTCTGCCCCTGGCACGGCTCGGCGTTCGACCTGGACAACGGCGAGCCGCGGCGCGGTCCGGCGGCCAACCCGCAGGAGAAGCTCGAGGTCCGGATGGAGGCCGGCCGGGTCATGGCCCGGCTGCCCGGACGGCACGAGTAGGTCGCCCGCAGCCCTACGCTGCGGCGGCATGAGGCGTAGGGCGGCCCTGGCGGCGGCGGTCGTCCTGCTCTGCACGGCGTGCTCCGGGGACCCGGCGCCCGCGCCGGCCCGGGCTGCCGCACCCACGACCGCCGGGCCGACCGTGCCGGCGGTGCCCGGCATCGACGCCGAGGTGGTGCGGTTGCGCACCGACGTCGCCGTCGGCGGACAGGTGCACGTCCGGGTGACCGACACCGGCGACCAGCCGTTCACCATCACCGCGCTCGCGCTCGACTCGCCGGGCTTCGAGCCGCTGCCCGCGGCTCCGATGACGGCGGCGTTCGCGCCGCGCCGGGTGATCGAGCTGCCGGTGCGCTACGGGGAGCCGCGGTGCACGGCGGAGCCGGCCCCCGTCGCCGCGCGCCTCACCGTGCTCCGCCCGGACGGAGCCGCCCAGGAGGTGCGCGTGCCCCTCTCCGGGGACGACCTCGACGTCGTCCACCGCGAGGAGTGCGCGGTCGCCGGGGTGCTGTCCGAGGCCGCCATCTCCCTGATGGGGCTGACGCTCGAGGGCGACGAGGTCCGTGGCGCCGTCGTCCTGACCCGGCGCGGGAGCGGCGACCGCCCGATCGTCGTCACTGACGCCCGCGGCTCGGTGGTCCTCGACGTCAGCGCCGACGGTCTCCCGCTCGAGTTGGGTGAGGGGGACGTCGAGGCATCGGTCGCGGTGGCGTTCACGCCCGCGACCTGCGCGCCGCACGTGCTGGCCGAGACGAAGCAGCCGTTCGTCTTCCCGCTGCTGGTCGCCGTCGGGGACCGCGAGGGCGTCCCGGTGCCGCTCCCGGTCGAACCGGCGCAGGTCGACCTCTTCTGGGCCCTGGTCGCGCAGGTCTGCGAGCAGCCGGCCTGACCGGCGTGAGGTCCGGCCCGGCCGCCCTGGGGGGATCAGGACGACCGGGCCGGGTCTGGGGGTCCGGTGCGCGTCTCACGTCGGTGTGGCGCTCTCGGACAGATGTGACGCTACGTAGCCGCTGGCCCGTCCAGACATCCCCTGACCGGGTGATGCCGGGTGATGAAGAACACCGACGGTGATGATCGAGGTTCGACGTGCCGCGATGGGGCAGGACTGCGCGGTGTTCTTCCTCTTCTCGAGCCGGCTCGGCTGCCTGGGCTCGCTCGTCGTCTCCGCCGTCCTCACCCTGCTCGTGCTGCTGCTCCTCGACGTGCTCTGAGCAGGACGTGCGGGCACGGGGGACTCGGCGCTGCGGCCACGGAGAGCCGCCCGGGTCACCGCCGGCAGCCGAGATCGCTGACGTCGACGGCCAGGATCCGCAGCCGTAGTCTCCGCGGTGGCGGATCCGTCGGCCCGGTCGACCTCGGTGGGCTCCCACCGAGAGGAGATCTGCGGACGAACCGCGAGAACGACGGATCCCTCGGGCCTCTAGCTCAACTGGCAGAGCAGCGGACTTTTAATCCGCGGGTTGTGGGTTCGATCCCCACGGGGCCCACCCTCGCGGCGGCACGGCCTGCTCGGAACTGATCCGGCCACATGGCGACGCTCCCCATCCGCGGGGGAGCTGCTTTGGTGGTTCTGCTCGGACGGGATGCGGCGTGGCGGCTCTAGCGTCGTCCGGCATGGAGATCTCCGTCGAGGCCCGCGCGATCCTCGAAGCCGTGCGGGCCGAGGCGCAGCCTGCATCCATGTTCGCCCTGATCCAGCGGCTGAACCCAGCGGTCAGCGAGATGGGGAGCGCGCTCGAGACGTGGCGCCAGCGGCAGATCCACCTCCTGGGCTCCTTCTCCGAGCTCCACGAGGCCGGCTACCTCGAGTCGTTGCCCCGGGACGCCGACCAGCACAGTGAGACGTTCATGCTCTCGGTCCGCGGGCGCGGGCTGCTCGACGAACTGCCCGCTGCGCCTCCGATCCACCGGGCCTCCGCGCTGGAGACCCGTGCGGCGGGACGACTGCGCGTCCGGTTGCTGCGGCGGGCGGCGGCGACGGTCCGATCCCGGTAGGGCGGTCGGTCAGTCGCCGGCAGGGACCAGCAGGCCGAGCTGCTGTGCCTTGACGACGGCCTCGAGCTGGGAGCGGACCCCGAGCTTGGCGTGCAGGGACTTCACGTAGCCCCGCGCGGTCTCCAGCGTGATGCCCAGGACGCGGGCGATGGCCTTGACCTGCATGCCGCGGCCCAGGCAGTCGAGGACCTCCTGCTCGCGGCGGGTCAGCTGCGGCGGCGCGCCCCGGTCGGGTGAGGCGGCGGGAGCGCAGGTGGGACCCCCGGTGAAGGTGGAGGGGGCCACGAGCATCTGCCCGGACTGCACCCGGGTCAGCACGTCGATCATCTCGGCGAGCGAGCCGTCCTTGGGGATGTACGCCGAGGCGCCGGCCTGGGCGGCCCGGACGACCCAGTCGGGGTCCCGGTGGGCGGTGACCACGGCCACGACGGCGTCGGGGGCGACCTGCAGGACGCGGCGGGTCGCCGCCAGGCCGTCCTGGCGGGGCATCTCGATGTCCATCACGACGACGTCGGGCTGCAGGTCCTGGGCCATGGCGACCGCCTGGGCGGCCGAGTGCGCCACGCCGACCGCGTCCATCCCGGCCGACTGCAGCGCTCCGGAGAGCAGCTCGGCGAACGTCCGGTGGTCGTCGACGACCAGCACGCGCAGGGTGCGGACGGTGCGGTCGAGGTGGGCGAGCGTCAAGGGGTCCCCCGTGTGGTCGGGCTCCGAGCCATGGACCGGCGGGTGCGCCCGCCGGTGACGAGGACCCTGCCGACTCCACCGCACGACCACCGCGGCGCTTCCGCAAGAAGCGCGCAAGGCCGCCGGCGACACCGGGACGGGTCGATCGGGCGCGGCCGCGTCGGCCGGCCGGACGCCGGACCGCCTCAGGGAGCGCAGCAGGCGTCGGCGCCCTCGGGGGTGAGCGCGGCCAGGGTGGCCAGCAGCCGGACCGGTCCGGCGAGCGCCTCGCAGCACAGGGCGTAGACGTTGCTGCGCCCCTCGGGGGTGACGGTGACCAGCCCCTGCTCGCGCAGCGGCGCGAGGTGGTGGCTCACCAGCGTCTGCCCCATCCCGCTGAGCTCGGTCAGCTCGCGCACCGACCGCGGGGAGTCCGCCAGCAGCAGCAGCAGGTGCAGCCGGTTGGGGTCCCCGAGCGCCTTGAGTCGGGGTGCGAGCAGGCCGGCACGGTCGACAGCCGAGAGCAGGGATCCGCGGTCGAGGAGCCGCACGTCGAGGTCCTGTCGCATGCAAGCCAGTCTGACATGCCGCGGTTGATGACAACAGCATCGACTGTTACGTTGACCAGGCATAGACACCTGTCGAAATATGGTGGAGGTGACCGGCATGGCGGACGTGCCGACGTCGGAGCTCCCGGTCGCGGTCATCGGCGCCGGGCCTGTGGGCCTGGCCGCCGCGGCGCACCTGCTGGAACGCGGGCTGGAGTCGCTCGTGCTGGAGGCCGGCGGGGAGGTGGGTGCCACCGTCCGGGCCTGGGGGCACGTGCGGCTGTTCTCCCCGTGGGCCTACGACGTCGACGCGGCGGCCCGGCGCCTGCTCGTGGCGCACGGCTGGACGCCGCCCGACCCGGACGCGCTGCCCACCGGGGCCGAACTGGTGGATGCCTACCTCGCCCCGCTGGCGGCCACCCCGGAGCTGGCCTCACGCATCCGCACCGGCACCCGGGTGCTCGCCGTGAGCCGCAGCGGCGTGGACAAGACCCGTACGGTCGGCCGCGCCGGCCGGCCCTACGTCGTCCGCACCGTCGCCGACGGCGGGGTCGCCGACGTGCCGGTCCGTGCGGTGCTCGACGCCTCGGGCACGTGGGGCCACCGCAACCCGCTGGGAGCCGCCGGGCTCCCTGCCGTCGGGGAGGACCGGGCCGGCGCCTGGTTGACCGGGCCGCTGCCGGACGTCCTCGGCACCGACCGGGAGCGGTTCGCCGGGCGGCACACGCTCGTCGTCGGCATGGGCCACTCGGCGGCGACCACGCTGCTGGCCCTCGTCCGGTTGCGGGAGCAGGAGCCGGGCACGCGGGTCACCTGGGCGATCCGCGGCCGCTCGCCGGCCCGCCTCTACGGCGGCGGGGACGCCGACGGCCTGCCGGCCCGCGGGCTGCTGGGCTGGACGCTCCGGGACGCCGTCGCCGTCGGCGCCGTCGACCTCGTCCGCGAGTTCACCGTCGCCTCTCTGGCGACGCCGGACGGCGGGGCCGGTCGGCTGACCGTGACCGGCGCGGGCCGGGACGGCGCCGTGGTGCGCCTCGAGGTCGACGCCGTCGTGCCGGCGACCGGCTTCCGCCCCGACCTCGACCTGCTCCGCGAGGTCCGTCTCGACCTCGACCCCGCCGTCGAGGCGCCGGCGCGCCTGGCCCCGCTGATCGACCCGAACGCGCACTCCTGCGGCACCGTCCCGCCGCACGGCGCGGCGCTGCTGGCGCACCCCGACGAGCACCTCTACGTGGTCGGGGTGAAGTCCTACGGCCGCGCGCCCACGTTCCTGCTGGCCACCGGCTACGAGCAGGTGCGCTCGATCGCGGCCGCGCTGGCCGGCGATGTGGCGGCCGCGGAGCGCGTCGAGCTGGCGCTGCCCGCGACCGGGGTCTGCTCGACCGACCTCGGGGCGCGTGACGCCGCCGAGGTCGCGGGCGTGGGGTTCGCGACGGGATCGGCGCACGGCTGGTCGGCCGAGGGGCAACCGGCCACCACCGGCTGAGCCGCCGCGGCTCCGGGCGAGCGGGCCGCTCAGACCGGTGCGGTCCCCAGGTCGGCGAGCAGGCCGCGGATGCGGCTCTCGATCTCGTCGCGGATCGGCCGCACCGACTCCACGCCCTTGCCCGCCGGGTCCTCGAGGGCCCAGTCCAGGTAGCGCTTCCCCGGGAAGACCGGGCACGCGTCGCCACAGCCCATGGTGATGACGACGTCGGAGGCCTCGACCGCACCGGTGGTGAGCACCTCGGGGCGCTGGTCGGCGATGTCGATGCCGACCTCGGCCATCGCCTCGACCGCGGCCGGGTTGAGCTGCTCGGCGGGCACCGACCCGGCGGAGCGGACGACGACGGCGTCCCCGGCGAGGTGACGCAGCCAGCCGGCGGCCATCTGCGACCGGCCGGCGTTGTGCACGCAGACGAACAGCACGCTGGGCCGGGTGGGCTGGGTCATCGGGCGCTCCGGACGGCGTCGGGGACGGTGCGGTCGCCGGGGAACCAGCGCCGGGCCGCCCAGAGGGAGACGTAGACGAGACCGACGAGGACGGGGACCTCGATGAGCGGCCCGACGACGCCGGCGAGGGCCTGGCCGCTGGTGACGCCGAAGGTGCCGATCGCCACGGCGATGGCCAGCTCGAAGTTGTTGCCCGCCGCGGTGAAGGCCAGCGTCGCGGTCTTGGCGTAGCCGAGGCCCAGGCGCATCCCGAGCAGGAAGCTGCCGCCGAACATCAGGGAGAAGTAGGCCAGCAGCGGCATCGCGATGCGCGCGACGTCCCAGGGGTTCGAGGTGATCGCATCGCCCTGCAGTGCGAACAGCATGACGATGGTGAACAGCAGCCCGTACAGCGCGATGGGGCCGATCCGGGGGAGCACGCGGCTCTCGTAGTGCTCGCGGCCACGGGCGCGCTCACCGATCGTGCGGGTGAGGAAGCCGGCGAGCAGCGGGATGCCGAGGAAGACCAGTACCGAGACCACGATCGCCCAGACGCTGAACTCCGCCGACGTGGTCGACAGGCCCAGCCAGCCCGGGAGGACCTGGAGGTAGAACCAGCCGAGCGCGGCGAAGGCGAGGATCTGGAAGACCGAGTTGAGGGCGACGAGGACGGCGGCGGCTTCGCGGTCGCCGCAGGACAGGTCGTTCCAGATCAGCACCATGGCGATGCAGCGGGCGAGGCCGACGATGATCAGGCCGGTGCGGTACTCGGGCAGGTCGGGCAGGAGCAGCCAGGCCAGCGCGAACATCAGCGCCGGGCCGACCAGCCAGTTGAGCACCAGGCTGGCGCCCAGCAGCTTGCGGTCGCCGGTGACCCGGTCGAGCTCGGTGTACCGGACCTTGGCCAGCACCGGGTACATCATCAGCAGCAGCCCGATCGCGATCGGCAGGCTGACGTCGCCGACCTCGACGGCGTCGAGGGCGTCGTCGAGGCCGGGGACGAGGCGGCCGAGCAGCAGGCCGGCGGCCATGGCGGCGATGATCCACACCGGCAGGAACCGGTCGAGGGTGGACAGTCGCTGCAGCACCGGGGCGTCGAGGCCGGTGCCGGGACGGGCGGTCTCGCCGACGGTGTCGCTCACCGGCCGGCGCCCACGAGGGCGGGCGAGGCGAACAGGGTGGCCACGGCAGCCAGGGCCTGGGGGCGCACGGCGTACCAGACCCAGACGCCGCGCTTCTCCCGGTCCAGCACTCCTGCCGAGTGCAGCACCTTCAGGTGGTGGCTGACCGTGGCCTGGGTGAGGTCGAAGGCCTCGTTGAGGTCGCACACGCACGCCTCGCCCCGCTCGGCCGAGGCGATCAGGCTCACCAGCCGCAGCCGCACCGGGTCGGCCAGCGCCTTGAGCAGGGGGGCGACCCGCTCCGCCTGCTCCGCGCTCATCGCGGTACCGGTCAGCGGTGGGCAGCAGGGCGTGCCGGCACCGCCGGTCTGCCGTGCGTCGTCGACGTCCATGAGCCGACAGTCTAGTGATGTCCATCGATGTGATCGGCATCGATGGGTGAAGACCGGATGAACCACCGGCGACAGCGACCGGGCCCGGGCCCGGTGGTGCGGTACGTCGGAGCAGGACGATCAGCAGCAGTCGCAGCTGCAGGCCTCGGCGCAGTCGCAGTCGCAGTCGCAGTCGACGGTCAGGACGAGCATGTCGGATCACCTCCCTCCACCGGCGGGCACCAGGTGCCGGGGCTCGGCGGCGGGCAGTCGGCCGCCGGTAGCGCGTCGGCCATCGCGACCATCTCGGCCCGGAGCGCCTGCAGGCGCGCCAGCTCGACGTCCAGTTCGGCCAGGCGGCGGCGCAGGACCGCCTCGGCCGGCTCGCAGGGGCATCGGCCGGTGTCGCGGATGGCGAGCAGGTCACGGATGTCGGTCAGCCGCAGGCCGAGTCGCTGTGCGCCCTGGATGAAGTGCAGCCGGTCCAGCGCGCCCGCGTCGTAGCTGCGGTACCCCGACGGTGTCCGCTCCGGTGGCGGGAGGAGCCCGGCACGCTCGTAGTAGCGCACCGTGTCCGAGGCCACGCCGGCCGCCTCGGCGAGCTCGGAGACCCGCATGCCGCGGGCGGGAGCGGCTGTCATGGCCGGACGGTAGACCTTGGACCCCACTCCCAGGTCAAGTGCGGCGGACACCGCGACACGCGGGCGTCGCGCGGCGGCTCCCGGCGTGACCGACCCGGCTCCGGGCGCTCCCACGCTCGGCGGAGCGTGGCGCGGTCGACATGTGTGCGCTCCGGACGACGGGTCACCCGTGCCCGTCCGGTGCTCCTGCAACGATCCGGGAACGCGGCCGCCGGGAGCCGTTCCCGGAGGCGCCCGGACGACGCGCCGCTGCCTACCGTTCTGCCATCACGCCGATCCGGGAGCCGGGTCCGCGTGCCGGCCGCCGCACTTCCCCAGCGACGGCCCTGTTCTCGCAGATGGTGGTGGCAGCATGAGTGGTCTCTCCAGCGGTGAGGTCGTCGTCGGCGGCGTGGCCGGTCAGGGTTGGTGGCTGGTGGCGGCGGAGGAGGGCGACCCCGGCCGGGTGGTCGCCGGGCCGTTCGCGCAGCGGGCCGAGGCCTCGTGGGCCGCCGGCGCGTACGTCGACGGCGCGGTGCCGGTCGCGCCGGTCTACGGCACCGGCACGGCCGAGGGCGTCCTCCGTCGTCGGCCGTCCCCGCAGGACTGGGCCTGGCTGGCCCACCTGGGCGGGCAGCTCGACCGGCTGCCCGAGGACTGGGACGTGGACCTCTCCGACGACGACCCGCTGGCCACGCTCGTCGTCGAGGTGACCGCCGCGCTGGCCGAGGCGGGGTTGCCGCTGCACGACTCCACCGGCGAGGACGGCGGCCTCGGCGGCGCCTGCCTGACCCCCGAGCCCGCGCTGGACGGCATCGTGGTCACCTGGCGCCAGCACGACCGGATGAGCGTCGACCAGGTGCACGGCACCGCCGCCGACGTCCTGGTGCAGCAGGTGATGAACCGGGCGCTGGCCGACGTCCTCACGCTGCGGGGCTTCGGGGTCGAGGCCTTCGGGGGTGCGACGGGGCACGTCGTCCGCTGGGCCGCCTGACCCCACGCCGGTCCCGTCCCGGGGGCGCCGGCCGAGCGGCGCGGTCGGCCGGGGCTCAGTCGAGGAAGCGCTCGATCACCGGCGCCAGCTCGTGCGCCTCGGTGACCAGGGCCAGGTGCCCGCCGGCGTAGAGGTGCAGCTGCGCGTCGGGGATCAGCCGGGCCATGATCCGGGCGTTGACCACCGGGACGATCGGGTCGTCGTCCCCCGCGACCACGAGCGTGGGCTGCCGGATCAGCCGCAGGAACGGCAGGCTGCTCCAGCCGGTCGAGGCCGCCAGCTGGTAGTAGTAGCCGCGCCGCGGGCCCAGCCGGCTGGCCGAGTGCAGCACCCGGGCCGCCATGGCGGGGTCCGAGCGGACCGTGCCGCCGTACAGCGTCCCGGCGACCTCGCGCGCGTACTCGGGGTCGCGGTGCCGCCGGGGGGTGAGCATCCGGGCCAGCACCCGCGGGTGGGCGGGCACCATCAGCGAGCCGGTGCCGGTGGCGGCCAGCACGAGCCGGCGGCACCGCCGGCGGTGCTGGACGGCGAAGTGCTGGGCCAGCGCGCCACCCCAGGACAGCCCCAGGACGTCGACCGGCTCGTCGTGGCCGAGCTGGCTGAGCATCCCGGCCACGACCGGGGTCAGCGTGGCGAGCACGTAGGGCACCACCGGACGGGGCGACCCACCCACCCCCGGGACGTCGAACCGGATGACGGTGCGCCGCCGGTCCAGGGCGTCGACGAAGGGCTGGAGCACCTCCAGGCTCGCCCCGATGCCGTTCATCAGCAGCAGCGGCGGGACGTCGTCCTCACCGCGGCGGACCGCCACCCGCAGCGTCCGGCCCGAGACGGTGACCGTGCGGATCGTCTCGCCAGGGTGCGCCCAGGTCGCACCCTGGCGGAGCCGCCGCGGCCTACTTGTCGAAGACATACGTGCCCGGCGCATCGGCCAGGGGCGGCAGCTCCGCGGACCCCAGCGACGTCGGGGCCGGCACGTCCTCGCCGGTGCGCTCGGCGAGCCAGGACGTGAAGTCCGGCCACCACGAACCCTTCTCCTTCTCCGCCGCGGCCAGCCACTGCTCCGCGTCCGCCGGCGTCTCCGCGGCCACCTGGAAGGACGCCTTGGGGTTGGTCGGCGGGTTGACCAGCGAGGCGATGTGGCCGGCGGTGGAGAGGACGAACCGGCTGCGCCCACCCAGCAGCTGCGTCGTCCGGTAGCAGGACTGCCAGGGGCAGATGTGGTCGGCGATGCCGGCGGTGACGTAGGCGTCGACCTCCACCTTGGACAGGTCGACGGGGGAGCCGAGCATGGTCGCCGCGCCCGGCTTGGCCAGCTTGTTGCCGATGGCGACGTCGATGAAGTCCCGGTGCAGGGCGGCGCTCATCCGGGTGGTGTCGGCGTTCCAGAAGAGGATGTCGAACGCCGGTGGCGGCTTGCCCTGCAGGTAGTTGTTGACCCAGTAGTTCCACACCAGGTCGTTGGGGCGCAGCCACGCGAAGACCTCGGCCAGCGACGCGCCGTCGAGGTAGCCCTTCTTCCGCGACTTGTCCGTCGCCTCCTTGACCGCCTCCTCGTCCATGAGCGCGCCGATCGTCCCGGCCTTGGACCAGTCGAGGACGGCGACGGCGTAGCTCGAGGCGGCCACGCGGTGCTGGGCGCCGATGGCGGCGAGGTGGCCCAGCACCATCGCCAGGATGATCCCGCCGGAACAGAAACCCTGGAGGGCCACCCGGTCGCTGCCGGTGATCGTCTCCGCGGCGTCCATCGCGTCGAGGACGGCCTGCCCGTAGGCGTCCAGGCCCCAGTCGGCGTGCCGCGCGTCGGGGTTCCGCCACGAGATCATGAAGACTTGCTGGCCCGAGGCGACGTAGTGCTCGACGATGCTGCGGCCGGGGGCGAGGTCGGTGATGTAGTACTTGTTGATCGTCGGCGGGACGACCACCAGCGGCACGCTGCGCACCGTCTCGGTGGTGGGCCGGTACTGGATCAGCTCGAACACCGGCGTCCGCAGCACCACCGCACCCGGGGTGACGGCGAGGTCCTCGCCGACGGTGAACGCGTCGGGCTCCACCATCGTGGGCACCCGGGGGGCCGAGAGCACGTCCGACACGAACCGCCGGGCGCCGCTGACCGCGTTGCGCCCGCCGGTGTCGATGATCGCCTTCCACAGCAGCGGGTTCAGCGGCGTGTTGCTCGGCGCCAGGGCGTCGACGACGTTGGTCAGGGTGAACCGGATGCGCTCGTCGTCGTGCCAGTCCAGGTCGGCGTCGTCGACCAGGCCGGCCGCCGCCCGGGCCGCGGCGATGTGCGCCTGCATCGCCCGCCGCATCAGCCAGTTGCCCGACCAGGCCGGATCGGCGAAGCGCTTGTCCTTCGGGGACGGCGCGATCTCCGAGCGGCCGGCGACGACCCGGCCGAGGTCCTTGGCCAGCTCGCTGGCGTGGTGGACCACGGTCTCGGGACGGCGGGCGAGCGCCTTGCCCAGGCTCAGGACGGTGCGGGCCGGCGGGATCATCCGGCGCAGCGGACCGCGGGCGCCGTCCACGAGGAGCATGTCCAGCCCCATGACGGCGTCGCCGGCCTCCTGGGCGGCCTCGTCGGAGCTGTTCGTACGGGCTCTCGCGGCGTCGGTCATGCCGGGCTCCTCGGTGCTGTGGCTCGCGGTGGGACCGCAGCCACTCAACCACGACGTCGGGGCCTGCGCCCGCCCAGGCCGCCCCTCCGGGTGACACCACCCGCGCGGCCCTCAGGCCGACTCCGGGACCAGCGCCGTCCGGGGTGCGGTGTTCGGCGGCCGCCGCCACGACCGGTTGCGCCGCCAGAACACGTAGGTCCCCAGGCCGAGCGGTATGGGCAGGACGTACGTCAGCGCCCGGTACACCAGGACGGCGGCGGCGACCAGCGGCCGGTCGCCGCCGGCGGCGGCCAGGCCGGTGATCATCGCCAGTTCGACGACACCCAGCCCGCCGGGGGTGAACGGCACCGCGGTGAGCAGCCGGGCGAAGGCGAACACCGCCAGCGCCTCCACCACGCTCACCTGTGCGTCGTCCACCCCGACGATGCGCAGGGCGACCAGCAGCACGACGAACAGCGACAGGTGGCTGACCAGCGTCCCCAGCGTGATCCAGTGCCAGCGGGCCCGGAGCAGCAGCGCCGTCCGGTCGCGGAACTTCGTCGTGGCCTGGTCCCAGCCGGTCACCGGTGGCCGGCCGAACGGCCGCAGCAGCGCGGACGCCGCCCGCCCGGCGCCCCTGCCGATCCGGGCCGCGCCCGCGGGGCTGTGCAGCAGCAGACCCAGCAGGACGACGACGGCGACCAGCCCGCCCAGGCCCGCCGCGCCGGCCACCACCCGCCCGGTGCTCGGGGTGGACCCGAACGCCAGCAGGCTCAGCGCCAGCACGGGCAGGGCGAGCTTGGCGAAGTTGTTCCAGAGCCCGGCCACCAGCAGCGACACCGAGGTGCGGGAGCGGGAGAAGCCCCAGGAGGAGTTCAGTCCGTACGTGAGGCCCAGCGCGATGGCCGCCCCGCCCAGGACGGTGTTGGACACCGCGGTGGTGGTCAGCGTGCTCACGGTGGCCTGTCGCAGGGTCAGCCCGGGCATGGTCGCGACCAGGACGAACTGGTACGTCGCGAGGTTCCAGACGGTGACGGCCAGCAGCAGGGCGATCTCGGCGCCGCTCATCGCCCGGACCGCTCCCCACACCTCGGACAGGCTGGTGAACTGGGGGAGGAACCAGCCCAGGACGGCGGCCGCCAGGACCAGGGAGAGGACCGGCGTGACCAGCCGTCGCCACCGCGGGCGGGCCGCCTTCGCCGGGACGGCGGGCGGGGCCTCGGCGCTCATCGCGGGGCCGCGGCGTCCGCGGGCGGGTCCAGCTCGAGCCGCCCGTGGCTCTCCTCGCGGACCTGCTCGGCCAGCTCCTCCCGGGGCAGTGTGCCGATCCCCTGGGTGGCCAGCGCCAGCGGTTCGCCGCGGGCGTCGCCGGAGAGGGTGAACACCACGGTGATGCAGCCTCCGTCGAACAGGTAGAACCGCCGGCCGAGGTACTGCGGCGTCACCTGGGTCACCCGCTCCAGGCGGCGCATGCCGTCGCGGTCGCTGGGGATCTCGGTGGCGCCCTCGGTGTCGCACCGCGCGGTCAGCCGCACCTCGATGGCGTGCACCCCGTCGCGGTCGGAGTCGAGCCAGAACCGGGCCTCGTCACGGCGGGCGTCCAGCCCCGAGAAGTGCCAGCCGAGCGGGAGCCCACGCACGCACGGCACCCAGCTCGCCGTCGGCACCGACTGGGCCATGAGGACGACGCCGTTGGCGGCGCTGCCCTCGTCGCCGATCGAGCAGGCCGGTGGCTGGCCGGTCGTCGCGCTCACGGACGTCGCACAGCCCGTCAGCAGCAGGGACAGCGACGCGATCGGGACTGTGGCCCGCCGGAGCGCGCTCACAGCGGCGACCCCAGCAGGTCGACGAGGACGACCGCCGCCAGCAGGAGGCCCAGCAGTGCCACCAGCGACAACCCTGCCCGGCGCCAGCTCCACCGCTGGATCCGCACCGGCGGCAGCCGGTAGGGCAGCAGTCGGAGGAAGTCACCGTGCAGGTCGCGGGCGTCGGCGCGCAGGCACCGCCGCAGCTGGGAGGGCATGGTCAGCCCGCGGGTGGCGGCGAAGGCCTCGGCCAGTTCCTCGTCGGAGAAGCGCAGCCGGGCCCGGGCGAGCACCCGCTCGGCGTCGGTGCGCAGCGCGAGGACCAGCATCATGTTGGCCAGGTCCACGGCCTGCCGCCACGGGCTGGGCCGCAACTCCGCGAAGGCGGAGTCGATGAGGTACAGGGTGCCTCCGCGGACCATCACGTTGGCCGGCTTGATGTCGCGGTGGGCGGCGCCGATGTCCCACATCCGGCGCACCACCGCGAGCCCCTGGTCGATGACCCCGTCGTCGATCTCCGCGTCGCCGATCTCCTGGGCGCCGCGGAGGAACTCGGCCACGAGGAGGTACTCGCGCTCCGGGGTGATCTCGACGATGCCGAGCGGCTGCGGCACCGGGAGGCCGGCGTCGGTGAACACCCGCAGGACGTAGTCCTCGTACTGCACGAGCCGGCGCACGCTGTGGAACGGCTTCTCGTCCTCCATCCGGCCGTAGAGCAGGGTGCGGCCCAGCTTGAACCAGCGGTCGGAGCGCACGTGGGTGGCGGCGTAGAGCTTGCCGAAGACGTAGCTGTCCCCGTCGGCGCCCGGCCCGTCCGCGCCGTCGCGGGGTCCGGCGTCGGACTTGACGGCGATCCGCAGGGGCGTCGAGCCGCCCGACCCGGCCAGGCCGAACGGTGCGACGTCGGTGGCCAGCAGGCCGAGCTGGTCCTGCAGCGCGCGGACGATGGCCGCGCCCCGGGCGCCGGAGACGTCGAGGTGGGCGGGGCTGCCCCGGCGGTACCGCACCGGGTGGACGTCGTTGGGAGTGAGCAGCCGGAACGCGGCGAGGGGGAGCGCGACGCCGAGCACCACGCCGGCGAGGACGTCGGTGGGGTGGTCCTGGGCGAGGTACAGGCGCGAGAGGGCGGTGAGCGTCAGCAGGCCGGCCACCACCGCCTTGCCGATGGTGCGCGGCCGGCCGGCCGGCACCAGCGCGTACACCGTGCTGACCAGGAAGGCGGCGAGCACCGTCACCGGCAGCGACGGCATCGAGTAGCCGCTCCAGTCGCCCAGGACCTCCACCCCGTAGGGCCGTGGCCGCTGCAGGGTCCGGGTGAGGAGCACGCCGGCGTTGACCACGAGCAGCCCGACGCCGACCCAGACGAACAGGTGGTGCCAACGGCGGAAGACCACGAGCACCGCCAGGTTGGCCAGCCACAGCACGTGGATGGCGCGCCCACCCGCCAGGACCCCGGTGACCTCGGCGACGTCGGTCAGCACGGGGGAGCGCAGCTCCGCGAAGGCCCGGAGCACGCTCGTGTCGACGGCGTCCACCAGCGCGAGGCTGTCGGTGACCACGACCAGGACCCAGGCGAGGAACACGCCGGCGGACAGTCCCAGCCACCACCGGCCGGAGGCGTTGAGGTGGCGGGGGAGGGGTGGGGGCTCACCGGAGGGACGGCGGCGCCGGTGGACGCGCCGGATCGGCGGGAGGCCGGGCCGCCGGAGGGGACCCGTCTCCGGGGGGGCGTGCGGGAGCGCCGCCATGGCGCCCGATGCTGCACCTCCAGCGGCGCCGGGTCCATCGAAATCGTCGCCGTCGGCCATTAGCGTGGTCCGCGCACAGCCCCCGCCGGGAGGAGTGCCCCGATGTGGCGTCGCCGGGCCCTCCTCGCCCTGGTGGTCCTGATCGGTCTCGTGCTGCCCGGGTGCGGCTCGGCCGGACCGCCCGCGGCACCCGCGGCGGAGGGGACGGTCCGGGTCGCCTCGTACGACTTCCCGGAGAACCAGATCCTGGCCGAGGTCTACGCCGAGGCGATCCGGAGGGCCGGCCTGCCGGTGTCCGTGGACCACGGCATCGGCACCCGCGAGGTGGTCCTGCCGGCGCTGGAGCAGGGGGTGGTCGACGTGGTCGTCGACTACCTGGGCACGGCCCTGGAGTTCGTCGAGCCCGGTGGTCCGGCGGTGCAGCGGGAGCCCGGGCACCTGCGCGCCGCGCTCGCCCGTGTGCTGGCCCAGCGGGGGGCCACCGTGCTGGCCGCCGCGTCGGCCGAGGACCAGAACGGGTTCGCCGTCCGCGGCGCGTTCGCCGAGCAGAACGGCGTCCGCCGGCTCTCCGACCTGGCCGCGCTCGCCCCCGGGCTGGTCTTCGGCGGTCCGCCGGAGTGCGCGGAGCGGCGCTTCTGCCTGCCCGGCCTGCGGGCCGTGTACGGCCTGGAGTTCGCGGAGGTGCGGTCCATGCCGTCGCGCGCCGCGACGGTGGAGGCGCTGCGGTCGGGCGAGATCGACGTCGGGTTGCTGGAGACGACCGACCCCCGGCTGGGCGACGCCCGGTTGATCCTGCTGCAGGACGACCGGGCGCTGCAGCCGCACGAGAACGTGGTCCCGGTCGTGCGCACCCGGGTGCTGGACCAGGCCGGCTCGGAGCTGCGGACGGCGCTGGACGCGGTGAGCGCCCGGCTGACCACCGCCGACCTCGTGCGGCTCAACCGCGCCGTGGCCCTGGACGGGCGGACCCCGGCGGAGGCCGCGGCCCTGTGGTGGGCCGGCCGCTGACCCGCCCCGCCGCCGTGGTGCATGAGGACGCTGCCGGACGGGCAGGACGGCGGTCCGTACCGCGCAACGCAGGAGGTGGCCCGTCGTGGCCCGATCGATCGCCGACCAGTCCGAGGAGGAGCTCGGGGGACCGGGCAGCGTCCTGACCCGTCAGCGCCGTGACCACATCGAGCTCGATCGGCTGCTGCGGGAGCTGCAGGGCAGCAGCGGCGCGGCGCAGGAGGAGGTGCTCACCCGCATCGACCGGCTGGTCTTCAGCCACGCGTTCGCGGAGGAGACCGTGCTCTGGCCGGTGCTGCGCCGGGTGCTGCCCGACGGCGACGCGCTGACGCTCCGGGTGGAGGAGGAGCACCAGGAGGTCAACGAGCTGGTCAGCGCGCTCGAGGCCGACGGGCCCGACGACCCGCGCCGCGCGCAGCGGCTGGCCCGGCTGGTCGCGGTGCTGAGGGAGGACGTCCGCGACGAGGAGGACGTGCTCTTCCCGCGGCTGCAGGAGAAGCTCGACCCGCACGAGCTGCGCCGCCTGGGCCGGCAGTGGCAGCTGGCCCGGCGGGTCTCCCCGACCCGGGCGCACCCCACGGTCTCCCGCCGTCCGCCGGGCAACGCGCTCTCGGGTCTGCCGCTGTCGGTCATCGACCGCACCCGCGACGTCCTCGACGCCGCCGTCCGCCGCGGCCCGGAGCGGCTGGCACCGGCCGGGCGGGCGGTCAGCCAGAGCCTGGCCGGGCTGGCCGGCCTGGTGGAGCGGGTGCCGTTGTCGCGCCGGGGGGACCGGCCGCCGACGTCCCGGTGAACCGCCGAGGGCCGGCTCCGCGGGTGCGGAGCCGGCCCTCGGGCCCTCCTTCAGTTGGTGTTGCGCGGCTTCGGGTCGGCGCGGGCGTCGAGCTGGATCTCCTTGTGCGCCTCCGGCACGCCCTCCTCGAGCTCCTTGGTCCGCTCCATCTCGGCGTCGAGCTCGATGCCGAACAGCAGCGCGACGTTGATCAGCCAGAACCAGATCAGGAAGATCACCACGCCGGCCAGCGCGCCGTAGGTCTTGTTGTAGCTGCCGAAGTTGGCGACGTAGAAGGCGAACGCGGCCGAGGCGACGACGGCCACCAGGATGGCGACCCCGGCGCCGGGGCTGACCCACTTGAAGCCCCGCAGCTTGACGTTCGGCGTCGAGTAGTAGAGGACGGCGATCATCAGCGCGAGGAGGACGAGCATGACCGGCCACTTGGCCACGTTCCAGACCGTCAGGACGGTGTCGCCCAGCCCGATGGCCGACCCGATGGCCTCGACGACCGGGCCGCTGAGCACCAGCATCGCCACGATCAGCGCGGCGAACAGGATGCCGACCAGGGTGACCAGCAGCTGCAGCGGCTTGAGCTTCCAGATCTTGCGACCCTCGGGCGTCTCGTAGACGACGTTGGCGGCGCGGGTGAAGGCGCCGACGTAGCCCGACGCCGACCAGACCGCGCCGGCGATACCGAGGATCAGCCCGAGTCCGGCCGTCCCGGTGTTGCCGGCGATCTGCTGGATCACCGGGTTCAGCGTCTCGGCGGCCTGGGCGGGGACGACGGCCGTCAGTGCCTCGGTGAGCTGCTGCGGGTCGGTCAGCAGGCCGACGATCGACAGCAGCGCGATCAGCGCCGGGAACAGCGCGAGGACGCCGTAGTAGGTCAGCGCCGCTGCCCAGTCCGTGAGGTTGTCCTCGCTGAACTCCTTGAGCGTGCGCTTGAGCGTGCCCACCGTGGTGGGCTTCGTGTCCGTCCCCCGGGGGGCGTTGTCGAAGCGGGTGGAGTTGACCTTGTCGTCCTGCGGTGCGGGGTCTCCGGTCGAGTTTCCGGAGAACCGGGTGTCCTTCGCGGCGCTGGATGCGCTGCGGGAGCCGGTGGTTCGGGCCATCGGGTCGTCCTCCGGGATGGGAGCGGGCGTCAGTCCCGACCCCGGTGCCCCGGACGGTGCGGTTCCATGCCGCTGCCCGGTGTGTCGACACCGCCTCGTGATCTCGGTCGGTCAGCGGGGACCGCTGACCGGGGACCGCCCACCAGCCGTCGTCGGACCCGCGGTCCCGGCCCCCGACGGGCCGGCGGCACGGCGGCCGGTCAGCACGCCGGCGAGCGCGAGACCGGCGACCACGGTGGCCGCCGCCACCCCGACCAGGCACACCGCGGTGACCGACGAGGCGGTCGGGAAGCCGGTGGCGGGGTCCGTGCCGTGCACGAGGACCGCCACGGTCAGGGCACTGCCGACGGCGGAGCCGAACGAGCGGGTGATGGAGTTGACCGCGTTCGCCACGCCGGTCTCCTCGGGGCGCACCGCCTGGACCACCAGGGCGGGCAGCGCGGCGAAGGCGATGGTGATCCAGAGCTGGGTGAGCACGCCGGCGACCACCACCAGCCACGGTTCACCGCGGGACACCGCCAGCAGCGCGAAGCCGAGCAGTCCGCTCACCCCACCGGCCAGCAGGGTGGGCAGGGCTCCGGCCCGCGTCACGACCCGGCCGGCGACGGGCGCGAGCACGGTCCCGACGACGCCTCCCGGGAGCAGGTAGACGACCGCCGCCTCGAGCACGGTGGCCCCGAACCCGTACCCGGCCAGCGCCGGCGGCGCCTGCACCACCTGCAGCACGATCAGGAAGGACACGAACACGCCCATGCCGGTCATCAGGCCGGCGACGTTGGGCAGCAGCATCCGCGGGTCGGTCAGCATCGTCGGCCGCACCAGCGGCTCGGCCAGCCGCCGCTGGAGCAGCACCCAGCCGGGGAGGACGACCGCCGCCGCGGCCAGGCAGCCGAGGGTGCCCGGGGAGGTCCAGCCCCAGGCGTTGCCCTGGGAGACCGGCAGCAGCAGGAGCACCAGGCCGGCGGCCAGCACCCCGGCACCGGCCCAGTCCACCCGGCCCGACGCCGTCGGGGCCCGCCGCGGCAGCACCCACGCCGCCGCGCCGAGGTAGGCGACCAGGACGCCGAGGATGATCCAGAACGGCTGCCGGTAGTCGCCGTCGCCGCGGGCGAAGACCCCGGCCGCCACCAGTCCGACCACCCCACCGACGGCCAGCATGCTGCTCACGACGGACATCGCCACGCCCAGCCGGGCGGCGGGCAGCTCGCGGCGCAGCACGCTGATCGACAGCGGGAACAGGCTGAACGACAGCCCCTGCAGGACCCGGGCGAGCAGCAGCAGGGGCAGCGACTCGGTCACCAGGGCCAGCAGCGTGCCGATCGCGACGACGGTCGTGACGCCGAGCACCACGGGACGCTCGCCGCGGGTGTCACCCAGGCGCCCGAGCACCGGTGTGGAGACGGCCGCGGCCAGCAGGTTGGCCGTCAGCACCCAGCCGGCGGCGCTGACCGAGACGTCGAGCTGCGCGCTGATCTGCGGCAGCACCGGGACCACCACGCTCTGCAGGAGGGAGAGCGTCGTCGTCCCCAGCGCGAGCGTCGCGACGAGGGGGGCCGGCCGGGCACCGGTCTCCCGGACGTCGGCAGCGGGCACCCGCCGATCAGAACACGCCCCGGGGAGGAGCGGAGCCACACTCCCGCCTGGCGTGCTCTTCGTCACAGACGGTCAGATCAAGACTGCGTAACGACGATTGGAGTCGGGCCGGCCGGGGAAGTCATCCTCCGACGACGCGCCGCGGGGGGCCGCCCCCGACGGTGAGGACGCTGAGCACGCAGGGGGACTGACAGATGGTGCTGTGGCCGGCCGTGACCCTGATCGGGTTCCTGGTGCTGACCGCACTGGTGATCGTGATGGGCACCTCGACGACGGCGCGCTACGAGCGCGAGCAGCGGGCCGCCACCGCGGCCCGGCGTCCGGCCCAGGCCGCGGCCGAGCCGGTCGGCGCAGCACGAGCCGCCTGAGAGAGGCCCCGCTGCCCTCCTGAGCTCGCGGGCTCGCGGCGGGACGCCGCACCGGGGCCACACAGGGCACCGCCCCGAGCCTGCGAGGGGTGGGAGGAGGGGTCCTCACTCAGAGCCAGCGTTCGGGGGTGTCCAGGACCGTGCGGTCCAGGGACTCGAGCAGGTCCAGCCGGGTGTGCACCGTGGGCAGTTCGTAGCGGTGGAAGTACCGGGCGGCCGCCCGCTTCCCCTCGTGGAAGTCGCTGGTCCGCCCGCCCGTGGCGAGCGCCTGCTCCAGCCACAGCCAGCCGACGACGACGTGGCCGGCGGCCTCCAGGTAGTACGTGGCGTTGGCCAGGGTGACCGCGGGGTCCCCGGCACCCCACAGCGTCGCCGTGACCGCGCCCAGCCGGGCCACCAGGGCGTCGAGGTCGGCGGCGTGGGCGGCCCACTCGGTACCCGCCGCCCGTGCCGTCGTGGCCGCGATCGTCTCGCCGAGCAGGACCAGCCCGGCGCCGCCCTGCATCACCACCTTGCGGCCGAGCAGGTCCAGCCCCTGGATGCCGGCGGTGCCCTCGTGGATCGGGTTGAGCCGGTTGTCCCGGTAGAACTGCTCGACGGCGTGGTCCCGGGTGTAGCCGTAGCCGCCGTGCACCTGGATGGCGAGGTCGTCGGCGACCAGGCCCCACTGCGACGGCCAGGACTTCGCGATCGGCGTCAGCACCTCGAGCAGCAGGCGGGCGCGGCCGCGGTCGTCGGTGCTCTCGGCGGTCTGCTCCTCGTCCACCAGCCGCGCGCAGTACAGCCCCAGCGCCAGCCCGCCCTCGACGTAGGACTTCGCGGCCAGCAGCATCCGGCGGACGTCGGTGTGCTCGACGATCCGCACCGGCGGCGTGGTGGGGTCCCGGTCGGTCGGCGGCCGGCCCTGCGTGCGGGTCCGCGCGTACTCCAGGGCGTGCAGGTAGCCGGTGTAGCCGAGCGCGGTCGCGCCCATGCCGACGCCGATCCGGGCCTCGTTCATCATGGTGAACATGTAGGTCAGGCCGCGGTGCTCCTCGCCGACGAGGAAGCCGACCGCGCCGGCCCGGCCGCCGGGGGTGTGCACGCCCTCACCGAAGTTGAGCAGGGTGTTCGTCGTCCCGCGGTACCCCATCTTGTGGTTGAGCCCGGCCAGGACGACGTCGTTGCGCTCGCCCAGCGAGCCGTCCCCGGCGGGTAGGACCTTGGGGACGACGAACAGCGAGATGCCCTTCACCCCGGGCGGACCGCCGGGCACCTTGGCCAGCACCAGGTGGACGATGTTCTCCGTCAGCTCGTGGTCACCGGCGGAGATCCACGTCTTGTTGCCGGTGAGCCGGTAGCTGCCGTCGTCCTGGCGCTCGGCGCGGGTGGTGATGTCCGCGAGGGAGGACCCCGCCTGCGGCTCGGACAGGGCCATCGTGCCGAACCAGCGGCCCTCGACCATCGGCCGGACGTACGTGGCCTTCTGCTCCTCCGACCCGTGGGCCAGCAGCAGTCGGGCGTTGGCCATCGTGAGGAACGGATAGGCCGCCGTGCCGACGTTGGCCGCCTTGAACCACGCGAAGACGGCCTGGCCCACCGTGTGCGGCAGCTGCATGCCGCCGTACTCCTCGTCGAACTCGCCGGCCATCAGGCCGGCGTCGGCGAACACCCGCAGCGCGTCGGCGACCTCGGGGACCAGCTGCACCCGCCCGTCGACCATGCGAGGCTCGTGCTCGTCGGCCGTCCGGTTGTGCGGCGCGAAGTGCTCCGTCGCGATCCGCTCGGCCAGGTCCAGCACCGCGTCGAAGGTCTCCCGCGAGTGCTCGGCGTAGCGCGGGCGCTCGACCAGGCCCTCGACGTCCAGCCACTCGTGGAGCAGGAACTCCAGGTCGCGGCGGGACAGGATGAGCGACGGCGGCACGGGGATCTCCAGGCAGGGTCGGTGCGGTCCCGCCACAGTAGGCCCGGGCGGACACGGCGAGGCCCCTCCCCGCGGGTGCGGGAAGGGGCCTCGGGGCGGCTCCGGGCTCAGCCGCGGGTGTCGGCGTCCCCGGGGCGGCCGACGGGCGGCGGCGTGGACGTCGGGGCGGCGGCGCCCACGGCCTGCTCCGCCTGAGCTGCCGCGTCCCGGTCCGGGTTCCCGGCGGTCTGCTCGGCCTCCTGACGGGCCTGGATGCCGGACTTGTCCGAGAGCGCCAGCTGCGGCAGGAACAGGAACACGAAGAACCCGATCGCCACGACGCACGCCGCGATGAGGAAGACCAGGTCGATCGAGTTCGAGAAGCCCGTCTTGAACGGCAGCGCGAGGAAGCCCGGCAGGTCCTGGATGAAGGACGTGTCCGACAGGTCGCCGACGCCCGCCAGCTGACCGCTCTGCAGTGCCTCGGCGACCCGCGGGTCGGAGGCGGCGGCCGTGTCGACCGCGTCGCCGATGTCCTGCGGCAGCCGGGTGAACAGCACGGAGAGGAACGCGGCGGTGCCGATCGTGCCGCCCATCTGCCGGAAGAACGTGACGGAGGAGGTGGCCACGCCGATCTCCCGCGGGGAGACGGCGTTCTGCACGGCGAGGATCACCGGCTGGAAGTTGAAGCCCAGGCCGAGGCCCAGCAGCACCATGAACGGCACCAGGGTCCAGATCGAGGCGTCGGCGTCGACGACGATGGACATCGCGACCAGCGCGACCGTCATCAACGCGATGCCGACGAGCGGGTACACCCGGTACTTGCCGGTCTTCGAGATGGCGATGCCCGACCCCATCGCGCCGACCATGATCCCGGCGACCAGCGGGATCAGCTGCAGCCCGGCGGCCGTCGCGCTGGAGCCGTGCACGATCTGCAGGTACTGCGGGAGGAGCAGCAGGCCGCCGAACATGCCGGCGCCCATCACCACGCTGCCGATCCCGCTGACGGTGAAGGTGCGGTTGCGGAACAGCCGGAGCGGCAGCAGCGCCTCGTCCCCGTAGGCCCGCTCGGCCGCGACGAACAGCAGGAAGCCGACGGCACCGATGGCGTAGCAGGCCAGCGAGCGGCCCGACGTCCAGCCCCAGATCCGGCCCTGCTCGGCGACGATGAGCAGGGGGACCAGGAAGGTGATCAGCGCCAGCGCGCCGGGCCAGTCGATGCGGTGGTCGCGGCGCTCGTGCGGTAGGTGCAGCACCCGGAAGACGGCCAGGAAGGCCAGCAGGCCGAGGGGCACGTTGATGAAGAAGATCCAGCGCCAGCCGTCGAGCGCCAGCAGCGAGGACTGGCCGGCGAAGAACCCGCCGATGACCGGGCCGAGCACGCTCGAGGTGCCGAAGACGGCCATGAAGTATCCCTGGTACCGGGAGCGCTCGCGCGGGGGCACGATGTCGCCGATGATCGCCAGCGCCATCGACATGAGACCGCCGGCGCCGATGCCCTGGACCGCCCGGAAGGCGGCCAGCTGGTACATCGAGTCGGCGAGGCCGCACAGCACCGAGCCGACGACGAAGACGGCGATCGCGAACAGGTAGAACGGCCGGCGACCGTAGATGTCCGACAGCTTCCCGTAGAGCGGGGTGGCGATCGTCGAGGTGATCAGGAACGCCGTGGTCGCCCACGCCTGCAGGTCGTAGCCCTGCAGGTCGTCGGCGATCGTGCGGATGGCGGTGGCCACGACGGTCTGGTCGAGGGCGGCCAGGAACATGGCGACCATCAGCCCGACCAGGATCGTGACGATCTGCCGGTGGCTGAAGGCGCCGTCCTCGCCGGGGGCGGCGGCTGCCGCTCGGGCGTCCCGCCGGTCCGCCGCACTGCTGCGGGTGCTGTGGCTCATGACTTCTCTCTCACGGAGGCGGGTGGTGCCGGGCTGGCCGGATCGCTGGGCAGGGTGGCGGTGAGGCCGTCGAGCAGACGGCCGAAGAGCGTGGTGAGGCTGGCGAGCTCGTCCGGTGTCCAGTCGGCGGTGACCCGGTCCAGGTGCGCCTCGCGGTCGGCCCGGGCCTGCTCGAGAGCGGCCCGTCCGGCATCGGTGACGACCAGCCGGCTGGCCCGGCCGTCGGTCTCGTCGGCGACCCGGAGCACCAGGCCCTGCTCGATCAGGGCGGCGACGTGCCGGCTGACCGTCGAGGGGTCGGCGTGCACCAGCTCGGCGAGGGCACCCTGGCGCAGTGGGCCCAGCCGCACGAGCGGGAAGAGCAGCACGTGCGCCGCACGGTCACGGTCCCCGGTGGACTGGCCGGCCTTGAGCGCGTGGACCAGCCGCATGAAGCGCGGCAGCTGCTCTCCGAGGGTGCGCAGTTCGCCGGCGCGGTCGGCAGGAGGCGGGGACACGGGCGCTCCGGGACTGGTGCGGACGAGAACATGTGCACCGTACAACCGGTTGCGCCCTACATGCACTTGGTTGCACCGTGCACACGAGTGAGGTCGGCCACCTCCGTCGTCCGACGGACGGTGGGATCCTGGACCGGTGCCCCGCCGACCGGGGTCCCCGTCCCCCCATCGTCCACCCGTGCTGGAGGAGTGCCCCGTGAGCGCCGCGCCCGACGACCTGCGTGCGCGGCTGGCGGGGCTCACCCTCGAGGACGCGCACCGGCTGGGCCGCCGCCTCGACGGCACCCGCCGCACCCGTGACCCCGAGGCGCGGTCGCGCCAGCAGGCCCGGATCGCCGCGGACGTCGCCGCCGCCGAGGAGCGGATCGCCCGCCGCCGCGCGGCCGTGCCGGCGGTCACCTATCCGCCCGAGCTGCCGGTCAGCGCCCGCCGCGAGGACATCGCCGCCGCCCTGCGCGACTCCCAGGTCGTCGTCGTCGCCGGCGAGACCGGCTCCGGCAAGACCACCCAGCTGCCCAAGATCGCGCTCGAGATCGGCCGCGGCGTCCACGGCCGGATCGGGCACACCCAGCCGCGCCGGATCGCCGCGCGCACCGTCGCCGAACGGATCGCCGAGGAGCTGGGCACCGAGCTCGGCTCGGGCGCCGTCGGGTGGAAGGTGCGCTTCACCGACCAGGTCTCCGACAGCACGCTGGTCAAGGTCATGACCGACGGCGTCCTGCTCGCCGAGATCGGCCGCGACCGGATGCTGCGCCAGTACGACACCCTGATCATCGACGAGGCGCACGAGCGCAGCCTCAACATCGACTTCCTGCTGGGCTACCTCGCCCAGCTGCTGCCGCGACGCCCCGACCTCAAACTGGTCATCACCTCGGCCACCATCGACGTCGAGCGGATCGCGAAGCACTTCAGCACGGACGGCGCCGAGGTGCCGGTCGTCGAGGTCAGCGGGCGCACCTACCCGGTCGAGGTCCGGTACCGGCCGGTCGTGGACCCCGACGATCCGGACGCCGATCCCGATCGCGACCAGGTGACCGCCATCGCCGACGCCGTCGACGAGCTGGTCGCCGAGGGTCCCGGGGACGTGCTGGTGTTCCTCGCCGGCGAGCGGGAGATCCGCGACACCGCCGACGTCCTCGGCGAGCGCTTCCCCGCCGTCGAGGTGGTGCCGCTCTACTCGCGGCTGTCGGCGGCCGACCAGCACAAGGTGTTCGCGCCGCACAGCGGACGGCGGGTCGTGCTGGCCACCAACGTGGCCGAGACCTCGCTGACCGTGCCCGGGATCCGCTACGTCATCGACCCCGGCACCGCGCGCATCTCCCGCTACAGCGCCCGGCTGAAGGTGCAGCGGCTGCCGATCGAGCCGGTCAGCCAGGCGTCGGCCCGCCAGCGGTCGGGCCGCTGCGGCCGGACCTCCGAGGGCATCGCCATCCGGCTGTACTCCGAGGACGACTTCGACAGCCGCCCCGAGTACACCGATCCGGAGATCCTGCGCACCAGCCTGGCGTCGGTGCTGCTGCAGATGGCCGCACTCGACCTGGGCGACGTCGCCGACTTCCCGTTCATCGACCCACCGGACCGCCGCGCCGTCGCCGACGGCCTCGCCCTGCTCGAGGAGCTCGGCGCCCTCGAGGGCTCGGCCGAGGCGCGGGTCGGCCGGCTCACCCCGACCGGCCGGGCGCTGGCCGCCCTCCCGCTGGACCCGCGGATGGCCCGCATGGTCGTCGAGGCCGACCGGCGCGGAGTGCTGGAGGAGGTGCTGGTCATCGCGGCCGGGCTGACCATCCAGGACCCGCGGGAGCGACCCACCGAGCACCAGCAGGCCGCCGACGAGCTGCACTCCCGGTTCGCCGACGAGCACTCCGACTTCGTCGCCCTGCTCAACCTCTGGCGGTACCTCTCCGAGCAGCAGGAGGCGCTCTCCGGCAGCCAGTTCCGCCGGACGATCAAGCGCGAGTTCCTCCACTACCTGCGCATCCGCGAGTGGCAGGACCTCTACGGCCAGCTGCGCAGCACCGCCCGCCGGCTCGGGATGTCGGTCGGCGAGCTCGCCGCCGAACCCGACGAGCGGGGCATCTCCACCGCCGTCCTGGCCGGGCTGCTCTCCCACGTGGGGCTGCAGCAGGAGCCGGCCACGGGCCGCGACGGCAAGCCCGGCCGGCCCAGCCGCGAGTACCTCGGCGCGCGCAACGCCCGGTTCGTCATCGCCCCGGGCACGCCGCTGGCGAAGAAGCCGCCGCGCTGGGTGGTCGCCGCCGAGCTGGTCGAGACCAGCCGGCTGTTCGCGCGCACGGTCGCCCGCATCGACCCCGAGGTGGTCGAGAAGCTGGCCGACCACCTGGTGAAGCGGCAGTACTCCGAGCCGCGCTGGGACGCCAAGCGGGGGTCGGTCGTGGCCACCGAGCGGGTCACCCTCTACGGCATCCCGCTGGTCGTCGGCCGCCGCGTGCAGTACGGGTCGATCGACCCGGTCGTCTCCCGTGAGCTGTTCATCCGGCACGCCCTCGTCCAGGGCGAGTGGACGACGCACCACCGGTTCTGGCAGGACAACCAGAAGGCGATCGAGCGGGTCGCCGAGCTCGAGGAACGGGCCCGCCGTCGCGACATCAGGGTGGACGACGAGACGCTGTTCGAGCTGTACGACGCCCGCATCCCCGCCGACGTCGTCTCCACCCGGCACTTCGACCGGTGGTGGAAGGCCGCGCGGCGGGAGACCCCCGAGCTGCTCACCCTCACCCCGGAGCTGCTCACCAACGCCGCAGCGGCCGGTCAGGTGCGGGCCGAGGACTTCCCCGACGAGGTGCCGCTGTCGCAGGGGCTGACCCTCCCGCTGTCGTACGCGTTCGCGCCCGGCACGCCGCAGGACGGCGTCACCGTCGAGGTCCCCCTCGCCGTCCTGGACGCCGTCGCCGAGCGCACGGCGGGCGAGACGCTGGCGTTCACCGTGCCGGGCCAGCGGGAGGAGCTGGTCACCGCGCTGCTGCGCACCCTGCCCAAGCAGCTGCGGCGGGCGCTGGTGCCGATCCCGGACCGGGTCCGCGAGGTGCTGCCGCGCATCGCGCCCACCGAGCCGCTGCTGCCGGCCCTGGAGCGCGAGCTGCGCCGCTCGGCGGCGGTCATCGTCCCGCCGGACGCCTGGACGCCCGCCCAGGTGCCCGACCACCTGCGGGCCACCTTCCGGGTCGTCGACGACCGGCACCGGCCGCTGGCCCTCGGCAAGGACCTGCAGGCCCTGCGCGCCCAGGTGGCACCGCAGAGCCGGGCGAGCCTGGCGGCCGCGGCGGCCGACGTCGAGCGCACCGGGCAGACCGCCTGGACCTTCGGCACCCTGCCGCGCACCGTGCAGGTCCGCCGGGGCGGGCACGTCGTGACCGCCCACCCGGCCCTGGTCGACGAGGGCGGGACCGTCGGCATCCGGGTCGTGGCCACCGAGGTCGAGGCCACCCGGCTGAGCTGGCGCGGCACGCGGCGGCTGCTGCTCCTGGTCGCCGGCTCCCCGTCCCGGCAGGTGGTCAAGGGGCTGTCCCCGCGCACCCGACTGGCGCTGCAGTTCAACCCGGACGGCGAGATCCCGGCGCTGGTCGACGACTGCGTCGACGCCGCCGCCGACGAGCTGGTCGCCGCCGCCGGCGGGCCCCCGCGCGACGAGGCGGCCTTCGCGGCGCTGGTGGCCACCGCCCGCGCGCAGCTGCTGCCCCTGACGACCGACACCGTCGGCCGGGTGGAGGCGGTGCTGACCCAGGCCCGCGAGGTGGCCGTGGCGATCGGCGCGGCACCGGGTCGCCGGGTGCCCGAGGCGGCGATCGCCGACCTGCGCCGCCAGATGGGCGGGCTGCTGCACCGGGGCTTCGTCGCCGCGGCCGGGCGACGCCGTCTCCCCGACCTCGTCCGGTACCTCCGGGCCATGGCCCACCGGCTGGAGAAGCTGCCGGCGAACGCCGCGCGCGACGAGCTGTGGACCGCCCAGGTCGCGGCGGTCGCCGCCGAGTACCAGCAGCTGCGCGCCCAGGTGCCCGCCACCGGATCGCCCGACGACCCGGTGACTCGCGTGCGCTGGATGCTCGAGGAGCTGCGGGTGGGCCTGTTCGCCCAGGTCGTCGGCACGCCACGGCCGGTGTCCGAGCAGCGGGTCTACAAGGCCATCGACGCCCTCGTCCCGTGAGGGGTCAGGCCACGCTCCGGGCCCGCTCGCGCAGCAGCGCGGAGATGCGCTGACGGGTGACGCCGTACAGCGCGGCGATCCGGTTGATGCTCACCTGCTCGGACTGCAGCGCGTGCGCCTGCTCGCGGCGCCACGCGCCCCCGGCGGTCGCCAGCGCCGCCATCACCGTGCTCACCTGCTCGACGACCAGTGGCCGGGACTCCGCGGTGACGATGTCCAGCCACGGGGTGCCGGTCCGGCGCCGCTCGAGCAGCTCCCGCCCGCGGCTCCGGGCGCGCTCGAGGTCGGCGATGCAGACGTCCAGGACCTCGAGCAGCTCGCCGAGCGCTCGAGCGGCCGGATCCTGCTCCTCGGCGGACTCCCGCGGGGCGAGGTCGATGGCCACGGTGTGCTCCAGGGTCAATATCGATGGTGGACGATCCTGTTGTCCACTATCGACCGGGCCCACCGGGCCCGCAAGGCGGGTGGCAGGGAACCGGCGTGTCGCGCAACGGTGGTTGCGCGGAGGAGTCGGCGACCGAGTTTGCCGCCGCCGGGTCCCGGGGAGGGGCGGGGGACCCGACCGACCGACCGAGGAGCGATGGCATGAGCGAGCCGACCGGGCACACCGAGAGCGCCGGCGAGGGGCTCTCCGACGAGGAGATGGTCCAGACCGTCGCCGAGCAGACCGACAGCGCCTCGGAGAACGCCGACGTGGCAGGCAAGGACTGGGACGGCGACCCGGCCGCCACCCCGGCCCCCGACGACCGCGGCTGACCCCCTGCGCGCGACGTCGTCCCCGCCCCCGGGAGACTGGGGGCGGACGACGTCCCGCGGCCCGCCCGGCCCTGTTTCCGCAGGACGGTAGGGGGTTGGCGGAGCGGCGCACGTGCATGGATAGTGACCGCGGTCTCTCGCCCGACGGAAAGTGAGCGCATGAGCATCCTCGGTACCCGCGTGGTCCGCACGGAGGACCCGCTGTTCCTCACGCGTGGTGCGACCTACACCGACGACCTGGTCGACGACCGGCTCACCGGTGCGCTGCACGCGACCTTCATCCGATCCCAGGTGGCCCACGGCCGCGTGCTCTCGGTCGACACCTCCGCCGCGCGCGAGGCGCCCGGCGTCGTCGCCGTGTACAGCGCCGAGGACTGCACCGACCTGGACCCGATCCCCGCCGGGCTGCCGATGGTGCCGGCGGCCATGTCCCGCCCGTGGTTCGCCTCGGAGACCGTCCGGTTCGTCGGCGACATCATCGCCGTCGTCCTCACCGAGGAGCGCTACCAGGGCGAGGACGCCGCCGAGATGGTGTCGGTCGACATCGACACGCTGCCCGCGGTGGTGACCACGGCCGACGCCCTGAAGGACGAGACGCTGCTCTTCCCCGAGGCCGGCACCAACGTGATGGCCGCCTTCGGAGAGCCCGAGCCCGCGGACTTCTTCGCCGGCTGCGAGGTCGTCGTCCGGCAGGCCGTGGTCAACCAGCGCGTCGCCCCGGTACCCCTGGAGACGCGGGCCGCAGCCGCGGCGTGGGGTGAGGACGGCCGGGTCACGATCTTCTGCTCCAACCAGGGTGCCCAGCAGGCCAAGGCCCAGATCGCCGGCTGGCTGGGGCTGGACCCGGCGCTGGTGCACCTGGTCACCCCCGACGTGGGCGGCGGGTTCGGCGCCAAGATCGGCGCGGACCCCGAGTTCGCCATGGTCGCCTGGCTCGCCCAGAAGGCCGGCCGCCCGGTGAAGTGGGTGGAGAACCGCTCGGAGAACCTGGTCGGGATGCTGCACGGCCGCGGCCAGGACCAGGTGGTCGCGATCGGCGGCAGCCGGGACGGCACGGTGGAGGCCTACAGCCTGCTCGTCGACCAGGACTGCGGCGCTTACCCGCGTTTCGGGCCGGTGCTGCCGACGCTGACCATGCTCATGGCCCCTGCCGTGTACGCCTTCCCCAAGGTGCACGCCCAGGCCCGGGCGCTGGCCACCAACACCACCTCGATCGGCGCCTACCGCGGCGCCGGGCGTCCCGAGGCGACGGCGGCGGTCGAGCGGGCGCTGGACCTGTTCGCCGCCGAGATCGGCATGGACCCCGCGGAGGTCCGCCGCAAGAACCTGCTGCCGGACTTCCACGAGCCGCACACCACGGCCATGGGCGCGGTCTACGACAGCGGTGAGTACGTGGCGGCCCTGGACAAGGTGCTGGACGCCGCCGGGTACCAGGAGCTCCGCGCCGAGCAGGCCCGCCGCCGGGAGAACGGCGACGTCAAGCAGCTGGGCATCGGCATGTCGGTCTACGTCGAGATCACCGGCGCCGACACCGGCCTCGGCGCCGGCGAGTCCGCCGAGATGGAGGTGCACCCCGACGGGACGGCGACCGTGCTCACCGGCACCTCGCCGCACGGCCAGGGCCACGCCACCGCCTGGGCGATGATCGCCAGCGAGCAGACCGGCATCCCGGTGGACAAGATCACCGTCATCCACGGCGACACCGACCGCATCCCGCGCGGTGGCGGCACCATGGGCTCGCGCAGCCTGCAGCAGGGCGGCGCCGCCGTCCACCAGGCCGCCACCGAGCTCGTGGAGCTCGCCAAGCAGCGGGCCGCGGAGCAGCTGGAGGCCGACCCCGCCGACCTGGAGATCGACCTCTCCTCGGCCGGGCTGAGCGTCCGGGGCACCCCGGGCGCCGGCATCACGCTGGCCCAGCTGGCCGAGAAGGAGCCGCTGCTGGTGCAGACCCGCTTCGAGGCGGGCGGCCCGACCTTCCCGTTCGGTGCGCACCTCGTCGTCGTCGAGGTCGACACCGAGTCGGGCAAGACCGAGGTGCAGCGGGTGGTGACCGTCGACGACGCCGGGACCATCGTCAACCCGCTGCTCGCCGAGGGGCAGCGGCACGGCGGGATCGCCCAGGGCGTCGCGCAGGCCCTGCTCGAGGAGGTGCTCTACGACGCCGACGGGAACCCGCAGACCTCGACGCTCGCGGACTACCCGTTCGTCTCGGCGACCGAGCTGCCCAGCTTCGAGCTGGTCGACATGGCCACGCCCACGCCCATGAACCCGCTGGGCGCCAAGGGCATCGGCGAGGCGGGCACCATCGGCTCCACCCCCGCGGTGCACAACGCCGTCATCGACGCCGTGGCGCACCTCGGCGTCCGGCACATCGACATGCCCACCACGCCGATGAAGGTGTGGCGGGCCATCCAGCAGGCTCAGCAGGAGGGCACCCACTGATGCAGGTCTCCATGACCGTCAACGGCCAGCAGCACAGCGACGAGGTGGAGCCCCGCCTGCTGCTGGCGCACTACCTGCGCGACGTCGTGGGGCTGAAGGCGACCAACATCGGCTGCGACACCACCTCCTGCGGGGCGTGCACGGTGATCGTCGACGGGCTGTCGGTGAAGTCGTGCACGCTGCTCGCGGCCCAGGCCGAGGGCGCCGAGGTGACGACCCTGGAGGGCCTCGCCGGTCCCGACGGCGAGCTGCACCCGATGCAGAAGGCCTTCCGCGAGGAGCACGGGCTGCAGTGCGGGTTCTGCACCCCCGGCATGGTCATGGCCGCCATCGGCGTCCTGGCCGACAACCCCGACCCGAGCGACCGCGAGGTGCGCGAGGGCCTCGAGGGCAACCTCTGCCGGTGCACCGGCTACCACAACATCGTCCGCGCGGTGCAGAGCGCGGCCAAGGCCGGCCCGGCCGCCGGTCAGGTTCCGCAGGGTCAGGAGGTCGCCCGATGATCCCCGGGCCGTTCGAGCTGGTCCGGGCCACGTCGGTCGAGGACGCGATCGCGGCGCTCGTCGAGCACGGGGACGACGCCAAGATCCTCGCCGGCGGGCACTCCCTGCTGCCGCTGATGAAGCTCCGGCTGGCCATGCCGGCCTACCTCGTGGACATCAGCGGCATCCCCGGGATGTCCTACGTGCGGGTGGACGGCGACGAGGTCGCGATCGGCGCCGGCACCCGGCACCACGAGCTGGAGAAGGACGCCGTCGCGGCGGCCGAGGTGCCGCTCCTGCCCTACACCGCCAGCCAGGTGGGTGACCCGCAGGTGCGGCACCGGGGCACCATCGGCGGCACGGTGGCGCACAGCGACCCGGCGTCGGACCTGCCCACCGCGCTGCTCGCGCTCGGCGGTGACGTCGTCGTCCAGGGGCCCGAGGGCCGCCGGACGATCCCGCTGACCGAGTTCTGGCTGGGCTTCTTCGAGACCGCCCTGGCCGAGGACGAGCTGATCGTGGAGATCCGCGTGCCGCGCACCGGGTCGGCCGGCTGGGCGTACGAGAAGTTCACCCGCCGGGCCAACGACTGGCCGATCGTCGCCGCCGCCGCGGTCGACGGCCGGGTGGCGCTGGCCAACATGGCCGGCTCGGTGGTGCGGGCGACCGCGACCGAGGAGGCGCTGGCCCGCGGGGCCTCCATCGCCGAGGCGGCCGCGCTGGCCGACGAGGGCACCAGCCCCGGGGCGGACATGCACGCCGACCAGGAGTACCGCCGTCACCTGGCCCGGCTGCTCACCCGCCGGGCGCTGGAGCGGGCGGCCGGGGCGGCGTCGGCCGCAGCCTGAGGAAGCACCCCCGCTGGGGGCCGCGACGCCGCCGGGACCGCGAGGCCCCGGCGGCGTCGTCGGTCAGCCGGCCGGGGTGAGCATCCCGGCGCCGACGGTCGCGTTCGTGGCCTCGTCGATCAGGATGAACCGGCCGGTCACCCGGTTCCGGGCGTAGTCGTCGACGAACAGCGGCTGGGTGGTGCGCAGCCGCACGCGACCGATGTCGTTGAGCCCGAGCTCGCCGGCGGTCAGGTCCCGGTGCAGCGAGTTGACGTCCAGCCGGTACTGGACGTCCTTCACCATGGCGCGGACGGTGCGCGTCGTGTGCTTCACCGTCAGGCGCTGCCGCGGGCGCAGCGGCTCCTCGGTCATCCAGGACACCATGGCGTCGAGGTCCTGCGCCGGGTGCGGGGCGTTGGCCGGCCGGCAGATCAGGTCGCCGCGGGAGACGTCGAGATCGTCGGTGAGCCGCACGGTGACCGCCATGGGCGCGAAGGCCTCGGCGACCGGACCGCGCGGACCGTCGATGGCGGCGATCGTCGTCGTCAGGCCGCTGGGCAGGACCTGCACCTCGTCACCGGGGCGCAGCACGCCACTGGCGACCGTCCCGGCGTACCCGCGGTAGTCGTGGAACGCGTCGGACTGCGGGCGGACGACGTACTGGACCGGGAACCGGACGTCCACCAGGTTGCGGTCGCTGGCCACGTGCACGTGCTCGAGGTGGTGCAGCAGGGAGGAGCCCTGGTACCAGGGGCTCCGGTCCGACCGGGTCACCACGTTGTCCCCGTGCAGGGCCGAGACCGGCACGACGGTCAGGTCCGGGATGTTCAGCTTCGTCGCGAACGCCGTGAACTCGTCCCGGATCCCCTCGTAGACGTCCTCCGACCAGTCGACGAGGTCCATCTTGTTGACGGCGACCACCAGGTGCGGCACCCGCAGCAGCGACGCGAGGAACGTGTGCCGGCGGCTCTGCTCGAGCATCCCCTTGCGGGCGTCGACCAGCACGATCGCCAGGTCGGCGGTCGAGGCGCCGGTGACCATGTTCCGCGTGTACTGCACGTGGCCGGGGGTGTCGGCCAGGATGAACGTGCGCCGCGGGGTGCTGAAGTAGCGGTAGGCGACGTCGATGGTGATGCCCTGCTCGCGCTCGGCGCGCAGCCCGTCGGTGAGCAGCGCGAGGTCGACGTAGTCGCCCTTGCTGGCGCGCTCGACCGCCTCGTACTGGTCCTCGTAGATCGCCTTGCTGTCGTAGAGCAGCCGGCCGATCAGCGTGCTCTTGCCGTCGTCCACCGACCCGGCGGTCGCGATGCGCAGGATGTCCTTGCGGGCCAGCGCGAGGTCGTGGGCGTGCTCGGCCTCGGGGGAGTGCAGGGGAACGGCCATCAGAAGTAGCCCTCCTTCTTCCGGTCCTCCATGGCGGCGTCGCTGACCTTGTCGTCGCCGCGGGTGGCGCCCCGCTCGGTCATGCGGGTCACCGCGATCTCGGCGATGACCTCCTCGACGGTGGTCGCCTCCGACAGCACGGCGGCGGTGAGGTTCGCGTCGCCGACGGTGCGGTAGCGGACGGTCTCCCGGCGCACCTGCTCGCCGTCCTTGGGGCGGATGAACTCGTTCACCGCGTAGAGCATCCCCTGGCGCTCGACGACCTCCCGCTCCTGCGCGAGGTAGAGCGCCGGGATCTCGATCTCCTCGCGGAGGACGTACTGCCAGATGTCGAGCTCGGTCCAGTTCGACAGCGGGAACACCCGGATCGACTCGCCGAGGTGGATCCGGCCGTTGTAGAGGTCCCAGAGCTCCGGGCGCTGGTTCTTCGGATCCCACTGGCCGAACTCGTCGCGGAAGGAGAACACCCGCTCCTTGGCGCGGGCCTTGTCCTCGTCGCGGCGGGCGCCACCGAACAGCGCGGTGAATCCGTGCTCCTCCACGGCGTCGAGCAGCACCGGCGTCTGGATGCGGTTGCGCGAGCCGTTCGGCTCCTCCTTGACCGTGCCGGCCGCGATCGCGTCGGGCACCGAGGCGACGATCAGCTGGACGCCGAGCTCGGCCACCCGCTTGTCCCGGAACTCCAGCACGTCGGGGAAGTTCAGGCCGGTGTCCACGTGCATGACCGGGAAGGGGATGCGGGCCGGCGCGAACGCCTTGCGGGCCAGCTCGAGCATCACGATGGAGTCCTTGCCGCCGGAGAACAGCAGGACCGGCCGCTCCAGCTCGGCGGCGACCTCGCGGATCACGTGGATGGACTCGGCCTCCAGCGTCTCCAGCTGGGAGAGCCGGTAGTCGGGTGTGGGCACGCGTTCGGCTCCGGACGTCGGGGACAGGACCTGAACCAGCACCAACCGCACCGGTTCCGGGAGGATTCCCCTCACAGTGTCCGGCATCGGACTTCCCGTGCGGCAGCGACCCCCGGCTCAGCCGGCCGGGCGGACCGCCGCCAGCAGCCGGCCGGCCAGCTCCGGGCGGCAGACCAGCAGGTCGGGCAACCAGGGGTCCGCGCCGTTGTAGCTCAGCGGCGTCCCGTCCAGCCGGACGGCGGTCAGGCCCGCGGCCCGGGCGACGGCGACCGGGGCCGCGGAGTCCCACTGGTACATGCCGCCCGCGTGCACGTAGGCGTCGACCTCCCCGCGGACCACGGCGGTCACCTTGAAGCCGGCCGAGCCCAGCGGCACCAGATCGGCGTCGAGCGCAGCAGCGGCCGCACCCGCCTGGTCCGGCGGACGGGTGCGGCTGACCGCGATCCGCAGGCGCCCGCCGCCGGCAGCCGGCACGGCCGGAGCGGGGTCGGTGACGAGGACCTCGTCCAGCGCGGGCAGGGCCACGGCCGCGGCAGCCAGGTCGCCGTCGGCCCACAGGGCGACGTGCACCGCCCAGTCCGGGCGGCCCGGCTCGCCGTACTCCCGGGTGCCGTCCAGCGGGTCGACGATCCACACCCGCGCGGCGTCCAGCCGGCGCCGGTCGTCGGCCGCCTCCTCGCTGAAGACGACGTCCGCCGGGCGGGCGGCCCCCAGCACCCCGGTGATGGCAGCCTGCGCCGCGGCGTCCCCGGCGTCGCCCAGCGCCCGGCCGCTCGACCGCCCCTCGGCACGCAGCTGCAGCAGCGCCGCCGCCGCCGCGCGGGCCGCGGCGGCGGCGACCTCGACGTCGCTCATCGGTCCTCCTCGCGGACGATGGTCGGGCCGGCGCCCGACGGTGCTGTGGACGTACGTGACCTCGCGAGCCCGGTCACGGCTGCCCCGAGAGCGCGGTGGCGATGGCGCTGCCCACGCTGCTGACCGGGTCGTGGACCCGGCGGGAGACCAGCGGGTCGTCGAGCACCGAGAGCTGGGTGTGCGGACGCTGGACCCGGGTCAGCCGCGCGACGGCGGAGCGGGCCTCGGCGGCCACGGCCCGCAGCGCGCCGGCGGGGACGGTGGTGAGCACCGACGCGTCGACGGAACTGCCGGAGCGCGAGGCCCAGCTCGGTCACCGCTGCCATGAGGTCGGTGTCCGGGGGCTGCCCCTGCACGTCGGAGTCCACCGCCGGACGGTAACGAGCCGCTCGGCCGGCTCAGACCCCGACCCCGTCGCCGGACGGGGGGACGAGCGGGCCGGACCGTGGCAGGCGCACGGTGAACGCGGCTCCGCGACCCGGCGCGGTGTCCAGCTGCACGCTGCCGCCGTGCGCCTCGACCAGCGACGCGACGATCGCCAGGCCGAGGCCGGTGCCGACGCCCGTGCGGGAGGGATCGGCCCGGTAGAAGCGCTCGAAGACCCGGCCGGCGTCCTCCGGGGTCATCCCGGGGCCCTCGTCGGCGACGCGGAGCACCACCACGCCGCCGTCGTCGTCGTCGCCGGTCGCCTCCCCGGTGCCCGGCTCGTCCGACAGGGTCACGGTGACGGGCACGTCGGGGGGCGTGTGCACCAGGGCGTTGGTCAGCAGGTTGCCGACCACCTGGCGCAGCCGCGCCTCGTCGCCGAGGACGACCGGCACCTCGCTCAGGGCCTCGTCCACGTGCAGCGCGATCGGCCGCTGGGGCTGGACGGCGCAGGCGTCGTGCACGGCGTCCCCGGCGACCTCGGCCAGGTCGACCGGGGTGATGGTCAGGGGCCGCTGCTGGTCCATGCGGGCCAGTTGCAGGAGGTCCTCCACGAGCACGCCCATGCGGGCACCCTCGGCCTCGATGCGCTGCAGCAGCCGTCCGGTCTCCTCCGGGGTGCCCACCGCGCCCTGGCGGTAGAGCTCGGCGAAGCCGCGGATCGAGGTCAACGGGGTGCGCAGCTCGTGGCTGGCGTCGGCGATGAACCGCCGCATCCGGCTCTCCGAGGCGCGGGCCTGCTCCTCGGAGGCCTGCTGGGCCCGGAACGCCCGCTCGATGCGGGACAGCATCCCGTTGAGCGCCGTCGACAGCCGGCCGACCTCGGTGCGCTCGTCCCCGGTGGGCACCCGCTGGGACAGATCGCCGGCGGCGATGGCCCGGGCGGTGCGCTCGACCTCCGAGAGCGGCCGCAGGCTGTTGCTGACCAGCACGTAGCCGGCCCCACCGAGGAGCGCGAGCACGATCAGCCCGACGATGGCCTCGATCGCGACGAGTCGGCCGATGACTCGCTCGTCGCGCGCCAGGTCGGTGCCGACCACCACGGTGTAGCCGCTGCGGGTCACGCCACTGACCATGCGCCAGGCGTGACCGTCGGCAGACCGCAGCGTCACGGCGTGCCCGTCGCCCTCGAGCAGCTCGTCGGCGCCCTTCCCGGTCAGCCGGGGCATCTCCCCGCCGGGGCCCGGCGGGACGTAGACGACCGTCGCCTCGGCCGCGCCGGGGGCGCGGCAGGCCGCGTAGTACGTGTTCGGGTAGGGCTCGCCCACGCCGCTGTCGCAGGCCTCCCGGAAACCGGGGATCCGGACGACCTCCGCGAGGGCCGCCCGCAGCTGGTCGTCCTGCTGCTCCTCCAGGTAGCCGTGCAGCAGCCTGCTGGCGGCGACGCCGGTGACGGTCAGTGCCAGCGCCACCAGTCCCACGACGAGCGCCACCAGGGTCACCCGCAGCGGGAAGCGGGACAGCCGCCCCTGTCCGCTCACGCGCTCACGTGCCGCGGGGGAGCCGCAACGTGTAGCCCACGCCCCGGATGGTGTGCAGCAGCCGCGGCTCGGTCGTGTCGACCTTGCGGCGGAGGTAGGAGATGTAGGACTCCACGACGTTGGCCTCGCCGTTGAAGTCGTAGTTCCAGACGTGGTCGAGGATCTGCGCCTTGGACAGCACCCGCCCGGCGTTGGCCATCAGGTAGCGCAGCAGTTTGAACTCCGTCGGCGACAGCCCGACCACCGTGCCGGCCTTGATGACCTCGTGCGACTCCTCGTCGAGCTCGATGTCGGCGAAGGACAGCCGGGGTGCCTCGGCGGCGCGCTGCGGCCCGGTGCTCCGGCGCAGCACCGCCCGGATGCGGGCCAGCACCTCGTCGAGGCTGAACGGCTTGGTGACGTAGTCGTCGCCGCCCAGGGTGAGGCCGGAGACCTTGTCCTCCGCGGCGTCGCGCGCGGTGAGGAACAGCACCGGGGTGTGCCGGCCGCTCTCCCGCAGTCGCCGCACCACACCGAAGCCGTCCAGGCCCGGCATCATCACGTCGAGGACGAGCAGGTCCGGCCGGAAGGACGCTGCCATCGCCAGCGCCTGCTGCCCGTCGGCGGCCGTGGCCACCTCGAACCCGGCGTAGCGGAGGCTCGCGGAGAGCAGCTCCCGGATGTTGGGTTCGTCGTCGACCACCAGGAGGCGGGCCTCGGGCGCCGATCCCCCCGCAGTGCGGGAGCCGGACACGCGACCTCCTGTCGGACGTGCAGCCGTCGTCATGCCACGAGCGTGCGGCGCGGGACTGGGCCGGGCCTGGAGGCTACCTGTGAGGTCCCTGGACGAGCGGCCGACCGGACGCGCCGTCGCCGTCAGCCGGCGGGGGACATGGCGCGCCCTCGGCGCCAGTAGCCGATCGCGTGGTGCTGGGCCCGCCCGAGACCCCAGCGACCCCGGAGGTCGGCCCGGATGGCGCGCACCGCCCCGGACTCCGCGGCGACCCAGGCGAAGACGTCGTCCCCCGGCGGCCGGTCCAGAGCGGCGACGGCGTCGGCGAGCAGCGTGCCCTCCCCGGGAGGGGTGCCGTCGCGGTGCAGCCAGCGCACCTCGACGCCCGCCGGCGCCGGCACGGGCTGGCGTTCCGCGGCGCCGGCCACCTCGACCAGCGCCACCCCCGCGGTGGAGGGAGCGGCCTCCGCGAGGATCCGGCTGATCGCCGGCAGCGCGGTCTCGTCCCCCGCGAGCAGCAGCCATCGGGCGGGACGCTCACCGAGCGGACCGCCGCCGGCGACCCCGACCGTCGTCCCGGGACCCGCCGCGCCGGCCCATGCCGCGGCCGGCCCGTCCCCGTGCAGCACGAAGTCGATCTCCACCTCGCCGCGGTCGGGATCCTGCCGGCGGGCGGTGTAGCTGCGCAGGCTCACCCCGTGCGACCCGGTCGGCCACACGATCCGCCCGTCCCGGGCCACCGCAGGCCACTGCGGGGCCGGGTCGCCCACGCGGGGGACGAGCAGCGAGATGGTGGGCCCCGCCGCCCTGGCCGCGGCCGGCGTCCCCGACAGCAGGACGCGGCGCACCGACGGGGTGACGTCGGTGACCGACACGACGGTGAGGACGTCGACCGGGCGGGTGGCGTCGGGAGCAGTCACGGTCCGGTCAGCCTAGAACGGGGCCGACCCGGCCGACCCCGGGGGAATGGGGTCGACCGGGCCGGCGATCGAGGGACGGGCCACGTCACCGTGGGTGATCGGGATATCCGCCTCCATCAGGCGTGATGTCCCGGTAGCTCCCGTCGACGTGAACGCTACGTGACCGCGAGGCCTGTGCCAGTGCCCGCACGGGTGATCCGGGGGTCCGAACGGGTGATGTGTGTCGCGGGCGCCGCGCGGGCAGGGGCGGGGGACGACGGCGCGGGACGGGAGCGGTAGATGGCGGACGAGTTCAGCAAGGGTGACGAGGTCACCTGGAGCAGCCACGGCCAGGAGGTCGAGGGCACCGTCAAGCGGAAGATCACCAAGGAGACGGAGGCGTCCGGGCGGAAGGTCAAGGCCAGCAAGGACGAGCCGCAGTACGAGGTCGAGAGCGACAAGACCGGCAAGACGGCGGTGCACAAGCCCGGCGCCCTGCACGAGAAGTGACGAACGGACCAGGAGGAGGGCGACAGTGAGCGAGACCGGAGACCAGTTCGCCGGCACATCGGCACGCAGCACCAAGCACAGTCCCCGGGTGGACGAGGAACTCGAGCACGAGATCCAGGGGATGCTCAAGGGCGACCACGCCACCCGCGCCCACGAGTGGCGCGAGGTCGAGCCGGTCGCCGAGGGCGAGCCGGACCTGACGGCCGACCCGGCGGGAACGCTGGTCGGTGGCACGCCCGTGGGCATGGACGCCGACGCGGTCGTCGCCCGCGCCGAACTGGCCCGCTGGCTGGTCCGCGCGGACTTCCCCAACACCGGACCCGACCTGGTCGAGGCGGCGCGGGACCACCGTGCCCCCGACGCCGTCGTCGCGGAGCTGGAGCGGCTGCCCGAGGGGGAGACCTACGAGCGGATCGGCGACGTCGTCCGCGCCCTGGGCTACCCGACGGAGACCTGAGCGGCGGCGGTCAGGAGCCGGTGCGCTCCGGCTCCTGACCGTCGAGGGACGGGTCGCCGTCGGACTCCCGCTGCTCGTTCTCGGCGATCTCCTCGGCCCCGCGCCGACGGAACAGCCGGGAGCCGGGGAACCCCTTCACCACCTGACGCAGGTCCTGCATGGTGTCGAGGAGGTCGTGCACGTCGGCGCCCACGTTGCCCAACGACCCCAGGACCGGCAGCACGTCCTCGTCGAGGTGGGTCATCAGCTGGGGCAGCCGGTCGATGAACGTGATCATCGCGTCGACCTCGGCCGGGTCGAGGGACGCCGCGAGCCGGCGCACCGCCGGCGCCAGGGCCAGGAGCGGCCCCTCGTAGGTCTCCACCAACGGCGCGGTCCGGCCGAGGACGCCCTCCGCCGCGGCCACCGCGCCGTCCGACCGCGCGATGGTGCTCTCGGCCGCGGTGATGGCGCCGTCCGACCGCGCGATGGTGCTCTCGGCCGC
>NZ_JAAGWF010000019.1 GCF_010686765.1 Geodermatophilus sabuli | reverse complement strand
GACCCGCACCGCCGTGGACGAGCTGTCCCGGATGGCCGCGGACCTGCGCACCACGGTCGGCAACTTCACCTACTGACCGGTCACCGGGGCCGGACCGACCACGGCCCGGCCCCGGTCCGGCCCCGCGCCCGGCCCGACGCCGGCCGACCCGTTGGGCTTGACTTCCCGGCCCCGCCCGCCGATGACCCCTCCGAAGCGCGCGCTGCGTGGAGGACGAGAGAGAAGAGCAACGTGGACGGTCTGGACGACATCGTCGAGGAGTTCCTCGTCGAGAGTCATGAGAACCTCGACCAGCTGGACACCGACCTGGTCGCCCTCGAGCAGGAGCCCGACTCCCGCGAGCGGCTGTCGAGCATCTTCCGCACGATCCACACGATCAAGGGGACCAGCGGCTTCCTGGCGTTCCACCGCCTGGAGGAGGTCACCCACATCGGGGAGAACATGCTCTCCCGGCTGCGGGACGGCGCGCTGGACCTGACCCCGCAGCGGACCGACGCCCTGCTCGAGATGGTCGACTGCGTCCGCTCGCTGCTGGCCTCCATCGAGGCCAACGGCGGCGAGGGCAACGTCGACGTGTCCGCGGTCGTCGCCGCGATCAGCGCGGCGATGGAGGACCAGCCGGCGGCCACCGCCCCGGCCCCGGTGGAGCCGGCCGCCGAGGTCACCGTCGCCCCCAAGCCGGCGCGCAGCCGCAAGGCCGCCGCGAGGCCCGCGGCAGCGGTGGCGTCCCCGGCCGCCGCGCCCACCCCGCGGAAGGCCCCCGCCCGCAAGGCGCCGGCGGCGAAGGCGGCCGCGGCTGCCGTCCCGGTCGCCGAGGCCCTCGTCCCGAGCCCGGCCGTCCCGGTGCCGGCCCCGATCGCGGAGGTGCCCGCACCCGTGTCCCCCGTGCTGCCCTCTCCCCGGTCCGAGCCGATCGTCGAGTCGGCCGAGTCCGACGGCGCCCCTGCCGCCGAGGGTGCCGGCGGCCAGACCCGCCGCGCGGTCGCCGACAGCACCATCCGGGTGGACGTCGACCTGCTCGACGAGCTGATGCTGCTGGTCGGTGAGCTGGTGCTGACGCGCAACCAGATCGTCCAGTACGTCGGGCGCTCCAACGACACCGACCTGCTGCGTGCCTCCCAGCGGCTGAACCTGATCGCCAGCGAGCTGCAGGAGGGCGTCATGAAGACGCGCATGCAGCCGATCGACCACATCTGGTCCAAGCTGCCGCGCGTCGTCCGCGACCTGGGCATGCAGTGCGGGAAGTCCGTCCGGCTGGAGATGGAGGGCCGGGAGACCGAGCTCGACAAGACCCTGCTCGAGGCGGTCAAGGACCCGTTGACCCACCTGGTTCGGAACTCCGTGGACCACGGCATCGAGGCGCCGGCGACCCGCACGGGGGCGGGCAAGGCCGCCGAGGGCGTGCTGACCCTGCGGGCGAAGCACGAGAGCGGCCAGGTCGTGGTCGAGGTGGCCGACGACGGCGCGGGCATCGACCCGGCCCGGATCGGCGCCAAGGCCGTCGAGCGCGGGCTGGTCTCGCCCGACGCGCTGAGCCGGATGAGCCCGCAGGACGTCCTGCAGTTGATCTTCCTGCCCGGCTTCTCCACCGCCGCCGCGGTCACCAACGTGTCCGGCCGCGGTGTGGGCATGGACGTCGTCAAGACCAACATCGAGTCGATCGGCGGCACCATCGAGGTCGAGTCGGTCCCCGGCCGGGGCACCGTCTGCCGGCTGCGCATCCCGCTGACCCTGGCGATCGTCCCGGCGCTGACCGTGGAGTGCGCCGGTGACCGCTACGCCATCCCGCAGATCAGCCTGCAGGAGCTCGTGGCCCTCGACGCCGAGAAGGCCGCCACCGCGGTCGAGGAGGTCGGCGGCGCGCCGGTCTACCGGTTGCGTGGGGAGCTGCTCCCGCTGGTCCGGCTCACCGACGTCCTCGGCCTGACCTCCGACCGGCACGACGGCCACGTCGTCATCGCCGTCCTCCGCTCGGAGGGCCGCCGCTTCGGCCTGGTGGTCGACCGGGTGATCAACACCGAGGAGATCGTCGTCAAGGCCGTCGGGGGCCAGCTCAAGGCGATCGGGCTGTACTCCGGCGCGACCGTCCTCGGGGACGGCGCCGTCGCGCTGATCCTCGACGTGCAGGCCCTCGCCCGCCGCGCGCTGCGCACCGAGACCACCGACCGCCAGGACGCCCGCGAGGGCGCCGCCCTGGCCTCGGCGTCGGAGACCGAGCGGCAGCGGATGCTGCTGGCCTCCATCGGCGGCGGGCGGCGGGTCGCCATCCCGCTGGACACCGTCACCCGTCTCGAGCAGGTCCGCACCGAGTCGGTGGAGCGGGTCGGCAACCGGGAGGTCGTGCAGTACCGCGGGGCGATCCTGCCCATCGTGCGACTCGACCGGCACCTGGGCGCCTACGGCGAGAGCGACCGCGAGGTCCTGGAGGTCATCGTCTACAGCGACCACGGCCGCAGCGTCGCCATCGTGGTGGAGGAGATCCTCGACATCGTCGACGGCGAGGCGGCGGTCCGCAGCGACATCGACGACCTGGGGCTGCTCGGCTCGGCCGTGCTCGGCGACAAGGTCACCGAGCTGCTCGACGTCCGGGCGGCGATCCTCGCGGCCGACCCGGCGTTCTACTCGGCTCCCCTGCCCACGACGCCCGCTGGCGTCCCGGCCCCCCTCCTGGAGGTCTGACATGACCCTCGCTCCCCCGGTCGACGAGGCCGCTCCGGTCATCGGCGGCCAGCTGGCGACCTTCTGGCTGGACGGCGACCTCTACGGCGTCGAGGTGGCGCACGTGCAGGAGGTGCTGCGCAGCCAGGGGCTCACCCGGGTGCCGCTGGCGCCCACCGCCGTGGCCGGCCTGATCAACCTGCGCGGGCAGGTGGTGACCGCGATCGAGCTGCGCGAGCGGCTGGGCCGGCCGCCGCGCCCCGAGGGCACCGACGCGGTGGTGATCGTCGTCCGCCTGCACGGGGAGGCCGTCAGCCTCCTGGTCGACGCCATCGCCGACGTCGTGGACGTCGACCCGAGCGACTTCGAGGCGCCGCCGGACACCCTCGACGGATCGGCCCGGGAGCTGATCCGCGGGGCGTTCAAGCTGCGCGGCCAACTGCTGCTCGCCCTCGACGTGCACAAGGCGGTCTCCGCCTGAAGCGCGAGGGGCGGAGACGGCTCTCCCTGCCCCTCGGTGCGGCCGGACTCCCCCGGCGGCCGCGCCCCCCCTTCGGCCCCCGTCCCGGCCCTCCTCGCGAGGCGCCGAGCCGGGGGCCGACGCGCGTCCGTCCCCCGATGACGGTCACGCAGAGCGACGCTCCGCTGACACGAGCACGCCGGACACGCAGGTGGGGGCGCAGTGCCCTCCAGCGAACGGGTGACGGTCACGTGGCGCTGCCCCGTGATCACGGTCAGCATGGTCTGACCTCACCTCGGGGGACGTGAACGGGAGGCGCTGTCGTGCCCTACTCGCTGGTCAGTGCCGCCACTCTCGGTTTCGACCTGGTCCGGCTGCCCGCCGGTGCCGCCGTCGCCGACGCCCTCCTCGCCGGGCTCGCCGCCGACGCCCCGGCCCTCAGCGCGCTGGCCTCCGTGCACCCCGCGGTGGGTCGCGACCGCGACGACCGAGCGACGCTGGCCGTCCGGTCCCGGCGGGCCCGCGAGCTGGCCGCCGCCGTCCCGCACGTGCGCACCGCCGGCACGGGGCTGCCCGGGACCGACCGCGCCGCCGTGCTGGTCGCCCAGCTGGAGCGCAGCACGATCGGGGACGCCGCCGCCGTCGAGCGGGTGCTCCGCGAGGACGTGCTGGGCGCCGAGCACCCCGCCGTGGCGCTGGTCGACGAGGACACGCTGGCCGCGGCGGCCGACGTACTCGCCGACGCGGCCGTGGGGTCCTGGGCCGCCGCGGTGCTGCCCCCGCTGGTCCGCCGGCAGCTCACCGGCCCGTTCGCCGTCGCCACCGCGGCCGGGATGGTGCCCGCCCCGGCCCTCGACCTCGGCCCCGCCACCGGTGCGCTGACCGACCTGCTCGCCGGCATCCGCGGCCTCGACGGCCCCGGCCGCGACCGGTGGCGGGTGGCGGTCGACGAGGGCCGGGCCGCCCGCCGGCCGTGGGCCACGGCGATGCACGAGGCGTCGTGGGCCGCGCACGTCTCCGGCCGGACCCGCGCCCTGGCCACCGCCCAGCTGCTCGCCGTCCAGGCCTTCCTCGACGGTGGCTTCGACGCCCACGACGGTGCCGCGGGCGTCTGGAACGCGGTCGCCGGGTGCGTGCAGGGGATCGTCATGGGCGACCTGCTCGGCGCCGACTCGCTGGCCGTGCTGGGCGCTCCCCGCGGTTGATCACGGGCTCGTCGCGGGCGACCCGCGCGGACACGGCGCCCGCGCGGACACGCCGCTGGAACCGGCAACGACCCCGTGATCACGGCGGGGAGCGGGCCGCACCGCTGAGGCCTACTCCTCCTCGGGGTCGGGCAGCCGGGCGCCGGCGGCGACCTCGCTGCCGGCGGCCACGGCGGCCTCGCGGCCGACGAGGGTGATGTCGCCGTCCCCGCCGACCGTGGCCCGCTCCCCCACGTCCACCCGGTCGTCGAGGACGGCGCGGGTCACCGTCGCCCCGGCCCGCACGCGGGCCCCCGGCAGCAGCACCGAGTCCACGACCGTGGCACCGGCCTCCACCACGACGCCGGGGGAGAGCACCGAGCCGCTGACCCGGCCGGCCACCCGGGTGCCGCCGGAGACCAGGCTGCCGTCGACCTCCGCCCCGGGGAGCATCCGGGCTGCGCTGTGCCGTCCGCCGCGGGTGTGCACCGCCCACCGCGGGTCGTCGAGATCCAGGGGCGGGTCGGCGGACAGGAAGTCCCGGTGCGCGGCCCAGTACGCCGGGATGGTGCCGACGTCGCGCCAGTACCCGCTCAGCGGGTACGCGCGGGCCAGCCCGTCGGCGGCCTGCGCGGGCAGCAGGTGGCTGCCGAGGTCCTCCACGCCGGCCTCGCCGAGCTCGCCGGCCAGCGCCTCCAGGCGGTCCAGCGTGGGGCCCGGGGAGAAGACGAACACCTCGTTGGTGGCGGTGGTGGTCCGCGGTTCGTCGGGCTTGTAGGCGTAGTCCCGGACCCGGCCGCCGTCGCCGACCTCGACGATCCCGTAGCGGGGGGCGTCGTCCGCCGCGACCTCCGTGGTGACCATCGTGACCTCCGCGCCCGAGCCGAGGTGGGCGTCGACCACCTCGCGGTAGTCCAGCTCGTAGACGGCGTCGGAACTGACGACGACGAGCGCGTCGACCGCGGCGTCGCGGACCAGCGGGGCGTACCGCCAGAGCGAGTCGGCGGTGCCCGACACCCAGCCCTGCCGCTCGGTGCCCCGGTAGGGCGGGAGCATCAGCAGGCCGCCGTGGGTGCGGTCGAGGTCCCAGGGCCGGCCGTTGGCCAGGTGCTGGGACAGCGACGTCGGGTGGAACTGCACCGACACCCACACGTCGGCGATCTGCGAGTGCTGGCAGTTGCTCAGCGGGAAGTCGATCAGCCGGTACACCCCCGCGAACGGGACGGCCGGCTTGGCGCGCTGCTCGGTCAGCAGCTCCAGGCGGCCGCCCGCGCCACCGGCGAGGACGAGGACGAGGACACGGGGGAGAGCCATGTCCCCGGGCCTACCCCCGCCGGCGCCGGTCCACCCCGCCGGTGACCCCTCGTGCCACGGGGAACGTGTCGACAAGGGACCGGGAATGGTCGCCGACCGCCATTCATGATCGCCGGAAGAGGAGCGGGAATTCTCGCCGATCGGCTCAAGCACCGGTGGCGCGGAGCCGAGAACTCCGGGGACAGGCACCGCCCCTCGCGGCCGCCGGACTCCTGGTGGCACCGCGACCCGCGGGACGCCGACGGCCGGCTGCCGACCCGAGGACCACCCCGGTGGGCGGACCCACAGGACTGGAGGACGCATGGACCCGATCCGGGTGATGGTCGTCGACGACTCCGTCGTCGTCCGCAAGATCGTCACCGACGTCCTCTCCGCGGACCCGGCGATCGAGGTCGTCGGCACCGCGGTCAACGGGCGGATCGCCGTCGGCAAGCTCGAGCAGCTCAAGCCCGACCTGGTCACCATGGACATCGAGATGCCGGAGATGAACGGCATCGAGGCGGTGCGGGCCATCCGCAAGGGCGCCGGTGGCCCGGCACGCAGCCGCGTGCCGATCATCATGTTCAGCACGCTGACCGAGCGCGGTGCGGCGGCGACGCTGGACGCGCTGTCTGCCGGCGCGAACGACTACGTCACGAAGCCGGCCAACGTCGGCAGCGTCGCGCAGTCGATGGAGAGCGTCCGCGAACAGCTCATCCCCAAGATCAAGGCACTCACCGGGCGCCCGGTCGGCCTCGGCCCGGCGCGCGCCGCGGCGCCCGCCCCGGCCCGGGTGCGCCCCCCGGCGCCCCGCGTGGGCGCGGTGAAGCAGCCCGCCGTCCTGGTGATCGGCTCGTCGACCGGCGGCCCCGAGGCGCTGGCCAAGGTGCTCCCGGCGCTGCCGGCCACCCTGCCGGTGCCGGTCCTGCTGGTCCAGCACATGCCCCCGGTCTTCACCCGGCAGTTCGCCCAGCGGCTGGACCGGCTGTGCGGCCTCCGCGTCATGGAGGCCGTCGACGGGACACCGCTGGCCCCCGGCACGGTGCACCTCGCTCCCGGCGACCACCACCTGACCATCCGCAGCACCGCCCGCGGGCTGCACACCGCCCTCAGCCAGGGTCCGCCGGAGAACTTCTGCCGGCCCGCGGTCGACCCGCTGTTCCGCTCCGCGGTCGACGCGTTCGACGGCGCCGTCCTCGGCGTCGTGCTGACCGGCATGGGCGCCGACGGCCGGTCGGGCGCCGGGCGCATCCGGGAGGCCGGCGGCGCCGTCGTCGTCCAGGACCAGGCCACCTCGGTGGTGTGGGGCATGCCCGGCGCGGTCGCCGGTGCCGGCCTCGCCGACGAGGTGCTGCCGCTGGACCGGATCGTCGAGGCGATCTCCCGGCGGCTGGCTCCGCCGCGCACCGCTCCCCTCGTCCCGGCTACCGCCGGAGGCCGGCGATGACTCTCACCGCCACCGGTTTCGACTGGGTCCGTCAACTGGTCCACCGGGAGAGCGCGATCGTGCTCGCCCCCGGCAAGGAGTACCTGGTCGAGGCACGGCTGCTGCCGATCGCCCGGCAGATGGGGCTGCCCGACGTCGGCCAGTTCGTGGACTCCGTGCGGACCCGGCCGAGTCCGGAGTCGACCCGGCGCATCGTCGAGGCGCTCACCACCAACGAGACGTCGTGGTTCCGGGACGGCGACCCGTTCACCGCACTCACCTCGACGGTGCTGCCCGCCCTGCTGTCGGCCCGCGGACCGGTGGAGCGGCTGCACATCTGGTCGGCCGCCTGTTCCAGCGGGCAGGAGCCGTACACGATCGCGATGCTGCTCGAGGACGCGATGCCCAACGCCGGGACGCGCGTCTCGATCACCGCGACCGACCTCTCCCGCGAGATGGTGCAGCGCACCCGCGCCGGCCGGTTCAGCCAGCTCGAGGTCAACCGCGGGCTGCCCGCCCCCATGCTGGTCCGCCACTTCACGCGGGCGGGCACCGAGTGGGAGGTCGCGCCGACGCTGCGCCGGATGGTCAGCGCCAGTGAGTGCAACCTCGCCGCTCCACTCCCCCGGATCGGGCCGTTCGACGTGGTGTACCTGCGCAACGTCCTCATCTACTTCGACCTGCCGACGAAGCAGGCGATCCTCCGCCGGGTCCGCGCGCTGATGCGCCCCGACGGCTGGCTCTTCCTCGGCGCCGCGGAGACCACCCTCGGCGTCGACGACTCCTGGGAGCGGGTCGTCATCGGCCGCTGCTCCGCCTACCGCCCGCTGAAGGGGGCCTGACGTGCGTGCTCTGGTGATCGACGACTCACGCGCCATGCGGCGCATCGTGAGCGGGACCCTCGAGGGCTTCGGGTTCGAGACCCGCCAGGCCGGTCACGGTCAGGAGGCGCTCGACGTGCTGCACGAGGGCTGGGTGCCCGAGCTGTGCACGATCGACTGGAACATGCCGGTCATGGACGGGCTGCAGTTCGTCTCCGCCGTCCGGTCCAACCCAGGCTGGCGCGCGGTGACGCTGATGATGGTCACCTCCGAGGGCGAGCACGGGCAGATCGTGCGCGCCCTGGCCGCCGGCGCGCACGAGTACGTCATCAAGCCGTTCACCGCCGACGCCATCCGCGACAAGATCGCCCTGCTCGGCCTGCTCCCCCAGGAGATGGCGCTGTGACCTCGCCCGCCATCACCGAGCTGCTCGACGAGGCGATCGTCCAGGAGATCGCCGACCAGGCGTGGACGGCGCTCGTCGGGGAGGACGAGGTCCTCGTCCCCCTGCCCGGCGAGCTGCCGGCCGACACGCTCAGCGCCTGGGTCGCCGTCGTCGGCCCGTGGACCGGCAGCGTCGTCCTGACCTGCGGGCGCGAGACCGCCGAGCAGCTGACCCGCGCGCTGCTGCGTGAGCACGCGCCCGCGGTCCTCGACGACGAGGACGTCGCCGACGCCCTCGGTGAGCTCGCCAACGTGGTGGGCGGCAACGTCAAGGCCGTCCTCCCCGGACCGTCCGCCCTCGGCCTGCCCGAGGTCGGGGTCGCGCCGCGCGCCGTCGCGTCGGCCGACACCTGCCGCGTCGACGCCCTGTGGCGTGGCCAGCCGCTGACCATCTCCGTCCAGGGCGCCGTCCTGGACGCCGTGAACGCGGACCCCTCGTACGGAAACGGAGTGCCACTGTGAAGATCCTGGTCGCCGACGACAGCCGCGTCATGCGGCAGATCGTCATCCGCACGCTGCGGCAGGCCGGTTACGACGACCACGACATCGTCGAGGCCGAGGACGGCCGCGACGCCTACGACAAGGTCCAGGCCGAGAGCCCGGACCTGGTGCTGTCCGACTGGAACATGCCGAACATGACCGGCCTGGAGTGCCTCCAGGCGCTGCGCTCGGCCGGGTCCGGTGTCCCGTTCGGGTTCGTCACCTCGGAGGGCTCCCCGGAGATGCGGGAGAAGGCCGCCGACGCCGGCGCGCTGTTCCTCATCGCCAAGCCCTTCACCGCCGACACCTTCAGCGAGCACCTGGACGGGGTGATCGCATGACCACCCTGGTGCTGCCCGCGGCCAAGGACGTCCGCGAGATGCTCGTGGGCCTGCTCGGCAAGCCGGTGTCGGTGAACCCCGGCGCGCCGGTGACGCCGGGGGAGGAGCGGCCGGTGTCCGTGGCCGTGTACGTCGACCCGCACCTGGCGGTCAACGCGCTCTGCGTCATGGACCTGCCGCTGTCGGCGTGGACCGGTGGCGCGCTGGCCATGCTGCCCCCCGGCGGTGTCCAGGACGCGGTCGAGGAGGACGGCGAGCTGACCGCCATGCTCACCGAGGCGCTGCACGAGGTCGTGAACGTCCTCTCGGCACTGTTCAACGTGCCGGGGGCCCCGCACTCCAAGCTGTACAAGCTCTACGCCCCGGGCGACGACCTGCCGGCCGACCTCGTCGAGATGGCGGCCGCGTTCAACCGGATCGACCTGGCGGTCGACGTGCCCGGCTACGGCAAGGGCGCGCTCTCGCTGGTCATCCCCTCGGGCGGGGTCACCGCCTGACCCGACGGCGCGGCTCGCCCGCGCCGGCCGAACTGCCCCGGGACGGCGCCGGACCACCCGTTCCCGCCGTCCCGGGCGCACGACCACGACGGCCCCGGGGCATCCGCCCCGGGGCCGTCGTCGTGCGCGGGTCCGGGCGCCGGCTCAGGCGACCGCGGGGTGGCTGACGTCCTGGGCCGCGGGCAGGCAGGCCCAGACGTGCTTGCAGGAGCCGTCCACGTACCAGCCGTGCGCGACCGACAGGCGGGCCACCAGGTAGAGCCCCATGCCCCCCTGGGCGGGGTCGCGGTCGACCGCGGGGGCGGGCATCGTGTGCGGGTCCCTGTCGCTGACGTCGAGCAGCCAGCCGCCACTGCCGGCCACCACGGTCGCCGACACGGGCGACCGACCGTGCCGCAGGGCGTTGGACGCCAGCTCGTCGAACGCGAGGATCAGCCGGTCGGCGGCCTGGTCCTCGTCACCGCCCGCCCCCAAGCCGACGCCGTCGAGGCGGGCACGGAGGTCGGCGCGGGCGCCGGGGAGCTCGGCAACGGCCCCGAGGTCCCAGCGCCACACCTCGCCCCGGCCGTCCGGTAGTGGCCGCACCGGCCACGCGAGTCGACCCACTTGCCCTCACTCCGTCGTGGCTGTCCTCCGGTCGAGGACTGAGGTGCCCACCGGGTCCGGTGCTCAACCGTGTTCGGGGCGTTTCCGCCCCCGGGGAGTGACGAGGGTCTCGGCACCCGGTCGGCGCGTCCCCTGGTCAGCCGGCGTCCTCGTCGGCCGGTTGGAGGCAGACGGCCAGCAGGGCGACGTCGTCCTCCGGCGTGCCGGGCAGCATCCGCGCCAGCAGCTCGTCGCACAGCCGGTCCAGCGGCGACCCGGCGAGCTCCGCGAGGTGCCGCTGCAGCCGCTCCAGGCCCTCGTCCACCCCGCTGTCGCGCCGCTCCACCAGCCCGTCGGTGTAGAGCAGCACGGTGGCCCCCGGCGGCAGCGGCGCGGTGAACTCGCGGCGCTCGGTGGCCGGGTCCACCCCGAGCAGCAGGTCGCCGAGGCCGCGGGCCAGCACCGTCACCGTGCCGTCGGCGGTGACCACGACCGGCGGCGGGTGCCCGGCGTTGGCCCACCGGAGCACCGTGCCCCCGCGCTCGAGCCGGGCGATGGTGGCGGTGGCCATCGTGTCGGGGTGCATGTGCGCCATCGCGGCGTCCAGCCCGCGGAGGACGTCGGCCGGCCCCCCGCCGCCGTGGTGGGCGATGCCGCGCAGCAACCCGCGCAGCTGGCCCATCTCCGCGGCCGCCTCGGAGTCGTGCCCGGCGACGTCCCCGATCACCACCACCGGGTCCCCGTCGGGGTGCAGGAAGGCGTCGTACCAGTCGCCGCCGACGCGGACGGCCTCGGCGGCCGGGACGTAGCGCACCACGACCCGGGCGCGGTCGATGGCCGGGGGATCGGTCAGCAGGCTGCGCTGCAGTCCCTCGACCAACCGCGCCACCTGGCTCTGCCGGTGCACGCGGTCGACGGCCCGACCGGCCTGGACGGCGATCTGCCGAGCGGCGGCGAGGTCCTCCGCGGAGTGGGTCCGCCCCGGGTCCAGGTAGAGGGTGAGGACGCCGACGGGGCGGTGCTCGGCGGTCAGCGGCAGCACCACCGCCGACTCCGGGCCCAGGGCGGACAGCAGGTCCCGGGCGGGGCCCGGTGCCATCAGCCCCAGCACCGCCTCGGCCGACTCCCGCGCCGCCGTACCGTCCCGGAGGGCGCGGGCGACCGGGGAAGCCGCCGGCAGCGTGTCCAGCCGCACCTGCGCGTACCGGGCGAGCAGCTCCCGGCGGGCCGGGTCGGTGTGCCACGAGCTCACGTCACGGGGCCGTCCGTCCCGGTCGATGACGGTGACGATGCAGGCGTCGGCCAGCCCGGGCACCACCAGCCGGGCCAGCCGGCGCAGTGCCGTCTCGCCGTCCAGTGCTCCGGAGAGCTCGTCGGTCACCGTGGCGAGCAGGGCCATCAGGTCACCGGCCCGGTCGGCGTCGCGGCGGGCGCGCTCGGCGGCCTCCTGCGCCCGGCGGCGGGCGGTGACGTCGACGAGGGTGAACGCCGCTCCGACCGGGCCGCGCCAGGCCTGCAGCTCGAGCCAGCCCCCGCCCACTCCCGGTGACGGGATCTCCGCGGTGACCTGCCCGCCGGTGCGCAGGGCCTCCCGGCAGGCGGCCCGGACGGTGACGCCCATCCCGGCCGGGAGGACGTCGTCCACCGGCAGGCCGACCAGCCCGCTCGCCGGCCGGCCGAGCAACCGCGCAGCCGCCCCGTTGGCACTGGCGACCCGCTCGGCGACGTCGAGGCACACCAGCGCCGTGGGCATCGTCATGAGCACCTCGGCGGCCAGCCCACCGTCGGCCGGTGCACCGGCGGGCGGTGCAGCGGCCGCCGGGGCGGGCCACTGCGGGGGTTGCGGGTCGGCTCGCCGGTCCTCCACGCCGAACACCCCTTCGTCCGGTGCGCGTGACGCCCCTCTGCTGGAGCGCTCCTCCCGTCATCGGACCGGGACCGGGGAGGATCGTGCGGATCGTGGCAGCGGGGGGCGGGCGCTGCCAAGGAGCCGCGCCACGAGCCGGCGGCCGACCGGCGCGTCGTCCGATCCGGGGTGCCCCGTCCGCGGGGCTCGGGGGCGCGCCGGCGATGAGGCAGAGTGATCAGCATGACCGGGGACGCCACGGGCGCACCGCTCCACGACCTGCTCGTGCAGGCCGTGGAGGGCATGGACCGCCCGCTGTTCGTCCTCGACGACGACTGGCGGTTCCGCTACATCAACCCGGCGGGCGCCGCGGTGCTGGGCCGCACCGTGGCGGGGCTGCTCGGCCGGGAGGTGTGGGCGGAGTTCCCCGAGGCCCTCGGCGGCCCGTTCGAGGCCCTCTACCGGCGGGTGCGGGCGACGGGGGAGTCCGGCAGCACCGAGGCGTTCTTCACCCCCCTCGACCGGTGGTTCCGGGCCGACGCCTTCCTCACCGACGCGGGTCTGGTGGTCAGCTACGACGACGTGACCGCCCGGCGGCAGGTCGAGGACGACCGCGCCACCGCGGTCGCCGCCCGCGAGGAGGCGGCCTCGGCAGCTGCGGTGGCCGCGGCGAACGCCGAGCGGGCCGGTCGGCACCTCATGCTGCTGGGCGACATCAACCTGGCGATGACGTCCACCGTCGACGTGGACGAGGCCGTCGGCCGGTTCGCCCAGCTCGTCGTCCCCACGCTGGCCGACTGGTGCGTGGTCAGCGTCGTCGACCCCGACGGCACCCGCCGGGACGTCGGTCGCGCGCACCGGGACCCCGCGATGGTGGGCGTCATGCACCGCTACGCCGACGCGCGGGTGCGCACCAACGACGTCAGCGCCCCGGTGCCCACCGCCTTGCGCAGCGGCAAGCCGGTGGTCATCGGCGAGCTGACCGCCGCGCACCTCGACCAGATGGTCGCCGACCCGGCCACCCGTCAGGTCCTCGAGTCGCTGCGCCCGGCGGCGGTGGCCACGTTCCCGCTGCTGGCGCGCGGGGAGCAGTTCGGCGCGCTGACACTGGTCAACGGCCCCGAACGGGGCCCGCACACCGAGGCCGAGCTCAGGACGGCGGAGATCGCGTCCCGGCGGGCCGCGCTCGCGCTGGACAACGCCCGGCTGGCCGCGGCCAACCAGCAGGTCGCCGAACGGCTGCAGCTGAGCCTGCTCTCCCCGCCGGTCCAGCCCGACCGCCTCGAGCTGGCGGTGCGCTACCGGGCGGCGACCCGCGGCGTGGCCATCGGCGGCGACTGGTACGACTCGTTCCTCCAGCCCGACGGGGACACCGTCGTCGTCATCGGCGACGTCATGGGCCACGACATCGAGGCGGCCGCGGCGATGGGCCAGGTCAAGACCCTGGTCCGCGCGATCGCCTTCGACCGGCTGGAGGAACCGGCCGGTGTGCTGCGCCGGGTCGACCACGCCCTCGTGGGCCTCTCGGTGCCCACCATGGCGACGGCGCTGGTCTGCCGGATCGAGCAGACGCCGGCCGACCGGGCGGCGGGGCGGCGCCGGCTGCGCTGGTCCTCGGCCGGTCACCCCGATCCGCTGCTGCTGGGCCCCGACGGCTCGGTGAGCGACCTGTCCGCGCCGGTGGGGCCGCCGCTCGGCATCGGCTGGCGCGGCCCACGGGCCGACGGCGTCGCGCCGGTCCCGGACGGCGGCACCGTGCTGCTGTTCACCGACGGGCTCTTCGAGCGGCGCGGGGTCCCCCTCGACGAGGGCCGGGACCGGGTGCGCCGGCTGCTGGCCGCCTCCGTCGACGAGTCGCTGGACGCGCTGTGCGACCGATTGCTGGCCGAGATGCTCGGGGACGGCGTCGAGGACGACGTCGCGGTGCTCGCCGTCCGCGCCCATCCGGTCGGCTGGCAGCGACCGCCGTCCACCGCCCCGGTGCTGCACCAGCCCGTGGCCGGGCGCCCGGTCTGACCCTCAACCGCCCGCCGCGGCCTCCCGGACGGCGGCGGAGATCGCCTCGACGCCCTGGGAGGCCCACAGGATCGAGTAGTGGTTCGTGTCCGGCACCTCCCGCGTGGCGATGCCGGCCGGTTCCAGCCCGAGCTGGGCCAGCCGGAACTCGTCGTAGAGGCCCGGCGTCTGGTCGAACGTGCCGCGGGTCGCCCACAGCAGGGTCGCCGGCACCGGGAGGTCGGTGAGGGCCTCCAGGACCCGCTCGTTGAGCAGGACGTCACCGCCGTCCACCCGGACCGCCTCCGGGACGCAGGAGCTGCGCAGCGCGGGCGGCTCCCCGGTCACGTCCCGCGCCAGGTAGGCGGCCACCGAGGGGACGTCGACCCACGGGCCGACCGCCGGGTGCCGTGACCAGAACTCCCGCACCGCGGCCAGGTCGGGGAACGTCATGGACAGCCGGTCGAGGGCCGGGCCGAGGACGGCGGCGAGCATCGCGTCGACGTCGGCCCCGGGCGGCTGCGGGAGCGCCGGTCCACCGTCGACGAGCACCAGGCCGTGCACCCGGTCCCGCGCCGTCCCGGCGGCCGCCAGCGCGGCGACGAAGGCACCCATCGAGTGGCCGACGACGACGGTGGCTTCGGCGCCGCGGTCGGCGTCGGCCCCGAACCGGTCCAGGAGGGCGGCGAGGTCGGCGGCGTGCGCATCCAGGCCGTAGGGCCCCGGCAGTCCCGCGGAGGCGCCGCGGCCCCGGAGGTCGGGCGCGAGCACCTCGAACTCCCCGGCGAGCGCGCCGGCCACCCGCGCCCACGCCATCGCGTTGGCCGTGATGCCGTGCACGAGGACGGCGATCGGCGCGCCCGGGGAGTCCGCCGGCCAGTGCAAGGCGGCGAGGTCACCGCCCTCGACCGGGACGGCGATCTGCACGGGGTCGCGGACTGTGTCGGTCACCTCGCCCACCCTGCCCGGGGACCGGTCCCGGCGCAGCGCGGACTCAGGAGCCGGCGCGCTCGACGGCGAAGGCGACGAGGAAGCCGAGGGTGGTGATCACGCCGGTCCACGTCCGCGTCTGCTCGAACGCCTCGGGGATCATGGTGTCGGCCACCATCGTGAGGATCGCGCCGGCCGCGACGGCGGTGATGACCGCGATCGCCTCCGGGGGCGCCCCGCCGAGCGTCGCGTAGCCGACCAGCGCCGCCAGCCCGCTGGCCACCGCGATGCCGCCCCAGACGCCGAACACGTAGCGCGCCGACCGGCCACCGGCCTTCATGCCCGCCGCCGAGGACAGCCCCTCGGGCACGTTGGAGATGAACACCGCGGCGAGGACGGAGGCGCTCACGCCGCCACCGCCCAGCAACCCGAGGCCGAGCACCACCGACTCCGGGATGCCGTCCAGCAGCGCGCCGATCGCGATCGCCGCCCCGCTGCCGGCCTGCTCGCCCTCCGTGGGCTGACGGCGCCCCGAGCGCTTGCGGTGCCGTGCGCCGCGGCGGGCCAGCGCGGCGTTGGCCGCCAGGTAGGCCAGGGCTCCGCCGACGAAGCCGATCGCCGCCGGGAGCAGGCCGCCGGTGTCGGCGGCCTCCGTCATCAGGTCGAACGCGACCGCGGAGATGAGCACCCCCGAGCCGAAGGCCATCACCGAGGCGATGACCGTCTGCGGCACCCGGACGAACCAGGCCACGAGCGCGCCCAGCACCAGCGCGGCGCCGCCCAGCAGCCCCCACAGACCCGCCTCCACGACCACCGGCACGAGCCGATCGGTGCCCGACGCAACGGTCCCCGAACCCCGGCCCCGCCCGGCCCGTCCACAGGCTCGCCGCGAGCTCGCGAGCGGGGAGGGGGACGGCGTCCTCCCGGGGGTCCTCTCTCAGTCGGGGTGGGAGAGGAGGTAGCGGCCGAAGTGGGGGACGGTGAAGGCGATCTGGCCGCGCTCGGCGGAGTAGACCAGCCCCTTCTTGATCAGCGAGTCGCGGGCGGGGGAGAGGGACGCCGGCTTGCGGCCGAGGGACGTCGCCACCTCCGACGTCGCCACGGCCGCCCCGTGCGGACCGCCCAGCTCGGCCATCGCGTGCATGTACTCCCGCTCGGCCGGGGTGGCCCGGTCGTAGCGGGAGCCGAAGAAGCCGACGGCCAGCTCGGCCTCGGCGACCGGTGCGGCCATCGCGACGTCGGCGGCCGTGACGGGGGAGGCCGCCGCGACGTCCCAGGTGACCTTCCCGTAGGCCTGCACGAAGTACGGGTAGCCGTCGGCGGCCGCGTAGAGCGCGTCGAGGGCGGCGGGCTCGAAGCTGACGTCCTCGCGCTCGGCCGGGGCCAGCAGGGCGCGGTCGGCGGCCACGCGGTCGAGCCGGTCGATGCGCAGGTAGCGGAACAGCCGCTCGGAGTAGCTCTTGGACGCCGACAGCACCGCGGGCAGGTGGGGGAGTCCCGCGCCGACGACGATCAGCGGCGCGCCCTGCTGGGACAGCTCGTGGCAGGCGGCGCAGATCGCCGAGACGTCGTCGGCCTGCACGTCCTGCATCTCGTCGATGAACAGCGCGATGCCCCGGCCGACGTCGGCGGCCAGGCCGGCGGCGTCGCTGAGCAGTTCGACCAGGTCGATCTCCATGTCGCCGGAGTCCGCGCGCCCGGTCGTGGCCGCGACGTCGATGCCGGGCTGCCAGCGGTCGCGCACCTTGGCGTCGACCGTCTGCCGGAGCGCGAAGGCCTTGAGCACGCCGAGGACGGCGTCCATCGACTCCTGGTCGGGGTGCCGGAGCTCTCGCAGCGCCATGTGCAGCGCGGAGGAGACGGGGCGGCGCAGGGACTGGTCGGGGCGGGCCTCGATCTTGCCGGTGCCCCACCCGTGACCGATCGCCGCCGAGCGCAGCTGGTTGAGCAGCACCGTCTTGCCCACCCCGCGCAGCCCGGTGAGCACCAGCGAGCGCTCGGGGCGGCCGTGGGCGATCCGCTCCAGCACGACGTCGAAGGCCGAGAGCTCGGCGTCCCGGCCGGCCAGCTCCGGCGGGCGCTGGCCGGCGCCGGGGGCGTACGGGTTCCGCACGGGGTCCATGTCGAGCACGCTATGCCGCCGTCTAGCCACCCGCGTAGACATCCGTAGAACCGGGTAGCGCGTGTCCCGCCAGCACGACCGCGGACGAGGGCGGAGCGGCGCGTACAGGGAAACGTGATCTTCGGGCACTAGCGTGGGCGCGTGATCAGGTTCCTGCTGAAGGTCGTCCTCCTGGCCGGCGTCTTCTACGGCGTCGCCTACCTGCTGGACGGCATCGAGGTGATCCCCAACCCCGACGGACCGCTGGGCGAGCCGGGCACCTACCTGTGGATCGCGCTGATCTTCGCGGTGATCAACGCCGTCGTCGGGCCGATCCTGCGGCTGCTGTCGCTGCCCTTCGTGCTGCTGACGCTGGGCCTGTTCCTGCTCGTCGTCAACGCGGCGCTGCTCGGCATCACCGCGGCGCTCACCGACCGGCTCCAGGTCGACGGCTTCGGTGCCGCCGTCCTCGGCGGGCTGCTGCTCGCCGTCGGCGGCTGGATCGCCGACCAGCTGACCGAGAAGCGCTGAGCGCCGGAGCACGACAGGGGCCGCGCGCCGTCCCCGTCCGGGGGCTCGCCGCGCGCCCGTGAGCGGTGGGGAGGACCGGGTCGGTCGACTAGCGTCAGGCGGCATGGTCAGCACCACCGGCACGGTCCCGGCCACCCCGGGACCGGCCGCAGCGGACGACGACATCCCGGCCGCCGCGACTGAGCTGGCCGCCCTCGAGGCGGCTCGCGACGAGAAGCGCCGGCTGCTGGAACAGGCCGCCGCCGCGGCCCTCGACTCCGGCGCGGGGCTGCCGACCGGCTGCACCCCGGCCGACGTGCCGGCCCTGCTGCGCCGCTACTACTGGAGCGAGCCGGCGGCGGAGGTGCTCGACCACGACCTCGCCGACCTCGCCGACCTCGCCCTGGGGCACCTCCGGCTGGCCGAGGTCCGGCCGCAGGGCTCGGCCACCGTGGACGTGCAGCAGCTCCGGGCGCACGGCGACTCCGGGCCGCGCTCCATGCTGCTGGTGGTCACCGACGACATGCCGTTCCTCGTCGACTCCGTCACCGCCGAGGTGGTCCGGCAGGGGTTCCGGATCGAGCACGTCGTCCACCCGGTCCTGGTCATCCGCCGTGACCTGGCCGGCCGGATCCGCGCCTTCTGCGACAGCGCCGAACCCGGCGGCTGCGGCCCCGACGCCCTCGCCGAGTCCTGGATGGCCGTGGTGCTCGACGGTCCGCTGGACGACGAGGCGGCCGGTGACCTGGCCGCCGGGCTGCGCACCGTGCTCGCCGACGTCCGGGCGGTCGACGAGGACGCCGGCCGGATGCGCGACCGCGCGCTGGACCTCGCCGACCGGCTGGAGCGCATCGCGCTCCCGTCCGGCGCGGCCGCCGGCGACCCCGCCGGCGACCCCGCCGAGGCCGCGGCCCTGCTGCGGTGGCTCACCGAGGGCAACTTCGTCTTCCTCGGCGCGCGCGACGTCGAGCCGGCCGCGCAGCGGGGGCGGACGTCGTCCCGGCCGGTCCCGGGCAGCGGCCTGGGCGTGCTGCGCAGCGACGCCGGGGCGGGCGGTGCGCCGGAGGGGGCCGCCGCCTCGGGGACCGCGCTGGTCACCGTCACCAAGGCCGACAGCCGGTCGAGCGTGCACCGCCGAGCCTGGCTGGACCTGGTGACGGTGACGCTGCCGACCGACGAGGGCGGGCCGGCCCGCCAGCACCGCCTCGTCGGGCTGTTCCCGACCGCCGCCTACGCGCACGGCGTCCGCGACGTCCCCCTGGTGCGGCGGAAGGTCGCCGAGGTCGTCGACCGCTCCGGCGTGCCGGCCGACAGCCACACCGGCAAGGAACTGCTCGACGTCCTGGAGACCTATCCCCGCGACGAGCTCTTCCAGGTCGGCACCGACGAGCTGCTGCCGGTCGCCCTGGCCGTGCTCTACCTGCAGGAACGCCGGCAGACCCGGCTGTTCCTCCGTGGCGACCCGGGCAACCGGTTCTGGTCCGCGCTGGTCTACCTGCCGCGGGACCGGTACACGACCGAGGTGCGGCTGGACATCCAGCAGCTGCTGCTGGAGCGGCTCGGGGGCTCGAGCATCGAGTACACGGCGCGGATCACCGAGTCGGTGCTGGCCCGGCTGCACTTCGTCGTCCGCCCGCCGGTGGCCCGCCGCGGGCCGCCGACGCTGCCCGACGTCGACGTCCCGTCGCTGCAGGCCGCCCTGGCCGCGGTGGCGCGCAGCTGGACCGACGACCTCGCCGACGCCCTCGCCGTCCGCTACGGGGCCGACGCCGAGCGCCGGCTGGCCCGGGCGGGGGACGCGTTCCCGGCCGTCTACCAGGAGGACTTCCCCGCCTCGGCCGCGGTCGAGGACCTGGAACGGCTCGACGCGCTGGGGGAGGGGGAGATCGGCCTCGTGCTGCGCCGCGCGGCGGGGAGCTCGGCCACCGAACCCCGCCTGGCGGTCTACCGGGTGGGGGAGCGGCTGCTGCTCTCCGACGTCCTGCCGATGCTGCAGCACATGGGCGTGGACGTCATCGACGAGCGGCCCTACGAGATCGACCGGATCGGGGCGCCGCTGGCCTGGATCTACGACTTCGGGCTCACCTCGCCCGGCGGTGAGCTGCCCTTCCCCGGCTCGCTGCCCGAGCGGTTCACCGACGCACTGTCCGCCGTCTGGCGCGGCGACGCGGAGGACGACGGGCTGGGCGCGCTGGTGCTGCTGGCCGGGCTGAACTGGCGGCAGGTGTCGGTGGTCCGCGCCTACGTCCAGTGGCTGCGCCAGGCCGGGCTGCCCTTCGGCCAGCGGTACGTGGAGACGACGCTGGCCGCGCACCCGGACGTCGTCGCCCGGCTGGTCGCCCTGTTCGAGGCGCGCTTCTCGCCCGGCCGCGACGCCGGACGGGACGACCGCCAGCGGGTGCTGGTCGAGTCGCTGCGGGAGGCCATCGGCCGGGTGGAGTCCCTGGACGCCGACCGCGTGCTCACCGCCCTGCTGGCCGCCGTCACGGCCACCCAGCGCACCACGTACTACGTGGGCGGCCCCCTGGCGCTCAAGCTCGACCCGCACGCCGTCCCTGACGTCCCCGAGCCGCGGCCGGCCCGCGAGGTGTGGGTCAGCTCGCCGCGGGTGATGGGCGTGCACCTGCGCTTCGGCGCCGTCGCCCGGGGCGGGCTGCGCTGGTCCGACCGGCACGAGGACCTCCGCACCGAGGTGCTGGGGCTGGTCAAGGCGCAGATGGTGAAGAACACCGTGATCGTGCCGACCGGCGCCAAGGGCGGCTTCGTCGTCAAGAACCCGCCGGCTGTGACCGACCCCGCCCACCCGGCCTCCCGTGACGCCGTCCTCGCCGAGGGGCAGGCCTGCTACCGGCTCTTCATCGGCGCGCTGCTGGCGCTGACCGACAACCTGGTCGACGGCGAGCTGGTGCCCCCCGACCGCGTGGTCCGGCACGACGGCGACGACAGCTACCTGGTCGTCGCCGCCGACAAGGGGACGGCGACCTTCTCCGACCTGGCCAACTCGGTCGCGCTCGAGCGCGGGTTCTGGCTGGGCGACGCCTTCGCCTCCGGGGGGTCGGTCGGCTACGACCACAAGGCCATGGGCATCACCGCCCGGGGCGCGTGGGAGTCGGTGACCCGGCACTTCCGCGAGCTGGACCTCGACGTGCAGCGCCAGGACTTCACCGTGGTCGGGGTCGGCGACATGTCCGGCGACGTCTTCGGCAACGGCATGCTGCTGTCGCCGCACATCCGCCTGGTCGCCGCCTTCGACCACCGGCACGTCTTCGTCGACCCCACGCCCGACGCGCCCACCTCCTACGACGAGCGGCGCCGGCTGTTCGACCTGCCCCGCTCGTCGTGGGCGGACTACGACGCGTCGCTGATCAGCCCGGGCGGCGGCGTGTGGCCGCGGACGGTCAAGTCCATCCCGGTCAGCGAGCCGATGCGCGCGGCCCTGGGGCTGCCCGACGACGTCGAGGCGCTGCCGCCGGTCGAGCTCATCCGCGCCGTGCTGCTGGCCCCGGTCGACCTGCTGTTCAACGGCGGCATCGGTACCTACGTCAAGGCCGCGGCCGAGAGCGCGCTGGACGTCGGGGACAAGGCCAACGACGCGGTGCGGGTGGACGGCCGTGACCTGCGGGTCCGCGTGGTGGGGGAGGGCGGCAACCTGGGGCTGACCCAGCGCGGCCGGGTGGAGTACGCCCTGGCCGGCGGCAAGGTCAACACCGACGCCATCGACAACTCCGCGGGCGTGGACACCTCCGACCACGAGGTGAACATCAAGATCGCGCTCAACCGCGTGGTGGACGCCGGCGAGCTGGACGCCGGGAGCCGCGCCGAGCTGCTGGGCCAGATGACCGACGAGGTGGCCGCCGCCGTCCTCACCGACAACCACGCGCAGAACGCGACGCTGGCCGCCGAGGTGACCGCCGCCCGCAGCCTCCTCGACGCCCACCAGCGGTTCCTCCGCGCTCTCGAGCGCTCCGGCCGCCTGGTGCGCAGCGTCGAAGCCCTGCCCGACGACCGGGCTCTGGGCGAGCGGCGCCGCGACGGGCACGCCCTCACCGGTCCGGAGCTGTCGGTGCTGCTGGCCTACGCCAAGCTCGAGACGGGCGACGCCGTCCTGGCCGGTGACCTGCCCGACGACCCGGCGCTGGAGGGGCTGCTCGAGGCGTACTTCCCGACCGAGCTGCGCCGGCGCTTCCCGTCCGCTGTCGTGAGCCACCCGCTGCGCCGGGAGATCGTCGCCACGGCGCTGACCAACCGGGCGGTCAACACCGCCGGGGTGACCGGCCTGTTCCGGCTGGTGGAGGAGACCGGGGTGCCGCTGGCCGGGGTGGTCCGGGCGCACGCGGTGGCCCGTGCCGTCTTCGAGGTGGACCGGCTGTGGGACGCCGTCCGCCCGCTGGACAACCAGGTGTCGGCCGGCACCCAGGTGGAGCTGCGCACCGAGGCCACCCGGCTGGCCGAGCGGGCCACCCGGTGGCTGCTGGCCCTCCCCGAGCTGGCCGCGGACCAGGCCGCCCGGATCGGGGAGGTGACGGACCGGTTCGCCGCACCGGTGGCCGCGGTCCGCGACGGCCTGCCGTCGTGGCTGCTCGGCGCGGAGGCCGCCGGCTACTCCGAGCGCGCGAGCCGGCTGGAGAGGTCCGGTGTGCCGGGGCCGCTGGCCGCCGAGGTGGCCGCCGCACCGCTGCTGCCGGCCGCCCTCGACCTCGCCGTCGTCGCCGAGCGCACCGGCGCGCCGATCGACCTGGCCGGCCGGGTGCAGCAGTGCCTGGCCGAGCGGCTGGCGCTGGTGCCGCTGCGCGAGCTCGTCATCGCCCTGCCCCGTGATCGCCGGTGGCCCTCGATGGCGCGAGCCAGCCTGCGCGACGACCTGGCCACCGAGCAGGCGGCGCTCACCGCCGACGTGCTGGCCGGCCGGCGCGGCGACGCCGAACCCGCGGACGAGCTGGTGGCGCGCTGGGCCGGTGGCTGGGACGGCACCCAGCAGCGGGCTGCGGCACAGCTGGTCGACATCGCCTCAGGGGACCGCCAGGAGCTGGCCGAGCTGCTGGTCGCCGTCCGGACCCTGCGCGGCCTCCGACGGCGCACCTAGCCGCGTCTGCGGTTCTCTGGCCTGAGCACTAGAGAGCCGTAGACGCCGGCAGAGCGGTTTGCGGGCCGGTGCCGACGGGGGAGGGGAGGGCCATGACCCGTCCCCTCGTCGTCCTCGGCGGATCCGGCGACCTCACCGGCCGCTTCCTGCTGCCCGGCCTGGCCGAGCTCGACGACGCCGGCGAGCTGGCCGACGACCAGACGGTGCTGGCGGTCGGGCGGCACGACGGCTCCGACGACGACTACCGGTCGTGGGCCCGCGAGCAGCTCGGGGAGCACGCCGACCACGTGCCCGAGGAGTCCCGTGCCCGGCTGGTCGGCCGGCTCGGGTACCAGCAGGGATCGGTGACCGAGGCCGACGACCTGCGCCGGGCGCTGGAGCGGGCGGGCGGGGTGCCCGTCGTCTACCTGGCGCTGCCCAACACGGTCTTCCGCGACACCCTCGAAGCCCTGGGCCAGGTCGGTCTGCCCGAGGGAGCGGCGGTCGCCGTCGAGAAGCCGTTCGGCACCGGGGTCGAGGACGCGCGCGAGCTCAACGCCGTCCTGCACCGGCTGCTGCCCGAGGACGCCGTGCACCGCGTCGACCACTTCACGGCCACCCAGACGGTGCTGAACCTGCTCGGACTGCGCTTCGCCAACCGCCTGTTCGAGCCGGTGTGGAACGCGGGGCACGTGGAGCGCGTGGACATCGTCTTCGACGAGACCCTCGGCCTGGAGGGCCGGGCCGGCTACTACGACACCGCCGGTGCGCTGCGCGACATGCTGCAGAACCACCTGCTGCAGCAGCTGGCACTGGTCGCGATGGAGCCGCCGGCGGCGATCGACGGGCCGAGCCTGGCCGCGCGCCGGGCGGACGTGCTGCGTGCCGTCCGCCCGCCGGCCGACATGGCCCGCGACACGCTGCGGGCCCGGTACACCGCCGGCACCGTCGCGGGCCGCGAGCTCCCCGACTACACCGCGGAGGAAGGCGTGGACCCCGACCGGGGGACCGAGACCTACGCCGAGTACACGGTGACCATCGACAACTGGCGCTGGGCGGGGGTGCCGTTCCGGCTGCGGTCGGGCAAGGCCCTGGGGGCCGACCGGCAGGAGATGGTGATCCGCTTCAAGCCCGTGCCGCACCTGGCGTTCGGCGACGGCGCTGCCGAGCCCGACGTCCTGCGGCTCACCTTCGACCCGGACGGGGTCTCCCTGGAGCTCAACCTCAACGGGGCCGGCGACCCGTTCGACCTGGAGCGGCGCGCGCTGGCGCTGGAGCTGCCGACGCGCCGGCTGTCGGCGTACGGACTGCTCCTGCGGGAGCTGCTGGCCGGGAACCGCGTGCTGTCGGTCAGTGCCGCGGAGGCCGAGGAGTCGTGGCGGATCGTGGAGCCGATCCTGGCCGCCTGGGCGGCCGGGGAGGTGCCGCTGCGGGAGTACCCGGCCGGCTCCGACGGCCCCGTGCCGGGGTGAGGGCCGCCGCTCAGCGCGCCGGTGGGGTCCAGGCCGGGTCGCGACCGATCAGGCCGAGGGCGCGGTCCTGCAGCGGAGCGTCCTCGGGCACCTCCACCGCCGGGCCGAAGACGACGACGCCCGGCCCGAACGCCTCGGGCACCCGCATGACGTCCGGGATCTCCTGCAGGCCCGGCCACATGGCGGCCAGCTCGTCGGGGTCGATGGTGTCGTCCTGCCCGGTGGCCCGGGCCAGGTCCCAGCGGTGCAGCACCAGGTCGGCGCTGGCCACCCGGTCGACCAGGTCGACACCGGGCATCGAACCCGCGGGGGTCTCGGTCGGCCGGGCCGACAGCTCGGGGTCGGCGAGGACGGCCTCCACCGCGGTGCGGGCCGCGCGGAAGGCGGCGAGCGGGTCGTCGTCCACGGACGGCGTGGCCGGGACCGACCGGCCGTGCGGGCGCAGCGCCACGCCCTGCATCTCCACGATGTGCCGGACGACGTCGCGGGCGTCCCACTCCGCGCACGGCGACTGCCGCGACCAGTCGGCCGGGTCGACGGCCGCCACGGTCGCCTCGAAGACGTCGGCGCGGCGGCGGTAGCGCTCGGTGACCTCGGTGCGGTGGCGTTCGTCGATCCCAGCGTCGGCAGTCATGGAGGGAAGACCCCCGCCGCCGCCCGGACTCATCGCCGTCCGTCAGAGCGGCGGACGGCGGCTGCCGAAGCGGGTCGCCTGCTCGAAGGCGTGCCCCACCTCGAGCGCCCGGCGGTCGGCGCGGGGTGCGGTGACGACCTGGAGCCCGACCGGCAGGCCCTCGGGGGTGAACCCGCCCGGCACCGACAGCGCGGGGCACCCGGTGGGCGTGATCAGCGTGCAGGCCCGCATCCACTCGAGGTAGTCCCCCAGCTCGACTCCGTCGATCGAGGTCGGGTACTCCTGCTCCACGGGGAAGGGCACCACCTGGGTCGCCGGCGCCAGCAGCGCGTCGTAGCGCTCGAAGAACGCCACCACCCGCTCGTACAGCGCCGTGTGGGCGACCTCGGCCCGGGCGATGTCGGCGCCGGAGAGCCGCGCGCCCAGCTCGGCGTTCCACCGGATGGACTCCTTCACCTGGTCCGGGTGCTGCCGGGCGAGCTCGGTGAACGAGGCGTCGAACAGCCAGGCGCGCAGGGTCCCGAAGACGTCGTCCGCGCCGGACAGGTCGGGGCAGTCGGGCTCGACCGTCGCCCCGAGCTCCTCGAAGACCCGCACCGACTCGGCCAGCACCGCGGTGATCGCCGGGTCGACCCGCACCCGGCCGCCCAGATCCGGCGCCCAGGCGACCCGCAGGCCGTCGAGGCGCTCGGGCAGCGGGGCGGCGAACGGCGCTCCCGGGTCGCCGAGGGAGATGGGCACCCGCGGGTCCGGGCCGGCCACCGCCGACAGGGTCAGCGCGACGTCGGCGACCGTGCGGCCCATGGGGCCCTGTACCGACAGCTGCGACCAGCCGATCGCCGCCGGCCACGTGGGCACCCGGCCGGGTGTGGGCCGCAGGCCGACGACGTTGCAGAAGGCCGCCGGGTTGCGCAGCGAGCCGCCCATGTCACTGCCCTCGGCGACCGGGACGAAGCCCGCGGCCAGCGCGGCGGCCGCGCCTCCGCTGGACCCGCCGGCCGACAGCCCGTGCCGGTAGGGGTTGTGGGTCGCGCCGAACAGGGAGTTGAACGTGTGCGAGCCGGCCGCGAACTCCGGCGTGTTGGTCTTGCCCAGCCGGATCGTCCCTGCCGCCCGCAGCCGGCCGACGACCAGCTCGTCCTCGGCGGGCACCGTGCCGGCGTGCAGGGGCGAGCCGTAGGTGGTGCGCATGCCACCGGTGGCGTGGGTGTCCTTGTGCGCGACCGGCAGCCCGTGCAGCGGGCCGACGTCCTCCCCCGCCGCCAGGGCCGCGTCGGCGGCGTCGGCCGCGGCGCGGGCCCCGTCGGCGTCCAGGGTGACGATCGCGTTGACCCGCTCGTCCAGCCGCTCGATCCGCTCCAGGCAGGCGTCGGTCAGCTCCCGGGCCGAGAGCTTCCGGGTGCGGATCAGGGCGGCGAGCTCCGTGGCCGGGCGCAGGCAGAGCTCGTCAGTGGGCGCGGTCACCGCACGAGGTTGCCACAGTGTTCGACGTCGTCCTCCGGACGACACCGCGGCCAGGTGCCGTCCCCCGGCTGCGTGGAGCACCACCGTCGCGCCTGCGCGGAGGCCTCCGGCCCCCACTCGGCCCGACCGCGGCCAGGTGCCGTCCCCCCCTGCGTGGAGCACCACCGTGCGTGCCCCGGGGGAGCGCGCGGCCGGCGGCGGGGGAACGATGTCCCCCGATGAGCGACGAGCGATCGACCGACCCCGACCCGGCCGCGGACGGCGTCACCTTCCCGGCCCTGGGACTGCGACCGGAGCTGGTCCAGGCCCTCACCGCCCTGGGCTACGAGGAGCCCACGCCGATCCAGCAGGAGGCGATCCCGCCGCTGGTGGCCGGGCGCGACCTGCTCGGCCAGGCGGCGACGGGCACGGGGAAGACCGCCGCGTTCGCGTTGCCGGTGCTGCAGCGCCTCCCCGCGCACCGCACCGACCGCGCACCGGTGGCGATCGTCCTGGTGCCCACCCGGGAGCTCGCCATCCAGGTGTCCGAGGCGCTGCACCGCTACGGCCGGGAGATCGGCGCCCGGGTGCTGCCGGTCTACGGCGGAGCCCCCATCGTCCGCCAGCTCAAGGGCCTCCAGTCCGGGGTCGACGTCGTCGTCGCCACCCCCGGCCGGGCGCTGGACCTCCTCCAGCGGGGCAGCCTGCACCTGGGTGACGTCGCCACCGTCGTCCTGGACGAGGCCGACGAGATGCTCGACATGGGCTTCGCCGAGGACCTCGAGGCCATCCTCGACGAGACGCCGGAGACGCGGCAGACCGTGCTGTTCTCCGCGACGATGCCCCGCCGGCTCGACGCCCTCGCCCGCCGGCACCTCGACGACCCGGTCCGGATCACCATCGCCCGCGAGAAGGCCGCCTCGGGCGAGTCGCCGCGGGTCCGCCAGACCGCCTACGTCGTGCCGCGCGCGGCCAAGGCGGCCGCGCTCGGGCGGGTGCTCGACATCGAGGCCCCCACGGCGGCGATCGTCTTCTGCCGCACCCGCGAGGAGGTGGACACGCTCACCGAGACGCTCAACGGCCGCGGCTACCGCGCCGAGGCGCTGCACGGCGGGATGAGCCAGGAGCAGCGCGACCGCGTCATGGGCCGGCTGCGCGGGGGGACCGCTGACCTGCTGGTGGCGACCGACGTCGCCGCCCGCGGCCTGGACATCGAGCAGTTGACGCACGTCGTCAACTACGACGTCCCCTCCGCGCCCGAGTCCTACGTGCACCGGATCGGGCGGGTGGGTCGCGCGGGCCGGGAGGGCGTGGCGATCACCCTGGCCGAGCCGCGCGAGCACCGGATGCTCAAGACGATCGAGAAGGTCGCGGGCGCGCCGATCACCGTCGAGAAGGTACCGACCGTCGCCGACCTGCGGGCCCGTCGGCTGGAGCTCACCCGCGCGGCGCTGCGCGAGAGCCTCCTGGAGGACGACCTGGAGCGCTTCCGGGCGGTCGTCGAGACCCTCACCGACGAGTTCGACCTGTTCGAGGTCGCGCTGGCGGCGGTCAAGCTCGCCCACGAGGCCGGCGGTGGCACCGACGACGACGAGGAGCTCCCGCAGGTCACCTTCCGTCCCGACAGCGGGGGGCGGCCCGACGCCCGGGGCAGCCGCGGTGCGGCACCGCGGGGCGGGCGTCCGGCCGGTGGCCCGGGCGCGCGGCTGTTCGTCGGACTCGGCCGGGAGGCCGGGATCCGCCCCGGCGATCTTGTCGGGGCCATCACGGGGGAGACCGGGCTGACCGGCCGGGACATCGGTGCCATCGAGATCCACCAGCGGTTCGCGCTGGTGGAGGTCCCCGAGCCCGCGGCGGACGAGGTCGTCCGCGCCCTGCGGGCCACGATGATCAAGGGCCGGAAGGCGACCGTCCGCCGCGACCGGTGAAGGACCCCGCTGCCCCACCGCCGGCCAGCTCGCGGCGGGACCCTGCAGCAGGCCCTCAGGCGGTGCCGTGCTCGGCGGGCACGACGTCCGGGACGTCGTTCGGGCCCGCCTCGGCGGGGCGCGGTCGGCCCTGGGGGTGCAGGCGGACGGCGACGAGCGCGACGTCGTCCTCCGGCCGTCCCTCCACGAGCCGCTCGAGCACCTCGTCGAGCATCTCCTGCAGCGGCCGGTCGGCGAGGTCGACGAGCGCCTCGCGCAGCCGGACCAGGCCGGCGTCGAGGTCGGCGTCCCGCCGCTCGACCAGACCATCGGTGAACAGCAGCACCGTCGCGCCGCGGTCGAGGGTCACCACCGACTCCTGCCGGCGTGCCGCGGCGTCGACGCCGAGCAGCAGGTCGCCCTTCCAGGCCGCCAGCTCGGCCACCGACCCGTCGGGGTTGATGACCATCGGCGGCAGGTGGCCGGCGTTGGCCCAGCGCATGCGGGTGACGCCGCGCTCCCGCTCGTCGTCGGTCTGCTCGAAGCGGGCCACCGCCGCGGTCGCCAGGACCCGCGTCTGCAGCAGGGCCATGGACGCGTCCAGCCCGCGGAGCACCTCCACCGGAGGGGCGTCGCTGTAGGTGGCGATGCCCCGGAGCAGACCGCGCAGCTGACCCATCGCGGCGGCCGCCTCGGTGTCGTGCCCGACCACGTCCCCGATGACCAGCATCGTCGCCCCGCAGGGCTGCAGGAACGCGTCGTACCAGTCCCCGCCCACCCGTGCGGCCTCGACGGCCGGCAGGTACCGGACGGCGATCTCCGCGTGGTCGGGCTCCGGCGGCTCGGTGAGCAGACTGCGCTGCAGGCCCTCGGCCAGTTGCTGCTGCTGGGTGTAGAGCCGGGTGTTGTCCAGGGCCAGCCCGGCGCGGTCCGCGACGTCCTGCGCGGTGGCCAGGTCCTCGTCCGACACCGGCTCGCCCCGGCCGTAGTACAGGGTGAGCACGCCGAGGGTGCGGCCGCGCCCGCGCAGCGGCAGCGCGACGGCCGACCCGGGGTCCAGTGCGGTGAGCAGGCTGCGGGCCTCGCCCGGCGGCAGCAGGGCGGCCACCTCGCCGGCGTGCGAGCGCACCGGCTCACCGACGAACAGCGCGCGGGCCACCGGCGAGGTCGCCGGCATGGCGTCGAGCCGGACGGCGGTGTAGCGCTCCACCAGACTGCGGGCGGACGGGTCGGCGTGCCACCAGCCGACGTCCCGGGGGCGGCCCTCGGCGTCGACGACGGTGACGATGCACCACTGGGCCAGCGCCGGGACGACCAGCCTCGGGAGCCGGCCGATCGCCGTCCGGGCGTCCAGCGTGCCGGCCAGCTCGGCGCTCACCTGGGCCAGCAGGGCCAGCCGCTGCGCGGACCGCTCGGCGCGGGCACGCGTCCGCAGCCGCTCGGTGACCTCGGTGAAGTACACCGACAGCCCCTCCGGGCTCGGCCAGGCGCGCAGCTCGTACCAGCCGTCCAGGGGAGCGGGGTAGTAGGCGTCGAAGTTGACCGGCTGGCCGGTCCGGACGGCGCTGCGGTAGCTCTCCTCGAAGGCGCTGTCGACCGCGCCGGGGAAGCAGTCCCAGAGGACCTCGCCGAGCAGTTCCTCCCGGTTGCGGCCCAGCAGCCGCTCGGCCTCGGCGTTGACGTGCGTGAACCGCCACTGCCGGTCCAGCGAGTAGAAGCCGGCCGGCATGGCCTCGAGCACCCGCGCGACCCGGGCCTGACCGTCGCGGTCATCGGTGGTGTCGTACGCGGCGCCGACCACCCGCACCGCGCGGCCCTCGGGGTCGCCCAGCGCCCGCCCCCGGGCCTGCACCCAGCGCGTCTCGCCGTCGGGCCGGAGGACGCGGTACTCGGCCTCGTACTCCCCGACCGTCTCGATGGAGACCTGCAGCGCCTCGGCCACCCGGTCGACGTCGTCGGGGTGCACCCGCGCCGAGAACCCCCGGATCGTCGAGTCGAACTCACCGGCGGTGTAGCCGAACATCGCGAGCAGGGGCTCGTCCCAGTTCAGCTCGCCGGTGTGCAGGTCCCAGTCGAAGGTGCCGACCCGGCCGGCGTCCATCGCCAGGCGCCAGCGCAGGTGCTGACGCTCGTACTCGCCGCTCAGCGCCGCGTACTCCAGCTCGGTGACCACCGACGCCGCGAGCTGGCGCAGCGTGGCGACGTCGCCGTCGGACCAGGCCCGGGGAGCCGGGTCGAAGACGCACAGCGCGCCGACCACGTGGGCGGTGCTGTCGGTGAGCGGTATGCCGAGGTAGGCGCCGACGGCCCCCGACGCGACCGGCGGGAGGCTGCGCACCCGCTCGTCGGCCGCCGCGTCCGCCACGACCAGAGGCGCACCGCCGGCGGCGGTCACCGTGCACAGCGAGTCGGTGAGCGCGGTCTCGCCGAGCGTGCCGCCCGGGGCCATTCCCGCGGCGCCGGCGATGGTCTGGACGTCGTCGAGGATCGCGATCTGCCCCGCCCCCGCGCCGAGCAGCCGGGTGGCCAGTTCCACGAGCCGGTCCAGGACCAGGCTGCCGCCGTCGACCGCGCGCAGCCGTCGGGCGGCGCGGACCCGCGTGGGGTCACTGCTCAGCTCGGCGGCCGCCTGCTCGACGTCGGCCGCGCGCACGGCGCCGTCACGCCGCGGGGATGTCTCCACCGGAACCCTTCTGCCCGGCACCGGCCGGGGGCCTCGAGACGCGGGCCGCCGTTGTCCGGGCTCCGGGCGTCCCCGCAGTTATGTCACGCCCGGTCCGTTGCGGGCAACAGGCCTGACACAGATCACTTTCGAGATGACTCTCCGTGCCCGGTCATCCGGCCCGCAGCACCAGCGTGAGCGCCGCCCTCCCGTCGTGTTCTACGTGCAACCCCGCCCGGCGCAGCAGCGCCCGGAGCCGGACGACGTCCCCCGGCTCGGCCGTCGTGGTGGCCAGCAGCCGGGCGACCCGGCCCTTGTGCGCCTTGTTGGCGTGGCTGACCACGGTGCGGGTGCCGTCCGGACGCTCGCTCTGCACGTCCACGGTGACGGCGCCGGGGACCGGGGCCAGCGCGGCGTACGCGCCGCTGCGGAGGTCGACGACCAGCTCGTCCACCGCCGCCAGCACCGGGCCGAGCACGGGCCGCCAGAGCTGACGCAGGGGCGGCAGGCCGGGGAGGGCGGAGCCGGCCGAGAGCCGGTATGCCGGGATGGCGTCGGTGCCACGGACCAGTCCGAACAGCGCCGACCCGACGGCCAGCCGCCGGTCCGCGCGCGCCCGTTGGGCCCGGGTCAGCGAGCGGACGTCGAGGGCGTCGTAGAGCACCCCGGTGTAGCGCTCCAGCCCGGCCATCGTGGGGCTCGTGGTGAGCGCGGCGTTGCGCGCGATCTCGTCGTCCTGCGTCGCGGACAGGCCGAGGGCGGCCCGCGACGCCGGCACGTCGATGGCCAGGTCGGCCAGCGTCTTGGTCAGCTCGGTCCGCACGGCGGTCAGCTCGGGAGTGGCGAGCCGCTCGAGGTCCAGCGGCGCGCCGTCCCCGCCGGTGGCCTTGGTCTCCGACGGTGGCAGCAGCAGGAGGACCACGTCCTACCCACCCTTCACGAGCTCAGGGCACGGCCCGCGACGTGGCCGCACGACCGTACGAGGTGTCGTCATGTCCAGTAGAGGAGGCGGGCACCGGGCAGGCGGTCGGTCACCGCGTCCTGGAACCAGCCGCGCAGCTCGGTCATCGTCTGTCTCGGGTAGACGTGCTTGACCGCGCCGAACTTGCCACGCTTCGTCGTCCGCTGGTCCTCGTCCATCTCGAGCCTGCTGCGGGGGTACCACTCGGTCAGCGTCGCCTTGCTGCCCGGCGTGAAGCGATGGGTGATGCACTCCACCGTCAGGTCGGTCCCCTCGGGGACGGCGGCGGCGATCCCGTCCAGGAGGTCCCCGTACCCCTCCCGCCACCGGTCGACCGGCATGATCGGCGCGATGGTGACCCCGACCGGATAGCCGGCTGCCGCGACCGCCCCCAGGGCGGCGAGGCGGCCGTCGACGGGGCTGGTCGCAGCCTCGAAGCGCCGGGCCACCGAGGCGGCGTTGAGCGAGAAGCGCAGCCGGGTGCGACCGGCGTGCGGCAGGTCCAGCAGGGCGCCGACGTCGTCGAACTTGGTGGTCGCCCGCAGTTGCACCGGGCCGGCCCAGTCGTGCGTGCCGAAGTACGTGATGGCCCGCGCCAGGCCGCCGGTGAGGTGCTCCAGGGCCAGCGGGTCGGTGTAGCAGGAGGCCTCGAACGTCGTCCCCTCGGCGCCGCGCTCCGCGGTGCCGGACGTGACCGACCCGCGGCCCACGTACGTGTCGAGCCCGTCGAGGACGTCGTCGAGGTCGGCGAACACCCGGGTGATCGGCGGGCCGCTCAACGACCCGGCCAGGTAGCAGTACTGGCAGTGGGCCGGGCACCCCTCGGCGAGGTCGAACCGCCAGTCGGCCGACGGGGGGATCGGCTGCAGCCGGCGCCGGGACGGCGCCCCCACGACGAGGGCCAGCGTGTTCTTGGCCCGCATGAACGCGGCACGGTCGCCGTCCCCGCGCAGGTTGGGGAGGCGGTCACCGCGGAGGAGCTCGACGTCGGTCACCCCGGCCCGCTCCAGCCGTTGCAGGACGTGCTGCCCGTACGGGCGCTCGGCGGCCGAGCGGGTGACCAGGGCGCGGTCGGGGGTCCAGAGGCGGGTGGGAGCGGGAGCGACGACGGGAGGCATCGACCCGTACAACACCGTGCCGGGGCGGAGGTGGCCCGCTCAGGGGGTGAGGTCGACCACGACGGGGGCGTGGTCGCTGGCGCCCTTGCCCTTGCGCTCCTCGCGGTCGATCCGGGCGCCGGTCACCCGGCCGGCCAGGGCGGGGGAGCCGAGCACGAAGTCGATCCGCATCCCCTCGCGGCGCGGAAAGCGCAGCTGGGTGTAGTCCCAGTAGGTGTAGACGCCGGGCCCGGGCGTGTACGGGCGGACGACGTCGGCGTACCCGGCGTCGACGACGGCCCGGAACGCGGCCCGCTCGGGGGGCGACACGTGGGTCGAGTGGGAGAAGACGGCCATGTCCCAGACGTCGTCGTCCTCCGGGGCGATGTTCCAGTCGCCGACGAGGGCCACCGGGGCGGCCGGGTCGTCGGCCAGCCACGCGGCGGCGGTGCTGCGGAGCGCGGCCAGCCACTCGAGCTTGTACTGCAGGTGCGGGTCGGTGAGCGTCCGGCCGTTGGGCACGTAGAGGCTCCACACGCGGACACCGCCGCAGGTGGCCCCGAGCGCGCGCGCCTCGGGAGCGGGGTCCTGGCCCTCCTTGGCCGACCAGGACGGCATGCCGGGGAAGCCGATCTCGACGTCCTCGATGCCGACGCGGGACAGGATGGCGACGCCGTTCCACTGCGAGTGGCCGACGTGGGCGACCTCGTACCCCAGCGCGCTGAAGACCATCTCGGGGAACTGGTCGTCGCGGCACTTGGTCTCCTGCAGGGCCAGGACGTCGACGTCCGAGCGCTGCAACCAGGCCGCCACGCGGTCGGCGCGGGATCGGATCGAGTTCACGTTCCACGTTGCCAACCGCATGCCGCCCGACCCTACGGAGGTGCACGTCCGGCCCCGTCCCGGGGCCCGCCCTGCGAAGGGTGGGGAGGACGGGCCCTCTCTCAGACGTGGACCGGGACCTGGCCCTTGGCCGCCATGCGGGCCCGCATGCGCTCGCGGCTCTCGACGAACCGGGTGGCCTGGGCGTCGAGGCCGGTCAGGAACTCGGCGAGCTCCTCGCGGGCCCGCTCGCCCTCGGGGCCGAGGTCGGTGCGCTCGAAGACCTTCCAGGCGCGCAGGACCGGGCTGACCACCTCGTCGTGGTGCAGCCGCAGGTCGTAGATGCCGGCCTTCGCGATGATCATCGAGTTCTTCCGGAACCCGGTCATGGTGGCGCCGGGCATCTCGAAGCCGACCACCTCGGCGGTGACCGCGCGCATCGCCAGGTCGGGGTCGATGTCGAAGGCCGCGGCCATGAGGTTCCGGTAGAAGACCATGTGCAGGTTCTCGTCGGTCGCGATGCGGGCCAGCAGCTTGTCGGCCACCGGGTCGCCGGTGGCCCGGCCGGTGTTGCGGTGCGAGACCCGGGTGGCCAGCTCCTGGAACGAGACGTAGGCCAGCGCCTCCAGTGGCGTCTTGTCCCCGGAGTCGTAGCCGGTGGTCATGTAGTCCATCCGCGCCCGTTCGAGCTCGACCGGGTCGACGCCGCGGGTGACCACCAGGTAGTCCCGCAGCGCCACGCCGTGCCGGTTCTCCTCTGCCGTCCAGCGGCCGACCCACTGACCCCAGGCCCCGTCGCGACCGAACCGGGTGGCGATCTCCCGGTGGTAGCTGGGCAGGTTGTCCTCGGTCAGCAGGTTGACGAACATCGCCGCCTGGGCCGACTCGTCGAGCCGGGACTGCTCTGGCGACCAGTCCTCCCCGCCCAGGAAGGCGAAGTTCCGGCCCTCGTCCCACGGGACGTAGTCGTGCGGGTGCCACTCCTTGGCGATGGCGATGTGGCGGTCGAGGTTCTCGGCGACCACCGGCTCCAGCTCCGTGAGCACCGCCGCGTGCGGGGACGTCTGTGCCATGCGGACCTCCGGGGACGGGATCGGCGAGCGCCGGGGTGGCCTGGTCGGCCTCCGGCGGGGTGACCTGCGCCGCCGTGACGTGGCGACGACGTCCCCCACTGTGCCCACGGACCCCAGCTGTCACGCATCTCACGGCTGCGCGGATCGTCCGCGCAGGTGGAGCGGGCGCCGAGGCGGTGTCGACCGCCCGGGAGTGGGACCATGGCCGGATGACCGGGATCCGGCCCGCGGAGGCGCGCGCGTGACCGACGACTGGGACCACACCCGGCCGATCGGCGCCTCGCGTCCACTGCCGCCGATCCCGCCGTCGGCGCACGGCCGGCAACCGGGTGGCCGGCGCTTCCGGTCGGCCCTGGCGCTGACCGCCGTCGGCGCCGTGGTCCCGGGCACCGCGTTCCTCGCCGCCGGTCGGCGGCTTCTCGGCGGCGTCACCCTCGTGCTGTTCCTGCTGCTCGTGGGCGGCGGGGTCTGGCTGGCGACCGGGGGCCGCCGGACGGCGCTGCAGATCGCCGTGGACTCCGGCTCGCTGACCTGGCTGGTCGTCGGCGTGGTGGTCGTGGCGCTGCTGTGGATGGCGATCGTGGTCGCCGGCTACCGCATGCTGCTGCCGCACCGGACCTCAGCCGGGCGGCACGTCCTGGGCGGGGTGGTCGTGCTGGCGCTGCTGGCCGGCATCGGCTATCCGGCCTACCGGGTGACCGAGGTGGCCAGCGCCCAGCGCGGGCTCATCGACGAGGTCTTCGCCGACCGCGACTCGGCCACGGTCGTCGACACCCCCGACCCGTTCGGCGACCAGGAGCGGGTCAACGTGCTGCTCCTCGGCGGCGACGGGGGTGCCGGCCGCGACGGCGTCCGCACCGACACCGTCATCGTCGCGAGCATCGCCACCGACACCGGCCAGACGACGCTGTTCAGCCTGCCCCGCAACCTGCAGGACCTGCCCTTCCCCGCGGACAGCCCGCTGGCCGAGGTCTACCCCGACGGCTTCGAGTCCGGCAGCGAGAGCGAGAGCCTGCTCAACGCCGTCTACCGCAACGGGCCGACGGACAACCCCGACGTCCTCGGCCCGACCGCCGACCCGGGCGCCGACTTCCTCAAGCTCGGGGTGGGTGAGGCGCTCGGGCTGCCCATCGACTACTTCGTGCTGGTCAACCTCGACGGGTTCAGCCGGCTCGTGGACGCGCTCGGCGGCGTCACCGTCAACGTCAACTACTACGTGCCGATCAACGGGGACCCCGGCACCGGCGAGCTGCCCGACGACTACATCGAGCCCGGCCCGGCCCAGCACATGGACGGCCGGCGGGCGCTGGACTTCGCGCGGGGCCGCTTCGGGCTCAGCGACTACGACCGGATGGCGCGGCAGCGGTGCACCATCGACGCGATCATCGACGCCGCCGACCCGGTCACCCTGCTGCAGCGGTACCAGGACCTCGCGGCGACGACGCAGGACATCGTCAGCACCGACATCCCCCGGTCCGCCCTCGACGACTTCGTCGACCTGGGGCTGCTGGTGAAGAACACGCCCGTGCGCAGCGTCGTCTTCGACACCCACCTGATCGACCCGGCCTATCCCGACTACGACCGGATGCGGCAGATCGTCCAGGAGGCGATCGCACCACCGGTGGCCGACGACTCCCCGTCCAACGGGTCGCCGGCACCGTCGACCCCCGTGCCGTCGGTCCCGACGCCGGCCCCGACGGTGCCGCCGACGGGCGGTGCCCCCGCGACGGACCCGGTGGCCGTCACCGACGTCGGCGACGTGTGCGCCTACGACCCGGTGCAGGCCGAGGCGGCCCGGCAGGAGGGCGAGCCGCCCAACAAGGCCGACTGACGGAGGACCCGTCGTCGCACGGAGGCCGGTCGGGGCCGCCGGGTCTCCTGCTCAGCCGACGAGCAGGTCCCGCCGGCGGAACCCGGCCAGAGCCAGCGTGACCAGCGCTGCCGCCACCACCGCGAGGGTGGCCAGCGGAGCGATCCGGAGGGTCTCGATCGGCACGGTCGGGGTCCAGGCCAGCGGCGAGAGGTCGTCGACCCAGCCGGGCCAGTCCAGGGACTCGGCGAACACGGTGGTCACGACCACGTAGGCCACCGCGGCCCAGGCCACGGCGGCGGCCGCCCGCGGCAGCAACCCGGAGAGGGCGAGGGCCACCCCGGCCAGGACCCAGACGGCGGGCAGGTGGGCCAGTGCGGCCCCGGTCAGCCGGGGGAGCTGCCCGACGTCCCCGGTGGCGGCCGCTCGCACCGCCCCGGTGGCTGCGCCCGACAGCACCACCAGGACGGCGGACCCCAGCAGTGCCATGGTCGCGTGGCTGCCCAGCCACGCAGTGCGGCTGGTGGCGGTGGACAGCACCGGCTCGGCCCGGCCGGCCGCCTCCTCCCCCCGCGCGCGGAGCACCGAGGAGACCGCGTACGCGCCGGCGAGCAGGGCGTTTATCGCCAGCGTCGTCGCCAGGTAGGCGTCGACCAGGCTGGCGGCGTCGGGGAGGAAGGCCCGGGCCTCCGGGTTGTCCGCGAACAGCGTCTCCACCGACTCGGCGAGCGCGCCGTAGACCAGGCCGAGGAGGGTCAGGCCGACGGCCCAGCCGGCGAGGGCGCCCCGCTGGAGCCGGAGGGCCAGGCCGAGCGGCGAGTGCAGACCGCGCGGCGCGGTCGCGGGCCCCGGCCGGGGGGCGACCAGGCCCGCGCCCAGGTCCCGGCGGTCGAGCAGCGCGACGGCGAGGGCGAACAGGGTGACCCCGGCGACCAGGCACAGCACCAGCGGCGCCACCCGGTCGCCCGAGTAGGGGTGCACGGCCTGCGCCCAGCCGATGGGCGAGGTCCAGACCAGCCCGTTGCCCTCGATGTCGCCAACCGCCCGCAGCACGAAGGCGACGCCGAAGACGGCGCCGACGATCCCGTAGGTGGCCCGGGTGGAGCCGGTGACCTGGGCGACGACCGCGGTCACCCCGGTGAAGACCAGGCCGGCGGCCCCCACCGATGCGCCGAGGAGCACCGACCCGCGGGCGGGCAACCCGGTGGCGGTCGCGGCGGCACCGATGCCCAGCGCCGTCACCACGCAGGCCATCCCGCTGAGGAGGACGGCGGCCAGCAGCGGCGCGTGCCGGCCGACCCGGGTCGCGCGGACCAGCTCGGTGCGCCCGGCCTCCTCGTCGGCGCGGGTGTGCCGCGCCGTGGTCGACATGGCCATCAGGGCGACGACGAGGACGACGAAGGCGGAGATCTCGAACGCGACGGCGCCGGCCACGGTGTCCAGCCCGACCGGGGGCCCGGCCAGCGCGATCGTCGCGGCGTTGCTGCCGATCGACGCCCGGTAGGCCGCCAGGTCCTCCGGGGAGTCGTAGAGCGTCTGGCTGGAGATCGACTGGGTCACCACGAGCAGGGTCGCCACGGCCACCCACACCGGCAGCCGCAGGCGGTCCCGGCGGAGGCCGAAGCGGAGCAGCGTGCCGGTGCCCGCCAGGGCAGGGCCGCGCGGGCTCACGACCGCACCGCCTCAGGCGTGCGCACCAGCCCGTTCTCGGTCAGGTCCTCGCCGTAGTGGCGGAGGAAGAGCTCCTCCAGGGTCGGCGGCGTGCTGGTGAGCGACCGGACGCCGAAGCCGCCCAGGTGCCGGACGACGGCGTCCAGCGCGTCGGTGTCGACGTCGAAGTGCACGCGGCCGTCGTCGGACCGCAGGTCGTGCACGCCGGGCAGGTCGGCCAGGCCGGTGACCGGGCGGGCGGTCTCCACCGCCATCGAGGTGCGGGTGAGGTGGCGCAGCTCGCGCAGGCTGCCGCTCTGCACCGTGCGCCCGTGCCGGATGATGCTCACGCGGTCACAGAGCGCCTCCGCCTCGGCGAGGATGTGGCTGGAGAGCAGCACCGTGCGCCCCTCCGCCCGCAGCCGGCGCACCTCGTCCTGGAACAGCGCCTCCATCAGCGGGTCCAGGCCCGACGTCGGCTCGTCGAGGACGTAGAGGTCGGCGTCCGAAGCCAGGGCTGCGACGAGGGCGACCTTCTGGCGGTTGCCCTTCGAGTACGTGCGTGCCTTCTTGCGCGGGTCCAGGTCGAACCGGTCGAGCAGCTCCGCGCGGCGGGCCGGGTCCAGGCCGCCCTGCAGCCGGCCGAGCAGGTCGATGGCCTCTCCGCCGGTGATGCCGGGCCAGAGGGTGACGTCCCCGGGTACGTAGGCCAGCCGGCGGTGCAGGGCGACGGCGTCCCGCCACGGGTCCCCGTCGAGCAACCGGACCCGGCCTGCGTCGGCGCGCAGCAGTCCCAGCAGCACCCGGATGGTCGTGGACTTCCCCGAGCCGTTGGGACCGAGGAAGCCGTGCACCTCCCCCGTGGACACCTCCAGGTCGAGGCCGTCCAGGGCTCGGGTGTCGCCGAAGGTCTTGACCAGTCCGGCGACGGCGATCGCGCTCTCCATGTCGTCAGAAGCTACACACCCTTCACGATGTTGTGAATGTTCTTCACGCTGCTTACCGTGATCGTCTGCATCGGAGTACGGAGGCGCGCGTGGCGGACGACGGAGACGGCGAGCGGATCGCGCTGCTGCGGTTCGTCGAGCGTTTCGCGCTCACCCTGCGAGAGGCCGGGCTGGCGCCCATGCCGGCCCGGGTGCTGGCCTACGCCCTGGCCGACGACGCCGACCGGTACACCGCCGGCGACCTCGCCCGCGGTCTGGGGGTCAGTCCCGCCGCCATCAGCGGCGCCGTCCGCTACCTCGTCCAGGTCGGCTTCTTCGTCCGGGAACGCGAGCCCGGTACCCGCAGCGACCTCTACGTGCTCGACGACCAGGACCTGTGGTCCCGGTTCGTGTCGGCCGAGCTGACCAGCCTCGACCGGTTCGTCCAGGCCATCGACAGCGGCGTGGAGGTGCTCGGTGTCGAGCGTCCCGGCGGCCGCCGGCTGGCCGAGACCCGCGACTTCATGGCCTTCCTCCGGGTGGAGATGACCGGCGTGCTGGCGCGGTGGCCGGCCGAGCGGGCGCGGCTCGCGGCCGACCGGGGCGAGGTCACATCGCGGCGATCTGGATGAGGTTGCCGCAGGTGTCGTCGAGGACCGCCGTCGTCACCGGGCCCATCGCCGTCGGCTCCTGGGTGAAGGTGACGCCGAGACTCCTCAGCCGGTCGTACTCCGCCTGTACGTCGGCGACGGCGAAGGACGTGACCGGGATGCCGTCGGCGACCAGCGCGTCCTTGTACGGGTCGACGGCGGGGTGGTCGCTGGGCTCCAGCACCAGCTCGACGCCGTCGGGCTCCTCGGGGGAGACGACGGTCAGCCACCGGTGCTCGCCCAGGGGGACGTCGTTCTTCTTCACGAAGCCGAGGACGTCGGTGTAGAAGCGCAGCGCCTTCTCCTGGTCGTCGACGTGGATGCTGGCCAGGTTGATCCGCATGGGGTCCTCCTCATCCGGTGGGCAGCTGCCACCGGTCGGTGATGGTCCGGAGGGGCGTGGTGTCCAGGTCGTGGAACTTGTAGCGACCCTCGCGGCGGGTCCGCACCAGGCCGGCGTCCTCGAGCACGCCCAGGTGCTGGGAGACGGCCTGCCGGGACGAGGTGGACCCGTGCTGGCTGATCAGCCGGGTGCACAGCTCGAACAGGGTCTGGCCGTTCCGTTCCTGGAGCTCGTCGAGGATCGCGCGCCGGGTCGGGTCCGCGAGGGCCTTGAACACGTCGCCCACGGGGCCACCATAGGCAAGTGAGCACTTGCCTGACAAGGGCCTAGGGTCGCCGTGTGACCTCTCCGGAGCCGGCGGGGCGGGCGGCGCGCCGCGAGCGGCTGGTCGCGCTCCTCCTCGCGGGCGTGGCCGCTGTCCTGCTGTTCTCCTCACCCACCTGGTTCGCCAGCGACCAGGCGGTCGTCGGCGGCGCCCAGCTGTTCCTCGGCGTCGTCCTGGCGGGGGTCGCGGCGGTGCTGTACCGGCGGGCCACCCGCGCCTGACCACCGCTCTGGCCGCCGCGTCCGCGCCTCGGCGGCCAGCTGCCGCATCGCGATGACCGACGGCGGCTCGGTCACTCGGACACCACGGTCGCCGGTGCCTCTGCCAGCACCGAGCCCGAGCCGTCGCGGATCCGCACGGACGCCGCGTCGAGGTCGGGACCGGGGTCGGCGAGGCTGCCGACCCCGCCGCCGGCCACCAGCGGGATGGTCGTCAGCACGCTGCCGTCGGCGCGGAGGACCTCCGCCGACCGGCCCGCCGCGGGGCCGCTGACCGCCGCGGCGCCCGCCGCGACGACGGTCACGACCCGGTCGAGCAGCGCCGTCCCGGCCGGTGCCGGGTCGTCGTGGGTCAGCGAGCTCGTCGTGGCGCCGTCCGGCCCGTCGCCCAGTCGGTAGCCGAGCAGCAGGGTGGCCGTCGCACCGGACGGGAAGGTGACGCCGAGCAGCACCGCTGAGCTGCCGGAGCCCCCCGCGACCGGCCCGGCCGCCAGGATCGTCGGGTGCAGCGCCTCCGCCGGCCGGCCGTAGACGGCGAGCAGCGACCGGGCCGCCCACTGCAGCTGCGCCGCGTCGACGCTCGTGGCCAGCCCGCGGGGATCGGCCAGGCCGACCGGCTGCTCGGTGCGGGCGTCCAGCTCGTCGGTGGTCTGCGTGCGCGGGAACAGTGGCTGCGTCTGGCCCGCGCGCCGCACGGAGACCCCGGTGGTGCCGGGCCACGCGGCCGGCAGGTCGACGAGCAGCGCACCGGCCCCGTCGGTCATGGCGACGGACGTGGTCTCCGGCTCGGTCGTGCCGTCGGCGGACACCGTGCGGCCGGTGAGCACCTCCACCTCGTCCCCGGGCAGGCCGACGACCACCAGCAGCGCCTCGTCGCCGACGGCGTCCCACAGGGCGGTCGGCTCGAAGCGCGGCGCGTCGGAGGTCCCGGCCAGGCTCATCTCGCCCGGCTCGGCGCCTGCCGGGCCGGTGAACCAGGCCTGCACGAGCCGGGAGTCCGCCAGCCGGCCGAGGACCAGCGCCACCCGCCCGCCGGGGGTGTCGCCGGCGAAGGCCACCCGCCGGTCGGCCACCGGCGGATCGGGCAGCTCCACCCCCGGGGGGAGTGTCGCGGCGTCGTCGGGCAGCCAGCTCCGGGCGGCCACGTCCGCCAGCCACTCGTCGTCCCCTGCCAGGGAGCCCCGCGTCGGGACGTCGTAGAGCGTGGGCCGAGGGGCCAGCGGCGGCCGTTCCGAGGGGCGGGCCACCTCCCCCGAGCCGCTGGTGGCGAGGTTGGAGCCGATCACCGGCACCCCGACGAGCACCAGCGCGGCGGCCAGCCCCGCCCCCGCCACGGCGAGCCGGGCACGCCGCTGCTGCCGGGCCCGCTGCCGGACGCGGGCGGCCAGGTCCCGCGGGGCCGGCGGCGCCTGTGCGGCACGGGCCTGCAAGCCGTTCCGCAGCCGGGTCTCGAGTTCGGGCAGGGCCATGTCAGCACTCCTCGAGCAGGGCCGCCGGGGCGGGATCGGCGAGCAGCACCCGCAGGCGGGCCAGGCCGCGGACGGTCTGGCTGCGCACGGTGTGGACCGAGCAACCCAGCGTCTCGGCCGTGGCCGCCTCGCTGAGGTCCTCGGCGTAGCGGAGGACGAGCACGGCCCGCATGCGCGGCGGCAGCGTGGCCAGCGCGTCGGCGACCAGCTCCCGCTCGGCGACGTCCTCGGTGGCGTCCGGGCCGGCCGGGTCGTGCGGGGGCAGCGCGACGATCTCCTGCGTCGTCCGCAGCCGCCACCAGCTCGCGGCGCTGGTGACCAGGACCCGCCGGACGTAGGGGTAGGGGTCGGCCGCGTCGATGCGGGACCAGCGTCGGTAGGCCGTGACCAGCGCGGTCTGCACCAGGTCCTCGGCGTGCCCGGGGTCGCGGGTCAGCAGCACGGCGGTGCGCAGCAGGTCGCCCGACCGCGCGGCCACGAACGCTTCGAAGGCCGCCTCGTCGCGTGCTGCCACTGGATCTCCCCCCGTTCCTCACCCCCTATGACGCCAGGGGAGCGGGGGGACGAACGCCGTCGTGACCCGATCGTGACCCTGGCGTGCGAGGGGGGAGTGGGGTCCTTCTTCAGCCGGTGAAGGGGCGCTCGCGGGCGAGTTCCTCCTTGGCGACCCCGCGGACGTGCACCGCGTCGGGGCCGTCGACGATGCGCAGCGTGCGGGCGCTGGCGTAGAACCGGGCCAGGACGGTGTCGTTGCTGACCCCGGCCCCGCCGTGCAGCTGGATGGCGCGGTCGATGACGTCGAGTGCCACCTTCGGGGCGGCCACCTTGATCGCCGAGATCTCGGTGCGGGCGCCCTTGGCGCCGAACCGGTCGATCAGGTCCGCGGTCTTGAGCACGTAGAGGCGCACCTGGTCGATCTCGATCCGCGAGAGCGCGATGCTCTCGCGGACGGTGCCCTGGTCGGCCAGGGGACGGCCGAACGCCACCCGCTCCCGCGCCCGCGCCACCATCAGCGCCAGCGCCCGCTCGGCCATGCCGATGGCGCGCATGCAGTGGTGGATGCGACCCGGGCCCAGGCGGGCCTGGGCGATCATGAAGCCGTCGCCCTCGCCGGACAGGATGTTGGTCACCGGCACGCGGACGTCGGTGAACCGCAGCTCCGAGTGCCCGTGCTGGTCCTGGTACCCGAACACCGGCAGGTGCCGGACGATCTCCAGGCCGGGGGTGTCGCGGGGGACCAGCACCATCGACTGCTGCCGGTGCGGCGCGCCCCCGGGGTCGGTCTTGCCCATGACGATGAAGACCTGGCAGCGCTCGTCGGCCGCGCCGGTGGTCCACCACTTGCGGCCGTTGATCACGTACTCGTCGCCGTCGCGGACGATCGACGTCTGGATGTTGCGGGCGTCGGAGGAGGCGACGTCCGGCTCGGTCATGGCGAACCCGGACCGGATCTCACCGGCGAGCAGCGGCTCGAGCCAGCTCGACTTCTGCTCGCCGGTGCCGAAGAGCATGAGCGTCTCCATGTTGCCCGTGTCAGGCGCGCCGCTGTTGGTCGCCTCCGGTGCGATGGTCGGCGACCAGCCCATGATCTCCGCGACCGACGCGTACTCGAGGTTGGAGAGCCCGCCGAGCTCGTGGTGGAAGAGGTTCCACAGCCCGCGCTCGCGCGCCTCCGCCTTCAGCTCCTCCAGGACCGGCGGGTGCCCGTGGTCGTCGTGACCCCGCGCGGCCCGCCAGGCGTCGTACACCGGCTCGGCGGGGAAGACCTGCTCGCGCATGAAGTCCCACATCCGGCCGCAGACGTCCTCGGCCCTGGCGGAGAGGGTGAAGTCCATGCCCGGACGCTAGCGCCCGGCCAGGGCCCGGCGCGCGGCCGCGTAGACACACGACCGCCCGGACACCAGGCGGTGTCCGGGCGGTCGGAGGTGCGGCGGGTGCGCAGACCCGGCGGGTGCTCAGACCCGGTCGGTGCGCCCGCCGACTGCGGTGCGGACCGGCCCCAGCGCGATGACCAGACCGACGACGGCGGTCAGCAGGTGCAGGATGTTGTCGGCCCAGTTCAGGTTGAGGAAGTCCCACTCCTTGCCGACGGCGAACAGGCCGTACAGGAACGCGGCGCCGTAGCCGACCGCCAGCAGCCAGCCGTAGGTGCGGGCCCCGCTCAGCGTGCGGGCCAGGGCGAGCCCGGCCACGCCGATGAGGATGTGCACGACGTTGTGCATCGGGTTGATCATGAACCCGAGCAGGTTGGCGTCGACGTGGTGCGGCGTCCCGGCCTCGTTGCCGAAGAAGTTCTCGAAGCCGGTGATGAAGAATCCGATGATGCCGATGAGCAGGTAGACGGCCCCGACGGCCAGGGCCAGCATCTGAGGCCAGGTCATGGCTCCCCGGCCGGCACCGGTGCGGTTCGAAGCTGCGGACATGGGGGTCCTCCCAGTGGGGTTCGCGGCGCGCCCTGTTCTGGACGCTCCACACCCGGAATACCCCAGGTCGTCGGCGCGTAACGGTGTTGCCCCGTTCGGGGGACGACCGTTGCCGAACCGTCACCTGCCCCGGGGCGGCCGCGGCCACCCGCCGGGCCCGCAGCCGGCCCGCCGCGGGGTTCAGCCCAGCGTGGAGCGCGGACGGCGGACGACGAACGGACCGATGGCCAGCAGGTCCACCGGCGCGGAGCCGAAGCACTCCAGCGCGTCCCGGGGGTCGTCGACCATCGGCCGGCCGGCGGTGTTCAGGCTGGTGTTGACCACGATCGGCAGGCCGGTGCGCCGCTCGAAGCACTCCAGCATCCGGGCGACCAGTGGCTCCTCGGTGCGGTCGACGGTCTGGATCCGCGCCGTCCCGTCGACGTGGGTGACCGTCGGGATCCGCTCGCGCCACTCCGGGGCGACGTCGTGCACGAACAGCATGTACCGCGAGGGGATCGGTCCCCGGCTGAAGATCTCGGGGGCCCGCTCGGCCAGCACCATGGGGGCGACCGGGCGGAACTGCTCGCGGCCCTTCACGTTGTTCATCCGCTCGAGGTTGGCCTCGTGGCCGGGGTGGGCCAGCAGCGAGCGGCGCCCCAGCGCCCGCGGGCCGTACTCGCTGCGGCCCTGGAACCAGGCGACGATGCCGTTGGCCGCCAGCACCTCGGCGACGGCGTCCGCGACGTCCCGCGGGCGCTCGTAGTCGATGGCGGCCACCCGCAGCCACTGCTCGATCTCGTCGTCGGTCCAGCCGCGGCCCAGGTCGGCGCCGGGCATCGGTTCGGTCTGCTCGCCGAGGACCCGGGCCACGTGCAGCGCGCTGCCCAGGGCGGTGCCGGAGTCGCCCGCGGCCGGCTGCACCCACACGTCCTCGAACGGCGTCTCGGCGAAGATGCGGGTGTTGGCCACGCAGTTGAGCGCGACGCCACCGGCGAGGGTGAGCGTGCGGTCGCCGGTCTGCGCGTGCAGCCACCGGGCGAGGTCGAGCAGCACCTCCTCCACGCGCTGCTGCACGCTGGCGGCGAGGTCGGCGTGGTCCTCGGTCCAGTCGTCGCCCTTGGTCAGGCGCGGGGCGTACTCGGAGAAGTCGATCTCCGGCGTCCGGAAGCCGCCGTCCTCGGTGGCGACGACCAGCTCGGACAGCTCGCCGAGGAACCGCGGCTTGCCGTAGGAGGCCATCGCCATGACCTTGAACTCGTCGCTGCTGCGCAGGAAGCCGAGGTGGTCGGTGAGGTCCTCGTAGAGCAGGCCGAGGGAGTGGGGGAGCGCCTGGCCGGCCAGGATCTCCAGCTGGCCGTCGACGTAGCGGCCGGCGAGGTGGCTGTGCGCCTCGCCGCGGCCGTCGAGCACGAGCACCGAGTTGTCCGCGGTGGGGGCGGCCAGGCCGGCGGACGCGGCGTGCGCCACGTGGTGCTTCACGAAGCGGACCTTCGCCGGGTCCAGGCCGGGCAGGGCATGGGCGAGGAACTCGGGCGCCTTCTCCGCGTACATCTTGCGCATCACGTCGCCGGGGTCGTTCAGACCCGACTCCTCCGGCGTCCCCATGAGGGCGGGGTCGAAGGAGTAGGCGACGGCGTCGAGCTCCTCGGGGTGGATCCCCGCCTCGGCCAGGCACCACGCGGCGGACAGCTCCGGCAGCTCCCAGGCGCTCCAGGGCAGCGGGCGCTTGCCGTGCTTGCGGCGGCTGAAGCGCTCTTCCTCCGCGGCGGCCACGACCCTGCCGTCGACGACGAGCGCCGCCGCCGGGTCGTGGTAGATCGCGTTGATGCCGAGGACCTTCACCCGTGTACTCCTCCCGCCGGACCGGTCCGTCCGGTTCCAGGTCGATCATGATCGGGATCCCGTGCTCCCGCAGCTCCAAGCTCCGGCCCTGCTGCAGGGGCCCCCCGCGCGTCCGCGAGCGGTGGGGGCAGCAGGGTCCTCCCTCAGGTGTCCCGGCGCTCCAGCAGGTCGTTGGCGACGACGGCGGCCACGCCCAGCGTCTTGTAGCCGACCTCCTCGAACAGGACGACGACCCGGTCGTCCTCGACCCGCATGACGACCCCCGGCCCCCACTCGGCGTGCTGCACCGGTGTCTGCGCCGGGAACGGGGTGTCCGCGTCCGCCGCGCCCGGCTGCTGCCGGGACAGCCCGGCCGAGCAGTTGTCGCAGTTCCCGCACGGCTGCGCGAGCTGCTCGCCGAAGTAGCCGAGCAGGAACTGCCGCCGGCACTCGGTCGTCTCGGCGTAGCCGCGCATCATCTCCACCCGGCTCTGGTCGACCTGCTCGTGGTGCTCGGCCAGCTCACGGGCGGCCGCGGCCGCCTCGGCCGGGCTCGGCGCGCCGTCGGCGGCGTGGACGGCGCCCTCCTCGTCGAGGACCACCGCCGAGACCTGCTCGAGCAGGTTGAGGTCGCGGGCGAGCGGGGTGGCGGCCCGCCCGGTCTCCTCGCGCAGCTGCCGGACGTCGACGCCGTCGTCCAGGCCCGCGGCCTCGGCGGCGCTCACGAGGCCGGCAACCTGCTGGAGCTCCTCCTCGGCGGGGACGCCGGCGGCGAAGAAGCGGCGCAGGCCGAGGTCCTCCTGCCGGTAGACGAGCACGGCCAGCGCCGGTTCGCCGTCACGGCCGGCGCGGCCGATCTCCTGGTAGTAGCTGTCCACGGAGTCGGCCGGCTCGGCGTGGACGACGAACCGGGTGTCGGGCTTGTCGATCCCCATGCCGAAGGCGGTCGTGGCGACGACGACGTCCAGCCCGTCGTCCATGAAGGCCTGCTGGGTCTCCTCGCGCTCGGCCTTGCGCAGGCCCGCGTGGTACGCCCGGGCCCGCAGCCCGCGGTCGGTCAGCTCGGCCGCGAGCTCCTCGGTGCCCTTCCGGGTCGCGCTGTAGACGATCCCCGGCACGTGGCCCTCGCCGATCTGGGCCAGCACCCGGTCGAGTACCGCCTTCTGCTTGCCGTGCGCGTCGGCGTGCTGCTCGACCTCCAGCCGGATCTCCGGCCGGTCGAAGCCGGCGACCACGACGACGGGTTCGCGCATCGCCAGCCGCTCGACGATCTCGGCACGGACCGGCGGGGCGGCGGTGGCGGTGAGGGCGAGCACGGTCGGGTGCCCCAGCTGCTCGACCACGGCGCCCAGCCGCAGGTAGTCGGGGCGGAAGTCGTGGCCCCACGCCGACACGCAGTGCGCCTCGTCGACGACGAACAGCGCCGGGCGCGCGGCGGCGATCGCGTCCACGACCTCGGGCTTGGCCAGCTGCTCGGGGGCCAGGAACAGGTAGCGGACCGTTCCGTCCGCCAGGCCCTCGAGTGCGGCCCGCTGGTCCGCGGCCGAGAGGGCGGAGTTGAGCTGGGCCGCCTCGCCGTCGAGCCCGTCGAGGTCGTCGAGCCGGTCGACCTGGTCGCGCTGCAGGGCGATGAGCGGGGAGACGACGAGCACCGGCCCGTCGGTCAGCTGCCCGGCGACCTGGTAGACGGCGGACTTGCCGGCGCCCGACGGCAACACCGCGAGCGTGTCCCGCCCGCCGACGACCGACTGCATCGCCTCCTCCTGGCCGGGCCGGAAGTCCTCGAAGCCGAGCAGGTCCCTGGCGACCTCGCGGAGGCGGCGGGTACGGACGGAGGCGGACGCCCCGGCGGGGCTGGTCTTCGCGGCGCGGGGCACCGGCACCCACTCCCCGGGCCGGGAGGCCCCCAAACCGCCGCACCACGATCGGGACTCTCGGCGCCGCAAGTCCGGAAGCTCCCGCACTCGCGGAGACCGGTCGCTTGCCGCTTCCGCGTCTGCGGACCTATGGTGCCGCCCGTGTCCGCTTCCTACCGCATCGCCGAGGCCGCTGCGCTGCTCGGCGTGAGCGACGACACCGTGCGCCGCTGGATCGACTCCGGCCGGCTGCCGGCGCGCCGGGACGGCGGCGGGCCCGCGCACGTGGCCGGCGCCGACCTCGCCCGGGTGGCCACGCAGCTGCACGAGCCGCCCGAGCCGGGGACGACCCGCGGCTCCTCCGCCCGCAACCGGCTCACCGGCCTGGTCACCCGGGTCGTGCGGGACACCGTGATGGCCCAGGTGGAGATCCAGGCCGGGCCGTTCCGGGTGGTGTCGCTGATGTCGCGCGAGGCCGCCGACGAGCTGGGGCTGGACGTCGGCGTCCGGGCGGTGGCGACCGTCAAGGCCACCCAGGTCAGCGTGGACGTGCCGTGACCCGGCGCCTGGCCGGCCCCGTCCTCGCCGTCCTGCTGTTCTGCCTCGCCGGGTGCACCGCCGCCTCCGGCACCGACGGAGCCGACGCCGCGCCCGGGGCCGCGGAGGGCGCGCCGGCGGAGGCGGGGGACCCGGGGCTCACCGGGACGCTCACCGTCTTCGCGGCCGCCTCGCTCACCGACGTCTTCACCGACCTCGGGCAGCGGCTGGAGGAGGAGAACCCGCAGCTCACCGTCCGGTTCAGCTTCGCGGGCAGCTCCGCGCTGGCCACCCAGCTGCTGCAGGGGGCCCCGGCCGACGTCTTCGCCTCCGCGGACGAGGCGCAGATGGCCCGGGCCGAGGACGCCGGGCTGGTGACCGACCCCGAGGTGTTCGCCGAGAACCCCCTGATGCTCGCCGTCCCGCCCGAGGACCCGGCCGGGGTCGCCCCGCCCGAGGAATCGGGGGGCATCCCCGGGCTGGCCGAGCTGATCCGGGAGGACCTCACCCTCGCCGTCTGCGCGCCGGAGGTGCCGTGCGGGGCGGCCGCGGCGGAGGTGCTGGAGTCCGCGGGCCTCACCGACGTGCCCGACACCTACGAGGACGACGTGCGGGCGGTGCTCACCAAGGTGCAGCTGGGTGAGGTCGACGCCGGGCTGGTCTACCTCTCCGACGTGCACGCGGCGACCGACACGGTCCTGGCCTACGCCTTCACCGAGGCCGCGCGCGCCGTCAACCGCTATCCGGTCGCGGTCGTCGAGGACGCCGCCAACCCGGCCGCCGCCCGGGCCTTCGCCGACCTGGTGCTCTCCGACGAGGGCCGGACGGCGCTGGCGGACGCCGGGTTCCTCGAACCGTGAGTGCCCGCCGGGAGGGCGCCGGCGTCCCGGTGCCGCTGATGGTCCCGGCCGCGCTCGGGGTGGTCTTCCTCGTCCTGCCCGTCGTCGGCCTGCTCGTCTCCACGCCGTGGGCGCAGCTGGGGCCGCGGCTGGCCGAGCCCGGGGTGGGCGAGGCGCTGCGGCTGTCGGTGGTGTCGGCGACCCTGGCCACGGCGGTGTCCCTGGTGCTCGGCGTCCCGCTGGCCTGGGTGCTGGCCCGGTCCCGGCTGCGCGGGCGGTCGGTGCTGCGGGCCCTCGTGACCGTGCCCCTGGTGCTGCCCCCCGTCGTGGGCGGCGTGGCGCTGTTCCTCGTCCTGGGCCGGCAGGGGCTGGTCGGGCAGTGGCTGGACGCGGCGTTCGGGCTGACCATCCCGTTCACCACCACCGCCGTCGTCATCGCCGAGACGTTCGTGGCGATGCCGTTCCTGGTCATCAGCGTCGAGGGGGCGCTGCGCGCCGCCGACGCCCGCTTCGAGGACGCCGCGGCCACCCTGGGCGCCGACCGCTGGACGACGTTCCGCCGGGTCACCCTCCCCCTCGTCGCCCCCGGCATCGCCGCCGGGGCGGTGCTGTGCTGGGCCCGCGCCCTGGGCGAGTTCGGCGCCACCATCACCTTCGCCGGCAACTTCCCGGGCACGACGCAGACCATGCCGCTGGCCGTGTACCTGGCGCTGCAGCGGGACCCGGACGCCGCGATCGTGCTGTCGCTGGTGCTGCTGGCCGTCTCGCTGGCCACGCTGCTCCTGCTCCGGGACCGGTGGCTGGGCCGGGTGTGAGCCTCTCCGCGCAGGTGGCCGTCCGGCGGGGCGCCCTGGACCTCGCCGTCGACCTCGAGGTGGCCGACGGCGAGGTGCTCGCCGTCCTCGGGCCCAACGGCGCGGGCAAGTCGACGCTCCTCCGGGTGCTGGCCGGCCTGCTGCCGCCCGACGGTGGCCGGGTGGTGGTGGACGGCGCCGAGGTGTGGGACGACGTCGCGGCCGAGGTGCGCGTCCCCGCGCACGCCCGGCACCTCGGCATGGTGTTCCAGGACCACCTGCTGTTCCCGCACCTGTCGGTCACCGAGAACGTCGCCTTCGGGCTGCGCACCCGCGGTGTGCGCCGGGCCGACGCGCGGGCCGCGGCCGGGGAGTGGCTGGAACGGGTGGGCATCGCCGAGCTGGGCGACCGGCGGCCCGGCCGGCTCTCCGGCGGCCAGGCGCAGCGGGCGGCGCTGGCCCGCGCGCTGGTCGGCGACCCCGCGCTGCTGCTGCTCGACGAGCCGCTGTCCGCGCTCGACGCCCGCACCCGGCTGACCGTCCGGGCCGAGCTGCGCCACCACCTGGCGGGCTACGCCGGCAGCACCGTGCTCGTCACCCACGACCCGGTGGACGCGATGGCGCTGGCCGACCGCGTCGTGGTGGTCGAGGACGGCCGGGTGGTCCAGGCGGGGACGCCCGCCGACGTCAGCCGGCACCCGCGGACGGACTACGTCGCGCGGCTGGTCGGCCTGGCCCTCCTGCCGGGCACCGCCGCGGGCAGCACCGTCCGGCTGGACGGCGGGGGCACGGTCGCGGTGGCCGAGGAGAGCACGGGGCCGGTGTTCGTCGCCGTCCGACCGGAATCCGTGGCGCTCTGGCTCAGCCGTCCCGACGGGAGCCCGCGCAACGTCTGGCCGGCCCGGCTGGTGTCGGCCACGCCGCACGGGTCGACGGTGCGCTGCGAGCTCGACGGCGAGGTGCCGGTGCTGGCCGACGTCACCGCGACCGCGTTCGCCGAGCTCGGCCTGGCTCCCGGAGCGGCGGTGTGGGCGACGGTGAAGGCCTCCGAGGTCGCCGTCTACGCCCGCTGAGCGGCTCCGACCGGCCTGCGTGGCCACGAAGGCCGCTTTGGGAGGGTGGGGGCATGACGTCGGTCGCCGGGCTGGTCCTCGCCGCGGGGGGCGGCCGCCGCTACGGGATGCCCAAGGCGCTGGTCGAGTACGAGGGCAGCCTCCTGGTCGAGCGGGCGGTCCGGACGGCGGCGGCGGTGTGCGACCCGGTGCTCGTCGTCCTCGGCGCGCGGGCGGTCGACGTCTGGCGGACGGCGGACCTCGACGGCGCGACCGTGCTCGCCAACCGCGACTGGGAGACCGGCATGGCCTCCTCCCTGCGGACCGGGCTGGACGGGCTGCGTGGCTGGCCGGGGGTCGTCGACGCCGCACTCGTGCAGCTGGTCGACATGCCCGGGATGACGCCGGCGGCGCTGGCACGGATGGCCGAGCACGCGGCGCCGGACGCGCTGGCGGTGGCGACCTACGACGGCGTGCGCGGCCATCCGGTGCTGCTGGGTCGCGAGCACTGGGCCGGGGTGGTGGCCACCGCCACCGGCGACGAGGGGGCCCGCCGGTACCTGGCCGGGCGCGCGGTCACGGAGGTCGACTGCACCGGGCTGGCCGATCCGGCCGACCTCGACGTGCCACCGGGCGGGGTACCTTCGGCGCCGTGATCGCCCGGGTAGTCGATGCGCCGCTGTCGGTCGCCGAGCACGAGGAGGCCGTGGCCGACAAGGCCGCCGGCGCCGTGGTCTCCTTCGCCGGGGTGGTCCGAGACCACGACGGCGGCCGGTCGGTGACCGAGCTCGAGTACGTCGGCCACCCGAGCGCCCAGGACGTGCTGGTGGAGCTGGCCGCGGAGTTCGCCGCCCGCCCCGACGTGCACGCCGTCGCCGTCTCCCACCGGGTGGGCATGCTCGGCATCGGCGACGTGGCGCTGGCCTGCGCGGTCAGCTCCTCGCACCGCGGCCAGGCCTTCGCCGCCTGCGCCGAACTCGTCGACGAGGTGAAGCATCGGCTGCCGATCTGGAAGCGTCAGCTGTTCACCGACGGCGAGGAGGAGTGGGTGGCCTGCCCCTGAACGTCAGCCGCCGGCCGCGGGCACGAGCGCGGGCGGATCGGGCGGTTCCAGGCCGGCGGCCATGAGGGTGCTGAGCATCCGTGCCACCAGCTCGACCAGGGGCAGGTCGCGGGCGGCGCTGCGGGGCCGGGCCCGGTAGGCCACCCCGCAGAGCGTGCCGAACAGCTCGCCGCGGGCGGTGACCAGCGGGACCCCGATGTAGGCCGCCACGCCGGCGCCCGGGCCGGTCGCCCTCGCCGCGTACGCCGGGACGGCGGCCGTCACCGTCGCCGCCCGCGGCCCCTCACCGGCGATCATCTGCCGGCAGAAGCTGTCCGCCCACGGCAGCCAGGTGCCCGGGCGAACGAGGTCGGCGGGATGGGCCTGGAGGACGATCTGCCGGTCGTCCTGCACCCGGGTCACCGACCACACGTCCCAGCCGAGCCGGCCGTGCAGGAACTCCAGGGCGCCGCCGGTCGCGGCCGTGAAGTCGCGCCAGGGGGCCATGTCGGCGATCCCTGCCTGGACCGTGCCGTGCGTCGTGCCGAGTCCGCTGATGATGCAGTCCCCCTCCGTGCTCAGGAGCCGGTGGGCGGGTGCTCGCCGCCGGGTGCCGGGCGCTCGCCGTCCGCCCGGCGATCGGCGGCCTCCTCCTCGGCCTCGGCCTCGAGGCGCCGCGCCTCGCCGTCGAGCTGGGCGGCGGCGTCGCCGTGCGCCTCGCCGTAGACCTCCTCGGCCCGGCCGAGCAGTTCCTCGGCCTTCGCCTTCGCCTTGCCCCAGATGCTCACGGGACCATCCTCCCGGATCGGCGCCCTCCAGATCGACTCCTCGATCGGCTGGTCCCTGCCCGACCGGGGCGCCTCAACGGTGCACCGAGTCGCGGATCTCGCCGACCAGCTCCTCGAGGATGTCCTCCAACGCGACCACGCCCAGCACCCCGCCGTCCTCGATGACGGCCGCGAACTGGGCGCCGTCGGCCTGCATGGTCTGCAGGGTGGAGCGCAGGTCGCCGCCGGCCGGGACGCGCGGCAGGGGCCGGGTGATGTCGGCGACCCGGACGTCGGGGTCGCCGTCGACGTCGAGCACGTCCTTGACGTGCACGTAGCCGGTGAACTCCCCGCCGGAGACCACGGGGAAGCGGGAGAAGCCGGTGGCCGCAGCCGCGCGCTCGACCGCGAGCGTGGAGTCCGCGGGGGCCACCGTGGTCAGCGCCGCCCGCGGGATGAGCACCGAGCCGAGGGTGCGCTCCTCGAGCATCAGCGCGCCGGTCAGCAGGTCGTGCTCCCGCTTGTCGAGCAGACCGCCGGCGCGGGACTGGTCGAGCAGTCCGGCCACCTCGTCGCGGGTGAAGGAGCTGGTGACCTCGTCCTTGGGCTCCACCCGCAGCAGCCGCAGCACCCCGTTGGCCAGGGCGTTGAGGGCGAGGATCACCGGCTTGAGCACGGTGACCACCGCGGAGAGCGGGGGAGCCAGCATCAGCGCGGCGCGATCGGGACCGGCCAGCGCCAGGTTCTTCGGCACCATCTCGCCGATCACCACGTGCAGCGCCACGACGAGCGTGAGCGCGATGACGAACGAGATGGGGTGCACGAGCCCCTCGGGCACCTGGACGGCGTCGAACACCGGCTCCAGCAGGTGCGCGACGGCGGGCTCGCCGATGGCCCCGAGGCCCAGCGAGCACACGGTGATGCCCAGCTGGGCGCCGGCCATCATCAGCGACACCCGCTCCATCGCGGCCAGCGTGGTGCGGGCCCGGCGTGACCCGGCCTCGGCCAGCGGCTCGATGGAGGACCGGCGCGCGGAGATCAGCGCGAACTCCGCGCCCACGAAGAAGGCGTTGGCCAGCAGCAGGACGACGGCGACGACGACGCCCACCCAGTCGCTCACGAGGGCTCCCCGTCGTCGGACCCGTCGCCGGCCGGGATCGCCCCGATCCGGGCCCGGTCGACGCGGGTGCCGTCGAGGCTCTCCACCTCGACCCACACGCCGCCCGGGTGCCCCTCGGCCTCGCCGGCCAGTTCCGGTGGCAGCTGGCGCAGGGCGGTCACCCGGTCGCCGGGCTCGGGGATGCGGCCGAGGTGGTGCAGCACCAGGCCGCCGATCGTCTCGTAGTGCCGGTCGGAGGGGACGGTCAGCCCGGTCACCGCGCTGACCTCGTCGGGGCGCAGCAGGCCCGAGACCGACCAGGTGCCGTCGCCGCGGCCGACGACCTCCTGCTCGATCTGCTCGTCGTGCTCGTCGGAGACCGCGCCGACCAGCTCCTCGACGAGGTCCTCGACCGTGACGACGCCGTCGGTCCCGCCGTACTCGTCGACGACGACCGCCATCTGCAGCCCGCCGCGCCGCAGGTCGACCAGGAGGTCGTCGAGCTGGCGGGACGTCGGGACGAACAGCGCCGCGATCATCACCTGCTCGACGGAGACGGTGGACCGCTGGTCCCGTTCGACGGCGAGGGCGTGTTTCACGTGGACCATCCCGACCACGTCGTCGGCGCCCGAGCCGGCCACCACGGGGAACCGGGAGTGACCGGACTCGCGGGCGGCGGTGAGGACGGCGGCCACGGGCGCGTCCACCGGCACGGTCGTCATGCGGATGCGCGGCGTGGCCACGTCGCTGGCCCGCAGTTCCCCGAAGGCCAGCCCGCGCTCGAGCAGCGCGGCGGTGCCGGCCGGCAGCGTGCCCACCGTGCCCGAGCGGCGCACCAGGGACGTCAGCTCCTCGGGGGACCGGGCCGAGGCCAGCTCCTCCTGCGGTTCGACGCCGAACACGCGGCGCAGGATCGCGTTGGCCCAGCCGTTGAGGAGCCGGATGACCAGCGACGTCGCCCGGGTGAAACCGCGCTGGAAGCCCGACACCCGCTTGGCCACGGCCAGCGGCGCGGAGATGGCCAGGTTCTTCGGCACCAGCTCCCCGAACACCATGGTCAAGACGGTGGCGAGGACCAGGGCGAGGGTGATCGAGACCGACCGGGCGGCCGCCCCGGACAGGCCCAGCGAGGCCAGTGGCCCCTGGAGCAGGGCGGCGATCGAGGGCTCGGCGACGAAGCCGATGGCCAGGTTGGTGACGGTGATGCCGAGCTGGGCGCCGGAGAGCTGGGTGGACAGCGTCCGCATCGCGGCCAGGACGCCGTCGGCCCCGCGCTCACCGGACTCGGCCTCCCGCTCCACCGTGGCGCGGTCGACGGTGACCAGGGAGAACTCGAAGGCGACGAAACCGGCGCAGGCGACGATGAGCAGGACCCCGACGAGGACGAGCAACCACTCGATCATCGGGCGGAGGAGGGGTCAGGGTGCGGACAACTGTGAGGCAACGAGCTCACGGGGGGACGATCAACCTCCGGCGAACGGGGGCAGCACGTCGACGACCGCCCCGGGTTCCAGCACCAACGCCCGGTTGCGTGTCTGCGTTCCGTCGACGAGGAACGAGCAGGCGGTGAGCACCCGCGCGAGGCGCTCGCCGTGCGCGTCGACGAGCTGGCCGACGAGCTCGTCGAGCGTGCCCGCCGCGCGGGTCTCGGTGTCGACCCCCGCGGCCGCGCGGGCCCCGGCGAAGTAGCGCACCGTGACCGGCGTCGCGCTCATGGTGCTCAGCCGCCGATGGCCGACATCGGCCGGGTGGGCTGCAGGAAGCTCGGGTCGTCGATGCCGTGGCCGGGCAGCTTGGCCAGCGTGGCGATCCGCCAGCGGTCGGCGAGTTCGGCGTCGGTGGCGCCCTCGCGCATCGCCGTCCGCAGGTCGGACTCCTCGCGGGCGAACAGGCAGTTGCGGATCTGCCCGTCGGCGGTGAGCCGGGTGCGGTCGCAGGTGCCGCAGAACGACCGGGTCACCGACGCGATGACGCCGACGGTCGCGGGGCCGCCGTCCACCAGCCAGCGCTCGGCCGGTGCGGAGCCGCGCTCCTCGGTGTCGGGGGTGAGCGTGTGCGCCGCCGACAGCCGCTCGAGGATGTCCTCCGCCGTCACCATCCGGCCGCGGGTCCAGGCGTGGTGGGCGTCGAGCGGCATCTGCTCGATGAACCGGAGCTGGTAGTCGTGCTCGAGGCAGAAGTCGAGCAGCGGGACGGCGTCGACGTCGTTGATGCCGTGCAGGAGGACGGCGTTCACCTTGACCGGCGTCAGCCCGGCGCGCTGGGCGGCCGCCAGACCGGCCAGGACGTCGTCGAGCCGGTCCCGGTGGGTGAGCTGCTTGAACCGGGCGCGGTCGATCGTGTCGAGGCTGACGTTGATCCGGTCCAGGCCGGCCTCGGCCAGCGCGGGGGCGACCCGGGCGAGACCGATGGCGTTGGTGGTCAGGCTGACCTCGGGGCGTGGCCGCAGCGCCGTCGCCGCCTGCACGATGCCCACCAGGCCGGGCCGCAGCAACGGCTCACCTCCGGTGAAGCGGACCTCGCGGATGCCGAGCTCCTCGACCCCGATGCGCACCAGACGGGCGATCTCCTCGTCGGTCAGCACCTCGACCTTGGGCAGCCAGTCCAGCCCCTCGGGGGGCATGCAGTACGTGCAGCGCAGGTTGCAGCGGTCGGTCAGCGACACCCGCAGGTCGGTGGCCACCCGGCCGTGTCGGTCCACCAGGCCGCCCGTGCCGGGGGCGTCGTCGGCCGGGCGCACCCAGGGCTCGGGCAGCGGGCTCGTCGAGGTCACGTCTCGAATGTAGTGGCGGGAGGCGACGTCGCGCCGCCCCCGGACGTGCGACGGGGGCGACCGGAGACCCGGCCGCCCCCGTCGGGGGAGTGCTGCGTCAGCCGATCGGGGTCGGCGACACCGGCTCCGGCGGCACCGGGACCGAGCCGCGGATCTGGTTGCGTGCCTGGCAGTCGCTGGTGCAGTTGGTGGCGCCGGCGGACAGCTCGATCGCGTCCTCGCCGAGCACGCCGCCCATCCGGCCACCGGAGGCGACCGACCAGCGGGTGGTCGTCCCGTCCTGGTACAGCTTCGTGGCGACCTGCGGGCTGTCCTTGCCCAGCAGCATCTGGTGGGTCGCGTCGCCGCTGACGCCGTTGCCGAAGTTCACCTTCCCGGTGAACTCGTTGACGAAGTAGAAGACGCCCGGGGCGAGGGTGTGCACGTACTCGACCGCGCCGCCGAACTCCTGCTCCATCTGGAAGATGCCTCCCTGCGGGGCGTCCTTGGCCTGCACCTTGAACTTGCCGCCGGCGGTGGCGAACTCGGCGACGAGGACGCCGTCGCGCAGCCGCAGCTCGCTGATCCGGACGCGGCCCAGCTGGGCGGCGGTCAGCTGGGGCACCTTCGAGGCGAACACGACGGTCGGGGTGGTGACCATCCGCTGCGGATCGGCCGCGCCGGTCAGCGTGTAGTCGTAGACGCCCATGGTGGCCGGGTCGATCGTGAAGGTCACGTGCCGCCCGCGGACGGCGATGGGAGCGGTGGGCGTGACGTCGCGGAGGCGGGCCTCCCGGCCGGACGCGGGATCGGTCACGCGGCCGTTGACGGTCACCGCGAAGTCGCCGGCCGAGACCGCGCCCCCGCCGGCGCCACCCCCACCGTCGTCCGAGGCGCCGACGTCGTCGCCGCCCTTGGCGGACGCGATGCCGGGGACGAGCAGGACGGCGAGGGCCAGGAGGAGGGCCAGCAGGAGGCGCAGGCCGCCGGAGCGGTGCGAGGTGGGCGTGGGCACGGGGCTCCTTCACGTAGTGTGCACCGCGTGTGCGGGCGCTCACACAGAGTGCATGAAGGTTCATGGATCTCGGGATAGCGACACGCGCTCGTGGCCGGGTGCGGAATGCGGCGGCGCGCTCCGGTGTCGCGTTGCTACGGTCGGGGAGCCACCCGAGAGACCGGCGGGGATCCCCGCACTCGCCTGTGGCCAGGAAGCGCGAGAGTCCCGTGTCGCCCCGCACCGTCTTCAGCCCGTACGCCCGCCTGTTCACCGTGCCGGGCTCCGTCTCCTTCTCCCTGGCCGGCTGGGTGGGCCGGCTCCCGGCCCCCATGCTCGGCCTCGGCGCCGTGCTGCTCGTGGAGGGGGAGACCGGCAGCTACGGCCTGGCCGGCGCCGTCTCCGGCACCCTCGCGCTGAGCTACGGGGTGGCCGGGCCCCAGTGGGCGCGCGCCATGGACCGGCGCGGCCAGGGCGTGGTGCTGCGCCTCGCCATGGCCGCCTTCGGGCTCGCCGGCGTCGCCTTCGTGGCCTCCGTGGTGGCCGGCGGCCCGCGGTGGAGCTGGTTCCTGCTGGCCGCGGCGGCCGGTGCCACCGGCCCGAACATCGGCTCGCTGGTCCGGGCGCGGTGGTCGGCCGTGCTCGACCCGGCCGGCCGGCAGACGGCCTTCGCCTTCGAGGCGGTGGCCGACGAGGTGGTCTTCGTCCTGGGTCCGCCCCTGGTGACCCTGCTGGCGACGCTGATCGCCCCGCCCGTCGGCTTCCTCGCCGGGGTCGCCTTCGGGGTGGTCGGCGGGTTGTGGCTGGCCGGGCAGCGGGCCACCGAGCCTCCCCCGCACCCGGTGGACCGCCACGCCCGGGTCCGTCGGGCGTCGGTCCTCACGCCCACCCTGCTGGTGGTCCTGGTGACCTACCTGGCGGTGGGCACCGTGTTCGGGGCCATCGACGTCGTCGTGGTCGGCTTCGCCGAGGCCGAGGGTGTGCCGGCGCTGTCCGGGCTCGCGCTGGCGGTCTTCGCCTTTGGCAGCCTCGTCGCCGGGCTGGCCTACGGCCTCGCCCGGCTGCCCGGGAGCCTCGCCAGCCGGTTCGTCGGGACGGCGGTCGCCTTCGGCCTCGCCGCCCAGCTGCTGTGGAGCGTGGGCTCCCTGCCGGTGCTCGTCGTGTGCGGCTTCCTGGCCGGGCTCACCATCGCCCCGGTGCTGGTCTCCGGGACGTCGCTGGTGGAGTCGCGCGTCGGGCCCGGCGTGCTGACCGAGTCGCTGGCCTGGACGATCACGGGCCTCACCCTCGGCGTCACGGCGGGCTCGGCGCTGGCCGGCGCGGCCGTGGACGCCTGGGGGGCCGAGGCGGCGTTCGCCGTCCCGGCCGCGGCGGCGGCGCTGGCCGCGGTGGTCGCGCTCGCCGGGGCGCCGTTGCTGCGCCGTCCGGCGGTGCCACGTCCGCAGGCCGGAACCGATCGGGTTGAGCACCGGACGGCCGGGTAGCCGTCGAGGCGGCAGGCCGTGCGCAACCTGATCGCGCACGGCGCCCATCCGCATCGAGAGGAGCACCCGTGGCATCCGTGCCCACGATCACGCTCAACAACGGCGTCGAGATCCCCCAGCTCGGCTTCGGCGTCTACCAGGTCCCGCCGCAGGACACCGCCGACGCGGTGAGCACCGCGCTCGAGGTCGGCTACCGGCACATCGACACCGCCGAGATGTACGGCAACGAGAAGGGCGTCGGCGAGGCCGTGGCGCGCTCGGGCATCGACCGCTCCGAGGTGTTCGTCACCAGCAAGCTCAACAACGGCTTCCACCGCCGGGACGACGCCCTCCGGGCGTTCGACCAGAGCCTGGCCGACCTCGGCTTCGAGTACCTGGACCTGTTCCTCATCCACTGGCCGCTGCCGGGCATCGACGTGGACTACGTCGAGACCTGGAAGGCGCTGGAGGAGATCTACGCCGGTGGCCGGGTCAAGGCGATCGGGGTCTCCAACTTCCAGGCCCACCACCTGCGCCGGCTGTTCGCCGAGACGGAGGTGCGGCCGGCGGTGAACCAGATCGAGGTGCACCCCTACCTCGCCCAGGACGAGCTCCGGGCCTTCGACGCCGACCACGAGATCGTCACCGAGGCGTGGTCCCCGATCGCGCAGGGGAAGGTCCTCGACGACCCCGCCATCGCCGCGATCGGCGAGCGGCTCGGTCGCACGCCGGCGCAGGTGGTCCTCCGCTGGCACGTCCAGCGTGGCGACGTCGTCTTCCCGAAGTCCTCGTCCCGGGAGCGCATGCAGGAGAACTTCGCCCTGTTCGACTTCGAGCTCGACACCGGCGACATGGCCACGCTGACCGGCCTGGACCGGGCGCAGCGCACCGGCCCCGACCCCGACACGTTCAACTACATCCCCGGCTGACGTACCCGCGGGCGGGGTGCCGGCCAGTCCGCCGGCACCCCCGCCCAGCGGATCGGGCGACGGAGCCTGGCGCAGGTGGACCTGGCCGTCACCGCCGGGGAGCTGGTCGCGGTGATGGGCCCCTCGGGGTCGGGCGAGTCCACGCTGCTGCAGATCGCCGGCGGGCTGGACGCACCGACCACCGGGCAGGTCCTCGTGGAGGGCCGCGACCTGGCCGAGCTGTCGGCCGCGCAGGTGGCGGCGGTCCGGCGGCGCAGCGCTCACCGACGCCCGCCCCGACTTCGCCACGCTCGCCGCGCTCGGTGCGGCACCGCGGACCCGGCGGGTGGTGGCGATGGCGTCGGCCGCGGTCGTCGCCGGCGTCGGGGCCGGTCTGGGCCTGCTCGTCGGTCTCGTGCCGGGCATCGCGGTGGCCCATCCGCTGACCCGGGGCACCGGCGCGCCGGTCGTCGACATCCCGTGGCTGGTGCTGGGCACCGTGGCGGTCGGTGTCCCCCTGCTGGCGGTGGTGCTCACCGGCCTGTTCGTGCGGTCCCGGCTGCCGATGGTCCCCCGCCTGCCGTGACCGGCCTGGCGCCGTCGGCGGGCTCCGGCCGGCGGACGGGCCTGGTCCAGGCCGCGCGGACCAGGGCCAGGACCGTGTCCCCGTCCAGGCCCGCCGCGCGCGCCTGCTCGACGAGGGCCGCCGCGGCCCGCCGGACCCCGTCGTCGGACACCGTGGGCCGCGCCGGGCCGTCGGCCACCACCGTCCCGGTGCGCCGCCGGCTGGTGACCAGACCGGCGGCCTCGAGCTCGGCGTAGGCGCGGCCCACCGTGCCGGTGGCCACGCCCAGGTCGGCGGCGAGGGCTCGCATGGTCGGCAGCCGGTCGCCCGCCCGGAGCGAGCCGTCGGCCACGTAGGCCGCGACCTGGGCCCGGATCTGCTCGTACGGCGGCGTCGGCGCCTTGACGTCGACGGCGATGTCCAGGGGCACGGTGGTCACCCCGCGGGGACGGCCGGCGCGTCGACCGGCACGGCCGGTGCCCGGACGGCGGTGAGCAGCAGCCCGGCCAGGAGCGCCGTCCCGCCGGCGACCGCCGCCACCACGCCGCCGGCCGCGGTGGTCCCGGACCCCGTGGTCGACGCGACGCTCCACGCCGCGTTGCCGCCGACGGCGAGGAGGCCGCCGGCCACGACCAGGGCGGTCGCCGTCGCACCGCGCAGCACGCGGTGCACCGACGCGCGCCGCAGGGCCGACTCGGCCCGCGCGTCCTCGGTGGCCACCGCGGGCCGGTTGGCGACCACCCACAGGGCGGCCACGACGGCCGCCGCGAGCACCAGCAGCCCCAGCACGGCAGGGCGGCCGTAGAGGAGGCCGGGGAAGGGGCTCGCCGTGGCCTCGATCGGCCCGGCGGCCACCGTGTAGCTGCGCCCGTCCGGATCGGCCAGCCCCGCGCCGACGCCCACCGTGAGGACGACGAGGCCGGTCGCCCCGACCGCCAGGCGCAGCAGCCAGCGCGGTGCCGCGTCGAGCAGTCCGCGGCGGACCAGGCGGGCCCGCCGCACCGGCCCCTCCGGCCGCGGCCAGGTCAGCTCCGCTGCGCCCAGGACCAGGGTGTGCACGACCCCGAAGGCGATGGGCACCAGCAGCGCGGTGACACCGAGGCTGCCGGCCGAGGGGTCGCCCAGCCGGGTCGTGCCCACCGCGAGCGCGGCGGCCAGGCCGCAGCCGACGGCGGCGGCCGACCCCAGCCCGGCGTGCCGGCGGGCGGCGGTGACCGTGGCCTCCGGGCTGGGCGGTGGGCGGCGGCCCAGGCCCACGGCGACGGCTGCTGCGGCGAGCAGCACCAGTGCGATCAGGGAGACGAGCAGGCTCATGGCGGCGTCCCGTCGGTGTCCGATTGACTCAAGCGATTGAGACAATGACGCCCGACGCCGGCCGGCGCAAGAGCCGGCGCCGATCAGTCCGTCGTGACGAAGTCGATGAGCTCCTCGACGCGTCCGATCAGCGCCGGTTCCAGGTCGGTCCACGTCCGCACCCGGGCGAGGATCCGCTGGGCCCAGACGTATCCGGAGTCGTCCTCCCAGCCCAGCCGGCGACAGACGCCGGTCTTCCAGTCCTCGCCCTTCGGCACGGTCGGCCAGGCCTGGATGCCGACGACGGAGGGCTTGACCGCCTGCCAGATGTCGATGAACGGGTGCCCGACGACGAGCGCGTGCGCACCGGTCACCCGAGCGGCGATCCGGGTCTCCTTGGAGCCGGTGACCAGGTGGTCGACGAGCACGCCCAGCCGCCGTCCGGACGACGGCCGGAAGTCCCGGACGATCCCGGGCAGGTCGTCGACGCCGTGCAGCGGCTCGACGACGACGCCCTCGATGCGCAGGTCGTGGCCCCAGACCTTCTCGACCAGCTCGGCGTCGTGCTTGCCCTCGACGTAGATGCGGCCCTCGCGGGCCACCCGGGCTCGCGCGCCGACGACGTAGGTCGACCCCGAGGCGCTGCGCTGCGGACCGGACGGCGCGTTCTGCCGGGGCCGCACCAGGCGGACCGGGCGGCCGTCGACCCAGAAGCCGGGGCCGAGCGGATAGGCCCGGACGCGGCCGAAGCGGTCCTCGAGGTGGACGACGTCCTTCTCGCAGCGCACCACGGCGCCGACGAACCCGCTGCTGGGGTCCTCGACGACGACGTCCCTCAGGGCCTCGACCTCCGGGGTCGGCCTCTTCTGGGTGCGTGGGTGGACGAGGTCGTCATAGGGCGAACGCGGAGGCACGTCCTCCAGGATGGGCGGGACGCCCGCCCGTCGGTGCGACGACGCGCCGGTGCCCGGCGCCGGGCGACACGCCCGGACGCAACAGGCTGACGCAGAGTCACCGGCCGCCGAGGCGGCATACGACCAAGGTCGTACGCCCCGGACTCGCCCCTGACCAGCCCCGATGGGTTGCGGAACCGGCGCCGACGGCCGATCCCGCCAGCCGGCGGGCGGTCGTTCGGGCGTGTCGGATCGCGATGATCCGTTTTCACCGTCGGAGAGCGGTCACCCACGGACCTGACCGTTCCACCAGTGCTCAGATGGGAGCGACAACGACGATGATCGGCACCGACACCATCAGCCGTGTGATCGGCAAGGACGTGTACGACCAGAGCGGCGAGAAGATCGGCTCCGCCTCGGAGGTCTACCTGGACGACGAGACCGGCCAGCCGGAGTGGGTGACCGTGCGCACGGGCCTGTTCGGCACCAAGGAGTCCTTCGTCCCGATCCGCGACGCCGACCTCACCGACGACGGCCTGCGCGTACCCGTCAGCAAGGCGGCGGTGAAGGACGCTCCCAAGGTCGACACCGACGGGCACCTGTCGCCGCAGGAGGAGCAGGAGCTCTACCGGTACTACGACATGCAGGTCGGCTCGGGCCAGACCGACACCACGACCGGACGCACCGGCACCGAGTCCACCACCGGGCTGGCGAGCGGCACCGAGTCCACCACCGGGATGGCGACCACCGGCATGACCACCGGGACCGCCGGCCGGCACGACGTCGACGCCCCCGGCACCGTGGGCCGGGACACCTCGGGCCCCACGACGGACAACGCGATGACCCGCTCGGAGGAGCGGCTCACCGTCGGGACCCGCTCCGAGGAGGTCGGCCGCGCGCGGCTGCGCAAGTACGTCGTCACCGAGAACGTGAGCGAGACCGTGCCGGTCTCCCGCGAGGAGGTCCGGGTCGAGCGCGAGCCGATCACCGACGCCAACATCGGCAACGCCCTCGACGGTCCCGCGATCTCCGAGGAGGAGCACGAGGTGACCCTCCACGCCGAGCGCCCGGTCGTGGAGAAGGAAGCCGTCCCGGTCGAGCGCGTCCGCCTGGACACGCAGACCGTGACCGAGCAGCAGACGGTCACCGACGAGGTCCGCAAGGAGCAGATCGAGGTCGACGGCGACCAGGGCACCACCGGCCGGGGCACCGACCGGCGCGTGTGATCCCCCGCCCCGACGGGGCGGGCACAGACGGCGGTGGCCGGCCGAGGAGTTCCTCCCGGCCGGCCATCTGCCGTCCGGGCCTGCTCCGCCCGGCGGGCGCCGGCGCGCTGGTGGGATGCTCGGCGACGTGAGCGAGACGACGGTGCAGGCGGTTGCCACCCCGGACGGCGGGTTCGCCGGCCCCGACGAGCTGGCGGCCGCTCTGCAGGGGACCGGCTACCTCCCGGACGAGGGCCTGGCCACCGCCGCCTACCTCGCCCTGGCGATGCACCGCCCGCTGTTCCTGGAAGGCGAGGCCGGCGTCGGCAAGACCGCGCTCGCGCAGGCGCTGGCCGAGGTCACCGGGCGGCCGTTGTACCGGCTGCAGTGCTACGAGGGCCTGGAGGCCAGCCAGGCGCTCTACGACTGGGACTTCGGCCGTCAGCTGCTGCACCTGCGGGCCGCCGAGGCCGCGCACGCCACCGCCGACACGGAGACCCTCGAGGCCTCCCTCTACGACCGCCGGTTCCTGCTGGCCCGCCCCCTCCTGCAGGCCCTCGAGGACTCCCCGAGCGTGCTGCTGGTCGACGAGGTCGACCGGGCCGACGACGAGTTCGAGGCGTTCCTGCTCGAGGTGCTCAGCGACTTCACCATCTCGATCCCCGAGCTCGGCACCATCCGCGCCGTCACGCCGCCGCTGGTCATCCTCACCTCCAACCGCACCCGCGAGGTGCACGACGCCCTCAAGCGGCGCTGCCTGTACCACTGGCTGGAGCACCCGGACTTCGACCGCGAGGTGGCCATCCTGCGCCGGCGGCTGCCCGAGGTGACCGAGCAGCTGGCGCGCGAGGTGGCCCGGGCGACGGCGAAGCTGCGCACGCTCGACCTGCTCAAGCCCCCCGGAGTGGCCGAGGCGATGGACTGGGCGACCGCCCTGCACACCCTCGGCGCCCGCGACCTCGACCCCGACGTGGCGGCCCGGACGCTCGGGGCGGTCCTCAAGTACCGCGAGGACACCGACCGCGTGCACGCGCTGGCCCGTGGGGCGCTCTTCGGTGGCAACTGACGTCAGCACCGTGCGGCGCGACGTCGTCGACACGGTGCTGGGCTTCGCGCGCACCCTGCGGCACGCCGGGGTGACCGCCTCGCCCGACCGGGTCGAGGCGATGCTGGCCGCCGTCGGGGCGCTCGACGTCCTCGACGCCACCGCCGTCTACTGGGCCGGCCGGCTCACCCTCTGCGCCGGACCGGACGACCTGGAGCGCTACGACGCCGCCTTCGCCGCGTACTTCGGCGGCGAGGCCCCCCGGGCGGCGCGCCCGGCCGCGCAGCCCGACCGGCAGCTGGCCACCTCGGCTGCGCTGGAGGCCGGCGCGGGCACGACCGAGGACGCCGACCAGCCGCCCGACGTCGCCGGGATCGCCAGCGCCGACGAGGTGCTCCGCCACCGCGACGTCGCCGAGATGTCCCTGGCCGAGCGCGACCACCTGCGCCGGCTGTTCGCGCTGCTGGTGCCCACCGCGCCCATGCGCCCGTCCCGGCGCCGGAGGCCCAGTGCGCACGGTGCCGTGCACGCCTCCCGCACCGTGCGCAACGCCCTGCACGACGGCGGGGAGGTCACCCGGCTGCTGCACCGCCGGGCCCGGCCCCGCCCGCGCCGGGTGGTGCTGCTGGTCGACGTCTCGGGCTCGATGAGCCCCTACTCCGACGCGCTGCTGCGCTTCGCGCACGCCGCGGTGCGCGCCCACCCGTACGCCACCGAGGTGTTCACCGTCGGCACGCGGCTGACCCGGGTCACCCGCGAGTTGCGGCTGCGCGACCCGGACAAGGCGCTGGCCGCCAGCGGCGGGGCGATCCCGGATTGGTCGGGCGGCACCCGGCTGGGCGAGGTGCTCAAGGCCTTCCTGGACCGCTGGGGCCAGCGGGGCATGGCGCGCGGTGCGGTGGTCGTGGTCTGCAGCGACGGCTGGGAGCGCGGTGGCACCGAGGTGCTCGCCGAGCAGATGGCCCGCCTGCACCGGCTGGCGCACGCGGTGGTGTGGGTCAACCCGCACAAGGGCCGCGAGGGCTACGAGCCGCTCACCGGCGGCATGCAGGCCGCGCTGCCGTCGGTCGACGCCTTCGTCGCCGGGCACAGCATGGCCGCGTTCGAGGAACTCGCGGGAGTGATCTCCGGTGCGTGAGGTGTTGAGCGGGGTGGATCAGCCGGGAGCACCCGGACGGATCCACTCCGGTGTGGGGAGGAGCGGCGATGCGTGACGTGCTCGAGGACCTGGTCGGCTGGTGGCAGGCGGGCGAGACCGTCGGCGTGGGGACGGTGGTCGCCACCTGGCGCTCGGCGCCGCGCCCGGCCGGCGCGTCCATGCTGGTCGGCCCGGACGGCACCGCGGTCGGCAGCGTCTCCGGCGGATGCGTCGAGGGCGCGGTGTACGAGGAGGCCAAGGACGTCGTCGAGAGCGGCGTCCCGACCCTGGAGCGGTACGGGGTCAGCGACGACGACGCGTTCGCCGTCGGGCTGACCTGCGGCGGCATCCTGGACGTGTTCGTCGAGCGGGTCTCCCGCGAGTCGTTCCCCGAGCTCGGCGAGATCGCCGAGTCGGTCGCGGCGCACGAGCCGGTCGCCGTCGTCACCTGCGTCGCCGGCCCGGACGACCGGGTGGGCCGACGCCTGGTCATCTGGCCCGACCGCAGCTCCGGCACGCTGGGCCTGCAGCGGCTGGACGACGCCGTCGCCGCCGACGCGCGCGGCATGCTGGCGGCCGGCCGCACCGGGATGCTGCACGTCGGGCACGACGGTGAGCGGCGCGGCGACGACCTGTCCCTGTTCGTGAACTCCTTCGCCCCGGCGGCGCGGATGGTCGTCTTCGGCGCCATCGACTTCGCCGCCGCCGTCGCCCGCGTGGGGGCGTTCCTCGGTTACCGGGTCACCGTCTGCGACGCCCGCCCGGTCTTCGCCACCCCGAAACGGTTCCCCGACGCCCACGAGGTCGTCGTCGAGTGGCCGCACCGGTACCTGCAGGCCGAGGTGGACGCGGGCCGGATCGACGAGCGCACCGTGCTGTGCGTCCTCACCCACGACCCCAAGTTCGACGTCCCGCTGCTGGAGGTCGCGCTGCGCATCCCGGTGGCCTACGTCGGAGCGATGGGCTCCCGGCGCACGCACGAGGAGCGGCTGGCCCGGCTGGAGGAGGCGGGCCTGGCCAAGGAGGAGCTGGCCCGGCTGTCCTCACCGATCGGGCTGGACCTCGGCGCCCGCACCCCGGAGGAGACGGCGGTGTCGATCGCCGCGGAGATCATCGCCGGGCGCTGGGGCGGCTCCGGGGAGCGGCTGACCGGCATCGAGGGGCCGATCCACAAGACCGCCGACCGCTGAGAGGACCCCTGCCCCGGCACGGGCGGCGGGCTCGCAGAGGGGCGCTCGGCTCCCCGGTATCGCTGATCTGCGATATCGTTTCCGGTATGCCGCCGTCGCCGCGCCGCAGCCGGTTCCCGGGTCTCGAGGCCCTGGCCGACCAGCGCCGCGGACTGATCGAGGAGCTGGTGCAGGTGCGCCGGCAGAGCGACCTGAGCCAGACGGAGGTCGCCGCGCGGATGGGGACGTCGCAGTCCGCCGTCGCCCGGCTGGAGAGCGGCGACCTCGACGCCCGGCTGTCCACGCTGGAGCGCTACGCGGCCGCCCTGGGCCGCACCGTCGACTGGCAGGTCCGACCGTCCGAGGAGCCGTCATGACCCGAGCCACCTGGCCCCCCACGCCGCCCGTGCCCGATCCGCCGTTCCCCCCGGGGACGCCGGAGTGGCCGCGCACGCCCTGGCAGCCGGGGCCCCGGACCGCCCCTCCCGGCAGCGCGTCGGCGACGGCGTCCTTCGTGGTGGGGGGTGGGGACTGGCTCGCCGAGCGACTGCTCGACCAGCGGGTCGTCACGCTCTCCGGCGACCTGGACGCCGACGCGGTGAACCGGGCCGTGGCCGAGCTGGCGTTGCTGGACGCCACCGGGGACGAACCGGTCCGGCTCCGCCTCTCGGGCGCGGGTGCGGACCTCGACGGCGCCCTGACCCTGGTCGACGCCCTCGACCTGGTCGGCGCACCGGTGCACGCCACGTCGCTGGGCGCGCTCACCGGCCCGGCGATCGCCGTCCTGGCGGTCGCCGACCGGCGGCAGGCAGGGGCGCACGCGACCTTCCGGCTGTGCGAGCCGCGGGCTCCACGGCTCCTGCCCGGCCAGGAGCCCGACGCCCGGGCCGCCGAGCACGCCCGCGGCCTGGCCCGCCTGCAGGAGCGGCTGGCCGAGGCCTGCGGGCGGTCGGCGGACGACGTCGCCGCGGACATGCGGGCCGGGACGCTGCTCGACACGGTGGAGGCCCGGGCCTACGGGCTGCTCGACGACTAGGCGCCCGCCCGCGTCCCACCCCGAGCGTGCGAGGGGTGCGGAGGACGGGGCCCTCCACAGGTACGAGGTCGAGGTGGTCGGGCTGCTCGCCTCCCCTGTGCACCGGTACGACGGCCGCCCCACCGGGCCCGTACCCGCCCAGGACGGCGACCGGCGGGAGTGGATCGAGGTGCGGGCCGGCCACGGTGTGGCCGGCGACCGGTACGCCGGGCGCCCGGCGCACCGCGACGCCCAGCTCACCGTGCTCGCCGCCGAGGCACTCGACGCCCTGGCCGCCGAGCTGGGGACGCCGCCGTTCGACCCGCTCCTGGCCCGGCGCACCGTCGTCCTCCGCGGTGCGGAGGTGGAGGCGCTGCGCGGGCTGGAGTTCTCGCTGGACTGCGGGGCGGGAGTGGTGCGGCTCGGAGGCGGCCGGCCGGCCAACCCCTGTGCGTGGATGGACGTCGCCCTCGCGCCCGGCGCGCACCGCGGGATGCGCGGCCGGGGCGGCGTGCGGTGCGCCGCCCTGTCGGACGGCGTCCTGCGGCTCGGCCCCGCCGTCCTCACCTCACCGGTCCTCCTCGACCCCACCCGCGCCGGTCACGCCGTCAGCCCAGCAGCGCGCGCACGGCCCCCGGGGCCTGCGTCGGCCTGAGCAGCGGCGCCACCCGGCCGTCACCCGCGGCGGCCAGGGCGGCGCAGTTGGCCACCGACTCCGGATCCGCCGACAGCGACAGCACGTGCAGGTGCGCGCCGGCCCGCGCCAGCGCGGCGGCGGCGGGCAGGGGGTCGGGGCTGTCGGTGGGCATGCCGTCCGACAGCAGCAGCACGTCGCGGGCAGCCGCGCGCGAGCGCCCCAGCTGGGTGGCCGCGGTGCGCAGCGCGAGGTCCAGGTCCGTGGTGCCACCGCCCTGCAGGTCGAACAGCCGGTCGATGACGACGTCGGCCCGCGGGTCGGCCGAGAGTGCCCGCAGCACCACCGCCTGCGACCAGAACGCGACGACGGCGAACTCGTCGCCCGGCCGCATCCGCTGGGCCAGCGCCGAGGCGGTCAGGACGGCGACCGCCAGCTCGTCGCCGGCCACCGACCCGGAGGCGTCGACCAGCAGCACGCAGGCCCGCCCGGTCGACCGCCATCCCCGCGTGTGCAGGTGCTCGGCCCGCCAGTGCGGTTCGGCGCCGCGGGCCGCCAGCGTGGCGTCGAGGTCGAGGTCGCTGCCGGTGTCGTCGCGCCGGGTGACCACCCGCCGGGTGCCGGGGCGGTCAGGGACGCCGGCGCGCGGGGTGGCCACCGGCAGCCGGCAGGCCAGGGCCCGGGCGGCGGCGCGCAGCTGCGGATCGAAGGCCCGCCCCAGGGCGGTGAGCAGCCGGGCGGCGGCCTCCGGGTCGCGGGCGGCCAGGTCGGTCATCGCCTCCTCGTCGAGCTGCCCGAGCTGTGGGGAGACCTGCTGGAAGTCCGGGTGCGCCCGGGAGAGCTCGTCCCGGCCGGCCTTGCGGGCGGCGTGCTGCTTGAGCACCTGCTCCACGTCGTCGCCGTCCTCGACCGGCGCCGGCTGCGGCGGCCGGCGGCCGGGCGGGTCCTGCAGGCCCCCGGCACCGGCCGGTGGGGGTGGCGGTGGTGGCGGGGGGGGGGGTGGGGGATCAGCGGGGTCGCCCGGGTCGTCGGGCGTCAGGCTTTTCCCAGCTCCTCACCCGCCCGGCGCCAGATGTCGCCGACGACGTCCTCCACCGGCCGGGCCGCGCCGTCGGCGAGGGTCACCTTGCCGGTCAGCGCGGCCAGGGCGGCGTCCAGGCCGGTGGTGTCCTCGACGGGGTGGGCGGGGGAGATCGCCTGCCCCCGCACGGTGGCCAGCTCCAGCGCGATCAGCACGCTGTCGATGGCACCGCGCACCGAGGAGCCGATCCGCAGCTCGGCGTGGTCGCGGGTGATCCGCACGGCGCGCACCGCCTGCGCCACCAGTCCCTCGGGCCCGCCGGTCGCCGCCGCGACGACGGCCAGCTCCGCCGGCTCGTCCTGGTAGCCCATGGCGACCCGGCAGGAGCGGTCGTAGAGCGCCGGGGTGACCCGGGCGGTCCCGACCGCGTCGAACGGGTTCATGGCCGCCACCAGCCGGAACGTGGGCCGGGCGGTCACCCGGCCGAAGCGGGGGACGTGCATCTCGCGCTCGGACAGGACGCCGAGGAGGACGTTCATCGTCTCCTCCGGCACCCGGTTGAACTCCTCGACGTAGAGGATCGCGCCGTCGGTCATCGCCCGGGTGAGCGGGCCGGGCACGAAGTTCTCCGGGCGGTAGTCCTCGGTGAGCACCCGCGAGGCGTCGTGGTGGCCGACCAGCCGGGTGGGGGTGAGCTCGGCGTTGCCCTCGACGAGGACCAGCGGGACGCCGGCGCCGTCGGCCAGGGAGCGCAGCAGCGTCGTCTTCCCCGTGCCGGGTGGGCCCTCCAGCAGCACGTTGCGGCCGGCGGACAGCGCCGCGGCGACGACCTCCGCCTCTCGGATGCGGGCGACGACCCGCGCGCGGGCCACGTGGACCATGCCGGTCACGTCGAGCCGCTGGGCGGTGGTGGTGCTCACGGGTTGTGCTCCTCGATGTGGTGGGGACGCGCGACCGGGGCGCCCCCCGAAGGGAACGCCCCGGACGCCCGTGGCCGTGGCCCCGTCCAGAGGCTCACCCCGAGCGTGCGAGGGGTGAGGAGGACGGGGTCCTCTATCAGTCGTAGACGATGACGCCGCGGAGGTTCTTGCCGGCGTGCAGGTCCTCGTAGCCCTGGTTGATGTCGTCCAGCTCGTACCGGTTGGTGATCAGCTCGTCGAGCTTGAGCTTCCCCTCCTGGTAGAGCCGCAGCATCTTCAGCATGTCCGAGCTGGGGTTCTGGTCGCCGAACAGGGCGCCGCGGATCTCCTTGGTGAACAGCGCCAGCATGCTGGGGTTGATCGGGATGCCCACGTCGGTGAGGTCGCCGAGCCCCGTGATGACGACCCGGCCGCCCTTGCCGATCGCCTCGAACGCCTGGGCCACGTGCTCGCCCTTCAGCACCCCGACGGTGACCAGCGCCTTGTCCGCGCCCTGGCCGTTGGTGACGCTGCGGCCGAACTCGGCGGCCTCCTCGATGCTGGCGAAGGAGTGCGTGGCGCCGAACTCCTGCGCCTTCTCGCGCTTGAACGCGACCGGGTCGACGGCGATGACGTGGCTGGCGCCCGCGTGCGCGGCGCCCTGGACGGCGTTGATGCCGATGCCGCCGATGCCCATGACGATCACCGTGTCGCCGGCCCGCACCTCACCGGCCTGCACGGCGGTACCCCAGCCGGTCCCGACGCCGCAGCCGACGAGGCAGGCGACCTCGAGCGGGATGTCGTCGGGGATCTTCACCGTCGAGCGGACGTCGACCGTCGTCACCTCGGCGAAGGTGCCCAGGCCGCACATCTGGCCGACCGACGCGCCGTCGGAGGTCTGGATGCGGAAGCTCTCCGCGTCGTCCCAGCGGGAGCCCACGAGCAGGTTGGCGCCCGAGTCGCAGATGTACTGCTGGCCGTTCGCGCAGTAGCGACAGCGGCCGCAGCCGGGCAGGAAGGAGAAGACGACGTGGTCGCCCTCCGAGAAGCCCTTCGTGCCGGGGCCGACCGCGGTCACGACGCCGGCACCCTCGTGGCCCCCGAGGAAGGGGTACTTGCCGACCGGCATGTCACCGGTGGCCACGTGGTCGTCGGAGTGGCACAGCCCGGAGGCCGCCAGCTTGACCTGGAGCTCGCCGGGCTGGGGGTCGTCGGCGACGAGGTCGACGACCTCCCACTTCCCAGGGGCGGAACGCAGAATCGCTCCGCGGGTGTTCACGGGCACGGTGGACCTCCTGCTCGCCCTCGTCGTCGAGGGCTCGTCGGGACATGCACGAGCGCATGGTCGTCCCCGCACGTTATGGCGCCGGTCACAGTCATGGAAGCCGCTTGCAACGTTCGTGCCACGGACCTCCGACCCGCTGGGAGAGTGGTCGGTGTGGCAGCCGGTCCGGTCGTGGTCGTCGGCGCGGGGCCGGTCGGGCTGACCGCGGCGCTGCTGCTGGCCCGGCGCGGGCTCGAGGTGCTGGTCCTGGAGCGGCAACCGGAGCCCTACGCGGGCCCCCGCGCCGTGCACCTGGACGACGAGGTGCTGCGGGTGCTGGCCGATGCCGGGGTCGCCGAGGAGTTCCTCGCGGTGAGCCGGCCGATGCGCGGGCTGCGGCTGCTCGACGGCCGGCTGCGGACCCTCGCCGAGTTCCGCCGCGACCCCGCCGGAGGGACCCACGGCTGGCCGCAGGGGTCGATGTTCCACCAGCCCGACCTCGAGCAGGTGCTGCTCGACGCTGTCGGCCGCCACCCGCTCATCACGCTCCGGACCGGCACCGAGGTCGTCGGGCTCACCCAGGACGACGCCGTCGGGCTCACCGTCGTCGACCGGCCCTCGGGGAAGCGGTCGACGGTGCGCACCCCCGCGGTGCTCGGGTGCGACGGCGCGGGCAGCACCGTCCGGCGGTTGATCGGCGCCCGCATGCGCGACCTGGGCCGCCCCGACCGCTGGCTGGTCGCCGACCTCCGCGCACCCGCGCTGGGCACGTGGCCCGGCGTCTCCCAGGTCTGCGACCCGCGGCGGGCGGCGACGTTCATGCCCGTGGCCGCGGACCGGTACCGGTGGGAGTTCCGGCTCCTGCCCGGGGAGACCGCCGCGACGGCCCCGCTGCCCGCGCTGCTCGCCCCGTACGGTGCGGCCGGTGCCGAGGTGGTGCGGGTGGCGGAGTACGTCTACCGGGCCCAGGTCGCCGACCGCTGGCACGAGGGCCGGGTGCTGCTCGCCGGCGACGCGGCCCACCTGACCCCGCCGTTCATCGGCCAGGGGCTCGGCCTGGGCCTCCGCGACGTCCACCAGCTGGCGTGGAAGCTGACCGCGGTGCTCTCCGGCGCCGCCCACGAGCGGCTGCTGCACACCCACCGCGCGGAACGGGAGCCGCACGCGCGGGCGATGGTGCGGCTGGCGCTGCTGGTCGGGCGGCTGATGACCGGCGGCGGGCGGAGCGCCGCGGTGCTGCGGCGCGGGGTGCTCGCCGCCGTCGGCCGGGTGCCGGCCCTTGCCGCCTTCGCCGTCGACAGCCGGACCCCGCCGTTGCGGCGGGGACCGCTGGTGGTGCGCCGCGGCCGGGCGGGACGGCGACTGGCCGGCACGCTGCTGCCGCGGGTCCCCGTCGTCGTCGAGGGGCGGGCGATGGTGGTGGACGACGTCCTCGGGCCGGGGACGGCGCGGCTGCGGCTGCTCGCCCCCGGGCGGCTGGCGGTGCGGCCGGAGGACGGCGCGGAGATCGAGGTGTGGGACGTGGACGGCGCGCTGACCGGCTGGCTGCGACGGGGCCGGGCGAGCGCGGTCGTCGTCCGCCCGGACCGGATCGTCCGGTCCGCCTCCTGACGCGTCCGGGGGCGGTCGACGGTGCCCTGCAGCGGCGGCGGTCCCTGACGGGTGACCCGGCTGGCCGGGGGCCACCCCCGTCGCCCCGGCACGGCGGGCTGAACGCCGGGTTGCCCCGCTCCCCTGGTGGGTGCTCCCCCCCGGGTACTGGCTGGTCGCCGCGCTCTCCGTGGCCGTGCTGATCGTGCTGCCGGCGCTCCCGCGCCGGCTCGAGCGGGGGGCGCGCCGCTGGCGCCCCCGGGAGGCGGGACCGCTCGCTGACCCGGCATGCTCGGCGTCGATGAGCTACGACGTCGACGCCGTCCGGTCCGCCTTCCCCGCCCTGCGCGCCGGGAGCGCCCACTTCGACGGTCCCGGCGGCTCCCAGGTGCCCGAGCCGGTCGCCGCCGCGGTGGCCGCCGCCATGACCGCGCCCACGGCCAACCGCGGCCACGTGACGCAGGCCGAGCGCAACACCGACGACCTCGTCCTGGGTGCCCGCCGCGCGGTCGCCGACCTGGTGGCCGGTGATCCGGGCGGGGTGGTCTTCGGGCGGAGCATGACCGCGCTGACCTACGACCTGTCCCGCGCGCTCTCGGCCGGCTGGGGACCGGGCGACGAGGTCGTGGTGACGCGGCTGGACCACGACGCGAACGTCCGGCCGTGGGTGCAGGCCGCGCGGGCCCGGGGCGCCACCGTGCGCTGGGCGGCCTTCGACCCCGCCACCGGCGAACTCCCCCCGGAGGCCGTGGCGGAGGTGCTCTCGCCGCGGACCCGGCTGGTCGCGGTCACCGGCGCGTCGAACCTCATCGGCACCCGTCCGGACGTCGCGGCGGTCACCGCGCTGGCCCACGAGGCGGGGGCGCTGACCCACGTCGACGGCGTCCACCTCACCGCGCACGCCGCGGTGGAGGTCGCCGCGCTCGGTGCGGACTTCTTCGCCTGCTCGCCGTACAAGTTCCTCGGCCCGCACTGCGGTTGCCTGATCGCCTCCCCGGACCTGCTGGGGACGCTGCACCCGGACAAGCTGCTGCCCTCCACCGACGCCGTCCCCGAGCGCTTCGAGCTGGGCACCCTGCCCTACGAGCTGCTGGCGGGCACCACCGCGGCCGTCGACTTCCTCGCCGCGCTGGGTGGCCCGGAGGGGGACCGCCGCGCCCGCCTCGTCGCGGGCCTGGCCGCGCTGGAGGCCCACGAGGACCGGCTGCGGGACCGCATCGAGGACGGCGTCCGCGCGCTGCCCGGGGTGACCGTGTGGTCGCGGGCCCGGCGGCGGACGCCGACGCTGCTGATGACGTTCGCCGGCCGGGACGCCGCCGATGCCCACCGCTTCCTCGCCGGCCGCGGGGTCAACGCCCCCGCCGGCTCGTTCTACGCCATCGAGGCGTCCCGGTGGCTCGGACTGGGCGACGCCGGCGGCCTGCGGGTCGGGCTGGCGCCCTACAGCGACGACTCCGACGTCGACCGGCTGCTGGCCGGTCTGGAGGCGTGGCTCGGCGCCTGACCGTGGCCTGTCGGTGGCGGTGGTGCCGGGGTCACCCGCTGCGCAGGGTGGGGAACCCCGCGGCGAGCTGGTCGAACGCCGCGTGCAGGTCGTCGGCCAGGGTGGTGGTGCCGTCGGCCAGCCACACCTCGAAGGCGGTCGTGGCCGCGGCCCGGCTGCTGGTCGCCACCAGCCGGGGCAGCAGCGCGCCGGGGCTCTCGCCGGTCCGCCGCGCCACGTGCTCGGCGACCACCCGGTCCACGTCGGCGTAGCGCACCTGCGAGTGCGCCTGCAGCGCCGGCTCGCCCAGGATGAGCGCCATCCGCTGCCGCAGCATCGGGAGGTCACCGGCGGAGTAGTCGTTGACCTCGACGTAGGCCGCGCAGATCGACGCGAGCACCGGCTGCTCGGCCCGCGCGGCCGACAGCAGCCGGTCCAGCCGCTCGACGTGCAGGCTGAAGTCGCCCCACACCGCGTCGGCCTTGGTGGCGAAGTAGCGGAAGAAGGTCCGCCGGCTGATCCCGGCGGCGTCGGCGATCTCGTCGGTCGTGACCTGCTCGAACCCCTTGCGGGCGAACAGCTCGAGGGCGGCCTGCTCGATCCGCGCGCGGGTGTCGGCCCGCGCGTCGGGCAGCAGTTCGGTCACGGGTACATCTTGCGACACCGGCCCCCCGATCCGGTGGGCCCGCGCGGACGGCCACCCGTCGGAGCGCATCCGACCCCCCGTCTTGCCGGTGGCACTCGGTGTCACTAACCTCCTCCCCACTCCGTAACCCCGATCACAGGGAGGCCCCATGCCCGACACCACAGAGACGCAGGTCGCCGAGGCGCCCGCCGCCGAGGAGACCCTGGTCGAGGAGTCGCTCGTCGAGGAGGTCTCCATCGACGGCATGTGCGGGGTGTACTGATCGACGCCCCCGCCGCGGCGCCGGTGACGCCCATGGGTGACACCGGCGCCGCACCGCCGTCGGGCGCTCCGCCCGCCTTCGACCCGTCGCTGCCCTGGCGCCGGTCACGGTCGGTGGCGCTGCGGCCCGAGCCGTTCGGCGCGCTCGTCTACCACTTCGGGAACCGCAAGCTGTCGTTCCTGAAGTCGAAGACGCTGGTCGCCGTCGTCGAGGCGCTGGCCGAGCACCCCAGTGCCCTGGCCACCCTCACCGCCTGCGGGGTCCCCGAGGCCCAGCGGCCCGCCTACGTCAAGGCGCTGGCCGACCTCGCCCGCTCCGCCATGATCGAAGCAAGGACCTCCCTGCCGCCCACCCCCCGCGAGCCCGCGGAGGGCCCCGGCAGGCAGGCCGACCAGCCGGAGACCCCATGACCGCCGTCCTCCCCTCCCGCAGCCCCGCTCCGGAACGCCCGACCGGCGGCCGGCTCATCGACCAGTTCGAGTACGGCCTCGACGCCCCCATCTGCCTCACGTGGGAACTCACCTACGCCTGCAACCTGGCGTGCGCGCACTGCCTGTCCTCCTCCGGACGGCGTGACCCGCGGGAGCTCTCCACCGCCGAGGCCGAGGCGGTCATCGACGAGCTGCAGCGGATGCAGGTCTTCTACGTCAACGTCGGCGGCGGCGAGCCCACCGTGCGGCCGGACTTCTGGCACCTGCTCGACTACGCCATCGGCCACGACGTCGGCGTCAAGTTCTCCACCAACGGCGTGAAGCTCAACCGCGAGCGGGCCCAGCAGCTGGCCCGCACCGACTACGTCGACGTGCAGATCTCCCTGGACGGCGCGACCGCGGAGGTCAACGACCGGGTCCGCGGCATCGGCTCGTACGCCACCGCGATCACGGCCCTGGAGAACCTGGCCGAGGCCGGGATGAAGGACTTCAAGGTCTCCGTCGTCGTCACCCGGGAGAACGCCGGCCAGCTCGACGAGTTCAAGGCGCTCACCGACTCCTACGGCGCCCAGCTGCGGATCACCCGACTGCGGCCGTCCGGTCGCGGGGCGGACGTCTGGGACCAGCTGCACCCGACCCAGCAGCAGCAGAAGGACCTGTACTCCTGGCTGCTGGCCAACGGCGACAACGTGCTCACCGGTGACTCGTTCTTCCACCTGTCCGCGTTCGGCGAGGCCCTGCCGGGGCTGAACCTGTGCGGCGCCGGTCGGGTGGTCTGCCTGATCGACCCGGTCGGTGACGTCTACGCCTGCCCGTTCGCCATCCACGAGAACTTCCTCGCCGGGAACGTCCGCGACGAGGGTGGCTTCCAGCGGGTGTGGCAGCAGAGCGAGCTGTTCGCCGACCTGCGCAACCCGCAGACCGGCGGTGCGTGCACCAAGTGCGCGCACTTCGACGCCTGCCGGGGCGGTTGCATGGCGGCCAAGTTCTTCACCGGCCTCCCGCTCGACGGTCCCGACCCCGAGTGCGTGCAGGGCTACGGCGAGACGGCGCTGGCCGCCCGCGACCTCGAGCTGATCACGCCGAAGAGCCACATCGACCACTCGCACAAGGGCCCGGTGCGCGGGCAGCCGACGCTGCTCGGGATCCCCACCATCCCCCCGGCCAAGATCTGCGACGAGTCGCCGCTCGCCGGGCTGCAGCTGAGCTGACGGGCCTCCTCGACCCGCTGGTCCTCGCGGGCCGGACGGCGCCCTCCCGGGTGCTGTTCGGCCCGCACGAGACCAACCTCGGCCGGCGCCGGGCCCTGTCCGAGCGGCACGTGGCCTACTACGCCCGCCGGGCCGCCGGGGGGTGCGGGATCGTCGTCACCGAGACGGCGTCGGTGCACCCCTCGGACTGGCCCTACGAGCGGGCGCCGCTGGCCGCCGACTGCGGTCCCGGCTGGGCCGCCGTCGTCGCCGCCTGCCGCCCGCACGGGGCGCTGGTCCTGGCCGGCCTCGGTCACACCGGCGGCCAGGGCAGCTCCGCGTACACGCAGGCCGCGCTGTGGGCGCCCTCCCCGGTGCCGGACGTGGCCACCCGCGAGGTCCCGGCCGAGATGGGGCAGCCGGAGGTCGACGCGCTCGTCGACGGGTTCCGGGCCGCCGCCACGACCGCGGTGACCGCCGGCGTGGACGGCGTGGAGGTCGACGCCGGCGCCCGCTCGCTGCTCCGCCAGTTCGCCTCCGGGCTGACCAACACCCGCACCGACGCGTACGGCACCGACCGGCTGCTCCTGCTCCGCCGGGTGCTGGCCGCCATCCGGGCGGAACTGGGTGCCGGGCGGGTGCTGGCCCTGCGGCTGTCCTGCGACGAGGAGGCGCCCTGGGCGGGGATCACACCGTCCGCCGCGGTGGCGGTCGCCGCGGAGCTGGCGCCCCTGGTCGACCTGCTGGTCGTCGTCCGCGGCAGCGGGCTCGCGACGTCGTCCTACCGGCCCGACGGGCACACCCCGCCGGGCTTCAACACCGGGCTCACCCGGGCGGTGCGCGCGGCGGCCGGCGGGACGCCGGTGGCGCTGCAGGGCTCGGTGGTCGACGTCCCCGACGCGCAGCGGGCGCTCGACGACGGGGTGGCCGACGCCGTCGAGATGACCCGCGCGCAGATCGCCGACGCCGATCTGGTGACGAAGGCCCGGAGCGGCCTCCCGGTGCGCCCGTGCACGCTGTGCAACCAGGCCTGCCAGGTGCGCGACGTGCGCAACCCGCTGGTCAGCTGCGTCGCGGACCCGGGCAGCGGGCACGAGACCGAGGACCCCGACCCCCGGAACGGCCTTCGTGGCCACGGAGGCCACTCCGGGCTCGGGTGGGGGGTCGTCGTCGCCGGGGGCGGGCCGGCCGGGCTGGAGGCCGCCCGCGTGCTGGCCGCGGCGGGGGTCGAGGTCTCGCTGGTGGAGCGCTCCGACCGGCTCGGGGGCGCCCTGCACCTGGTCGCCGCGCTGCCGGGTCGGGCACGGTTCACCGACCTCGCCGCGTGGCTGGCGGGGGAGTGCGCCCGGCTGGGCGTGCGCGTGCGGTTCGGCGCCGACGGCGCGCGCGACGCCGACGTCGTCGCCACCGGCGGGCGCCCGCGACCGCTGGCGGGCGCCTGCGTGGTGTCGGCCGCCGACGTCCTGGCCGGCGCCGAGCTGTCTCCGGGGCCGGTGGTCGTGCACGACCCGGCGGGCGGTCCGGTGGGGGTGGGCGTGGCCGAGCTGCTGGCGGCGTCCGGCCGGCCGGTCACCGTCGTGACGCCCGACGAGGTCGTCGGCGTCCGGCTGGCCGGTGACCTCGCCCCGGCCAACACCCGGCTGCTGCGCGCCGGGGTGCGGCGCGAGCCCGGGCGGGTCCTGCGGTCGGTCGACGGCGGTGGCGCGGTGCTGGCCGATCGCTGGACCGGCGCGGAGGTCCGGGTCCCCTGCGCCGTGCTGGTCGACGCCGGGCCCGGCCTGCCCGGCGACGTCCCGCCCGGCGCGCTGCCGGCCGGCGACGTCGTCGCGCCGCGCACCGTGCTCGAGGCGGTGCTCGAGGGCCGGCGCGCGGCGCATGCCGTGCTGGCCGGCCGGCGCAGGGGCCAGGCCGGGGACGGGCGGGCCTAGAGGTCGACGACCTCGTTCTCGCCGGCGTCGATCCGCTGCCCCGTGGCCTTGGCCTTGACGAAGCTGAACGCCGTCGCCAGCCGGCCGCCGGGGCTGTCCCAGTACTCCGCGGTGTCGCCGTCGACCTCGACCAGGATGACCGACGGGTCCTCCGGACCCTGCGGCAGCCACGCCTCGGCGCCGCTGTTCCACAGCTCCTTCTTCTTCGCGACGTCCTCGACCACCCGCGCCCGACCGGTCAGCGACACCCAGGTGCCGCCCGATCCGATGCCCACGTTGACCTGCGGGGAGACCTGGATGTGGCGCACCCACTCGGCGTCGCGCTCGGCGAAGAACCACAGGTCGCCGTCGAACTCCACCTCCTGCAGCGTCATGGGGCGGCTGGTGAGCGTGCCCAGCGGGGTGGTCGTGGTGAGGAACCCGAAGCGCTCCCCCTTGATCAGCTCGGCGACCTTGCGGCTGTCCTCGGTGCTCATGGCGTCCTCTCGTCTGGTCGTGCGCAACCGGATGTCGTACCGGCGGTGCCCAGTCCTCCGGCCGCCGACACCCGGGGACGGGGATGTCGCCGCGCGCCGGGTCAGGCGGCGTCGAGGTAGTGCCAGGCCCGGCCGACGCGCAGGAACCGGCTGACCTCGTGCTGGTCACCGGGCACCCCGTCGTGGACGTACGAGGCCCGGAACTCCACCGTCCCCTCTCGCTCGAGCAGCCCGCCGCCGGACGTGGCGAGGACGTCCAGCCCGGTCCAGCGGACGGCGGCGTCGAGCTCCAGCGACGGCGGCCGGGTCGAGGGGTGCCAGGTGGCCAGCAGGTACCCGGGGTCACCGACGGCGAAGGCGCTGTACCGCGAGCGCATCAGCTGTTCGGCCGTCGCCGCGGCCGCGCTGCCGTCGTGCAGCCGGCCGCAGCACTGGGCGTAGGGCAGGCCGGTGCCGCACGGGCAGCGTCGAGGAGGCACGGCCTCCAGTGTGCGGGCCGCCTACTGTCCACCGGGCGCGCGGTGCACGGACGACATCGAGGGAGGGCACGGTGGACCGGTACGACCGGCTGTTCGCGCCGCTGCGGCTCGGCCCGGTGCTGCTGCCCAACCGGGTGGTGTTCGCCGCGCACCTCACCAACTACGCCGAGGACGGCCTGCCCACCGCCCGGCACGCCGCCTACTACGCCGCGCGGGCGGCCGGGGGCGCCGGCCTGGTCGTCGTCGAGGAGTCCTCGATCGACCCCGGCGACCGGCCCTACGAGAAGCTGATCCGGGGTTTCGACCCGGCCGTCGTCCCCGGGTACCGGGCGATCACCGACGCCGTGCACGCCGCCGGCGCGGTGGTCCTCGCCCAGGTCAACCACAACGGTGGCCAGTCCGACGGCACGCACACCCGGACCCCGGTCGACGCGCCGTCCCCCGTCCCCGACCCGCTGTTCCGGGAGGTGCCCCGCGAGCTGGACGCCGCCGGCATCGCCCGACTGGTCGCCGGCTACGCCGACGTCGCCGCGCGGTGCGTCGCGGGCGGCTTCGACGGCGTGGAGGTGCAGGGCTCCCAGTCCTCGCTGGTGCGGCAGTTCCTCTCCCGCGCCACCAACCGCCGCACCGACGGCTACGGCGGGCGGCCGGAGCATCGCGCCCGTTTCCTCGTCGAGGTGCTCACCGCCGTCCGGGAGGCGCTGGGACCCGGCCGGGCGCTCGGTGTCCGCCTGGCCGGGGACGAGGGGGTGGACGGCGGGACGACGCTCGACGAGGCGGTGGCGACCGCCCGCCTGCTGGCCAGGGGCGGCCTCGTCGACTACGTGAGCACCACGGTGGGCGTGGCGACGGCGACCCTCGAGCGGGTCATCCCGCCGATGACCACGCCGCCCGGCTACGCCCGGTACGTGTCGGCCGCGATCCGCGCCGCGGTCGACGTCCCGGTGATCGGCGTCGGCCGGTTCCTGTCCCCGGCCCAGGCCGAGCGGTCGCTCGCCGACGGCGACTGCGACCTCGTCGGTGTGGTCCGCGGGCAGATCGCCGATCCCCGGTTCGCGGTCAAGGCGCGCACCGGGCGGGCCGCCGACATCCGCACCTGCCTGGGCTGCAACCAGGAGTGCGTCGGCCGAGTGGGCCTGAACCGGCCGCTGGGCTGCGTGACCAACCCGCGCGCCGGCCGGGAGACCCTGCTGCCCGCACCGTCCCGCCGGCGCCGGGTGCTGGTCGTGGGGGGTGGACCCGCCGGGATGCGGACGGCGGCGACCGCGGCCCAGCGCGGGCACGAGGTCACCCTGCTCGAGGCGTCCGCGCAGACCGGAGGCTCCATCCGGCTCGCCGCGGCCGCCCCCGGCCGGGACGGGTTGCGCCCGCTGGTCGACGACCTCGCGGCCGAGTGCGCCCGGGCCGGCGTCACGGTCCGCACCGGCGTCCACGCCACCGCTGCGACCGTCCGGGCGCACCGGCCGGACGTCGTCGTCCTGGCCACCGGCGCCCGGCCGGTGCGGCCCGCGTGGGCCGGGACGGCGGACCGCGTCGTCGACGTCCGGGACGTGCTCGCCGGTCGTGCCGACCCGCGGGGCGCCGTCCTCGTCGTGGACGACCTCGGCTCGGCGGCGGCGCCGTCGGTCGCCGAGCTGCTCGCCGGCCGCGGCTGCGCGGTGGAGCTCGTCACCGCCGCGATGGTCGTCGGCCAGGACCTCGGCCTCACCCTCGACCGGCCGGCCTGGCGCCGCCGGGCCGCCGCGCTCGGCATCCGGGAGAGCCCGGACCGGCTGGTGCAGGGGATCTCGGGCCGGGTCGTGCGGCTGCTGCACCACCCCACCGGCGCCGAGGAGACGCGGGAGGCCGACTGGGTGGTCGTCGCGCTGCCCGCCGCGCCGGACGACGCCCTGTCCGGCGAGCTGCGGGACGCCGGTCTCGCGGTGCACCGCGTCGGGGACTGCCTCGCCCCCCGCCGGGCGTCGGCGGCGACCCTGGACGGCGACCGGCTCGGCCTGGCCCTCTGACGTCGGGGCCCGCTCCCGTCAGGCCTGCGGCGCGAACCGGGCGCGCAGGCCCTGCACGAGCAGGTCCAGCCCGAACTCGAAGGTCGTCTCGTGCGGCTCCCCGAGCACCTCGGTGATGGCGGCGAGCAGGACCGGCCGGCCGGCCAGCACCTCGGCCCGGCGCTCGTCGGCAGCGACGTCGTCCGCGGCCGGGGCCGGCGTCGAGCGGCTGCGCTCGGCCTCCGCCTGCCACTCGGTGGCGCTGCCGATCACGTAGGCGCCGATGGCGAACAGGGCGTGCTGGGCCTGACCGGGGGACAGGCCCGCGTCGACCAGGACGGCCAGGGACCGGTCGATCCGCGCCAGGCTGTCCCGCCCCGGCCGGTTGCCGGCGAGCACCTGGGGAGCGTCGCGGGTGGCGACCAGGGCGGAGAACATCCGCCGGGCGTCCTCGCGCAGCCACTCCCACCACGGCTCGTCCGGGCCCGGCTCGGTGCGGGGCACGCCGGCCCGCCGGAACAGCTCCTCGGCCATGAGGTCCATGAGCTGGCGCTTGTTGTCGACGTGCCAGTAGAGCGTGGGCCCGGAGACCCCGACCTCCTTGGCGATCCGCCGGAAGGAGACCGCGTCGAGGCCGCCCTCGGCCAGCAGGGCCAGGGCGGCGTCGACGACCGCCTCCTGCGTGACCGGGGCGCGGTTCGCCTCGGGTCCGGCATTCACGCTTGACACTCTAACGGTGTTAGAGAACTCTGCCCGCCGTGTCTGACACTGTGGGGGAGGCGGCGATCGAGGTCGTCGGGCTCACCAAGCGCTACCCGTCCGGTGGCACCCCGGTCGACGCCGTGCGCGGCATCGACCTGCGGGTCGAGGCCGGGCAGACCTACGGCTTCCTGGGTCCCAACGGCGCCGGGAAGTCCACCACCATCGAGATGCTGTGCACGATCCGCAACCCCACCGCCGGCACCGCCCGGGTGGCCGGCTACGACGTCGTCCGCCAGCGGGACCAGGTGCGCCGCCGGATCGGGCTGGTCTTCCAGCAGCAGACGCTGGACCTGCAACTCACCGCCGAACAGAACCTGCGCTTCCACGCCGAGCTCTACGGGCTCTCGCGGGCCGACGCCGACCGGCGCATCGGCGAGGTGCTGGAGATGGTGGCGCTGGCCGACCGGCGGGGCGACCAGGTGCAGCGCTTCTCGGGCGGCATGCGGCGCCGGCTGGAGATCGCCCGCGGCCTGGTGCACGCCCCGCAGGTGCTCTTCCTCGACGAGCCGACCATCGGGCTGGACCCGCAGACCCGGGCGGCGATCTGGGACCACCTGCAGTGGCTGCGCGAGAACACCAGCATCACCGTCTTCGTCACCACGCACTACATGGACGAGGCCGAGCACTGCGACCGGATCGCGATCATGGACCACGGTGAGATCGTCGTCGAGGACACGCCGGAGGCGCTCAAGTCCAGAGTCGGCACCGACCGCATCGCGCTGCGCACCGACGACGACGAGCTGGCCATCACCCGGGTCCGCGAGCGGCTGGGCATCGAGGCCGGCATGCACGAGGGCCAGGTGACCCTCGCCGTGGCCGACGGCGCGCAGGTCGTCCCCCGGCTGTTCACCGAGCTCGGCGTCGGCATCCGGTCGGTGACCGTGACCCGGCCCAGCCTGGACGACGTCTTCCTGACCTACACCGGCCGCACCATCCGCGACTCCGAGGGGCCCCAGGCACCCTCGTCCCCCTTCGCCGGGAGGCGATGACATGGCCGACTCCGTCGACGCGCGCGACGTCACGACCCGCTCCGACGCCGCTCCCGGTGCCGCCTCCGCCGGGCTGGACCCCGAGGTCCGCAGCGACCTCCGCCACGAGCTGCGCGCCACCTGGGTGGTCATGCGCCGCGAACTGCTGCGCTTCCGGCAGGACAAGGCCCGCATGGTGACCATGCTGCTGCAGCCGCTGCTGTTCGTCTTCGTGATGGGCACCGGCCTGGGCAGCATCGTCGACACCGGGGGCGGGACGAGCTTCCAGACCTTCCTGTTCCCCGGTGTCCTGGCCACCTCGGTGCTGTTCACCGCGGCGTTCGCCGGCATCTCCCTGGTCTGGGACCGGGAGTTCGGGTTCCTGCGCGAGATGATGGTGGCGCCCATCTCCCGGGGCTCGATCATCTGGGGCAAGTGCCTGGGCGGTGCCGTCGTCGCCACCGGGCAGAGCCTGGTCCTGCTCGCCCTGGCCGGCACCGTCGGCATCCCCTACTCGCCGCTCCTGCTGCTGGAGCTCATCGGCTGCCTGTTCCTCGGCGCGCTGCTGCTGACCGGCATCGGCGTGCTGCTCTCCACCCGGATCAAGACCATCCAGGCCGCGATGCCGGTGAGCCAGCTGCTGATCATGCCCATGATGTTCCTGTCCGGGGCGCTGTTCCCGCTCTCCGGGCTCCCGGACTGGCTGGCCGTGCTCACCCGGCTGAACCCCCTCACCTACGTGGTGCAGCCGATGCGGTACCTCGTGCTCGAGCACCTCTCGCTGACCGAGGCCGAGGAGGCGCGCCTGGTGCCCGTGCTCACCTGGTTCGGCTGGCACGTGCCGGTCGGCGTCCAGCTGCTCACCGTCGCCGTCATCACCCTCGGCCTGGTCACCCTCGCGGCGCGGGTCTTCCGCACGACCGAGTGACGCCCGCCGGCAGGGTCCCGCCGCGAGCCCGCGGGGGGCGGGTGCCTACGCTCCCGCGGTGACCTCGCTGGGCGGTGCGACCTGGCCCGACCTCCCCGAGCGGCCCCTGCTGCTGGTGCCGCTCGGGGCGGTCGAGCAGCACGGGCACCACCTGCCGCTGACGACGGACACCACCGTCGCGTGCACCGTCGCCGGCGCCGCCGCCGGCGGTCTGGACGGCGCCCTGCTGGCCCCGGCCCTCGCCTACGGCGCCAGCGGTGAGCACGAGGACTTCCCCGGCACGATCTCGATCGGCACCGAGGCGCTGACCGGCCTGCTGGTCGAGTACGGGCGCTCGGCCTGCCGCTGGGCCGGCCGGGTGGTGCTGGTCAACGGGCACGGCGGGAACCTCGACGCCCTGCGCGACGCGGCGCCCCGGCTGCGGGCCGAGGGCCGGGACGTCGCCTGGTTCCCCTGCGCCACCCCCGGCGCCGACGCGCACGCCGGGCGCACCGAGACGTCGTTGATGTTGCACGTGGAACCCGGGTCCGTGCGGAGCGGTCGTGCCGTCGCGGGCGAGACCACGCCGGTGGGGGAGCTGCTGCCCCGGCTGCGCGCCGAGGGGGTGCGCGCGGTCAGCCCGACCGGCGTCCTCGGCGACCCGGCCGGCGCCACCGCCGAGGAGGGGGCCCGGCTGCTGGAGGGCATGGCCGGGCGGCTGGCCGGCGCCGTCCTGCGGTGGGACGTCGACCCGACCGGGCGGCTGAGGGGTTGAGCAGGGCGCGACCTAGGGTCGTGGCCATGGGGTGGCCGGACCAGGTGGTCGTCGACGTCGGCCGGTCGCACCCGGTCCCGCTGGTCCCGCTGGCCGGGGAGCCGGGTGCCGGGGTGCTCGCGGAGGCATGACCCCGTCGATCCCGGCGCCGCCGCCCGACCGGCTGCCCGACGGGTTCTCCGTCCGGCTGGACCACCGCACGCGGCGCCGCGACGGCGGGACGGCGCTGCTCGGCGGCTCACCGCTGCGGCTGGTGCGGCTGCTGCCCCGTGCCCGGGACCTGCTCCAGGGCGACCGGCTGGTCGTCCGGGACGCCGCCTCCGCCGGCCTGGCCGCGCGGCTGCTCGACACGGGCCTGGCCCACCCCGACGTCGTCCCCGGCGGTCGGTCCGCGGCCCCGGTCACGGTCGTCGTCCCGGTCAAGGACCGAGCCGTGGAGCTCGACCGGCTGCTCGCCGCCGTCCGCGCCGACCCCGGCACCGCGACCGCCGCGGTCGTGGTCGTCGACGACGGTTCGGCCGACGCCGGAGCGGTCGCGGCGGCGGCCGCCCGGCACGGCGCGCGGGTGCTGCGGCACGCCGTCCCGCGTGGTCCGGCCGCGGCGCGCAACGCGGGCCTGCGGACGGCGACCACCGACCTGGTCGCCTTCCTCGACTCCGACTGCGTGCCCACCCCGGGCTGGGCCACGGCGCTGGTGCACCACGCGGCCGACCCGCGCCTGGCGCTGGTCGCCCCGCGCATCACCGCCCTCGAGCAGGGGCCTTCGTGGCCACGAAGGCCCCTCCAGGGGTGGCCCACGTGGGCACGGAGGCCGCTCGGTGGGTGGGTGGAGCGGTACGAGGCCGCGGTCAGCGCCCTGGACATGGGGCCCCACCCGGCGCCGGTCCAGGCCGGGACGGCGGTCTCCTACGTGCCCAGCGCCGCCCTCCTCGCCCGGCGGTCGGCCCTGGGCGACGGCTTCGACGAGACCATGCGGGTCGCCGAGGACGTCGACCTGGTCTGGCGGCTGGCCGCGGCGGGCTGGCGGGTGCGCTACGAGCCGGCCGCCACGGTGGGCCACGACCACCCCTCGGACACCGGCGAGTGGCTGCGCCGGCGGGCGTTCTACGGCACCGGCGCCGCCCTGCTGGCAGCCCGGCACGGCGCGGCGGTCGCGCCCGTCGTGCTGTCCCCGTGGTCGGCGGTGGCGTGGGGGCTCGCGCTGACCGGGCGCCGGGCGGGCGGTCTCGTGGCGGCCGGCGTGCTGACGGCCGCCGCCACCAGGCTGGCCCGCCGGCTGGCCCGCCCCGGGGAGCGGCCGCCGGTCGGGCTCGCCGCCGCCCTGGTCCTGCGCGGGAGCGGCGCCGCCGGCCGCACGCTCGCCCGCAGCGCCACGCGGCACCACTGGCCCCTGGCGCTGGCCGCCGCGCTGGCCTCGCGGCGGGCCCGCCGCGTGCTGGCCACGGTGGCCGCCGCCGACGCCGTCCTGGCCTGGTGGCCGCACCGCCGCTCGGTCGGCCTGCCGCGGTTCGCCGCCGCCCGCCGGCTGGAGGACCTCGCCTACGGCGCCGGGCTGTGGTGGGGCGCGCTGCGGGCCCGCGACGCACGCGCGCTGCTGCCCGCGGCCCCGCCACCGATGGGGCCGGCCCGCCGGCGCCCGCCTCCCGGGACCCCCTGACCCGGCCGGGACCGGTGTGGCGCCGATCGGTGGAACGGGCGGGTGCACCTGCTGGAGATCGGCCCGGACGACGAGCGGTTCGCCGCCTGGTGCGAGGTCTGGGCCGCCACGCAGCGCGCGGACCGGCCGGAGGACCCGCCGCGGCCGGCGAGCGACCACCGAGCCCTGGCGCGCCGGCTGCTCGCCCCGGCAGCTCGGTGCGGCCGACGGCCCCGGCCGACCAGCGAGGTGGACGAGCCGGCCGGACGCGGGTTCGCGCTGCGCCACGGCTGGTCCTGCGACCTGGTGGAGAGCCGCCGCGACCTGACGCTGCCGCCCGACGAGGCGCGGCTGTCGGCGCTCGAGGAGCAGGCACGAGCCGCCGGCCAGGGTTAAGAGGCGGTCACCTGGCGCGACTGGACGCCGGACCCGCTGCTCGAGGACCGTGCGCTGCTGGAGCGCCGCATGACCACCGACGCCCCGTACGGGGACCTGCCGGTCGAGGAGGAGCACTGGGACGCCGACCGGATCCGCGAGTACGAGGCCGCCCACGTCGCGCGCGGACGGACGGTGCTCTCCGCCGGGGCCGTCCTCGGCGGCCGGCTCGTCGCGTTCACCGACCTGCAGGTGCCGTTGGAGCAGCCGGAACGGGCGCAGCAGGGCGGGACCCTCGTCCTGCGCGAGCACCGGGGCCACCGTCTCGGCGCACGGGTCGAGGCCGCGGTGCTGCGGGAGGTCGTCGCGAGCCTGCCGGCGGTGCGCCGCGTCAGCACCTACGACTCCGAGTCCGACCGCCCGATGGTGGCGGTGAACGAGGCGCTGGGCTTCCGGCCTGCCGGGCAGCTGTCCACCTGGTCGCGGCGGCTCTGACGCCGGCGGCGCCTGCCTGGTGGAAACGCTCGCGAGCAGCCACGATGGGCGCGAGATGAGCCCGAGCCCGCGGACGACGCCGTGACGACCCGTGCCTGGCTCGCGCTGCCCGACGGCCGGCCCGACCCCGCGCTCACCCGCCGCCTGCGCGCCGCCCACGAGGCCCTGGTCACCCTGGGCGGCCCTCCACCCCGCGACCAGGTGCGGACGGTGGTCTGGGACTCCTGGCGGCGCAGCCTGGGCAGTGGCGTCGACCCCGACGGCGGTGCCCCGCCGGTCGACCTGCTCGACGGCGACCTGCTCACCTACCGCGCGGCCCACCCGCTGTCGCCGGTGCTGCCGGTGATCCGCCGGCTGCTGGTCGAGGACGCCGAGGCCGACCAGATGATCGTGGCGGTCACCGACGCGGCCGGCCGGATGCTGTGGGTGGAGGGCGACCGGCGGCTGCGCAGCCGCGCCGAGGGGGTGAACTTCGTCGAGGGGGCGCGGTGGTCGGAGGAGGTCGCTGGCACCAACGCCCCGGGCACCGCGCTGGCGGTGGACCACGCCGTCCAGATCTACGGGAGCGAGCACTACCGCCGTCCGGTGCAGAACTGGAGCTGCTCGGCCGCGCCGGTCCACCACCCGGTCACCGGCGTGCTGCTGGGTGCCATCGACGTCACCGGCGGCGACCACGTGGCCAGCCCGCAGGTGCTCACCCTCGTGCGCGCGACGGTGGCCGCGGTGGAGTCCGAGCTGCGCTGGCTCCACCGCGAGGAGCTCGCCGGGGGCCGGCCGGTGCCGCCGAACCCCCGTCCGGTGCCGCGGCTGGACGTGCTGGGCCGTGAACGCGCCCGCCTCCGGCTCCCGGCCGGCCCGGTCGAGCTGTCGCTGCGGCACTCCGAGCTGCTGCTCCTGCTGGCCGAGGCGGCCGTCACCGGGCACGGCCGCACCGCCGAGGAGCTCGCCGCCGAGTGCCACGCCGGCGACGCCGCCGCGGTCACCGTGCGCGCGGAGCTCTCCCGCCTGCGCCGGCTGGTCGGTGCGCACCTCGTCGCCTCACGCCCCTACCGGCTGCTCGGCCCGCTGGACACCGACCTGGACCAGGTGCGCCGGCTGCTGGGCCGCGGCGCGGTCGGCCCGGCGCTGGAGCGCTACCCGGGTGCGGTGCTGCCCCGGTCGCTGGCCCCTGGCGTGGTGGTCGCCCGCCAGCGGGTCGCGGCGCTGCTGCGGCAGGCGGTGCTGACCAGCCGCCGTCCGGAGCTGCTGCTGCGCTACGGCACGTTGCCCGAGGCCCAGGACGACGTCGCGGTCTGGCAGACCTGCCTGGAGTGGCTGCCGCCGGGCTCACCCCGCCGGCCGGCCGTCACCGCCCACCTGCACCGCCTGCGCCGGGCACCTCGCGGCCCGTTGCGCGTCCACTGACCCCGCGGGAATGTCACCGGGGCCCACCGGCCTTGCCATCCACACGTGACCGCAGCGACCGACGCCCCTGCCCCGAGCACCCGGCGGGTCGTCGCAGCCGTCGCCGCCCTGGCCCTGGGCGGCTTCGCCCTCGGCACCACCGAGTTCGTCACGATGGGGGTGCTCCCCGACATCGCCGCCGGCGTGGGCGTGGACATCCCGACCGCGGGCCACGTCATCTCCGCCTACGCCCTGGGCGTCGTGGTCGGGGCGCCGGTGCTCGCCGCGCTCGGCGGCCGGCTGCCCCGCCGTGGCCTCCTGATCGGCCTGATGGCCGCCTTCCTGGTGGGCAACGTGGGCAGCGCGCTCGCCCCCGGGCAGTCGACGCTGCTGCTCGCCCGGTTCGTCAGCGGCCTGCCGCACGGCGCGTACTTCGGGGTCGCGTCGCTCGTCGCCGCCTCGCTGGTGGCGCCGCGGTTGCGTGGCCGTGCGGTCAGCTCGGTGATGCTGGGGCTGGCGACGGCCAACGTCGTCGGGGTGCCGGCGGCCACCTGGCTGGGCCAGCAGCTGGGCTGGCGGGCGGCCTACTGGGCGGTGGGTGTGCTCGCGGTGGCCACCGTGCTGGCGGTGCTGGCCCTCGTGCCGTCGTCCCCCGGCCGCGCGGAGGCCTCGGTGGCGACCGAGCTGACCGCGCTGCGCCGTCCCCAGGTGCTGCTCACCCTGCTCGTGGCCACCGTCGGCTTCGGCGGCGTGTTCGCCGTCTACAGCTACGTCGCGCCGATCACCACGGAGGTGACCGGGCTGTCCCGCGGCGCGGTCCCGTGGGTGCTGCTGGCCTACGGCCTCGGCGGGGTCGCCGGGACGGCGCTGGGCGGCCGGCTGGCCGACCTCGCGCTGTTCCGCTCCCTGGTGGGCGCCATGGTGGCGGTGGGCCTGCTGCTGGCCGCGGTGCCGGTGGCCGCCGGCCGGGCGGTCACCCTCCTCGCCGCCATGTTCCTGCTGGCGATGACCGCATCGGTCCTCGTGATCTGCCTGCAGCTGCGGCTGATGGAGGTCGCCGGCGAGGCGCAGATGCTCGGCGCTGCGCTCAACCACTCCGCACTGAACGCCGCCAACGCGCTGGGCGCCTGGCTCGGCGGCGTGGTGATCGCCGCCGGCCTGGGCTACACCGCCCCCGCCGTCGTGGGCGCCGGGCTGGCCGTCGTCGGGCTGCTGGCGCTCACGGCGTCCGGCGTCCTCCGCCGCCGTGAGCGCCGCGCCCGGCTGGTGCCGGCGCCGGTCCGCGCGGGGTGACCGGCTACAGCGCCCCGGCGAACAGCGGGACGGCGTTGTCCAGCGCGTAGCCGATGCCCAGCGTCGAGCCGCTGGAGAAGGCGCTGACCAGCGTCGGGTCGTCGAGGACGACGGCATGGCCCTGCTGGACCGAGGGCAGCGTCTGCCACAGCGGGTTGCCGGTGATCTCGGAGGCCTCGACGAAGATCGGGAAGACGACGGTGAGCGGCGCGTCGAGCAGCCGCAGCTCCTCGTCGGAGACCGGGACGAAGAAGCTCTCCCCGGCCAGCTCCTCGATCGCCGGCTTGTTGGTGAAGCCCAGGGCCTCCATGAGGTCCACGCGGGAGTCCCCGCGCACGTAGGCGCCGAAGCCCTCCGACGTGTAGGCGCCGACGGCGACCTCGGTGCCCTCGAACCGCGGGTTGGCCGCGCGGGCGTCGGCCACCTGCTGCTCGACGTCCGCCCGGAGCTGTGCGGCCTCCTCCTCGCGACCCAGTGCCGTGCCGACCAGCTCCAGCTGCTGCTGCCACGTCGTCTGGTACTGGTCGACGCCCTCGGGCTGCCCGATGGTCGGGGCGATCGCGGCCAGGGCGTCGTAGCGCTCCTGCGTGCCCGACGAGCGGGTGTCGAGGATGAGGTCGGGCTCCAGGGCGGCGATCGCCTCGAAACTGGGTTCGAGGGTGTCGATGATCTCCGGGGCCTCGTCGTAGCGTCCCTCCGCCCAGGGGCCGACGCCCTCGCCGCCGAAGCCCAGCCAGTCGCTGGCGCCCACCGGCTGCACGCCCAGCGCGAGCGCCGTCTCGGCGTCGGACCAGCCGAGGGCCACCACGCGCGTGGGTTCCTCCTCGACGGTGACGTCCCCGAACGCCGTCGGCACGGTCACCGGGAAGGCGCCGGACGAGGCACCGGACGGGGCGTCGGCGGCGTCGTCGCCGGCCGGGGCGGAACTGCACCCGGTGGCGAGGACGGCGGCGGCGAGCAGGGTGGCGCCGCGCAGAGCGGGTCTCATCATGACGCTCCTCGGAGTAGGGAAGGCTCACCTAACTCCGTCGAGGTCACGGGGTGATCACCGGGTCTCCGCGGGTGTGGGCTGCAACGGCCGTGCAACCTCCTCACGGCACGCATCCCCGTCGCCGGCCGGGCGGCCGGACTCCGCGGATGCGGAACGGGGCGCGCCGGGAGGGCGCTGACGCGGGGATCCCGGAGCCCCCTGTGCAGGTAAGCGTGGCCTAAGTCACTCCCCGGTTGCCAGACTCCGATCCGGTGGCGCCCGGCGCCCTCTCTCACGACCCCTGCAGAGGAGCGGAGGACCAGTGACTCAGATCAACGTGCGGGTCGACGGGGTGAGCTACTCCGACGACGTCGAACCCCGGACCCTGCTGGTGCACCACCTGCGAGAGCAGCTGGGGAAGGTGGGCACCGTCGTCGGCTGCGACACCAGCAACTGCGGCGCCTGCACCGTCCACCTGGACGGCGTGGCCGTGAAGTCCTGCACCGTGCTCGCCGTGCAGGCCGACGGCAGCGAGGTCACCACGATCGAGGGCCTCGCGCAGAACGGCACGCTGCACCCGATGCAGAAGGCGTTCCACGACAGCCACGGCCTGCAGTGCGGGTTCTGCACGCCCGGCATGATCATGGCCTCGATCGACCTGCTCACGGAGAACCCCAGCCCCAGCGAGACCGAGATCCGCGAGGGCATCGAGGGCAACCTCTGCCGCTGCACCGGCTACCAGAACATCGTCCGGGCCGTGCAGCAGGCCGCCGCGGAGATGAGCGGGACGCAGGACCGAACCGTGGGCAACGGTCACGTCTCGCTCGCCGTCGTCGACACCGCGGCCGCACCGCACGTGGCAGGAGCGCAGTCATGACCATGGTCGAGGAGCCCGCCACCACCGCGCCGGCGCGCGAGGTCGGGCAGTCGCGCAAGCGCAAGGAGGACGCCCGGCTGATCACCGGGAAGACCACCTGGACCGACAACATGGTCCTGCCGGGCATGCTCCACCTCGCGGTGGTCCGCAGTCCCGTGGCACATGCCAAGATCGCCAACGTCGACGTGAGCGCCGCCCAGCAGGCGCCCGGCGTCATCGCCGTGTTCACCGGCCGCGACTTCGCCGAGGAGCAGGGCTCCATCCCCTGCGCCTGGCCGGTCACGCCGGACATGGTCAACCCGGGACACCCCTCGATCGCCGTCGAGGAGGTCAACCACGTCGGTGAGGCCGTCGCCGTGATCGCCGCCCGCAGCAAGGCCGCCGCGATGGACGCCGTCGAACTGGTCGACGTCGACTACGACCAGCTGCCCGTCGTCCTCGACATGGAGGCCGCGGTCGCCGAGGAGGCCGACCTCTGCCACGACCACGTCGAGTCCAACGAGAGCTTCGCCTTCGTGTTCGACGCAGGCGAGGCCGGCACGGGCGTGGACACCGAGCAGGTCTTCGCCGACGCCGAGGTGGTCGTCAGCCGGCGGTTCGTGCAGCAGCGGCTGATCCCGGCGTTCATGGAGCCGCGCGCCGTCGTCGTCCAGCCCCAGGGCGACAACTACACGATGTGGTCCTCCACCCAGGTGCCGCACATCCTGCGGCTGATGCTGGCGATGGTCACCGGGACGCCCGAGCACAAGCTGCGGGTCATCGCCCCCGACGTCGGTGGCGGGTTCGGCGGGAAGCTCCAGGTCACGCCCGAGGAGGTGATCAGCCTCCTGGTCGCCAAGCGGCTCGGGAAGCCGGTCAAGTGGGCCGAGACCCGCAGCGAGTCGCTGATGAGCGCCCACCACGGCCGCGACCAGATCCAGTACATCGACATCGCCGCCGACCGCGAGGGCAACGTCAAGGGCCTGCGCTGCCGCATCTTGTCCGACATGGGCGCCTACCTGCGTCTGGTGAGCCCGGGCATCCCGATCCTCGGCGCCTTCATGTACGTCGGCATCTACAAGTTCCCGGCCTACCGCTTCGAGTGCCGGGGCGTCTTCACGAACAAGACCCCGACCGACGCCTACCGCGGTGCGGGGCGGCCCGAGGCGACCTTCGCGATTGAGCGGATCATGGACGAGCTGGCCGTCGAGCTGGACATGGACCCGCTCGAGCTGCGCCGCAAGAACTGGATCGGGGCCGAGGAGTTCCCGTTCACCACGGCCGCCGGGCTCGAGTACGACAGCGGTGACTACGAGGGGGCCACCCAGCAGGCGCTGCAGCTGCTCGGCTACGACGAGCTCCGCGAGGAGCAGCGCCGCCGCCGCGAGTCGAACGACCCGGTGCAGCTCGGCATCGGCTTCTCGACCTTCACCGAGATGTGCGGCCTGGCGCCCTCACGGGTGCTCGGCTCGCTCTCCTACGGCGCGGGCGGCTGGGAGCACGCGTCGATCCGGATGCTCCCCACCGGCAAGGTCGAGGTGGTGACCGGCTCGTCCGCGCACGGCCAGGGGCACGAGACGGCGTGGAGCCAGCTGGTCGCCGACGAGCTCGGCGTGCCGTTCGAGGACGTCGAGGTGCTGCACGGCGACACCTCGATCTCCCCGCGGGGCCTGGACACCTACGGCTCCCGCTCGCTGGTCGTCGGCGGGGCCGCCGTGGTGAACGCCGCCGCCAAGGTCGTGGCGAAGGCGAGGAAGGTCGCCGCGCACCTGCTCGAGGCCAGTGAGGACGACCTCGAGTTCGCCAACGGGTCCTTCGCGGTGCGCGGCACGCCGGGTGCCACCAAGTCCATCCAGGAGATCGCGCTGGCCACGTTCGCGGCGCACGACTTCCCCGAGGGGGTGGAGCCCTCGATCGACGCGGACGCCACCTTCGACCCGGTGAACTTCTCCTTCCCGCACGGGACGCACGTCTGCGCCATGGAGGTGGACACCGAGACCGGGAGGGTCGAGATCCGCAAGTACGCCTGCGTCGACGACGTCGGGACGATCGTGAACCCGCTGATCGTCGAGGGGCAGGTGCACGGCGGCCTGGCCCAGGGCATCGCCCAGGCCCTGTACGAGGAGGCCGTGTACGACGCCGACGGCAACCTCACCACCGGCACCTTCGTCGACTACCTGGTCCCCTCGGCGGCCGACCTGCCGCACTTCGAGACCGGCCACACCGTGCACCCGGCGCCGGGCAACCCGATCGGCGCGAAGGGCATCGGCGAGGCCGGCTGCATCGCCTCGACGCCCGCCGTGGTGAACGCCGCGCTGGACGCCGTCCGGCACCTCGGGGTGTCCGACATCCGGATGCCGCTCACGCCCGAGCGGGTCTGGCGCGCCATCCACCAGGGCGGGGACGGCGGGGACCGGGCGACCGCCGGCACGAACGCCTACGGCGGGGCGCAGACCGAGACCACCGCCGGGGTCGCGACCGACGCGTCCGCGCTGGGAGGAGACCGGTGATCCGCCGGATCGACGAAGGAGAGACAGCCATGATCCGCCCGGGCGACGAAGGAGACCGGCCATGATCCCCGCACCGTTCGCCTACGTCCGGCCGACGACGATCGACGAGGCGCTGCAGGCGGTCGCCGACGGCGGCGAGGACGTCAAGATCATGGCCGGCGGTCAGTCCCTGATCCCGGTCATGCGGCTGCGGCTGGCCGCTCCCGAGACCGTGGTCGACCTCGGCCGGGTCACCGAGCTGCGCGGCGTCCGGGACGACGGCGACGCCATCGTCATCGGCGCGATGACCACGCACCACGACGTGCTGGTCGACCCGTTGGTCGCGCAGCACGCCCCGCTCATCGCCGAGGCGACCGAGACGGTGGCCGACCGGCAGGTGCGGGCGCGCGGCACGTTCGGCGGTGCGCTCGCCCACGCCGATCCGGCGGGGGACCTGCCGGCCGTGGCCCTGGCCCTCGACGCGGAGTTCGTCGTCGCCGGCCCCGGCGGTGCACGGCGCACGGTGCCCGCGGCGGACTTCTTCGTCGACTACCTCACCACCGCGCTCGGGGAGGGGGAGCTGCTGGTCGAGGTCCGCATCCCGAAGCTGGCCGGCCAGTGGGGCATGCACTACGAGAAGTTCACCCGCGTGGCGCAGGCGTGGCCGATCGTGGCCGTCGCGGCGGTGGTGCGCCGCGAGAACGGGGCCATCGCCGAGGCGCGGATCGGCCTGACCAACATGGGCCCGACCCCGCTGCGGGCCTCGGCAGCCGAGGCGGCGCTGGCCGGTGCGGCCGCGACCCCGGACGGGATCGCGGCCGCCGCCCGCTCGGCCGCCGAGGGCACCAGCCCGAGCAGCGACCTCAACGCCCAGGCCGACTACCGCCAGCACCTGGCCCAGGTGCTGACTCGTCGGGCGGTGACGGCGGCGGCGGGGCTGTAGCTTGAGGGACCCCGTCCTCCCCACCCCTCGCACGCTCGGGGCGGTGCGCTGGACGGGGCTCCCGCCCCCGGAACCCGCTCGTCCGCATCGGCCGGCCCGCCTCGCCAGGGGCCGGGCCGGCCGAGCCACGTACTCCCAGGAGGTCCACCGTGCAGTTGGAGAACTCGTTCACCGTGCCCGTGCCCATCGACGAGGCGTGGCGGGTGCTCATGGACGTCGAACGGATCGCCCCGTGCATGCCCGGCGCCAGCCTCGACTCGGTCACCGGTGACGACTTCACCGGCAAGGTGAAGGTGAAGCTGGGCCCGATCAACCTCACCTACGCGGGGAAGGCGTCGTTCATCGAGAAGGACGAGGCCGCCCACAAGGCCGTCATCGACGCCCGCGCCAAGGACCAGCGGGGCAACGGCACCGCCGCCGCGGTCGTCACGGCCCAGCTGAAGGAGGAGGGGTCCGTCACGCGCGTCGACGTCCTCACCGACCTCAACATCACCGGCCGGCCCGCCCAGTTCGGCCGCGGCGTGATGACCGACGTCGGCAACAAGCTGCTCGGGCAGTTCGCCGACAAGCTCGCCTCGCAGCTCGGCGCCGGGGACGAGGGCCTCGCGCCGACGACTCCGGAGACCCCCGTGCAGAAGGCGGCGGCCACCGCCGCCGGCGCCGCCGAGGAGGTCGCGGCCTCCGCCGAGCAGCTGCCCGGGGACAACGCCGCGGCCGCGACGGCCCGCAAGACCGCGACGGCGGCCAAGAAGGCAGCCGCGTCCGCCGCGACACCAGCGGCGGCCGGCACCGCCCCCGCCGCCACCGACCTCGCCCCGGTGGCGTCCGAGCCGTCGGCCGCGGCGAGCACCCCGGCGGCGACCCCGGCGGCGGGCACCCCGGCGGCCGGCACCCCGGCGGTGTCCCGGCCGAAGCCGGTCGCGGAGGCGGAGCCGATCGACCTGCTCGAGGTCGCCGGCGGTGCGGCGCTCGCCCGCTACGCCACGCCGGCGGCCGGCGCGGCCGTGGTGCTCGTCGTGATCCTGTTCCTCACCCGGCGTCGGCGCCGCCGCTGACCTGGGCCCCGGTGTCGCCGGGTGACCCGATCGGTCACCCGGCGACACCCACCAGCCAGTCCAGGCTCGCCGCGGCGACGACGTCGACGTCCCGGCCCAGCGCGTGGTCGCCGGGCACCGCGTAGACCGACGCTCCCGGGTGGCCCGACAGTGCCGCCGCGACCTCCTCCGGGCGACCGAACGCGTCCCGCTCGCCCTGCACGACCCCCAGCGCCACGGGCACCGCGGTCAGCTCGACGGCGCGGCTCTTCTCCGGGCGGCCCGGCGGGTACAGCGGGAAGGCCAGGCAGAGCACACCGGCCGCCCCCTGCTCGACCGCCGAGCGGCAGGCCACCCGGGCGCCGGCGCTGCGGCCGCCCAGGACCAGCGGGCCGGCGAGGCAGCCCGCGTCGCGCAGGCCGGTCATGACCGCGCGCCAGCCCTCGTCCAGCCGTGGCGGCGCCGGGGCGATCCGCTGCCCGGCCACCCGCCAGGGCTGCTCGACGCGGAGCACCCGCCAGCCCGCCGCGGCGGCCGACGTGGTGACGCCGACCAGGTCGGCCGAGCCGATCCCGCCGCCCGCGCCGTGCCCGAGCACCAGCGTGCCGCGGACGCCGTCCGCCGGCCCGGTGGCGGTGACCCGCGCCGGGCCGAGCGGGGTGGCCAGGTCGATGACGGTGGCCGGGTCGATCACGAGGGCGGCAGGGCCAGCAGCGCGTCGACCGCGCCGGCGAGGTCGTCGGCGACCAGGGCGGCCGGGTCGTACACCGCCGGGTAACGGCGCTCGCTGCGCGGGAACCAGGCGCCGCCGAGTCCGGCCCGCAGCGCTCCGTGCACGTCCCAGGCGTGGGCCGCGACCAGCGTCATCCGCTCCGGCCGGACGCCGCAGGCACCGGCCGCCCACAGGTACACCTCGCGGGCGGGCTTCCAGGCCCGGATCACCTCACTGGACAGCGACCGCTCGACCAGCGCCTGCACGCCGCCGCGCCGCAGCCCGGCCTCGGCCACGCCCGGGGAGCCGTGGGTCAGCGTCACCACCCGCACGCCGGCCCCGGCGAGGCGGCGCAGTGCCGGATCGACGTCGGGGTGCGGCACCAGTTCCAGGAAGGCGTCGGCCACGCGCGCGCGGTCCGCGGCGGGCAGGTCGGTCAGCTGGGCGAGGGCGGCGTCGAAGGCGTCGCGGAAGCGGCACCAGGTGCCGGCCGTCGCCGTCGCGACGCCGGTGAGCAGGGTGCGGGCGAAGACCGTGGCCAGCAGGTCGGCCGGCCGGCCGAGCTCGACCAGTGCCGCGCGCACCGGGGCGAGGTCGAGCAGGGTCTCGTTGACGTCGAAGGCGACCACGTGGGGCCGCACGGGCGGGCTCGCGGGCGCCGTCACGGGCGTCCGCCGTCCTCGCCGGACCCGAGACCGGTCCCCGGGCCCGCCGCCCGCTGCCGGCGGTGCCGGCGGACGTCCTTGGCCCGCTTCCAGACCAGCCAGCCGATGCCGAGCACGACGGCGGCGACCACCGCGTAGTCGAGGTACTTGAGGTTGTCCCGCACGAAGTCCCCGGCCGCGACCCCGAGGCCGATGAGGAGGCTGTTCCAGATCAGGCTGCCGCCGGTGGTGAACAGGAGGAACTGACCGAACGGCATCCGGACGACGCCGGCCGGCACCGAGATGAAGCTGCGGACGATCGGCACCATGCGGCCGAAGAACACCGCCGAGCGCCCGTGCCGCTCGAACCAGGCGAACGTGCGGTCGACGTCCTCGGTCTCCACCAGGGGCAGCCGGTCGAGGAAGGCGTGCGAGCGTCGCGGGCCCAGCGCCCGGCCGACGTAGTAGAAGAAGACCGCGCCGAGGACCGAGCCCAGGGTCGCGAACAGGACCACCGGGACGACCGACATCCGGCCCTCGTTGATGAGCACCCCGGCCGCGCCGAGCACCGCCTCGCTGGGGATGGGCGGGATCACCGTCTCCAGCAGGATCGACAGGCCCACGCCCACCGGCCCGAGCTTCTCCACCATGTCGAGCAGGAAGCCGGTGATGCCGCCTTCGTCGGACGCCGCGGCGGCGAGGAACCACATGGGCTCCACGGTAACGGCGCGCTCGGAGGGGGACCGGGCAGCGGCGGGGGTAGCTTCGCTGCCCATGCGCCAGCGCTTCACCGCCCGGGCCGTCGTCGTCGGGGACCGGGCCGGCACGGTCCTGCCCGACGCTGTGGTCGACGTCGACGGCGGCGCCATCTCGTGGGTGGGCCCGGCCGCCGACGCCCCGCCGGCCGGGGACGCCGAGCTCGTCGCCGTCCCGGGCGTGCTGGTGCCGGGGATGGTCAACACCCACTCGCACGCGCCGATGGTGCTGTTCCGCGGCCAGGCCGAGGGGTTGCCCCTGGCGGACTGGCTGCGGGAGGTCATCTGGCCGCGGGAGGGGCGGCTGACCGGCGACGACGTCGAGGCGGCGATGACCGCGGCGTCGGCCGAGATGCTCCGCGGCGGCATCACCACCAGCGTCGAGATGTACTTCCACCCGACGCGGATCGCCGCGGCGGTGGGCGCGACCGGCGCGCGGGCGGTCATCCCCAGCCCGCTGCTGCCGCTGCCCGGGCTGCCGCCGCTGGCCGACCAGTTGCGCGACGCGGTCGCCCTCGCCGCCGCGGGCCCCGGCGACGGCACCGTCGAGTACGGCATCGGGCCGCACGCGGCCTACACGATCCCGCTGCCGGTGCTCCGGGACGCCGCCGCGGCCTGCCGGGAGCACGGCCTGCTGCTGCACCTGCACGTCGCCGAGACGGCGACCGAGGGTGCCGGACTGCTGGCCACCCACGGCCTGTCGGTGCCGGCGCTGCTGGCCGCCCACGACGTGCTGGGCGGCCGGGTGCTGGCGGCCCACTGCGTGCACCTGGACGACGGCGACCTCGAGCTGTGGCGTGAGTACGACGTCGCGGTGGCGCACTGCCCGGCGAGCAACGCGAAGCTGGCCAGCGGGATCGCGCGGGTGCCGGCGATGCTCGAGCGCGGCATCCGGGTGGGGCTGGGCACCGACGGGCCGGCGTCCAACGACGGGCTGGACCTGCTCGCCGACGTCCGGCTGGCCGCGCAGCTGGCCCGCCTGTCGACCGGCTCGGCGACCGCGCTGACCGCCGCCGAGGCCTTCTGGCTGGCGACCGGCGCCGCGGCCGACGCGATCGGGCGGCCCGACCTCGGGCAGCTCGCCGCCGGCCGCCGGGCCGACCTGGTGCACGTGCACACCGGCGACCTGCTGTTCGAGCCGGTCCTCGACCCGGCCGACCTGCTGACCCACCTGGTCTGGTCGGGCGCCTCCCGGCTGGTCCGCGACACCTGGGTCGGTGGCCGGCAGGTGGTGCGGGACGGCGTCTGCACCACGGTGGACGCCGACGCGCTGCGGGCCGACGTCGCCGCGCGCGCGGCCCGCCTCGCGCGCGGCTGAACGACGGTCAGTCCAGCACGGCGACGGCCTCCACCTCGACCAGCAGGTCCGGCTCGCCGAGGGCACTGACGCCCAGCAGGGTGGTCGGCCGGACCGGGTCGCCCTGGATCGCCTCCGCGGCCCGCGTCACCCCGGCGCCGAGGTCGGCGAGCTTCTCCGGGGACCAGTCGACGACGTAGACGGTCAGCTTGGCGACGTCGTCGAAGGTGGCACCGACCTCCGCCAGCGCCGCGGCGACGTTCCGGTAGGCCTGCTCCACCTGGGCGGCGAGGTCCCCCGCACCGACGGGCTCGCCGGCCGCGGTCCGCGCCACCTGGCCGGACAGGTACACCGTCCGGCTCCCCGAGGCCACGGCCATCTGGCGGTACATCTGCGGGGCCGGCAGGGCCGCCGGGTCGATCAGCTGGACGCTCATGTCTCCTCCTCCGTTTTGCATGACGGTGTTATGTATAGCCTTGCTATGGCACGATGGTCAAGTGCCCCGGACCGCTTCCCCCGCCGTGCGCGCCGCCCTCGTGGAACGGGCGGCGGAGATGCTCGCCCGTCGCGAGCCGGTGACCCTGCGCGCGCTGGTCGAGGGGGCCGGGGCGTCGACCATGGCCGTCTACACGCACTTCGGCGGGATGCCGGGGCTGTGGAGCGCCGTCCGGCAGGAGGGCTTCACCCGGCTGACCGCCCGGCTGGCGACCGTCCCCGCCACCGACGACCCGGTCCGGGACCTGGCCGCGCTGGGCGCGGCCTACGTGGCCAACGCCCTGGCCGTGCCGGCCCTCTACCGCGCCATGTTCGACACCGCGGCCGACCTGGAGGACCCCGCGGCGGCGGCCGCGCCCTTCGCGGCGCTGGTGGCCTGCGCGGCCCGTGCCCGCGAGGGCGGCCGCTTCGCCGCGGACAGCGACCCCGAGGCCGTCGCGACGCGGCTCTGGGCGGCCGGGCACGGGCTCACGATGCTGGTGCTCACCGGGGTCCTGCCCGCGGAGTCGCTGGAGGGGCACGCCCCCGCCGTCGCCGCCGCGCTGTTCGTCGCGGCCGGGGACGACCCGGAGCGGGCCCACCGCTCGGTGCGCGCCGGCTGGGCGACCGGGACGCCGTCCCGCTGACGGGCTACGGACGCAGCGAGATCGTCTCCCCGCGCGTCACCGCGCGGATCTCCCCGGGCGCCCGCCGCTGTGCCACCTCGCGGACGAAGTCACCGAGCGGGGAGGCGAACCGGTCGTAGTCGTCGTAGTGGACCGGCACCGTGACCGGGGGCTTGAGCAGCTCGACGAGGTCGGCGCCCTGCCGGCCGTCCATCGTCACCGTGATGCCGAGCGCCTTGGTACCGCCCAGGTGCGGGATCAGCACGTCCAGTGGGCCGCAGCGCTCGAGCACCTCGCCGAGGAACGGGCGGTAGAGGGTGTCGCCGCTGATGTAGCCGCGCCAGCTCACCTCGCTGCCGCGCAGCAGCTCCAGCACGCTGCCCATCACCGGCGGCAGCACCCTGGCCAGCGGCCCGGGCCCGTGCACGCCGGGCACCGAGGTGATCCGCAGCGTCTCGCCGTCCCGGGTGAGCTCGTGCCGCTGCCAGGGCCGCAGGTCGAGGGTCTCCCTGCCGCGCCGCGCCAGCCAGCGGGCCGCCTCCTGGGTGGTGATGACGGGCGTGGCCAGGTCGAGGTGCCGGTGCGCGATGTCGTCCCAGTGGTCGCCGTGCAGGTGGGACAGCAGGACGGCGTCCAGCGCCGGCAGCTGCGTGGGCAGCAGCGCCGGGTCGGTGAGCCGCTTGGTCCACAGGCCCTTGCCGAGGTAGGCGCGCTGCCCCCGGCGCAGGAAGCTCGGGTCGGTCAGCAGCGTGAAGCCGCCGATCCGCAGCAACGTCGTGGCGTTGCCCGCCGAAGGTGAGCGTCACGTCGTCGGCGCGGGACGGCGAGGGCGGGGACGGCGGCGGGGGCGGGGCCATGCCCGCGACTACCCCGGACACACCCCTCCGTGCACATCCCCGGATCCGCACGGGGATCCGGGGGGCCGGTCACACCTCCGGATCGGTGCCGATCACCGACCTGAGCACCCGCAGCAGGGACTCCCGCTGGGCGCCGGAGAGGCGCGCCAGGACGCGGCTCTCGACCTCCTCGGCCAGGGCCTCGGTGGACCGGAGCACCCGGCGTCCCTCCGCCGTGATGTGCACGCCGTACGAGCGACGGTCCCGTGGGTTTCGCCGCCGCTCGGCCAGCCCCTGGCGCTCGAACTCGTCAACCAGGCTGACGACGGAGCTCGAGTCCGACCACAAGCCGCTGACCAGGTCTTTCTGCGAGGCGCCGTCCCGGCTCTCGAGGAAGCGGAGCGCGGCCACGTGCCGCGGCCGGAGGCCCAGCGGTTCCAGTGCCTCGCTGTACAGCTTCGTCGCGCGGCTCCCGACCTTGCTCAAGAGGAACAGCGTGCTCCCCGCGGACGCGGCCGACCACGGTGTGGGAGCCGACCCGAAGGCGCTCATCTCGTCTGGGCTGGTCGTGGCGACCGGGCGCCCGTCGGGCTCTGACACGCCAGCAGCGTAGCCGGGCGAAACAGTACGTGGCACGTACTACTTGACTTACCAACAGATCGTGGTGATGCTCCCCACCGTCAAGTCAGCGACGACATGAAGGTGGCCCCATGCGTGGACGAGCCCGGTTCCTGAGCGCGGTCTCGGCGTCGGTCCTGCTCCTGACAGGTTGCGGCGACGACGCGCCGGAGAGCGCGACGAGCGAGCAGGAGGAGCTGACGCCGGTCGCGATCTCGATACTCGGCATCGCCGACACGGTCCCCGTGTACATGGGGGTCGAGCAGGGGTTCTTCGAGGAAGAGGGCATCGACCTCACCGTCGACACAGCCACGTCGGGGGCCTCCATCGTCCCGTTGGTCGTCAACGGCGAGGTCGACCTCGGCTTCGGCAACGCCCTCTCGGTGCTCGTCGCGCGCAGCAAGGGCCTGCCGCTGCAGATCGTCAGCCAGGGCGCCGTGGCGGCGGACGCAGTCGAGGACGGCGGGAACGCCCTCCTGGTCCGCCCGGACGCGGGGATCGAGACGGCCGCCGACCTGCAGGGCACGACCATCGCGGTGACCTCGCTGGGCAATCTGGGGCAGCTCCTCACCGTCGAGTGGATGAAGGCGGAGGGCGCCGACCCGTCTCAGGTGGAGTTCGTCGAGATGAGCTGGCCCGACATGCTCCCCGCCATGGAGGCCGGTCAGATCGACGGCGGCAACATGGTCGAGCCCTTCCAGACGCTGGGAGTGCAGAACGGGATGCAGCTCCTGACCGACCCGGCCGCCGAGGCGCTCCCGGGCGGCACCCTCGCCGTCTACTTCGGCAGCGAGCAGTTCATGACCGAGAACGCCGACGTCGCGGAGCGCTTCGACCGGGCGATGCGCGCCTCGCTGGAGTACGCCCTGGACAACGCCGACGAAGCGCGGGACGCGCTGGCCGAGCACCTCGAGATGGAGCCGGCACTCGCCGCGGAGATCGCCCTCCCCACGTGGGACCCCGACCTCAACGACGACTCCATCCGCCGGCTGGCCGAGATCGCGGAGGAGCAGGGCGTCATCACCGAGTCCATCGACTACGACCTGTTGCTGCCCTGACCGACCGCCCCCGCCGGACGGTCGACGGGGGCACAGCACGTCCAGTGATCACTACCGGAGAGAGCAAGGGGTGGGACTCGTGTCTGTTCAGGATCGCGTCGCCGTGGTCACAGGGGCCGCGCAGGGCATCGGGTTGGGCATCGCCGGCCGCCTTGCCCGGTCGGGCGCCCTCGTCGTCGTCAACGACCTCGACCAGCAGCGCGCCGAGGAGGCCGCAGGCAAGCTGGCGGCCGACACCGGCGCCACCGTGCACGCCGTCGCGGCCGACGTCGGCCTGCGCGAGGGTGCTGCCGACCTCGTGTCGTCGGCACTGGCTCGCTTCGGACGCGTGGACATCCTCGTCAACAACGCGGGGATCGGGCGCGACCGGACGGTCCTCAAGCTGTCCGAGGAGGACTGGGACGAGGTCATCCGGGTCAATCTGAAGGGACCGTTCCTCGCCGCCCAGCAGGTCATGGCGCCGATGCGCGAGCAGAAGCACGGCCGGATCGTCAACATCGGCTCCCGGGCCTGGCTGGGTGGCTTCGGACAGGCCAACTACTCGGCGGCCAAGGGGGGCTTGCTCAGCCTCACGCGGACCCTGGCGCTCGAGGGGGCCCGCCATGGCATCACCGCGAACTGCGTCATGCCCGCGTTGATCGAGACGCCGCTCTTCCAGCAGCTCGACGACGCGGCGAAGGCACGCCTCGCCGGCACCGTGCCCATGGGCCGGGTCGGGCGACCCGAGGACGTCGCCTGGGCCGTGGAGTCCTTCGCCGCCGACGAGGCGTCCTACGTCACCGGGCAGCACGTGTACGTGTGTGGCGGCCGCAGCCTCAGCTCCGCCGAGTGAGCCGGCGGTGACGAACGTGTCGCTGAAGGACCGGGCTGCCGTCGTCGGGGTCGGGGTGACCGAGCAGGGCAGGACGCCGGGAGCGTCGAACCTGACCCTCGCCGTCGACGCCTTCGTGCGAGCCCTGGACGACGCGGGGCTGCACAAGGACCAGATCGACGGGCTGCTCACCGAGCCGGGGACGACGGAGTTCGGCTGGGCCCTGGACTACCTGCGCCTGGGCGAGGCTCTCGGCATCAACCCCTCCTTCACGCACACCGTGATGCAGGGCGGATCGACCGCTGCCTCCCTCGTCCAGACGGCCGCGATGGCGGTCGCCACCGGCCAGGCCACCTACGTCGCCTGCGTCTTCGGGGACACCCCGCGCACCAGCCGTGGCCCGCGCACCACGGATGCCGCACACGGGAACGCGGAGGACTCCTGGGGGGTCTGGGGTGCGCTGGGCGCCATCACGTGGAGTGCGATGAGTGCCAGCCGGCACATGGCGCTCTACGGGACGACGTCCGAGCAGCTCGGTGAGGTGGCCGTCAGCGCGCGCCTGCACGCCTCGCTCAACCCCGAGGCGGTCATGCGTGAGCCGATCACCCTGGACGACCACCGGGAGTCGCGGGCGATCGTCGACCCGCTGCGCCTGCTGGACTGCTGCCTGGTCACCGACGGCGGCGCCTGCGTCATCGTGACCAGCAGTGAACGGGCTCGTGACCTGCGGTCGACGCCGGTCTCGATCGCCGGCATGGGGCAGGCCTACACCACGGAGAAGCTCGGGCACCCCGACTGGTGGTACGGACCGCACCAGCGGACCGCCGTCACGAGGGCGTACGAGATGGCCGGCATCGAGCCGGGCGACGTCCGGGTGGCTCAGCTGTACGACAACTTCACGATCAGCACCATCCTGTGGCTGGAGCACGCCGGCTTCTGCGGCGTCGGCGAGGGTGGTCCCTTCGTCGAGGGCGGCCGTATCCGGCTGGGGGGCCGACTGCCGGTGAACACCCACGGCGGCCACCTCTCGGCCGCTCACCCGGAGGGCTGGCTCACGGTCATCGAAGGGGTGCGCCAGGTGCGGGGCGAGGGCGGCGACCGGCAGGTGGCGGACGCCGACATCTGCCTGGTGACCGGGCGCGGGATGTTGCTCAACTGCGCCAGCGCCCTCGTACTCACGCGCTGACGCCGTATCTGCCGAGAGGAGCACACATGGACGACTACCGGAAGCCGCTCCCCGTGGTCACCGAGCTCAACCGCCCCTTCTGGGACGGTGCCCGCCGGGAGGTGTTGCAGGTCCAGTGCTGCACGGAGTGCGGCCACCTGCGCTACCCGATCGCGGAGGTCTGCCCCCGCTGCCTGTCCGGTGGCGTGGAGTGGGTGCCGCTGTCCGGGGTCGGGGAGGTCTTCGCCTGCGTCACCTACCACCGGGCGTACGCGCCGGAGTTCTCCGATGACGTGCCCTACACGGTGGCGATCGTCCAGCTGGACGAGGGCCCACGGATGCTGAGCAACGTGGTGGGACCCGGCCGCCTCGACGCCCGGGTCGGTGACCGGGTCCGGGTCGTGTTCGACGCCGTGACCGCGCAGACCACCGTCCCCCGGTTCCGGCTGGCGCAGGACTGATCCGTGGGGGCACTGGACGGCATCCGTGTACTGGACGTGTCGCAGGGGGCTGCCGGCCCCACCGCCGCAGCGATCCTGGGTGACCACGGCGCAGACGTGGTCAAGGTCGAGCCGACGACGGGTGAGTGGGGCCGCGGCCTCGGGCCGCCGTTCTGGCACGGCTCCGCGGTCGCCTCCCAGGGCATGAACCGGAACAAGCGCGGGCTGGCGCTCGACCTCAAGGCCCCCGGGGGCGCGGACGTGTTCCGGCGCCTGGCCGGTCGCAGCGACGTCCTGCTCGAGAGCTTCCGCCCCGGGGTGATGGACCGGCTGGGCCTGGGGCCGGCGGCGCTGACCGAGGCCGTACCGCAGCTCGTCTACTGCTCGATCACCGCGTTCGGCAGCTCGGGGCCCCTGCGGGACAAGCCGGGTGTCGACGGCGTCCTGCAGGCCATGAGCGGCTTCATGAGCATCACCGGCATCGAGGGCGCGGAACCGGTCAAGGCCGGCCTGCCGGCCGCCGACATGACCACGGGACTGCAGGCGGCCCAGGGCGTGCTGCTGGCTCTGCTGGCCCGCCAGCGCACAGGCCGGGGCCAGCACGTCTCCGTGTCGCTGCTGGACTCGATGCTGGCGTTCCAGCAGGTGCCACTGACGATGTACCTGGACAGCAGGGAGCTCCCCCGCAAGCCCGGCAGCGGCGCGGCCTACAGCACGCCCAACGAGGCCTACCGGACCCGGGACGGCGCCATCATGATCGCGGCGTACACGCCGGAGCGGTGGCGCACCCTCTGCACGACGCTCGGCCGGCCGGACCTCGTCGACGATCCTCGCTTCATCGACAACGCGGCGCGGATGCGCCACCGTGCGCAGCTGCGCGTCGAGCTGGAGGGGCGTCTGTCGACGCGGGACACCGCCGACTGGCTGCCCCGGCTGGAGGCCGCCGATCTCATGTGCGCGCCCATCCTCGACTACGAGGCCCTGGTCGCCTCGGAGCAGGTTGCCGTCAACGGGATGATCGCCTCCCTCCCGCACCCTCTGGGCGCCATCGAGACGATCGGCGTGCCCATCCGGCTCTCCGCCACGCCCGCCCCACCGCTGGGGTCGGCGCCTCTGGTGGGTGAGCACACCGCGGAGGTCCTCGCCGAGCTCGGCTACTCGGCGCCGGAGATCACCCGGCTGCAGGACGACGGCGTCGTCCTGCAGCGGTCGACCAACGACCAGGCCGCGACGGCCCCACAGTCCGCTGCCCGGCTCCCGGGCGGCGCCATCCGTACGACGAGTTGGAGATCCGCCAGTCATGAGCGACCCCGCTGACACCCCCGGCCTCGGCGTCACCCGCGACGACCACGTCCTGACGCTGACGCTGGACCGTCCGAGCGCAGGCAACTCCCTGGATCCCGCGACCGTCGCCGCCCTGCGCGACGCCTGGGAGCTGGCCGCCACCGACGAGGACGTCTGGGTGGTCGTCCTGACCGGGGCGGGGGAGCGCTTCTTCTGCACCGGCTCCGACCTGAAGAAGACCCCTCCGCCGCAGCGGTCGTTCATCGCGGACGTGCTGAACGGGACGCAGGTGCAGATCACCCCGCCCGAGGGGTTCCTCAAGCCGACCATCGCGGCGGTGAACGGGATGGCAGTGGGCGGCGGCCTGGAACTGGCGCTGGCCTGCGACCTGCGGATCGCCTCGACGACGGCACAGTTCGGGTTGAGCGAGGTGAAGGTGGGCAGCCTCGCCGGGCAAGGGGGCACGCAGCGGCTCATGCGGGCCATACCCCAGGCGGTGGCGATGAAGATGCTGCTGACCGGGCAGCGGATCGACGCCGCGGACGCCCACCGACTCGGGCTGGTGAGCGACCTGTACGAGCCGGCGCAGCTGGCTTCGGCGGCGGCAGAGCTGGCCCGCACCATCTGCGCCGCGGCGCCGCTGTCGGTCCGCGCCGCCAAGATGGCCGCCACGGCCGGGGCCAGCCTGCCGCTCCGCGACGGCCTGGCCCTGGAGAACCAGCTGTGGGGCGCCCTGCGCGACACCGAGGACCGGCTCGAGGGGCGGCAGGCGTTCGCCGAGAAGCGGCCGCCCCGGTGGCGCGCCCGCTGAGCCCCAGCGGTCCGGCGGCGTCGGGGGCGGCTGGTAGACAGGGGCCGTGGCCGGTTCCCGAGACGTGGACGCGTCCTTCCTCGCCCTGCCCCTCTCCGCGCTGACCGACGCGGCGCTCACCCGCGCTCGCGACCTGGGCTGTGAGCACGCCGACCTGCGGGTGGAGCGGATCCGCACCCAGACGATCAGCCTGCGCGACGCCCGGCTGGAGTCCCTGGCCGACGGCGAGGACCTCGGCCTGTCGGTCCGCGTGGTCCACGAGGGCACGTGGGGTTTCGCGGCAGGCGTCGTCCTCACCGCCGCGGAGGCCGTCCGGCTGGCCGAGGAGGCCGTCGCGGTCGCCCGGGTGTCGGCCGCGGTCAACAGCGACCGCGTGGAGCTCGCCCCCGAGCCGGTGTACCCCGACGCCGTGTGGGTCTCCGACTACGACGTCGACCCCTTCGCCGTCCCCGACGTGGAGAAGACCGGCCTGCTCACCGAGCTGTCGGAGCAGCTGCTGGCAGCCGACGGGGTCGAGCACGTGCAGACCAGTGCGATGGCGGTCAAGGAGCAGAAGTACTACGCCGACACCGCCGGCACCCGCACCCGGCAGCAGCGCGTGCGGGTGCACCCGGCCTTCACCGCGCTCACCGTCGACCGGGCCACCGGCGCCTTCGAGAGCATGCGCACGCTCGGCCCGCCGGCCGGGCGCGGCTGGGAGTACGTCACCGGCACCGGCTGGGACTGGCGGGCCGAGCTGGCCGAGATCCCGGAGCTGCTGCGGGAGAAGACCAAGGCGCCGTCGGTGGAGGCCGGCCGGTACGACCTCGTCGTCGACCCGTCCAACCTCTGGTTGACCATCCACGAGTCGGTCGGGCACGCCACCGAGCTCGACCGCGCGCTGGGGTACGAGGCGGCCTACGCCGGCACCTCGTTCGCCACGCCCGACAAGCTGGGCACGCTGCAGTACGGCTCCGAGCTGATGCACGTGACCGGCGACCGCACCGCCCCCCACGGGCTGTCCACCGTCGGGTGGGACGACGAGGGCGTCGCCGGCCAGACGTGGGACGTCGTGCGCGACGGCGTCCTGGTCGGCTACCAGGTGGACCGCAACATGGCGCGGCTGCGGGGGATGCCCCGGTCCAACGGCTGCGCCTTCGCCGACTCGCCGGGCCACGTGCCGGTGCAGCGGATGGCGAACGTCTCGCTCCAGCCGGCCTCCGGCGGGCCGTCGACGGAAGAGGTCATCGCCGGCGTCGAGCGCGGCATCTACGTCGTCGGTGACAAGAGCTGGTCGATCGACATGCAGCGCTACAACTTCCAGTTCACCGGCCAGCGGTTCTACCGGATCGAGGGCGGCCGGCTGGCGGGGCAACTGCGCGACGTGGCCTACCAGGCGACGACGACGGACTTCTGGGGCGCGATGCGTGTCGTCGGCGGCCCGCAGACGTACGTGCTCGGGGGCGCCTTCAACTGCGGCAAGGCCCAGCCCGGGCAGGTCGCCCCGGTCAGCCACGGCTGCCCGACGGCGCTGTTCGAGAACGTCAACATCCTCAACACGGTGCAGGAGGCGGGGCGATGAGCGGTGCGAGCGTCGAGCGGGTCGTGAGCATCGCAGCGAGCGCCGGCGAGCGAGGAGCGGAGCGATGAGCTGGCTGCGTCCCCAGGACGTCGTCGAGAAGGCGCTGGCCGCGTCGACCGCGGATGCGCAGGTGACCTACGTCGTCGAGAGCTCCGAGGCCAACCTGCGCTGGGCCGGCAACAGCCTGACCACGAACGGCTCCATGCGCTCGCGACAGGTCGTCGTCATCTCCTTCGTCGACGGCGGCGCGGGCATGGCCACCGGCACGGTGGCGCGCACCGGCAGTCCGGACGTCGCGGAGCTGGTGGCCGCCAGCGAGCAGGCTGCTCGTGACGCGGGACCGGCCGAGGACGCCGTCCCCCTGGTCGCGGAGCCGCCGCCGGGCGCGGGGGAGTGGGACGCCGATGCGGCGGAGACCTCGATCGGCGTCTTCACCGACGTCGCCCCGGCTCTGGCGGAGGCCTTCGGCGAGGCCCGCGGGCGGGAGGAGTTGCTGTTCGGCTACGCGGAGCACGCCATGGCCACCACCTACCTGGGCACCTCGACCGGTCTGCGGCTGCGGCACGACCAGCCCGCCGGTCGGGTCGAGCTCAACGGCAAGAGCGCCGACATGAGCCGCTCGGTGTGGGCCGGCGTGGGCACCCGTGACTTCGCCGACGTCTCGGTGGCCGACCTCGCCGGCGAGGTGGCGCGCAAGCTGGCCTGGTCGCGCCGGCGGGTGGAGCTGCCCGCCGCCCGCTACGAGACGCTGCTGCCGCCCTCGGCGATCAGCGACCTGATGATCTACGCCTACTGGACGATGGAGGCGCGTGACGCCGACGAGGGGCGCAACGTCTACGCCAAGGCAGGTGGCGGCAACCGCGTCGGCGAGCGGCTGGCCGCCCTCCCGCTGACCCTCCGCAGCGACCCGTTCGCGCCGGGCCTGGAGGCGTGCCCGTTCCAGGTCGTGGGCGGGTCGTCGGGATCGGCGTCGGTGTTCGACAACGGCATGGCGACGCCGGCGGTCGACTGGATCTCGGGCGGCGTGCTCACCAACCTCATCCGGCCGCGGGCGTGGGCGCTCAACACGACGGCGCCGGCGACCGCCGCGGTCGACAACCTGCTCCTCGAGTCCCCGGGTGCCACGGCGACGCAGGACGAGATGGTGGCGGCCACCGAGCGCGGCCTGCTCCTCACCACCCTCTGGTACATCCGCGAGGTCGATCCCCAGACCCTGCTGCTGACCGGGCTCACCCGCGACGGCGTCTTCCTCGTCGAGGGCGGTGAGGTGACCGGTGCGGTGAACAACTTCCGGTTCAACGAGTCGCCGGTCGACCTGCTCGGCCGCATCACCGAGGCCGGCCGCACCGAGCGGACCCTGCCGCGGGAGTGGAGCGACTGGTTCACCCGGGCCGCCATGCCGACCGTGCGGGTACCGGACTTCAACATGAGCTCGGTGTCCCCCGCGAGCTGACCCGCCCTCGCCCCCCGAGGCCACATCCGGCCCCCGACGGACTTTCGGCGCCACAAGTCCCCCAGCAGACGTGCGGCGCCGGGAGTCCGACCCAGGGACGTGCGGCGTCGGGAGGTCGGGGGAGGGTCTGCCGGCGTCGCCGAGCGGACGACGCGCCGAGAGGGCACGACGGTGGGTAGGCGAGTGCCAACCGTTCCGTCACAGTGTTGGCGGATCGTGACCGTGACGTTGTGCGAACGGCCGAATACCGTCTGTTCCAGCGGGGGTTGGCCGAGCGAGTGGAACTTCCACCTGTACCGCCCTCCACATCGACCGAAACGTGGTCGAGGCATCTTCTCGCCTCGACCGCAGACCGAGCTCCGGATCTCTCCGGTGCTGGTGAGGGGAGGGGCTCCGGTGCTCAGGACTCAGAAGCCGTCCGTGTTCCAGGTGGGTCAGATCTGGGACGACGGGGACATCGTCATCGTCTCCGGCTGGGGTCTCGGCCTGTGCGTCGCCGCGTGCGCCTGCCACCGCCACCCCTCCACCGGGAGCCTGGCCATCGCCGAGGACCAGGCGCAGGGCCTGCTCGGCCTGGTGAGCCACCGTGACGGCGGGTGTGACTGCTGCGAGCCGTGGACCGCCGACGAGCTGAGCGCCGTCGTGCGTGACCTCGAGATGGTCACCCACCTCGAGGCGCAGGAGCCGCTCGCCGGCTGAGCGAGGGCCCCGGGACGGGGCCGCCGACGGGACGTGGCCGCCGACGGGTGGCGGCCGCCGAGCCCCTCCGCGGTTCGCACGAGGACCGGCCCGGGTAGGGGCTGCCCATGTTGGGACGCGCTGCCCTCCGCGGGGCCCTGGCCGGACTGGCCGGCACCGCCGCCATGACCCTGGGCGAGAAGGTCGAACAGTCCCTGACGCACCGGCCGGACTCCTACGTGCCGGCCCGCACGCTCACCGCCGTGACCACGCGCCGCCGGCTGCCCGAGTCCGCCCGCCCGCTGGTGCGCAACCACCTCATGCACTGGGGCACCGGCGCGCTCGTCGGTGCCCTGCGGGGCGTCTGGGCGGCCAGTGGGCTGAGGGGCTGGCGTGCCTCGGCCTGGCACACCTCGGTCAGGCTGGCCACCGACCAGACCCTGGAGAACGCCACCGGCGTCGGCTCCCCGCCGTGGACCTGGTCCCGGCGCGACCAGGTGGTCGACGTCGGCGGGAAGGCCGTCTACTCGTTCGTCACCGGCGCGGTCGCCGACCTCCTCGTCCCGCTCGCACCCGACCGGAACCGGTCGGGGTCCGCACCGCCCCGGCGGTCCTGAGCTGATACCCCGCCGTTCCGACAGGACCCGAGGCCGGCGGGACGCCGGAGCACTGGTGGGGCGGATGTGACCAGTGGGTCCTGACGGGGGGCCGGGCGCCCGCGCGCCACCCCTCACCACCCGCCACCCTCTCCCTACCGTGCGTACTCACGCGCTCGGAACACCGCCCGCTCTCGGGTGGGGCGCGGCGAGAGGGGGCCGGCCGTGCGCAACCGGACGACGAGTCGACGCTGGTTCGGGGCCGCCCTGTCCGTCACGGCCGCAGCGGTCGTGGCGCTGTCCCCCGCGACGGCGGTCGCCGCACCCTCGACGGCCGCGGACGCCGCCCGGCTGGTCGCCGAGACCGGCCAGCAGCTGACCGGACTCGACGAGCAGATCCACCAGGCGCGGATCACCGTCGCCGCCCAGCAGCAGGCCGCGGCCGCCGCCGCGCTGCTCGCCGCGCAGGCGCAGGCCGTGCTCGACGGCTACTCCCCGCAGCTGCGGGCCATCGCGCAGACCGCCGCGACGTCGCAGTCCCGGATGGCCGCCTTCCTGACCTCGGACTCGGCGGCCGACGTCGTCCAGCAGATGACCACGCTCGACCTCATCGCCGCGCACACCGAGGGCCTGCTGGCCGAGATCTCCGTGGCGCAGCGGGCCGCCGACCAGGCCCGGGCCGACGCGGACGCGGCCGCCGCGCAGGCCGCCGCCGCGCTGGCCGAGCTCGACCGGCAGCAGGCCGAGGTGCAGTCGAGGGTGAGCGCCTACGAGGCCGACTTCGCCCGTCTCTCCGCCGCCGAGCAGGCCGTCGTCACCGCCACGCTGGCCGGTCCGGCACTGCCGCCGCCGCCCACCGCGTCGGTCGTGGCCGGCGCCCCCAGCGCTGCCGCCGGCGGGATCGTCCAGGCCGCGCTCGCCCAGGTCGGCAAGCCCTACGTGTGGGGCTCGTCGGGCCCGTCCGGGTTCGACTGCTCGGGCCTGACCAGCTTCGCGTACAGCGCGGCCGGCGTGCAGCTGCCGCACTCCAGCCGCGCGCAGTCGCAGCTGGGCGCGCCGGTCTCCCGCGCCGAGCTGCAGCCCGGTGACATCGTGTACTTCTACTCGCCGGTCAGCCACGTCGGCATCTACATCGGTGACGGCAAGATGGTGCACGCCCGCACCTACGGCCAGCCGGTGGCGGTGACCAGCGTCGACCAGCGCGGCTACGCCGGCGCCCGCCGCGTGCTGTGAACCGGTGGCCCTCCTGCAGGGTCCCGCCGCGAGCTCGCGAGTGGTGGGGGGCAGGAGGATCCCTTCTCAGTGCGGTCGCCCTCCCTCGGCGAGCAGCTGCACGGCGGCGGCGATCCGCTTCGCCCGCGTCGCCGGGGTGGTGGCCGTGTGCACCCGCCAGAGGACGGCGTACCGGTTCTGGCCGTCCAGCGCGTCGTACGCCGCGCGGGCCGCGGGCTCGGCGTCGAGTGCCGCGGCCAGGTCGTCGGGCATCGTGATGGTGGCCGGGCCCGCGTAGGCGCGCTCCCACCGCCCGTCGGCCTTGGCCGCCTCCACCGCCGCCAGGCCCGCCGGGCGCATGCGGCCCTCGGCGGTCAGCCGCTCCACCGTCGTGACGTTCTTCTTCGACCAGACGCTCTTCGGCCGCCGCGGCGTGATGCGCTGCAGGTAGTAGTGGTCGTCGAGCCGGTTGGCGCGGCCGTCGATCCAGCCGAAGCAGAGCAGCACCTCGACCATCTGCTCCCAGTTGATCGACGGGACGCCCGCGCCCTTCTTGGCCAGCTTGACGTACAGCCCCGGCGCGGTCCGGTGCTCGGCCTCCAGCCACGCCTCCAGCGCGGCCTGGTCGGGGAACGAGAGCACCGGCAGGTCGGTGGGCAGCGTCACGCGTCCATCCTGCCCGTGGGCGCCGACGGTTTCGGGCTGGTCCGCCCCGGCTACCGCGTCCGGGGAGCCGCAGGGTGCGGCCGGACGGAGGTGGGCTGTGAGCGACCGGGGACCGGGCCCGTCGGTCATCTGGCTGGTCCGGCACGGCGAGAGCATGGGCAACGTCGCCGATGCGCACGCCCAGCAGTCCGGCGCCGGCCGGCTCGAGCTCGACGTCCGCGACCCCGACGTCCCGCTGTCGGAGACCGGCCGCGGGCAGGCCGAAGCGCTGGGCCGCCACCTCGCCGAGCTGCCCGAGGAGGAGCGGCCGACCGCCGTGCTCAGCTCGCCCTTCGCCCGGGCGCTGACCACCGCGCGCCTGGCGACCGCGGGCCTGGACGTGCGGGTCCGCACCGACGAGCGACTGCGGGAGCGCGACTTCGGGGCGTTCGACGGGATGACCGGTACCGGCATCCGCGAGCAGTTCCCCGACGAGGCCAAGCGCCGCGACCTGCTGGGCAAGTTCTACTACCGGCCACCCGGCGGGGAGAGCTGGGCCGACGTCGCCCTGCGGATCCGCAGCCTGCTGGCCACCGAGGCGCTGCGGCACGACTGCGAGCGGCTGCTCGTGGTCGCTCACCAGGCGGTGATCATGGTCTTCCGCTACGTGCTGGAGGAGCTGACCGAGCAGGAGCTGCTCGCCGTCGACCGGGAGCAGCAGGTCGCCAACGCCTCCCTCACCCGCTACGAGATGAACGCCGCGGGCGACCTCGAGCTCGCGGACTTCAACGCCGTCACCCACCTCGTCGCCCGGGACGAGGACGTCACCGAGGAGCCCGATGTCGCTCGGCAGTCCTGACCCCACGCCCGTCTCCCAGGACGTCCTGCGCGGCTGGCAGTTGCCCGAGCCGTCCGGGGGCAAGAACTCCCGCGGCTCGATCCTGGTCATCGGTGGCAGCACCGAGACCGTCGGCGCCGTGCTGCTCGCCGCCGAGGCGGCCATGCGCGCCGGTGCCGGCAAGCTCCAGGTCGCGACGGTCGCCTCGCTGGCGCCGTTCGCGGCCGCGGCCCTGCCCGAGGCCCTGGTCCGGGCCCTGCCGGAGACCGACGGGGGTGCGGTCAGCGCGGCTGCCGCCGACGTCGTCCGTGACCTCGCGGAGGCGGCCGACGCCGTCCTCATCGGCCCGGGGATGGCCGACACCGAGGAGACCCAGGCGTTCGGGGCGCGGCTGCTGCCGCACCTGCGCGGCCCGCTGGCCCTGGACGCGCTCGGGCTGAGCTGCGTCAGCGCCGACGAGGCCTGCATCCACCACCTCGACGGCCGGGTGGTGCTGACCCCGAACCCCACGGAGATGGCCTACGCGCTGCACCGGGAGGAGGACGAGATCGAGGACGACCCCGCCGGCGCCACGGCCGATCTGTCGGCCCGGACGCGCGCGGTCGTCGGCCTCGGCGGCGCCACCTCGTGGATCGCCGCTCCCGACGGGCGGATCTGGCGGGACGACAGCGGCACCGCGGGCCTCGGCGTCTCCGGTTCCGGCGACGTCCGGGCCGGAATCACCGGCGGCCTGCTCGCCCGCGGTGCGGAGCCCGCCCAGGCCGCGGTCTGGGCGGCCTATCTGCACGGGCGCTGCGGTGAGCGGCTGGCGTCGTCGGTGGGCCCGCTGGGGTTCCTGGCCCGGGAACTGCCGGCCGAGGTCCCGCGGGCGCTCGCCGAGGTCGTGCCCTGAGCCCTCGCCGGCCCCGCGTAGGTTCCTCCCAGCGCTGATCGCCGGCGTCGATCGACGAGAGGGAGAGACCTGGTGCACGTGGAGGTGCCTGCGACGGTGCAGGGGATCTACGACGAGGTGCTGCGGCGCAACCGCGGCGAGACCGAGTTCCACCAGGCGGTGCGAGAGGTGCTCCAGTCCCTCGCCGTCGTGCTCGACCGGCACAGCGAGTACGCCGAGATGAAGACCGTGCAGCGCATCTGCGAGCCGGAGCGCCAGATCATCTTCCGGGTGCCCTGGCAGGACGACCGCGGCGAGGTGCACATCAACCGGGGGTTCCGGGTGGAGTTCAACTCCGCGCTGGGCCCGTACAAGGGCGGCCTGCGGTTCCACCCCTCCGTGGACCTGGGCATCGTCAAGTTCCTCGGCTTCGAGCAGGTGTTCAAGAACGCGCTGACCGGCATGCCGATCGGCGGCGGCAAGGGCGGGTCGGACTTCGACCCGAAGGGCCGCTCGGACGCCGAGGTCATGCGCTTCTGCCAGTCGTTCATGACCGAGCTCTACCGGCACCTCGGCGAGTACACCGACGTGCCCGCCGGGGACATCGGGGTGGGCGCCCGCGAGATCGGCTTCCTGTTCGGGCAGTACAAGCGGATCACCAACCGCTACGAGTCCGGCGTCATCACCGGCAAGGGCCTGGGGTGGGGCGGCGCGCTGGTGCGGACCGAGGCCACCGGGTACGGCGCCGCGTTCTTCGCCGCGGCCATGATGGAAGCGGCCGGCGAGTCCTTCGACGGCAAGCGGGTGACCGTGAGCGGCTCCGGCAACGTCGCGGTCTACGGCGTCGAGAAGGTCCACCAGCTCGGCGGCACCGTGGTGGCCTGCTCGGACTCCAGCGGCTACGTCGTCGACGAGAAGGGCATCGACCTCGACGTCCTCAAGCAGGTCAAGGAGGTCGAGCGGGCGCGCATCGCCGAGTACGCCGAGCGGGTGCCCTCGGCGCACTTCGTCGAGGGGGGCAGCGTGTGGGACGTCCCGTGCGAGGTGGCGATCCCCAGTGCCACCCAGAACGAGCTCGACGGCGACGCGGCGATCGTGCTCGCCCGCAACGGCTGCCGGTACGTGGTGGAGGGCGCCAACATGCCGGCGACCCCCGAGGCGGTGCAGACCTTCCGCGACGCCGGGGTGGCGTTCGCGCCGGGCAAGGCCGCCAACGCGGGCGGGGTGGCGACCTCGGCGCTGGAGATGCAGCAGAACGCGTCGCGGGACCGGTGGACCTTCGAGCACAGCGAGGCGCGGCTCGAGGAGATCATGCGCGACATCCACACGCGCTGCCACGAGACCGCCGACGAGTACGGCTCGCCGGGCGACCTGGTGCTGGGCGCCAACGTCGCGGGGTTCCTCGAGGTGGCCGAGGCGGTGCACGCGCACGGGCTGATCTGAGGACGGACCCCCTCGCCCCCCGCCACTCGCGGGCTCGCGGCGTCCCTGCGAGGGGCCACGCCGGGTACCCGGCCCGACTCTGGTGTGAAGCACGCTTGACACCGGGGTCCCGACCTGGTGGACTCCCTGCCGTGTCAAGCTCACTTGTCAGGAGAGAGTCGGCCATGGTCCCGCGTCACGTCGCTGCGGTGCTCACCGGTCTCCTGGTCGCCAGCGGCATCGGTCTGCTCGCCGGCGCCTTCGGTGACGACCGGTTCTGGCTGAGGACCCTGGTGTTCGCCGCCTGCACCGTGGGGCCGGCCTACGGGCTGGGCTGGCTGCTGTTCGTCTCCGGCACGGTCGACCCGGGCCCGGTCACCCACCCGGAGGAGAGCGTCGAGCACGACTGGTGGCACCGCAGCGCCGCGGGTGCCTTCCTCGACCTGCTCTCCGTCGCCGGCCTCGGTGCCGCGGCCCTGGCGGTCACCGGGCTCGAGGTGGCGGCCACCACCGTGCTGATGGCGCTGCTCGTGCTGGGCTTCGCCGACGTCGCCGTCCGGTTCACGGTCCTGAGCCGGCGCGACGCCTGACACCGGCGGTGCGCAACGACCTGGCCGAGCGGCGGGCGACCCGGGGCTGGTCGCAGGGACGGCTGGCCGAGGAGCTCGGTGTCTCCCGGCAGACGGTCATCTCCCTGGAGAAGGGCCGGTTCGACCCCAGCCTGCCCCTCGCCTTCCGCATCGCCGCGCTCTTCGACTGCCGCATCGAGGACGTCTTCAGTCCCGACGATGCGGCAGGCTGACCCCATGAGCGTTCCCGACGACGACGTCCCGGCGGTGCAGGTGCTCGTGGCCGGCCTGGAGGTCCGGCCCGGCGGGCGGCTGGTGCGCGGTGCCCGCCTGCTCGGTGCCTTCGTCGCGGAGCTGGTGCTCGGTCTGCTGCCCGCCCCCTCTCTGTTCGACGTCGTCGTCACCCGGCGGGACGACGGCACGGAGGTGGTGCGGGTGCCCGCCGGGGACACGACCACGCCGGGGGAGATGCTGCGCTTCGTGCAGGAGCAGCTGGAGACCCGGGACGTGGGCACGTTCCTCCGGGAGTGGGGCGACTAGAGCTCGTCGCGCAGCACCCGGGCCGCCTGGGCGAGGGAGCGCATCTTCCCCTCGGCGGCGGCCCGCGGCAGGTACTTCAGCCCGCAGTCGCTGGAGAGGACGAGCTTCGCGACGTCGACGTCGTCCAGCGCGCGGCGGACGCGGTCGGCGATCACCTCCGGCGTCTCCACCTCCGGGGTGGACAGGTCCAGGACGCCGAGCGCGATGCCCTTGCCCCGCAGCGGTCGCAGCTGGGCCGGGTCCAGGTGCGACTGCGCGGTCTCCACCGAGATCGTGTCGACGGGGGTGTCGGCGAGCTCGGGCAGGAACGAGTAGCCCTCGGGCCGGTCGCTCACCATCGCGGCGTAGCCGAAGCACAGGTGCAGGTGCACCGGCCCGGCCGCCCCCTCCACCGCGCGGCTGACCGCCTCGGCGCCGTAGCGGCGGGCCACCTCGGGGCGGGCCTGCAGCCAGGGCTCGTCGATCTGCACGATGTCGGCGCCGGCGGCGAAGAGGTCGGCGATCTCGGCACGGACGACGTCGGCGTAGGCCAGCGCCAGGGCGCGGTCGTCGCCGTAGTGCTCGTCCTGCGACTGCTGCGCCATGGTGAACGGCCCCGGCACGGTGATCTTGACGACCCGGTCGGTGTGCGCCCGCAGGAACCGCACGTCCCGGGCCTGCACCGGTTCGGGGCGGCCGATGTCACCGACCACCCGGGGCACGGGGATGGGCACGCCGGACCGGTTGATCACCGAGCCGGGGGTGTCGATGTCGACGCCCTCCAGTGCGGTGGCGAAGTGGTTGGAGTAGGACTCCCGGCGCTGCTCGCCGTCGGTGAGGACGTCCAGGCCGGCCGTCTCCTGCGCGCGGATCGCCAGCCGGGTCGCGTCGTCCTGCGCCTCCTCGAGCAGGTCCGGCGCCGGGCGCCACAGCTCCCGGGCCCGCACCCGCGGCGGCGTCTGGTGGGCCAGCCCCTCGCGGTCGATGAGCCAGCCGGGCTGGGGCAGGCTGCCGACGACCGAGGTGGGCAGGGGCGGCAGGGCGAGGACCATGCCGCCGAGTCTGCCGCGCCGCGGACGGGTGCGCGCCCGGCGGCCCTGTGCTCTGCTGTCGCCGTGGCGGACAACTACATCGCCGAACTCGACTTCGGCGCCCCCAAGATCGACGACGATGCCTTCGTGGCCCCGACGGCCGTGGTGGTCGGAGCGGTCTCCATGGGGCCGCGATCGAGCATCTGGTACGGCTCGGTGGCCCGCGCCGACGGCGAGGTGATCGAGATCGGCGAGGGGTCCAACGTGCAGGACGGCTGCACCCTGCACTCCGACGCGGGGTTCCCGCTGGTCGTCGGCCGGGGGGTCACCGTCGGCCACAACGTGGTGCTGCACGGCGCCCGCATCGACGACGACGTCCTGGTCGGCATGGGCAGCGTGGTGATGAACGGGGCGCACATCGGGTCGGGGTCGATCGTCGCTGCCGGCGCCGTGGTCACCCAGGGCACCCAGGTGCCTCCCGGGTCGCTGGTCGCGGGCGTCCCGGCGAAGGTGATCCGCCAGGCGAACGACGACGACCTCGCGCACATCCGCGGCAACGCCGCCAGCTACACCGACCGGCTGGCCACGGCGCGGCGTGTCCGCCCGGTGGTCCGCCGTCCCCTGCCGCCCGCCGGGCTCACCCCCGGCGACGCGATGGACTGAAGAAGGACCCCCCTGCCCCCCACCGCTCGCAAGCTCGCGGCGGGCCCCTGCAGGGCGGCCGGGGACGGGGCCACCGTGGACTCCCGGCGCCGGGAGTCTGCCGTGGGTCCGAGGTCAGGTGCCGAGGAGGTCGCGGACCAGGGCGCCGACGGCGTCGACCTCGATGAGGAAGCCGTCGTGCCCGTAGGGCGAGGAGAGCACCCGCAGGGGGACGCCGAGGCCGTCGGCGACCTGCTGCTGCAGGGCCAACGGGTACAGCCGGTCGGAGTCGACGCCGGCCACGACCGCCCGCGCGCTCACCCGGGACAGCGCCGCCGTCACCCCGCCGCGGCCGCGGCCGACGTCCCAGGTGTTCATGCTCTCGGTGAGGACGACGTAGCTGCCGGCGTCGAAGCGGCGGGCCAGCTTGTCGGCGTGGTGGTCGAGGTAGGACGCGACGGCGAACCGGCCGTCGTCCTGCACGGCCGTGCCGAACCGCTCCTCGAGCTCGAACGCGCTGCGGTAGGTGAGGTGGGCGATCCGGCGGGCCACGCCCAGGCCGGTGACCGGACCGGGGCCGGGCAGGTAGTCCCCGCCGGCCCACGCGGGATCGGCCCGGATGGCGGCCTGCTGGGTTGTCTGGGTGCCGAGCTGGTCGGCGGTCGCCGCGGCACCGGACGCGAGGAAGAACAGCCCGCCGACCCGCTCCGGCAGGGCCACCGCCCACTCCAGCGCGCGCATGCCGCCCATCGAGCCGCCGAGCACCGCCGCCCAGCGCTCGACGCCGAGCGCGTCGGCCAGCGCCGCCTCGACCCGCACCTGGTCGCCGACGGTGACGACGGGGAACCGCGACCCCCACGGGGCGCCGTCCGGGGCGGCCGACGACGGGCCGGTGGTCCCCTGGCAGCCGCCGAGCACGTTGGCGCAGACGACGAACAGCCGGTCGGTGTCCAGCGGCGCCCCCGGCCCGACCAGGCCCGACCACCAGCCCGGCGTCGGGTGGCCGGGGCTGGGTGGGCCGGTGACGTGGCTGTCGCCGGTCAGCGCGTGCTCGACGAGGACGGCGTTGCCGCCGCCGGGAGCGAGCGTCCCCCACGTCTCGTAGGCCACCCGGACGGCGGGCAGCGACCCGCCGCGGTCGAGCCGGACCGGCCCGGACAGGTCGAGGAAGCGCCGGTCGCCGACCGGATCGCCCTCGGTCCAGCCCCCCGGGCGTGGCGGGGCCCAGGGCGCGGCGCGCACGTCCTGGACCCCGCCCACGTCAGGCGCCCTTCGCTGCGCGGAAGCCCGCCTCCAGGTCGGCCAGGATGTCGTCGATGCCCTCGAGGCCGATCGCCAGCCGCACCAGCCCGGGGGTGACGCCGGTGGTCAGCTGCTCCTCGGGGGTCAGCTGCGAGTGGGTCGTCGACGCCGGGTGGATGACCAGGCTGCGCACGTCACCGATGTTGGCCACGTGGCTGAACAGCTCCAGCGCGTCGACGAAGCGCTTGCCCGCCTCGACCCCGCCGTGCAGCTCGAAGGTCAGGACCGCGCCGGCCCCGCGCGGGGCGTACTTCTGCTTGGCGGCGTGCCACGGCGACGACGGCAGCCCCGGGTAGTTGACCCGGTCGACCGAGTCGTGTGCCTCGAGGAACTCCGCGACCCGCTGGGTGTTGCCCACGTGCCGCTCCATCCGCAGCGACAGCGTCTCGATCCCCTGGACGACGAGGAAGGCGTTGAACGGCGAGATCGCCGGCCCCAGGTCGCGCAGCAGTTGCACCCGGGCCTTGAGCGCGTAGGCCGGCGCCCCGAGGTCGGCGTAGACGACGCCGTGGTAGGTGGGGTCGGGCTCGGTGAAGCCGGGGAACTTCCCCCCGGTCCAGGTGAAGGTGCCCGAGTCGACGATGACCCCGGCGATGACGGTGCCGTGCCCGCCCAGGTACTTGGTGGCCGAGTGCACGACGACGTCGGCGCCGAACTCGATCGGCCGGATCAGGTACGGAGTGGCGATCGTGTTGTCGACGATCAGCGGGACGCCGTTGCGGTGCGCCACCTCCGACACCGCGCTGACGTCGAGGACGTCGCCCTTCGGGTTGCCGATGGTCTCGCCGAAGAACGCCTTGGTGTTGTCCTGCACGAGCGACTGCCAGTTCTCCGGGTCGTCGGGGTCCTCGACGAACGAGACGCTCACGCCCAGCTTCGGCAGCGAGTGGTGCAGCAGGTTGTAGGTGCCGCCGTAGAGGGAGGCGGAGGCCACCACGTGGTCGCCGGACTCGGCGACGTTGAGCAGGGCCAGCGTCGTCGCGGACTGGCCGCTCGAGACCGCCAGCGCCGCGACCCCGCCCTCCAGCGAGGCGACCCGCTGCTCGAGCGCGTCCTGCGTCGGGTTCATGATCCGGGTGTAGATGTTGCCCATCTCGGCCAGCGCGAACAGGTCCGCGGCGTGCTGGGCGTCGCGGAACTGGTAGGCCGTCGTGGCGTAGATCGGCAGTGCCCGGGCACCGGTGGTGGGGTCGGGCGAGGCCCCGGCATGGATCTGCCGGGTCTCGAAGCTCCAGCTCTGCGGGTCGCTCATGCGCCGGTCTCCTCTCGATCGGGAGACCCCGCGGCGCACGGGGCACTCCGTCCTTGCCGGCGGCGGGTGCCGGCCGGCCGGCTCTTCCCCTGGAGCACCTCGGACGGAGTCGAGGTTGCCGGGCAGCCAGCCAGGTGCTTTGCACTGCCTCTCGTGAGCCAGCCGCGATCCTAGGACGATCGGCGCCCCACCCGTCACGGGGGTCCCACCAGCCCACTTGGCACGCTGGTGGGGTGCGCGCACTGGTGTTCGAGACCTTCGGTGGACCGCTGACCGTGCGGGAGGTGCCCGACCCCGCCCCCGCGCCCGGCGGCGTGGTCGTGGAGGTGGGCGCCAGCGGCATCTGCCGCAGCGACTGGCACGCCTGGCAGGGGCACGACCCCGACGTCTCGCTGCCACACGTGCCCGGCCACGAGCTGGCCGGCACCGTCGCCGCGGTGGGCCCCGGCGTGGCACGGTGGCGGGTCGGCGACCGGGTCACCGTGCCGTTCGTGACCGCCTGCGGTCGCTGTGACCGGTGTGCGGCCGGGGAGCACCAGGTCTGCTCCCGGCAGACCCAGCCGGGGTTCACGCACTGGGGTTCGCTGGCGAGCTACGTCGCGCTGGACGCGGCCGACGTCAACCTCGTCGGGCTGCCCGACGACCTGGACGACGTCACCGCCGCGAGCCTCGGCTGCCGGTACGCCACCGCCTTCCGGGCCGTCGTCCAGGTGGCACGGGTGCGGGCCGGCGAGTGGCTGGCCGTCCACGGCTGCGGCGGGGTCGGGCTCTCCGCGGTGCAGATCGCGGTGGCCGCCGGCGCCCGCGTGGTCGGCGTCGACGTCTCCCCCGCGGCGCTGCGGCTGGCCCGCGACCTGGGCGCGGAGCACACGGTGGACGGCGGCGACGCGGCCGGCGGGGTGGCCGACCGGGTGGCCGAGCTGACCGGGGGCGGAGCGCACGTCTCCATCGACGCCCTCGGGTCGGTGGTCACCTGCGAGGACTCGATCCGCAGCCTGCGCCCGCGCGGCCGGCACGTGCAGGTCGGACTGCTGCCCCCGGCGCAGGGCCGGCCGGCCGTGCCGATGGACCGGGTGATCGCGGCGGAGCTGCAGGTCCTCGGCAGCCACGGCATGGCCGCGCACGCCTATCCCGAGCTGCTGGGCCTCGTCGCCGCCGGGCGGCTGGCGCCGCGCCGCCTGGTCACCCGGGTGCTGGGCCTCGACGACGCCGGCGCGGCGCTCGCCGCGGTGGGTGCGGCGCCCGGCATCGCGGTGGTGGCGGGCTCCTGAGCCGGCGTCAGGGCGTCGGGCTGGCGGTCGTGGGGGCCGGTGCCCGCGTCGTCGCGGGCCCCGTGGGCGTCGGCTCCTGCTCGACGGTCGGGTCGCCGGTCGTCGGCTCGCCGGTGGTCCCCGGCGCCGGGGCGCCCCCCGAGGCGGTCTCGCTCGGCGTGGCCGACCCGGACGGCGACGTGGTCGTCGGCGCCGACGACCCCGTCGGCTCGGTCGGCTCGGTCGGCGCGGCGGGCTCGGCGGACTCGGTCGGCTGGGCGGGCTCGACGGGCGCCGGTGCGGGGGTCACGGTGTCGACCGGGACGGTGCCCACGGCGGTCACCTCCGGGCGCACGTAGAGGTACAGCGTCCCGATCGCCAGGAAGAGCAGCGTGAGCACGAGGGTGGAGGTGCGGGCGCGGCCGAGGTGGTGCGGCACCCTCGACCACCACCGCCGCGGGCCGCCGCCGGAGGCCGGTGCCGTGCGCACCGACGGCGGGTCGGGCAGTTCGCGGGTGGGGTGCCCGCCGTCCTGGGGGGCGGTCACCGGGCCCCGCTCACGGAGACGTCCGTGGTCGCCGCCGGGGACGGCGGGGGAGGCGGTGGGACGTTCATCCCGTGCCGCCGGAAGGCCAGCACGATGCGGGCGCGCAGGTCCCGGCCCACCTCGAACTGCTTGCCGGGGAGCGTGCGGGCCACCATCCGGACGTTGACCTGCTCCAGGTCGAGGGTCTCCACGCCCATGACGCTGGGCGGGTCCAGCAGGAGCGGGCGCATCGCCGGATCGCCGAACGCCTCGACGCCGACCTCGCGGAGCACGTCGTTGACCCGGCTGACGTCCACGCTCACCGGGACCGGGACGTCGACGACCGCGCGGGCCCAGTCCCGCGACAGGTTGACCACCTTGACGATCTGCCCGTTGGGCAGGGTGATGACCTCGCCGTCCGGCGAGCGCAGGCGGGTCACCCGCAGGGTCACGTCCTCGATGGTGCCGGTGGCCGGGTCGCCGCCACCGACCACCTGGATGGAGACGACGTCCCCGAAGCCGTACTGCCGCTCGGTGATGATGAAGAAGCCGGCCAGGACGTCGCCGACGATCCGCTGGGCGCCGAAGCCGAGCCCGACGCCGAGGACGGTCGCGGGAGCCACCAGCCCGCCGATGGGGATCCCCGCCCGGTCGAGGACGAAGAAGACCGCGATCGCGTAGATCAGCACGATCAGCGTCCAGGTGATGACCTGGGTGAGCGAGTGCCGGTGCTTGGCGGCCTCGGAGCGGACCAGGGCGTCACCACCGGTCGAGCGGGCGTCGATCCGGTCGGTGATCTTCGAGCCGATCCAGGCGACGAGCCGGGCCAGCAGCACCGAGCCCAGGATGATCAGGACGATCTCCAGCCCGCGGCCGGAGAGCCAGTCGAGGAGTGCGTTCAGGGGATCCATCGCCGTCCAGGGTCGTCGTCGGGGAGCCGGATCGCCACACCGTGGCCCCCGGTCAGCGCGGTTCGACGAACAGCGACTGCGCGGAGCGGCCGATCCGGCCGGTGGCGTCGTACAGGTCGGCGAAGCACTGGCCGGCGCCGGCCGGTCCGAGGGTCGTGACCGCGTCCATCCCCAGCCACTCGCCGGCCGGGGGTCGCACCAGGGCCACGGTGAGGTCGACGTTGGCGAAGGTGGCGCGGGTCCAGTCGAGGACGGCGGAGATCCCGCTGGCCGCGTCGGTCATCACCAGCAGGTGCTGCAGCGGCGTCATCGGCTCGCCGTCCACCAGCGTGCACGCGGGCCGCGTCCACGCGGCGGCCGGGCCGGGGGCGTTGAACGAGCCGGACGCGAAGCGCCAGTCCAGCGCCCGGTGGTAGGCGACGTCGGTGGTGAAGAACTCCGGCACCTCCGAGCGGCTGGCCGCGGGCCCCGGCACCAGCGCCGCTGTCGCGGCGCTGCCGTCGTAGGTGCCCGACCGCACCCGCCAGGCGGTCAGTCGCATGAGCGGGCGGTCGCTCCCGGCAGTGAGCGTCGCCTCGAGCAGCTCGATCCGCTGGCCCGGCCGGAGCACCCGGGTGGCGACCTGGACCGGCCCCACCGGCACCGGCCCGAGGATGTCGAAGGCCAGCCGGACGGTCTGCCCACCGGGGATGGCGCTGGCCCCCTCGGCGGCGCGGGCGAGCAGCGCGGCGGGCGGGCCGGCGTGCTGGAGCCCGGGGTCCCAGGGGCCGATGGTCAGGTCGGTGGCGCGGAATCCGCCGTCCACCGGCTCGTACAGCGCTGCGGGCAGCTCCATGCCGAGGCAGTCTGCCCTCCGGTCAGCCACCGGACCGGCGGGTCTCCCAGACCGCGAAGGCCGTCCACGCCGCCGCCCCGACGGCGATGACGATCCACAGCCAGCGCAGCGAGCCGGCCGGGTTGGCGAGGACGAGCAGGATCGTCACGACCAGCACCGCACCGGCCAGCGGTGCGGTCCGGAGCAGCTCGGCGAGGGTGTCCGGCCCGGGGATCGCGACGAAGACGACCAGCGCCACCACCAGCAGGAACGCGCACAGCGCGGCGAGGAACGTCGCGGTGACGCCGTACTCGGCGGGCAGCGCGACCCCGCCCAGCACGCCGAGGACGGTGCCCACCGCGAGGCCGCCCAGCAGCTTGCGGCGGCGGGGGGACCAGGGCGGCCGGGGCTCCGTCACGTCCCCATCCTCCCCGGCGGCCGGCCGGCCTCGTCGACGGGCAGCGGGCGACCCGGCGGGCGAGGGCCGAGCGACGCGGGCGGGCCCGCACGAGCCCGGTAGGTGGCTCACCGCGTTTCGGGGACTACATTGCCCGAGTGCCCCGGCCCGCTCTCGGATACGCCGCCACCGTCGCCGCGGCGGGGCTGTTCGCCCTGAACGGCACGGTCTCCACGCTGGCGCTGCAGGCAGGCATCCCGGCCACCCGCCTGACCGCCCTCCGCTGCACCGGCGCGGCGCTCGCCCTGCTCGCCGTCCTGGCGCTCACCGCCCCCCAGCGGCTCCGGGTGACCTGGCGCGAGCTGCCGTTCCTCGCCGCGTTCGGCGTGGTCGGCGTCGCGCTCACCCAGTTCCTCTACTACGTGGCCATCGGCCGGCTGCCGGTCGGCATCGCGCTGGTCTTCGAGATGACGGCGCCGGTGCTGATCGCCCTCTACGTCTGGCTGGTCCGCGGGGAGCGGGTGCGCACCCGGCTGTGGGCGGCGCTGGGGCTCTCGCTGTCCGGCCTGGTCTTCGTGGCGCAGGTGTGGCAGGGCGGGGGGTCGCTGGACCCGCTGGGAGTGGCGGCCGCGCTGACGGCCGCGGTCTGCCTGGCCACCTACTACCTGCTCGGCGAGCGCGGCACGGTCACCCGCGACCCGGTGGGGCTGACCTGCTGGAGCTTCGTGGCGGCCGCGCTGTTCTGGGCGGTCGCGGCGCCGTGGTGGCAGTTCGACGCAGGTGTGCTCGGCGAGCGGGTGCCGGTGTCGCTGGGCTCGCTCCAGCTGCCGCTGTGGGCGCTGGTGGGGTGGATCGTGGTCCTCGGGGCCGTGCTGCCCTTCTGGCTGTCCATCGCCGCGCTGCGGCACCTGCCTCCGACGACGGCGGGCCTGGTGGCCACCGTGGAGCCGGTGCTGGCCTCGCTCGTGGCGTGGCTGTGGGTGGAGCAGGTGCTCTCGGGCTGGCAGGTGCTCGGCGGCCTCGTCGTCCTGATGGGCATCGGCCTGGCGCAGACCGCGCGGGCCGCCCCCGCGCCCACCCGGCTCAACGAGACCGTCGCCCCCGCCTGAGCGGCCTCCTGCAGGGTCCCGCCGTGAGCTCGCGAACGGTGGGGCAGGGGGCCTCCCTCAGGTGACCTTCCGCGCCTGCGCGAGCCAGCCGGCCAGCTCGGTCATGTAGGCCGCCTGCGCGACGTGGTCCATCCCGACGTACTTCCACGGGTGCACCTGCCCGGCCTCGACCGCCGGGAGGAGGCCGTAGGTGGGCTGCGCGGACATCTGCTCGGGGGTCTCCCCGCCGCGAAGCGAGTACAGCAGGACGTCGCTCGGGTACTCGGTCACGTCCTCCCAGCCGACGCTCTCCCAGAAGTAGCCGTCGCCGCCCGGGTCCACGAACCGCACGCCGAGGTCCTGGTAGAGCCGCAGCGACGGGTCGTCGGGGGCCTTGCCCATCCACCAGCCCTCGCTCGCGGTCGCGTAGACGGGCAGCACGGTCACCCCGGACGCGGCGGCCTCGGTGAGGGCCGCGGCGGCCGCGTCGAAGTCCGCGCGGGCCGAGTCGACCAGGTCGGCGTCGGCGCCCAGGGAGCCGGCCAGCTCGACGGTCCGGTCGATGACGTCGGCGGCCGAGCCGCGGTAGGCGATGGCGACGACGGGGGCGATGCGGGCGACCTGCTCCTGTTGCTCGATCGACTCGAAGCCGTACAGCGGCTGCGTCGCGTCCAGCGCGCCCGAGGAGTCGGTCGGGTAGACCGAGGTGACGATGACGTCGGGGTCGGCCGCGGCCAGCTGTTCCAGGTCGATCTGCCCGTAGCTCTCCCCGACGATCGCCAGGTCGGCCAGGTCCCGGCCGTCGAAGGCCACGTCGTCCGCCGCCGAGGTCTGCCCGAACGTGGCGACCGGTTCGATGCCGTAGTTCCAGAGGGAGGCCATCACGTCGTTGAGGCCGGCGACCCGGCGCGGGACCTCGTCCAGCTCGACGGTGCTGCCCAGGTCGTCGGTGAACTCCCAGCCGCCCGCTCCCGAGGCGGCGGGGGTGGCGCTGTCGCTCCCGTCGCCGGCGCAGCCGGCGGCGCCGAGGAGTGCGGCCACGGTGAGGGAGGCGCCGATCAGGCGGTGCGGCAGGCGGTGCAACGGAACTCCTGGACGTCGGACGAGGGGTGTTCCCCCCTGGGCGCGATCAGGTTAGCCTTGCCTAAGTCGCTGTCCGCAAGGGCTGATCTCGCCAGGAGAGCGGAGACCGCGCATGACCCCCACCGCGGAGCAGGCGGTCGACACCGCGCCCCAGTGGGCCTTCTTCCAGGCCTCCGTCGCCGCGGTTCAGCGCCTGGGGCCGAGCTTCGTCCGGCTGACCCTCACCGGCCCGCGCCTCGCCGGTTTCGGCGCCGCCGGCGACGACCAGCGGTTCAAGCTGGTGCTGGCGCGCGACCCCGACGGCCTGCGCCGGCTGGTCGACCGCGGAGCGGACTGGTACCCCGAGTACTGCGCGATGCCCGAGGAACAGCGCCCCCACGTCCGCACGTACACGGTGCGGGCGGCCCGCCCCGAGCTCGCCGAGCTCGACGTCGACGTCGTGCTGCACGGGGTGGACGGCGGGCACGCCGGCCCCGCCGCGAGCTGGGCGGCGCGCGCGGTCCCCGGGGACGAGATCGTGCTGCTGGGCCCCGACCGGCCCGGCCACGGCCGGCCGTGGGGAGTGGAGTGGGCGCCGCCGGCGTCCGCGACCACGCTGCTGCTGGCCGGTGACGAGACCGCGGTGCCCGCGGTGTGCGCCATCCTCGACTCGCTGGCGGACGGCTCCCGGACGGTCACCGCGCTGCTGGAGGTGCCCGAGGCCGGTGACGTGATGGACCTGGTCCTGCCGGCGGGCGTCACGGTGCGCTGGCTGCCGCGGGAGGGGGCGGCGCGCGGTGCCCTCCTGGAGCCGGCGGTGCACCGGGCCCTGTGCGAGCTCGGCGTCGCCTCGGACCGACCGGCCGCAGACCCCGAGGACGTCGACGTCGACACCGGGTTCCTGTGGGAGGTGCCCGAGGGTGGCGACGGTGCGACGGCCGGCTGCTACGCCTGGCTGGCCGGCGAGGCCGGCGTCGTGAAGTCGCTGCGCCGGCGGCTGGTCGGCGACCTCGGGTTGCCGCGCTCGGCCGTGGCGTTCATGGGCTACTGGCGCGAGGGCGTCGCCGGGTGAGCCCTCTGCAGGGGTCCGCCGCGAGCTCGCGGGTGGCGGGGGCAGGGGGATCTCCTCAGCGGAGGCGGCGCACCGGCACGACCATCGGCGTCCCGGCGACCGGGTCGGGCACCACCCTCGCCTCCAGCTCGAACACCTCGGCGAGCAGGTCCTCGGTGAGCACCTCGGCCGGCGTGCCCGACGCGACCAGGACGCCGTCCTTCATGGCGACCAGTCGCTGGGCGTAGCGGGCGGCCAGGTTGAGGTCGTGCAGCACCACCACGACGGTGCGGCCGCGCTCGGTGTGCAGCCGCTCGACGAGGTCGAGGACGTCGATCTGGTGGGACAGGTCCAGGTAGGTCGTCGGCTCGTCGAGCAGCAGCAGGTCGGTGCCCTGCGCCAGCGCCATCGAGATCCACGCCCGCTGCCGCTGCCCGCCCGACAGCTCGTCCACCGGGCGGTCGGCCAGCTCGGTCAGGTCCGTCCAGGCCAGCGCCTCGGCGACGGCGGACTCGTCGCTGCGCGACCACTGCCGCAGCCACGTCTGGTGCGGGTGCCGCCCCCGGGCGACCAGGTCGGCCACCGTGAGCCCCTCGGGCGCCACCGGCGCCTGGGGCAGCAGGCCGAGGACCTTCGCCACCTCGCGGGTGGGGGTCTGCTGGATGGCCCGGCCGTCGAGGGTGACCTGCCCGCGGGCCGGCCGGAGCAGCCGGCCGAGGGCGCGCAGGAGGGTGGACTTGCCGCACCCGTTCGGCCCGACGATCACGGTCAACGACCCCTCGGTGAGCTGGAGGTCCAGGTCACGGACGACCACGCGGTCGTCGTAGGCGAGGCTGACCGACTCGGCGGCGAGACGGACCGGTCCGGCCCCGTCCGCGACGGGGTCGAGGAGCGAGGTCACGAGGTGGACCGCCTTCCGCGGACGAGGAGCCAGAGCAGGTACGGGGCACCGACGGCGGCGGTGAGGATGCCGACGGGCAGCGCCGTGGGCAGCACCGTGCGGGTCAGCAGGTCCGCGCCGATCACCAGGGCCGCACCCAGCAGCCCCGAGGTGAGCAGCGGCGGCCGGGAGCCCCCGGTCAGCCGGACGGCGATCTGCGGCACGATCAGCGCGACGAAGGCGATCGGGCCGGCCGCCGCCACCGCCGCCGCGGTCAGGCCCACGGCGATGAGCACCACCCCGGTCTGGGCCCGCACGAGCCGCACGCCCAGGCCGCGCGCGGTGTCGTCGCCGAACTGCAGCACGCCGAGCGACCGGCTGGTGGCCAGCGCGGCGGGGACCAGGACGGCGAGGGAGGCCGCGAGAGGAACGGCCTGGTCCCAGGTGCGGGCGTTGAGCGACCCGGTGATCCAGACGTAGGCCGCGGTGGCGTCGAAGACCTCCGCGCGGGTGAGCAGCCAGTCGGTCAGCGCGGAGGCCACCGCCCACAGCGCGATGCCGACGAGCACCAGCCGGTAGCCGTCGATGCCGGCCCGCCAGGCGAGGACGAACAGCAGCAGCCCGGTGGCCAGGGCGCCGGCCAGCGCCGCGAGGGGGACGCCGAGCCCGCCCAGCAGCCCGCCGACCCCCGACGTCCCGCCGAGGACGATCGCCGCGACCGCGCCCACCGACGCGCCCTGGGTGATGCCCAGGACGTCGGGGGAGGCCAGCGGGTTGCGCGCGAAGGTCTGGAACAGCGCGCCGGCCAGACCGAGCGCCAGGCCGACGAGGGCGCCGACGACGATCCGCGGCGCCCGGAGCTCCAGGACGATGAAGCGCTGGCGGTCCTCGCCGAGCCCGACCAGCGTCCGCAGCACGTCGCCCACGCCGATGGGGAAGTCGCCGCGGCCGAGGCCGACCGCGCCGAGCAGCACGACGGCCACCGCGACGGTCGCCGGGACCAGCACCTGCCGCCAGCGCAGCCGCCCGGAGGCCGGACCCAGCCGGACGACGGCCCGTCCGCGCGTCCCCGGGCGCTCCGGCGCGGTGGTGCTCACAGGCCGGCCAGCCGGCGGCGGCGGACCAGGGCGATGAAGAACGGCGCCCCGAGCAGGGCGAGCACGATGCCGACCTGCAGCTCACCGGGACGGGCGACCACGCGCCCGATGACGTCGGCGGCGAGCAGGAGAGCCGCGCCGGCCAGCGCCGAGCACGGGACGAGCCAGCGGTGCGCCGGCCCGGTGACCGACCGCACCACGTGCGGGACCACCAGCCCGACGAAGGCGATCGGCCCGCAGGCGGCGGTCGCCGCGCCGCAGAGCAGGGTGACCGCGGCCAGACCGACGAGGCGGGCCAGCCAGATCCGCTGGCCCAGGCCGCGGGCGACGTCCTCCCCGAGGCCGAGCAGGTCCAGGGCGGGGGCGTTGAGCAGCGCGAGCAGCAGGCCGGCGGCGAGAAAGGGGGCGACCTGCCAGGCGACGTCGGCGTCCCGGCCGGCCAGCGCGCCGACCACCCAGAAGCGGAAGCTGTCCAGGCTGTCGGTGTCCGACACCAGGATGGCGCGCACCAGCGCGAAGAACAGCGCGGAGAGGGCGGCTCCGGCCAGGGCCAGCGTCACGGGCGTGGCCCCGCCGCGACCGAGCGAGCCCAGCGTGAAGACCAGCACCGTGCCCAGCAGCGCCCCGGCGAAGGCGAACCAGACGTAGCCGGCCGGGGTGCCGACGCCCAGCAGCCAGATGGCGAGCACGACGCCGAGTGAGGCGCCGGCGGTGACGCCGAGCAGGCCGGGATCCCCGAGCGGGTTGCGGGTGTGGCCCTGGGTGAGCGCCCCGGCCACGCCCAGCGCGAGACCGACCATCAGCCCCAGTGCGGTGCGGGGCAGCCGGAGCTCGCGGACGATCACCGCCTCCTCGGACGCGAGGCCCGGGTCGGTCAGCGCCTGCCACACCGTGCCGAGCCCGATGGAGCGGGTCCCCACGGCGATGCTGAGCGCGGCGGTGACGGCGACCAGGACGACCAGTCCGGCCAGCAGCAGGGCCGCGGGCCGGGCACCGCGGCGGGGGCGGACCCGATCACCGCCGGCCGCTGGGGCCGCCGTCCCGGCGGCTCCGGGCGCGGCGTCGGTCGACGAGGACACGAGCGGCTCCCGGGCGGACGGCTAGGTAGGTCAGGCTCACCTTAGTTGTCCGTCCCGGCCGGCGGCAGCCGGCGGGTCAGCGGTGCTGGCGGCGGCTGCCCCCGTGCCAGTCCTCGACCACGCCGACGTCGTCCGGGCGTGCCCCGGACGTGGGCAGCTGCGGCCGCTCGCGCAGGCTGCGCTTGAGCTCGGCGAACCCCGGGAAGGCAGCGAGGGCGACGACGTGGTCCCACAGCGCGACGGCGTGCTCGGGGTCGGGCAGGCGGCTGATGACCGGGCCGAAGAAGGCGGCGCCGTCCGGCGGCCGGAAGTGCAGGATCGGCGTCCCGACGTCCTTGCCGGTGAGCTGCAGGGCGGCGTCGGTGTCGGCCCGGACGTCGGCGTCCCACGACGGGTCGTCCACGGCCGCCGCCGGCTCCGTCGGCAACCCCGCCGCGGCGAGCGCCTGCGCGGCGAACTCCCGGCTGCCGCCGCGCTCGGGCGGCGGGCCGCCGGCGGGGTCCTCGTGGATCTCCCGGCCCAGCGCCTCGTACAGCGGACCGAGGGCGTCCGGGCCGTGCTCCGCGCGGGTGCGCGCGGCCACCCGGAGCAGTCGCAGGCCGGCGGTGTGCCCGGCCTCGTACTCCGGGGGGAACTGGGCGGCGTAGTCGACGTGCGCGTTGAGCAGCCGCAGCGAGATCAGCCGCCACTGGACGGTGTACTCCCGCTGCGCGGCCACGGTCCGCACCCACTGTCCGGTCAGCCAGGCGAAGGGGCAGACCGGGTCGAACCAGAAGTGCAGGTCGGGGTCCGGCCCGGTCACGAGGTCAGGGCCGACTCGATCGCGTGGCGGACCTCGGGGGCGTCGGGCTGGGTCGGTGGCCGGAAGCGGGCCACCACCTCGCCGTCCGCCGACAGCAGCCACTTCTCGAAGTTCCACTGCACGTCCCCGGCCGCGCCGGTCGCGTCGGGGGCCGCGGTCAGCCGCTGGAACAGCGGGTGCGCGCCCGGCCCGTTGACCTCCACCTTCTCCGTCATCGGGAAGGTGACGCCGTAGGTCGCCGAGCAGAAACCGGCGATCTCCTCGGCGGTGCCGGGCTCCTGGCCGGCGAACTGGTTGCACGGCACCCCCACGACGGTGAAGCCGCGGTCGCCGTACTCGCGCTGGAGCCCCTCCAGCTGAGCGTACTGGGGCGTGAGGCCGCAGCGGCTGGCCACGTTGACCAGCAGGGCGGGGCCGCCCCGGGTCAGTTCCCCGAGGGTCGTCTCCTCGCCCTGGAGGGTGGTCACCGGCAGGTCCAGGAGGTCGCTCATGGTCGCTCGTTCCTCTCTGTCGCGTCGGGCATGGCAGACCGGCTCAGGTCAGTCCGCTGAGGTCGTCGGGGACGTCGACCGCGTGCTGGCGCAGCGCCTCGAGGGGGACCACCTCCAGGGCGCGGGCGTTCGTGGCGGCCAGGACGACGCCGGCCGCGGCGCCGGCCTGGTAGGCCTGCAGCCAGCGGACGGCGACGACGCACCACCGGTCCCCGGGCGCCAGACCGGGGAAGCCGTACTCGGGCCGTGGGGTGGAGAGGTCGTTGCCCAGCTCGCGCTGCAGCTCCAGGAACTCGGCCGACACCACGGCGCACACGGTGTGGTTGCCCAGGTCGTCAGGGCCGCTGGTGCAGGACCCGTCGCGGTAGAAGCCGGTCACCGGCTCGGTGCCGCAGGGCTGCAGCGGGCTGCCGAGGACGTTGCGCTGGCCGCCGGGGTCGGTCACCCCTGCATCGTGCCGCGCCCCGGGGCTGCGCGCTGGTCGTGGACCCGGTCCCAGGAGGTGCACGGCGGCGTCCGGCCGGACGGGATGGCAGGGTGCCGGTGTGAGCGCTGACACGCCTGACGAACCCGTGGTCCTCTGGCGGCCGACTCCCGAGTCGATGCGGGCGACGCGCCTCGGCCAGTTCGCCGCACGGGTCGCGCAGCGGCGCGGTCTGGACCTCGGCGACCCGCCGGACTACGACGCGATCTGGCGCTGGTCGGTCGAGCACCTCGACCAGTTCTGGGCCGAGGTGGCCGACTGGTCCGGCGTGCTGCCCGGGGTGCCGGACGGCGACGTCCTTGCCCGGCGGGAGATGCCGGGCGCGGTCTGGTTCCCCGGCGCGACGCTCAACTACGCCGAGCAGGCGCTCCGGGCGGGGGCCGACGGCACGGTGCCCGCGGACTCGCCGGCGCTGGTCGCCGTCGCCGAGGACACCGATCCGGTCGAGGTGAGCTGGGCGTCGCTGCGGGCCCAGGTGGGCGCCTTCGCCGCCACGCTCCGCCGGCTCGGCGTGCGGCGCGGCGACCGGGTCGCCGGCTACCTGCCGAACGTCCCCGAGGCGGTGGTGGCCTTCCTGGGGACGGCGGCGCTCGGCGCGGTCTGGTCCTCCTGCGCCCCCGACTTCGGCACCCGCGCGGTGCTCGACCGGTTCGCCCAGATCGAGCCGACGGTGCTCGTCGCCGTCGACGGGTACCGGTTCAACGGCAAGGAGTACGACCGGCGGGACGTCGTCACCGAGCTGCGCGGGGCGCTGCCGACGGTGACGACCGCGATCGCCGTCCCGCGGCTGTTCCCCGGCGAGACCCCGGCGGACGCCATGCCCTGGGCCGAGGCGGTCGCGGACGGGCAGGAGCCCCGGTTCGACCAGGTCGCCTTCGACGCCCCGCTGTGGATCGTCTACTCCTCGGGCACCACCGGCCTGCCCAAGGGGATCGTGCACGGCCACGGCGGGATCACCCTCGAGCAGCACAAGCAGCTGGCCCTGCACGGCGACGTCGGCCCCGGCGACCGCTTCTACTGGTACGCCTCCACCGCCTGGATCATGTGGAACATCGCCACGTCCGCGCTGCTGTCCGGCGCCACCGTCGTCGTGCACGACGGTGCACCGGCGTACCCGTCGGTCGACGCCCAGTTCGCCCTCGCCGCGCGCACCGGGCTGACGTACCTCGGCACCAGCGCGGGCTACCTCACCGCCTGCGAGAAGGCCGGCATCCGGCCGGGGGAGACCCACGACCTGTCGGCGCTGCGGTACCTGGGCTCCACCGGCTCGCCGTTGCCCACCTCGACGTTCAGCTGGGTGTACGACGCGGTCAAGCCCGACGTGTTCCTGGGCTCGCTCTCCGGGGGCACCGACGTGGCCACCGGCTTCGTGGGCAGCTCGCCGCTCCTGCCGGTCACCGCGGGCGAGCTGCAGCGGCCGATGCTCGGTGTGGCAGCGGCGGCCTGGGACGAGCAGGGGCGGCCGGTCGTCGGCGAGCTCGGCGAGCTGGTGGTCACCGAGCCCATGCCGACGATGCCCCTGTACTTCTGGAACGACCCCGACGGGCAGCGCTACCGCGAGTCCTACTTCGAGCCGTGGCCGGGCGTCTGGCGGCACGGGGACTGGATGGAGGTCACCGAGCGCGGCACCTGCCTGATCACCGGCCGGTCGGACTCCACCCTCAACCGCGGCGGCGTGCGCATGGGCACCGCCGACATCTACGCCGCCGTCGAGTCGATCCCGGCCGTGCGCGACTGCGTCGTCCTCGGGGTCGAACAGCGCGACGGCGGCTACTGGATGCCGTTGTTCGTGCAGCTCGCGCCGGGGGAGGAGCTCACCGACGAGCTCGTCGACCGGATCCGGACGGCGATCCGCACCCAGGCCAGCCCGCGGCACGTGCCCGACGAGGTGATCGCTGTCCCCGGGGTGCCGCACACCCGAACCGGCAAGCGGCTGGAGGTGCCGCTCAAGCGGCTGTTCCAGGGCGTCGACCCCGCCAAGGCGGTCAACACCGGAGCCGTCGACGACGCCTCACTCGTCGACCACTTCGTGCGGCTGGCCGAGCGCCGGGCGGCCCGGTAGGGGGTTCAGCGCTGCGACGGGTCCGCTCGGGGGCGGAAGGGGCCGCGCAGGGCGGCCCACTGGAGCAGCATGATCGTCTTCGCGTCGGCGATCCGGCCGTCGTCGACCATGTCGAGCGCGTCGTCGAAGGCCAGTTCGACGACCTCGATGTCCTCGCCCTCCTCCTCGAGCCCGCCGCCGGCGCTCGTCCGGTCGGCCGGGACGTAGGGGGCGGCGAAGAAGTGCAGCCGTTCGGTCACCGAGCCCGGGCTCATGAACACGTCGAACACGTGCTGCACCGCGCCGAGCGAGACGCCGAGTTCCTCCTCGGCCTCCCGCCGGATGGCGACCTCCGCGCCGTCGTCGTCGAGCAGCCCGGCCGCGGCCTCCAGCAGCAGCCCGTCGGGATGGCCGTTGACGTAGACGGGGTAACGGAACTGCCGGGTGAGCAGGACCGTCCGCCGCTCGAGGTCGTAGGGGAGCAGCGTCGCGCCGTTACCGCGGTCGTAGGTCTCCCGCTGCTCGGTGACCCACCGGCCGTCGCTGCGCCGCCGCTCCAGGCTGGTGCGGCGGAGCACGTGCCAGCCGCTGGCGAGCAGCTCCACGTCCCTGACGACGACGTCGGGGTTGCCGGTGAGGTCGCGGCCCACCTGGTCCAGCCCGGTGCGGCCGCGGTGGTCGGGGACGTCGATGCCGGGGATGCCCACCGGCCCATCATGGCCGGTGCGGCTGCTCCCTCGCCGGTGACGACGGCGGAGGGCTACGGCAGGCGGATCGGCATCAGCATGCTGACGTCCCCGGGCCGGGAGGGGTCCCGGAGCGCGAGCGGCGCGATCGGGCCGTCGAGCTCCAGGACGAGCTGGCCGGCGGTCCCGGCGTCGAGCGCCTCGAGCAGGAACTCCCGGGCCACGCCCACCGCGACGACGCCGTCCGCGCCGGTGGAGCCGAGCTCGCCGCGCGCATCGAGCGTCAGGACCGACACCGTCTGGGCCGGCTCGCCGGGCGGCCCCGGCACCTGGCGGGTGGGCGCGGCGGTCAGCTCGGCGCGGAACCGCTCGACGTCGACGTCCACGCGGTGGGCGGCCGAGGGGCGCAGCAGTCGCCGGTAGTCGGGGAAGTCGTGGTCCACGAGCCGACCGCTCAGCATCGCGTCCGGGGCCTCGACGGCGATCCGTGCGCCCTCCACCCGGATCGTCACGGGACCGTCGTCCCCGAGCGTGCCGAGCACCTCGTCGACCAGCGCGACCGGGACGAGGGCGCCGACCGCGGGTCCGGCCACCGCCGCGCCGGCCAGTTCGGAGACGGCGAGGCGGTAGCGGTCGCTGGCCACGACCCGTGCCGACGAGTCGTCGACGTCGAGCAGCACGCCGGTGAGCATGGGCAGTGCCGGATCGCTGCCGACGGCGAAGCGCACGGCGCGCAGGGCGGCGGCGAGGTCGGTGGCGGTGGTGCGGACGACGGTCGTCACGGGCTGCTCCTGGTCGAGCAGGGCTCGGGCGTGGCGGAGCTCCCGGCGCGCGTCGGCCAGACCGTCCTCGAGGCGGGTCAGGTGCGCCCCGAGGACCTCGTCCACCACCGAGCGGTCCCGGCGGTGCTCGAGGACCCGGCAGATGTCGGCGAGCGGCATCCCGACCCGCCGCAAGCGGGCGATGAGGCGGGCGACCGGCACCTGGTCGTCGCTGTACCGGCGGTAGCTGCTCCGCGGGTCCACGGAGGCCGGCACCAGGACGCCGGCACCGTCGTAGAACCGCAGGGCGCTCACCGTCAGCCCGGACTCCCGGGCCATCTGACCGATCCCGCGCACGTGTTCCTCCACGGGGACGACCGTGCCGTCTCGACCAGGTCGAGGGTCGACCGTCACGAGGCGCGTGTCGTCCCGGCGGCGTGCGCGAGGTGCGCCGGCTCCCGGTCAGCCCACGCGCAGGACGCGGGCTTCCCACGGCCGCAGGACGGCGGGGTCCTCGACGGCCAGGTTGCCCAGCACCAGTTCGCCGCCGCCCATCTCGGGGAGCAGCTCACCGAGCCGGTACTCGTGCGCGCTGACGTTGCAGACCACGAGCAGCGTCGACCCGTCCAGGCTGCGGGTGAACGCGTACACCGACTCGTGGTGGGGGAGCAGCATGGTGAAGTCCCCGAGCGCGACCACCGGGTCGGCGTGCCGCAGCGCGACCAGCCGCCGGTGGTGGGCGAGCACCGAGTGCGGGTCGTCCCGCTGGGCAGCGGCGTTCCACTCGGCGGCGTCCGGGTTCACCGCGATCCACGGCGTCCCGGTGGTGAAGCCGGCGGTCGGGCCGGCGTCCCACTGCACCGGTGTCCGCGCGTTGTCCCGGCTCATCCGCCGCATCGCCGCGAGCACGGTGTCCGGGTCCTCCCCGTGGGCGACCGCCTGCGCGTGGTGGTTGAGCGACTCGACGTCCCGGAAGTCGTCCAGGCCGTCGAACCGGGTGTTGGCCATCCCGAGCTCCTCCCCCTGGTAGACGTAGGGCGTCCCCCGGTGCAGGTGCAGCAGCGTGGCCAGGCACGTCGCCGAGTCGCGGCGGTACCGGGGCGAGTCGTCGCCGAACCGGGACACCGCCCGCGGCTGGTCGTGGTTGTCCCAGTAGAGGGAGTTCCAGCCGACGTCGGCCAGCCCGGCCTGCCAGCGCCCGAACGAGGCCTTGAGGTCGGTCAGCCGCAGCGGACGGGGGGAGAACTTGGAGCCCGTGAAGTCCAGGCCGACGTGCTCGAACTGGAACACCATGTCCACCTCGGCCCGCGCCGGGTCGGTGAACAGCCGCGCCTCCTCGACCGTCACCCCGGGCATCTCGCCGACCAGCAGCAGCGACTCCCGGCGACCGTCGAACACCTCGCGGTGCATCTCCTGGAGGAACTCGTGGCTCCGGGGCCCGCACACGACCGAGGTCGTGGCGTCGCCGTAGGGCAGCCCCGGCAGCGGTGGGCCGTCGCGCAGCTCGCCGTCCGGGCCGACGTCCTTGCTGATCAGGTTGATGACGTCCATGCGGAACCCGTCGACCCCGCGGTCGAGCCACCACCGCATCATCGCGTACACCGCGTGCCGGACCTCCGGGTTCTCCCAGTTCAGGTCCGGCTGCCTGCGGTCGAACAGGTGCAGGAAGTACTCGCCGCCGGCCTCGTCGAGCGTCCACGTGGGGCCGGAGAAGAACGAGTGCCAGTTGGTCGGCTCCGCTCCCGGGGCGCCCGCCGGCAGGCCGGCCCGGGGTGGCCGCCACCAGTACCAGTCGCGCTTGGGCGAGTCCGGCGACGAGCGGCTCTCCCGGAACCACGGGTGCTGGTCGCTGGTGTGGTTGACCACCAGGTCCATGACCAGCTTCATGCCGCGCCCGTGCAGCTCGGCGATCAGCTCGTCGAGCTGGGCCAGGCTGCCGAACAGCGGGTCGACGTCCTGGTAGTCGCTGATGTCGTAGCCGTTGTCGGCCTGCGGCGAGGGGTAGACCGGGGAGAGCCAGAGGACGTCGACGCCCAGGTCGGACAGGTGGTCCAGGCGCTGCAGGACACCACCGAGGTCGCCGATCCCGTCGCCGTCGGAGTCCATGAACGAGCGCGGGTAGATCTGGTAGACGACGGCGCGGGTCCACCACGGGGGTTGCTCGGGAGTCACCCGCCCACCCTCGCCCATCCGGTCAGGCGGGGCCGGTCGGGAAGGTGTGGTGCACCGCCTCCACGTTGTTGCCGTCGGGGTCGCGGAAGAACGCGCCGTAGTAGCCGGGGTGGTACTCCGGCCACACCCGCGGCTCGTGCAGCAGCTCCACCCCCTGCTCCCGGGCGAGGGCGAACACCTCGTCGACCGCCTCGGGGGAGGGGGCCACGACGGCCAGGTGCACCGGGCGGTCGGTGCCCTCGGCGAGCGGGCCGAGCCACAGCCGCGGGTGCCCGTCGGGGCCGCAGAGCCCCACGACCGGCCCGCCGGGGGTGTCGTAGCGCATGGCCTCGCGCACCCCGGCCGGCGCGAACACCCGGGTGTAGAAGGCGGCGGTCGCGGCGACGTCCGCGACCTGGAGGGCGAGGTGGTCGATCACGACGCCGGACCGTAGCGGGAGCGGCGCACGGGAGCCACCCCCGTGCGCCACGGCAAATCGGGTGCGTCCGGTCGTACCCCTCGCCGACCATGAGCGGTGTCCCGACCGACGAGGAGGCCCCGCCATGACCGCGCTGCCGCGCGCACTCGCGCCGCTGCGGCACCGGCACTACCGGCTGCTGGCGGCGTCCATGGCGCTGTCGCTGTTCAGCGCCGGGCTGTGGGCCGTCGCCGTGGTGTGGCAGGTGGTGGCCCTCGGCGGGGGCCCGGCCGCCCTCTCGCTGGTCACCGGCCTGTCCGCCGGCGGCATGCTGGCCAGCACCCTCGTCGGCGGCGTGCTCGCCGACCGGGTCCCGCAGTGGTACCTCCTGCTCGCGGTGGCCCTGGTCCAGGCGGGGGCCGTCGCCGTCGTCGCCGTCCTGTCGCTGGCCGGCGTCCTGACCCTGTGGCAGCTGGCGGCGGCCGCCCTGGCCGTGGGGCTGGCGATCGGGCTGTACTACCCCGCCTACTCGGCGCAGCTGCCCGCCCTCGTCCCGGAGGGGGACCTCCTGGCGGCCAACGGCTTGGAGGGCGCCGTCCGTCCGCTGCTGCAGAACGCCGCCGGCCCGGCCGCCGCCGGGTTCCTCGTCGCCGCGCTCTCGCCCGGCGTCGCGCTGGCCGCGACCGCGCTGGCCTCCCTGCTCGCCGCCGCGAACGTCGTCGCCCTGCCGGTCACGCCCGTCCGGCGGGAGCGTGCCGATGACGGCACGCCGGCGACCGGGGTGCTGACCGACCTGCGCGAGGGCTTCGCCTACATGGTGCGCACGCCCTGGCTGCTCGCGACGCTGCTGTTCGCGTCCCTGATGGTGCTGGCGCTGCTCGGGCCGCTCGAGGTCCTGGTCCCGTTCGCCATCCGCGACGCGGGCGGCGGGCCGACGCAGCACGCCTACGTCCTGGCCGCGTTCGGGGTGGGCGGGGCGATCGGCTCCCTCGTCGTCGCTTCGCTGCGGCTGCCCCGCCGGTACCTCACCGTGATGGTCGCGCTGTGGGGGCTGGGCTGCGTGCCGATGGTCGTCTTCGGCCTCTCCACGGACCTGGCGCTGATGATCGCGGCCGGCGCCCTGATCGGGGCGGCGTTCGAGGCCGGGACCGTCATCTGGGGCACCCTGCTCCAGCGACGGGTACCGCCGGCCCTGCTGGGGCGCGTCTCGAGCCTCGACTTCTTCGTCTCGCTCAGCCTCATGCCGCTGTCGATGGCGCTGGCCGGCCCGGTCAGCGAGCTGATCGGGTCCTCCGCGGTGTTCCTCGTGGCCGGGCTCGCACCTCCGCTCCTGGCGGCGGTGGCGGTCCTGGCGGCGCGGATGCCGGCCGACGAGATTGCGCACCCGCTCGACGCCGGGGCCGCGGCGCCGGCGCCGGGTGCGGCGCTCGACCGGGTCTGACCCCGGCCGGCTGCGCCTGCATCGTCCGCCGGCCGCTGCTTGGATGGAGCGACGGCGCCGGGACCTGCCCGGTGCGAGGAGGGAGCACCGTGGCCGAACTGACCCGTCCCGAGGTCGAGCCGCCCACCGGCCCGGCACCCGACGACCTCGTGATCGAGGACCTGGTGGTCGGCGACGGTCCGGAGGCGAAGGCCGGGGACCTGGTGAGCGCCCACTACGTCGGCGTCACGCACGAGGGTGGCGAGCAGTTCGACGCCTCGTGGGACCGCGGCGACCCGCTGGAGTTCCGGCTCGGCGTCGGCATGGTCATCCAGGGCTGGGACGAGGGCATGGCCGGGATGCGGGTCGGCGGTCGCCGCCGGCTGACCATCCCCCCGCACAAGGCCTACGGCGACCGCGGCGCCGGCGGCGTCATCCAGCCCGGTGCGACGCTGGTCTTCGTCGTCGACCTCGTCGGCGTGCGGTGACGTCCCGGTCCTCCTGACCGCGCCGGGTGACCCGGGTCGCCCGGCGCATGGCACCGGTCGCCGCGGGGCACCGCGCAGCCATGACGCAACCGGCCCCGACCACCCGGCACGCCCTCGGCGAGGAGGCGACCGAGGGGGACCCGGGCGGTGAGTCCACCGGCACCGTCGTGGTGGCCGGGCTGGCCAACCTCGGGATCGCGATCGCCAAGCTGGTCGGCGGTCTGGTCAGCCACTCCTCGGCGATGCTGTCCGAGGCCGCGCACTCGATGGCCGACACGATCACCGAGGTGCTGCTGTTCGTCGCGCTCAAGCGGGGGAACCGGGCTCCCGACGCCCGGCACCCGGTCGGCTACGGCCGGGAGACCTACTTCTGGGCCCTGCTCGCCTGCCTGGCCACCTTCACCCTCGGCGCGGGCTTCTCCTTCTACCAGGGCGTCACGACGATCCTCGAGGGCGAGGAGCAGGGTGACCCGCTGATCGCCTACGTCGTCCTGGGGGTCTCCTTCGTGCTCGAGGGCGCCTCCTGGCTCAAGGCCGTCCGGCAGGTGCGCAGCTCCGCCCGGGCGTGGGACACCACCCCGCGCCGCTACCTGGCCGAGACCAGTGACACGACCGTCAAGGCGGTCACCTTCGAGGACAGCGCCGCGCTCGTCGGCCTCGTGCTGGCCGCGCTCGGGCTGTTCCTCGAGCAGCTCACCGGGAACCCGGTGTGGGACGGCGTCGCGGCGATCGCCATCGGCGTGCTCCTGCTGCTGGTCGCCGGATCCCTCGCGCGGGCCAACGTCTCGCTGCTCATCGGCCGGTCGGTCTCACCGCGCATCCAGGACCAGCTGCGCGCCGAGATCGCCGGCCTGGACCAGGTGGTCGACGTCCCGTTCCTGCTGACCACGGTGATCGGCCCGGGCCAGCTGATCGTCTCGGCGAAGGTCGACTTCGCCGACGACGCCACCGTGGCCGACGTCGAGCGCGCCTCGGACGAGGCCGAGCGCCGGCTGGTCGCCCGCCATGCAGGCGTGCGCTACGTCTTCCTCGACCCCACGCCCGGCGACGGGCGGGCGCGCGCCGCCGCCCCCCGGCCCGGGAGCGGGCAGCCGCCGGAATGACGCGGCAGCTCCCGCGGTTGTCCGGCGACGTGCGCATCGAGGTGTGGTCCGACATCGTCTGCCCGTGGTGCTTCATCGGCAAGCGCCGGCTGGAGGCTGCCCTGGCACGGTTCCCGCACCGCGACCAGGTCGAGGTCGTGTGGCGCTCCTTCCAGCTCGACCCGGGCATCCCCGAGGGCGAGACGCACGCGACCCTGCCGGCGCTGGCGGAGAAGTACGGTCGCAGCGTCGAGGAGATGCGCGGCACGATGCGCCACGTCGAGGAGACCGCGGCCGCCGAGGGCCTGTCCTACGACCTGGCGGCGGGGGTCAGCGGCAACACCCTGCTGGCGCACGAGCTCATCCACCTGGCGGCCGAGCACGGGCTCCAGGGCGCGATGAAGGAGCGGCTGCTGTCGGCGCACTTCGAGGAGCGCCGGTCGGTGTTCGACGTCGACGGGCTCGTCCCGCTCGCCGTCGAGGTCGGCCTGGACGAGGCCGAGGTCCGCGCCGCGCTGGCCGACCACCGCCACCGGCACGCCGTCACCCAGGACGCCCGGACGGCGCAGGCGCTGGGCGCGACCGGCGTCCCCTTCTTCGTCGTCGACCGGACGTACGGCGCCGCGGGCGCGCAGCCGGCCGACCTGCTGCTGCAGCTGCTCGAGCGGGCCTGGGCCGACGCGCACCCGCTGCAGACCGTCCCGGCCGCCAAGAGCTGCGCCGACGACAGCTGCGCGGTCTGACGGCGGACCGTCAGCGCAGGAGCCGCGGGACGGCGCGCAGCGTCCGCTCGGCGTCCGCGGTCAACTCCCGGACGACGTCGGTCGCCGACCGTTCGCCGGTGACCAGCCCGACCGACTCGCCCGCGTAGAGCGGCGCGGCGTCGAGGTCGCCGCTGCGCCGTGCCTCGACCACTCGCCGGGCGGCATCGGGAGAGCCGGCCAGTTCCGCCTCCCGCCCGTGCCAGGTCCGGCTGAAGTCGTTGACCAGCGCCCGCCCGGGCCACCGCGCGGGCCAGGCCAGCCCCTGGGCGACGTCGAACGCCCGGGTCAGCACCGTCTCCTCTCCGGCGGCCGCGGTCACCCGGGCCCGGGCGGCAGGGGAGTTGAGCGCCTCCGGGCAGGCCAGCAGCGGCGTGCCGATCCACACACCGGCCGCCCCGGCGACCAGGGCGGCGGCCGTGCCGGCGCCGGTCGCGATCCCGCCGGCGGCGAGCACCGGGCGGTCGGTCAGGGTCAGCACCTCCTGCAGCAGCGGCAGCAGGGCGCGCTGCCCGGTGTGACCGCCGGCCTCGGTGCCCTGGGCGACCAGGACGTCGACGCCGGCCTCCTGGGCGCGGGTGACGTCGGCGACCGTGTTGACCTGCGCGGCGACGGCGATGCCCGCATCGTGCAGCGGGCCGACGGAGGGCGCCGGGTCCCCGAACGAGACCGACACGAGGGCGGGCCGGGCGGCGATCGTCGCGGCCAGGAGTTCCGGGCGGTCGGCGATCGCCCACGCCATCAGCCCGATCCCGAAGGGGACGTCGTCGTCCGCGGCCGCGATCGCGGCCTGCTCGGCGACGAACTCCGGTGCGGCGGCGTTGCCGACGCCGATCATCCCGAGGCCGCCACCGAGCGACACCGCCCTGGCCAGGGCCCCGCCGGCGACCCCGGCCATCGGGGCCCCGACGATCGGGGCGGTCAGGTCGAACCAGCGGGTCAGCGCGGTGGTGATCACCGGGCCATGGTCCGGTGTCAGGGGGTGCAGCGCAGCCCCGTCGTGCGCGGCGTCGCGCCCTCGGCCAGGGTGCGCACGGGTGCCTCTCGTGGTCGGTCCGCCGAGGCGGCCGCGGACGCGATCGCCACGGCGAACCGACGCCGGCACGCCCGCCCGCGCGGGCTGGGTCCCCGGCCGCGCGGGGCGGCCGGGTCCCGGGGGCGCCGGTGGGGCCTCAGCCCATCGCCGGGCCGCCCTGCTCGGTCCCGCTGAGCCGGCGCAGGAACTCGTGGCAACGCGCGGCGCGTGCCGAGTCCTGCTCCATGACCTCGCGGAAGAACGCCGCGATGTCGTCGAGTCCCGCGTTCTCCGCGTCCCGGACGTACTGCCCGTAGTCGTGCCCGGCCTTGAGCGAGTGGTACTGCACCGAGATGAGGTCGAAGCTCACGTCCTCGAAGCCGGTCTCTCCGGTGGCCATCCCAGTCCTCCTCGTCTGCGAACGGTGAGACCCCAGGACTTGCCAGACCGGCGCAGGTCGAAACGGACCGATCCGTCACGGCTGCGCTCAGTCCGGCGGCGCCTCGGAGAAGGCCCCGCCGGTGACGTCGCCGCCGCCGGCGTCGTCGGTCTCGGTGGCGCCGGCGGTCAGTTCCTCCTCGCCGGAGGTGGCGGCGTCGTCCTCCCCCGAGGCGAGGTCCTCGCCCTCGCCGTAGGCGCCGGGGTCGGCCTGCAGGGTCCGCGGGTCGTTGAGCGGGTCGGGGACGTCGGGGTCGGTGACGGTCATGACCGCCCCGTGCCCGGCGGCGTCACGAGCCAACCCCTGGCCGGACGTGTAACTGACGTGTTACACATTCCTGGTGGAGGCGCTCGCTGCGGTGGCAGACCCCACCCGGCGGCAGTTGCTCGACCTGCTCGCCCGGGGTGAGCTCGCGGCCGGTGAGCTGGCCGACCGGTTCCCGGTGAGCCGGCCCGCCATCAGCCGGCACCTGCGGGTGCTGCGCGAGGCGGGACTGGTGCACAGCCGGGTGGAGGGCCGCCGTCGTCTCTACGCACTCGACCCCCGCCCCCTGCGGGAGCTCGACGAGTGGCTGGAGCCCTACCGCGACCTGTGGGCGCGGCGGCTGGACGCACTGGACACCGAGATCGCCCGCGGCCGGCGGGCACGACGGACAGGAGACCCCGCATGACCGAGGACCTCGCCACCCGACGCGGAGTGGTGACGCGGCAGGACGACGGACGGCAGCGCCTGGAGTTCCGCCGCTCCTGGGCCGATCCCATCGAGGACGTCTGGGGGGCACTGACCGAGCCGGACCGGCTGGCTCGCTGGATCGGCCGTTACGACGGCGCCCGCGGTCCCGGCGGCACGGGGACCTTCTCCATGACGCACGAGGAGGGCGAGCAGACCGGTGAGCCGATGACGATCGTCGAGTGCGACCCACCCCGGCGGCTGGTGGTCGAGTGGACGCAGCAGGAGACCGAGGACTGGCGGGTCGACCTCGACCTGTGGCGCGAGGGCGGCCGCACCCACCTCAGCTTCGTCCAGGTCTTCCCCGCCGGTGCCGACGTCACGGACTTCGCGATGGGCTGGCACTGGTACCTGGACAAGTTCGGCGCCGAGCTGGGCGGCCCGGCGCCGACGGGGGACTGGGAGGCGTTCGTCGCCGCGGTCGGCCCCGCCTACGGCCGCGGGGACGGGTGAGTCACGGCCGTCCCAGGACGGCCATGGCGACCGACCCGGCGAGTCCCACCGCCACGATGGGGGTCTCGACCGGGTCGAAGCCGCCGGGTGTCAGCCGCCGCCGGCAGAGGCGTTCGGCGAGGTAGCCGCCGACCATCCCGGTGCCGAGCAGGCGGAGTACCTGGCGAGCCGGCTGGTGCGGCCCGGCTGCCAGCCGTGCGATTGCCCAGGCCTGCGGGCCGAGCATGTAGACGGGCGCGCTGAACGCGGTGCCGAACCACAGCGAGTCGCGGGCGACGGAGTCCGGACTGCCGGTCATGAAGGGCACGTCGTAGTGCCGCCGCCGCAGCAGCGCCACGACCTGGCCGGCCAGACCGGCCGCGAGCTGGACGCCGGAGACGGCGACGAGCGCCGATCGGTGCGACATGGAGATGCACCGTAGGACGTCCGCCCCCGCCGCGGGACCCGTCTCGGCGCCCCGAGGGTGGAGGGCAGCCGCGGGGCGCCGGCGCAGGAGGCGACGGGGAGGTGTCCACCAGGCGTCTCCGGCCTGCCGACCAGACGTCCTAGACGTAACGTCTCTCACGGTTACAGGGGTGTGTCGGCGCTTGTACGCTGACCCGACCCGGGATCCGCGGCGCACTGCGCCGAGGCGGTCCCGGCCGCAGCTGAGCAGGACCTGCACCGACGCCGGCGACCCGCCCGGCGTACCCAGAGGATGGAGACGCCGTGACTTCCGTGGCCACCCCCGGTCTCGAGAACGCCCCCACCACGCACGCCCGGCTCCTCGCCTGGGTGCGGGAGATGGCCGAGCTGACCACCCCCGAGCGCGTCGTGTGGGTGGACGGGAGCGACGAGGAGTGGGAGCGGCTCACGCAGCAACTGGTCGACGCCGGCACGTTCACGCGGCTGGAGAAGAAGCCCAACTCGTTCTGGTGTGCCTCCGACCCCAGTGACGTCGCGCGCGTCGAGGACCGGACCTTCATCTGCTCGGTCGACGAGGCCGACGCGGGGCCGACCAACAACTGGATGGCCCCCGACGAGATGAAGTCGATCATGACCGAGCTGTACCGGGGGTGCATGCGCGGCCGGACGATGTACGTCATCCCGTTCTGCATGGGCCCGGTCGAGGCCGAGGACCCCATGTTCGGCGTCGAGCTCACCGACTCCGAGTACGTGGTGGTCTCCATGCGGGTCATGGCCCGCATCGGCACGTACGTGCTCGAGGCGATGGGGGAGGACCGGGCGTTCGTGCCGGCCATGCACTCCCTCGGTGCTCCGCTGGAGCCCGGCCAGCAGGACGTGCCCTGGCCCTGCAGCACGACCAAGTACATCACCCACTTCCCGGAGGAGCGGGCCATCTGGTCCTACGGCTCCGGCTACGGCGGCAACGCCCTGCTCGGCAAGAAGGCCTACTCGCTGCGGATCGCCTCGGTGATGGCCCGCGACGAGGGCTGGCTCGCCGAGCACATGCTGATCCTCAAGCTGACCAGCCCGCAGCAGAAGACCTACTACGTCGCCGGCGCCTTCCCGTCGGCCTGTGGCAAGACCAACCTCGCGATGCTCGAGCCGACCATCCCCGGCTGGAAGGTCGAGACGATCGGCGACGACATCGCGTGGATGCGCTTCGGCGAGGACGGCCGGCTCTACGCCATCAACCCCGAGTACGGCCTGTTCGGCGTGGCCCCCGGCACCGGGTTCGACACCAACCCGAACGCCATGCGGACGATCGCGAAGGGCAACTCGGTCTTCACCAACGTCGCCCTGACCGACGACGGTGACGTCTGGTGGGAGGGGATGACCGACGAGACGCCGGCCCACCTCACCGACTGGAAGGGCCGGGACTGGACGCCGGAGTCCGGCGAGCTCTCCAGCCACCCGAACAGCCGCTTCTGCACGCCGATCACCCAGTGCCCGATCCTGGCGCCGGAGTACGAGGACCCGAAGGGGGTCCCGATCTCGGCGATCCTGTTCGGCGGCCGCCGCAAGACGACCATCCCGCTGGTCAGCGAGGCCCGGGACTGGAACCACGGCGTGTTCATGGGCGCGACGCTCTCCTCGGAGACCACCGCCGCCGCCACCGGCGCCGTCGGCGTCGTCCGCCGCGACCCCTTCGCCATGCTGCCGTTCATCGGCTACAACGCCGGGGACTACTTCGGCCACTGGGTGGACACCGGCAAGCAGGCCGACTCCACCAAGCTGCCGCGGATCTTCTACGTCAACTGGTTCCGCCGGGACGACGACGGCGGCTTCCTGTGGCCGGGCTTCGGTGAGAACAGCCGGGTCCTCAAGTGGGTCGTCGAGCGCCTGGAGGGCACCGCGGCCGCCGTCGAGACGCCGGTCGGTCACGTGCCGACGCCGGACTCGCTGGACCTCTCCGGGCTCGGCATGACGACCGAGCAGGTGGAGAAGGCCCTCGCCGTCGACAAGGACGAGTGGCGCGCCGAGGTCCCGCAGATCACCGAGTGGTTCGAGAAGTTCGGCGACAAGCTGCCCAGCACGATGTGGGACGAGCTGGAGATCCTCAAGCACCGGCTCGCCTGAAGAAGGACCCCGTCCCCCTCACCCCTCGCGAGCTCGGGGCGAGCCTCGGGACGGGGCAGGAGCGAGGCCCCGCGCTGGTCCCTGGAGACCGGTGTGGGGCCTCGTTGCGTGCGCGGCGAGGGCGGTCAGGCGACCCGCGCGCCCGGACGGCCCGGCCGACAGGTGTCGGTTAGCGTGACGGGGAGCGACTTCCAGCCCGACACCGTCCGTTCCCTCGACGACAGGCTTCCCGCCCGTGCCCAATCCCTACCTGCACGTGCTGCGCACCCCGCACACGCTGCCCATGGTGCTGGCCGCCTTCATCGGCCGGCTGCCGCTGTCCATGGTGGGCCTGGGTTCGGTGCTCCTCATCGCCTCGGAGACCGGCTCGTACGGGCTGGGCGGGGCCGTGGCCGCCACCGGCGCGGTCACCACGGCGTTCGCCGGTCCGCTGATCGGGCGCTGGGCCGACACCCACGGCCAGCGGCGCACGCTGCTCCCGGTGGTGGCCGTGTTCGTCGTCGCCGGCTGCGTGTTCCTCCCCGCGGTGAAGCAGGACTGGCCGCTGTGGATCGTCTTCGTCTCGGCGGGGATCGCCGGCGCGTGCATCCCGCCGGTGTCCTCGATGATCCGGGTCCGCTGGACCCACCTGCTGCGGGGCACGCACCGGTTGCCGACGGCGCTGGCCATGGAGTCCGTCGTCGACGAGTTCGTCTTCATCGTCGGCCCGGTGCTCGTCACCTTCCTGTCCACCACCGGGCACGCCACCTCCGGCGTGGTCACCGCGTTCACCCTCGCCGTCATCGGCAGCCTGCTGTTCGCCGCCCAGGGCCGCACCGAGCCGCCGCCGCACGGCCACGCGGCCCGGACCGGCCCCTCGGCGATCCGCAGCGCCGGCATCCGGGTGCTCTTCGTCGTGGGGGCCGCCGTCGGCGCCATCCTGGGCACGCTGGAGATCGGGCTGGTCGCCTTCGCCGACGAGGTGGGCGCCATGTCCCTGTCGGGGGTTCTCATCGCCGCCCTCGCGGTGGGCTCGATGGCCAGCGGCATCGGCTGGGGGACGGTGCACTGGCGGCGCCCGCTGCGGCACCGCCTCGCCGTCGTCCTGGTCCTCATGACCGTGCTGAGCATCCCGCTGCTGGTGGTCGAGAGCATCTGGGTGATGATCCCGTTCGTGGTCGTCGCCGGGGTCGCGGTCTCGCCGTCGCTGATCAGCTCCTTCACCCTCGCCGAGCTGCTCGTGCCGCGCTCGGCCACCACCGAGGCCTTCACCTGGATCGGCACCGCGCTCGGGCTCGGGGTCGCCATCGGCGCGTCGGTCGCCGGCAAGGTCGTCGACGTGGTGGGGGCCAACGCCTCCTTCCTCGTGGCGACCGTCGCCGCAGGGGTGGCCGCCGTCGCCGTCATCGCCGGCCAGCGGCTGCTGCACGTCCCGGCCGAGCACGCCGCCGAGCCGGTGATGGCCCGATGAGCACCGGCCGGCCCGAGGGGGCCCGCACCGTCGACGAGCTGCTGGCCGAGGCGCGCGGCCGGATCGACCGGGTCACCCCGGAGGAGGCCGCGGCGCGGATGGCGAGCGGCGCGGTGCTGGTGGACACCCGCCCGGTGTCCCAGCGGCGTGCCGACGGCGAGGTACCCGGCGCGCTCGTCGTGGAGCGCAACCACCTGGAGTGGCGGTTCGACCCCGCCAGCGACGCCAAGCTGCCCGAGGCGACCGGGTACGACGTCGAGGTCATCGTCCTGTGCAACGAGGGCTACTCCTCCAGCCTCGCCGCGGACTCCCTGCGCGCCCTCGGCCTGCACCGGGCCAGCGACGTGGTCGGCGGCTACCAGGCCTGGGCCGCGGCCGGGCTGCCCACCACGCAGGAGTGAGCGCGCGCGGCCGCCCCGCCGCCGGCGGCGGGCGCCTGCTGCGCGTGGCCCCCGATCGGCTGGGCCGCTGGCTGGACGGCGTCGCCGACCGGCACGGCGCCTTCGCCCAGGTCCACCGGACGGACGACGGAGCCGTGGCGATCACCTGCGCGGACACCACGGACCTCACCCTGCGGGCGCCGTTCGGCTGGCGCCCGGGACCGGCCCTGCTGACGACCTTCACCGCCGCCGCGCGCCGTCCCCACCGCGCCGCCGTGCTGCTGGTCCGGCGCGGGCGCTGGGCGGTCGGCGTCTTCGACGGCGACGACCTGGTCGTCTCCAAGGTCGACGCCCGGCTGGTGCAGGGCCGCACCGCGGCGGGTGGCTGGAGCCAGCAGCGGTACGCCCGCCGGCGTGGCCACCAGACCGACGCGGTGGTGGACGCGGCTGCCGACACCGCCGTCCGGGTGGTGCTGCCGCACGTCGACGGCCTCGAGGCACTGTTCACCGGCGGTGACCGTGGCCTGGTCGACGACGTCCTCGCCGATCCGCGGCTGGCCCCGCTCGCCGCGCTCCGCGCCGAGCCCGCGCTGGAGGTGGGCGAACCGACCAAGGCCGTGCTGCTCGAGACGCCGCAGCAGTTCCGCGCCGTGCTGGTCCACATCACCGAACCCGGCGAGCGGCGCGACTGACCGGTCAGCTCACCGCCGATGTCGGTCGACGCGGCGTCCGCCCGCGAGTAGCGTCCTCCGACCGTGTCTCTCCCCGCCGAGTCCGAGACCGCCGATCCCGTCCTCCTCGCCGAGCGCGCCCATCTCGCCCGCGCGGCCGACTGCCTGGCGCAGATGCGCACCGCCGCCGCCGCCCTGACCGACGCCGGAGTCGACGGCTGGGCCGCGGAACGGCTCGGGGCCGCGCGTGCCGAGCGGTTGCGCGCGCTGGCCGCCGACCCGGGGGTGCCGGCGTTCTTCGGCCGCACCGACACCGGCGCGCCCGACGGCGGCACCGAGACCTTCCACATCGGCCGCCGGCACGTGCGCGACGACTCCGGCACCCCGGTCGTCATCGACTGGCGGGCTCCGATGAGCCGGCCGTTCTACCGGGCCAGCGCCGCCGATCCGCAGGGCCTGGTGCGGCGGCGCCGGTTCGGTTTCGCCGGCGGCGAGCTCACCGGCTACGAGGACGAGCTGCTGGGCGCCGGCGCCGGGACGGCGGACAGCCGCCTCCTGCTCGCCGAGATCGAGCGCCCGCGCAGCGGGCCGATGCGCGACATCGTGGCCACCATCCAGCCCGAGCAGGACGAGATCGTGCGGGCGCCACTGGCCGAGTCGGTCTGCGTCCAGGGGGCGCCGGGCACGGGCAAGACCGCGGTCGGCCTGCACCGCGCCGCCTACCTGCTCTACAGCCACGCCGGGCAGCTGGCTCGGTCCGGCGTCCTCGTGGTCGGCCCGAACCGGGCGTTCCTGCGCTACATCGAGCAGGTGCTGCCCACCCTCGGCGAGGTCGACGTGGACCAGACGACGGTGGCCGACCTGACCGCGCGAGTGCCGGTGCGGGCGGTCGACCCGCCGGCGGTCGCCGTCCTCAAGGGCGACGCGCGGATGGCACAGGTGCTGCACCGGGCGCTGTGGGGAGCGGTGGCCAAGCCCACCGACTCGGTGCAGGTGCCCCTGGCCGGGCGCCGCTACCGGGTACCGGTCGAGCGGCTCAAGCGGACCGTCGACGACCTGCGCCGGCGTGGCCGCGCCGGGGAGGACCAGCAGGTGCTGCACTACGCCGCCGGGCGGGAGCGGCTGGCGATGAGCCTGGCCGAGGACGCCCGCCGGCAGAAGGAGGAGGCCGGCGGCAGCCCCACCGACGCCGAGACGCGGCGGGCCGCCCGCAGCCCCGAGGTGCGGGCCTTCTGCGACGCCGTCTGGCCGGCCCGCGACGCCGCCGGACTGGTGCACACCCTGCTCACCGATCCGGCCGAGCTGGCGCGGGCGGCCCGCGGCCTGCTGTCCGACGACGAGCAGGCGCTCCTGCTGCGCGCGCCCGGACCGCTGCGCCGCGCGCCGTGGACGGCCGCGGACGCGGTGCTGGTCGACGAGACCGCCGGCCTGGTCGAGCGCACCGGCGGTTACGGGCACGTGGTGCTCGACGAGGCCCAGGACCTCTCGCCGATGGAGTGCCGCGCGGTGGCCCGCCGGCTGGCCACCGGCTCGCTGACCGTGCTCGGCGACCTCGCGCAGGCCACCAGCCCGTGGGCGGCCGCCGACTGGGGCCGCACACTCGCCGGCCTGGGCCGGCCGGACACCGTCGTCCGGCCGCTCACCCGTGGCTACCGGGTCCCGGGCGAGGTGCTCGACTACGCCAACCGGCTGCTGCCGCTGATCGCGCCGGGGCTGCACGCCGCGACGGCGGTGCGCCGGGGGCCGGGGTCGCTGCGGGTGCGGCCGGTCGCCGAGCTCACCGGTGCGCTGGTCGACGTGGTGCGCGAGCTGACGGCCGTGCCGGGGTCGATCGGTGTGGTCGGCCCGGACGCCGCGGTCGACGACCTGACGGCGGCCCTCGTCGCGGCCGGCCGGCCCGCGGCCGTGCTCGGGGAGGACGGCGAGGCGGCCCCGGTGGCCGTCGTCCCGGCGTCGCTGGCGAAGGGGCTGGAGTTCGACGCCGTGATCGTCGTCGACCCCGCCGCGATCGTGGCCGCCGAGCCGCGCGGGTTGCACCGGCTCTACGTCGTCCTCACCCGGGCGGTGAGCACGCTGGTCGTGCTGCACCGCGGTGACCTGCCGGGCGTGCTCGTGGAGTGACGGGAGGTGCACGCTTCGGCGCCGGCCAGGTGCCGGTACGGCGCGGGTGGTTGTGGACGCCGCCGATTCCTGTTGCAGTGGGCAATCCACGGAGGGAGATCAATGGACCGGCGCACCGACGGCCGGGCCGGCACGCTGCTCAAGCTGGCCGCGACCGTCCTGGCGGCAGGGGCACTGGTCGCGGCACTCCTCTTCCCGTGGGTGGGCGGCCCGGCCATCGCCGCGCAGCAGTCCACCGGCCTGCTCGGGGACCTGCCCACCGAGCTCACCATCGACACCCCGCCGGCCAACACCGTGCTCCTGGCGGCGAACGGTGAGCCGATCACCTGGTTCTACGACGAGAACCGGGCCCCCGTGCCGCACGACCAGATCGCCGAGGTCATGAAGCACGCGATGGTGGCCATCGAGGACGCCCGCTTCTACGACCACCACGGTCTCGACGTCCAGGGCACCATGCGCGCGCTGGTGACCAACCTGGCCGCCGGCGGCGTGCAGGAGGGCGGCTCCACGCTGACCCAGCAGCTGGTCAAGCAGACCCTGCTGCAGACCGCCGAGACCCCCGAGGAGCGCCGCGCGGCCACCGAGCAGACGGTCGGCCGCAAGCTCCGGGAGGCGCGGGTCGCGCTGGCGCTCGAGGACGCCTACTCCAAGGACGAGATCCTCACCCGCTACCTCAACATCGTGTACTTCGGGCAGAACTCCTACGGCGTGCAGCCGGCCGCCCGCGCCTTCTTCGGGATAGACGCCGCCGCGCTCACGCTCCCGCAGGCCGCCCTGCTCGCCGGGCTGGCGCAGAGCCCCACCTCCGACGACCCGTTCACCAACCCCGAGGCCGCCACCGAGCGCCGCAACGAGGTCCTCTCCCGGATGGCCGAGCAGGGTTACGTCAGCGCGGAGGAGGCCGCCCAGGCGCAGGCCGCCCCGCTCGGCCTGGCCCCTGGCCCCGCACCCCGCCGCGGCTGCGTCGAGGCCACCGTCGGGGCGTTCGTCTGCGACTTCGTCCAGCGGTACCTCATCCAGGACCTGGGACTGAGCCAGGAGGACCTCGAGAACAACGGCTACGTCATCCAGACGACCCTCGACGTCGACCTGCAGCGCGCCGGCGACGCGGCCGTCCTCAACACGCTGCCGATGGGCGACTCGCTGGCCGGCATGTTCAGCGCGGTGGAGCCGGGCACCGGCCACCTGCTGGCGCTGTCGGTCAACCGGGTCTTCGGCTACGACCCCAACGACCCGGCGCAGGAGTCGTTCAACCTCAACGTCGCGCCCAGCCAGGGCTCGGGGTCGACCTACAAGGTGTTCGTCGCCGCCGCCGCGCTGGCCCGGGGGTACTCGAGCTTCTACACGCTGACCACGTCGGACCCGTACGTGTCCCGGGTGTACCGCGACGGCAGCCGGCCCTACGACGTGGAGAACGCCGGCACCTACCGCTCGACGCTGGACCTGACGACGGCGCTGTACCAGTCGTCCAACACCTACTTCCTCGGCCTGGAGGACGCCCTCGGCAGTGTCGAGGAGCCGGTGCGGATGGCCGAGCGGATGGGCCTGTTCCAGTTCAACGACCCGGAGCTGCCCCAGCGGGTCATCGACGAGAACCGGGGCTCGTTCACCTTCGGCCCCGAGCCCACCAGCCCGCTCGGCCTGGCCAGCGCCTACTCGACGCTGGCGGCGAGCGGCACCCAGTGCGACGTCGTCCCGGTGACCGCCGTCCTCGACCAGCACGGGGAGCCCGCCGTCGGCGGCGACGGCGAGCCGCTGGCCGTCGGCGACCGCTGCACGCCCGAGGCGATCCCCCCGGGCGTGGCGACCACGCTCAACCAGATGCTGCGCAAGGACGTCGAGCCCGGCAGTCCGGGGCAGACCGGCTCGCGGGCCTACGTGCGCGGCCACCAGATCGCCGGCAAGACGGGGACGTCGCAGGACAACTTCTCGGTGGCGTTCGTCGGGTACACCCCCGAGATCACCGCGAGCGTCATGGTGCTCAACCCCAAGCGGAACGAGGACGTCGGTGGCTTCGGCGGCGGCAAGGGCGCCACCATCTGGCGCGACGCCATGGCCCCGATCCTCGAGAACCGCCCGATGGTGCCCTTCCCGCCCGCCGACGCGGTGGTGGAGAACGGCAACACCCGGCCGGTGCCGGGCTGCTCCTCGGTGCGCGGGTGCGAGTCCGCCCTCCGGGACGCCGGATTCGAGCCGGTCACCGCCCGCGTGGACAGCGCCCGCCCGGCCGGGGTGCTGCTGGGCACCAGCCCGCCCCGCGGTGGCCGCGCCGTGCAGGGGCAGCGGGTCTCCATCCTGGTGAGCAACGGCGCCGACTTCGTGCCACCGGCGCCCCGCCCGCAACCAGCCCCCGAGGCACCGCCTCAGCCGGACCCCGGCACCCCCGCACCCGGGCCGGGGGCACCGCCGCCTCCAGCACCGGAGGCACCGGAGCCCCCGCCGGTCGCGCCGGCCGAGGAACCCCAGCCGCCGCCCCCGGGTGAGGGCGAGGGCGAGGGCGAGGGCGGCTGACCGGAGCGCAGCCGCTGGTCGAGGGCCTGGGTGAGCAGCCAGCCGCCGATCACCACCAGGTGCAGCAGGAACAGCCACAAGCTGATGGCCACGACCGCCCCGACGACGGTCAGCCCGCCGAAGGGCGCTCCCAGCGCCAGGGGCAGGGACAGGAACAGCACGAACCCCTGCAGGAAGCCGGACAGGCAGGCGGCGGTGAACAGCGCGCCCGACACCAGGGCCGGCCAGCGCAGCCGGTCCGCGGCGATCACGCCGAAGCCCCACAGCAGCGGCACGGTGAGGGCGAACAGCACCGAGTAGAAGCCGACCGCCAGGCTGCCCACCACGGCGCCGCGCTCGGTCAGGTCGGCCATGGCCGACGCGGCCAGCAGCAGCGGGTAGAGGAGCAGCGGGGTGGCCAGCACCAGCGGCAGGGCCAGCAACCGGCCGCGCCACCCGGTGAGGGTGTCCTGCCGCGTGGTGAAGCGCAGCAGCGCCCGCCGCAGTCCCTCGCCGTAGAAGGACATCGGCAGCAGGGCCAGCACGAAGCCGAGCACGTCCAGCCCGATCCCGGCCTCGGCCAGGGCGCGCAACGCCTCGGGTGCCCCCAGCTGCGGCGGCAGCAGGTCGCCCAGTCGGCCGCTGAGCTCCCGCACGGTGCCCGGGGAGGTGAGCAGTGCGGTCAGTGAGAAGGCCACCAGCAGCAGCGGGACGACGGCGATGCCGGCGTAGAAGGTGAGCCCGGCGGCGATGAGTGCCAGGTCCCGGCCGCGCAGCCGGGCACCGGCTCCCCGGAGCAGGCCGCGCGCCTCGCTGCGCAGTCGTCCGGGTCGGCGGCTCAGGGCCGGTCCAGGAGCTGCCGGGCCGCCGCGTGACCACCCAGGCCGCTGACCGCCCCACCGCGCACCGTGCCGCCCGAGGACGCCGCGACGACCCGCGGGTGCGCCGTCGCGACCCCCCAGGTCCCCACGTCCTCCGGCGTCGCGGCGACCGGCCAGCACAGGTCGCCGTGGAAGATGTGGCCGCCGGGCATCGCCAGTGAGGCCTCGACGTCCAGCGGCGAGGACGCCTGCAGGCAGGGCTCGCCGTGGGCGTCGCGGGCCAGGCAGTCCAGCAGTGGCTCCTCGAGGTGCTCGTCGAGCTGGGCGACCACCCGCCGCACCGCCTCACGTCGCGTGCCGACCGGGTCGGCGCGGAAGAGCCCCGCGGGGGTGTGCAGGCCGAAGAGGGTCAGCGTGTGGCGGCCCGCCGCCCGCTCGGCGGGCCCCAGCACCGACGGGTCGGACAGCGAGTGGCAGTAGACCTCGAACGGGATGACGTCGGGCAGCCGGCCGGCCCGCGCCTGGGCGTGCGCGTCGTCGATCTGGCCGGCGGCCTCGTCGACGTGGAACGTGCCGGCGAAGGCCACCGCCGGATCCACGCCCGAGCGCAGCCGCGGCAGGCGGGCCAGCACCATGTTGACCTTGAGCTGCGCGCCGTCCGCCGAGGGCCGTGGAGCCGTCCCGGTCAGCCGGTCCAGCACGGCCGGCGCCGCGCCGCAGACCACGTGCCCGGCGTCCACCGCCCGCTCGGTGCCGTCGTCGTCGGTCCAGTGCACCGTCACGCCGTCGGCGCGCGGCTCCAGGGCGGTCACCGTGGCGCGGGTCTGCAGCTCGGCGCCCGCGCTGCGGGCCGCGGCGGCCATGGCCCCGGTGACCGCGCCCATCCCGCCGACGGGCACCCGCCACTGGCCGGTGCCGTTGCCGACCAGGTGGTAGAGGAAGCACCGCCCGGCGAGGCCGTCGTCGGCGTGCACGTCGGCGAACGTGCCGATCAGACCGTCGGTGAGCGCGACGCCGCGGACGACGTCGTGGGTCAGTTCGTCGGCCACCACGTCGGCCAGCGGCCGTTCCCGCAGGTCCTGCCACAGCTCCGGCTCGCGCAGCCGGGCGGCCAGCTCCCCCGGGGAGAGCAGCGGCTCGGTGAGGGTGGGCGCGAGGTCCTCGGCGAGCGTCGAGAGCCGGCCGTAGAAGCGGCGCCAGCCGGCCAGCTCGGCGTCGGACCCGGTCAGCGCGCGGAAGGACGCCGCGGTGGCCGGTCCCTCGTCCCGCTCCACCAGCAGGCCGGGACCGCCGGCGACGGCGGTGTAGGACGCCACCGCCCGGTCGGCCAGGGTGACCTGCAGGTCGAGGTCGGCGACGATCCGGTCGGGCAGCAGGCTCACCAGGTACGAGTACGCGGACAGCCGCACGTCGACGCCCGCGAACACCTGCTGGCTGACCGCGGCGCCACCCACCTGCTCGAGCCGCTCGAGCACGAGTACCGACCAGCCCGCCCGGGCGAGGTAGGCCGCGGCCACCAACCCGTTGTGCCCGGCTCCGACGACGACCGCGTCGTACCCGCGTTGCGCATCCACCGGCGGACGGTATCCGGGCCGGTCAGCCGTCCGTGCCGGGACCGTCCTCGGAGTCCTCGCACTCCTCGGCGCGGGAGGCCTCGGCGGTGCCGCAGCCCTCCTCGCCGCGGTCGACGTCGCTGTTGTCCCCGCAGGCGGCGAGTGGACCGGCCAGGAACCCGGCGATGGCGAGCACGACGACGGGGCGCTTGAGATCCATGAGCCCCCGATGCCCATCGCCCCTCGTCGTGAACCCCACCCGCCGCAGCCGTCACGCCCGTCGCAGGAGGACGCCGAGGTGCAGTGGAAGTCCACCAAATCACATCTGGGTAATTGTCACGGCCGGGTCACTCCCCTTACGGTGAGTACGTCCAACGGGGCGCTCCGTCACCAGCCTGGGTGACACCTCGTAGACGCCGCCGAACCGGCTCCCTCCTCCCCGGGGGTGTCGGACCGGGGACCCACCGCAGCACTGGGGTGAAGCGCAGCCGGCCTCCGGGCCGCCGCGCCGGGCGACTTCCCGTCCGAATCCGTCAGCTAACCCGGTAGGCGGCCGTGGAAGGAACGGAGTGTCGCCGCCCCATGGCGTCCCCTCGCACCGCAGGCCTGCCCTCCCGTCGCGCGCCGTGGCGCCGGGCCGCCGTCGTCCTCGCCGGCGCCCTCGGCGTCGCGCTGCTCCCGGTCACGCTCCTGCCGGTGTCCGCCGGCGCCGAGGAGCCGGCCACCGCCCAGGAGGCCGCGACCCTCGTCGCCGCCCGCGGGCACGCCCTCGAGGTCGTCACCGAGGAGTTCCTGGAGGCCCGCGAGGGGCTCGCCGCACAGCAGGCCGCCGCCCAGGCCGCCGCGGCCGCCGTGGCCGAGGCCCGGGCTGCCGTCGCCGGCGCGCAGGAACACGTGCGCGGCATCGCCCGCAGCGCCTTCACCGGCGACAGCATGGGCTCGCTCCAGGCGCTCATGACCAGTGGTTCGGCCGACGAGTTCGTGAACCGGATCTCCCTGCTGCAGACCGTCGCCGGGCACCAGAACGGAGTGCTCGGGGAGGCCGTCGCCGCAGGCGACGTCGCCGCCCAGGCGCAGGTCGTGGCGGACGAGGCGGCGGCCGCGGCCCAGGAGCTGTACGACTCCGTCGCCGCCCAGCAGGCCGCCCTCGAGGCCGAGATCGCCGCCTACCAGGCCGACTACGCCCGGCTCAGCGCGAGCGAGCGGCGGGCCGCGCTGGACGCCGCGGCGGCCGCGCACGGCGCCGGCGACGAGCGCGCCAGCCGTGCCGAGCGGGCCGAGCCGGCGCCCGCCGCCCCGGTCGTCGCGGACGGCGGGGCGGCCCAGGCGGCCGTCACCGCCGCCATGGGGCAGCGGGGCAAGCCCTACGTGTGGGCGGCCTCGGGGCCGGGCTCCTTCGACTGCTCCGGCCTGACGCAGTACGCCTTCAAGGCGGCCGGCATCGCGCTGCCGCACTCGAGCCGGATGCAGGCCCAGATGGGCCAGGCCGTGTCCCGCGCCGATCTGCGGCCCGGTGACCTGGTCTTCTTCTACAGCCCGGTCAGCCACGTGGGCATCTACATCGGCAACGGCCAGATGGTGCACGCGCCGACGTCCGGGGACGTCGTCAAGGTGGCGAGCATCGACTCGATGGGCGGCTACAGCGGGGCCCGCCGCCTCGCCGCCTGAGAGAGGCCTCCCGCCTGCGGGGCTTGCGTGCCGGGGCATTTGTGTGAACACTGCTCTCTACACGTATCGATGCTCGCAGTGCGGGAGGACGTCATGACCCAGGCGTGGCAGTGGGCATGGGCGGGCGTGGCCTTCGTCGCCGAGCTGGGCGCGCTGGCCGCCCTGGGGTACTGGGGCGCCGTGACGGGCGGGACGTCGGCCGTCCGGTGGGCCCTGGCCCTGGGCGTGCCACTGGCCGCGGCGGTGCTCTGGGGCCTGTTCGCCGCCCCCCGGGCCGCCGTCGGGGTCCCCGCGCTGGCCCTGGTCACCCAGGTCGTCGTCTTCGGCGCCGCTGCCGCGGCACTGCTGGCCACCGGGCACCCCCGGCTGGCCGTCGTCCTGACCGTCGCGGCGCTGCTGGGCACCGTGCTCTCGGGTCCGCTGACCGGCCCGGCGCCGGCCGCCCCGGTCACCGCGGCGACGGCCCGCTGACCTGCTGCAGCAGCCCCCACACGAACCGCGCGCGCACGCCACCCGGGAGATCCACGTCCCAGCGGGTGACCACCCCGGGGTCGACGCTGCGCGCGCCGGGCAGACCCATCACGTCGCCGAGCACGTGCTCCCACACCAGCAGCGCGCCCGCTCCCGCTGGTGGCACCGGGGACCCGGGCGTCCGCGCCAGGTGCTCGTGCAGCACCGACCCGCCCGGGCCCGAGAGCACCTCCCAGTACAGGTGCGGCCACAGCGGCAGGGGCCAGCGGCGGATCTGGACGTCGAGGTCCCCGACGCGGCGGTCCTCCACCTCGTCGGGCGGACCGAGGACGGCGCTGCGCAGGGCGAGCCCGCGCGGGGCCCGGCGCGCGTGCTGCAGCGCCTGCCAGCGGGTGTGCGCGGCGTGCGCCTCGGCCCGGGAAGCGTCCAGCCGGGGCAGGGCCTCGGTGACCAGGTCCGGTCGCAGATCGGCCATCCGCCGCAGCAGGACGAGGCAGAACTCCCGCCGCGCCAGTCCCCGCACGCCCGGGGAGCCTGCCAGCATCCCCCGGTGCTCATCCCACCGGTCACCGCGGCAGCGATCATGGACGGGTCGGTCACGCTGGCCTTCCGCCGATGGGACCGGCCGCGCATGCGCGCCGGCAGCACCCAGCGCACGGTGGCCGGGGTGGTCGAGGTCGTCGACGTCACCGAGGTGGACCCCGCCCACATCACCGAGGACGACGCCGCGGCCGCCGGCGTCCCCTCGCGGGACCGGCTGCTCCGGCTGCTCGACCGCCGGCCGGGCGCACACGTCTACCGGATGCGGGTCCGCGCCGCCGGCGCCGACCCGCGGATCGCGCTGCGCGAGCAGGCGGCGCTCACCCCGGAGGAGCGCGCTGCGATCGACGCCCGGCTGGACCGGTGGGACGCCGCGCGCGCCGCCGGGCCGTGGACGCGCACGGTGCTGGACCTCGTCGCCGAGCGTCCCGGCGTCCGCGCGCCGGACCTGGCCGCGCTGCTGGGCCGGGAGACGCTGCCGTTCAAGCGGGACGTCCGCCGGCTCAAGGAACTCGGGCTGACCCGCAGTCTCGCCGTCGGGTACGAGCTGTCCCCGAGGGGCTGGGCCTACCGGGGCCGGCCCGTCGGGGAGGATGGGGGGCGATGAACGCCCGTGCCGTCGCCCTCGTCTTCCGTGCCGTCGCCCTCGCCGAGGCCTGCTCCTGGGTGGCCCTGCTGTTCGGCATGTTCGTGAAGTGGGTCCTCGGGACCTCCGAACGCGGGGTGCAGATCTTCGGGCCGGTCCACGGCGGGGTCTTCGTCGCCTACGTGCTGGTCGCCCTTGTCGCCGCCCGCGTGCTCCGCTGGGACGCGCGCGCCACGCTGCTGGCGCTCGCGGCCTCGATCCCGCCGCTGGTCACCCTGTGGTTCGACCGCTGGGCCACCCGCACCGGCCGGCTGCCCCTGCCCGAGCCGGCGCCGACCTCCTGACGGTCGGCGCCTCGCTAGGTTCGCGTCCATGCCCGACGCCGTCCTGCCCTCCACCGCCCGCACCCTGCTCGCCCGCGCCGCGCGGGTGCAGCGGGACGGCCGGGCGCTCAGCCTCGTCGCCGGTGTGGTGCGGAGCGACGGGCTGGTCTGGTCGGCCGGCCGGGGTGCCGTGGCCGAGCCGCACACCGACGTCCAGTACCGGCTGGGGTCGATCAGCAAGACGGTGACCGCCGTCGCCGTGCTGCGGCTGCGCGACGAGGGCCTGCTGCGCCTCGACGACCCGCTGGACCGGCACCTCCGCGGCACACCGATGGGCGACCGCACCGTCGGCCAGCTGCTGTCCCACCTCGGCGGCGCCGCCGCGGAGAGTCCGGGCGGCTGGTGGGAGCGGGTGCCCGGAGGCACGCTGGCCGACCTGGGGCTGGCCGAGGAGCACGTCGTCCTCGGCTCCGCCCGCCGGTTCCACTACTCCAACCTCGGCTTCGGCCTGCTCGGCGAGCTGGTCGCGCGGGCGCGCGGGCGGGCCTGGGAGGACGTCGTCCGCAGCGAGGTGCTCGAGCCGCTCGGCATGACCCGGACGACGCCGCGTCCCGTCGCCCCCGCGGCTGAGGGCCACGCGGTGCACCCGTGGGCCGACGTCGTCCTGCCCGAGCCGGAACACGACGCGGGCGTGATGGCCGCGGCCGGTCAGCTGTGGTCGACGCTGGCCGACCTCGGCCGGTTCGCCGTCTTCCTGCTCGGGGACACCGGCGACGTGCTCGACCCGGCGACCCTGGAGGAGATGGCCGTGCCGGCCGGCGTGGACTCCTCCGCACCGGGCTGGGCGGCCTACGGGCTGGGCCTGCAGGTCGTGCGCATGGACGGCCGCACGCTCATCGGCCACGGCGGCTCGATGCCCGGTTTCCTGGCCGGCGTCTTCGTCGACCGGGACGAGGCCGCGGGCGCGGTGTCGCTGGCCAACACCACCAGCGGTCCCGAGCCGGTCGTCTTCGGCCTGCTGGCCGACCTCCGGGCCGCCGAGCCGCGGATCGTCGAACCGTGGGCGCCGTCGCCGCCGCCGGTCTCCCTCGACGTCCTCGGGACCTGGTTCTGGGGGCCGGCGCCCCACCTGCTGCGCGCGCTGCCCAAGGGCCTGCTGCACCTGGGCCCGCTGCCCGGCCGCGCCGGGCGGGCCAGCCGGTTCGCGGCCCGGGACGACGGCACGTGGGTGGGCCTGGACGGGTACTACGCCGGGGAGCCGCTGCGGATCGCCCACGACCACCTGGACGTGGGCACGTTCGTGTTCACCCGCAGCCCCTACGACCCCGACGCGCCGGTGCCCGGCGGGGTGGACGAGCGCGGTTGGGCACACTGAGCCCCTGAGGACGCGTCGTCAGGGCGACGGGTACAGGCCCGCGGCGTAGGCGGGGCCGTAGTGGGCCTCCAGGTCTGCCAGGGTCTCGGTGGGGCGCTCCAGTGCCTGCGCGATCCGGGCACGGGACGGGACGTCCGCGGCGCCCCAGGTCGACGGGTCCCACAGCTGCGAGCGGAGGAACGCCTTGGCGCAGTGGAAGAAGACCTGCTCGACCCCCACGACCATCGCCAGCACGGGCCGGTGCCCGCGCACCAGCATCCGGTCGAGCAGGGGGCCGTCGCGGACGAGGCGGGCGCGCCCGTTGATCCGCAGCGTGTCCCCGCGTCCGGGGATGAGGTACAGCAGCCCGACGTGCGGGTTGGCCAGGATGTTGAGGTAGCCGTCCGCGCGGCGGTTGCCCGCGCGTTCGGGCAGCGCGATGGTCGTGTCGTCCAGGACCACGGTGGACCCGGGCGGGTCCCCCTTCGGCGAGACGTCGCAGCTGCCGTCGGCGGCACTGGTGGCCACGAGGCAGAGCGGGGAGGCGGCCAGCCACTGCCGGTCGATCTCGCCGAGCGTCCGCCGCTCCTTGCCGGCGGCCGCCGGGGTCGGCGCGCCGAGCAGCTCCCGCAGTTCCGCCTCCGTCGTGACCTCGTCCACGGCCCGCAGTCTGCCGGGTGGCCCGTCAGCGGTCGAAGGCGTCCATCGTCGTCTTCACGACGGCGCCGTAGGCCAGATGCGGCACCACGTCGCTCACCCAGTCGGTGGCCGACCAGGTTCGCGGGTCGGTGATGCCGAGAGCGGTCATCGGCCCGTTGGCGGCGACCAGGACGCCGGCGGTGGTGAGCGCGATGCCGACCAGCGGCTGGGAGCGGAAGCCCGCCGCGCGGGCCAGCCCGACGAGGACGCCGACGCCCACCCCGGCCACCAGACCGGTGAGCGGCCCGAGCCCCTGCACCCGGTTCTGCCGCGTCTCCTCGTCGCCGGGGATGGACACGTGCGCCTTCTCCGCGAGCCGCTCCACCGTCTGCTCGGGGGTCGAACTCGTGCCGCGGCCCCGGACGGTCATGTCCACGTAGGTCACGGCGTTCAGCGCGGTGCTGCCCGCGGCCCCGGCGGCCGCACCGCGGAGCGCCCAGCCCAGCACGCTGATGCCGCGCCGTCCCTTGCCGACCGTCCCCACGGGGGTGCGCTTCGCCATGGTCAGCGCCGGTACCCGGGTGCACGGTGGGCACACCCGGGCGCTCGGCGCCGCCGCAGCTCACCGGTGACGGCCAGCGCGGCGACGGTGAGGGTGGCGACGACGGCGCCGACCCACACGGCCCATCCGGACGGCCCGCCGACGAGGTCGGTCCCGACCGCACCGGGGCCGGGTTCCTCGGGTCCCCGGCCGGTCGCCGCCGCCACCTCGGACGTCAGATCCGCTGCAAGTCGCGCCGTCCCCCCGCAGAGCCCGGCCGCCAGCTGGCCGGTGGGCAGGTCCGGTGCCGTGGTGGCGAAGACCAGGAACGGGCCGTCCCCGTCGAGCTCGAGCCCGCAGCTGGCGCCCGAAGCGGCCGACACCACTCCCTGCTCCGAGGCCGCCGTCCCCTTCCACACGGTCTCGACGGCGAACACGTGCAGCGCCGGATCGCTGCTGCTCGACCCGCCGGCGACCTCCCGGGAGAGCAGCCGGCCGCTGAAGACGACGTCGGCGCGCTCCACGTGCTCCGCCGTCGTCCCGCCGACGCAGCTGCACGCCGACGCCGCCGGAGCCCAGACCCAGCCGGCGAGCAGCAGCACGCAGGCGGCGAGCAGGCAGGTCGTCGTCCGGCGCACCTGCGGAGCATCCCGCGTCCGGGCGCCGGGCGACCAGTGGCGCGGGCACGTCGCATCGCCGAGGCTGGCCGCGTGGACGACGTCGACACGCGGCTGGAGACGGCGATCGACGCGCTGCTCGCCGACCGGCGGGACGGCGCCTCGATCTGCCCGTCCGAGGCCGCGCGGGCCGTGTCGTCCGAGGGCTGGCGCGAGCTGATGCCCGCCGCGCGGGCCGCCGCCGGCCGGCTGGCCGCCGCCGGCGCGGTCGAGGTGACCCAGCGCGGCGAGGTCGTCGACGTCACCACCGCCCGCGGCCCCGTGCGCGTGCGCCGGCCCCGCGGGTCCGGGCGACCGCTCGGCTGAACGGTCCGGCTGCGCGGAGCGCAGCGAACCTGGCGACGTGCCCGCCGCCGGCGTCGTGCGTCAGGCGGCGGCGAGTGGGCCGGGGTGGGTGTGGATCTGGGTGCCGTCGGGGCGCCAGGTGCGCCATCGGCCGTCGGGTCGTCGTTCGATCCGGTACCCGTGGTGGACCTGGGTGTGGTGGCGTTCGCAGAGCAGCGCGGAGTTGTCCAGGCTGGTGGTGCCGCCGTTGATCCACTCCAGCAGGTGGTGGACGTCGCACCAGTGGGTGGGGGCGTTGCAGCCGGTGAACACGCAGTGCCGGTCGCGGTGCTCGACGGCGCGGCGCAGGTGGGGTGGCACGACGCGGGCGGTGCGGCCGACGTCCAGCGGCAGCCCGTCGGGGTCCAGGACGAGGCGGGTGAGGGTGGCGTCGCAGGCCAGCCAGCGGGCGCGGGCGGCGGACAGGGTGGCCCCGAACCCGG
>NZ_JAAGWF010000018.1 GCF_010686765.1 Geodermatophilus sabuli | reverse complement strand
CCGGGTGAGCGAGCTCGCGAGCTCACCAGTGGGCGCGGCACCTCCGGGCACGAGGGCGCCGAGCGCCAGCGAGGAGGCCGAGTGACCGTCGCGACCGACGACCGGGTCCCCGAGCTCGACGGCTCGCCGCTGTTCCTGCTCGACGAGCTGCCCGACACCGCGGAGCTCCTGGTCGGCGGCGGGGAGGGCCGGCACGCCGTCGACGTGCTGCGGATGACCCCCGGCGAGCGGGTGCGGGTCGGCGACGGCCGGGGCACCGTGGCCGAGGGCGCGGTGACCGCCGCCGGACCCGAGGGCCTGCGGGTGCGCGTCACGGCCCGGCACGAGGTGCCCCCGCCCGCGCTGGAACTGGTCCTGGTCCAGGCACTGCCCAAGGGCGAGCGCGGCCCGCTGGCCGTGGAGCTGGCCACCGAGCTCGGCGTGGACCGGATCGTGCCCTGGGCGGCCGCGCGCTGCGTCACCCGCTGGCGGGCCGACCGCGCCGCCAAGGGCGTGGCGAAGTGGCGGTCGGCGGCGCGGGCGGCGAGCAAGCAGTCGCGTCGTCCCCGGGTGCCCGAGGTCACCGACGTGCTGACCACCCGCCAGGTGTGCGGCGAGCTGGCCGACGTCGACCTGGCGCTGGTGCTGCACGAGCAGGCGCGCCACCCCCTGGCGCGGCTGGACCTGCCCGCCTCGGGCGCCATCGCCGTCATCGTCGGGCCCGAGGGTGGGCTGACCGACGGCGAGGTCGTGGCCCTGACCGCGGCCGGCGCCCGCCCGGTGCGGCTGGGTCCCGAGGTGCTCCGCACGTCCACCGCGGGCGCGGCCGCCCTCGCCGCCCTCTCGGTCCGCACCCGCTGGGCCTGACGCCCCCTGCCCCGATGATCGGGTTCCCTGGTCATCCCGGGTCCGCCCTCACCTCTGGTCCCGAGGTGGCAGCCGGTGTGATCAGGTCCCCCGATCAACGCAGGGCGCGGCGGGCCCGGTCGCTGACCAGGTCGACGAGCCAGGTGAGGACGACGATCGCGGCGAGCACGGTCGTCACCGCCGCCCAGTCGAAGGCGGCCATCTCCGAGGCCAGCAGCGCCCCCAGCCCGCCCGCGCCGAGCAGCCCGACCAGGATCGTGTCCCGGATGGCCACCTCCCAGCGGTACAGGGCGTAGGCCAGCACCGGCCCCGTCGCCCGGGACGCCACGCCGTAGAGCCAGGCTCCGGCCGGCCGCGCACCGAGCGCGGTCAGCGCCGCCCGGGGCCGCGGGTCGAGCTCCTCGGTCGCCTCCGCCGCCAGCCGGCCCAGCACCCCGAGGGTGTAGACGCCCAGGGCGAGCGCGCCGGGCAGCACGCCCGGCAGCAGCACGAACAGCAGCACCAGCGCCCACACCGGCGGGGGCACCGCGCGCAGCAGCAGGAGGACCACCCGCACCAGCGAGCCGGCCAGCCGGCGGCCCGGGCGCATCGGCCCGCGCGGCCGCGCGGCCACCCCGGCGAGCAGACCCGCGCCGAGGGTGGCGACGGCGATGGCGATGACCGACATCTGCACGGTGTCGACGGCCAGCCCGGCGATCGAGCCGAGCAGCGCGCCGTCGGTCGCCGGTGGCCAGGCCGCGCCGAGCACGTAGCCGAGCTGCGAGCCCGTCCGCGCGGACACCAGGGTGCCGGGCGAGAGCGCCAGGAACCACCACGACCAGGCGGTCAGCGCCAGCGCACCGAGGACGGCGGCGGTGAGCACCGGGTCGCGCCGCGCGGCCGACGGCGCCGTGGCCAGCCGCCGGCGCACCGCCCGGCCGGCGACGTCCGCCGTGAGGCAGAGCAGCGCGAGCGCGTAGACGCAGGTCCACACCTCGTCCCAGCGCAGCGACGCGAACGACAGCGACAGCTGGTACCCCAGGCCACCGGCGCCGATCAGCCCGAGGACGACGGCCGAGCGCACCGCGCACTCCAGCCGGTAGAAGGCGTAGGACAGCAGGCCGCCCGACGCCGGGGGCAGCAGGCCGTACAGCGCGGCGGTGGCCCGGCCCGAGCCGGACGCGAGCAGCGCCTCGTACCCGCCGCGGGGCACCTCGTCGACGAGGTCGGCGAAGACCTTGGCGGTGACGGCGCCGTAGGGCACGCCGATGGCCAGGACCCCCACCCACGGATCCAGGCCCAGCACGTTGACCAGCAGCAGCCCCCACACCGCCTCGTGCAGCCCGCGCGGGACGGCGAGGGCGCCGCGGGCCAGCAGCCAGCCCAGCCGGCGCCGTCCCCAGGTGGTGCGCGAGACCAGCACCGCGCCGACGCCGCCGAGCAGCAGCGCGAGGGCGGTGCCCAGCGCGGCGTAGGCGACGGTGACCAGCGCCGAGGTGGCCAGCAGCGCGAGGAACTCCCCGTCGGCGGCGGGGGAGAGGGCAGCGGAGGCGAACCGGTCGAACTGGACGCCGCCGCCGGGGTTGACCACCGCACCGCTGAACAGCCCCGCACCGGCCAGGGACCAGACCAGCACGGCGGCCGCACCCAGCCCCCAGGCCCAGCGGCGGCGGTCGCGGTGCAGCCGGACCGGCGGACGGGACACCGGCCGGTCCAGGACCGCGGTCATGCCGGCGCTCCGTAGAAGGCGGCCAGGTCCGCGGCCGACAGCGCCGCGACCGGCTCGTCGAGGACCACCCGCCCCGCTGCCAGGCCGACCACGCGGTCGCAGTGGCGCAGCGCCATCGCCGGGTCGTGCAGACACGCCAGCAGCGCGCCGCCGCGCTCGAGCGCCAGTTCGCCCAGCAGCCGCAGCGCCTGGTCGGCGAGCACCGGGTCCAGGGCCGAGGCGGGCTCGTCGGCCAGCACCAGGTCCGGCTGCTGCACCAGGAGCCGGGCGATCGCGACCCGCTGCCGCTGGCCGCCGGAGAGCCGCTCGGTCCGCTCGTACACCCGGTCGGCCAGCCCCACCCGGTCCAGGGCGGCCTCGACGTCGGGCAGCCCCTGGGGCCGGACCAGCGACCACGCCGCCCGCAGCCCCGACCACGCACCGAGCCGGCCGGCGTTGACGTTGTGCACCACCCGCAGCTGGCCGACCAGCTCGAGGTGCTGGTGCACCGTGCCGACCCGGGCCCGCAGCTGCCGAAGCGCCCGCCCGCGCAGCGCCGCCGGGTCGGCGCCCAGGACCCGCACCGACCCGGCGGTGGGCAGCACCGACCCGTTGGCCAGCCCCAGCAGCGTGGACTTGCCCGCCCCGGAGGCCCCGACGACGGCGACCCGCTCGCCGGGGCCGACGGTGAGGTCGACCACGGCCAGCGCCGTCGTCCTGCCGTACCGGACCTCCGCGCCGTCCAGCCGCAGGACGGCGGTCAGTTGACCAGCCCCAGGTCGCGCCCGATCTCCTCGATCTGCTCGTAGTTGCCGGCCTCGGTCGGGACGAAGGAGCCGGCACCGAAGAGCTCGAGCACCTCGGCGTCGGCGGGGTCGCCGGCCGAGAGCCCGGTGAGGTAGTCCCGCAGCTGCTCGCCGAGGTCGGCGACGCCGATCCGGTCGGCCGCCTGCGGGCCCAGCAGCCAGTGGTAGTCGTGGTAGGTCGGCGTCTCGGCGTAGAGGACGACGGCGGGGTCGATGCCGCCCTCGGCCGACCGCGACGTCCACACCTGCTCGTTCAGCACGCCGGCCTGGTAGCTCCCCGACGCGACCAGGGCGAGGGTCGCGTCGTGCGAGCCGGAGAAGCCCGGTCCGCCGGGGAAGCCCTGCGGGTCCACGCCGTCCTCGCGGAGGAAGAACGCCGGCATCAGCCGTCCGGACGTCGACGTCTCGCTGCCGTAGGTGAACCGCAGCGAGGCCAGGGCGGCGAGGTCGTCGGAGGGGGCGAGGCCGGTCGCGGCGTTCACCACGAAGACCGAGCTGAACCGCTCGTCGATGTCGCGCTGGGCGATCAGCTCGGCACCGGGGGTCTGCAGCCGGGCCTGGACGCCGGTCAGCCCGCCGAACCAGACGAGGTCGAGGTCACCGGTGCGGAAGAGGGAGACCGCCGCGCCGTAGTCGGTCACCGGGCGGTACTCGACCTCCAGGTCCAGCGCGGCCGACATCGAGTCGGCGACGGTGCCGTAGAGGCGCTGGAGGACCTCGGGGTCCTGGTCGGGGATGGCGCCGATGCGCAGCGGGCCCGAGGGTCCCTCCGCGGCGGCCGCGGTGTCGGAGACCGGGGAGGAGCGGCCACAGCCGGTGACCGCGGCGGCGAGGGCGAGGCCGGCACCGGAGAGCAGGGTGCGGCGGGAGAGTGGGGGGAGGGAGTTGGCTTCGAGGGCACCCGACCGGGCGACGCGGCGGGTGCTCACTACGTCCTCAGGCAGACGGTGGGACGGGACACGGGACACCTCCGGGAGTGGGGGACGGACCGCGGTCATCCTGTCCCACACGGGACGCGGCTGCCCCCTAGGGTCCCGGGACGTGGAATGCCTCTTCTGCCGCATGGTCTCCGGCGACGTCCCCGCCACCGTGGTCCACGAGACCGACCGGACGCTGGCCTTCCGGGACATCAACCCGCAGGCCCCGACGCACGTGCTCGTCATCCCCAAGGAGCACCACCCGACGGTCGGCTCGCTCGCCGCCGCCGACCCCGACCTGCTCGGCGCCGTCGTCCGGGCCGCGCACGCGGTCGCCGTCCAGGACGGCCTGGCGACCGAGGACGGCGTCGAGCCCGGTTACCGCGTGGTCACCAACACCGGCCCGGCGGCGGGGCAGACGGTGCACCACCTCCACCTGCACGTCCTGGGTGGCCGGTCGCTCACTTGGCCCCCCGGCTGACAGGCTCGCCGCATGGCCGAGCCCGTGCGCGTCGAGCGGGACGGCGACGTCGCCGTCGTCGTCCTGGACAACCCGCCGCTGAACCTGTTCACCCCGCAGGTGTTCGACGCCCTCGAGCGGGTGGTCGACGAGCTGGTGCCCCTGACCGACCCGGCCGCCGAGGGCCGGGCGCGGGCGGTGCTCGTCGAGGCCCGCGGCCGGGTCGTCTCCGGCGGGGTGGACGTCACGTTCTTCCGGGACGTCGCCGAGGGCCCCGAGCCGGCCGAGCGCGGGGCGCAGCTGTGGGCCCGGCTGCTCCGGGTCGCGCAGACCCTCGAGGACCTCCCGGTGCCGACCGTCTTCGCCGCGCACGGGCTCACGCTCACCGCGGCGTTCGAGCTGGCGCTGTGCTGCGACGTCCTGCTCGCGGCGGAGCGGGCGAGCTTCGGGCTGGTGGAGATCGTGGTCGGGCTGACGCCGTCGATGGGCGGGCCGCAGCGACTGGCCGAGCGGGCCGGACCGGCGCGGGCCCGGGAGCTGGTCTTCACCGGCGAGCGGTACCCGGCGGCGGTGCTGGAGCGGTGGAACGTGGTCAACCGGGTGCTGCCCGACGAGGGCTTCGCCGTGGCCGCCCGGGAGTACGCGCACCGGGTGGCGGCCGGGCCGACGGTGGCGCACGCGGCCACCAAGCGGCTGGTGGCCACCTCCGTCCGGCACGGCGCCCGGGCCGCCGACGAGCTGGTGCCCGAGGTGTCCGGCGCGCTCTTCGCCACCGACGACCTGCGCGGCGCGGTGCGGTCCTTCCTCAGCGACGGTCCGGGCCGGGCGACCTACACGGGCAGGTGACCTGCACCTCGAACCGGGGTTCCCGGTCCCGGTGCGCGGGTAGCATCGACCGGTCAGCACTCCCTCCGCAGGAAGGCAGGGTCGAGGGTTCTTGCCCGACTCCTCCCCGAACGTCCCCGTGCCCGGTGCCCCCTCGTCCCGTGAGGCCTCGGCGCAGGCCGCCGCCGCGGACGACGCGCTGGCCGGTACGTCCGCACCGTCGACCGGACCTGCGGCCACCTCCGCCGCCGTCCGGACCACCATCACCGTCCCCGAGTCGGTCTCCATGGTCGCCCTGCTCGGCTCGGGCGACGAACTGCTCCGCCTGGTCGAGAACGAGGTCGACACCGACGTCCACGTGCGCGGCAACGAGATCGCCGTCACCGGGCAGCCGGCCGACAACGCCTTCGCCGTCGCGGTCTTCGACGAGCTGATCGCTTTGCTCGGCACCGGTCAGGCGCTGCGGCCGGACTCGGTCCGCCGGGTCATCGGCATGCTGCGCAGCGGCGCCGCCGAGCGGCCGGCCGAGGTGCTCAGCCTCGACATCATCAGCCGCCGTGGGCGCACCATCCGGCCCAAGACGCTGAACCAGAAGCGCTACGTCGACGCGATCGACGCGCACACCGTGGTCTTCGGCATTGGCCCGGCCGGCACCGGCAAGACCTACCTGGCGATGGCCAAGGCGGTGCAGGCGCTGCAGACCAAGCAGGTCAACCGGATCATCCTGACCCGACCGGCGGTCGAGGCCGGCGAGCGGCTGGGCTACCTGCCCGGCACGCTGTCGGAGAAGATCGACCCGTACCTGCGGCCGCTCTACGACGCGCTGCACGACATGGTCGACCCCGAGTCGATCCCGCGGCTCATGGCCTCCGGGACGATCGAGGTGGCGCCGCTGGCCTACATGCGCGGGCGCACCCTGAACGACGCGTTCGTCATCCTCGACGAGGCCCAGAACACCACCGCCGAGCAGATGAAGATGTTCCTCACCCGGCTCGGCTTCGGGTCCAAGATCGTGGTCACCGGTGACGTCACCCAGGTCGACCTGCCCGGCGGCGCGCAGAGCGGGCTGAAGATCGTCCGGGAGATCCTCGACGGCATCGAGGACGTGCACTTCTCCAACCTGACCAGCTCCGACGTCGTCCGGCACCGCCTCGTGGGCGACATCGTGGACGCCTACGAGCGCTGGGACGCGACCCAGCAGCAGAACCGGCCGGCTCCTCAGGGCACGCCGGTCCGCGGGGCGCGGCCCCGCCGGCCGGGGAGCTGACCGGCATGCCGGTCGAGGTCGCCAACGAGTCCGAGATCGCCGTCGACGAGTCGTCGCTGGCGGCGATCTGCACCTACGTGCTCGCCGAGCTGGGCGTCAACCCGATGGCCGAGCTGTCGGTGCTCTGCGTCGACCCCGACTACATGAGCACGCTGCACGAGCGCTGGATGGGGGAGAAGGGGCCGACCGACGTCCTCGCCTTCCCCATGGACGAGCTCGACACCGGCCGCCCCGACGAGCCCGACCCCGGGCCGGCCCTGCTCGGCGACGTCGTCCTCTGCCCGAACGTCGCCATCAAGCAGGCCCGCGCCGCCGGGCACACGATGGACGACGAGCTGATCCTGCTCGCCACCCACGGCATCCTCCACCTGCTCGGCTACGACCACATGGAGCCCGAGGAGGAGAAGGAGATGTTCGGCCTGCAGTCCACCCTGCTCGACGGCTGGCGCTCCACCCCGAGGGCCCCGATGACCGGCGAGGCGGTCGACCGGGAGCCCGGCTCCCGATGACCACCGAAGCGATCACGCTGCTGGTGATCGCCGTCTGCCTGATCCCCGTCGCCGGCCTCTTCGGCGCCATGGACGCCGCACTGCAGCGGGTCTCCAAGGCGCGGGTCGACGAGCTCCGCCGGGACGGCGTCAAGCGGGCCGGCGTCCTGGCCGACGTGGTCGCCGAGCGGGCCCGCCACGTGTCGCTGCTGCTCCTGCTGCGGATCGCCTGCGAGATGGTCGCCGCGGTCCTGGGCGCAGTCGTGCTGTACCGCTCCTGGGGCGAGGGCTGGCAGACCGTGCTGACCGCCGCGGGCCTGATGACCGTCGTCAGCTACGTGCTGGTCGGCGTCGGGCCGCGGACCCTGGGCCGCCAGCACGCCTACGGCGTGGCGCTGGCCAGCGCGGGCGTCGTCCGGCTGCTGGGCCGCGTGCTCGGCCCGGTGGCCACCCTGCTGATCCTGGTCGGCAACGCGCTGACCCCCGGCCGCGGGTACCGCGACGGTCCCTTCTCCTCCGAGGTCGAGCTGCGCGAGCTGGTCGACATGGCCGAGGAGCGCGGCGTCGTCGAGTCCGGCGAGCGCAACATGATCCACTCGGTGTTCGAGCTGGGCGACACGATCGCCCGCGAGGTCATGGTGCCGCGCACCGACGTGGTCTGGATCGAGCGCACCAAGACCGTGCGGCAGGCCCTGGCCCTGGCCATGCGCAGCGGCTTCAGCCGCATCCCGGTGATCGGCGAGAACGTCGACGACGTCGTCGGGGTCGTCTACCTCAAGGACCTCATCCGCCGGGCGCAGGGTGCGGACCCCCGGAACGGCCCCCGGGTGGAGGAGCTCATGCGCCCGCCGACGTTCGTGCCGGAGTCCAAGCCGGTCGACGAGCTGCTGCGGGACATGCAGGCGCAGCGCATCCACATCGCGATCGTGGTCGACGAGTACGGCGGCTTCGCCGGGCTGGTCACCATCGAGGACATCCTCGAGGAGATCGTCGGGGAGATCGCCGACGAGCACGACGCCGTCCAGCGGCCACCGGTCGAGCACCTGACCGACGGGTCGGTACGGATCACCGCGCGGCTGCCGGTCGAGGACCTCGCCGCGCTGTTCGGCGTCGAGCTCCCCGAGGACGACGACGTCGAGACCGTCGGGGGGCTGCTCGCCCGCGAGCTCGGCCGGGTGCCGATCGAGGGCTCCGAGGCGACGGTCGCCGGACTGCGGCTGGTCGCCGAGAGCACCGGCGGCCGGCGCAACCGGATCGACACGATCCTGGTCTGCCGGGTGCCCGAACCGGAGGCCGAGGACGCCGAGGGCCCGGGGGCCACCCGCGCGGACGTGCCGGCGGGCGTGGAGGCCTGAGGAGGTCCCTCCTTCCCCCCACCTCTGGCGAGCTCGCGGCGGGCCCCTGGACGAGGGCCGGCGCCACCGGTGGACGAAGATGGTCTCGTGCCTGACCTGCAGCCCGAGGACGCCAAGCTCGTGACCCTCGCCCGCTCGGCCCGCGGCCGCACCGGTGCCGCGGAGGGGGCGGCCGTCCGGGACACCGACGGCCGCACCTACCTGGCGGCCACCGTCTCCCTGCCGTCCCTGCAGCTGTCGGCGCTGCAGGCCGCTGTCGCGGCCGCCGTGTCCAGCGGGGTGGAGGGCCTGGAGGCGGCCGCGGTCGTCTCTGCCGCCGACGCGGTCGAGGACGCCGGCCTCGCCGCCGTCCACGACCTCACCGCCTCGGCCCCGGTGTTCCTGGCCGGCCCGGACGGCGCCCTCCGTTCCACGCAGTAGGGCGCCGGCTCAGCCCAGCGGGTGCCCGAGGGCGTCGGCGAAGGCGGCCGGGTCGCGCACCCACACGGTGAGCGCCTGCTCACCCGTCCCGCCGGCGGCGACGTGACGGACGGCGACCCGCGTGCGACCGGGCCACCAGCCACCCCGCCGCCTCGCCTTCGGCCAGCCCTCCGGCGGCGCGCCCCGGCGGACCTCCCGGACCAGGCCGCGGGCCACGACCTGCAGGGACGCCGTCCGCCGGAGACCGGCGACGTCGACGGAGAACCCCGAGTCCGAGATCGTCAGCCGGGCCGTGGACAGGACCAGCACGGCGACGCCGAGGACCAGCGCCAGCGGCACCTCGCCGGCGGCCGACGTCCGCCCGCCGATCCAGGCGAACGCCCCCAGCCAAGCCGCGACGGCGAGCACCACGACCACGACCAGCCACGGCCGCGGCGGGTCGTACTGCCAGTAGCGCAGGGGCGCCGGGGTCACCGTGGCGCCACGGCGCGGGCCGCGGCGGGGGAAGAAGCCGTAGCCGCCGACCTGGGCGACGTGCCGCTCGCGCTCGCGGGCCGCCCGCACCGCCAGGGACTCGTCCTGCTCGCGCCGTCTCTTCCCAGCCACGGCGCCGATCCTCCCAGGCGGTGCGGGCGCCCCTCCGGCGCCCGTCAGCCGTCGAGCGACTCGTACAGCGCCGTCTCGAACTCCACGTAGCCGGTGAACGAGGTGGCGTCCCCGAACGGGAGGACCTGGGTCGCCCAGAAGCCGCCGTAGCCGTTCTCCCGGTCGATCCAGTAGAAGAGGTTCGCCAGCCCGGCCCAGCCCAGAGCGCCGGCCGGCCGGCCGGTCGGCGCCCGCTCGTCGTTGACCATGAAGGGCAGCGACCACGACTTCGACAGGCCGGGGAAGAACTCCGCGTCGTTCGACAGGGACGGGATCACGCCGGGCAGCGCGGTCACCTTGAGGTCCCCGAGGTGGTTCTGCACGGCCATCTGCACCGTCTCCGGCCGCAGCACGGCGCCGTGCTCGCCTCGCCCGTCGTCCAGCCACATCCGGATGAAGCGCATGTAGTCCCCGACCGTGCCGTAGAGGCCGTGGCCACCCATGTGCACCTCGGGTTCGGAGGTCAGCTCGAAGTCGTCCATCGGGGTCAGCGAGCCGTCCTCACCGCGCGCGTGCATCGTCGCCCGGCGGGCGCGCAGCCGGTCGTCGAGGGCGAAGGCGGTGTCCGCCATCCCCAGGGGCTCGAAGACCCGGGCCGCGAAGACCTCGCCCAGGCGCTGTCCGGTGATGCCCTCCACCACCTGACCGGCCCAGTCGATGTTGCTGCCGTACTCCCAGCGCTCGCCCGGGTCGAACAGCAGCGGCGTGTGCAGGCAGGCCCTGCTCGCGGTGATCACGCTGGGCTGGCCGTGGTCGGTGGCCAGCCGGTTGTAGTGCTCGTTGAAGAAGTCGTAGCCGAAGCCGGCCGTGTGGGTGAGCAGGTGCTTGGTGGTGATCTCCCGCTTCGGGTCGCGGGTCCGCGGTGAGCCATCGTCGGCGAAGCCGTCGAGGACCTTCAGCTCGCCGATCCCGGGGACGTAGGTCCGGGCGGGGGCGTCCAGGTCCAGCCGGCCCTCCTCGACCAGCTGCAGGGCGGCCGTCGCGGTGATCGCCTTGGTGGTGGAGAACAGGGCGAACACGGTGTCGAGGGTCATGTCGTCGTCCCCGCCGAGGCGCCGGGCGCCGGCCGCCCCCTCGTAGACGTTCCGCTCGCGGTCGGTGACCATGGCGACGACCCCCGCGACGGGGGCCTCCGCCCGCACGGTGCGGTCGAGGATCGTGTCGGCCGCCTGCGTGAAGCCCAGCGTCGTCTGCGTCATCGCAGTCCTCCGGTGGTGGTGGGGACGGTGCGCCGGTGGCTCCGGGCACCGCGGGTCAGTAGATCTCGAATCCCGGGTAGCCGGCCTCGGCCGTCTCCTGGCACTTGTCCCGGTAGGTGCCGACGCCCCCGGTGTAGGACAGGACGCGCCGGGGCTTGCCCGGGACGTTGGCGCCCAGGTACCACGACGACGTCCGGGAGATGAGGTTGGCGCCGGCCGTCTCGTCGTGGTGGGCGACCCACGCGTCCTCGGTCTCCTTGGTCGGCTCGATGACGCTCGCGCCACGGGCGCGCAGGGAGGCGATGCAGTCGCTGATCCACTCGGTCTGCTGCTGCAGGCAGGTGGTCATGTTGCACAGCGCGGCCGACGGCGCCAGCGGGACGGCGGTGGTGAGCAGGTTCGGGTAGCCGTGCACCATCAGGCCCATCGTGGTGCGGATGTCACGGCCCCAGTCCTCGGTGAGGGAGCGGCCGCCACGCCCGCGGATGTCGATGCGGGTGAGCGCGCCGGTGCCGGCGTCGAACCCGGTCGCCAGGACGATGACGTCGAGCTCGTACACCGTGCCGTCGGCCAGCACGAGCCCCTCGGGGACGACGCGGGTGACGGCGTTGTCCCGGACGCCGACCAGCTCCACGTCCGGCCGGAGGTAGACCTCGAGGTAGTCGGTCTCCAGCGGCACCCGGTGGGTGCCGAACCCGTAGTCGGTGGGGACGAGCACGTCGCAGAGGTGCGGGTCGTGCCCCAGGCGTGCGCGCATCTTCTCCCGGACGAACTCCGAGATCTCCTCGTTGACGCCCTCGTCGAAGAACATCTCGGCGAAGCTGGCCAGCCACAGCTTCAGCGAGCCGTTGGCGTGGATCTCCTCCAGTACCTCGCGCCGCTGCTCGGGGGTGAGGTCGCCCCACGCGTGCTCCCACTCGTACTCGAACCCCGTGAAGGTGCGCGGGAGGGTCTTCTGCAGCTCGGTGAACCGGGCCTTGTAGGCCGCGACGTCGTCCGGGCCGTAGGTGGGGTTCGCCATGGGCAGCACGTACTGCGGCGTGCGCGCGAACACGGTCAGGTGCCCCACCCGGCCGGCGATGGTCTGGATCACCTGGATGCCGGTGGCGCCGATGCCCACCACGCCGACCCGCTTCCCCTCGAGGTCGACGCCGCCGGCCGGCCAGCGGGAGGTGTGCACGATCGTGCCGCGGAAGGTGTCCTGCCCCGGGAAGACGTCGCTCAGCGGGGCCGAGAGCATGCCCGCGCAGGTGACGAGGAACTGGGTGTCGATGGTCTCGCCGCGGTCGGTGGTGACCGTCCAGCGCTGCCGCTGCTCGTCGAACCGGGCGCTGGTCACGGTGGTCGAGAACTCGATGTCCCGGCGCAGGTCGAGCCGGTCGGTGACGTAGTGCAGCCAGCGCTCGATCTCCGGCTGGTCGGGGAAGCGCTGGCTCCAGCTCCAGTCGCGGTACAGGTCCTCGTCGAAGAGGTACTGGTAGATGTAGGCCTCCGAGTCGAACTTCGCCCCCGGATAGCGGTTCCAGAACCAGGTGCCGCCCACGTCGGCGGCCGCGTCGTAGGCCCGCACCCGGAGCCCCTGCTGCCGCAGCTGGTGCAGTTGGTAGAGCCCGGCCACGCCGGCACCGATGACCAGCGCGTCGAGTTCCCGGGTCTCGCCGCCGCCGTCGACGTCGGCCGTCGTCACTGCCTCGACTGTCATGGGATGCCCTACCCTCCGCTGTGTCCCAGGTCACTGCGGCGCTCATCCTCGGGGGTGTCCCGGCCGGTCCGGCCGTCCCAGATTGGGACAGTCGGCCGCCGGGGCCGGCTGGTCGGATGGCTGCTCACCGGTGAGGCGCTCAGGTGCCTCGGGGGGACCGCGGGGCGTCCGGCGGCGGAGCCGGGCGGGCGACGTCCGGAGGTGGCCGTGCACCAGGGCCAGGAGGACCGGCTGCGGGTCGCGGCCGCCCGGGCCGCGTTCCTCGAGCGCGGATCGGCCGGGGCGGGGGGCGGGGTGCGGGACCTGGTGGCGGCGTCCTGGCGGCGCAGCCGGTCGGCCGGCGTCGACGCGGCCGAGTACCGGATCGCCTACCACGAGGACGTCGACCTGGACTCCCGGCTGGTCCGGTGCGCGCGCCCGGTCATCGAGCGGCTCGCCGACGAGATGGTCGACGTCCCGCTCACCATCGCGCTCTCGGACGCGCACGCCCGGATCGTGCACCGGCTGGACTGCTCGACGGCGGTGGGCCGGCTGCTCGACCGGGTCGACTTCACCGCCGGGTTCGACTTCGCCGAGGGCGGCGTCGGCACGAACGGGATCGGCACCGTCTTCGAGGCGGGCGCCTCGGTCAGCGTCGTGGGCGCGGAGCACTTCACCGAGGCGCTGGTGGCCTTCGCCTGCACCGGCGCCCCGATCCTGGACCCGGTCACCGGCCGGATCGAGGGCGTCCTCGACGTCAGCTCGCTCGCGGAGACGTGGACGCCGCTGGTGCACACCCTGGTCCGGAGGGCCGCCGCCGACATCGGCTCCGCCCTGCTCCGCGATCGCGGCCGGGCCCAGCAGGCACTGTTCGAGACGTTCGTCCGCGCCGACGCCCGGGCCCGGCAGGCGGTCATGGCGGTGGGCGACTCGCTGACGGTCAACCGGCGGGCCCAGCAGCTGTTCACGCCCGCCGAACAGTTCACCATCCACCAGCACGCGCTCTTCCTCATGGGCCGGCGGGACCGGGTCACCGACTCCGTCGTCCTGGAGACCGGCCGCACCGTCCGGCTGCGCGCGACCCGCATCGTGGTCGGTGACGAGGTCGCCGGCATCGTCCTGCTGCTCGACGAGGAGCGGGCCGGGTCCGCGTCGGCCATCCCCGTCCCGCGCCGGGAGGGCGGACCGCCGGCCGGCACCGCGCCCCTGCCCCCGGCCGCCGCCGGCGGTCGTGCACCGGCGTGGACGGCGGCCTGCGCGCAGATCACCGGCGCCCTCGGCCGCGGCCAGCCCCTGCTGGTGCTGGGGGAGCCGGGGACCGGCAAGGCCACGCTCGTCACCGAGATCTTCGCGCAGGCGCAGCCTGCCGGCCGGGTGGTCACCGTCGAGGCGGACACGGCCTTCCTGGTCGGACTGCCGGACGCCGGACCGGCCCTCGTCGTCCTCCGCCACCTGGACCGGGTCGGTGCCGACGGCGTCGAGGGGCTGCGCGCGGTGCTGTCCGCCCTCGACCGGGACGGGGTGGACGTCGCCGCGACGCTGGACGCGGCCAGCGCCGGCGCCGACCTGCCGTTCCAGGGGGTGCTCGGGCGCTTCGGGACGGCGGTGACGCTCCCGCCGCTGCGGTTCCGCACCGGCGACCTGCCGCTGGTGGTCGCGCGGCTGCTCAGCGAGCTCGCCCCCGACCGGCGGGTGCGGCTGCACCCTGAGGCGCTCCGGCTCCTCACCCGCCATCCGTGGCCGCGCAACACCGCCCAGGTGCGCGAGGCGCTCCAGCTCGCGCTGGTGCGACGTCCGGTCGGGGAGATCCGGCCCGAGGACCTGCCCGGCTGGTGCCGGGCGGCGGCCACCCGCACGCTGCGCCCGATCGAGGTCGCCGAGCGCGACGCGATCGTCGCGGCCCTGCAGGAGTGCATGGGCAACCGGGTGCAGGCCGCGGTGGCGCTGGGCATGGCCCGCAGCTCCCTCTACCGCAAGATCAAGTCGTACGGCATCACCGAGGCCTGACGCCTGACCGCGGCGCCGGAGCGCACCGGGTCCCGGATGCGCGGGGGTGTCGGTGCGCGGTGGGAGACTGGGCGACGTGAACTCGCCGGATGAGCAGCACCGCAGCGGCTTCGCCTGCCTGGTGGGCCGCCCCAACGCCGGCAAGACGACGCTGACCAACGCGCTGGTCGGCGAGAAGGTCGGCATCGTCAGCAACCGCCCCCAGACCACCCGGCACGCGATCCGTGGCGTGGTGCACCGGCCGGGCGGGCAGCTGGTGCTCGTCGACACCCCGGGCCTGCACAAGCCCAAGAGCCTGCTGGGCCAGCGGCTCAACGACGTCGTCCGGGACACGCTGTCCGACGTCGACGTGGTCGTGTTCTGCGTCCCGGCCGACCAGCCCGTGGGCGCTGGTGACCGGTTCATCGCCCGCCAGCTGCGCGAGGTGAGGGCGCCGGTCGTCGTCGTGGTCACCAAGACCGACGCGGCCAGCAAGAAGCAGGTCACCGAGCAGCTGGTCGCTGCCAGCTCGCTCGTCGAGGCCGCCGAGGTGGTGCCGGTCAGCGCGGTGCGGGGCGACCAGGTGGAGCTGCTCGAGGACCTCCTGGTCGGGATGCTGCCGGAGGGTCCGCCGCTGTACCCCGAGGAGCAGACCACCGACGAGGACGTCGAGCGGCAGCTGGCCGAGCTCGTCCGCGAGGCGGCGCTGGAGAAGGTGCGCCAGGAGGTGCCGCACTCGCTCGCCGTCACGATCGAGGAGATGATCCGGCGTCCCGACCCCAAGCGTGGCGACGGTGAGCTGGTGGAGGTGCACGCGCTGCTGCACTGCGAGCGCGCCAGCCAGAAGCCGATGCTGCTGGGCCGCGGCGGGGAGATCATCAAGGCCATCGGCAGCGAGGCCCGCGTCGGCATGGAGACGCTGCTCGGTGCCCGGGTGCACCTGGACCTGCACGTCACGGTGCTGGGGGAGTGGCAGGACGACCCCAAGAAGCTGAACCGGCTCGGGTACTGAGGTGGCGCACACCCCCAAGGCGCTCTACCGGGACGAGGGCGTCGTCCTGCGCACGCAGAAGCTGGGTGAGGCCGACCGGATCGTCACCGTGCTGACCCGCCGGCACGGCAAGGTCCGGGCGGTGGCCAAGGGCGTGCGCCGCACCAAGAGCAAGTTTGGCGCGCGGCTGGAACCGTTCAGCCACGTCGACCTGCAGCTCTACACCGGCCGGAACCTCGACATCGTCAGCCAGGCCGAGTCGATCCGGTCCTACGGCCAGCCCATCGTCGGCGACTACCCCGCCTACACCGCCGGCACCGCGGTCCTGGAGACCGCCGACCGGTTGACCGTGGAGGAGAAGGAGCCCTCGCTGCGGCTGTTCCTCCTGGTCATCGGCGCGCTGCGGTCCCTCGCCGAGCGGACCCACCCCGCGCCGCTCGTGCTCGACGCCTTCCTGCTGCGGGCCATGTCGGTGGCCGGCTGGGAGCCGGCACTGGCCGGCTGCGCCCGCTGCGGCGAGGAGGGCCCGCACCGGCACTTCTCGGTGCCCGCCGGGGGCATGGTCTGCCCGCCGTGCCGGCCCGCCGGCTCCGCGATGCCCAACCCGGTGACCATCGCGCTGCTCGACGCCCTGCTCACCGGCGACTGGGTGACCGCCGAGGCCAGCGAGGGCGCCAACCGCCGCGAGGGCAGCGGGCTGGTGTCGGCGCTGCTGCAGTGGCACCTGGAGCGCGGACTGCGCTCGCTCGCCCTGGTCGACCGGTCGTGAGGAATGCAGCGCCCCGCGGGAGCGAGCTGGTGGTGACCTCGTGAGGCGGGCGGTCAGGGCACCCGACCCGCACCCGTCCGGCGCCCGCCCGCCGCAGATCCCCGCGGGCAAGGTGCCGGCGCACGTCGCGATCGTCATGGACGGCAACGGTCGCTGGGCGAAGCAGCGCGGCCTGCCGAGGACGGCGGGCCACGAGGCGGGCGAGGCCTCGCTCTTCGACTGCGTCGAGGGCGCCATCGAGCTGGGCGTCACCGCGATCAGCGCCTACGCCTTCTCCACCGAGAACTGGCGGCGCAGTCCCGAGGAGGTCCGCTTCCTCATGGGCTTCAACCGCGACGTCATCCGCCGGCGACGCGACGAGATGCACGAGCTGGGCGTCCGGGTGCGCTGGGCCGGCCGCCGGCCGCGGTTGTGGCGCAGCGTCATCAAGGAGCTCGAGGTCGCCGAGGAGCTGACCAAGGACAACGACGTCCTGACGCTGACCATGTGCGTCAACTACGGCGGCCGGGCGGAGATCGCCGACGCCGCCGCCGCGATCGCCCGCGAGGTGGCGGCCGGCCGGCTGGACCCGGGCAAGGTCGACGAGAAGACCGTCGCGCGTTTCCTCGACGAGCCGGACATGCCCGACGTCGACCTGTTCGTGCGCAGCTCGGGGGAGAACCGCACCAGCAACTTCCTGCTGTGGCAGTCGGCCTACGCCGAGCTGGTGTTCCTGGACACCCTGTGGCCGGACTTCGACCGCCGGCACCTGTGGGCGGCGTGCGAGGAGTACGCGTCGCGCCAGCGCCGCTTCGGCTCCGCCTGACGACAGCCGCGGGAGCATCGCAGCGAGCGCCGGCGAGCGAGGAGCGGACCGGGGCGCGGAGTCAGGCCGACGGGCACCGCCTGACGACAGCCGCGGGAGCATCGCAGCGAGCGCCGGCGAGCGAGGACTGGGGTCTGCGACGATCGATCGGGCTGGCGGTCGAGCGACGAGGAGGACCACGTGTTCGCGGTGACCCGGCTGCGGGTGCTGGAGCAGGAGGCGGCGAGCCTGACCGCCGACGTCGACGCGCTGCTGGCCGCGCTCGCCGAGCGGCCCGGCTTCCGGGACGGCGAGGTGGGGCGGTCGGCCGACGACCCGCAGCTGTGGGCGCTGGTCACCCGGTGGGACGGCGTCGGCGCCTACCGCCGGGCCCTCTCGGCCGCTGCCGTGAAGATCGCCGGCGCGCCGGTGTGGGTGCACGCGGTCGACGAGCCCGGTGTCTACCTGCCGGCCGACGAGACGGCGGCCCGGCCCGCGCAGGCGTGAACCGGCGTCCCGTGGGCACCCCGGCGGGGCGGACGACGACGGGGGAGACGCGATGAGCCAGCCGGCACCCGGCGACGGGGGACAGCACCCGCCCTCCTCGTCGGCCGACCCGACCCGGCGGGTGGCCCGGCCACCGCGACCCGGTCGCGCGGTCCGCGCCGACGTGGCGGCGGGGAGGCTCGCGAGGCCGCCCGTCCACGAGGACGACCCCACCGTGACCCTCGCCGGCCGGGGCGCCGAGACCCCGGCCGGCACGCTCGAGTGGAGCGCACCCGGCCCCGACGAGCCCTCGCCTCCGAGGCCTCGGCGCAGGCACCGGACCTGGCCGTGGATCGCCGCGGTCGTCGTCGTGCTGCTGGTCCTCGGCGCGGTGCTGCTGGTCATGCTCCTGCGCGGCGCGACCATCGACGGCGACACCGGACTGCTCGGCCCCGGCCGGCCGCCGGTGCCCGCGCCTGCCGCCTCGTCGGCTGCCGGTCCGGTGGCCTGACCGCCGCCGGTGACCGGACGGGCCACGCGCCGGTGCGGAGGACTCCGCCAACTACCGTGGGTGGGTCAACCGCCGACCGCCAGCCGGATGGAGCTCCCGTGGCCACCCCCACGAACACCAGCACCGCCAAGCACGACCCCGCCCGTCTCGACAAGGTGGTCAACCTCTGCAAGCGCCGGGGGTTCGTGTTCCCCTCCGGTGAGATCTACGGCGGCACGCGCTCCGCCTGGGACTACGGGCCCCTGGGCGTCGAGCTCAAGGAGAACATCAAGAAGCAGTGGTGGCGGACCGTCGTCCAGAGCCGGGACGACATCGTCGGACTGGACTCCTCGGTCATCCTCCCGCGCCAGACCTGGGTGGCCTCGGGCCACGTCGGCGTCTTCACCGACCCGCTGACGGAGTGCCAGAGCTGCCACAAGCGGTTCCGCGCCGACCACCTGGAAGAGGACTTCGAGTCGCGCAAGGGCCGGGCGCCGGAGAACGGCCTGGCCGACATCTCCTGCCCCAACTGCGGCACCAAGGGCGCGTGGACCGAACCCCGCGACTTCAACATGATGCTCAAGACCCACCTCGGCCCGGTCGAGGACGAGTCCGGCCTGCACTACCTGCGCCCGGAGACCGCGCAGGGCATCTTCGTGAACTTCGCCAACGTCATGGGCGCGGCGCGCAAGAAGCCGCCGTTCGGCATCGGCCAGATCGGCAAGTCCTTCCGCAACGAGATCACCCCGGGCAACTTCATCTTCCGGACCCGTGAGTTCGAGCAGATGGAGATGGAGTTCTTCGTCGAGCCCGGCACCGACGAGGAGTGGCACCAGTACTGGATCGACGAGCGCACCCGCTGGTACACCGACCTGGGCATCTCCCCGGACAACCTGCGGCACTTCGAGCACCCGAAGGAGAAGCTGTCCCACTACTCGACGCGCACCGTCGACATCGAGTACCGGTTCGGCTTCACCGGCTCGGAGTGGGGCGAGCTCGAGGGCATCGCCAACCGCACCGACTTCGACCTGCGGACCCACTCGGAGCACTCCGGCGTCGACCTCAGCTACTTCGACCAGGCCAGCAACAGCCGGTGGACGCCGTACGTCATCGAGCCGGCCGCCGGCCTCACCCGGTCGCTGATGGCGTTCCTGGTCGAGGCCTACACCGAGGACGAGGCACCCAACGCCAAGGGCGGCGTCGACACCCGGACGGTGCTCCGGCTCGACCCGCGGCTGGCGCCGGTGAAGGCCGCCGTCCTGCCGCTGTCGCGCAACGCCGACCTCTCGCCGAAGGCCCGCGACCTGGCCGCGACGCTCCGGAAGAGCTGGAACGTCGACTTCGACGACGCCGGGGCGATCGGCCGCCGGTACCGGCGCCAGGACGAGGTCGGGACGCCGTTCTGCCTCACCGTCGACTTCGACACCCTCGAGGACGACGCGGTGACCGTGCGGGAGCGGGACTCGATGAGCCAGGAGCGGATCGGGCTGGACCAGGTCGAGGGCTACCTCAAGGCCAAGCTCCCCGTCTGCTAGTGGTAGCGGGGTGTGACCTGACCATCGGCCCCGCTGCCGGGGCCCGCCGCGAGCGTGCGAGCGGTGAGGGGCAGCGGGGTCCTTCTCCTACCCTGGACGGCATGACCAGCGTGCTCGAGCCGACGACGGCCGCCCTGCCGCCGCTCGAGCTCGGCGCGCTGGCCGTCGACCCTGCCGTCGTGCTCGCGCCCATGGCCGGCATCACCAACCCGGCCTTCCGGACGCTGTGCCGCGAGTTCGGGGCAGGCCTCTACGTCTGCGAGATGATCACGACGCGGGCTCTGGTGGAGCGCAACGAGAAGACGCTGGAGATGGTCCGCGCGACTCCGGGCGAGAAGGACGCGTTCTCCGTCCAGCTCTACGGCGTCGACCCGGCGACCGTCGGCCGGGCGGTCGAGATGCTGGTCGACGAGGGCGTGGCCGGCACCCGGCCGGCGCACGTCGACCTGAACTTCGGCTGCCCGGTACCCAAGGTCACCCGCAAGGGCGGCGGCTCGGCCCTGCCGTGGCGACGGGTGCTGTTCCGCGACATCGTGCGGTCGGCGGTCCGCGCGGCCGGTGACGTCCCGGTCACGGTGAAGACCCGCATCGGCATCGACGCCGACCACGTCACCTACCTCGACGCCGGCCGGACGGCGCAGGACGAGGGCGCCGCCGCGATCACCCTGCACGGGCGCACCGCCGACCAGCTCTACAGCGGCACCGCCGACTGGTCGCACATCACCCGGCTGGTCGAGGCCGTCGACATCCCCGTGCTCGGCAACGGCGACATCTGGGAGGCCGACGACGCACTGCGCATGGTCGCCGAGACCGGCTGCGCGGGCGTCGTCATCGGGCGGGGCTGCCTGGGCCGGCCGTGGCTGTTCGGCGACCTGGCCGCCGCCTTCGCCGGGACGCCACGACGGGCCCTGCCCACCCTGCGGGAGGTCGCCGCCGTCATGCACCGGCACGCCACCCTGCTGTCGGAGGACCAGGGCGAGCTGCACGGCTGCACCGACTTCCGCAAGCACGTCGCCTGGTACCTCAAGGGCTTCTCGGTCGGCTCCGACGTCCGCCGCGCGCTGGCCATGGTCAGCGGCCTCGACGAGCTCGCCGAGCTGCTCGCCGGCATCCCCGACCAGCCCTACCCGGTCGCCGTCCTCGGGGCGCCGCGCGGGCGCACCACCCCGCCGCGCCCGGTGGCCCTGCCCGAGGGCTGGCTCGCCGACCGGGACGATCCCCGGCCGCCGGCCGGGGCCGAGCTGATGGTGAGCGGCGGATGAGCGACACCCCGGGGCCCTACCTCTACGACGACGACCCGACGCCGCTGCACACCGGCACGCCGCGGTCCCGGCAGGGCCTGCTGCTGGCGATCCTCGGCGGCACGGTCGCCGTCGCCGTCGGGATGGCCGTGGGGCTCCCGCTGGTCAAGGGCAGTGCCGACGAGCAGGCGCGGCAGGTCACCGGCGTCTTCCTCGACGCGCTCGGCCAGGACGACCTGCAGACGGCCCACGAGCTGCTCTGCGAGGAGCAGCGGGCCGACGTCGCAGCGGATCAGGTGGCCGCCCGGTACGCGCCGACCGGCCGTGGCGAGGTGACCGCCACGGCCGCCGGCGAGGTCGACGGCGATCCCGTCCAGCGGGTCACGGTCACCTGGACCGACGGGAGCACGAGCGTCCTGACCGTGGTCAGCGAGGACGGCCCGCGGGTCTGCGGAACCGCTCCCGGCGCCTGAGCGGGGGACCTCCGGCCCTGTCGGTGCTGCTCACGCGGCGCCCACGCTGACGGAGCAGTACCGGTCGCCCCGGGAGGTCCCATGGCGCCGTCAGTCTCCTCCGCAGGAGAGATCCAGCAGAGCGGTGGCGGCCGGTCGCCGTCCCCGCGTCACCGGCGGACGGCCCTCGTCGGGGGGCTGGCGGTGGCCGCGGCCGGCGTCCTCGCCGCGGTCGTGGGCAGCGGCCAGGGGACGCCGTCCCCGCCGGTGGCCTTCGCCGAGGACTGGATCACGGCCTGGAACGACCGCGACGCCCAGACCGTCTCGCAGATGACGTGCCACTACCTGCCGGCGTTCACCGCCGCGAGCACCGTCCAGTTGCACCTCGACCGCGTCCCCGCCGACCGACCGGTCGTGGACCAGCACGCCATCATGGGCACCGAACCCGGCACGGCGTACGGACGGGAGGTCGTCGAGGTGCTCGTGACCTACGTTCGTGGAGGGGACGACGAGGCCCGGAACGCGCGGGTGTCGGTGCGGGTGCGCGATGACGGCGACCTGTGCATCGGTCGGTTCTCGGCCTGGTGACCGGAGGCCGGTGTCCTCCTTCCGGCGGAGCGTCGGCAGCCCCCGCTGTGGGTGAGGGACGCGTCACACCTGTCTGGCGGACCCCGTCCCGGTGGGACAGGATCCCGGTCTAGGTCCCGACAGGACGTATCAGACGTCTACCGCCGACGGTGGCGTCACGCGTCGGGGCCGTGTCCGCCGGGGGATCGATCGGCTGCCCCGGCGGGGAGCTGGCCGGTGGACGAGCACGGAGGTGCACGGTGGGCGGAACCGGGGCGAGGACCTGGGTCTACGACTTCAGCGAGGGCAGCAAGGACCAGAGGGACCTGCTGGGCGGGAAGGGCGCGAACCTCGCGGAGATGACCAACCTCGGGCTGCCGGTGCCGCCCGGGTTCACCATCACCACCGATGCCTGCCGCTACTACTTGGAGCACGGCAGCACCCCGCCGGAGCTGGCCGACCAGGTGACCGAGCACCTGCGCACGCTGGAGCAGGCGATGGGCAAGACCCTCGGGGACGCCGACGACCCGCTGCTCGTGTCGGTGCGCTCCGGAGCCGCGGCGTCCATGCCGGGGATGATGGAGACGGTCCTCAACGTGGGCCTCAACGACGACTCGGTGCAGGGGCTGGCACGGCAGTCGGGCAGCGAGCGCTTCGCGTGGGACTCCTACCGCCGGCTGATCCAGATGTTCGGCAAGACGGTGCTCGGCATCGACGGCGAGCTGTTCGAGCACGCCCTCGACGAGGTCAAGGCCGAGCAGGGCACCGAGCTCGACCTCGACCTGGACGCCGGGCACCTGGCCGACGTCGTCCGCCGGTTCAAGGCCATCGTCGCCGAGCAGTGCGGCCGCGACTTCCCGATGGACCCGCGTGAGCAGATGGACATGGCGATCAACGCCGTCTTCGACTCGTGGAACTCCGACCGGGCGGTCATCTACCGCCGCCGGGAGCGCATCCCCAGTGACGCCGGCACCGCGGTCAACGTCTGCGCCATGGTCTTCGGCAACCTGGGGGAGGACTCCGGCACCGGGGTGGCGTTCACCCGCGACCCGGGCAGCGGGGCGCAGGGCGTGTACGGCGACTACCTGCAGAACGCGCAGGGCGAGGACGTCGTGGCCGGCATCCGCAACACCGTGCCGCTCGCCGACCTCGAGGCCATCGACCGGAGCGCCTACGAGGAGCTCATGCAGACGATGTCCCGGCTGGAGTCGCACTACCGCGACCTCTGCGACATCGAGTTCACCATCGAGCGCAACAAGCTCTGGATGCTGCAGACCCGCGTGGGCAAGCGCACCGCCGGGGCCGCGTTCGTCATCGCCACCCAGCTGGTCGACGAGGGCCTCATCGACATGGACGAGGCCGTCCGCCGGGTGACCGGAGACCAGCTCGCCCAGCTGATGTTCCCGCGGTTCGTCTCCGGCGGGGACGCCCAGCAGCTCACCCAGGGCATGAACGCCTCGCCCGGTGCCGCCGTCGGCAAGGCGGTCTTCTCCTCGGAGGAGGCCGTCGCGTGGGAGAAGCGCGGCGAGGCCGTCGTCCTGGTCCGTCGCGAGACCAACCCTGACGACCTCTCCGGCATGATCGCCGCGCAGGGCGTGCTGACCAGCCGGGGCGGCAAGACCTCGCACGCCGCCGTCGTCGCCCGCGGCATGGGCAAGACCTGCGTCTGCGGCGCCGAGGAGCTGCAGGTCGACACCAAGAACAGGCAGTTCACCGCGCCGGACGGCACGGTCGTCCGCGAGGGCGACGTCATCTCCATCGACGGGTCCACCGGCAAGGTGTGGCTGGGCGAGGTGCCGGTCGAGCCGTCGTCGGTGGTCCGCTACTTCGAGGGCGAGCTCGACCCGGACGCCGAGGACGCCGACGACCTCGTCCGCAGCGTGCACCGGATCCTCGCCCACGCCGACGAGGTGCGGCGGCTGGGCGTGCGCACCAACGCCGACACCCCGGAGGACTCGGCACGGGCGCGGCGGTTCGGCGCCGAGGGCATCGGGCTGTGCCGGACCGAGCACATGTTCCTCGGTGACCGGCGCCAGCTGGTGGAGAAGCTGATCCTCGCCGAGGGCGACGACGAGCGGCAGGCCGCCCTCGACGCCCTGGAGCCGCTGCAGAAGCAGGACTTCCTGGAGATCTTCGAGGCGATGGACGGCCTGCCGGTGACCGTCCGGCTGCTCGACCCGCCGCTGCACGAGTTCCTCCCCGACCTGACCGAGCTGTCGGTACGGGTGGCGGTCGCCGAGGCCAAGGGCCACGCGGACGAGGGCACGCTGCGGTTGCTGACCGCCGTCCGCCGGCTGCACGAGTCCAATCCGATGCTGGGGCTGCGCGGGGTCCGGCTGGGCCTGGTGGTCCCCGGCCTGTTCGCGATGCAGGTGCGGGCCATCGCCGAGGCGGCGTCGGAGTGCCGGGAGGCCGGCGGCGACCCGCGGCCGGAGATCATGATCCCGCTGGTCGGCGCGGTGCAGGAGCTCGAAGCGATCCGGGAGGAGTCCGAGCAGGTCCTGGCCGACGTGTGCGAGAGCCACGGCGTGGACGTCCGCGCCCTGATCGGCACCATGATCGAGGTGCCCCGCGCGGCGCTGACCGCGGACGAGATCGCCCCGTCGGCGGAGTTCTTCTCCTTCGGCACCAACGACCTCACCCAGATGACCTGGGGTTTCTCCCGCGACGACGTCGAGGCGGCGTTCTTCCACGCCTACCTGGACAAGGGCATCTTCGGCGTCTCGCCGTTCGAGTCCCTCGACCGCGAGGGCGTCGGCCGGCTGGTCGAGATCGCCGTCGAGGGCGGCCGCCGGGCCCGGCCGGAGCTCAAGCTCGGGGTCTGCGGCGAGCACGGCGGCGACCCCGACTCCGTGCACTTCTTCCACGCCGTCGGGCTGGACTACGTCTCCTGCTCGCCGTTCCGCGTGCCGGTCGCCCGGCTGGAGGCCGCCCGCGCCGCGCTGGGAGGCGAGCGCGCCGGCTCCTGAACGAGTGCCCCGGTGCCCCCCACGACTCGCAGGCTCGCCGCGGGTCCCTGCACCGGGTCCGCCCACGGTGGCGCGTGGTACCCATGACGCGTGGGGGTGCGGATCGGGAGCCTGGTGGGCCGGGTCGTCGGCGCGCTCGTGCTGGCGTTCGTCCTGCTGGTCGGCTCGACCGCGGCGGCGATCTGGTGGACGGCGCGGCAGGACGCCCGGCCGGTGTCGGACGCGATCGTCGTGCTCGGGTCGGCGCAGTACAACGGCGTCCCGTCGTCGATCTTCGAGGCCCGGCTGGAGCACGCCCTTCGCCTGTACGAGGCCGGTGTCGCGCCGGTCGTCGTGACGGTGGGTGGCAAGGCCGCCGGTGACCAGTTCACGGAGGCCGAGGCCGGGCGGGACTACCTGGGCGAGGCCGGGGTGCCGGCCGACGCGCTGCTCGCCGTCGAGCACGGCGTGGACACCCTGGAGAGCATGCGCGCGGTGTCGGCCGCCTTCGACGAGCGCGGCTGGGTCTCCGCCGTCCTGGTGACCGACCCGTGGCACGCCATGCGCGCCGAGCGGATGGCCGAGGACGCCGGGATCACCGCCGACAGCTCCCCCACCCGGCAGGGGCCGGCGGTGCAGACCCGGACGACGCAGTTCCGGTACATCCTCCGCGAGACGGCGGCCTACCTGCTCTACCGCGTGACCGGCGAGAGCGTCGCCGGCGCACCCGGGATCGGCTGACCGAGGAGGATCCGTGCTGGAACTGGGCAAGGCCGGCTCGGCCGGCACAGCGAAGGGCGAGCTGCCGGTGCTGCGCGACGGTGCCGTCGTGGCGGTCCTGCGCGCGTCGAGCTGGAAGGAGGCGGCCACGGCCGTCGTCGGCGACCGCGAGTGGGTGCTGGCCAAGCGCAAGCGGGCACTGACCGGCCGCTGGGCGAGCGAGCCGGAGGACGCCGTCCGGCTGTCGGCCCGGCAGACGTCGTTCTGGAAGGGCACGTGGGAGGTCGACCTGGCCGGCACCCTCCTGCACGCCGAGGTGGTCTCCCGCTGGAAGGGCGGGTACCGGTACCTCGACGGGAAGCGGGTGGTCGCCGAGACGGGCACGACCGGCGGCTGGTCACCGCGCCCGACCCTGACCGCCGACGACGCGCTGTCGCTGGACCACCAGGTCTTCCTGCTCTGGCTGGCATTGGTCATGAGCCGCCGCGACGAGGCGGCCACCACCGCCGCGGTCACCGGCGGAGCCGTGGCAGGAGGCAGCTGATGGCCGGACGAGGCCGGATCCGCGCCGCTGACATCGCCCTGGTCCGCGAGCGGTCGAAGATCGACGACATCGTCGGCGAGCACCTGCAGCTCAAGCGGGCCGGCGGTGGCAGCCTCAAGGGCCTGTGCCCGTTCCACGACGAGAAGTCGCCGTCGTTCCAGGTGACCCCGACGAGGAACCTCTTCCACTGTTTCGGGTGCGGGGTGGGTGGCGACGTCATCTCCTTCGTGCAGCAGATCGACCACCTGTCCTTCACCGAGGCCGTCGAGCTGCTGGCCGGGCGGGCCAACGTCGAGCTGCACTACGAGGACGACGGCGGCCGCCCGACCGGTGCCCCCGACCGCGCGCAGGCCGGCCAGCGGGCCCGGCTGGTCGCGGCCAACACCGCCGCCGCGGCCTTCTACGCCGAGCAACTGGGCACCCCCGACGCCGCACCGGCGCGGCAGTTCCTCGCCGACCGCGGCTTCGACCGGCAGGTGGCCCTCGACTTCGGCTGCGGCTTCGCCCCCGGCGGCTGGGACGGGCTCACCCGTCACCTGCGCGCGCAGGGCTTCACCCAGGCTGAGCTGGTCACCGGCGGCCTGGCCAAGGAGTCCTCCCGGGGCACCCTGATCGACCGGTTCCACCGGCGGCTGGTGTGGCCGATCCGCGACATCACCGGCGACGTCATCGGCTTCGGCGCGCGCAAGCTGATGGACGACGACCCGGGCCCGAAGTACCTCAACACACCGGAGACCCCGCTCTACAAGAAGAGCACCGTCCTCTACGGCGTCGACCGGGCCAAGCGCGACATCGCCCGCCGCCACCAGGCCGTCGTCGTCGAGGGCTACACCGACGTCATGGCCTGTCACCTCGCCGGGGTGACCACCGCCGTGGCGTCCTGCGGCACGGCGTTCGGGGCGGAGCACATCGGAGTGCTCCGCCGGTTGCTGATGGACCAGGACGAGTTCCGCGGCGAGGTCATCTACACCTTCGACGGGGACGCCGCGGGCCAGGCCGCGGCGATGAAGACCTTCGCCGAGGACCAGCGGTTCGTCGGCCAGACCTTCGTCGCCGTCGAGCCCGACGGCCGGGACCCGTGCGAGCTGCGGCAGGCGCACGGGGACGCGGCCGTGCGCGACCTGGTGGCCCGCCGGACGCCGCTGATCGCGTTCGTCCTGAAGACGACGCTGGCCGGCTACGACCTCGACACCGTCGAGGGCCGGGTCGCCGCGCTGGAGAAGACCGTGCCGCTGGTCGCGCAGATCAAGGACCAGGCGCTGCGGCCCGCCTACGCCCGCCAGCTGGCCGGGATGATCGGCAACACCGACGAGACCGAGGTGCAGGAGCGGGTCCGCCGGCTGACCGGCGAGGGGAACACCCCCCAACGGTCCAGGCCCCGGGCGACGACGCGGACGCCGGACGACGCGGCGGTGACCGTCGAGCGGGAGGCGGTGAAGGCGGCGCTGCAGGTGCCCGAGCTCGCCGGGCCCTCGTTCGACGCCATCCCGGTCGAGGCCTACACCGACCCGGACCACGCCGCGGTGGCCGCGGCGGTCGCGGGCGCCGGGGGAGCGGCGGCCACCCGCGTCACCGGACCGGCCTGGCTGGACGAGGTCGCCGCGCACTGCTCCAGCGACTCCGCCCGGGCCTCGCTGACCGCCCTGGCCGTGGAGCCGCTGCGCTCGGCGGCCGAGGCCGACGCCGGCTACGTCGCCGCGGTGCTGGCCCGGCTGGAGGAGATGCACACGGTGCGCCGGGTGGCCGCGCTCAAGGGGAAGCTGCAGCGGATGAACCCGGTCGAGTCCGCCGACGAGTACATGCGGGCCTTCGGCCAGCTGATGGCGCTCGAGCAGCAGGCCATCTCGCTGCGCCAGCGGGCGATGGGCGGGCTGGCCCGGTGACCCTGGTCGAGCGCGTCCGCCGGCGGTTCGCCCGGCCGCCGGAGCGGGTCCACGCCGTGGTCGCCGCGTCGCCCGACGCCGATGAGCGGGTCCTCGCATGGGGGGAGCTGGTGCGCGACGGGGGCTGGCTGGTCGCCACCTCGCGCGGGCTGCGGCAGGTGCCGGCGGAGCCCGACGCGTCGGACGGCGGCGTCCTGCCGTGGCACGAGGTGGCCTCGGCCCGCTGGACCGCGACCGGTGACGGGGGCGGCCGGTTCGAGGTCATCCGGCTCACCGAGGTCGAGCCCGGCGTCCAGGCACGGCTGCCGGTCGAGCGGCACGTGCTCGCCGACTCCGGTGACCTGCCGGCCGTCGTCCGCCGACGGGTCGACCAGACGGTGGTGGCCAGCCGGCGGTCGCCGCTGCCCGGGAGCGGTGGGGTCCTGCTCGTCGCCCGGCGGGTGCCCGGCCAGGCCGCGCGCGAGTGGACCGTCGTCTTCGACGACGATGCCGACCGCACCGACCCGGCCGCCCGCGAGGCCGCGCGCCAGAAGCTGGCGGAGGCGGTCGCGGGCGACCGGCCGGACTGACCCGGGTCCTACCCGGCCATGGGCGGCGGGGCGCCGCCGCTGGCGGGCTTGACCGAGACGCTGCCCGCCGAGCTCGAGCCGCCGCCCGACGACGACGTGTCGATGCCCATGCGCGCCTTCACGGAGTTCACGACGCCGTCCGCCCGGGCCTGGGCCATACCGGCCACGCCCTGGAACTGCGGGTTGTCCTTGGCGTTCTCCCACGCCTTCTTGATCTGCTCGTAACGCTCCTGCCCGGCCTTGGCACCGAGCACGTACCCGGCACCGAAGCCGGCGAGGAAGGACAGCTTCGCCACGGGGGACCTCCAGCTGTTGCGAGGGAAAGGGATGATCACGGTAACCGGGTGGACCGGGCCGCGCGACGTGGAGGAGCCTCCGCGGGACGCCGGGAGCCGTGGGGTACCCTCGTCGAGGCGCGCGGGTCCGTCCCGCCGGTCCCCCGTAGCTCAATTGGCAGAGCATGCGACTGTTAATCGCAGGGTTATTGGTTCGAGTCCAATCGGGGGAGCACAACCGCAGGTCAGCGTTCGGTGTCGGGTATGAGTTCTCGGGCTGGCCATGGAGAACCCCTGATGCGGGTCGCCGTGTCAGCTGGTCCCGGACGTCCGGACACCGGACGGACTCTGGGAGCTGAGGCCCGCCGCCGCCGAAGGCTGCGCCACACCGATGTGCCCGTTGACGACGACGCTCGGCAGGGTCGGCGAGCACGTCCACCAGGGTCGCGTCGTGCGCTCCGCTCGATGAGCCGCACCCCGCGGCCCACCCCTGGTCGCGGCGCACGTACGCCTCGAGGGGGGCACGGGTCGTCCGTTGCTCGGCTGTCGTCACCGAGCCCGACGAACTCCAGGCATCGCTGCGAGACGGTGGCACGGCTGCGCCTCGCGGGTGCTGACCGGGACCGCGACCACGCTGAGCGGGTCCGGACGTGCACCCTCGACGGCCGGCTGAGCCTGCGGGGCGGCACGAGCGCAGCATCGGAGGCCGTGGGAGGCTGCTGGAGGTGACGCCGCCCGATGCTCCAGGGTGGGCGGTGCACTCGGTGTACCAACCCATCGTCGACCTCCGGGACGGGGCGCTGGTGGCCGTCGAGGCACTGTCCCGGGGCGAGCCAGGGCCGCGGGAGTCGGCCAGAGACCTCTTCGCCGCCGCGAGGGAGTCCGGGAGCGTCGTCCAACTCGACGAGGCGTGTCTCCGGGCCGCACTGCGGGGTGCTGGGCACAGCTCCGAGGCTGTCACCGTGTTCGTCAACATCGAGCCCGCCACCCTGTCGGCACTGACCCCTGGGCGGCTGGCCGAGCTGGCGGAGCTCACGGCAGAGAACGTGCGCGTCGTGCTGGAGGTCACCGAGCGCGACTTGCTGGAGCGACCCGCCGAACTCGTGCGCGGCATCCGCGGGGTCCGCGACCTCGGCTGGGGCGTCGCCCTGGACGACGTCGGCGCGGACCCCAAGGGACTGGCGCTGATGTCCTTCCTCCGACCCGACGTCATCAAGCTCGATCTCGCCCTGGTCCGCGGGCACACCACCCTGCGGGCAGCCGCCGTGGTCAACGCGGTCCGCGCGGAGGCCGAGCGGTCCGGCGCGGTCCTGCTCGCCGAGGGCATCGAGAACGAGCAGCAGCTCGAGCGCGCACTGGCCATGGGCGCTCGACTGGGGCAGGGCTGGATGTTCGGACGTCCCGGTCGGCTGGTGGTCACCGGCATGTCCGCGCTGGCCATCCCGCCACCGCCTCCGGCCATCGTCCCCGGCTCCGCGGCAGCGGCGCACACTCCGTACGACCTGATCAGCGCAACCGTCACCGGTCAGCGCGGCACCCTGGCGCTGGTCGCCTCGATGACCCGACAGCTGGAACGCCAGGCGCTGCTGCTGGACGAGCAGACGGTCGTGCTGGCGAACTTCCAGCACGCGGATGCGATGACGCCGGCGACCCGCCGCCGGTACGAGACGCTGGCGGGGGTCTCGGCACTGACGGCGGTCACCGGGGCGGGAATGCCCGATGAACCCGCGCCCGGGGTCCACGGCACGGCCCTGGCGGCCGACGACCCGCTTGCCGCGCAGTGGGTGGTCGCCATCGTCAGCCCACACTTCGCCGCCGCGCTGGCTGCTCGCGACGTTCCAGCCGACGAGGGCCCCTCCCCGTCATCGGCGGCGGGCCCGGTGGGGCACGGGGGTCGCCGGCTGGACTACGTGCTGACCTACGACCGGCAACGGGTGCTGCACGCCGCGGGCCTGTTGCTCGACAGGGTGCGCCCGAAGCCCGACGGCCCGGCTGCGAAGCCGACGCCAGCAGCGATCAGGGCGACCCCGGATGCCCCGCGGTTGACGGCAGGTGACCTGCCTGAGCTGCTGTGGCGGGCCATCGCGACCGCGAGCAACGGCATCGTCATCGCGGATGCGTCGGGGCCCGACCTCCCGTTGGTCTACGCCAACGCGGCGTTCCTGCGCATGACCGGCTACGACGAAGCCGAGGTCCTCGGCCGGAACTGCCGCTTCCTCCAGGGCCCGGCCACCGACCCCAGCCAGGTCCAGCCGATCCGCCGCCGGATCCTCGCCGGCAACGACGTCCACACCGTCCTGCTCAACTACCGGCGCGACGGCTCGGCCTTCTGGAACGAGTTGCACATCAGCCCGGTCATGAATGCTTCCGGCGAAGTCACTCACTACATCGGCAACCAGCTCGACGTCACGGCGCGGATCGACCGCGAGCGACGCACCACCTACCTCGCGCACCACGACCAGCTCACCGCCCTGCCCAACCGGGCGCACATCCTCGAGCACCTCCAGCTGGAGCTGAGGCGGGCCCGTCGGAGCGGCACGAGCGTCGCCGCCCTCATGCTGGACCTGAACGGGTTCAAAGCCATCAACGACCGCCTCGGCCATGCCGCAGGCGACTCGGCCCTCACCTGGGCCGCCCGCCGCCTCCGATCGGCGGTTCGCGCCGGTGACCTCCTCGGACGGCTCGGCGGCGACGAGTTCCTCGTCGTGCTCGCCGGACTGCCTCCGGCAGAAGCGACGGCGACAGTGCTCGGTGGATCCCCCACCGCCGAGGAGACCGTCCGTCGGGTCCAGGAGCACCTCCACGCCGCCCTCGACCACCCACTCCAGCTGGCCGACGCCACGATCCACCTCAGTGCCAGCTCCGGCGCCGCACTCTTTCCTCGTGACGCCGACGAGCCGACCGATCTGATCGCACGCGCCGACGCCGCCATGTATCGCCAGAAGACCGGGAGCTGAGAAGTCGGCGTCCGGTCCGTCACCCCACCGAACCCCTCGTGCCCGTCCATGCGACGGCCCGTGGGCGCCGGAGATCACCGTGTCCTGGCGCCGACCGCATCGAGACCCTCCACGGCATGGGCTACCGCCTCGCCGAGGCTTGAGCGCGGTGCAACGCACCACAGCCCCCTGCGGGAGAGGCGGCGGGGGCTGTGCGCGGAGGTCAGTCATGGTCGGGCCTGTCCGCGCTGGCCGTGACGGCGCTGGAGCTGGCCCCTCCGGCTTCTGGACACGGGACCGAGATGAGACCTCTCCCATCCGTCGAGCGGGTGCGCACGGGGGCGATCCGTCAGGTCGGCGGCGGCCACCGTCCGGCCAGTGCGTCTGTCAGCTGCTGTCGCCATGCACCTGTCTCGGCTGCGTCCACGTCGGTGGACTCCTCCGCGAGGCAGACGACCCGCTCCATGTACCGGCGGATCACCTCGTCGAGCGATCCTCCGGGCGCTCGCCATGCCAGTTCCCGGAGGAGGCGGGCGAGGCGGCGGAGCACAGCCGGCTGGCCCTCGCCGAAGTGAAGCGGCTCCTCCAACCCCAGCCGGACGAGGGAATGGACGTCCCACTGCGGAAGGACCAGACGCACGACGCCGTCCTCGTCACGGAAGGGGACGGGCCGCAGGGGATGCGTCGCGAGCTCACCGAGCAGGGCGGAGACGTGGGACAGCGCGTGCACCGCCGTCGTCGGGTCGTTCGTCCCGGGGGAGAGCGCACGGACGGCGATGTCGACGACCTTGCGGAGGCTGTAGGCGACATCCCGGTGCGGCGTGCGCTCGTACTCCAGTTGCACGTCACGGTCGAGGGACTGTTGCACGGCGTCGAGGTCGACCACCGCACCGGGCGGGCACGGCCAGACGTGGGCGACCGGAGTGCCGGCGACGACGGAGTCGCCGATCCGCGGTTCCAGGACGACGGTGGCACCAGCGGTCGCGGCAGCAGCGGCGATCCGGTCGCCGTCCACGTCCGTCACGAAGCCGCTCCTCCGCGCGCACACCGCAGTGGAGGGCTCGGAGGAGACGCTGATCCCGCGAGCACCCGAGTCGTCCCCGTCGGCCGGCAGAGCCCGGCCGAAGGTGGCACGAGCCTCGTCGGAGACATCGCGGAGCATGGTCTCCACGCGCAGGGAGCGGGCCAGGTGGCCCAGGAACAGCACCAGGCCGACGACGCTCATGAGGGTGAGGACGAACCCCGCGGTGACCGACAGCCGCGGCACGAACGTGGGTCCGGCCGACTCCTCGGTCCGTACCGTCCGCAGCACCGTGAGGGCGTAGACGAACGTGCCGACGAGCAGAGCCAGGGTGGTCTGCACGACCCTGTCCGTGACGAAGGTCTGCAACAGGCGGGGCGAGTGCTGACTGCTGCTCAGTTGCAGGGCCACCACTGTGAACGAGAACGTCAGACCGGTGACCGAGATGAGGGAGCCAGCGATCGAGGTCAGCACGTCCCTGGCAGCGGATGGGCCACCGCCGAAGACCAGGGTCAGCGGGTGCTCCCCGCCCGGCTGTTCCAGCACCTGGTCCAGCGCCGGGAGGCCGATGCCCAGGCCGATGGCCAGCACGATGGCCAACACCGGGAGAGGCCACAGGGAGCTGCGCAGCCGGGCCCAGACGTAGGCTCCGCCGCGGCCGAGGCGGTCCATGCCCCTCAGTCAGGCACGGCGACCCGACCGCCGCCGCGCGACGACCGGAATCGTCACGAGGTCGTGACACGCTGACCGACGGTATGGCGACGCACGGCCATCAGGTCGTCGACGATCGCGAGGGTGAGGCGGAGGAAGCTCGGGTGAGCAGATCCCGGCGGGCGGAGCGCCGGCACCGGGCGGGGCGAGCAGCGCCGCGACGGCGAGCAGGCCGACCGTGCCGGGAACGTCGGACGGCTCGGCGGGAACGGCGTTGACGTCGGCGAACGGTCGGCTGCTGCGGACCGAACGGCGCAGACGACCCCGTCAGACCCCACGGGCTGAGAGACAGCCACGACAGCGCCGGCATGCCGTTGTCCATCACGAGGTGGCATCGGGCGCCCCCAGCACGGAGTCGCAGCCACCCTCGTCGTGTCGCCGCCTGACTCCGGGTAGCGGAGCATCGGGGCAGCCGATCACCACGTCAACCGGCTGCCGGCGGTAGCCCGACGGATGGAGGACGACCTGCGCGCGCTGACCGTCATCCCTGGGGTCGCCGATCCGGTGGCCGTTGTCGACGTGGGGGACCCAGTGCCCTGCCCGGTGCCCTCGTCGTCGGAGCGGTCAACACCGACCTCGACCACTACGCGCAGGCCGCGCAGGCGCTCGCCGCCGCCGATCTCCGGTGGCTGCAGGAGCTGATCTCCCGCCGGCTCCCGCTGGACTCCTTCCGCGAAGCGTTCCGGCCGGAGGACGACGACATCGAGGTGGTCCTCGAACTGACCGCCTGACCACCGACGACGACTGCCAGGAAGCGAGGTGCGGCCATGCCCGGCCGGATCGAGGACTACGGGCTGATCGGGGACCTGCAGACCGCGGCCCTCGTGGGGCGAGATGGGTCGATCGACTGGCTGTGCCTGCCCCGCTTCGACTCCGCTGCCTGCTTCGCCGCTCTGCTGGGGGACGAGTCGGCCGGCCGGTGGCTGCTCGCACCGGCCACCGGCGGGGTCTGCACGCGACGCCGGTACCGCGGGGACTCGCTCATCCTGGAGACCGAGTGGGACACCGCAACCGGAACCGTCCGGGTGCTCGACCTGATGCCTCCTCGCGGGGAGGCGGCCGACGTCGTCCGCATCGTCGAAGGCGTGTCCGGCCGGGTGCCGATGCGCACGGAGCTGGTCCTGCGCTTCGACTACGGCCACCTGCTCCCGTGGGTGCGCCGGGTCGACGGCGACCTCGCCGCGGTGGCCGGCCCGGACGCCGTCTGGCTGCGCACCCCGGTCAGCCTCCAGGGTCACGAGCTGGCCACCCACGGCGAGTTCGAGGTGGCCGCAGGGGAGCGGGTGCCCTTCGTGCTCACCCACCACGCCTCACACCTGCCGCGGCCGGTGCCGGTCGACGCGGACCATGCCCTCGAGGGGACGGAGTCCTTCTGGGCCGAGTGGATGAGCCACTGCACGTACGAGGGGGAGTGGGGGGACGCCGTCCGCCGGTCGCTGCTCACCCTCAAGGCGCTGACCTACGCCCCGACCGGTGGGATCGTCGCGGCCGCGACCACGTCGCTGCCCGAGCAGCTCGGCGGCTCGCGCAACTGGGACTACCGGTTCTGCTGGCTGCGCGACGCCACGTTCACGCTGCAGTCCCTGCTCGGCACCGGGTACACCGCCGAGGCGCACGCCTGGCGGGAGTGGTTGCTGCGGGCGGTGGCCGGCGACGCCAAGGACCTGCGCATCATGTACGCGCTGGACGGGTCCCGCCGGATCCCGGAGTACGAGCTGCCGTGGCTGCCCGGCTACGAGGGGTCCGCGCCGGTTCGGGTCGGCAACGCCGCAGCCGCCCAGTTCCAGCTCGACGTGTGGGGGGAGGTCCTCGACGGGCTGCACCTGTCCCGGGAGGCGGGGCTGGCGAGCACCGAGGACCACTGGCAGCTGCAGAAGGAGCTGATGGACTACCTGGAGGGCGCGTGGGACCAGGCTGACAACAGCCTCTGGGAGGTCCGCGGCCCGCGCCGTCCCTTCGTCCACTCGAAGGTCATGGCGTGGGCGGGCGTTGACCGCGCCGTGCGCGCGGTCGAGGACCACGGGCTCGACGGCCCGGTCGACCGCTGGCGGAGTCTGCGTCAGGAGATCCACGACGAGGTCTGCACCAAGGGGTTCGACACCGACCGCGGGACCTTCACCCAGTTCTACGGCTCCTCCGGCCTGGACGCCGCGCTGCTGCTCATCCCGCGGGTCGGGTTCCTCGGCTGGGGCGACCCCCGGGTCGCCGGCACGGTGGACGCCGTCCAGCGGGAGCTCGCCGAGGACGGGTTGCTGCTGCGCTACCGGGTGGAGGCCGACGGAGGCGTCGACGGCCTGCCCGGCGACGAGGGCACCTTCCTGATCTGCAGCTTCTGGCTGGTGGAGGCGCTGCACGGCATCGGCCGGACCGCGGAGGCCAGGCGGCTCTTCGAACGACTGCTGGGCCTTCGCAGCGACCTCGGGCTGCTCGCCGAGGAGTACGACACGACCACCGGACGCCAGCTCGGCAACACCCCCCAGGCGTTCAGCCACGTCGGCCTGGTCAACGCCGCCCGGCACCTGAGTGGCACGTGACCCGCGACGCGGTCCGGGGAAGCTGGCTGACAGCCCTGGGCTGGTCGTCCCGCAGGACGGCGGCGACGTGGGCCCGGGCGAGCAGTTCGGCGTAGCTGGCGGTGAAGTCGTCAGCCTCGCCGCCCCGATCCCGTCCCGTGGAGGTCGGGGGTCGTGCGGCGTCATCCACAGCTGTTGGCGCATGCGGCCTTCCGGCGGGGGCCATCGGCAGTGCCGAGGCCGCGGATCGTCGGACGCGACGTCACAGGCGTGACATCTCCGCTGACCGCGTTGCCCGGTGGTCAATGACCGGCTGGGACAGACTTGCTGCCATGACGGAGCTGGTGCCGGGGGCGAACTGCGCTGTGCCGGCCGGCGCACTCGAGGTCACGCTGGAGTGGCGTCCCGGGCCGGGGGTCCCCGACGTGGACGTCTCCGGCGTGCTGCTCACTGCCGCGGGCCGGGTACGCAGTGACGCCGACTTCGTCTTCTACAACCAGCCCGAGCACCCGAGCGGCGCTGTCCACCACGAGGGCAAGCGAACCGGTCTCGTGGCCAGGGACACGATCCGGGTCCAGCTGCCGGCGTTGGAGACCGCGATCGATCGGGTGATGATCGCTGCTTCGGCAGACGGCGGCACGTTCGGGCAGGTTCCCGGCCTCAGGCTCTCGGTGCGGACGGCGACCGGTGTGCCGGTGACGACGTTCACGATGACGGCGGCTTCGGAGACGGCGATGGTCGCCGGGGAGCTGTATCGCAGGGCCGGGCAGTGGAAGCTGCGTGCGATCGGACAGGGTTACGACTCCGGCCTGGAAGGGCTCGCCCGCGACTTCGGGGTCAGCGTCGATGAGCCCGTGTCCGCATCTCTCGCGACCGGGCAGCCGGCCTCCCCACGACCAGATCCGCCCCCGGTGGCGTCTGCGCCATCGGGGGCAGCGGCTGTGCGACTGAGCAAGGGGGAGGAGCGGCTACCGGTCGACATGCGCAAACGGCTGTCGCTGCGCAAGCAACAGGTCGCGATCAGCCTCACCAAGCACGGCGCCCCTGACGCCGTAGCGCGGGTGATCCTGGTGCTCGACGCATCCGGGTCCATGTCGAGGCTCTACGACAAGGGCACGGTAACGAACGTCGTCGAGCGGATGGCCGCGGTCGCCGCCCAACTCGATGACGACGGCCAGATGCAGGCGTGGACCTTCGCGACGAACTGTGCGCAGCTCCCGGACCTGCACATCGGTGAGCTGCCCGAGTGGCTCGAGCTGCACGTCCGCGTGGGCGCGATGGGGTTCGGCCGGAAACGGCCGGCGAAGGGACTGCGTCCCGGTCAGCTCGACATGCGCCAGATCGGGATCCAGAACGAGGAACACAAGGTCATCGCGGAGGTGCGCGCGTTCGTCCGTGCGCATCCGAGCGCCGCACCCACGCTGGTCCTGTTCTTCTCCGACGGCGGTGTCTACCGCAACGCGGCCATCGAGGCGGAGCTGCGCGCCGCGGTGGACGACCCCGTCTTCTGGCAGTTCGTCGGCTTGGGCAGGCGGGGCAAGTACGGAGTGCTGGAGGCCTTGGACGAGATGTCCGGGCGGCGGGTCGACAACGTCGGGTTCTTCGCGGTCGATGACATCGACGACGTCGCGGACTCGGTGCTCTACGACCGGTTGCTCGGCGAGTTCCCGTCGTGGCTGCGTGCCGCGCGTGCCGCCGGAGTCCTCCCGTAGCGCATCCTGCGGAGGACGTCACCGGCGTGGTGGCGCTCCTGGTGGCCATCGATGTCGTTCGCCGCGTCGCGCCGGACAGAGGTCGTCACCACTGGTCCTGTCCACACGAGGCGCGCCCCACGAGACGGTGTCAGCCGCCTCGTGCACGGGGGAGGACGTGGACAGCCACCTCGACCCTCTGTGCGTCGGCGACGACCGGTTGCGGGCTCGTCGCTCCGCGCCGGGGGCGTGACCCCCGGCGCGGCAGGTCGTGGTCACTCGCCGCAGATCAGCTCATCGGCTGAGGGCGCATCGGCGGCCACGCCGAACTGCTCGACGAATCCGAGCTGCTCGTCGATGGCCTCCTCGTCGAGCTCGGAGGTGAACACGGGCAGGCGGATCCGGTCGGCCAGCTCCGGCGGGATCTGGGTGTAGGTGGGGATGATCTCCCGCACGGCGGCGGGGTTCTCCCGGGCGTGGTCCAGTGACCGGTTCATGGCCGTGGTGAAGCGCTCGACCACGTCGGTGTTGCCCTCGTAGTACTGCTGGCTCGTGGAGTAGGAGCCGTTGGGGTACTCCGGGGCGAGCGAGGACTGCGGCGCCATCACCACCTTGCCGCCGGCGTCGAGGACCTGCGTCACGAAGGGCTCGGCGGTGAAGCCGGCGTCGATGCGGCCGGCCGCGATCGCGGCGGGCACCTCCGGGAAGGGGACCTCGAGGAGCTCGATGGACTGCGGGTCCACGCCGTCCTTCTCCAGCGCGGCCTTGATCATGATCTCCGCGACGGTGCCCAGGGCGTTGACGCCGATGGTCTTGCCCGGGAGGTCCTGCGGGCCGTTGATCGGGCTGTCGCCGCCGGCGACCATGACCTGCCAGTCGTCCTCGGGGGTCGTGCCGGCGGCATCGCTGGCGGTGAGCACGCAGACCGGCACGTTCTGGCTGGCCGCGACGCCCGCGGAGATGTAGCCGATGAAGCCGAAGTCGAAGTCCCCGGACACGAGCCCGACGACGATCTCCTGGCCGGTGCCGAGCGTCGTCGGCTCGATGGTGAGGCCCTCCTCCTCGAAGAAGCCCTCCTGGATGCCGAGGTACATGGCCGCCGCGTTCGCCGTCGGCAGGGTCCCGACGTTGATGGTCGTCGGCGCGCCGGTGTCACCGCCACCACCACCGCTGTCTGCGTCGTCGCCGCCACAGGCCGTCGCCGTCAGCGCCACGACGGCGAGCCCGCCGACCACGTTCCGGGCCCGTGCACACCGCGGACCGAGCCTCATCTGTTCTCCTCCATGATGGCGGGCGTAGGGCACGCGATCTGGCCGTCTGCGGTCGCAGGGAGCCGGCGCCGATCACGTGCCACTGTGATGACGGGCACTATGTATGCTGCTACATACATTGGTCAAGGGACGACAGTGGGTCGACTCCGGTCGGTCACCACGTCGGCCGGCTCGCCGACGCTCCAGCAGCGCACGAGGACACGAGGAGACGGTCGTGGGGGACGCGGAGCAGTCGGGAACGGTGCCGGCGTACGAGGCCGTCGCGGCCACACTGGCGGGTCTGGGGGTCGACACGGCCTTCGGCCTCCTCGGGTCTGGCAACTTCCACATCGCCGAGCGCCTCGTGAGCAGGCACGGTGTCACCCACCACGCGGCCCGCCACGAGACTGCGGTCGTGGTCATGGCAGACGCCTGGGCGAGGGTCACGGGCCGGATGGGTGTCTGCTCCGTGCACCAGGGGCCGGGTCTGACGAACGCCCTCACCGGGCTCGTCGAGGCCGTTCGCGCCCGCACGCCGATGCTCGTCATCGCCGGTGAGGTGGCCACGACGGCGACGCATGCCAACCAGCGGTTCGGCTCCGAGGCGCTGGCCACCGCGGCCGGTGCCGGCGTCGTCCGGGTCGAGCGGGGGGCGACGGCGGTGCGCGAGACGCTGCGGGCCTGGCGTCAGGCTGCTGCTGAGCGACGTCCGGTGCTGCTGGCGCTGCCCGTCGACGTCCAGGTGGAGCGCTGCGAGCTGCCGCCGAGCGTGGATGAGGGCGTTCCGCCGGCCGGCCCGCCGGCAGCTGACGCCCTCGGTCGAGCGGCCGCTCTCCTGGCCTCCGCGCAGCGGCCGCTCGTGCTCGGCGGACTCGGGGCGGTCCGCGCTGACGCCGGTCCGGCGCTGAGGCGGTTGGCCGATCGAACCGGCGCCCTGCTCGCGACGACGGCCCAGGCCCACGGGCTGTTCGCGGACGACCCCTGGTCCGTCGGTCTGTGCGGTGGCTTCGCCTCCCCCCGGGTGCGCGGGCTGCTGAGCCAGGCCGACCTCGTGCTCGCGTTCGGCGCCAGCCTGAACCACTGGACGACCGGCCACGGCGAGGCGATCCATCGTGCGACGCCCGTGGTGCAGTGCGACGTCGACCCGGCGGCCTTCGGTCGTCACCGGCCCGCCGCCGCGGTCGTCCTCGGGGACGCCCGCACGACGGCCGAGGCCTTGCTGCAGGTCGTCCCGGAGCCGTCCTCGCCCGGTGGCTTCCGGGCGGACGCCTCCCTCCTCCCGCTGGCGGCCTCGCCGGGATGGGACCAGTCGCCGGGGGTCCCCGGCGACCACGTGCACCCGGGGGCCCTGATGGAGGCGCTCGAGCAGCTGCTGCCGCCTCAGCGGGCGATCGCCCCGGACAGCGGGCACTTCATCTGGTACGCCATGCGTCACCTCACCGTCCCGGATGCGTCGGCGTTCGTCTTCACCCAGAGCTTCCAGTCCGTCGGGCTGGGCCTCGCAACGGCACTCGGTGCCTCCATCGCCCGGCCGGACCGGCTGACCGTGGCGGTCGTCGGGGACGGCGGCGCCGCCATGTCGCTCGGGGAGCTGGACACGGTCTCGCGGAGCGGGAGACCCCTGCTGGTGGTGGTGATGGACGACGGGGCCTACGGAGCCGAGGTCCACCACTTCGGCCCCGAGGGAGAGCCCGTCGACCTCGTGCAGTTCGGTACCCGCGACTTCGCCGGGATCGCGGCGGCCCTGGGGATCCCGGCCCAGACCGTGCGCTCCGTCCAGGACCTCGAGGGCTCGTTCGCCCGCTGGCTCGGGCGACCGTCCGGGCCGTTCCTCCTGGACTGCAAGATCGACCCCACCGTGCGCTCCGAGCAGGCGGATCTCGCGCTTCGCGGCGGGGGCTGAACGGCGGGCGCCGGCGTCCACTTGGCCGGTGAGGGCCCTGCTGCTGGTCTGCTGGACCAGCCCCCGAGCAGGGGGCGGAACAGGTGGGCCCAGCTCTCGGGAGGCGCGGGTGTGGGCGCCGCCCGCACGGATGTGAGGCGAGGGTGACCCGCGCACCCGCAGCTACGCTGGTCCCGGGTCATCGGTGGTCGGTCTGGAAGGGGGCGCGGTGCACCTGCGACTGGCGTTGCTCGCGCTGTTGACGGCCAAGCCGATGACCGGCTTCGACGTCATGCGGCAGTTCGACGTCTCCGTGGGCTACATCTGGCACGCGCCGCACACGCAGATCTACCCCGAGCTGCGCCGGCTCGAGGCGGCTGGACTGGTCGAGGGCGAGGAGATCGCCCGGGGTGCGCGGGGCAAGAAGACGCTGTACACCATCACCGAGGCGGGCAAGCAGCAGCTGCGGGAGTGGCTCAACACCGTCGAGGAGCCGCGCCGGGACCGTGACCCCTATCGGCTGCGGGCCTCGTACTTCGAATGGGCCGAGCCCGAGGCCGCGTACGCGCAACTGGAGGCGCACGAACGCCACTTCACCGAGGCGACCGCCGTCTACGAGCGAGCCCGCGACGGCATCCTGGCGCGCGACAACCCGCTGCTGAAGGCGCGCCTGGAGCACATTCCTCCGGAGGAGCACGAGGCCGCGGTCGCGTTCAAGGCGTACGCCTACGCCGGCATGATCCTGCGCGCTCGCGGTGAGGCGGCCTGGGCGCGGGAGGGGATGGACCTCCTCGAGCGGCTGCACCCGCGACTCGCGGCCGCCCATGCGCCCGGGCCCGAGACCGGTGGGAGCGCCACGGGTCCTGCGGGGGACGAGGGCCGGAACAGCGCCGATCCCGACGGTCACGCTGCGCTGGCGGTCGGCGGGTCGCCACAGCTCTGATCGCCCTGACCGTCCCGCCGAGTGTCCCGGCGCGCCCCGCACGCTGATCCGCAGCCCGAACCGACCTGTGGCCGCGGACGGTCCGAGCAGGCGGTGCAGGGGCGCGTCGCTGCAGGCGCCGGCCGGCCGGATGGGGGACCGGAGCAGGCTGGCGCTGCCAGCAAGGTATGTATATCTTTACATACGCGCCATGCTGTCCGTGGCACCAGCCCGACATGGCTCAGCCAGCCGAGGAGGATCGACGATGCCCACCGAGGAAGCCATCGCCGGGGGGATGGGTGCGCCGTCGACGCCGGACCCCTACCAGGCGATCGCCCAGCTGGGCGCGGCTCCGCTGTGGCGGTACTTCGGCGACGTGCTGCCGGCGCAGCCGAAGCCCAAGGCCGTGCCCTACCTGTGGCGGTACGCGGCGCTGCGGCCCTACCTGCACCACTTCCTGGAGACGTGCTCGCTCGAGGAGGCCGAGCGGCGGGTCCTCATGCTGGTCAACCCGGAGCTCACCGAGCCACCCGCCACCACCACCTCGCTCTACGCGGGACTGCAGATCATCGGCCCCGGGGAGACGGCACAGGCGCACCGGCACACCTCGAACGCCTTCCGGTACGTCATCGAGGGAACGGGTGCCTACACGACGGTCAACGGAGAGCGGGTGCACATGCACCCCGGCGACCTGTTGATGACCCCCGGGTGGCACTGGCACGACCACGAGCACGAAGGCGACGCGCCCATGATCTGGCTCGACGCCCTGGACTACCCGATCACCAACGCCTTCGACGCGAACTTCTTCGAGCTCTACGGGGAGCGGACACAGAAGAGCACGGTCCCCGACGACCTCTCCTCGCGTCAGTTCATCCACGGCCAGCTCTCGCCGGCCTGGGCGGTGCCGCACACGTCGTCCTCGCCCGTCGGCAACTACCCGTGGGCAGAGACCTCGCGGGCCTTCGACGCGATCGCGGACGACGCGGTCGGCAGCGAGGTCGAGGGCATCATCCTGGAGTACAAGAACCCGCTCACCGGAGGGCCGGTCGTGCCGACGATGTCGTGCCGGATCAGCCGCCTGCGGCCGGGCTTCCGAGGGGCGCGCACCAGGCGGACGACGAGCGCGATCTACCACGTCGTCCGCGGAACCGGCACGGCGCTGGTGGGAGACCAGCACCTCGACTGGACCGACAAGGACGTCTTCGCGGTCCCGCCATGGGCGGACTTCGAGCTGCGCAACGACAGCGGCACCGAGGACGCGTTCCTGTTCAGCTGGACGAACGAGCCGGTCCTGCGCGCCCTGGGATTCCTGCGCGAGGAACTGCCCGAGCGCGGCAGCCAGTCGTAGGGGGATCGGTGCGTTTCCTCGTCTTCGACGACGACCGTCTCGGTGTGGCCCACGAAGGCACGGTCACCGACGTCACGTCCCTGGTCCCCGGGGGCGCGTCACCAGGCGGCCCCCTGCAGCGGCTGCTCGACGCCGGCAGCAGCGGCGAGCTCACGGCCGACCGGATCGCCGGCCTGCCGTCCCGGCCTCTGGCCGAGGTGCTCATCCGTCCACCGTTGCCGCGTCCCGGGAAGGTCATCGGCGCTCCGGTCAACTACCTCGACCACAAGGCCGAGATGTCCGAGACCCACTCGATCGCCGACCTGGGGGTGTTCCTCAAGGCCTCGTCGTCGGTCATCGGCCACGGGGGAACGGTCCTGCTGCCGTACTCGGACAAGCGCACCGACCAGGAGGGCGAGCTGACGGTCGTCATCGGGCAGACGGCCCGCCACGTCCCGGTGCCGGACGCCCTGGACCACGTGTTCGGCTACACCTGCGGCCTGGACATGACGGTGCGCTCGACGGAGGACCGGTCCACCCGGAAGTCGTTCGAGACCTTCACGCCCCTCGGCCCGGTGGTCGTGACGGCCGACGAGATCCCGTCACCCGGGGACCTCGAGCTCGTCTGCCGGGTCAACGGCGAGGTCCGTCAGCGGACGTCGACGGCCGACCTCCTCTTCGGGGTGGCCGAACTGGTGTCCTACGCCAGTTCGGTGATGACCCTGTGGCCGGGCGACGTCATCCTGACCGGCACGCCGGCGGGTGTCGGTCCCGTGGCCGACGGAGACGTGGTCGAGGTCGAGATCAGCCGCATCGGCTCGCTCACCGTGCACGTCTCCGCGGCGGAGGCCCGGCCCTACGTCGAGCGTCCCGGCGCGCCGCGGACCACCGTCTCGCCCGGCGCCGACTGAGCACGAGCGGGTCCTCCACCCCGTGCCCGGTCGGCCGCGCGGTGCTCGCTACCCGGACGATCGCCCCCGCAGCCGACCGGGCACGGGGCGCTCCGACGAGAGGTGAGAGGCATGGACGCCGACTCGTCCCCGCGGCGCGGCCGGGGCGGTCACAGTTCCAGCCGCAGTGCGGCGGCGGCTGCGACGAGGGACCGCATCTTGCCCTCGGCCGAAGCCCGCGGGAGGTACTTGAGACCACAGTCGCTGGACAGCACGAGCTCGTCCGCATCGACCACGTCGAGAACTCGCCGGACCCGCTCGGTCACGGTCTCCGGGGTCTCCACGTCCGGGGTGGACAGGTCCAGGACGCCCAGGATGACGCCCTTGCCCCGCAGCGGCCGCAGGCTCGTGGGGTCGAGGTGGGACTGGGCGGTCTCGACGGACACCTGATCGACCGGCGTGTCGGCCAGTTCCGCGAGGAACGAGTAGCCCTCGGGGCGCTCGTGGATGATGGCGGCGTAGCCGAAGCAGATGTGCACGGCGGTGGTCCCGGCGGCACCCTCGAGTGCGCGGGTCAGGGCCTCAGCGCCGTAGGCGCGGGCCGCCTCGGGCCGAGCCTGCAGGTAGGGCTCGTCCACCTGCACGATGTCGGCGCCGGCAGCGAAGAGGTCGGCGATCTCGGCACGGACGACCTCGGCGTAGGCCAGGGCCAGGCTGCGCGGGTCCGGGTAGTGCTCGTCCTGGGCCTGTTGGGACATGGTGAACGGGCCAGGCACGGTGATCTTGACGGTGCGGTCCGTGTGTCCGCGGAGAAACCGGACGTCGTCCACCTGGACGGGTCTGGGCCGGGAGATCCCGCCGACCACCCGGGGCACCGGGTTGGGGTGGCCCGATCGGTCCAGAGCGGTCCCGGGGTCGTCGACGTCGACCCCGTCCAGGGCCGTGGCGAAGTGGTTGGAGTAGGACTCCCGGCGGATCTCCCCGTCGGTGACGATGTCGAGCCCGGCCTCTTCCTGTGACCGGATCGCCAACCGCGTGGCGTCGTCGTGCGCCTCGCCCAGGTGCTCCGGCGCCACCCGCCAGAGCTCACGGGCCCGGACCCTCGGCGGGAAGCGGTGCGCGAGCCGCTCCCGGTCGATGAGCCAGTCCGGTTGCGGGAGGCTCCCCACGATCGAGGTCGGGAACGGCGGGAGGACGGGCCGGGCGATCATGGCGTGACCCCTGCCGTGTCCGCGTGGTCGGTTCGGCGTCGGGTCGAGAGGGTCGTCACGGGCACTCCTGGGGATGGTCGTCGACGGCTGGGGGACGGACGGGCTCGGGACCCCGCACGACGAGGTCCCGAGCCCGTGACCGCTCCTCCTACTGGGCGGGCGCGAGGTCGGCGAAGCCCGTCCGCCAGCCGGCCTGGTACTCGGCGCGGGCCACCGAGGAGAAGGGTGCCGGACTGACGACGACCCGCACGGTGCACTGCTCGTGCGGCTCGACGTTGGTCTTGCGGGTCCCGCCGTCCGGCTCGCCCCAGATCAGTTGCAGCTCGGCGCCCTCGGGCACGCTCGGGTCGACGGTCCCCATGGACAGGACGCGCCGCTCGTTCGCCGTGTACCCGACGTTGTTCAGCGACAGCCCCACCTGGTTCCCGTCGGCGTCGAGCACCGTGTCGTACCCCGCGTAACCGTAGTTGGCCAGGGGCAGGTCGAGGTACTTGTACTGCGGGCCGTCGACGTCGACGACGGACCCCAGGATCTTCTTGACGTCGTCGGCGTTCCACTCCAGCGTGACCTTCTTCCGCTGGGACGCCGGGTCGATCTGGGCGAGCGCGTCGCGGCCGGAGAAGTCGTGGTCGAGCTTGACGAAGGAGCCGTAGCCGAGGTCCCAGGGGGTGAGGTAGTAGTCCTCGATGTCCTCGGACACGAAGCTGCCGGCCAGCGAGAGGACGGCCTCGTAGCTGTCGGGCTGCAGCCACTCCCGGTAGGCGCGCAGCTCGTCGCCGGTGTAGATCGCCGGCAGGGGCGCCGACGCCCAACCCGACTCGAGGGCCGCCGGGGGATAGGCCCGCGACCCGACGGGGACGATGCCGGACTCGGCGCCCGCCTCGAGGATGGCGTCCCGCACCTGGTGGTAGGACTCGTAGGGCCCCCACAGCTCCAGGCCGGCGGCGCCGGCCATGCCGTGGCGGAGCGTCCGGGCGCGCACCCCTGCGATGGTGATGTGGTCCTCGTGGAAGAACTTGAGCTGCTCGACGGGGCCGCCGTTGACCTTCTCGATGACCTCCCAGGCGCGCGGACCCTGGATCTGGAAGCGCCAGAACCGCCGGGACGCCGCCGTCCCGAGCGGGTGGGACGACGACCGGCGGTCGACCTCGACGTCGACGTCGTAGCCGCCGGTCTCGGCCTGGAAGAGCAACCAGTCGGCCGCGGGCGAGCGACCGACGTAGATGAACTCGTCGTCGGCCTCCCGGTGCATGATGCCGTCGCCGATGACGTGGCCGGCGGGCGTCGTGGGGATGTACTGCTTGGCCACGCCGACCGGGAACTTGGTGCTCGTGATCGCGGTGTCGGAGAACAGCCTGAAGGCGTCCTCGCCACGCAGGTAGACCGCGTCCATGTGGTGCGTCTGGTCCATGAGCACGACCGAGTTGCGCCACGCGAGCTGCTCCGAGCGCCAGTTGTGGAACTCGGGCGAGACCACGGGGTAGACGTACGGGCCGACCGGTGAGTTGCGCAGCAGCTCGACGGTGTTGCCGGCCTGGTCGAGGATCTCCTGCAGGTTCCGCGCAGTCATGAGGACCTTCTCTCTGGGTGGGAGCGGGACGTCCAGACGCGCGGACCGCGATGCTGGACTGGTGACGGTGTGGGACGGAGCGGTGACCGGCGGGGCGGGCGACTCGCCGTCAGACCGCGGGCACGGGACCGACGGGGGCCCGCAGCATCTCCCTCACCGCGGCGGCGTAGGGCGCCGGCGCGACCGTGGCACGCACCTGCAGCTGCTGATGGCGTTCGACGCGCGGTTCCTCCTCGTCCCGGACGAGGGTCACCTCCTCCCGGGGCGGTTGCGCGCCAGTGAGTCCAGCGCCTCCCCACCGATGGAGTCGTGGTGGGCCTGTGGCTCGCGTCGAGTGGAGGACCCAGACGGCGAACGCCGGGCGCAGGCTCGCCGTCACTCATCCGGCCAACTCCGGCTGAGAACGGTATGTATCGACATACAGGAGCATCGGGTGGTGCGCGGTGCGTGTCAAGAGTCCGCGCAGGGTCATGTCCCGGCGTCCATGGTGCCGTGGGTTGGTGCCGGCGTCACAGCGGTCCCAGCACCTCGCTCGTCCCGGCGTCCAGTTCCAGGGTCTCGAGCACCGTGAGCAGTCGGCGCTCCTCGTAGCGGAAGTGGTTCTCCATCACGGCGGCGATCCCCTCCAGGTGCCGGTCCAGCTCCGGCCGGGGCGCACCTCGCTCCGTCGCCACCCGCAGGCCCTCGAGGAGGTGGGCGATCATCGAGTGGTCCTGCTCCAGCGACCGCAGCACCGGGCCCAGCTCGGGATGGGCAGCCGCGATGGCCGGGAACAGAGTCCGGTCCTCGCCGCGGTGGTGTCCGTCCAGAGCGGTGCAGAACCCCCGGCAGTACAGCAGCAACTCACGGGTGGCCGTCTCCTCGGGAGCGCCGTCCGCCAGGGAGCTCCGGGTGAGCCCCAGAGCCGCTCTCAGGCGCTCGTGCACCAGGCGCAGTTCACGGCTCCAGGCGACCAGCCTGATCGTCTCGCGCTCAGACACGCGAGGACGAAAGGGGCGACGAGTTCATCGTCGTCCTCCTTCGATCCGGCGCCTCCATGCCTGGCACGGTCTGCCACCGGCACGCGACGCTGGGTTCACACTAGCGGGGTCGGCCCCGGCCGTCACCGTCCGGAGGACCCGCTGGAGGAGTCGCGCGCAGCGCTGCCGATGACGTCGGCGGTCGGCGCGGGTCTGGATGGTCGTCACGTCACCGAGGACGGAGAAGGCAGCTGATGGCACGAGTGCACGACGACGACCTGTGGGTCTCGGCACACGCGGAGCGGGCCGCACTGGCCGAGGACCTCGCGGGCCTCAGCCCAGAGCAGTGGCGGCACGGGAGCCTGTGCGGGGAGTGGGACGTCGAGCAGGTCGTCGCCCACCTGACCGCCGCGGCGAGCGTCGACCGGTGGCAGTGGCTGCGCAGCATGCTCGGCGCGCGATTCCGGCCCGACGTGCACAACGAGCGCCGGCTGGCCGAGCAGCGCGGCAACACCCCGGCCGAGACGCTCGATCGCTTCCGCGCCGTCATCAGCAGCACGACCGCACCGTCGGGACACACCCCGGCCTACCTCGGCGAGGTCGTCGTGCACGCGCAGGACATCCGCCAGCCGCTGGGGCTCCCTCGGACGCCGAGCGTCGACGCACTGACGCCGGTGGCGTACTTCTTCGCTCGACGCGACTTCACGGTCGCCAGCCGTTCCCACGTGGCCGGCCTGCAGCTGCGGGCGACTGACGGGCCGTTCACCACGGGCAGCGGCCCCCTGGTCTCAGGACCGACCCTGGCGCTGGTGATGAGCATGGCCGGCCGCGTGCCCTACCTCGACCAGCTCGACGGCCCCGGGGTGCCGACACTGCGGTCACGCCTGCCGGTCACCGCGGACGTCCGCCCGGATGGACGATCAGCAGGGTCCTCCTGACCAGGAGGCAGGTGAGGACCGCCTCGATCCGCCGGCCCCGCCACCGGTGAGGGGCCCCCGGTGTCAGCGACGAGTCACAGACCCTGCCCGCGGTACTTCCTGCCCCAGATGCCGGACTTCCCCGGTGCCATGATCGAGTTGGGGTCGAGGGCGTCCTTGACCGTCTCGTGGAACCTGAGCAGCGCGCCGTCGCCCCAGTCGTAGGTTCCCATGACCTGGTCCATGAGGGCGTTGTGGGTTCGGTACTCCCCGTACCCCTCGGCGGCCGCCTCGTCGATGAGCACGCGGGCCAGATCGAGGGTCTCCTGCCGGGCCGCGGCGTCGGTGGTGTCGAACAGGAACAGGCCGATGTGGTGCATCTCCCGCAGGCCGACGACGAACTGGGCGGCGTAGTCCTTGCGGTACTCGTCGGCCCGCCGGCGCACCATGAGCGCTTGCTTCATCGCGTCGGCGCCGTCCGGGGCCGAGACGGGCGAGAAGCCGATGTGCCCGCCGTTGGGCATGAACTCCATCAGCTTCATCTCGTCGAGGGACGGGATGCCGTTGTTGATCCGGTGCCGGTCGTGCAGGACGTGCGCGCCGCGATCGGTGGCCTCGTCGCGGTCGCGGGTCGTGGCGAACCGCGAGCCGGGGACCTGGAGGAACGCGTCCTTGATCATCCCCAGGTACGTCTCGACGACCGGTGGCGGGCCGTAGACGGTGCCGTACAGGTTCCAGTACCCGAGGCCGAGCTCGGACTTCATCTCCTCGATCGCCTCGGGCGGCAGCGGGCCGTCGCCGTCGTACCACTCGGTGCGCTTCGAGACGACGCCGGCGTCGAGGATGATGTTGCGCAGCACCGGCACGTTCTGCAGCGGCGCCATGTTGATCCGCAGCGGCAGCATGATGTCGACGACCTGCTGCAGGTCCTCCTCCCGGTCGAAGGAGACGACGAAGGTCTCTGACGCCGGAGGGCGCTGCATGAGCGCGATGCCCATCTTGGTGACGATGCCCAGGTTGGACTGGGTGAACAGGCCGTCGGGGAAGGGACCGAAGCCGTACTGGAACAGCTGCCAGGTGTTGCTCCCCGGCACCGCACCCATGCCGGTGCGCATGACCTCGCCGGTGGGCAGCACGACCTCCAGGCCGGTCTGCCACATGAGGTGGTCGCCGTAGGGCGTGTAGCCGACACCGCGGTCGAGGGTGTTGCCGACCACCGAGCCCCATCCCAGGTCGGGGCAGTCGAGCATCAGGGAGGGTGCGTTGGCCTGCAGGTGCTCGTAGAGGTCGAAGTAGGAGACGCCCGGCTCGAGCAGCGCGTAACCGAACTTCTCATCGACCTCGAGGATGCGGTCCATCCGCTGCCCGGTGTCCACGACCACCGCACCGGACAGCCGGGGCTGACCGCCCCCGTAGCCGTTGTTCTTCCCGGTCGAGATGGGCGAGAGCGGGACGCCGTACTCGTTGGCGATCCGGACGATCTCCTGCACCTGTTCGGTGGTCTCCGGGGAGACGGCGGCCGAGGCGCCCTCGGCGGGCTGACCGCCGACCGGGTACGGATCGCGGTAGCGGGCCAGGTCGCCGTCCTCGGTGACGACGTGCTTCTCGCCGACGACGTCCTTGAAGCGGGCGATGGCGGCGTCGAAGTCGGACTCGGTCAGTCCGGGGGGGAGCACTCGGGCCACGGGGAACTCCTTCGTCGGTGACGGACGGCGTCCGTAGGACACTCGCTGTGTGGCCCAGGGCACAACGCGACGGTCGGAACTGCTCGCATGCCGACCCGCGCCGTTCGCACCGCGGATGAGATGGGACGAGCCATGACCGGTCCTGCGGGTGCACGTCCCCGGTCCTTGCCGGAGGTGTCGGTCCGCAGCGGGGACCCCGACGAGGCGCGTGAGGTGGGCACCCGGGTCTACCACCGCCACCGGGTGACCGTGCTGGGCGACGCCGCCCACTTCGCCATGTCCCTGGACGCGGCCTCCCTCGGACCCCTCACCGTCGGCTGGCTGTCCTACGACACCGAGGTCCGCATCGAGAGCTCCCACCAGGGGCACTACCAGGTCAACGTCCCCCAGGGCGGGTCGGTGATCGCCGTCAGCGGAGGGCGAGAGGTCGTCGCCGGGCCGGGGGCGGCGCTGGTGCACGTGCCCGACCGGGACGCCGTCTTCACCGGCTGGGCGTCGCCGGGCCCGGTCCTCGCCCTGCGCATCGCCCGAACGGCGCTCGACCGCGAGCTGGAGCAGCTGCTGGACCGGCCGCTGCGCCACTCGATCGAGCTGGACCTCCACCTGGACCTCTCCAGCGGCCGGGGGGCCCAGTGGTCGGCCCTCGTGCGATCACTCGCCACCGACCTCGCCGACGAGAACGCGTTGATCCGCCAGCCGATGCTGGCCGGGCCCTTCACCCACAGCGTCATGACCGGTTTGCTCCTCACCGCGCTGCACGAGCACCGGGACGAGCTCGGAGCACCGACGCCGGCCGCGGGAGCGTCCGTGGTGCGCCGGGCCCGGGACCACATCGAGGCCCACGCCGGCGACCCGCTCACCGTCGGCGACATCGCCCGAGCCGTCGGCGTCGGCGTCCGGGGCCTGCAGCAGGGTTTCCAGCGCTCGCTCGGCACGTCACCGACGGAGTACGTGCGCCACGTGCGACTCCGCCATGTGCACCGCGACCTGCTCGCCGCCGATCCGGCGATGGTGACGGTCGGTCAGGTCGCCGCCCGCTGGGGCTTCCCCCACCACGGGCGCTTCGCGGCCCACTACCGGGAGCGGTACGGCGTCCTCCCAGGCGAGAGTCTCCGACGTCGCCCCTGAGCACGGCTCGCGAGCCCGGTCCCGGAGTGGGCAGGGAGTCGATGCGCCCGGTGGCGGCGGCCGACGCCGCGGCCACGTGCGGTGGCGGACGGATCGAGGGAGCGCTTGCGCAAGCCACTGCAGAGCACCGACCTTCGGCCCTGCCGTGCCACGCGACGGCTGCGCCAGGGTGGGGCCTCCGACATGGCGGCGACGACCGGTAGCGGCATCCACGCACCTCGGCAGCGGCGCCGTCGGCGCTGGTCGGCGGACGAGGCGAGCAGCACTGCGTGGCGGCACGTCCCGGCGAGCCCGCGGTTCCGGGCGTCACGCAGCCCGACGTCGGCCGCCATCGACCGGCGCAGGTCCTGACCCCCCCCGAGGAGCGAACGTGACCATCCAGGACATCCCCACCCCGCGGGTCGGGCTCGACGCGCCTGCCGCTGCCCGGAGTGTCGGCCTGAGCAAGATCTACGGTGCAGGGGACACCCGTGTGGTCGCGCTGGACGCGGTGGACGTCGCCTTTCCGCGCGGCGAGTTCACCGCCATCATGGGGCCCTCCGGTGCCGGCAAGTCGACCCTCATGCACTGCATGGCCGGCCTCGACTCGGTGACCAGCGGCCAGACCTACATCGGGACCACCGAGCTGAGCTCGCTCAACGACCGGCAGCTCACCGCGCTGCGCCGGGACGAGATCGGGTTCGTCTTCCAGGCGTACAACCTGCTGCCGACGCTCACGGCGCTGGAGAACATCACCCTGCCGATGGACATCGCCGGTCGACGGCCCGACCAGGAGTGGCTGGACCGGGTGATCGACACCGTGGGGCTCCGGCCGCGGCTGGCGCACCGGCCGAGCGAGCTGTCCGGAGGCCAGCAGCAGCGCGTCGCCTGCGCCCGGGCGCTCGCCGGCCGGCCCGAGATCGTCTTCGCCGACGAGCCGACCGGGAACCTCGACTCGAGGAGCAGCGCGGACATCCTGTCGTTCCTCCAGACGTCGGTCCGGGCGATGGGCCAGACGATCGTCATGGTCACCCACGACCCGGTCGCCGCGGCGTACGCCGACCGTGTGCTGTTCCTGGCCGACGGCCGGATCGTCGACGGGATGTCGGCCCCGAACCGCGAGCGGGTGCTCGAGCGCATGAAGGCCTTCGACGCCGCCCTGGGGGCGTGACATGTGGCGTGCCACGCTGCGCAACCTCCTCGCGCACAAGCTGCGTCTCGCGCTCAGCGGGTTGGCCATCGTCCTCGGGGTCGCCTTCGTCTCCGGGACGATGATCTTCACCGACACCCTCAGCAAGACCTTCGACGACCTGTTCTCCAGCACTGCCTCGGACGTCAACGTCGAGGCGGCGTCGGCCTTCGACTCGGGCCTCGAGGGCAGCGGCGCGGTCTCGACGGTGTCGGCCGACGCCGTCGACGAGGTGCTCGAGGTCGAGGGCGTCGCGGCGGCGGCCGGCTACGTGCAGGCCGAGGGCGTCTACGTCCTCGACCGTGACGGCGCCGTCCTCGACACCGGCGGCGCCCCTGGCATCGGGATCAGCTGGGAGCCCGACCGGCAGCTCTCCAGCAGCACCCTGGTCGACGGCCGGGCCCCCGAGGGTCCCGCGCAGGTCGCCCTCGACGTCGACTCGGCGGAGAAGGCCGGGTACGCCCTCGGTGACTCGGTCCCCGTCCTCACGACCGGCCCGCGGGTCGAGGCGGAACTGGTCGGCGTCTTCACCTTCGGGGACACCGGCGGCTCCGCCGGGGCCTCCCTGGCGGCGTTCGACACGGCGACGGCACAGGAGCTCTTCGGCGAGCCGGGCCGTTTCGACGGCATCAGCGTCCTCGCCGCGGACGGGGTCACGGACGCGCAGCTGAGGGACCGGGTCGCCGCGGCGCTCGGGGACGGGTACACCGTCCGGACGGCCGACGAGCAGGCAGCGGCGTTGGCCGGCGACTTCCAGGAGGGACTGGCCTTCGTCGAGGTGTTCCTGCTCGCCTTCGCCGGGATCGCGTTGTTCGTCGGCACCTTCATCATCCTCAACACCTTCTCGATGCTCGTCGCCCAGCGGACGCGGGAACTGGCCCTGCTGAGGGCGCTGGGCGCCGGCCGCGCCCAGGTCACGCGGTCCGTGCTGGCCGAGGCCCTGGTCCTGGGCGTCGTCGGCTCGGCCGTGGGCCTCGCCGGGGGCTTCGGCGTCGCCGCCGGCCTGCGGGGCCTGTTCGGGTCGTTCGGGCTCACCCTCGACGGCGGGCTGGTCTTCGCCCTGGACACCGTGGTCTGGGCCGTCGCCGTCGGGGTCCTCGTGACGGTGACGGCGGCGTACCTCCCCGCCCGTCGCGCCGCGAAGACCCCGCCGGTGGCGGCGATGCGGGACGACCACGTCGCGGTCGAGCGGTCGCTGTTCCGCCGGACGGTGGTCGGGAGCGTGGTGGCGGTCGCCGGCGGAGCCGCCCTGGTCGCCGCCCTCGTCGTCGACGACGGCAGCACGGCCGCGAGCCTCGTCGGCTTGGGCGCGCTCGCCCTGCTGCTCGGCGCCATCGCCCTGAGCCCGGTGCTCGCCAGGCCGTTCCTGCGGGGTATCGGCGCCGCCCTGCCCCGGCTGTTCGGTACCGCCGGGCGCCTCGCGCGGGAGAACGCGGTGCGCAACCCGCGCCGGACCGCGGCGACGGCGTCCGCGCTCATGGTCGGCCTGGCCCTGGTGAGCGGCTTCAGCATCATCGGTGCCTCGACCAGCGCGTCCGTCGACGCGTTGGTCGAGGAGTCCCTGGGGGCGGACTACGTGGTGTCCACCGCGGTGGGCGCGCCGTTCAGCGCGGAGATCGCGGAGCAGATCCGGGGCATCGACGGTGTCGAGGCGGTGACGCAGCAGCGGTTCGGGCAGGCGGCGTTCGACGGCGCCCCGACGTTCATCAGTGCGATCGACGCGGACACGCTCGACTCCGCCCTCGTGCTGGACTACGTGAGCGGGGGGACGGAGGGGCTGCGGGACGGCGGCCTGCTCGTCGACGAGGACACGGCAGCGAGCAACGGCTGGTCGGTGGGCGACAGCGTCCCGGCGGTCCTGGCCAACGGCCGGCCCCTCGACCTCACCCTCGGGGGGATTTACGCGGCCAACCAGGCGGCCGGCACGGTGGTGGTGTCCCTCGATGCCTTCACCGCGGCCGGGGGAGAGCCTCTGGACCGCTTCGTCTACGTCGACCTCGCGGCCGACGCGGACGCCGGCGCCGTCCGGTCGCAGCTGGAGGGGACGCTCGAGCCCTACCCGGTGGTCACCCTCAAGGACCAGGCGGAGTTCGCTGCCGAGCAGCGCGGCTTCGTCGACCAGCTGCTCCTGATCATCAACGCCCTGCTGGCGCTGTCGGTGATCATCGCGGTCCTGGGCATCGTGAACACACTGGCCCTCTCGGTGATCGAGCGGACCCGCGAGATCGGGCTGCTCCGGGCCATCGGGATGGACCGGCGGCAACTGCGGTCGATGGTCCGCCTCGAGTCCGTCGTCATCTCCGTGTACGGCGCGGTGATGGGTCTCGTGCTCGGCACCGTCCTCGGTCTCGCGCTCGTCCAGGCGCTGGCGACCGCGGGCATCAGCCGGCCCGTCGTCCCGGCCGGGCGGATGCTCCTCTTCCTGGCCGTCGGGGCGGTCATCGGGGTGCTCGCCGCGGTCTGGCCGGCGCGCCGGGCGGCCCGGCTGCGGGTGCTCGACGCGGTGGCGACCGCCTAGCCGTGGTGCCCGGCAGTGTCGTCGACGGCGTCCCGGCCTGACCCGACGAGGGGATCTCCGGGCGACGCGGGCGGTGGCCACGGGCGCTCGGCGAGGGCGACCTGCAGGAACGCGCGTAGTCCGCGGTGGCGGTCGTGCGCACCGGCTGCTCGGGCTGCCCGCCGGCCTCGCGGCGCGGGGCCGGCCCGTCTGCCGCCGCCGTCGCGCCGGGCCGCCTCAGCTGTACCAGACGGCGATGCAGCGGGTCTCGACGCTGATCCGTGGTGCCGCCCCGGGAGGGCAGGACGGGTCGGTGAACGCCGTGTGGGGGACGACCCGCGGTCGACCGGGATCGGAATCGGCCTGCTTGAAGACCAGCACCTGCTCGCTGGTCAGGCCGGGGAAGTAGACCCACCGGTGGTCGGGGTCGTGCCCGATGAACGCGAGCTCGAACGACCAGTCGCGCGCCGGGAAGACCGAGTCGCCGGGGATCACGTCCTCGGCCGCCACCGTGCGCGCGTCGCAGAGGGCGAGCGGGCGCTGGGTCGGACCCGGCGACAACAGCCGCCACTGGTTGAAGGACGCGGTCCGCCGGACGTCGGCCCGCGACGGCACGCCGTACCCGCCGGTCTCGGGGTCGGGGGACCCCGCGAACGAGAAGTCGGAGTGCACGAAGTCCACGGTCGGTGTCTCGTTGGCCGTGGTCGCGGCGACATGGGCCTGGCGTCGCACCACCGCGCGAGGCGCGATCAGGATCTCGTCGGCCCCGCTGAGCTCGAGCATGAAGCGCTTCATGTCCGCGATGTACCGGTCCCGGGCGTCGCCCGAGTCGGCGACACCGGTCACGTCGACCCGGTGGGGCAGACAGACGAAGCCCTCGGCCTCCAGCGTGGGGGGCGTCGGGAGTCCGGCGCCGTCGACGACCGGCATCTCGACCGGCGTCAGGAACGTCAGGCTCCGCGAGTAGTCGTCGTTGTCCAGGCGCGGTCGCTGACCGGTCGGGACGCTGTAGTTCAGCGTGGCGCGCACCGGCTCCAGCGCGACGTCCCTGCTCTGCTCCATGGTGCTCATCGGCCGTCTCTCCTCCATCGGATGGTCGCGTGCGGTCCACGAAGCCCCCGACGGGTCCGGCCGCCCGGCCGCCAACCTACGACCCACGAGCCGTCGTCCACAGTCGACGACCCATCGCGCCGGGGCCGGGCGGTCCACCCGCCGGCCCGCTCCGCCTCGGGCGCCCCGGGCCGCCGGACGCGGCCGGAGGGGGAGTGCTCGGAACCGCGTGACCTCGTCGTCACGCAGACGTGACGCAGTGTCCGGGTCGAGCCGGGACTGTGTAAACAATCACGTCGGGCTCTTGTTCCACGACTGACGCTCTGGTTCCCTCATGCGAAGCCGGTCTCGGATGACGCAACAACGAATGGGGAGTGTCATGGAGCAACCGCGTAGGGAGCAGGCCTCGTCCACCCGCCCACCAGGCCTGGCCGACGACGCCGGGCCCGGGTCGACGACCGAGCGCGGCGCCACCGGTGCGGGTGGGGACTCCCCATCCGTCGGCGCCACGGACGCAGCGACGACCGGGACCCACCCGGCCATCGCGGAGTCGCCGCCCTGCGTCGCCGACCACCGCTGGGCCGTCGACCGGGTCCTGTTCGCCATCGCGGCCGCCATGGCACTGGGCTTCGTCGTCTGGGGCTTCGCCAGCCCGACGGGCCTCGGGACGGCGAGCGGTTCGGTGCTCGGATGGGTCACCGGCAACCTCGGCTGGCTGTTCGTGCTCCTCGCGTCGGCGTTCGTGGTCTTCGTGATCTGGCTGGCCGCCAGCAAGTACGGGCGGATCCCGCTGGGACGCGACGGAGAGCGGCCGGAGTTCCGCACCATCTCGTGGATCGCGATGATGTTCAGCGCCGGCATGGGCATCGGGCTGATGTTCTTCGGGGTCGCCGAGCCGCTGTCGCACTTCGTCGCCCCGCCGCCGCTCACGGTCCAGGGGGAGTCGGCCGAGGCCATCCAGACGGCGATGGCCACCACGCTGTTCCACTGGACGCTGCACCCGTGGGCGATGTACGCCGTCGTCGGTCTGGCCGTCGCCTATGGCACCTTCCGGCGGGGCCGCCGGCAGCTGATCAGCTCCGCGTTCATCCCGCTCCTCGGCGAGCGCCGCGCGACGGGTCCGGCCGGCCGGGTCATCGACGTCCTGGCCATCTTCGCGACCCTGTTCGGATCGGCGGCGTCGCTCGGCCTGGGCGCCCTGCAGATCGGCAGCGGTGTGCAGATCCTCGGCTGGGCGGGGGACGTCGGCAACGGCGTGCTGGTCGCGATCGTCGCGGTGCTCACCGCAGCCTTCGTCGCCTCGGCCGTCTCCGGCATCGCGCGCGGCATCCAGTGGCTGTCCAACACCAACATGGTGCTGGCCCTGCTGCTCGCGGCGTTCGTCTTCGTCGTCGGCCCGACCATCTTCATCCTCAACCTGATCCCGGACGCCGTCGGCAGTTACTTCTCCGACCTCGGCGAGATGGCCGCACGCACCGAGGCCACCGGTGGGGACCCGATGGCCGCCTGGCTGCGCGGCTGGACGGTCTTCTACTGGGCCTGGTGGATCAGCTGGACGCCGTTCGTCGGGCTGTTCATCGCGCGCATCAGCCGCGGCCGGACCATCCGCCAGTTCGTCACGGGCGTGCTGCTGGTGCCCAGCCTGGTCAGCCTGCTGTGGTTCGCCGTGTTCGGCGGGGCGGGGATCGCCGCCCAGCGCGGCGGTCTCGACGTCGCCGGGCAGGGCACGACCGAGGGGCAGCTCTTCGCCGTCCTGCGCGAGTACCCCCTCGCCACCGCCGCGACGGTGCTGGTGATGGTGCTCGTGGCGATCTTCTTCGTCTCCGGTGCGGACGCGGCCTCCATCGTCATGGGGTCGCTCTCGCAGCGCGGGACCCTGGAACCCAGCCGCTGGGTCGTCGTCTTCTGGGGCGTCGTGATGGGTTCCGTCGCGGCGATCATGCTGCTGCTGGGTGAGGACGGGGCGGCGCTGACCGGGCTGCAGAACCTGACGATCATCGCGGCGCTGCCGTTCGCCCTCGTGATGGCGGCGATGGCCGTGAGCCTGGTCAAGGACCTGCGGCGTGACCCCATCGTGCTGCGCGGCACCTACGCCAGCCTGGCCATCGAGCAGGCGGTCGTCGACGGCATCAGCCGGCACGGGGACGACTTCGTCATCGTCGTGGAACCGTCGCGGAGCACCGGTGCACCGGACGCCGCCGCGGCGGAGGGGGCCCCGACGACCCCGCAAGGGGCTGGCCAGCGGCCGGTCGGCACCGGCAACTTCGTGGCGGAGGGTCCGTCCGTCCCCTCCCACGTGCAGCCCGAGGCGGAACCCGTGGGACGTCCGCGGGATCCGCGGGACTAGCACCCCAGCCGCACGTGGCGGCCTCCCGGCAGTGGAGCGGCTCGACCGCCCTCCACTGCCGGGAGGCCTCCTCGTGTCGACGCGACCCGGTACCACCGTGCCCCGCGCCCCGCGCCCCGGCCACGCGGGGCTGCGGCGCACGCGCGTCCACGGGAGCCGGCCGGTCCCGGGCGCCGGGGCCGGCGTGCGGCCGGGTCCGGGAGTGGCCGGGAGGGGCGTCACCGCACCCGCTCCACCTCGCCCGGGCCGGTGTCTCACGTCGAACACCCCTGGACCGCCGTGTCGGCGGTCCAGGGGTGCGGGGCCCCGGCGCAGGCCGCGGCGGTCGCGGCGCCTGGGGTCAGGAGGCGGACGGCACGGCCGAGCGCAGCTGCCGGCGCCACCGGGTGAACAGGCGGGGCTGGTTCATCGCGAGGACGGCCACGGGGTGCCCGTCGCGCTCGTAGACCACCAGGAAGCTGCGCTCGGCGCAGCTCCCCTCCACCACGCGGGTGACGTCGCCGTCGCGGCGTGCGCCCGCGAACTGGATGCGGGCCCCGTACTGGTCGGACCAGAAGTACGGCGGCGGCGCCGGCGCCGGCGTGGTGGCGCCCAGGAGGGTGGCGGCCGCGGTGGCCGGCTGCTCGAGCGCGTTGGTCCAGTGCTCGATGCGGACGTGGCGCTCCGCCGCGGGCGACCATGCGGCGGCGCAGTCGCCCACCGCCACCACACCCGGGAGGTTCGTCGCGCCGCGCGCGTCGGTGAGGACGCCGTTGCCGAGGGCCACTCCCGAGTCGGCCAGCCACTCGGTGTTCGGGACGGCGCCGATGCCCACGACCACCACGTCGGCGGGCAGGCGCGTGCCGTCGGTCAGCTCGACGGCCTGCACCCTGCCCGTGCCGACCAGCCCGGCGACCCCCGTGCCGACCAGCAGCCGGGTGCCGCGGTCGGCGTGCAGGCCGGCGCAGACGGCGCCCATGTCCGCGCCCAGTGGGCCGGCGAGCGGGACGGGCTGGGTCTCGACGACGGTGACCTCCAGGCCGAGCGCCCGGGCCGTGGACGCGACCTCGGCCCCGATGAAGCCGGCGCCGATGACGACGAGCCGTCGCGCGCTGGCCAGGTCCTCGCGCAGGGCGATGGCGTCGTCCAGTGAGCGGAGGACGTGCACGCCGTCGAGCCCGTCACTGCCCGGCAGGCGCCGAGCGCGGGCGCCGGTGGCGAGGACGACGCCGTCCGCCCGGAGCTCGCTGCCGTCGTCCAGCACCACCGACCGGGTGTGGCGGTCCAGGCCGACCGCCCGGGTGCCCAGCCGCCACTCGAGACCGAGGGCCTCGTCGTCGGGGGCGCCCAGGGCGATGTCCTCCAGCGACGCCGTGCCGGCGAGGAACTCCTTGGACAGCGGGGGGCGGTCGTAGGGCGCGTGCACCTCGTCGCCGACGACCACGATGCGGCCCTCGTACGACCGGGCGCGCAGTGCGCGCGCGGCCGACAGGCCGGCCAGGGAGGCGCCGATCACGGCGACCGTGGCGCTCATGCGGCTCCCTCCTCGGCCGGGTGCGGGAGGACGTAGATCATGTCGTCCTGGACGACGACCCGGTGCGTGCGGACCGGCCTCTTCGCGGGCGGGCCGGACACCTTGCCGGTCCGCAGGTCGAAGCACGAGGCGTGCAGCGGACACTCCACGGCACAGCCGTCCAGCCAGCCGTCGGCCAGCGAGGCGTCCTGGTGGGTGCAGGTGTCGTCGATCGCGTAGAGCTCGCCATCGACGTTGAAGACCGCGATGGGCTCATCGGCCTCCACTCGGGTCGCCTCGCCGGGCGGCAGCGCGTTCGTGGGGCAGACCGGGATCATGAGCGCTCCAGCAGATCGTGTTGCGAATATCGCAACTGGATGCCGATAGCGCAACAGCATGGCGGCGGGTCGGCTCCCCCGTCAAGGGGACGACGGGGGCGTGTGCATCGCCGGGCCCCCTACGCTCTGATCATGAGCGGGCCGCAGGGAGAGAACGCAGAACGGGGATCGATCGCCGTCGTCCAGTCCGTCGACCGCGCGCTGAGCGTCCTGGAGATCCTGGCGGCGCAGGGAGAGGCCGGGGTCACGGAGGTGGCCGCGGAGCTCGGTGTGCACAAGTCCACGGCGTTCCGGCTCGTCGCCGCGCTGGAGAGCCGTGGCTTCGTCGAGCAGCTGGCCGATCGGGGCAAGTACCGGCTCGGCTTCGGCATCGTGCGCCTGGCGGGCGCCGCCGCGGCACAGCTGGACATCGCCCGCGAGGGGCGGCCCATCTGCGAGGCGCTGGCCGCGGACCTCGAGGAGACGGTCAACATCGCCATCCTCGACGTCGACCGGGCGGTGAACGTCAGCCAGGCCCGCGGGCCGGCCGCCCTCAGCACGCACAACTGGGTGGGGCAGGGCACGCCGCTGCACACGACGTCGAGCGGCAAGGTCCTCCTGGCGCACGCTCCCGACGCCGTCCGCAAGGACGTGCTGTCCCGGGACCTGCAGCGCTTCACCCCCGGCACGATCACCGACTCCGAGGTGTTGCGACAGCACCTCGACCGGATCGTCGAGCAAGGATGGGGCGCCACCGTCGAGGAGTACGAGGTCGGGCTGAACGCCCTCGCCGCTCCCGTCCGCGGCGTGGGAGGCGACGTGATCGCCGCGCTCAGTGTCTCCGGGCCGTCCTTCCGCATGGACCCGGAGGACTTCCCGCGGATCGCGCGGCGGGTCGTGACGGGCGCGGACGAGCTCAGCCGGCGGCTCGGCTTCTTCGGTCCCGGCCGCTGACCCGGCGGGGCGCTCCGAGCGAGGGCCCCGGCTCGGCGGTGACGTGGGCCCTCTCCGGAGGGGCGGGACATCGCGGACTCGTCTGCGTAGGTTGTTGCGCATCACGCACGCTGATGAGTAATGTGCAACACAGCGGTCGTCGTGAGCTCGCTGGCTGGACGACGACGGTGATGGGTCGCAGACGCTGCGTCGTGCGACCACCGACGTGTCCTCCCACATCGCATCGTCCGACGGAACCCCGAGGTGCCGTATGACCACCACCGACCAGCCCGCGAGCCTCATCTCCACCCTGCCGGGCCACTACTACACCGACCCCGCCGTGTTCTCCCTGGAGCAGTCCCGCGTCTTCGAGGACATGTGGTTCTGTGCCGTGCGCGCGAGCGACCTGCCGACGCCCGGCTCGTTCGAGAAGGTCCAGGTCGGCCGGGAGAGCGTGCTGGTCGTCCGCGGCCGGGACGGCGGGCTCCGCGCGTTCCTCAACGTCTGCCGGCACCGCGGCGCGCAGATCTGCACAGAGGACTCCGGTGCGGTCAAGCGGGCCTTCCAGTGTCCCTACCACGCCTGGACCTACGACCTCGAGGGCAAGCTCGTCGCGGCTCCGAACCTGACGAAGATGCCCGACGTCGACCGGGTCGAGTACGGCCTGCTGCCCGTGGCGTTGCGCGAGTGGCTGGGCTACGCCTGGGTGTGCCTGGCGGAGCAGCCGCCGTCGTTCGAGGACGACGTCATGGGCGCCGTCGTCGAGCGCCTCGGGAGCGTGGCGGCGATCGAGCGCTACGACCTCGACGCGCTGTCGGTGGGGCGCCGCATCACCTACGACGTCCAGGCGAACTGGAAGCTGATCATCGAGAACTTCATGGAGTGCTACCACTGCGCGACCATCCACCCGGAGCTCACCGAGGTCCTCCCGGAGTTCGCCGACGGCTACGCGGCGCAGTACTTCGTCGGGCACGGCGCGGAGTTCGGGGGCGACGTCCAGGGCTTCACGGTCGACGGCAGCGAGGGCTTCGACCGGCTCCCGGGCGTCGAGGAGGACCAGGACCGCCGCTACTACGCCATCACGGTGAAGCCGACGGTGTTCGTCAACCTGGTGCCCGACCACGTCATCTTCCACCGCATGTTCCCGGTCTCGGCGGACCGGACGATCGTCCAGTGCGACTGGCTGTACACGCACGAGGTGGTCGAGTCGGGCAAGGACGTGTCGCGGTCGGTGGAGTTGTTCCACCGCGTCAACGAGCAGGACTTCGCCGCCTGCGAGCGGACCCAGCCGGCCATGTCCTCCCGTGCCTACGCCCACGGCGGCGTCCTGGTGCCCTCCGAACACCACATCGGCGCCTTCCACGACTGGCTGACGCAGCGCCTGTCGGACTGACGCCCGACCCCCGCCGGCAGCCCTGACTGCGGCCGCACGCTCGACCCCGCACGACAACTCCCACGGTTCCAGACGACTGGTGGACCAGTTGCTGGACTGTCACGACAGGAGGGACGCCGGCATGGTCGTCCAACTCGACGGAGCCCCGCCGGCCTCGGCGGTCCAGGACCACGCGCTCGACCGATCGCTGGCGGACACCGACCCGGAGGTCTCCGCGGCGATCGCCGCCGAGCTGACCCGGCAGCAGACCACGCTGGAGATGATCGCCAGCGAGAACTCCGCCCCGCTCGCCGTCATGCAGGCCCAGGGCTCGGTCCTCACCAACAAGTACGCCGAGGGCTACCCGGGCCGGCGCTACTACGGCGGCTGCGAGCACGTCGACGTCATCGAGCAGCTGGCCATCGACCGGCTGACCGCGTTGTTCGGCGCCGAGTACGCCAACGTGCAGCCGCACTCGGGAGCACAGGCCAACGCGGCCGCGATGTCCGCCCTCCTCGAGCCCGGTGACACCATCCTCGGGCTCGACCTGGCGCACGGGGGACACCTGACCCACGGCATGCGGCTCAACTTCTCCGGCAAGCTCTACGACGTCGCCGCCTACCACGTGGGACGCGAGGACCACCGGGTCGACATGGCAGAGGTGGAGGAGCTGGCGCGCCGGCGGCGGCCGAAGCTGATCGTGGCCGGCTGGTCGGCCTACCCCCGCCACCTGGACTTCGCCGCGTTCCGCCGGATCGCCGACGAGGTGGGGGCCTACCTGATGGTGGACATGGCCCACTTCGCCGGGCTCGTGGCTGCCGGGCTGCACCCCTCCCCGGTGCCGCACGCGCACGTGGTCACCTCGACGACCCACAAGACGCTCGGCGGTCCGCGCGGTGGCGTCATCCTGGCCACGGCTGACCTGGCCAAGAAGGTCAACTCGGCGGTCTTCCCCGGCCAGCAGGGCGGGCCCCTGGAGCACGTCATCGCCGCCAAGGCGGTGGCGTTCAAGCTGGCCGGTGAGCCGGCCTTCCGCGAGCGTCAGCAGCGGACCCTCGCCGGTGCCCGGATACTGGCCGACCGGCTGCTGGCCGCCGACTCCCGTGCGGCGGGCGTCGGCGTGGTGAGCGGGGGCACCGACGTCCACCTCGTCCTGGTGGACCTGCGGAACTCCGACCTGGACGGCCGGCAGGCCGAGGACCGGCTGCACGGGATCGGCATCACCGTGAACCGCAACGCCGTCCCTTTCGACCCCCGCCCGCCCATGGTCAGCTCCGGCGTCCGCATCGGCACCCCGGCACTGGCGGCGCGCGGCTTCGACCTCGACGCCTTCACGGAGGTGTCCGACGTGATCGCCACCGCGCTGCGGCCCACGGTCGGGGCCGACGAGCTCGCTGGGCTGCGCGCGCGGGTGACCCGGCTGGCCGACCGCCACCCGCTCTACCCCGACCTCACGGAGGTACCCCGATGAGTCCCCGCACCCCCGGCGCGGACCTGCCGGAGCACCCGGACTCCCTCTGGCGGAACGCGGAGCCCCGGCGCTCCTACGACGTGGTGATCGTCGGCGGCGGCGGGCACGGCCTGGCCACCGCGCACTACCTCGCGAAGAACCACGGCATCACGAACGTCGCGGTGGTCGAGAAGGGGTGGCTGGCCGGCGGGAACATGGCCCGGAACACCACGATCATCCGCTCGAACTACCTGTGGGACGAGAGCTCGGCCATCTACGAGCAGGCGCTGAAGCTGTGGGAGGGGCTCGAGGAGGACCTCGGGTACCCGATCCTGTTCAGCCAGCGCGGCGTCCTCAACCTCGCGCACACCCTGCAGGACGTCCGCGACAGCGTGCGCCGCGTCGAGGCGAACAAGCTCAACGGCGTCGACGCCGAATGGGTGGAGCCCGACGAGGTGCGCAAGATCTGCCCGATCGTCAACACGTCGGCCGACATCCGCTACCCGGTGCTGGGGGCGACGTACCAGCCGCGCGCCGGCATCGCCAAGCACGACTACGTGGCGTGGGGCTTCGCCCGCCGGGCCGACGAGGCCGGCATCGACCTCATCCAGGACTGCGAGGTCACGGGCTTCGCGACCACCGGCAACCGCGTCACCGGCGTGCACACCACGCGCGGCACCATCGGTGCCGGCCGGGTCGCCCTCTGCGCGGCCGGCCACACCACGGTCCTCACCGACATGCTGGGCATCCGCGTGCCCGTGCAGAGCCACCCGCTGCAGGCGCTGGTCTCGGAGCTGCTCGAGCCGGTGCACCCCACGGTGGTCATGTCCAACGCCGTGCACGTGTACGTGTCCCAGGCGCACAAGGGCGAGCTGGTCATGGGTGCCGGCGTCGACTCCTTCAACGGCTTCGGCCAGCGGGGCGCGTTCCACGTCATCGAGCGGCAGATGGCTGCCGCGGTGGAGCTCTTCCCCGTGTTCGCGCGAGCCCACCTGCTGCGCACCTGGGCCGGCATCGTCGACGTCAGTCCCGACGCCTCACCGATCGTCGGCATGACGCCGTACGACGGCCTCTACCTCAACTGCGGCTGGGGCACCGGCGGCTTCAAGGCCACGCCCGGCATCGGCTGGGCCCTGGCGCACACGATCGCCCACGACGAGCCCCACCCGTCCGTGGCGCCGTTCACCCTCGACCGCTTCGTCACCGGCGCGCTCGTCGACGAGCACGGCGCTGCCGCCGTCGCGCACTGACCCAGGGAGTCCCCGTGCAACTCATCGCATGCCCGTGGTGCGGCCCCCGCGAGGAGGTCGAGTTCTCCTACGGCGGCCAGGCCCACGTCCCGTACCCGGACGCCCCGGGCGAGCTCTCCGACGAGGAGTGGGCCCACTACGTCTTCTTCCGCGACAACCCGAAGGGCCGTTTCGCCGAGCGGTGGAACCACAGCGCCGGCTGCCGCCGCTGGTTCAACGCGATCCGGGACACGGCCACCTACCGCTTCGAGCGCGTCTACCGCCTCGACGACGCCAGGCCGGTGACCTCGTGACGGGCCCGTTCCGCATCAGCGAGGGCGGCCGCATCGACCGGGCCACCACCCTCCAGTTCACCTTCGACGGGCAGCCCTACACCGGCCACCCCGGCGACACCCTGGCCTCCGCCCTCCTCGCCGCGGGCCGGCACCAGGTCGCCACGAGCATCAAGCTCGGCCGGCCGCGCGGCATCGCCGCCGCCTGGGCCGAGGACCCGAGCGGCCTGGTGCAGATCGAGGAGCCCTTCCCCGAGCCGATGCTGCTGGCCACGACCGTCGAGCTCTCCGACGGGCTCGTCGCCCACGGCGTGCCGGGGCAGGGCCGCCTGGCCGACGTCCCCGACTCCGCCCGCTACGACGCCGTCCACCACCACGTCGACGTCCTGGTCGTGGGGGCCGGCCCCGCCGGTCTGGCCGCGGCGCTCACTGCCGCCCGGTCCGGCGCCCGCGTCGCCCTGGTCGACGAGCAGTCCGAGGCCGGCGGCTCGCTGCTGTCGGGCTCCGACGTCCTCGACGGCGCCCCGGCGCTGGAGTGGGTGGCGTCCGCGGTCGCCGAGCTGGCCGGGCACCCGGAGGTGCTGCACCTGCAGCGGACGACCGCCTTCGGCAGCTACGACGACGGTTTCGTCCTGGCGCTGGAGCGGCGCACCGACCACCTCGGAGCGGCCGCGCCCCGGCACCTGTCCCGCCAGCGGGTGTGGCGTTTCCGGGCCTCCTCCGTGGTCGTCGCGACGGGGGCGCACGAGCGCCCGGTCGTCTTCGCCGACAACGACCGGCCCGGGATCATGCTCGCCGGCGCAGCCCGGACCTTCCTGCACCGCTACGGCGTGCTGCCCGGTCGCGAGGCGGTCGTCGCCACCACGAACGACAGCGCCTACGACGCCGCCCTCGACCTGCACCGGGCGGGCGTGCGGGTGCAGGCGGTGGTCGACGCCCGGCCGGAGGGCTCACCGCGCCGGCGCGAGGAGTGCGAGGCGGCGGGCATCCCGGTGCTCCCCATGTCGGTCGTGACCGGCACGCAGGGGGTCGACCGGGTCACCCACGCCCTCGTCGCCCCGTTCGCCGACGGGCAGGTGGGCGCCGCTGCCGCGATCGCCTGCGACCTGCTCCTGGTCAGCGGTGGCTGGAACCCCGCGGTGCACCTGTTCAGCCAGGCCCGCGGCCGGCTCCGCTACGACGAGGCGCTCGGCGCGTTCCTCCCCGGTGAGCAGCTCGACGGTCTGTCGGTCGCCGGCTCGGCGGCCGGCGTGTTCGACCTGGCCGGGTGCCTGGCCGACGGCCGGCGGGCCGCCCGCGCGGCGGTGGCCGCCCGGGGGATCCCGGCGGCGGACGACGACCGGCTGCCCGTCGCCCCCGAGCCCGTCGTCCCCGCCGCGCCGCTGGTGCTCTGGCGGGTGCCGGACACCTCCGCCGCCGGGGGCAGCACCCAGTTCGTCGACCTGCAGCGCGACGCCACGGTCGCCGACATCGCCCGCGCGGTCGGCGCCGGTCTGCGCTCCATCGAGCACGTCAAGCGCTACACCACCATCGGGACGGCGCACGACCAGGGCAAGACCTCGGGCATCCTCACCTCCGGGATCACCGCCGAGCTGCTGGGCACCCCGGTGCGGGACACCGGGACGACGACCTTCCGGCCGCCGTACACCCCCGTCGCCTTCGCCGCGCTGGCCGGCCGCGACCGCGGTCGGCTCTTCGATCCCGAGCGGGTCACCGCCCTCCACGACTGGCACGTGGCGGCCGGGGCGGTCTTCGAGGACGTCGGTCAGTGGAAGCGCCCACGCCACTACCCGCGGCCCGGCGAGGACATGGCGGCCGCCGTCCTCCGGGAGTGCGCCGCGGTCCGGACCGGCGTCGGGATCCTCGACGGCTCCACCCTGGGCAAGATCGACGTCCAGGGCCCCGACGCCGCCGTCCTCCTGGACCGGCTCTACACGAACCTGATGAGCAGCCTGGCGGTCGGCTCCGTGCGCTACGGCGTGATGTGCGGCGTCGACGGCATGGTCATCGACGACGGCACGGTGCTCCGCCTCGCCGAGGACCGCTTCCTCGTCCTCACCACCACCGGCGGCGCGGCCAAGGTCCTCGACTGGATGGAGGAGTGGGGCCAGACCGAGTGGCCGGACCTGCGCGTGCACTGCACCTCGGTCACCGAGCAGTGGGCGACCTTCCCGGTCGTGGGCCCGCGGTCCCGCGACGTCGTCGGGGCGGTGTTCCCCGACGTCGACGTCTCCGCCGCGGCCTTCCCGTTCATGACCTGGCGGGACACGACGCTCGCCGGGGTGCCGGTCCGGCTGGCGCGGATCAGCTTCTCCGGGGAGCTGGCGTTCGAGGTGTCGGTCAACCCCTGGTACGCGGTCGCGGTCTGGGAGCGGCTCCTCGACGCCGGCCGCCCGTACGGGATCACCCCGTACGGCACGGAGACGATGCACGTGCTCCGGGCGGAGAAGGGCTACCCGATCATCGGGCAGGACACCGACGGCACCGTCACGCCGCACGACCTGGGCCTGGCGTGGGCGGTCTCGGCGACGAAGGCCGACTTCGTCGGCAAGCGGTCCTTCGCCCGCGCCCACAACGCGCACCCGCTGCGCAAGCAGCTGGTCGGGCTGCTGCCCGTCGACCGGGACACCCTGCTGCCCGAGGGCTCGCAGATCGTCGAGTTCGCCGCCGACGGCCAGCTGCCGCCCCCGCCGGTGCCGATGCTCGGTCACGTCACCTCGAGCTACCGGAGCGCCGAGCTCGGCCGTCCGTTCGCACTCGCCCTGGTGAAGGGCGGGCGGGCCCGCATCGGCGGCACCGTGCACGTCCCCGTCAACGGCACCCTCGTCCCGGTCGAGGTCACCGGCGCGGTGCTGGTCGATCCCGAAGGAGCCCGCCGCGATGGCTGAGCTGCTGCGCACCCACCCACTCGAGGCCTGGAGCACCGCCTTCGCGGACCTGCCCGGCACCGTCGCCGTCACCGCCGAGCCGTTCGTGGCGACGGTCGACGTCCGGCTCGGCACCGTCGACGCCGCCGTGTCCGCGGCGCTCGGCGTCGGACTGCCGACGGCGCCCAACACCTGGGTACCGGCCGGCAGCGGGCGCGCCGTCTGGCTCGGGCCGGACGAGTGGCTGCTCACCAGCACCGACGAGACCCCGGAGGAGCTCGAGGCCCGCGTCCGCTCCGCCGTCCTCCCGTTCGGCGGATCCGCCACCGACGTCTCCGCCCAGCGGATCGGCCTGCGGCTGACCGGCGCCCGGGTGCGCGACGTCCTGGCCACGGGCTGCTCGATCGACCTGCACCCACGGGTGTTCGGCCGGGGGAGCAGCGCCCAGACGACGCTCGGCCAGGCCGGCGTCGTGCTGCTGGGCCTGTCCGACACCGGCGACGACGTCGCCGTCCTCGTCCGGTCCTCCTTCGCCGGCTACCTGGCCGACTGGCTGCTCGACGCGGCCCTCGAGTTCACCCACGACAGCTGAAGAAGGACCCCGTCCTTCCCAACCCTCGCAAGCTCGGGCTGGGACCCGGGACGGGGCCATGGACCCTGCAGAGGGCCGACCCGGACCAACTGGTAGTCAGGAGCAGCGCACATGTCCACCACCCCTCGTGTGGTCATCATCGGAGCGGGGATCGTCGGGGCCAACCTGGCCGACGAGCTGACCGCCCGTGGCTGGGACCGCGTCACCGTGGTCGACCAGGGACCCCTCCCGATGACCGGGGGTTCCTCCTCGCACGCGCCGGGGCTGGTCTTCCAGACCAACGCCTCCAAGACCATGACCGAGTTCGCCGGCTACACCGTGGACAAGCTGAAGAGCATCGACGTCGACGGCGCGTGGTGCTTCAACCAGGTCGGTGGTCTCGAGGTCGCCACCACGCCGGAGCGGCTCAGGGACCTGCACCGCAAGCAGGGCTGGGCGACCTCGTGGGGTGTCGAGGCGCAGGTGGTCGACGCCGACGAGTGCGTGCGGCTGCACCCGCTGGTGGACCGCGACCGCGTCCTCGGCGGCCTGCACATCCCCACCGACGGCCTGGCCAAGGCGTCACGGGCGGTCGTCGCCCTGGCCCGCCGCGCCGAGGCGCGCGGCGCCCGCTTCCAGGGCTCGACCCGGGTGACCGGCATCGAGCAGGCCGGCGGCCGGGTCACCGGCGTCCGCACCCCCGACGGGGTCGTCCCCGCCGACCTCGTGGTGGCCTGCGCCGGCTTCTGGGGCCAGGAGCTCGGCGCGATGGTCGGGATGTCCGTCCCGCTGCTGCCGCTGGCCCACCAGTTCGTCTGGACCGGCCAGGTGCCCGACCTGGTCGGGCGCAACGACGAGCGCAGCGAGGCGAGCCTGCCGATCCTGCGCCACCAGGACCGGGACCTGTACTACCGGGAGCGCGTCGACCGCCTGGGCATCGGGTCCTACGCCCACCGGCCGATGCCGGTCGACCTGCGCGAGCTGCCGCAGGGCGACGACGTCCGCGAGTCGGCGATGCCCTCGATGCTGCCCTTCACCGAGGAGGACTTCGCCGGCCCGTGGGAGGACAGCCAGCTGCTGCTGCCCTCGCTGCGCTCGTCGAAGATCGACACCGGCTTCAACGGCGTCTTCTCGTTCACCCCGGACGGCGGCCCGCTGATCGGTGAGGCGCGCGACGTGGCCGGCTTCTGGATCGCCGAGGCGGTGTGGGTGACCCATTCGGCCGGCGTCGCCCGGGCGGTGGCCCAGCTGCTCGTCGACGGGCGCAGCGAGGTCGACCTGCACGGCTGCGACGTGCACCGCTTCGAGGACGTCCAGCTCTCCGCGGAGTACGTCAGCGAGACCTCGCAGCAGAACTTCGTCGAGATCTACGACGTGCTCCACCCGCTCCAGCCGCGGCGCTCCCCGCGCGACCTGCGGGTCAGCCCCTTCCGGGCGCGGCAGGAGGAGCTCGGCGCGGTCTTCCTCGAGGCCGGTGGCTGGGAGCGGCCGCACTGGTACGAGGCCAACGCCGGCCTGCTGGAGGAGCTGCCGGCGGAGTGGGTGCCGCCGGAGCGCGACGCGTGGGCGGGGCAGTTCTGGTCCCCGATCGCGGCGGCGGAGGCGTGGAAGACCCGCACCGCCGTGGCCATGTACGACATGACGCCGCTCACGCGGATCGAGGTCAGCGGACCCGGCGCCCTCGCGCTCCTGCAGCGGCTGACCACCGGCGAGATGGACAAGTCCGTCGGGTCGGTGACCTACACGCTCGTCCTCGACGAGGCCGGTGGCATCCGCAGCGACCTCACCGTCGCCCGGCTGGGCGCGCAGCTGTTCCAGGTCGGCGCCAACGGTCCCCTCGACCTCGACCACCTCCTGCGCGAGGCACCGAGCGACGGCAGCGTTCAGGTCAGGGACGTCACGGGGGGTACCTGCTGCATCGGCCTGTGGGGCCCCCGTGCCCGGGACGTCGTGCAGTCGATCTCCTCGGACGACTTCTCGAACGACGGGTCGAGGTACTTCCGAGCGAAGCGGGCCCGGATCGGCGGAGTGCCGGTCACGGCGATGCGACTGTCCTACGTCGGCGAGCTGGGCTGGGAGATCTACACCAGCGCCGACAACGGCCAGCGGCTGTGGGACGTCCTGTGGGCCGCGGGTCAGGACCACGGGCTGGTCGCCGCGGGCCGGGCGGCCTTCGGCAGCCTGCGGCTGGAGAAGGGCTACCGCGCGTGGGGCTCGGACGTGACCACCGAGCACGACCCCTACGAGGCCGGCCTCGGCTTCGCCGTCCGCACGAAGGAGGACGGCTTCGTGGGTGCTCAGGCCGTCGCCGGGTCGAGCGACGACACGGTCAGCCGCAGGTTGTCCTGCCTCACGATCGACGACGGCCGCAGCGTCGTCCTCGGCGCGGAGCCGGTGTTCGTCGACGGCCGCCCGGCCGGCTACGTGACGAGCGCGGCCTTCGGGCACACCGTCGGCCGGCCGATCGCCTACGCCTGGCTGCCGGCCTCGGCGACGGTCGGGACGGCGGTCGAGATCGAGTACTTCGGCACCCGCATCCCCGCCACCGTCGCCGCCGAGCCGCTCGTCGACCCGGAGATGGCCCGGCTCCGCGGGTGAAGCGGGTAGGACAGCAGACGCCGGTCCCAGCCGGCGGCCGAGACGGGAGCTCCGGATGACCATCAGCACCTTCGACCTGTTCAAGGTCGGGATCGGTCCCTCCAGCTCGCACACGGTGGGGCCGATGCGAGCCGCCTGTGCGTTCGCGACGCGCCTCCGGGACGAGGGGCTGCTCGCGCGGGTCGCCGGCGTCCGGTGCGAGCTGTTCGGTTCGCTCGGGGCCACCGGGCACGGGCACGGCAGCGTCAAGGCCGTCGTCCTGGGTCTGGAGGGCGAACAGCCCGACGTCGTCGACCCGCGCGGCGCGGACCCCCGGGTCGCGGCCATCCGCGACGAGGGCGAGCTCCGGCTGGCCGGCGAGCACCCCATCGCCTTCTCGGTGGACGACGACGTCGTGCTGCACCGGCGCAAGCGGCTGGAGTTCCACAGCAACGGGATGCTCTTCCGCGCCGTCGACCGGAGCGGCGCCGAACTCCTCCGCCGCGAGTACTACTCGGTGGGCGGCGGCTTCGTCCTCGACCAGGACGCGGCCGGCAACCCGGTGATCGTCGAGGACAGCACGCCCGTCCGGTACCCGTTCCGCACCGGCGGGGAGCTGCTGGCCCACACGCAGGAGACCGGGCTGCGGATCAGTGACGTGATGCTGGCCAACGAGCTCTCCTGGCGGACCGAGACCGAGATCCGCTCGGGTCTGCTGCACATCTGGTCGGTCATGCAGGAGTGCGTGGAGCGCGGCACCCGTACCGACGGCGTCCTGCCCGGGGGGCTCAGGGTCCGCCGGCGGGCGGCGGCGCTGCGCGCCCACCTGGAGGCGCACCGCGACGACACCGACGCGCTGCGCGCGATGGAGTGGGTGACCCTGTACGCCCTGGCGGTCAACGAGGAGAACGCCGCCGGCGGGCGGGTGGTCACTGCTCCGACGAACGGTGCCGCCGGCATCGTGCCGGCCGTCCTGCACTACTACCGCGACTTCATCGACTCCTGCTCCGAGGACGGCGTGGTGCGCTTCCTGCTCACCGCCGCGGCCGTCGGGTTGCTGTTCAAGGAGAACGCCTCCATATCCGGTGCCGAGGTCGGCTGCCAGGGTGAGGTGGGCTCGGCCTGCTCCATGGCCGCCGCCGGCCTCGCCGAGGTCCTCGGCGGCACTCCGGAGCAGGTGGAGAACGCCGCCGAGATCGGCATCGAGCACAACCTCGGTCTCACCTGCGACCCCGTCGGCGGCCTGGTGCAGATCCCGTGCATCGAGCGCAACGCCGTCGGCTCGGTCAAGGCCATCACCGCAGCCCGCCTGGCGGTGCGCGGCGACGGCCGGCACCACGTCTCGCTGGACAAGGCCATCAAGACGATGCGCGAGACGGGGGCGGACATGAGCGACAAGTACAAGGAGACCGCTCGCGGCGGGCTCGCGCTCAACGTCGTGGAGTGCTGAGCAGGCGCCCCGTGCCCCGATCCGCACGCCGGGGCCGGGGCGGCGGACGCCGCCGGGAGTCGCGGGCCGATCAGCGGGCCAGCCGCAGCGCCGGCGCGGCGGGCGCCTGGCCGGCGGCCGCCGCCGACCCACCGGGCAGGACGACCAGCCGCGGCCGGCCGGCGGACGCGCGGACGTCGCCGAGCCGGGCCCGGAGGGAGGCGTTCGCGTAGTCGGCGGGCAGCCGGTCGCACTCGTCGTGCGCGCGCGAGGCCGGGCCGGGCTCCTGCCCCGGGTGGACGTAGACGATGCGCTCGGCCGGGTCGTAGGTCCTCATCTCGGCTCGCCCTCCTCCCCGGACCGCCGGTGTGGGGTGCCGTGGGCTGGGTGCTGGCACCGGCGGTGGAACCCGGACAGCACGAGCGTGGACCCGGGGTACGACAGATCTCAGACCCCGAAGTGGGGATCCGGGGGAGCCCACGTGTGGGGGCCCTGCCGTCGTCGCGGATCCTCGTCGACGAGAGCCGCGCGACGGTCGCTCGGGCAGCGCGGGGCTGCCGGGACGCGGCAGCGGGGGACGAGCCAGGCGATGAGGCGGCATGACCGACAGCGAGCGACGGGGCCGGGGCCGGTCCACCACGGCGGGCGGGCTCGTCCTGGGCCCCACGCGCCGGCGCGTGGGGGCGTTGCTGCGCCGGCCGGCGGTCCAGCGCGGTGTCCGGGCAGCGATCGCCGCCGCGCTCGCGTGGCAGGTCGCCGTCCTCCTGCCGCCGCTGCTGTCGGACCACGCCTACTACGCACCTCTGGGCGCGGTGATCGCGGTCCACCCCACGGTCGCCGACTCGGCCGGGGCGGCCTGGCGGACGGTCCTCGCGATCATGCTCGGCTTCGGCCTCGCCGTCCTCGTCCACGAGGCCACCCCGGGTCTGCCCCGTGCGCTCACCATCGCGCTGCTCGTGGCACTGGCCATCGGGGTGGAGAGGTGGCGGGCGCTGGGCCAGCAGGCCGGCTGGGTCACCTTCGCCGCCGTCCTCATGCTCACCGTCGGCGCGGACGACCCCGGCGCCTACGTCCTGCGCTATGCCGGCCTCACGCTGATCGGTGCGGCGGTCGGCGTGCTGGTGACGAGCGTCCTGTTCCCCCCGCTGCAGCTGACGCAGGCGGTGGAGCAGATCGACCGCACGCGGGACACGATCGCCGGGCACCTGGAACAGATGGCCGTCCGGCTGGCCCGTGACCAGGTCCCGTCGCCGGAGGAGGAGAGACGGCTGACGGCGGTGCTCGGCCCGGAACTCGACCGGATGCGCCGCGCCGAGGCCCTCGTCGAGCGGGCGCGTCAGGCCAACCCGCGAGCCGGCCGGTGGCAGCAGGCCGCGGTGCGCATCCGCGCGGAGTCGCGGGCCCTCGACCGGGTCGCCGTCCTCATCGACGACCTCACCGCCCTGGTCGCCGAACTGCAGCCGCACCGCCGCGGCGACTGGACCGACGTGGGCAGCGCCCACCTGCTCAGCGAGGCGCTCACCGCGCTCGCCGGCGTCGTGCGCCACCCCTACCACTCCGGCGACGGGACGACGCCCGACCCGAGGACCGAGCAGATCACCGCCGCGACGGCCGCGGTGGACCAGATCGTCGACCGGCTCAGCGCCCTCCCGGGCGACCGGTCCCTGCTGCCCCTGAGCGCCGCGGTGGTGGGCGTGCAGCGCGGCCTGCTCGCCCTCGAGGCGTACCGCCCAGCCGACCCCCGCTGATCCGATCAGTCGACCATCATGGTCTCGACGTCGAACTCCTCGCTGATGATCCCGTACTCCAGCATCAGGTCGGCCATCTCCTGGAGTTGCTCGACGTCGGCCTCGGCGTCCCACTCCGGCAGCGCCACCTGCTCGACGACCTCCGCCGGCACCTGCGTGTAGGTCGGCACCAGCTCGACCAGCCGCTCGCGGTCGCCGTCCAGCTCGCTGATCGACGCGGCCAGCGACGCGCGGAAGGCCTCGATCACCTCGGGGTTCTCCTGGGCGTACTGCTCGGTGGTCAGCCAGCCGGCCACCGGCATGTCCTCGACCGGGCCGCTGAAGAGCGGGAAGAGCACCCGGTGGCCGGCGCCCAGGGAGGCGGCCTGGAAGGGCTCGACCTGCCAGATGGCGTCGACGTCGCCGGCCGCCAGCGCAGCTGCCATCTCCGGGTAGGGCAGCTCCAGCAACTCGATGCCGGCGATGTCGACCCCCGCGTCCTCGAGCACGGCGTTGACCGCGACCGTGCCGACGTTCTGCAGGTTGTTCACCGCGATCCGGGCACCGGCCAGGTCCGCGGCCGACTGGTACGTGGCGTCCGCGCGCACCATGATCGCGTGGTCGTCGGCGCCGACGTCGTTGCCGGCCACGATGCGGATCGGCAGACCCTGCTGCGCGGCGAGCAGCCCCGAGGTGTAGTTGGCGTAGGTGATGTCGTACTCGCCGGCGACCAGCGACGGGATCGCCTGCGCGCCGCCGGCCGTCTGCTCCAGGGTCACGTCCAGGCCGTTCTCCTCGAACAGCCCGGTCTCGGCGGCGTGCACGGCCGAGGCGGTGTGCACCAGTGGGAAGTAGCCGAGGGTGAGCGCCGTCGTCCCGCCGCCACCGTCGCCCGCCGCGGGAGCGTCCCCGCTGCCGCTGTTCTCCCCGGACCCGCACGCGCTGACCGCGACGACGGCCCCGGCGCTGAGCGCGGCGGCGAGGATGCGGCGCCGGACGGGGGTGCGGCTGGCGGGGGCGTGGCTCATGGATCTCCTCCTGGGACGACGGACGGGGGGCGCCCGGCGGGGTCGGTGCGCGCGACCGGCACGGGCGGTGCTGGAGGCGAAGCGTGCGGCGCAGGTCACAACCGGCCCAAACGGTGTCTCATCCAGCGAGAGAACAGGCGTGGCCGACGTCTGACTCCCCGGCTCGGGCCTTCCGACCCTGCGGGCACGGGCGACCGACCGACGACAGTGGGCCCTCGGCCGGAGGAGGTGCCGCCATGCCCGCCGTCCCGGTGGGAGCTCGCACTCGTCGCCGCCATGGCCGCGGTCGTGGTCCTGGCCCTCGCGACGCCGGCTGTCCGCGAGGACGTCCTGCTCCTCGACCTGACCCCGAGCGGGCTGCTCGTGGCCGGCGGGGTGGGCCTGGCTCGCGTCGTCCTCGCCGAGCTGGCGTCCCGGGCGACGTCGTCCCTGGCGGTGAGGGGGCCGACCGGCGTCCGCGACGCACCGCGCGACGGACGCCGGCTGGCGTCGAGATCCTCGTCCTCGTCCTGCGCACGTCCACGCCGACCGCGGAGGTCCCCGCCATGCCACAGGAACACGTCACCCCCCCAGTCACCGGCGCCCGGACCGGGTCGGGGGACGGCGGCCCGCCGGACCGGGTGGCGCAGCCCGGCGGCGTCGCGACCGGCGGGAGCAGCGCCGTCGTCGGCAGCGCCGCCATCACGCACAGCACGGCCGTCGTGGGCAGCGCCGCCGGCGTCGCCTCCGCGGCAGTCGTCGGCAGCGCGGCGACCGCCGCGAGCGCGGGCGTCACCGGGAGCGCCGGCGTGGTCGGCAGCGCCGGGGTCATCGGGAGCGCGGGCGTCGCCCTCAGCGCCGTCGTCGTCGGCAGCAGCGCGATCCTCGCCGGCTTGGCCAACGTGGGCTGCGCGGCGTGCGTCGCCTGCATCGCGTGCGTCGACTGCGTGGGCTGCGTGGGCTGCGTGGGCTGCGTCGGACTCCGCGGTGCCGTCGGCGCGGTCGGCGCCGTCGGTCAGCGGCGCCGCTAGGCCCTCACCAGCGAGCCGGCGTCCAGGCACCGCGGTCGCCGGCAGACGCGGTCCGCGGTCTCAGTACGGCCGCAGTCCCGGCCGAACCGGGCGGTTGACCTCGACGGCACGTGCCTCGTCCTGTACACCTGCGACACCACCGGAGCCCCGGCGGCCCGGCCGGAACGAGAGCGTCCGGACGACGTCGGAGCCCGTGGCGACATGCCGGGCGTGCACGACACGTCCGGACCCGGATCCGAAGGAGAACACGTGGCAACGAGTCGTTCTGTCCGGCGCGGCGTCCCCATCGCCATGGCGGCCTGCCTCCTGGTCGCCTGCGGAGGTGGCGACGACGAGGGCACCACGGAGAGCACGGAGCTGAGCCCGGAGAACCCCGTGTCGATCCTGGTCGGCACCCTGCCGATCCCGGACAACGCCCCGCTGTTCCTCGCCATCCAGGAGGGCTACTTCGAGGAGGAGGGCCTGGAGGTCGAGACGCAGATGGTCGCCGGCGGGTCCGCGGCGCTGCCGGCGATGGTCGCCGGTGACCTGCAGTTCAGCAGCTCGAACTGGACGACGGTGCTCCAGGCGGCGTCCCAGGGCCTGCCCGCGCAGATGGTGTGGGAGATGTCAGGGCCGAAGGAGGGGGTCAACGGGATCTTCGTCGCGGGGAGCTCCCCGGCCCAGGACGCGGCCGGACTGCGCGGTCAGCGGATCGCGGTGAACACCCTGGCCGGTCTGGTCGAGCTGCAGGTGCGGGAGTGTCTGGCCGAGGCCGGCCTGCAGGACGGGGACTACGAGCTCGTCGAGATCCCCTTCCCCGACATGCCCGCTGCCGTCCAGCAGGGCAACGTCGCCGGCGCCTTCATCGGGGAGCCGTTCGCCACCCTCGCCGAGGACCAGGGAGCGCGCGCGGTCGCCGAGCCCACCGAGAACTGCGGTGAGCGGGTCGCCGAGATGCCGGTGATCGGCTTCATGACCACGTCGCAGTACTCCGCCGAGAACCCCGAGGTCACCGCGGCGTTCGCCCGCGCCCTGGAGCGCGGGGCGGAACTGGCCGAGTCCGACCCGCAGAACGTCATCGACATCCTGCCGACCTACACCCAGCTCACCCCCGAGCTGGCCGGGCGCATGACCCTGCCGGCGTGGCTGGAGGACCGGGCCCCGAGTACTGAGCGGGCCGAGGTCACGATGGATTCCATGATCGAGTTCGGGTTCATCGAGGAGCCCGTCGAGGACCTGGATGCGCTGATCGCACCCGTCGACTGAGTCGACGAGCCAGGCGGACACGCGTCGTCCCCCGGCGCATGCGGCACCGGGGGACGACGTCCGTCGGTCGGCCGTGCGTGGGACCGCCGGCTCAGCTCAGGCGGGCTCGGGCACGCCGCCGGGGTCCCCACCGGGGTCGTCGGGCGTCGCCTCGATCGGCGGCGGCGGGAGCGGCTCCGGGGCATCGGGGAGCAGCTCGGCGGGGTCGTCGGGTACCGGCACGGTCGGGTCGATCACCGGCTCGGGCTCTGGCAGGGGTGCCACCATGCGCCCAGTCAACCAGCGTGCCGGGTCGGTCGCAGGGCCGCGCGGGAACTCACCGCCCCGTGCGCCAGCCCGACTGGTAGGCGCTGCGCGCCACCGCCGAGTACGGCGTCGGGCTCACGACCACCCGGACGTCGAGCTGCTCGTGCGGTTCCACGTTGATCTTGTCCGTCCCCCCGTCGGGCTCTCCCCAGACCAGGGTCAGCTCCGCCCCCTCCGGCACGTCGGCGTCGATGGTGCCCATGGACAGCACCCGCCGCTCGTTCGCGGTGTACCCGACGTTGTTGAGCCCGAGGCCCACCTGGCGGCCGTCGGAGTCCAGCACGCGGTCGTAGCCGGAGAAGCCGTAGTTGGCCAGCGGCAGGTCGAGGAACTTGTACTGGGGGCCGTCGACGTCGACGATCGAGCTGAGGATCCGGGAGACGTCCTCGGCGTTCCAGGCCAGCGTCACCTTGCGGCGCTGGACCGCAGGATCGATCTGCTCGAGCGCGTCCCGCCCGATGAAGTCGTGGTCGAACTTGACGAACGACCCGTACCCCAGCTCCCACGGGTTGAGGTAGTAGCCCTCGACGGACGACGGGACGTAGCTGCCCGCGACCGACATCGTGGCCTCGTAGCCGTCGGCGGGGAGCCACTCGCGATAGGGGCGCAGCTCCTCGCCCGTGAAGACGGCCGGCAGCGGTGCGGGGATCCAGCCGGACTCCACGGCGTTCGTCGGGTAGGCCCGGGCACCGACCGGCACGATCCCGAACTCCTCGCCCGCCTCGAGGATCGCGTCCCGCACCAGGTGGTAGGAGTCGTAGGGCCCCCACAGTTCGAGCCCCGGGGAGCCGGCCATGCCGTGTCGCAGGGTCCGGACGCGGACCCCCGCGATCGTCATCCAGTCCATGCTGAAGAACCGCAGCTGCTCGAGCGAGGCGCCGTTGACCTTCTCGATGACGTCCCAGGCCCGTGGCCCCTGGATCTGGAAGCGCCAGTACTCCCGGGTGACCGCCCTGCCGAGGGGGTAGGACGGCGAGCGCCGGTCGACCTGCACGTCGACGTCGTACCCGCCGGTCGCCGCCTGGAACTGCAGCCAGTTGGCCGAGGGGGCCCGGCCGACGAAGACGAACTCGTCCTCGGTCTCGCGGTGCATGATCCCGTCGCCGATGACGTGCCCGCTGGGCGAGACGGGGATGTACTGCTTGGCGCGGTCGACGTCGAAGTTCTTCATCGTCGTGATCGCCGTGTCCGACACGAGCCGGAACGCGTCCGCCCCTCGGATGATGAGGTTGTCCATGTGGTGCGTCTGGTCGTAGAGGACGACGGTCTCGCGCCAGGCCCGCTGCTCGGTGCGGAAGTTCCAGAACTCCGGCGCGACGACCGGGTAGACGTAGTTCCCGACCTTCGAGTTGCGCAGCCGCTCGACGATGTCGCCGGAGGCGTCCAGTGCCTCTTGCAGGTTCTGGTGCGTCATGGCCGTGTCTCTCCTCGGTGAGTTCGCAGATCGGCGTCCCGCGGACGGGTGCTCGTCCAGGGCGGGCCGGTGCGGGTGGGCTGCTGGCATCGACGGTCCGTGGTCCGGGCGCCCAGGGGCGCGGTGCCCGACCCGGTCGCACCGCTGCGCGGCCATCGCCTGGCTCGTCGCGACGACGCGGACGGTGCCGGTGGACGCCGGTTAGAGTCTCGCCACCCCGTCGCCGAGGGGTCAACGTCGCCGTTCCGCTGAGCAGGACGAGGAGGGGGACCAGCGATGGCGGGCAACGCGAACGAGGCCGGCCGGGCGACCTCCAGCCGACTCCTCGCGGTCCTCGAGTCGTTCACCCCGGCCGACCCCGTGCTGACCCTCGCCGAGATCGCGGCGAGGACCGGTCTGCCCAAGAGCACCGCGCACCGGCTGCTCGGCGACCTCGTCGAGTGGGGTGGCATCGAGCGGCGTGCGGACGCGCGCTACCAGGTCGGACTGCGCGTGTGGAAGCTGGGCCTGCTCGCCCAGTCCACGAAGGTGCTCGGCGACGTCGCGCACCCGATCATGGAGGACCTCCACCGGGCCAGTGCGGAGAACGTGCAGCTCGCGATCCTCGACCGCGGAGCCGCGCTCGTCGTCGAGCGCATCCGCGGGAGCGACTCCGTGCACACCTTCACGCGGGTGGGGGCTCGCCTGCCGCTGCACGCCACGGCGGTCGGCAAGGTGCTCGCCGCCTACTCCCCGGAGGCCGAACGGGAGCTGGTGAGTCGGCCGCTCCCGGCGTTCACGCCGAACACGATCACCGATCCCAAACGCCTGAGGTCGGCTCTCGCGCGCACGCGCGCCCAGGGCATCGCCTACGTCTTCGAAGAGATGTCGGCCGGCGCGGTCTCGGTCGCCTGCCCGATCGTCGACGGCACCGGCGAGGTGCGGGCCGCCGTCTCCATCGTGTTCCGGTCGACGGTGCCCAACCCCTACCGGTTCGCGGCCGCGTTGCGCACGGCCGCCTTCGGCATCGGCCGCAGTCTCAGCGCGTCCCACTGAGCAGAACGCTCCGCTGGGCTCGCCCGGCTCCGGTTGCTACTTTCCCCGGCACCCGAGGCGCCGACGGAGGCAACTGATGACGACCGACCCCGACCGCGACGAACGCGAGATCACCCGCGTGCTGCAGCAGTGGGTGCTCTACCGGGACGCCGGCGACTGGGAGCGCTTCGCGGGGGTGTGGGCGAGCGACGGGTTCATGACCGCGACCTGGTTCCAGGGCTCGGCCACCGACTTCATCGAGATCTCCCGGACCGGCTTCGAGAACGGCGTCCGGATCCTGCACTTCCTGGGCGGGACGGCCGTCGACGTCGACGGCGACCGGGCGATCGCGCAGACGAAGATGACCATCTCCCAGCGGGCCTCCGTCCACGACGTCGACGTCGACGTGGTGTGCACCGGGCGCTTCTACGACTTCTTCCGGCGCGACCCCGAGGGCTGGCGTGTCGTCCGCCGGCAGCCGATCTACGAGAAGGACCGCATGGACCCGGTGGCGCCGGACGCGGCACTCACGCTCGACCGGACCCTCCTCGAGTCCTTCCCGGTCGGCTACCGCCACCTCGCCTACCTGCAGAGCCAGATCGGCTACACGATCCACCCCGCGCTCCCCGGGCTCGTGGGGCCGGAGGTCGAGACCCTCTACCGGGAGGGGCGCGAGTGGCTCGCCGGCTCCGCCCTCCCGGGTCAGGCCCTCGCCCTGTGACGACCCCGTCGTCCACCCCGCACCGCCGCCGACCATCCGTCGGGACGTGCCCGACGGCGGAGCAGTCCTGGAGGAGAAGTGCGTCCTAGGTTGATCAGCCTCACCCTCGCCGGCGCGGTCGTGCTGACCGCGTGCGGAGGCGGGGACGAGGAGTCCGGGAACACCGACGCAGGTGGCTCGGCGGACTCGGGTGGCACTGCCACCGTCACCACCGTGCGGGTCGGGACGATCCCGATCGTGGACGTCGCCGCCCTCTACCTCGGCCAGGAGCAGGGCATCTTCGAGGAGCACGGCCTCGAGGTCGACCCGTTCCTCGCGCAGGGGGGCGCGGCGATCGTGCCCGCGGTGGTGAACGGCGAGGCCCAGTTCGGGTTCATCAACGTCACGAGCCTGCTGCAGGCCGAGGGCCGCGGCGTCCCGCTGGGCCTGCTGGCGGCGGGCGCGGGCGCGACCGGCAACACCGAGGACGACTTCGCCGCGGTGGTCGTCGCGGCCGACAGCCCGATCCAGGGCGCCGCGGACCTGGCCGGCACCCGGATCGCGATCAACTCGATCAACAACATCAGCGACACCGTCGTGCGGCAGAGCGTCCGGCAGGCCGGCGGTGACCCGTCGGGCATCGAGTTCGTGGAGATCCCGTTCCCGGACATGGTGGCCGCGGTCGGCACCGGCCAGGTGGACGCGGCCTTCACCGTGGAGCCGTTCGCGACCGTGGGGGAGAGCCAGGGGCTCCGGGCGGTGGCCTTCCCCTACACCGAGACCGACGACGACCTCACCGTCGCCGGGTGGTTCACCTCCGACCAGTACGCCGCGGAGAACCCCGAGGTCGTGCAGCAGTTCACCGACGCGATGACCGAGGCGCAGGCGTACGCGCAGGACAACCCCGACCAGGTGCGGGAGGTCCTCGGGACCTACACCCAGATCGCGCCGGAGATCGCCCAGCAGCTCACGCTGCCGACCTACCAGTCGGAGATCAACCGCGAGTCCGTGGAGCTGCTGCTCGAACTCGGTGAGCAGGACGGGATCATCGAGGGGGACGTGCAGCTCGACAACGTCCTCGTCGAGCAGGACTGACCGCGCGGGTCCCGCGCCGCTCCCGACCGGGGAGCGGTGCGGGGCCCGTCGCCACGGCGGAACGGCCGGCATCCCGGGGCGCCCCCTGACCCGCACCCGGGCCGCCACTACCCGGAGGCGGCCGCCTGCCGCCGGGCGACGTCCTCGCGGAGCGCCGACTTGTCGATCTTGCCCACCGTGGTGGTGGGCAGCTCGTCGACGATCTCGAGGCGTTCGGGCCAGGTGGAGGTGGCGACCCCGGCCCGGGCCAGCGCCTGCCGGACGTCGTCGAGGGCGAGGGCGGTGCCGGGCTTCAGGACGGCGTACAGGCAGACCCGCTCGCCCAGCTCGGGGTCCGGCATCGCGACCGCGGCGACGGAGGCCACCGGGGGCAGCAGCTGGTAGGCGAGGTTCTCCACCTCCTCGGCGCTGACCTTCTCACCGCCGCGGTTGATCATGTCCTTGTCCCGGCCCTCGACGACCAGGTTGCCGTCGGGACGGCGGCGGACGACGTCGCCGCTGCGGTACCAGCCGTCGGCGGTGAAGGCGCGGGCGTTCTGCTCCGCGGCCCGGTAGTAGCCGCGGGGGGTGTAGGGCCCGCGGGTCAGCAGCGCGCCGGGCGTGCCGTCGGGGACGTCCCGGTCCCGCTCGTCCACGACGCGCACCTCGTCGCCCTCGCTCAGGGGCCGGCCCTGGGTGGTGCAGACGACGTCCTCGGGGTCGTCGAGCCGGGTGTAGTTGAGCAGCCCCTCGGCCATGCCGAACACCTGCTGCAGCGTGCACCCGAGCACCGGGCGGACGGTGCGGGCGACCTCGTCGGCCAGGCGGGCCCCGCCCACCTGGAGCAGCTGCAGGGAGGCCAGCGGACCGGCGCCGTGGTCGCCGGCGTGGGCCAGCCACCGTTGCGCGACGGCGGGCACGGCGGCGGCCACGGTGACGCCCTCGGCGGCGATCGTGGCGAACGCCCGCGCGGGCTCGGGGGAGGGGAGCATGACCACCCGCCCGCCCGCCAGGAGGGTGCCGAGGATCCCGGGGCAGGCCAGCGGGAAGTTGTGCGAGGCCGGCAGGGTGCCCAGGTAGACGGTGTCGGGCCCGAGCCGGCACAGCTGCGCGCTGGCCCGGGCGTTGTAGGCGTAGTCGTCGTGGGTGCGGGCGATCAGCTTGGGCAGGCCGGTGGTGCCGCCGGACAGGAGGAACAGCGCCACCGACCGGCTGGCGGGCCCGTCTGCGTCCCAGCGGGCGCGGGCCGCGCCGGGGTCGTCCGGCTCGGCGCAGAGCGCGGTGAGGTCGGCCGAGCCGGCGCGGACCTCGTCGCCGGCCACGAGGACCTGCTCGAGGGTGGCCGATCCGGCGCGCAGCTCGTCGGCCATCCCGGCGTGGTCGAAGCCGCGCAGCGTGGCCGGCACGGCGATCGCCACCGCCTCGCTGTGCGCCACCAGGTGGCCGAGCTCGTGCCGCCGGTGCGCGGGCAGGGCCATCACCGGCACGATCCCGGCGCGCAGACAGGCGACGGTGAGGACGACGAACTGCCAGCAGTTGGGCAGCTGGACGACGATGCGGTCCTCCCGCTGCAGGCCGAGGTCGTCGACCAGGCGGCCGGCCAGCGCGTCGGCCCGCGCGGCCAGGGAGCGGTGGGTCAGCCGGACGTCGCCGTCCACCAGCGCCACCGCGTCGGGGTGCGCGTCGGCGGCGGCGAGCAGTTCGGCGCCGAGCGCGATCCCGCGCCACCACCCCCGCTCGGTGTACCGCCGCTGGAACTCCTCGGGCCACGGGACGACGCCGTCGGCGATCGGCGCGACGGCGCGGGCGCGGTTCACGGGGACACCTCCTCGACGGGTGCGCTGACCAGGTCGGTGCGGCCGGAGAGCACGGCGGTCACGGCGACGTCGGGAGCGCGGCCGGGATCGACCTCCTCGACCAGGAGGCTGACCGCGCCGTGCTCCAGCCGCGCCGCCTCGCACAGCAGCCGGCGGGTCAGCGCGCTGCCGCCCCCGACGGCGACCAGCGCGGCGCCGGCGGCCACCCCTCTCGCCACGACCTCCAGGGCGGCGGGCACCTGGTCCTCGCCGCTCGGCGCGGTCACCCACAGGCCCCAGGGACCGCCGTCGTCGCTCGGCCCCGGCCGCAGCGGGAGGGGGCCGCCGGGCAGGTGGGCCGCTCCGCCGCCGACCACGACGACCCGACCGTCCAGCCGCCGGCCGGCGACCTCGAGCGGGCTGTCCAGTGGTTCGGCCCCGTGCAGCTGCCGCCAGCGGTCGTGGACCCCGGCGACGAACGCGTCGTCGCGGCGGCTCAGCTTCGACTCGGTCAGGCTGCGGGTGAAGAAGTGGTAGGCGAACTGCCACGCCGGCAGGGCGTCGTGCGAGCGGCCGACGTGCTCCCACCAGGACAGGCTGGGGCGCGCGGCGTCCTGGATCTTCGCGACCGCGGGCTGCCGGACGCTCTCGTAGACGGCGAGGGCGGCATCGACGTCGTCCGGCTGCTCGTCGAGGGCGGCGACGAGCGCGACGGCGTCCTCCATGGCCATCTTGGTGCCCGAGCCGACCGAGAAGTGGGCGGTGTGGGCGGCGTCGCCGAGCAGCGCGATCGCCGTGCCGCCCACGCGATGCCGCCAGCGGCGGGCCCGGCGGGTGCGGAACACGCCCCACCGGGAGTTGTTCACCAGCAGGGGGTGCCCGTCGATCTGCTCGGCGAAGAGGTCCTGCAGGTACACCCGGGACTTCTCGTCGCTCGGTCCGGGCGGCTGCTCCACGTCGAACTCGTCGAGGCCCGCCGCGCGCCAGGAGTCCTCGTCGGTCTCCACGATGAACGTCGAGACGCCGTTGCCGATCGGGTAGCCGTGCACGGCGAAGACCCCGTGCGGCCCGCGCTCGTGCAGGAAGGTGAGTCCGCTGAACGGATGGGTGGTGCCCAGCCAGATGAACCGGGCGGTGGCGGTCTCGGCGGAGGGCGAGAAGACGTCGGCGAACCGGTCGCGCAGGCGGGAGTTGGCGCCGTCGGCGGCGACCACCAGGTCGTAGCCGGCGGCGATCAGCTCGTCCGGGCCGACCTCGGTGGCGAAGCGGACGTCGACACCGGCCGCCAGGGCCCGCTGCTGCAGCAGGTCGAGCAGCGTCCGCCGCTCGACGGCGGCCATGCCGTTGCCGCGGCAGACCAGGCGTTCCCCGTGCAGCCGGACCTCGATCGGGTCCCAGTGCACGCCGTGCTCGGCGAGCGCGTCGCGGAGCACGGGATCGGCCGCGTGGATGCCCTCCAGCGTCGCGTCGGAGAAGACCACCCCGAAGCCGAAGGTGTCCTGGGCGCGGTTCCGCTCGACGAGGGTGACCTCGCGATCCGGTGCGCTGGCCTTGGCGAGCGTGGCGGCGAAGAGCCCGCCGGGTCCGCCACCCAGTACCGCAGTACGCACGGCAGCCCCCGCAACGTGTTCCCTGGTGGACGGGCAGAGCCACACTCGCAGGTCACCTCGGCGCGGGGCAAGGGAGAGAGCCCGGGGCCGGGCCGGCACGGAAACCGGTTGCCCCGCTCGTGACGATCGAGGGGTGGACCGCGAACGGATGCTGGTGAACCTCTTCTACGCGCAACCGGTCGGCCACGCGATCGAGGCCCTGCACTACTGCACCGGGCACGCGGCGGCGGTGCCGGGCCGGGAGGTGTCGGTCGCGCTGAACGCGGCGACGGCGGTGGAGCTGGCCGCGTTCTGCCCGGCGGTGACGGCCGTCCACCCGGTCGACCACCCGTTCCTGGAGCCGTGCGAGGACTCCGCGGACCGGCTGCGCGAGCTGCCGCGCGACTGGGACTGGGTGGTCGACGACACCCGCCGCCACCAGCCGTTCCAGTACGAGCTGTTCCCCGGCATGCGCGACTACTACGCGGCCTCGGACGCGCACCTGCGCACCCCGGGCGGACGGCGGTCCGTCGTCGGCGCGGAGCGTGCCGGTTACCGCCCCCACCAGCGGTTGCGCCTTGACCTGCCCCTGGCCGTCCGCGAGCAGGCCGCACGCCGGCTGGCGCCCGGCCGCCCGCCGGCCGGGCGGATCGCGTTCATGCCCGCCGGGTCCAGCGACGCCTCGCTGTACCCGTCCCCGGACTCCTGGCTGCTCGTCCTCGACGCGCTCACCGAGGCGTTCCCCGGTCTCGAGATCGTCCTGGTCGGCCGGACCGCCCGCGACCGGCGGACCAGCACCGCGCTCACCGCGGAGGGGTTGCGCGCCCTGAGGGGCCACCGTTCGTCGCCCGTCGACTGCTTCGACGTCCCGCTCGCCGAGCAGCTCGCCGTCGTCGAGGCGTGCGACGTCTTCCTCGCCCCGCACACCGGCTTCGGTCTGGCCGCCCTCGCCGTCGGCACCCCGTGGCTGGCGCTGTCGGGCGGCCGCTGGTTCGAGTACTGGTTCAACCACGTGCCGTTCCGCTCGGTCCTGCCCGACACCGGCCGTCATCCCAGCTTCAGCCAGTTCGACCCCGCGGTCGTGGTGCTCGACGGGGACGACGGACCGCGCACGCCGAGCATGACCCGCGCCCGCGTCGTCGAGGACCTCGAGCGCATCGTCGGCGCGGCCGGCGAGCTGCTCGCCGGCACCCTGGGTTACGAGCGAGCGGTGCGGGAGTACGTCACTGCGCTGGTCGCCGCGCACGGAGGGGACAGCTCGGCGATCTGGTCGATCGACTCGGTCCACCTGCAGTACCTCTGACCCGGCCCGCCCGGGTCCGGCGCGACCGGTCGCGGGCGCGGGACGACAGCTGCGTCCCCGCCCGCGACCGGCCGCCCTCACGCGGCGGGGACCCGGTCCAGGAACCCCGCCACCGCGCGCAGCCGCCCCTGCCCGTCGACGGCGATGACGTCGAACCCCACGAGGGGTGCCGTCGCGTCGGCCGGAGCGCCGGCCGGGACCACCTCCCAGGTGAAGCGGGCGACGTCGTGGTGCCCGTCGACCGGGCCCGCCAGCCGGAACACCAGTCCGGGCAGCTGCGCCTGGACCGCGGCGACGGTGGCGTCGATCGACTCCCGGCCGCGGGCGTCGGCCAGCGGGTCGACGTAGCGGGCGTCCGGGGCGTACAGGTCGTCGATCGCCCGCCGGCGGGCGGAGGGATCGGTCTCGTTCCAGACGGCCAGGTAGCGCTCGGCGAGCACGGTGTGGTCGATGAGGACGTCGGTCATGGCAGTTCTCCTGTCGGTTCTCGTAGGGGGTCAGGACGAGGTGCGGCTGCGCAGCCCGCGCCACTGGAGCGCGGCGAAGCCGGCGACGACGGCGGCCTGGAGGGCGATCCAGGTGGTCCCGGCGACCGTCGGGGTGTGCCAGCCGCCGAGTGCGACGGCGACGCTGGCCGCCGCCCACAGCACGTTGGCCGTGACGACACCGGCGGCCGGTCCGGCGGGGACCGTCGTCCGGCGCCCGACCGCCCAGACGACGACGGCGAAGGCGAGCAGGAAGCCGCCGACGCCGCGCAGCACGCCCGCCGGCAGGCCGAGGAGGCCGGCCAGGACGGGTGCGGCGAGCAGGTAGCCGGCCCCGTTGAGGCCGGTCACCGCCGCGTCGAGCTGCAGTGCCGGCCGGAGCAGCCGGTCGGCACGGACGACCGGGCGGGCCCCGGTGGTGGTGGAGGTGGTGGTCATGCCGGAACGGTGGCCCCGGCCGGGCGCACCGTCGATTACCTGCGAGGTAAGCGACAGCCCGACGCGTCGCTCGCTACGGTGCGGCCGTGACCCAGCTCGCCACCAGCCCACCGGCCGGCGCGCTGCTGCGCACCTGGCGGCAGCGACGCCGGCTCAGCCAGCTCGACCTGTCCTGCCAGGCGGGGGTGTCCACCCGCCACCTCAGCTTCCTGGAGACCGGGCGGGCCCGTCCCACCCGGGAGATGCTGCTGCGGCTGGCCGAGGAGCTGGAGATCCCGCTGCGCGCGCGCAACGAGCTGCTGCTGTCCGCCGGCTTCGCGCCCGCCTACGCCGAGCGGCCCCTGGACGACCCCGCCATGGCACCGGTGCGCGAGGCGCTCGACCTGGTGCTGGCCGGCTACGAGCCCCATCCCGCCGTCGTCATCGACCGCACCTGGCACCTGGTGGCGGCCAACCGCAGCGTCGCGCTGCTGCTGGACGGCGCGGCGGAGTGGTTGCTGCGGCCGCCGGTCAACGTGCTGCGGCTGAGCCTGCACCCCGAGGGCATGGCGCCGCGGATCGCCAACCTGACCCAGTGGCGCACCCACGTGCTGCACCGCCTCGGCCGGGAGGCGGCCGGCACCGGTGACCCCGGCCTGGCCGCGCTGCACCGCGAGCTGGCCGCGCTGCCCGGCGGCCGCGGCGGGTCGCCGGCCGACGGGATCGTGGTGCCGCTGCGCATCCGGCACGGGGACGGCGAGCTGGCCTTCCTCAGCACGGTGACCACCTTCGGGACCGCCGTCGACGTCACCGCCGCGGAGCTCAGCATCGAGGCGTTCCTGCCCGCCGACCGGCACACGGCGGCCGTGCTGCGCGCGTTGACCGACCCGTCCACCGGAGGAGCACCGTGATGCGCTCGTTCACCTACCAGGCGCTGCCGATGCGGGTGCGGTTCGGCGCGGGCGCGGTGCGTGCGCTGCCCGAGGAGGTGGCGGCGCTCGGGCTCTCCCGGGTCCTGGTGCTGTGCTCGCCGGAGCAGGAGGAGACCGGCCGGATGGTGGCCGGCGCACTGGGTGAGCGGTCGGTGGGCGTGCTGGCCGAGGCGCGCATGCACGTGCCGGTCGAGGTCGCCGGTCACGCCCGCGACGTGGCCCGCGAGCTGGGGGCGGACGGCTGCGTGGCCGTCGGCGGCGGATCGGCGGTCGGGCTGGGCAAGGCGATCGCGCTGGAGCACGGGCTGCCCGTCATCGCGGTGCCGACGACGTACGCGGGGTCGGAGATGACACCGGTGTGGGGGCTGACCGAGGGCGGCGAGAAGCGGACCGGCCGGGACGTGCGGGTGCTGCCCCGCAGCGTCGTGTACGACCCGGAGCTCACGCTCACCCTGCCGGCCGGGTTGTCGGCCACGAGCGGCATGAACGCGATCGCCCATGCGGTGGAGGGGCTCTACGCCCCCGATGCGACGCCGATCGTGTCGCTGATGGCCGAGGAGGGGGCACGGGCGCTGGCCGGGGCGCTGCCCCGGGTGGTCGCGGACGGGACCGACCTGGACGCCCGGGCGGAGGCGCAGTACGGGGCGTGGTTGTGCGGCGCGGTGCTGGCCGCGACGACCATGTCCCTGCACCACAAGCTGTGCCACGCCCTGGGCGGGACGCTGGACCTGCCGCACGCCCCCACCCACACCGTGGTGCTGCCGCACGCCCTGGGGTTCAACCAGCCGGCGGCGCCGACGGCGGTCGCTGCGCTGTCCCGGGCACTGGGCGGGGTGGCCGATCCGGCGCGGGAGCTGTGGGCACTGGCCGGCCGGTTGGGGGCGCCCCGGTCCCTCCGGGAGCTCGGCATGGCCCGGGACGACGTGCCGCGGATCGCCGCGGCCGCCGTCGCCAGCCCGTACGCCAACCCGCGGCCGGTCACCCGGGAGGGCGTCGAGGCCCTGCTCGAGGCGGCGTGGGCCGGCGAGCCGCCCCCTCCGCCGGCCTGACGCTCGGACCGGGCGCCAGGGGTGCGGGTCAGCGCAGCCGCGGGGGGCTCTCCGCCGCGTAGGTGGACCGGGCCTCGACGGCGGGGGCGAGGGTCATCGACTCCCAGCCGTTCTCGACGAGGGCGGCGGCGGCTGCGCTCCACGCCCTCCCCCCGGAGGCGACCGTCCTGATCCGGTCGGGCAGTGCGCCGGGGTCGTCCCCCTTGAGCAGGTAGCCGGCGACGCCCAGCGCCGTGGCCTCGCGGACCGTCGCCGGGGTGAGGGCGCCGGTGAGGACCACCACCCGCACCTGCGGGTGCGTGGCCAGCAGCTCCCGCGTGGCCTCCAGCCCGTCCATCACCGGCATCCGCAGGTCCATGAGGACCACGTCGGGGAGGGTGCGCGCGACGGCGCCCGCCACCTCGCCCCCGTCCGCACACTCGCCGACGACCCTGATGTCGGTCGTGTCGGCGAACAGGTCGGTGAGCGCCTGCCGGATGAGCTGGTGGTCGTCCGCGACGAGGACCCTGATCATCGACGTTCTCCTCGATTCTCCCCCGTGCGACCTGGCCGGTACCCGGAGCGCACAGATGGCATCGTGCGGCCCCGCCCCCCGGGGCCGTCAGCCCAGCGGCTGGGGCTCGCCACCCCCCAATCGACGGGTTCCGCGATCGCCACCCGAGTGGCAGCGAGCCCGACGGTGACGCAGGGTCGGGGTACTCCGGTCACCAGGTCGGAGGGTGCGGTGTCACGCCGCCGCAGCTGCGTCCGGGAGGACCCCCATGCGAGCCATGGTCTACCGAGGGCCCTACAAGATCCGGGTCGAGGACAAGGACGTCCCGCCGATCGAGCACCCGAACGACGCGATCGTGCGGGTGACGCTGGCGGCGATCTGCGGGTCGGACCTGCACCTCTACCACGGCATGATGCCGGACACGCGGATCGGCCACACGTTCGGTCACGAGTTCATCGGGATCGTGGAGCAGGTCGGGTCCTCGGTCCAGAACCTGCAGGTGGGCGACCGGGTGATGGTGCCGTTCAACATCTTCTGCGGCAGCTGCTGGTTCTGCGCCCGGGGCCTGTACTCCAACTGCCACAACGTCAACCCGAACGCCACGGCGGTCGGCGGCATCTACGGCTACTCGCACACCACCGGCGGCTACGACGGCGGTCAGTCGCAGTACGTGCGGGTCCCGTTCGCCGACGTCGGGCCGGTGAGGATCCCCGACTGGATGCACGACGAGGACGCCGTGCTGCTCACCGACGCCGCCGCGACCGGCTACTTCGGCGCCCAGCTCGGCGAGATCGCCGAGGGTGACACCGTCGTCGTCCTGGGCGCCGGGCCGGTCGGGCTGGTCGCCGCGCAGTCCTCGTGGCTCATGGGCGCCGGCCGGGTGATCGTCATCGACCACCTGCAGGAGCGGCTGGAGAAGGCGCGCACGATGGCCCACGCCGAGACGCTCGACTACGACGAGTACGACGACATCGTCGTCGAGATGAAGAAGCAGACCGACCACCTCGGTGCCGACGTGGTGATCGAGGCGGTCGGCGCGGAGGCCGACGGCAACCTGGCCCAGCAGCTGACCGGTCCGAAGTTCAAGCTGCAGGGCGGCTCGGCCACCGCGCTGAACTGGGCGATCGACGGGGTGCGCAAGGGCGGCACCGTCTCGGTGGTCGGCGCCTACGGGCCGATCCCCAACGCGGTCAAGTTCGGCGACGCGCTGAACAAGGGCCTCACGCTGCGGATGAACCAGACGCCGGTGAAGCGGCAGTGGCCGCGGATGTTCGAGCACGTCCGCAACGGCCACCTGACGCCCCGGGCGATGGTCACCCACCGCTTCCCGCTGGAGCACATCGCCGAGGCGTACCACGTGTTCTCGGCCAAGCTCGACGGCTGCATCAAGCCGCTGGTCCTGCCCGACGCGGCGTGAGCGAGGAGCGACGATGACCGACCCCGAGATCCCCAGCGCCTACGTCCGGGACAAGCGCACGCCGCCGCCCAGCCGGGAGGAGCTGCGGGCCCGCATCCCCGGGTGGGGCGTCGACCTCGACCCCGCCGACCGGCCCTCCTACCCGAAGCTGCAGTACCCCGCGGACACCGGCGCCCACTGGGACTTCCCCGAGCGGCAGCCCGAGAAGTGGCCGCGGGAGCACTCCATCGAGCACGCCTTCGTCACCCCGGTCTTCGGCACCGCCCAGCCGCCGAGGGGGTTGTCCGGGGCCATCCGGAGGTACGCCTACGCGCGGTTCAGCGAGGGGCGCCTGGCGCACTGGCTGCTGCTGATCGTCGGGGACCGGGTCGACGCCTGGGGGAGCCACCTGCGGTCCTTCGCCACGCTCCGCCCGGACGACCCGGTGACCGAGACGGGCGTCCGCAGCGAGTTCACCCGCGGGGGGCTGCGCTCGCGGCGCGGGCGCTCGGATGCGCGCCACCACGCCCTCGACCCGGTGGTCGTGGCCGGGCCGTGGGTGGCCGGTGCGGCGGCCGCGTACGTCGGCGTCCGGTCGCTGGCCCGGGCCGCGCGCCGCTGACCCGCCGGAGCGAGCCGGTCAGGCGGCGGTGGCGGTGACGAAGGTGCAGATGCCGTCGCCCGAGTGCGCCCGCTGCCGCACACCGACGAGGGCCAGCACGGCGATCTCGACCCGGTAGGCCACCCGGAGCGCCCCGCGGTAGAAGGTGTCGCCGCCGTTCGTGACCCGGATCCGGTCGAAACCGGCCAGCCGGACGTGCTCGGTGAGCATCCAGTCCGGGAGGATCGTGATGTGCCCGGGCTGGTGGTAGTGCCCCGGCCCGAAGATGTAGGGGGCACCCCGGAGGAGCATCTTCAGCCGCGAGTGCGGGTGGGTGATGTTCGGCGTGCTCACCAGCAGCCCGTCGCCGGCCCGGAGGAGTGACCGGATCGACCGGAGCACCTTCCGCGGGTTCTCCACGTGCTCGAGGGTCTCCACGCACACGACCATGTCGAAGGGGCCGCGCGCCTGGTCGGTCCACTCGGGATCGTCGAGGTCGAGCCGGGCGATCCAGTCGTGCGGCGGGTCGAGGTCGGTCGGCACGACGTCGAAGCCGGCGTCCCGCAACCGCAGGGTGAGGGCACCGCACCCGGCGCCGACCTCCAGCACCCGGCCGCCGTGCGGGAGGGCAGCGCGGACCAACTCGACGGCGTACTCGTGCACCCCGGGGGCGGCGTGGACGCCGTGGCCCCGGTAGGACCGGGTCGCCGTCGTCCGCTGGCCCGTGGGCTGCTCGGCCTCGGCCACGGGGCCACGATCCCACGCCCGGGGGTCACCCGCCCGGTCGCGGACCGGGCTCCCCCGGGTCGACCGTGCCGTCGCGGCTCACAGCGGAGGTCCAGTCGGGGCACAGCCGGAGCCCGGTCGAGCCGCCGAGACTCGGCGCCGACGCACCGGACGACACCTCGGAGACCATCCATGCCGCAGCAGCCCCACCACGACCCGGCGACGTACCAGGGGCGTCCCCTCCCGCGGCCCGGGGAGGAGGTCGTCGACCAGGGGCTCGGCTTCGACGTCGGCACCCTGCTCGACCGCCGCCGGCTGCTGCAGGTGTTCGGTCTCGGTGCGGCGGCCGCGGGCCTGGCGGCGTGTGGCGGCTCCGGTGGCACCTCGGGCACGGCCTCCGCGGCGTCGTCGGCCGCCGCGGGCGAGATCCCGGACGAGACGGCCGGCCCCTATCCGGGCGACGGCTCCAACGGGCCCGACGTCCTCGAGCAGAGCGGCATCGTGCGCAGCGACATCCGGTCCAGCTTCGGCGAGGCGACCGGCACCGCGGCGGGGGTGCCGATGACGCTGGAACTGGTGCTGTCCGACCTGGCCGGTGGTGGGATCCCGTTCGAGGGGGTGGCCGTCTACGTCTGGCACTGCGACCGCGACGGCGGCTACTCGATGTACTCCGAGGGCATCACCGACCAGAACTACCTCCGCGGCGTCCAGGTCAGCGATGCCGCCGGTCGGGTGCGCTTCACCAGCATCGTCCCGGCCTGCTACACCGGGCGGTGGCCGCACGTCCACTTCGAGGTCTACCCGGACCAGGCCGCCCTCACCGACGCCACGAGCGCCATCGCCACGTCGCAGGTGGCGCTGCCCCAGGAGCTCTGCGACGCCGTGTACGCCCAGCCCGGCTACGAGAGCTCGCTGGCGACGCTGGCACGGGTCACGCTGGACAGCGACAACGTCTTCGGTGACGACGGCGGCGCGAGCCAGCTGGCCACCGTGAGCGGCGACGTGACCGCCGGCTACGCCGTCACCCTCGCGGTGGGCGTCGACACCGGCACCACACCGACCGGCGGCGGGCTCTCGGGCGACGGCGCTCCCTCCGGTGCACCCGGGGGAGGCGGCCGCGGCGGCCCGCCCGACTGACCGCACCACCGCCTCGATCGGCGCGATCCACGACGTCCTGCTCGCGCCGACCCGACCCGCCCGCCGGCCACCGCCCCCACAGGGGCGGTGGCCGGCGGTCCCGGCTCACCGCCAGAGGATCTCGCTGGCCCGAGCGGCACCCTCGCCGAGCGCCTGCAGCTTCGCCCAGGCCACCTCCGGGTGGCTGCGGGCCCGGAACCCGCAGTCGGTCCCGGCGATGACGTTCTCCCGGCCCACCACCCCGGCGTAGCGGACGATGCGTTCGGCGACCCCCTCCGGGTGCTCCACCACGTTGGTCGCGTGCGAGACGACACCGGGCATGACGATCTTGCCGTCGGGCAGCGGCCGCCGCTCGAACGCCCGCCACTCGTGGTCGTGGCGGACGTTGGCCGCCTCCACCGAGTACGTCTGCGCCTGCACCTGGTAGACGAGGTCGAGGATGTCGGCGAGCCCGATGTCGCTGGTGTGCGGCGCGTTCCAGCTGCCCCAGCAGATGTGGTACCTGACCTGCTCCTCCGGGATGCCCTCGAGCGCCCGGTTGGTCGCCGCCACGATGAGCTCGCCGAGCTCCAGGGTCTGTGCGCGGGTCAGCTCCAGCATGTCGTGCGTGGAGGGCAGCATCGGGTCGTCGATCTGGACGACCAGTCCCGCCTCGGCGATCGCCCGGCACTCCTCGCCGATCGCGTCGGCGAGCGCGAACAGGTAGGCCTCCTGGTCGCCGTAGTGCTCGTCGGCGAAGAGCGTGCCGAACGTCCCGGGGGCGGCGACGCCGATGAAGCCCTCCCCGGGGTCGGCGCCGACGGCCCCCAGGGCGACCTTGAGCGCGGCGATGTCGGCGGCCACGGCGTCCTGCCCGACGTAGGTGATCGGGCCGACACAGGTCGGCCAGGTGGGCGGCCCGGAGGTGTTGAAGAACGACTCGCTGTGCCGTTGCCACAGGGTCACGCCGTCGAGCTCGGCCGCGTCGCGGTAGAAGCCGGGGAACCGCGCGATGTCGGTGGCCCCACCGAGCCCGCGCTTCATGGACGGCGGCAGGGCCGAGGACTCCACCAGCCCGCCGAGCCTGGTCGCGGCGTAGTTGATCCAGTTGGTCTTGCTGTACTCCCCGTCGTTGACCAGGTCGACGCCGAGCTCGCGCTGCGTGCGGACGACGCCCTCGACCTCCTGGGGGAGCAGGGTGGCCCAGCCGGGGTCGGGAGGGGTGGTGGGGTCGAAGTGGCGCGCGGCCACGGCCTCGAAGTCGGCGCTCCGGTGGAGCGAGCCGGTGTGGCTGGTCAGGATCCGGTCGGTGCTGCGTCTCATGGCCCGACCTCCGGACAGGTCGTCCGGGCGGGGGGAGCGGTGCGGAACACGGGGGTCTCCTCGCGTCGCTGCGGAGCGCAGGACGGGCGAGGGAGCTCGGACGCCGCTGCGCTTGCCCTGCCGGCGGCAGGGCCAGGTCGTCACCCGGGGCACCCCGCCGCAGTGGAGGGTTGCCGACCAGCGAGCCGGGGCTTGACGCTGGTACTCGAGACCTGGCGCGACGCTAGGGGCGGCCGGGAGGGCCCGTCAAGGCCCCGCCGGATGCGCCCGCCCGGCCGGCCCCGCACACTGCGGAGAGCGGTTGAGGAGGGGATGCCGGATGAGCGCGGTCAGCCTGTCCGAACGCGACTTCGCCGCGACCGTCGCCGGCGACGGCATCGTCCTGGTCGACTTCCGGGCGCCCTGGTGCGGCCCGTCCCGGCGGTTCGGTCCGGTCCTCGAGGCCGCCGCGCGGCGGCACCCCGACGTCCGGCTGGCCGCGGTCGACATCGAGGCCGAACGGGACCTCGCCCGCGCGGTGGGGGTGCGTGCCGTGCCGACCCTGCTGGTCTACCGGGACGGCGTGCTGGTGTTCGCCGAGCCCGGCGCCCTGGCCGCGGACTCCCTCGACCTGCTCATCGCCACCATCCGGGACCTCGACATGCGGGCGGTGCGCGAGCAGTACCCCGCCGGCTGACCGGCGGCCCCTGGGACGCTGGGCGAGTGACCGCACTGGGGGAGACGGTCCGCGCACGGTTCCGGGCCCGGGTGTCCGGGGACCCGACCGGTGCGCCGGCCTGGGTCCGGGACATCGCGCTGGTGGGGGAGGGTCCCGGCTGGTTCGAGCCCGACGGCGTGGTCTGGCGGGTGCACGGCGACCTGGCCACCCTGGTCGGCGGGGTGGCCGCGCTGATGGGACAGGCCGCGCATCCCCTCGCCCTGGCCGGCGTGGAAGGGCACTCGGCCTACCGCGAGGACCCGTGGAAGCGACTGGCCGGCACTGCGCGCTGGCTGGTCGTCAGCACCTTCGGCTCCGCCGAGCTGGCCGGGCGGGAGGCGGCGCGGGTCCGCCGGATCCACGCGACCGTCCGCGGCACCGCTCCCGACGGCCGGGCCTACTCGGCCGAGGACGCCGTCCTCCAGCGCTGGGTGCACCTCGCCTTCACCGACGCGTTCCTCGCCGCCCAGCGGGCCGTGGGGCAGGACCTGACCGCGCGCTTCGGCCGGCGGTGGCCGGACGGCTACGTCGCCCAGTGGGCGCGCAGCGCGCAGGCGCTGGGCGCCGGCGACCTGCCCGGCAGCGAGGCCGAGCTGGTCGACGCGCTGGCCGGGTACCGGCCCGAGCTGGCGCCGGTGCCGGCGGAGCTGCGGGCCTTCCTCGCCGCTCCGCCGGGTCTGGGACCGGCGGAGCGGGTGTTCTACCGGGGGCTCGCCGGAGCCGCCGCGCACCTGGTGTCGCCGACCGTCGCGCCGTTCGCCGGGGTGCCCGGCCGGAGCCGTCCCGCCGGCGTCCGGCCCGTGGCGGCCGCGCTGCAGCTGCGCGCGGCGCGGCAGGTGCTCGGCCCGTACAGCCCCTCCGAGGAGGCCGCCCGCTGGCGTCTGGGCCTGGGGCCGGCCCCGGCGTGGGCTCAGTAGTGGATCGCGCCCCGGGTGCCGCCCCCGACGGTCACGGCGTCCCCGGTGATCCCGGCGCTGCGGGGTGAGGCGAGGAAGGTGACGACGTCGGCCACCTCCCGGGCGGTGACCAGCCGGCCGATGCTGGTGCCCGCGGCGAGGGCGCGGCCCACCTCCTCCGGCGTCCGGCCCTCCCTCCGGGCACGGTCGGCCACCACGTCGGCGAGGCGCTCGGTGACGGTGATGCCGGGGTGCACGACGGTCACCGTGATCCCGGCCGGGCCCAGCTCGTCGGCCAGGTTCTTGGTCATCGCGGCGACGGCGACGTTGCGCACCGACCCGACCAGCGATCCGGCGATCCGGGCGCCCAGCCCGCTGATGTTGATGATCCGGCCCCACCCGGCGTCGACCATGTGCGGGGCCACCGCCCGCGCGCAGCGCAGGTAGCCGAGCACCTTCGTCTCCACCTCGTCGCGCAGGGCGTCGTCGGACAGTTCGGCCAGCGGCGGCACCGGCCCGGGCACCGCCGGTCGCGCGGCGGCGTTGACCAGCACGTCCACGCCGCCGAGCTCGGCCACCACGCGGGCCACCATGCCGCGGACGGCGCCGTCGTCCCGGGTGTCGGCCGGGACGGGGAGCACCGTCGTCCCGTGCCGCCGCACCGCGTCGGCGGCCCGCGACAGCACCTCCGGGTCGCGGGCGACCAGGGCGACGTGCGCCCCCTCGGCCGCCAGGCCGTGCGCCACGGCCAGCCCGATGCCGCGGCTCGCGCCGGTCACGATCGCGCGCCGGCCGGTCAGCTCCAGGTCCATGTGGTCGTCCTCCTGGGAGATCGTTCCGCAACAGGGGTTTCAGTTCGGCAGGCCGGGGCAGATCCGCCTCGACCGGCCCCGGCGTGGCCGTGCAACCCCCGCGCCGGGGCCGCGGTCCGTCGGCCGCCGTCGCGATCAGGCGTCGTAGTCGACCGTGACCGCATCGCTGCGCGGCAGGCTCTGGCAGGTCAGCACGTAGCCGGCCGCCACCTCGGCGGGCTCCAGCGCGTAGTTCCGCCGCATCTGCACCTCGCCGTCGGTGACCCGCGCCCGGCAGGTGCCGCACACCCCGCCCTTGCAGGCGAAGGGGAGATCGCCGCGGACCTGCTGCGCCGAGTCCAGCACCGGCACGTCGCGGGGCAGCGCCAGGGTGGTCGAGCGGCCGTCGAGGACGACGGTGACCTGGCTGCTCGGCCCGCGGACGGTCTCCTCGTCCCCGCGGACCGGCGCGGGCGGGACGTCGTCGACGTAGAAGAGCTCCTGGTGCACCTTCCCGGCCGGGACGCCGAGCTCGGCCAGCAGCTCCCGGGCCTCCTGCACCATCCCGTGCGGGCCGCACAGCCACCAGTGGTCGACGTGCGGGGCGTCGACCAGGTGGCCGACGAGGGTCCGCAGCCGGGCGCCGTCGAGCCGGCCGCTGGTCAGCTCGGCGTCCCGCGGCTCGCGGGAGAGCACGTGCACCAGCTGCAGGCGAGGGCCGTGGCGGTCCTTCAAGTCAGCCAGCTCGTCGGCGAACATCACCGTGTTCGTCCGCCGGTTGCCGTAGAAGACGGTCACGGTCGAGCGCCCGTCCCGGAGCACGCTCGCCGCCAGCGACAGCGCCGGCGTGATGCCGGAGCCCGCGACGACGAAGACGTGGTCGGCCGGGACGGAGAGGTCGGCGGTGAACGTGCCCGACGGCGGCAGCACCTCGATGGCGTCCCCCGGCGCGACCTCGTGCACCAGCCAGGAGGAGAAGAACCCCCCGGGCACCTCGCGGACGCCGACCCGCGGCGGGTCGCCGACCGGCGCGCAGATGGAGTACGACCGGCGCTCGTCGCGGCCGCCGTCCACCCGGCGCAGGGTCAGGGCCTGGCCCGGGGCGAAGCGGTAGTCCTCGGCCAGCTCCGGCGGGACGGCGAAGGTGACCGCGACCGCGTCGTCGGTCAGCCGCTCGACCCGGGCCACGGTCAGCGGGTGGAACTGCGGCCGGCGGCGGTTGCGCACCGGCGCGTCGGTGCCGGTCACTCAGATCTCCTTGACGTGCTCGAACGGCTCCAGGCAGGCGCGGCAGCGGCGCAGCGCCTTGCACGCCGTGGCGCCGAACTCCGAGATCTCCACGGTGTCCGGCGAGCCGCACAGCGGGCAGGCGGCGGTGCGCCGCGTGGAGCCGAGCCGCAGCGGGATCGGACCCTCCGGGCGGTCCGGTGCCGGCCCGGGCGGGGCGATGCCACCCTCGGCGAGCTTGCGGCGGCCGGTGACGGTGATCCAGTCGGTGGTCCAGGCCGGGGCGAGCACCGTGCGGACCTCCACGTCGCGGTGGCCGGCGGAGTGGAGGGCGTGCAGGAGGTCGGCGCGCATGACGCCCATCGCCGGGCAGCCGGTGTAGGTGGGGGTGATCTCGACGACCACCGTGCCCCGCTCGATACGGACGTCGCGGAGGACGCCGAGGTCGGCGAGGGTGAGCGTCGGCAGCTCCGGATCGGTCACCGTCTCCGCCACCGCCCGCGGGTCCGGCGGGCCTTCGACGCCACGATGGCTGCTGGGCGCGGTCACCAGGTCGCCGCCGGGTGCTGGCGGGCCAGGCCCTGCAGGTCGGCGAGCAGGTCGCCGAGCTCGGGACCGTGCTCGCCCGCGCGGCCACGCGGAGCCGTGTCCGCCGGCCAGTCCGGCAGCCGCAGCGTCGCCCGTCCCAGCACCTCGCCGAGCACTGCCTGCACCTCCGCGCGCACCGTCGCGGGGTCAACGGCGACGCCGGCGGCGGTCAGCCGGGTCTCGACGTCGGTCGGGGTGAAGACGTCGGCCAGCAGGGGCCAGACGGTGTCGACGCCGTCCTGGGCCCGCCGGTGCGACTCCGCCGTCCCGTCGCCCAGCCGCAGCAACCAGCGCCCGGCGTGGTCGCGGTGGTAGGTCAGCTCGTTGACCCCCTTCGCCGCGATCGCGGCCAGCACCGAGTCACGGGACTCCCGCAGCCGAGCGAAGACGGCCAGCCGGATCGTGGCCGCCACCAGCAGCCGTGCCATGGTCCGGGCGAAGTCGCCGTTGGGTGCCGCGACCAGCGCGGTGCTGCGGAACTCGTCGGGCTCCCGGAAGTAGGCGAGCGCGTCCTCGTCGGGGATGCTCGCGGTGGCTCGCGAGCGGGAGCGGCCGAGCACGCCGACCGACCCGGCCCGGGCCAGCAGCAGCCGGGCCTGACCGAGCAGGTCGAGGGCCACGTTGGCGATGGCGACCTCCTCCTCCAGCTCCGGGGCGGCGGTGACCCACTGGGTGAGGCGCTGGGCGAGCACGAGGGCGTCGTCGCCCAGCATCAGGCAGTAGGTGCCGAGGTCCACGGGGTCGACGCCGTCGGGGACGGTGGTGTCCACGCCCGCGAGCGGCTCGTCGAACCCGGTGCCGAACGCCCAGTGCCCCTCCCCGCCCGACGCATGGTCCAGCGCCTCGTACACGGTCTCCTCGTGAGCCATGTCAGCGGAACCTCTCGTGAGTCGTGCCCAGCCTCGGGGGTCCTCTACATGTGGGGGACGTTCTCGGGGATCTCGTAGAAGGTCGGGTGGCGGTAGACCTTGTCACCGCTCGGGGCGAACAGCGGGTCCTTCTCGTCCGGGCTGGAGGCGGTGATGTCGGCGGCCCGGACCACCCAGATGCTCACACCCTCGTTGCGCCGGGTGTAGAGGTCGCGTGCGGCGTCGATCGCCATCTCGTCGTCCGAGGCGTGCAGGGAGCCCACGTGCACGTGGTTGAGCCCCCGCTTGCCCCGGACGAACACCTCGTACAGCGGCCAGTCCCGCCGGCTGACCGCCGGCCTCGGCTCGACCGGGACGTCGGGGGAGAGGGGGACGGCGCCGTGTCCGCCCTCCGCTGTCACGTCACTCATGACCCGTGCTTCGACGCGTACGCGGTGGCCGCCTCGACCACCCAGGCGTTGTCGTCCCGCGCGGCCCGGCGCCGGCGGATCCGCTCGGCGTTGGCCGGCCCGTCGCCGGCGAGCACCCGCTGGAACTCGTCCCAGTCGATCGCGCCGAAGCGGTGGTGCCCGGTCGCGGGGTCGTACTCGAGGTCCGGGTCGGGCAGCGTCACGCCGAGGACCTCGGCCTGCGGCACCGACATGTCGACGTAGCGCTGCCGGAGCTCGTCGTTGCTGTGCCGCTTGATGCCCCAGGCCATCGACTGCGCCGAGTTGGGGCTGTCGGCGTCCGGCGGGCCGAACATCATCAGCGAGGGCCACCACCACCGGTCGACGGCATCCTGCACCATCGCCCGCTGCTCGGGGGTGCCGCGCATCATCGTCATGAGCAGCTCGTAGCCCTGCCGCTGGTGGAAGGACTCCTCCTTGCAGATGCGGATCATGGCCCGGGCGTAGGGCCCGTAGCTGGAGCGGCACAGCGGCACCTGGTTGCAGATGGCCGCGCCGTCCACCAGCCAGCCGATGACCCCGACGTCGGCGTAGGTCAGCGTCGGGTAGTTGAAGATCGAGCTGTACTTCTGCTTGCGCTCGATGAGCTTGTCGGTGAGGTCGGCCCGGTCGGCGCCCAGCGTCTCGGCCGCGGAGTACAGGTACATGCCGTGGCCGGCCTCGTCCTGCACCTTGGCCAGCAGGATGGCCTTGCGCCGCAGACTCGGTGCTGCCAGCAGCCAGTCACCCTCGGGCTGCATGCCGATGATCTCCGAGTGCGCGTGCTGGGCGATCTGCCGGATCAGCGTCCGGCGGTAGCCGTCGGGCATCCAGTCGCGCGGCTCGATCCGGTGCTCGGCGGCGATGACGGCGTCGAAGTGGCGCTGCAGGTCCGCCTCGTCGGGCGCGGGACGTTGCAGGGTGGGCGCGGACATCTCGTCCCCTCGGTGAAGACGGCGGACATTTACTGACCGCACGGTCGGTAATCAGTCTGCCCGACCGCCGGGAGCGGCACAACCCGTCGAGCGCCGGGCTTGACAGCGCGCCCGCCGGGGGAGTTGGTTGCCTGACCATCCGGTCGGTAATGACGGCGGGGGTCCACCCCGCGGGCCGTCCGGGGGACGACGTCGCGACCCACGGAGGCCCGTCATGACGGCTGCGACCGGCCGGACCGCCCGCCGGGTGGGGACGGCGCCCGACCCGGCCCTGCTCGATCCCGCGGAGCGGATCGGCGTCGACGAGCTCCGCGCCCTGCAGCTGGAGCGGCTGCGGTGGACCCTGCGGCACGCCTACGAGAACGTCCCGCACTACCGGGCGGCCTTCGACGCCGCCGGCGTGCACCCCGACGACTGCCGGTCGCTGGCGGACCTCGCGCGGTTCCCGACGACCAGCAAGGCCGACCTGCGGGAGAACTACCCGTTCGGCATGTTCGCCGTCCCCCGGGAGCAGGTGCGCCGGCTGCACGCCTCGTCGGGCACCACCGGCCGGCCCACCGTCGTCGGCTACACCGAGCGGGATCTCCGCACCTGGGCGATGGTGATGGCCCGGTCCATCCGGGCGGCCGGCGGGCGGGCGGGCGACGTCCTGCACAACGCGTACGGGTACGGGCTGTTCACCGGCGGGCTCGGGGCGCACTACGGCGCCGAGGAGCTGGGCTGCACCGTCGTCCCCGTCTCCGGCGGCATGACCCCGCGGCAGGTGCAGCTGATCACGGACTTCCGGCCGCGCGTCTTCATGGGGACGCCGTCCTACGTGCTCGCCCTCGTCGACGAGTTCGAGCGGCAGGGGCTCGACCCGCGGGCCAGCTCCCTGGAGATCGGCATCTTCGGCGCCGAGCCGTGGACCGAGCAGATGCGGCAGGAGATCGAGGACCGCCTGGACCTCGACGCCGTGGACATCTACGGCCTGTCCGAGGTGATGGGGCCAGGGGTCGCCCAGGAGTGCGTCGAGACCAAGGACGGCCTGCACGTCTGGGAGGACCTCTTCCTCCCCGAGGTGATCGACCCGCTCACCGGGGAGGTCCTGCCCGAGGGGGAGCAGGGGGAGCTGGTGTTCACCTCGCTGACCAAGGAGGCCATGCCGGTCGTCCGCTACCGCACCCGGGACCTCACCCGCCTGCTGCCCGGTACCGCCCGGCCCGGGATGCGGCGCATGGAGAAGATCACCGGTCGCACCGACGACATGATCATCCTGCGCGGGGTGAACCTCTTCCCCACCCAGGTGGAGGAGGTCGTCCTGCGGACGCCGGGCCTGTCGCCGCACTTCCGGCTGGTGCTGACCACCCGCGGCCGGCTGGACCACCTCACCGTCGAGGTCGAGGCGCGCCCCGACTGCCCGCCGGAGCGCCGGGGCCCGGCGGCCGCCGAGGTCGCGCAGGGCGTGCAGGACACCGTCGGCACCAGCCTGGACGTCGTCGTCGTGGACCCCGAGACGCTGCCCCGGTCGGTCGGCAAGCTCCAGCGCCTGTCCGACCGGCGTGAGCGGACGTGACGACCGGAGCGGTCACCGGACGGCGCGGGCGGCCCGGGCACTCCCTGGAGTCCCTGCTGGACGTCGCCGTCGCCGCGTTCATCGAGCGCGGCTACGAGGCGACCAGCATGGACGAGCTGGCGGCCCGGCTGGGCATCACCAAGTCGGCCATCTACCACCACGTGCCGAGCAAGGGCGAGCTGCTCCGCCTGGCCCTGGACCGGGCGCTGGACGCCCTGTCGGCGGTCACCGAGGAGCCCGGCGCCACCACCGGACCGGCCATCGACCGCCTCGAGCACGTGGTCCGCGGCTCGGTGCGAGTGCTCACCGCCGAGCTGCCGTCGGTCACCCTGCTGCTGCGGGTGCGCGGCAACTCCGCCGTCGAGCGGGCCGCGCTCGCCCGCCGGCGCGCGTTCGACCGGTTCGTCACCGACCTGGTCCGGGCCGCCGCGGAGGAGGGTGACGTCCGTCCCGACGTCGACCCCGCCGTCACCGGCCGGCTGCTGTTCGGCACCGTCAACTCGCTGACCGAGTGGTACCGGCCCGACGGCGGCCTGTCCGCCGACGCCCTCGCCGACGCCCTCGTCACCACCGCCTTCTCCGGCCTGCGCGCGGCCCCGCGCTGACCGGCGCGCCCGCGGAGGTCAGCTCTCGGTCAGCCACACGGCGCTGTTGGGCGGCAGCGCGACGGTGTCGCCGGAGCGCCGCACACGCGCGGTCGAGGCGAGCAGGACCGGGCCGGCGTCCCCGACCAGGACCGTCTCCGCGCCCATGTTGACCACGCACCGCACCGTCTCGTCGTCCCCGGCGCAGCGCACCGTCAGGACGTCGCCCTGCGTGCTGACCGTCGCCCGGCCGGAGCCGAAGGCGGGGTGCTCCTTGCGCAGGGCCAGGGCCCGCCGGTGCAGGTTGAGGGTCGAGCCGCTGCGGGACGTCTGCCGGGAGACGGCGTACCGGCCCCAGTCGGCGGGGATCGGCAGCCACGGGTCGGCGGCGGCGTCGGGGGAGAAACCGACGCCGGACGTCGCGTTCCAGGGCATCGGGATGCGGCAGCCGTCGCGGCCGGACCGCGTACCGCCGCTGCGGAGGAAGATCGGGTCCCGCTTCGCCTCGTCGGGCACGGTGGCCTGGGGCAGGCCCAGCTCGTCGCCGGCGTAGAGGTAGGCCGAGCCGGGCAGGGCCAGCATCAGCAGCGCCGCGGCCCGGGCGCGGGCGCGGCCCACGGCCCCGCCGCCGAAGCGGGTGACCTGACGGTCCTTGTCGTGGTTGCCCAGCACCCAGGACACCGGGGCGCCCACCGTCGCGAAGGAGTCCAGCGCGCTGCTGATCGCCTCGGCGAAGGACGTGGTGTCCCACGGCGACTTCAGCAGCCGGAACGACAGCGACTGGTGCATCTCGTCGGGCCGCGAGTAGAGCGCGACCTGCTCCAGGTCGGCCAGGCAGACCTCGCCGACGAGCATGGTGCCCGGGTACTCGTCGCAGATCTCCCGCCAGCGACGCCAGACGTCGTGCACCTCGGGCTGGTTCCAGGTCATGGCCTGTTCCGGGCCGTGCCCGAAGAGGGTGGGGGCGTAGACGCCCGGGTTGTCCCGGAGCGCGGCGTCCTTGTACAGGCCGTAGGCGACGTCCACCCGGAAGCCGCTGACGCCGCGGTCCAGCCAGAACCGCAGGGTCTCCTCGAAGTCGGCCGCCACGGCCGGGTCCCGCCAGTTCAGGTCGGGCTGCTCCGGGGCGAACAGGTGCAGGTACCAGCGGCCGTCGGGCGTGCGCGACCACGCCGGCCCGCCGAACAGCGACTGCCAGTTGTTCGGCGGCTCCTCCGACGGCGGCGCGAAGTGGTACCGGGCCGCCTCAGGGCAGTGCGGGTCGGCCAGCGCGGCCTGGAACCAGGCGTGCCGGTCGGAGGTGTGGTTCGGCACCACGTCCAGCACCACCCGGAGGCCGAGCCGGCGGGCGTCGTCCACCAGCGCCTCGAGGTCCGCGACGTCGCCGTAGTCGGGGTCGACCGCGCGGTAGTCGATGACGTCGTAGCCGCCGTCGGCCCCACCCGAGGGGTAGTGCGGGTTGATCCAGAGGGCGTCGACGCCGAGCCAGGCGAGGTAGGGCAGCCGCTGGCGCAGGCCGGTCAGGTCACCGATCCCGTCGCCGTCGCTGTCGGCGAACGAGCGCAGGTACACCTGGTAGACCACCGCACTGCGCCACCACTCGGACGGTGCGGCGGCAGGGGCGAGCTGCGGTCGGGTGGAGATCCCCGCGCTGGTGAGCCTGCGTGCCATGTGGGCTCTATCGGCGTCCCGGGGCCGCGACTGGTGTGTCCGGTCTCACGAATCCGCCGCACGGACTTCGGCGAGTCTCGCCAAGACCGGCCGGCGCTCCGGCGTCGGAACGGCCCGTGCGGCCACCGGTCGCCGCCCGGCAGCGCCCGGGCAGGATGGGGGCGGACGGCCGGTCCCCGCCGTCCGTGCCGTCACGAGGAGGTCGACGTGGACCCCGGTCGGAGTCCGGTCCCGGCTGCCCCGCACGGGTGGGCGGACGAGGTCCTGCAGCACACCGGTGAAGGGCTGGCGGAGATCGACGCCGGCGGGGTCTTCGTGGCCGGGAACGCGGCCGCCGCGGCCCTCTGCGGCCTGGACCCCGACGACCTCCCGGGCCGGCGGTCGCCGTTCCGCCCGGGTGCCGGTGACGGCGGGGGTGACCGCACGGCCGAGTGGGAGCCGGCGGCCGGCACCGTCCGCGAGTTCTCCTACGTGCTGGACCCGGTCCCCGGCACCGACCGCTGGGTGGTGGCCTTCCGCGACGTCACCGAGAGCCGGCTGCACCAGCGCCGGCTGGCGGCGATCGCCAAGGCGGCCTCCCGGGTCGCCTCCGAACGGTCGCTGACCAGCACCCTGGAGACCCTCGCCCAGGAGGTCCTCCAGGCCGACGCGCTGGCCGGCGTGCAGATCCTGACGGTGAACTCCGTCGGTGACCGGCTGCACGTCATGGGCGCCGCCGGCTTCGGCCGGACCTCCGGGTTCTTCGAGAAGCTGCAGGAGTGCCACGCCCGCGGTGCGCGGCTGGTCACCCTGGAGGCGCTCGCCGGCGGGGGACCGGTCGTGCTGCCGCACCGCTACGACGAGGTCATGCACGACCCGGCCTGGGAGCCGATGCAGGACTTCCTGCGCCATCCGCGGTGGGACGCGTTCGCCAGCGTGCCGCTGGTCGCCCGCGGCCAGCTGGTCGGCGTCCTCAACGCGTTCTTCGCGCCGGGCCGGACGGTCGGGGACACCGACCTGTCCTTCCTCGTGGCGATGGCCGAGCAGGCGGCGATGGCCGTCGACCAGGCGTCCCGGCTGGAACGGGAGAGCGAGGTGGCGCGCCGGGAGGAGCGCCAGCGGCTGGCCCGCGACCTGCACGACTCGGTCGTCCAGCAGGTGTTCTCGATCATGATGCAGGCCAAGTCGCTCGGCGTGCTGGTGGGCCGGGGCCTGCCGCCCCCGCCGGAGCAGGTGGCCCGCGTCGCCGAGGAGCTCTCCGGCGTGGCCGAGGACGTGCTGGCCGACCTGCGCGGGATGGTCGTCGAGCTGCGGCCGGTGACCCCGGCCGGTCCGGGGCTGGTCCCGGCGCTGCAGTCGCTCGCGGACACCACCGCCGCCCGGTCCGGCCTGCGGGTGACCCTGGCGGTCCGCGACCCGTCGGACGAGCTCGCCGGCCTCGACCCCGACCTCGTGGAGGACGTCTACCGCGTCGTCGCCGAGGCCGTCCACAACAGCGTGAAGCACGCCTCCGCCTCCCGGGTCGCCGTCCGGCTGGCGCTGGCCGACAGCAGCCGGCGCCGCCGGCTGACGGCGGAGGTCGTCGACGACGGGATCGGGCTCGGCGACGGGAGCCGGACGGCGGCCGGTGCCGCCGGCTCCAGCGGCTTCGGCATGACGGCGATGCGCGAGCGGGCGGCCCGCTGGGGCGGGGTGGTGCGGGTCCGGGACGTCGGAGGCGGAGGTACCCGGCTGCGCCTGACCCTGCCGTTGCCGCGGACGGTGCCCACCGGCGCCGGGGCGCACTGGGCGGCCACGTCGTGACCGCGCCGGAGCTCACCGTCCTCGTCGTCGACGACCACGCCGTCGTCCGCCGTGGCGTGGTCGCCTACCTGGAGGCGCTGGGGGACGTCGCCGTGGCCGGTGAGGCCGCCGACGGGCAGGAGGCGCTCGACCAGCTGGAGCGGATGGCCGCCCACGACGGCCTGCCCGACGTCGTCCTCATCGACCTGCTCATGCCGGGGATGGACGGCGTGGCCGCCACCGCCGAGATCGTCCGGCGGCACCCCGGTGTCCGCGTGGTCGTGCTGACCAGCTTCGGCGAGACCGAACGGGTGCACGCGGCCCTGGGCAACGGCGCGTCGGGCTACCTGCTCAAGGACGCCGGGCCGGCCGAGGTGGACGCCGCGCTCCGGGCCGCGGTGCGCGACGAGGTGTTCCTCGACGCCGCCGTCACCCGCCGGCTCACCGAGGAGCTGCGCCGGCCCCGCACCGGCGTCGGCGTCCTCACCGCCCGGGAGCGGGAGGTGCTGGCACTGGTGGCCGAGGGCCGCACCAACAAGGAGATCGCCGCTCACCTGACGATCAGCGAGCGCACGGCCCGGACGCACGTGAGCCATCTGCTCACCAAGCTCGGTCTCACCTCGCGCACCCAGGCGGCGCTGCTCGCGGTCAAGGAGGGCATCACCGGGCCGCGGTGAGGCGGTCGGGGGGCTCCGCCGCGGAGCCCCCCGACGCTCAGCGGGTGCGGTAGGCGTCGCGGGCGAACTGCACGAACGGGGCCGGCGCCACGGTCGCCCGGATCTCCACCTGGCGGTGCTCCTCGACCTGCGGCTTGGCCGTGTTCGGCTGCTCGCCCCAGACCACGGTGACCTCGGTGCCCGGCTCGGCGTGCGCGGTGTCGATCGTGGCGAGGGAGAGCATGAGCCGCTCGTTGGCGACGTAGCCGCAGTCCAGGGAGATGCCGACCTGCTCGCCCCCGACGAGGACGGCGTCCTCCTGGTGCAGCGCGTAGCGGATCTTCGGCAGGTCCATGAACTTGGCACCGGGGCCCTCCCGGTACATCGACCCGACGGCGGCGGTGACGTCGTCGCTGTTCCAGACGAGCGTGACCTTGGTCCGGCGCTGCTGGCCGGCCATCGCCTCCAGCGCCGCGCGCCCGACGAAGTCGTGGTCGAACTTGACGGTGCGGGCGTAGCCGACGTCGTAGGGCGTCAGGTAGTAGTCGGTGATGTCGGCCGGGGCGTGGCTGCCGCCGAGGGACCCGATCGCGCTGAGGGGCAGCCACTCCCGGTAGGCCTGCAGCAGCGGGTCGTCGCCGAAGATCGCCGGCAGCGGGGCGGGCACCCAGGCCGACTCCAGGTTGGCGGTGGAGTACGCCTTGGCGCCGGCGCGCACGAGACCGTGGTCGGCGCCGGCGGTCACCAGCGCGTCGAGAACGTCCTGCCCGTCGGCCCACGGCCCGAACAACTCGAAGCCCGGCTGCCCGGCCATGCCGTGCCGCAGGGCCCGGACCCGGTGCCCCGCGATGGTCAGCTCGGCCATGTTGAAGAACTTGGTGGTCGGCACGGGGCCGTCGCTCGCCTGCTCCACGAGGGCGAGGGCGGTCGGGCCCTGCAGCTCGTAGCGGTAGAGCACCGGCGGCCCGGAGGCGCGGACGGCGGAGTTGTCGTCGCGCTCGGCGGTGACGTCGTAGTCCCCGCGCTCCAGGTGGAACTGCACCCAGTCGAGGACCATCGGGTGCCCGACGAGGTCGAAGGAGCCCTCGTCGAGGTGGAACAGGATCGCGTCGCCGATGAGGTACCCGTCGGGGCTGACCGCGACGTACTGCTTGGCCTTGCCGGGGCCGAAGCCCTCGAAGGAGTTGACCGCCAGGTCTCGCAGCAGGCGCAGGGCGTCCGGGCCGGACAGGAACAGGTCGGTCATGTGGTGGGACTGGTCGAGCAGCGCGCAGCTCTCGGCCCAGGCGCGTTGCTCGGAGCGCCAGTTGGTGAACTCCGGCGTCACCGGGAAGGTGTGCGCGCGGGTGGCGACGTTGCGCAGCAGGTCGACCGGGCTGCCGACGCGGGCGAGGGCCGCGGCGAGGGTTTCAGCGGACATGATCCGTGGGGACCTTTCATCGGGGAGGGGGACCTGTGGTCCCGGTCACCACCCTAGGGAGACCGCCTCCGCCGCGGATCACGGCAATGACGGCACCTGCGGGGCCGGGTGTCGCAGTCCGACCGCGACGGATGACGCGGGCGGGCCGGCGGGACCGGTGCCCCTCAGGCCGGGTCGGCAGGCCGGTCCCGCGGGAGCACCGGCACGATCAGGTGGGAGTCGTACCGGCCACCGGTGTGCACCCGGTGGGTGCCGCGGTTCACCGTGTCCTCGTGGCGGGCGTAGGTGAGCGGCTTCGGGTAGCGCATGACGTCGCTGCCCTGCACGACCAGCAGCAGCCGCTCGCCGGCCTCGAACCGGGTGCCCGAGGGCCACACCTCGACGTCGACGCGCACCACCTCGCCTGGGTCGACGGGCAGCTCCCGCTGGTGGGCGAGCACCGGCAGGTACTCGGTCGACCGGTCCTCGTCGAGCTCCCGGTGGGAGGCACGCTGCCAGCCGACGGCGACCGGGCCGTCCTCGAACTGGGCGTAGTAGGGGAACCCGACCTGCCGGCCCTCGGCGTCGAGCTTGAACAGCGCCACGAAGACGTCGAGGTCGTCGCCCTCGGTGGTCGACACGTGCAGCGCGGCGGTGATGTGGCCGACCAGCTCGACCGGCTCGTCGAACCGGATCTCGAACGCCGCGCGGTGGGGGGCCAGGCCGCTGCCGAGGGCGGAGTACCCGACCGACTCCTCCTGCCCGGCCGGCTCCCAGGCGAGGGTGCCGTCGCCGGCCCGCAGGTGCAGGCGGCGGTACTCGACGTCCTCGAGCGGCCACTGCTGCGCCGTCCGGGTGCCGCCGTCGTAGTAGGAGCGGCGGACCTCGACACGCACCCGCGGCCAGTCCTCGATCCCGGTGTCGCGCCCGAGCAGGAAGTGGTCGAAGAAGGCCCGCTGCCGCTCGACCTGCTCGGGCTCGTAGTAGTAGGCCCACTTCTTGCGCCCGTGCACGTCCAGCCACTTCTGCGGCGAGGACATCCGCCGGAAGCCCTCCAGTGTGCCGCGGGTGTGCAGGCCCTGGTCCGACCAGCTGGCCACCACGAACGCCGGCACCCGGATCGCCTCGAGCCGTGCGCTCTTGGACTCCCAGAAGTCGTCGTACCAGGGGTGCGCGGCAGTCTCGGCCTCGAGGTCCTCGATCTCGGTGGCGCTGGCCCCCCACCGCTCCCAGATGTAGGGCCAGAAGGAGGTCTCGGGGATGCCGCCGTGGCGGGCCACCTCCCGGTAGGTGTCGCTCCAGCCCTCCCAGGGGTTGATCGCCGCGAGGTGCGGCGGGTCGAGCTCCGCGACCCGCCACTGCGACACCGTCAGGTAGGAGACCCCGGACAGCCCCACCTTGCCGGCGCTCCACGGCTGGGTGCCGGCCCACTCGACGAGGTCGGCGAACGCCCGCGCCTCCTGCGGCGAGCAGTACGTCGCCCGCCCCTCGGAGTACCAGGTGCCGGGGATGTCGGCCAGCACGATCGCGTAGCCGTGCGGCACCCAGTACTCGGGGTCGGGCGCCTCGAAGGTGGTCAGCGCCCCGGTGTGCTCGGGCCGCACCCCGCTCGCCGGGTAGATCACCCCGATCGGTGCGGGGTTGTGCTTGCCGTAGGGCGACCAGCTCACCAGCGGAGCCGCCGGGACGTCGGTGTCGGGACGGTAGACGTCGACGTACACCCGCTCTCCGGCGCTGCCGACAGGGACGGCGACGTCCCGCTCGACCACCATCCCCGGACGGTGCTCCACCCGGTGCTCCGGCGGGCGGCCGGCCCGCGACTCCGGTGTGCTGCGGGGTGCGCGGAACACCAGCTCGACGTCGTCGTCGTGGTCCACGGAGCTCCTCGGGCCGGCGCCGCCCGGCGGCCCGGCCGTCGAGCAGCCGGGCCGCCGGGGAGCGGGAGGGGTCAGGACGGGTCGGGTGTCCCGCCCAGTTCACCGGCGAAGCTGTGCGCGATCATCCAGGACGCGAAGTCGGTGATCCGCGCGTCGATGACCAGCGGCCGGTCCCGCGGCCCGTCGACCCAGTCCTGCACCGCCTTGAGGTCGTCCACGCGCCGGACGACGACCCCCTCGCAGCCGTAGCCGCGGGCGATGGCGGCGATGTCGGTCTCGGGGAACCGCACGGTGTCCAGGGCCGCGCCCTCGGGACCGAAGTGGTGCACCTCGGCGCCGTAGGCGTGGTCGTTGTAGCAGATCACGACGAGCGGGAGCTCCAGCCGGACGGCGGTGTCCAGCTCGACCATGCTCATCATCAGGCCGCCGTCCCCGACGCCGGCGACGGCGATCCGTCCGGGGCTGGCCAGCCCCGCGCCGATCGCCGTCGACAGGGCCAGGCCGATCGACTGGAAGGCCAGCGTGAGGCAGAAGCCCTTGTCGTCCGGGACGCCGAGGAACATCGCGGGGTAGCCGTTGAAGTTGCCCCCGTCGGGGACGACGACGCGCTCGGCCGGCAGCAGGTCGTCCAGCGCGATGCTCAGGGTCCGGGGGTCGATGAGGTCGCCGGTGCTGGTGTCCTCGTACGGCTCGTCCCGCCAGCGCCGGCGGGCGGCGATCCGGTCGGCCAGCTCGTCGGTCCGCCACGACGGCCGGGTCCGCGGCGTCGTCCGCAGTGCCGCGGCGGTGGCCTCGGCCGTGCGGCCGACGTCCCCGACGACGCCGAGGTCCACCCGCGGCGGGTGGACGCCGATGGCGGTGGGGTCCTCGTCGACCTGGACCAGGGTGGCGCCGGCGCCCAGCAGCTCGTAGTTGCGCAGGGTCCAGGTGTTGAGCGAGGCGCCCCAGCCCACCACGAGGTCGGCGCCGGACACGAGCTCGGCGGTCAGGGGCGAGGAGAACCCGCCGGACACGTCGATGTCCCACCGCTCGCCGACGAAGAACCCGCGGGCGACGCCGGAGGTGGCCAGCAGCGCGCCGGAGAGCTCGCCCAGCTCGACCAGGCTCTGGCGGGCACCCGAGAGCCGGGCGCCGCGGCCGGCGATGAACACCGGGCGCTCGGCCGAGCGCAGCAGCTCGGCGAGCCGCTCGACGGACTCGCGGGCCGGCTCGGTGGGGAACAGCTCCGGCAGCGGCGCGGGGGGCAGCGCGTCGTCGGGGAGCTCCGCGTCCTGGACGTCCAGCGGCAGGTTGAGGACGACGGTGCGCCGGTCGACGACCGCCCGGCGCAGCGCGCGGGTGGCCTCGTGGACCGCGGACTCCGGCGTGGTGATCGTCTCGGACACGACCCCGAGCCCGCGGAGCACGGCCGGCTGGTCGATGTTGAAGTTCGACGTGCCGTGCGGCCGCGCGGTGTCGGCCGCCAGCACCAGCAGGGGAGTGCGGCTCTTGGCGGCCTCGGTGATCCCGGTGAGCGCGTTCGTGAGCCCGCACCCCTGGTGGACGGTCAGGGCGGTCACCCGGCCGGTCGTGCGCGCGTGGGCGTCGGCCATCATCGCCGCGCCCATCTCGTGGCGGGTGGCGACGAACCGTGCCCCGTTGGCCACCAGCGCGTTGGTGACGTAGAAGTTGCCGCTGCCCACGACGCCGAAGACCTGGTCGATCCCCAGCCGAGCCAGCTCCCGGCCGATTGCATCCGCTACTCGCATGTCCTGTGCTCCCGTCGGGGTGGTGCGGGTCGGGGTGTGCCCGCCGCGCCCGGGCACACCCGGGCGCGGCGGGGTCGATCAGCCGCAGATGAGGTCGTCGGCCGAGGGGGCCTCCGCGACGTCGACGTACTGCTCGAGGAAGCCCATCTGCTCGTCGATGGCCTCCTCGTCCAGCTCGGCGGTGAAGACCGGCAGGCGCATCCGCTGGGCCACGTCCGGCGGGATCTGGGTGTAGGTCGGGATGATCTCCCGGACGGCGTCCGGGTTGTCCCGCGCGTACTCGAGGGAGGTGGTCATCGCCGCGGTGAAGCGCTCGATGATGTCCGGGTTGCCCTCGTAGTACTGCTGGCTGGCGGCGTAGGACCCGTTCGGGTACTCCGGGGCGAGCGCTGACTGCGGGGCGAAGACGACCTTGCCGCCCTGGTCGAGCACCGTCGTGACGAACGGCTCGGCGGTGAACCCGGCGTCGATCCGCCCGGCGGAGATCGCGGCGGGGACCTCGGGGAAGGGGATCTCGATGAACTCCACGGAGCCCGGGTCGACCCCGGCCTCGTCGAGCGCCGCCTCGATCATGACCTCGGCGACGCCGCCCAGCGCGTTGATGCCGATGGTCTGACCGGCGAGGTCCTGCGGGCCGTTGATGGGGCTGTCGCCGGCGGCCAGCATGACCTGGAAGTCGTCCTCGGCCGAGGTGCCGGCCGCGTCGCTGGCGGTCACCACGCACACCGGGACGCCCTGGCTGGCCGCGACGCCCGCGGAGATGTAGCCGACGAACCCGAAGTCGTAGTCGCCGGCGACCATGCCGGTGATGATCTCGTTGCCGCCGCCCAGGACGGTCGGCTCGATCTCCAGGCCCTCGTCCTCGAAGAAGCCCTCCTGCATCCCCAGGTACATCGCGGCGGCGTTGGCGGTGGGCAACGTGCCGATGTTGATCGTGGTCACGTCGCCCTCGCCGCCACCCCCACCGCCGCCGCCTCCGCCGCCTCCGCCCTCGTCGTCACCGCCGCACGCGGTGACGGTCAGGGCCACGACGGCCAGGCCGCCGACGACCGTGCGGGCACGCTTCCGGACTACCCCGTGCTCCATGTGTTCTCCTTCTCCGTGACGTGCGTCACTGCGCTGTGGGTCGTCCAGGCTCGCACGCCGGAGAGGTGGGCGAGCCGGTGTGGCGGGAGTGGTCACCAGACCGTGACCTCCCTGGTCGCGGCCTCTCGGCACCCCTGGCTCAGGCGGGGACCTCGGCCGGCTCCGGGCGCTTGATCGAGCGCCAGACGTAGGCCCGCAGGTGCGCGAAGTCGGGCAGCTCCTTGGTCTCGACCTGGTCGCGCGGCCGGGGCAGGGGGATGTCGACGATCTCCTGCACACGGGTCGGTGAGGGGGTCAGCACGATCACCCGGTCGCTGAGGTAGACCGACTCGTCGATGTCGTGGGTGACGAAGACGACGGTGATGCCGTACCGGTCCCGCAGGTCGAGGACGAGGTCCTCGAGGTCGGCGCGGGTCTGCGCGTCGACCGAGGCGAACGGTTCGTCCATGAGCAGGATCTCGGGCTGGTAGGCCAGCGCGCGGGCGATCGCGACGCGCTGCTGCATGCCGCCGGACAGCTGCCACGGGTACTTCTGCCCGTGCCCGGACAGCCCCACCGACTGGAGGGTGTCGCGGATCAGGGTGGCCATCTCCGACTTCCCGAGCTTCTTGCGCTTGAGCGGGAAGGCGACGTTCTGCTCCACGGTCATCCACGGGTAGAGCGACCGGGAGTAGTCCTGGAACACCAGGGCCATCTTCTCCGGCGGGCCGACCACCTTCTCGCCGTCCAGGTGGACCGCGCCGGAGGTCTGCGGCAGCAGCCCGGCGATCATCTTCAGCAGGGTGGTCTTGCCGGCTCCGGACGGGCCGACGATGCAGACCAGCTCGCGCTCGTCGATGGTGAAGGTGAGGTCGGAGACGGCCTCGAAGGCCTTCTTGGTGCCCTGTCCGTAGACCTTCTTGAGGTGCTCGACGCGCAACATGGCAGATGCCTCCACGGGTCAGCCGGCTCCGGCGCGGGCTCCGCGGTGCCACCGCAGGGCCTTGCGCTCGACCAGCAGGAACAGGACGTTCAGGACGTAGCCCAGGATCGCCAGCAGGAAGATCCCGGCCCACATCGCGGTGATCGCGAAGGTGCGCTGGGACTGCAGGACGAAGTAGCCGATGCCGTTGGTGCTGGCCACCATCTCCGAGACCACCATCATGATCACGGCGAGGGAGAGCGCCACCCGGGCACCGGCGAAGATCTGCGGCGCGGCCGAGGGCAGGATGACGTGGAAGAGCCGGTCGGCCGGGGTGATCTGGAAGCTGCGGGCGGTCTCCCGCAGTGCGGGGTCGACCCCGGCCACGCCGTCGATGGTGTTGAGCAGCACCGGCCACAGGCAGACGAAGGCGATCAGCGCGACCTTCATGGTGGAGCCGACGCCGAGCACGAGGATGCCGGCGGGGATGAGGACCGGCGCGGGGATGGCGCGCAGGAACTGCACCACGGGGTCGACGATCCGGCCCAGGGTCTTCGACGAGCCCAGCGCGACGCCGAGGACGACGGCGGCGACCACCGCGATGGCGTAGCCGGCGAACATCCGGCCCAGGCTGGGCAGCACGTCGGAGTCCACCCGTTCGAACAGCCAGGTGTCACCGAACGCGCGGAAGATGTCCAGCAGCGGCGGGAAGTAGAACGACGAGCTCTGCGCCGAGAACAGGCCCCAGACCACCAGCACCAGGATCGGCACCAGGATCTCCAGGCCGACGCCGAGGACCCGCAGCTGGCGGGTGCTGTCTCTCATCGGGTGGCTCCCCGGACCGAGGGGTGCCAGCGCAGCAGGCGCCGTTCCAGCAGCGTCATGATGCCGTTGAGGCCCCAGCCGAGCAGGCCGGTGGCGATGATCAGCCCGTACATGTTCTCCACCGCGCCGCTCTGGCGGGCGACGTTGATGACCTGTCCGAGGCCGTCGATGCCGAGCACCAGTTCCGCGGTCACGGCGAGGATGAGCGCCACCGAGGAGGAGATGCGGACACCGGTGGCGATGTAGGGCAGCGCGCTGGGGAGGGTGACCCGCCACAGCCGCTGCGCGCGGCCGATCCCGAAGGACCGGGCGGTGTCCATGGCGGTCGGGTCGACGTCACGGACGCCGTAGAGCGTCTGCAGGAGGATCGGCCAGGTGGCCGCGAAGGCGGCCAGGAAGACCTTGCTCTCCAGGCCCGCGCCGAACACGAGGACGGCGAGCGGGATGAGCGCCACCGAGGGCACCGGCCGGAGGAACTCCAGGATCGACCGGCTGCCCATGAACACCAGGTACACCGAGCCGATCGCGATCCCGAGCGGTACCCCGATGAGCAGGGCCAGGCCCAGGCCCAGCGCCCAGCCCTGCAGCGTGTCACCGAGCGGCTGCCACAGGGAGCCGTCGGCGATCTGCTCGACCAGGGCGGCGATCATCGCCGACGCCGGCGGGAAGAACGCCTCGTCGACCAGCCCCACCCGCGGGATCAACTCGAACAGCAAGAAGGCCAGGGCGACGCCGAGCAACGGCAGGGCCATGCCCCGCGGGCTGCGCCGGGGCCGCGAGGGAGGGGCGGGGGCCAGGGCACTGTCCGCCGTCTCGGGCAGTGCGGGGGCCTCCCCGGCCAGCTCACGGGGGGTGTTCCGGACGCCGTCGACACCCGACGGGTCGGACGGTCCTCCCGCACCCGGTGACCCGCGTGGGTCGAGCTCCGGCTGTCGACTCGTCACGCTGCTCCTCCTGGGACTCCGCGTGCCCGCGGCGCCGGGCCCACGTGTGAGACGCGCATCACCTGGCAGAAACGTAGCGCCCGGGGATCGCGCTCACCATGCGGCATGTGACGCCGCGCCCTGCGACAAGTGACTCGTGTGTCGTGACTGCGGATGGCACGGCCTCCAGCCGGGTAGCACCGCGGCCAGGACCAGCCGTCCACGCGAGAGGGAGGACGCCGTGCACCCCGACCCCCGGCCCGGTGAGGAGGACGTCGACCGCGACGACGGCGAGGCGCTGACCCGTGCCACCGGCGGCGGCGACAGCCGCGACCCGGACGCAGCGAGCACCACCGGGACCGGCGAGTCCGGGACCTTCGTCGGCCGGGTGTCCGGCCAGGACGTGGGTTACGCGGGCGAGACCGGCGCCGAACGACGCGCGGCCGAACAGCAGTGAGCGGACCCCTCCTCGTCAGTCCCTCGGCCGGCGCCGGATCACCGACCCGAGCCAGGTGAGCGGGTCGTACCGGCGGTCCACCACCCGCTCCTTGAGCGGGATGATCCCGTTGTCGGTGAGGTGGATGCCCTCCGGGCAGACCTCGCTGCAGCACTTGGTGATGTTGCAGTAGCCCAGGCCGAACTCGTCCTGGGCGGCCGCCCGGCGGTCGACGACGTCCAGCGGGTGCATGTCGAGCTCTGCCAGCCGGATGAGGAACCGTGGGCCGGCGAAGGCGGCCTTGTTCCCCTCGTGGTCCCGGATGACGTGGCAGGTGTCCTGGCAGAGATAGCACTCGATGCACTTGCGGAACTCCTGCGAGCGCTCGACGTCGACCTGCTGCATGCGGTGGTTGCCGTCGCCGTCCCGGGCGCGTGGGGTGAACGCCGGGATCTGGGCGGCCTTGTCGTAGTTGTACGACACGTCGGTGACCAGGTCGCGGATCACCGGGAAGGTCCGCAGCGGGGTGACGGTGACCGTCTCGTCCTCGCCGAAGGTGCCCATCCGCGTCATGCACATCAGCCGCGGGCGGCCGTTGATCTCGGCGCTGCACGACCCGCACTTGCCGGCCTTGCAGTTCCACCGGACGGCGAGGTCGCCGGCCTGGGTCGCCTGCAGGCGGTGGATGATGTCGAGGACGACCTCGCCCTCGTTGACCTGCACGGTGAAGTCCTGCAGGTCGCCGCCGGTGGCGTCGCCGCGCCACACCCGGAACCTCGCGTCGTAGGTCACGCTCTGTCCTTCCCGGAGCTCGCGAACTCGGTCACGACTCGAAGATCTCGGCGAGCTCCGAGGGCATCTGGGGGAGCGGTTGCCGGGTCAGCGCGACCGAGCCGTCCGGCGCGCTGGCGCAGATGAGGTTGGTGCGGGCCCACTCCGCGTCCGTGGCCGGGAAGTCGTCGCGGGTGTGCCCGCCGCGGCTCTCCTCCCGGGCCAGGGCGGCGCGGGCGATGGCCTCGCTGACGACGAGCATGTGCGGCAGGTCCAGCGCGAGGTGCCACCCGGGGTTGTACTGCCGGTGCCCCTCGACCGAGAGGTTGGCGACCCGCTCCTTGAGGACGGCGATCCGCTCCAGCGCCTGTTCCATCTCCGGCGCCGTCCGGATGATGCCGACGAGGTCGTGCATCGTCTGCTGCAGGTCGTGCTGCACGGTGTAGGGGTTCTCGCCCCCCTCCCGCTCGAACGGTGCCAGCGCCGCCCGCGCGGCGTCGGCCAGGGCGGCGTCCGGCAGCTCGCTCCGGTGCGGAAGGCCCGCGGCGTGTCCGGCCGCGGCCGCCCCCGCGCGCCGGCCGAAGACCAGCAGGTCGGACAGGGAGTTGCCGCCCAGCCGGTTGGACCCGTGCATGCCGCCGGCGACCTCGCCGGCCGCGAACAGGCCGGGCACGCGGGCCGCCTCGGTGTCGGGGTCGACCTCGACACCGCCCATGACGTAGTGGCAGGTGGGGCCGACCTCCATCGCCTCGGCGGTGATGTCCACCTCGGCCAGTTCCTTGAACTGGTGGTACATGGACGGCAGGCGCTTGCGGATGTAGTCGGCCGACCGCCGCGAGGCGATGTCGAGGAAGACGCCGCCGTGCGGCGTGCCGCGGCCGGCCTTGACCTCGCTGTTGATGGCCCGGGCCACCTCGTCGCGGGGGAGCAGCTCGGGCGGCCGCCGGTTGTTCTTCTTGTCCTCGTACCAGCGGTCGGCCTCGTCCTCGGTCTCCGCCGTCTCCTTGCGGAAGAAGTCGGGGATGTAGTCGAACATGAAGCGGTTCCCGGCGGAGTTCTTCAGGACGCCGCCGTCACCCCGGACGCTCTCGGTGACGAGGATCCCGCGCACCGACGGCGGCCAGACCATCCCCGTCGGGTGGAACTGCACGAACTCCATGTTCACCAGCGTCGCGCCGGCCTGGAGTGCGAGTGAGTGCCCGTCGCCGGTGTACTCCCACGAGTTCGAGGTGACCTTGTAGGACTTGCCGATGCCGCCCGTCGCGAGCACCACCGACGGCGCCTGCCAGGCGACGAAGCGGCCGGACTCGCGCCAGTAGCCGAACGCGCCGGTGATGCCCTGCTCGTCGGTCAGCAGCCGGGTGACGGTGCACTCCATGTACACGTCGATGCCGAGGGCGACGGTGCGCTGCTGCAGCGTGCGGATCAGCTCGAGGCCGGTGCGGTCACCGACGTGGGCGAGGCGGGCGTAGCGGTGGCCGCCGAAGTCGCGCTGGCTGATCAGGCCGTCCGCCGTCCGGTCGAACAGCGCGCCCCAGTCCTCGAGCTCGCGGACCCGGTCGGGCGCCTCCTGCGCGTGCAGCTGCGCCATCCGCCAGTGGTTGAGCATCTTCCCGCCGCGCATGGTGTCGCGGAAGTGCACCCGCCAGTTGTCCTCGGGCCAGAGGTTGGCCATCGCCGCGGCGATGCCGCCCTCGGCCATCACGGTGTGCGCCTTGCCCAGCAGCGACTTGCAGACCACGGCGGTCCGGGCGCCGGACTCGTGGGCTTCGATGGCGGCCCGCAGGCCCGCACCTCCCGCCCCGACGACCACGACGTCGTACTCGTGCCGTTCGAGCTCCATCAGGGGTGCACCGTCCTCAGAAGAAGCGGAGATCGGAGATCGTGCCGGTGGCCAGCAGGAAGACGTAGGCGTCCGCGATCGCGACGCTGAACAACGACAGCCAGGCGAACTTCGCGTGCATCGCGTTCAGCCGGGAGATCTGGGTCCAGGCCTTGTAGCGCAACGGGTGCTTCGAGAAGTGGTTGAGCCGGCCGCCGACGATGTGCCGGCACGAGTGGCACGACAGCGAGTACAGCCACAGCAGGGCGGCGTTGGCCAGGAGCACGAGCGTGCCCAGGCCCATGTGGCCCCACTCGCCGGTCTCGTCGCGGAACCCGAGGACCGCGTCGTAGGTGAGGATGACGTTGAAGACCAGGGCCGCGTAGAGCGCGTAGCGGTGCAGGTTCTGGACGAGCAGCGGGGGCCGCGACTCCCCGGTGTAGCGACGGTGCGGCTCGCCGACCGCGCAGGCGGGGGGAGAGAGCCAGAAGGACCGGTAGTAGGCCTTCCGGTAGTAGTAGCAGGTCGCGCGGAGGCCCAGCGGGATGATCAGGATGTAGATCGCCGGGGAGATGAACGACGGCCCGGTGAAGAACTCCGGGAACGTGTCGCCCTCGCAGCCGGTCGTGATGCACGGCGAGTAGAACGGCGAGATGTAGGGCTCGGCGAAGTAGTACGCGTTCTGGAACGCCCGGAACGACGAGTACACGACGAACGCCAGCAGCACCGTCATCGTGACCAGCGGCTGGATCCACCACCGGTCGGTGCGCAGGTGGCGCGCCGCGATCGCCGCGCGGCGCGGGGGCGGCGACCCGTTCCCGGACCCGGGGGTGACCGCGCCGGTCCGGCGCGGGGCGGTGGCGGTCACGGTGCCGTGCGGCTCGGCGCCCCCAGGCCGTCGTCGAGTCCGTCGTCCCAGTAGACGGCCGGGGAGGTGGGGCCGAGGGCGCGGGGGCGGACCGCACCGCAGAGCAGGCCCAGGTCGTCACGCAGCCGGGCGACGTCCACCCGCAGTCGGCGGGCGTCCACCGTGTCCCCGAAGTGGCGGGTGAGCGGCCCGCAGGCCTGCTCGAGCGCGTCGACGGCGCTGCGCGCCGCCGCCACGTCCTGCTCCAGTGACATCGCTGCCCCCGTTCTCCGTGGCCGCCCTCCCGGCGGCGGTGTGAAGTGGATCACGGACGCCGCGTCCGGGGAAGGGGCCAGCCGAGCGCGAGTTCGGTGCGGCGGGCGGAGGGCCGTGGGCGTGGGTCAGGACCCGCCCGACACGGCGGCGACGACGCGCACCGCGTCGGCCGAGGCCGCCGCGTCGTGCACGCGGACCCCCCAGGCGCCCGCCCGCGCGGCCAGCACCGAGGTGGCCAGGGTCGCGGCGTCCCGCTGCTCGGCCGGGCGGGGCTCGCCGTCCGCGGCCGCCAGCACCGCGCCGAGGAAGCGCTTGCGGGAGGCGCCCACCAGCAGCGGGAACCCCAGGTCGACGAGGTCGTCCAGCCCGGCGAGCAGGGCCAGGTCGTGCTCCGGGAGCTTGGCGAAGCCGAGCCCGGGGTCCAGCACCAGCCGGCCGGGGTCGACCCCGGCGGCCAGGGCGTCGTCCACCCGGGCGCGCAGTTCCACGCCGACCTCGGCGACCACGTCCCCGTACACGGCCGGGGCGTACATCTGCCGGCTGTGGCCGCGCCAGTGCATCAGCACCCACGGGACGCCCGCGTCCGCGACGGTGCGTGCCATCGCGGGATCGGCCAGCCCGCCGCTGACGTCGTTCACCACGACCGCTCCGGCGGCGACCGCGGCCTCGGCGACGCGGGCGCGGGTGGTGTCGATGCTCACCGCGACGCCCGCAGCCACCAGCTCGGTGACCACGGGGACGACCCGCCGCAGCTCCTCGTCGGCCTCCACCCGGCCCGCACCCGGGCGGGTGGACTCACCACCGACGTCGACGTAGTCGGCGCCCGCGGCGGCCAGGGCGAGGCCGTGGGCGACCGCCGGCCCGGTGGCGGCGTAGCGCCCGCCGTCGGAGAAGGAGTCCGGCGTGACGTTGACGATGCCCATGACGACACAGCGCCCCGGCCGGAGCAGGCCGGCTCCCGGCGTGGGCCGGGCGACGGCGGCGGGGGTCCCGGTGGACATGGCTGCCTCCTCGGACGGTCCCGGCGGCCGGCGCCGGACGCGGCGGGGGTCGCCCGGGCCCGGGACGGTGTCCCCCGGTGCAGACGGTGACCCGGGCCACCGCTCCGGGCACAGCGGGCTTCCAGCACCTGGAAGGGTTACTCGCCCGTGGCGGTGCCCGGTCGCTGGGGGGCATGCCTAGGATCACTGCGTGCGGCGGCCGTTCCTCCTGCTCGCCTCGCGCGCCGAGGACGTCGCCGCCGACGGCGAGTACGCCGCCTTCCTCCGGCTGAGCGGCCTGGCCGAGCACGAGCTGCGCCGGGTCCGCATGGAGGCCGCGCCCCTGCCCGACCTGGACCTCGACGACTACGCGGGGGTGTTCCTCGGCGGCGGCCCGTTCAACTCCAGCGACCCGCCGGGGGGGAAGTCGGCGGTCCAGCGGCGCGTGGAGGGCGAGCTGGCCGCCCTGCTCGACGAGGTCGTCGCCCGCGACCTCCCCTTCTTCGGCGCCTGCTACGGCATCGGCACGCTCGGGGTGCACCAGGGCGGCGTGGTCGACCGGACCCACGGTGAGCCGGTGTCCTGCGTGTCGATCACCCTCACCCCGGCCGGGCGCGCCGACCCGGTCCTCGCCGGGGTGCCGCCGGTGTTCGACGCGCTGGTCGGCCACAAGGAGGCCTGCCGGGTGCTCCCGCCGACGGCGGTGCTGCTGGCCTCCTCCCCGGCGTGCCCCGTGCAGATGTTCCGGGTGCGGCAGAACGTCTACGCCACCCAGTTCCACCCCGAGCTCGACGTCCCCGGGGTCGTGGCCCGGGCCCGCGTCTACCAGCACGCCGGGTACTTCCCGCCGGCCGAGCTGGACGAGCTGATCGCGCGGCTCAGCCGCGCCGTGGTCACCGAGCCGGGGCGGTTGCTGGCCAACTTCGTCGCCCGCTACGGCTGACCCGGCTCCGCGCCTTCCACCGGCGGGCCGGCAGCAGGCAGACTCCCGGGCGGACGGACGACGTCCGGCCGGGCTGCGGGTGCACCCGGCGGGGGGAGGCGCGATGGCCGGGGTGGCGGTGCCCCCGGACGGTGCGCTGCGCATGGGCACGTCGCGGGCGCGCTGGGTGCTGCTCACCACCGTGCTCGGGTCGAGCCTGGCGATGCTGGACGCCACCGTCGTCAACGTCGCACTCGAACGCATCGGCACCGACCTGGACGCCGGCTTCTCGGACCTGCAGTGGACGGTGAACGCCTACACGCTCACCCTCGCGTCGCTGATCCTGCTGGGCGGCTCGCTCGGGGACCGGCTCGGCCGGCGGCGGGTGTTCGTCGTCGGCGTCGTCTGGTTCGCCGCGGCCTCCCTGCTGTGCGGGCTGGCGCCCGACATCCGGACGCTGATCGCGGCGCGTGCCCTGCAGGGTGTGGGTGGGGCGCTGCTGACGCCGGGCAGCCTGGCCATCATCTCGGCGTCCTTCCACGGCTCGGACCGCGCGGCCGCCGTCGGTGCCTGGTCCGGCCTGGGCGGGGTCGCGGGCGCGCTGGGCCCGTTCGTCGGCGGATGGCTGGTGGAGTGGAACTGGCGGCTGGTGTTCCTGCTCAACCTGCCGCTGGCCGTGCTGATCGTCGTCGTCGCGGCGCGGCACGTCCCGGAGTCGCGGGACCCGGAGGCGGGCGGGCGGCTGGACTGGCCGGGGACGGTGCTGGTCGCGGTCGGCCTGGGGGCCCTGACGTACGCGCTGACCGCGGCCGGCGAGCCCGGTCGCGGGCCCGGGATCTGGGTGTGGGCCGCGGCCGGGCTGGTCGCGCTGGGTGCCTTCGTGGTCGTGCAGCGGCGCTCGGTCTCCCCGCTGGTGCCGCCCGCGCTCTTCCGGGACGCCCAGTTCACCGCGGCCAACGCCGTCACCTTCGTGGTCTACGCGGCGCTCGGGGTGGTGTTCGTGCTGCTCGTCCTGCACCTGCAGGTCGTGTCGGGGTTCGCCCCGCTGCTGGCCGGGACGGCGCTGCTGCCGGTCACCGTGCTCATGCTGCTGTTCTCCGCCCGCGTGGGGGCGCTGGCCCAGCGGATCGGCCCGCGGCTGCTGATGACGGCCGGCCCGCTGGTGTCGGCCGCCGGGGTGCTGCTGATGCTGCGGATCGGCCCGGACGCCTCCTACGTCGTCGACGTCCTGCCGGCCGCCGTGCTGTTCGGCGCCGGCCTCACCCTGCTGGTGGCCCCGCTCACCGCCACCGTGCTGGACTCCGCCGCCGACCGGTTCGCCGGTGTCGCCTCGGGCGTCAACAACGCCGTGGCGCGGGCCGCCGGGCTGCTCGCCGTCGCGGTGGTGCCCGCGGCCGCCGGGCTCGGGGGCAGCGACTACACCGACCCGGGCGCGTTCGGCGCCGGCTTCCGGACGGCGGTGCTCATCTGCGCCGGGCTGCTGGTGGCCGGGGCCCTCATCGCCCTCGCGTACGTGCGGCGCCCGCTGGCGGCCGAGGAACTGCCCCGCCGCCTGCACCTCGAGGAGTGCCCGCACTGCGGCGTGACCGGCCCGCAGCTGCACCCGGCCGGTGGCGGGGAGACCGGCCGGTGACCGTCACCGCCGACCGCCAGTCCGCCCCGGGAGGTCGCGGCGGGCTCCTGGCCCGGGTGGCCCCGCTGCGCCGGCGGCTGCGCACCGAGGCCGGCAGCGCGGGTCTGCTGCTGGTCGCCACCGTGGTCGCGCTGCTGTGGGTGAACTCCCCGTTCGGTGCCGGCTACGACGCCTTCTGGCACACCGAGTTCGCCGTCCGGGTGGGCGGCACGGAGCTGGCGCTGGACCTGCAGCACTGGGTCAACGACGGCCTGATGGTCTTCTTCTTCTTCGTCGTCGGGCTGGACGTCAAGCGCGAGCTGGTGATGGGGGAGCTCACCGACCGGCGGCGGGCCGCGGTGCCGGCGCTGGCCGCGGTCACCGGGCTGGCGGTGCCGGCGCTGGTCTACGTCGCGTTCACCCTCGACAGCGAGGCGGTGTCGGCCTGGGGCGTGGTCATCTCCACCGACACCGCGTTCCTGCTCGGCGTGCTGGCCCTGGTCGGGCCGGCCTGCCCGGCCCAGCTGCGGGTGTTCCTGCTGACGCTGGCCATCGCCGACGACGTCGGGGCGCTCACCGTCATCGCGCTCTTCTACACCGAGGACCTCGCCCTCGGCCCCCTGGCGCTGGCCGTCCTGGGGTTGGGTCTGATGATCGGCCTGCGGTACCTGCGGGTCTGGCGCGGGCCGGCCTACCTGGTGCTCGCGCTGGCGGTCTGGGTGGCGATGTACGCCTCCGGCGTGCACCCGACCCTGGCCGGTGTGGTGATCGCGCTGTTCACCCCCGCCTACCCGGCGCGCCGGGAGGAGGTCGAGGACGCCGCCCGGCGGACCCGCGCCTACCAGCAGTCACCGAACCCGGCGTTCGCGCGGGCGGCCCGGCTGAGCATCGACCGGTCGGTGTCGGCCAGCGAGCGGCTGCAGCAGCTCTGGCAGCCGTGGACCAGCTACGTGATCGTGCCGGTCTTCGCCCTGGCCAACGCCGGCGTCGCGCTGACCGGTGAGACCCTGCGGGCGGCGCTGACCTCCCCGGTCACGATCGGTGTGGTCGCCGGACTCGTCCTCGGCAAGCTCGCGGGCATCCTGATCGGCACCGGCCTGGCGGTGCGGCTGCGCCTCGGTGAGCTGGCGCCGGGCCTGGGCGGTCTGCAGCTGGCCGGCGGCGCCGCGTTGTCGGGCATCGGGTTCACGATCTCGCTGTTCATCGTCGACCTCGCCTTCGACGGCGACGAGCGGCTGGCCGACCAGGCGCGGGTCGGTGTCCTCGCGGCGTCGGTGCTGGCCGCGCTGCTGGGCTGGGCGCTGTTCCGGCTGGCCGACCGCCGGCGGCCGGCGGACGCGGCGGGCCGGTCGGTGCTGCTCGACCCGCCGGTGGACCCGTCGCGCGACCACGTCCGCGGGCCGGTCGACGCACCGCTGACGCTCGTCGAGTACGGCGACTTCGAGTGCCCCTTCTGCGGCCGGGCCACCGGCGCCGTCGAGGAGCTGCGCGAGCGGTTCGGTGACCGGCTCCGCTACGTCTTCCGGCACGTGCCGCTGGTCGACGTGCACCCGCACGCCGAGCTCGCCGCCGAGGCCGCCGAGGCGGCGGCCGCGCAGGGTCGGTTCTGGGAGATGCACGACCGGCTGTTCAGCGCGCAGGACCGGCTGCTGCCGCAGGACCTGCTCGAGCACGCCGCGGCGGTCGGGCTGGACGTGCAGCGGTTCGCCCGTGACCTCGGCTCCAGCCGGTACGCCCGGCGCGTGCAGGAGGACGTCGACTCCGCCGAGGCCAGTGGGGTCGAGGGCACCCCGACGTTCTTCATCGGCGGGCGCCGGCACACCGGCCCCTACGACGCCGACACGTTGGCCGCCGAGCTGCTCGCCACCGCCGACGGGGACGGCGACTGGCCCCGGCGGCCGTCCCCGGCGGACGACGGCGCGGCCGGGCGGGCCCTGCCGATGCTCGGACCCCGGCGCGGTGCCGACCAGCGCGCCGCCGTCGACGCGGCGGCCACCGTGCCGGCCGACCTGCCCGAGACGCCCGACCGGGACGGCGCCTTCCCGCGGCTGACCGACGAGCAGCTGGCCCTGCTGGAACGGCACGGGTCGCGGCGGCGGTGCGAACCCGGCGACACCCTCTTCCGCGAGGGCGACCCCGGCTACGACTTCCACGTGGTCCTCTCGGGCGCGGTGGCGATCGTCGAGGACCACGGCCGCGCCGACCAACGGGTGATCTCCGTGCACGGGCAGCGGCGGTTCCTGGGTGAGCTCGACCTGTTCAGCGACGACCCGGTGTCGCTCACCGCGCTGGTCATCCGGCCCGGTGAGGTCATCCGCGTCCCCGACGACCGGATGCACGACGTCTTCCGCTCCGACCGGGCGCTGAAGGAACTGGTGCTCCGGGCCTTCCTCGTCCGCCGGTCGATGCTCCTGGAGCTGGCCGCCGACCTCCGCATCGTGGGCCGGGCGGGATCGCCGGACAGCCGGCGGTTGCAGCAGTACGCCAGCGCACGCCGGCTCACGGCCGCCTTCGTCGACCTCGACGGCAGCGTGGACGACGCCGCGCTCCTGGCCGAGCTGGGCGTGGCGGAGGCGGACCTCCCGGTCGTGGTGTGGCGGCGCGGCGAGCTGCTGCGCAACCCCACCGACGCCGAGGTCACCGCGGCGATCGAGGGCCGGGACTGAGGTCGCGACCGGCCGCGCAGGCGCTCGACACCTCGGCCACGAGGTCACCCGCGGCCGCGACGGCACCCCGCAGCGTCGCGGCGTCCGTGCCCAGGGCGGCGAGGACGGCCTGCGCGCGGCCGGCGAAGCCCGGCGGGGCCCCCGGCAGCCGGCCGGCCGCGGCGACCGCGCCCTTCTCGGTGACCAGCCACCGCCCGGCCCGGCCGTGCAGCGCGGCGGCGGACAGGCCGACCGCGCGGAACAGGCAGCCGGCGACGTAGGCGGTGTCGCCGCGGGCGGCGCCCTTCCCGGCGATCGTGACGCAGAACCGGGCCTCCTCGAGGCGGGCCACCAGCGCCGCGCCGAGCGCCGGCGGGTGGTCGGCCACCTGGCGCCGGAGCGCGGCGAGCTCTCCCGAGGGGTCGGCCAGGACCACGCCCAGGGCCAGCTCCCCGGCGTAGGCGGCGTCGAGGAAGCCCAGCGGGTGGCCGACCTGGGCGTGGAAGGCGACCCGCCCCGCGCGAGCGTCCCGCCCGGCCGCGGCGACCCGGTCGACGTCCCGGTAGATCCAGTCCACCGCCCGGCCGCCGATCCGCAGCCAGGCGCCGCCGTCCACCCAGGGGCCCCACTCACCGGGCCGGGTCACCGTGGCTCCGGGGCCGGACACCTCCCGGGCCAGCGTGCCCAGGGCGCCGGTGTCCAGCGGCGGGCGGTAGTACAGGCCGAGGTCGGTGTCGGAGTCGGCCGTGTGGTCGCCGCGCGCGCGGCTGCCGCCGAGGGTCACGCCGACGACGCCGGGCACGGTCGCGAGGCGGGCGGCTAGCTCGGCGATCTCGGGCGGCACCTCGGGCACGCACCCAGGGTGCACCGGCCCGGGCCCCCTCGGGACGGCGGCGCGGACGGTGTCCACGTACCGCGACCCGACGCACCCGGCGGGGAGCCGGAGCTCCCCGCCGGGCCTCAGCGCGAGCCGAGATAGGCGGCGGCGGTCTCCCGCAGCCGGTCGTGCACCCCGTCGACGGCGACGGCGCCGCCGAGGTACCGCTTGGGCAGCTTGGCGACCATCGTGTAGTTCGTGTCGACGACGTTGCCCGCCGGCGCCAGCCCGGCCTGGCTGACCAGCTGGTAGGCGTCGAGCGGGTCCCAGCCGGTCAGCTGCGCCGCCCAGGTCACCAGGTCGTGCTGGCTGACGCGGAAGGCGTCCTCCAGCGGCCGGACCGAGCCCGTGGACATGAGGAACTCGTCGCTCTCCAGCCGCGGCCAGGCCGGTGCTCCGCCCTTGACCAGGTCGACGACGACGACCGTGCGCATCGCGGCCTCGACGGCGGTGCCGCAGACCTCGCCCTCGCCCTGACGGCAGTGCCCGTCACCCAGGGAGAGCTGCCCGCCCGCGACGTTGACGCCGAAGTACAGCGTCGTCCCGGCCCGGGCCTCGGGGGTGTCCATGTTCCCGCCGTGCGCGCCGGGGGTGATGCTGGCGAACACCTCCCCGCCGGCCGGCGCGACGCCGATGGTGCCGTGCATCGGGTCGAGCGGGAGCTCCACCTCGGGGCCGCCCCGACGCGGCCGGAACAGGCAGGTGCCCCGCTCCCGGTCCACCTCGTAGACCCAGACCAGCTCCTCGAGCGCCTCGTGCAGCATCGCGGTCGAGTGCGTGGTGGTCAGCGCGCCGAAGTGCGGGAACGTCGTCGACACCGCCCAGTCACGCACCGGTGCCATCTCCACGAGGTGCACGGCGAGGGTGTCCCCGGGCTCGGCGCCCTCGACGGCGATCGGCCCGGTGACCGGGTTGAGGTAGGGGAACTCGCACACCCGGCTGGGCAGGTCGTCGACGCCCCGCACCGCACCGCCGAAGCAGTCCTCCGTGGTCAGCTCCACGACCGTGCCGGGCGCCACGGTGAGCAGCGGCTCGCCGCCACCGAAGGTGTACCGCAGCTGGTCGGCCGCCGGCTCCAGGGTGACGACCTCGAGGGACGCCGTCACGGTCGCTCCTCGCCGCGCAGCTCCGGCTTGCGGCCCGTGGCCACCAGGAAGGCCAGCAGGAGCACGCCGATCCCCAGCCACACGAAGCCGAGCTCCTGGGCGGCGACGTCGGCGTTGTAGACGACGTAGGCCAGGATCGCGAACCCGAGCACCGGGACGACGAGGTGCAGCCACCAGTTCCGGCTCTTCCGGCGCACCACGTAGTGCACGACGACGGAGACGTGCAGCAGGAGGAAGGCCGACAGGGCGCCGAAGTTCACCAGGGTGGACAGCAACGTGATGCCGTCGTCTCGGGTGGTCATGTACCAGCCGAGCACCAGCGAGACGAGGGCGACCAGGAAGGTGGCGTTGACCGGGACCCGACGGACCGGGTGCACCTGGGCGAGGAAGCCGGGCAGCTGGCGGTCACGGGCCATGGCGAACAGCAGCCGGGAGGTGGCCGCCTGGGCCACCAGCGAGTTGGCGAAGCCCCACGCCACCGCCGTGGCCACCGCGGTGAGCGTGGAGAGCCACTCCCCGCCGGCGACCGCCGCCGCGTCGTAGAACGCCGTCCCGGCGGCGTCGCCCTCGGCGATGAGGGTGTCCGGGTCGGGCACCAGCAGGGCGGCGATCCAGGTCTGGACGATGAACAGCGTCCCGGCCAGCGCCAGCGCGGCGATCATGGCCTTGCCGATCGAGCGGGCCGAGTCCCGGTTCTCCTCGGCGAGGGTCGAGATCCCGTCGAACCCGAGGAAGCTCAGCACCGCGATGGAGACGGCGCCGAAGACGAGCTCCAGCGAGAAGGTGTCAGCGTCGTAGATCGGCGAGAAGTCGAAGCCGCGGCCCTCCCCGGAGGCCAGCGCCACCACGCCGATGACCAGGAAGATGGCGAGCACGATCAGCTCGGCGACCAGCATGACCTTGTTCACCCGCGCGGTGAACTCGATGCCGAAGTAGTTGACGACGGTGTTGAGGACGACGAAGGCGATCAGCCAGACGAGGACCGGCACCGAGGTGACGATCGAGTTCATCGCGATCGCGGCGATGAGGTAGAGCAGTGCGGGCACCAGCACGTAGTCGAGCAGGATCATCCAGCCGGCGATGAAGCCGACCGGCTGGGCGATGCCGCGGCCGGCGTAGGTGTAGACCGACCCGGCCATCGGGAACGCCCGCGACATCTGCGAGTAGGACGCCGCGGTGAAGGCCATCGCCAGCCCGCCGACGGCGTAGGCCAGCGCCACCATGCCCCCGGAGGCCTGGAAGACGCCGCCGAAGATGCCGAACGGCGCGATCGGGACCATGAAGATCAGGCCGTAGACCAGCAGATCGGTGAAGGTCAGCGACCGCTTGAGCTCCTGGCGGTAGCCGAACTCCTCCACGCCCGGGTCGCCGGTCGCGTGGACGGGACCGCCGGGGTCACCGGTCGTGCTGTGGGTGGTACGGGGGTCGCTCACGGCCACTCCTCTTCCTCCGGCTCGCGGGCCGGGCGGGGAGAGAGTAGGCCGCGGTGTTTCCAGATGGAAGCAAATGCCGTCAGGCGGTGGGCACCTCGTGGAAGGCCAGTCCGTCGGCTCGCGCGAGGCGTGGTGGTTGCGCCGCCGGCCGGGCCACGCGGCCGCGGCCGGGGCCGGTGAGGGTGGCGGCCAGGCGGACCCCGTCGTAGACCCCGCGGGCGTAGGCGCACACCACCGGCGCCGTCGGCCCGGCGCGCCGCGCGTGCCGCTCCTGGAGGGCCAGTTGGCTCTCGTCGGCGGCGCCGTCGAGCGCGGCGAAGGACGGCATGCTGGCGAACAGCTCCCCGGTCCGGTCCCCGCCGATCGCGTACAGGCCGTTCTCCTCCAGCGCGCCGGACAGCCGCGCCACCCGGCGGTCCAGGCCCGCACGGGCGAACTCGCGGTTGAACGCCACCAGGTCCCGGCCCACCAGGCTCAGCAGGACGGCGTCCGCACGGGAGCGCCGCACCAGGTCCAGCATCCGGCCGGGGTCGCTCGGACCGAACGGCACGAGCATCTCGCCGACGACCTCCGCGCCCAGCCCGTGCAGGACCGACGCGGCGGCGCGGTGCACCGCCTGCGGCCAGACGTAGTCGTTGCCGACCAGCACCCAGCGCCGGGCGTGGCGGTGGCCGACCAGCCAGGCGAGGGCGGCGGCGTGCTGGTGCCGCGGGGACGGGCCGGTGCGCAGGACGCCGGGGCGTCGTCCGCCGCCCTCGTGCGGCGGGGTGAAGACGTAGCGCACCCGGCCGGCGAGGGCCGTCTCGAGCGCACGGTGGACGTCGCTGGTGTGGTAGCCGACGAGGACGTCGAAGGCGCCCGCCTCGTGCAGGGCGGCGGCCTCCGCGGCGACCACCGCCGGCGGCCGGCCGGAGTCGATGGTCACCAGCTCCACGGCCCGCCCCCGGACCCCGCCCCCGGTGTTGGTCTCGTCGGCCGCGAGCGCGGCGAGGTCCAGGGCCGACGGAGCGGTCAGTGCCAGGGGGCCGGAGAGCGGCACGGCCAGGCCGATCCGGACGACGTCCGGGCGGCGGGGGGTGAGGGCGGCCGCCCACCCCTCCACGGGACCGGTCGGGTCGGGCACCCGCTGAGTATGGTGCGGCCATGGCTGTCGAGCAGCAGGCAGACCGGGTGGCGGCGGTTCCCGACGTCACCCTGGTGGAGCTGCTGACCGTCGCCCAGCGGCGGGTCGCGCGCGGTGTCGGAGCGGTGCTCGCCGAGGACGGCGCCACGCTGGACGGCTACCGGGTGATGCGCTGCCTGGCGGCCAGCCCCGGGCGGTCGATGGGGGAGCTGGGCGCTGCGCTCTCCCTTCCGGCGCCGACGGTGACGCGGCTGGTCGACGGGCTGGTCGACACCGCGGCTGCCTACCGGCTGCCCGACCCGGGGGACGGACGGCGGGTCCGCGTCCACCTCTCGGCGCGCGGGCGGAGCCGGCTCCTGCGGCTGGAGGGCCTGGTCCGGGCCCACGAGTCGGCGTTCGCCGCGACGCTGGGCGCCGAGCGGGTGCAGGCGCTGGTCACGGCACTGGCCGCCGTCCAGCCGGGGGACTGACCGCCTCGCTCAGTCGGTGGCCGGCGGCAGCAGGCGCGGCATGAACACCTCGTCGATCGGGCGGGGACCGACGTATTGGCGGCAGGTGCAGGGCACCCAGGCGTGCCCCGACCAGCGGCCGCGCTTGTCGTAGGTGTCCCGTCGCAGTTCGGCGTAGCAGGTGTTGGTCTCGGTGTCGTGCTGGCTGAGCGTGTGCCCGCAGCCGCACAGCGGAGCCGGCGGCGCCGGGGGCGGCTTCGGCCGGCGACGACTCAGCCGGCCGCCCAGGAAACCGAACGCGAGCAGCGCCGCGCCGACCAGCAGGCTGACAGGTTCCACCGGCGTTGCTCCTCCCCGGACGTCGCCCCCCGACGGTAGCGCGGCCGGTCGGCCCGGCGCGTCAGCCGGCCGTCTTCCCCCGCCCGCTGACCGCGTCGCGCAGGTGGTCGAGGAGGCTGGCGACCGGGCCGAGCACGGTCCGGACGCCGGCCTCGTTGGGCGTCATCGGGTGCGCCCGGGTCGGTGCGATCGCCTTGACCCGCTGCACGGCCTCCGCCATCCGCACCAGCTCGTCCCGGTCGAAGGTGGCCCGCAGTTCGGCGAACATCCGGCCCTCCTCGTGCTCGACGTGCTCCCTGATCTCCCGGACGAGGGTCAGCACCTCGGTGTCGAAGCCGGGGTCGCCGGGGTCCATGCGTTCGAGCCGCTTCATTGTCTCCTCGGCCTCGGCGTGCTCGTGCTTGGAGCGCTCGGCCTCCGTCTCGTCCACCTGCTTCTCCACCCGGGGGTAGACCTGCGTCTCCTCGGCGACGGAGTGCTTGACGATGCCGATGGTCACCTCGTCCACGAGCTCCCGCTTGCGCCGCAGGGCGTCGGGGCCGGTCTGCCCGACCAGCGTCTCGAGCTCGGTGAAGACGCGGTCGAACTCGCGGTGATCGGCGCTGAGCAGGTCCACGACGTCACGCTGGTCCTCGGTCTGGGTCACGGTCGCCTCCATCCTCGACGGGCACCCCTGGTGTGCCCTCCCGGCGCGGGCGGCACACCCCGGTCCGGCATCGTCCGGTTCGCCCGGTCGGGTTGTTTCGGGCTTGTGAACTGGGGCACAAGGGAGGCGTGGAGTCCTATGCCGTGGGGTTCGCCCGACCGGACCGCTGGTCACCGGGCAGGCCCACCGAACAGCGCCACCCGTGGCACGCGGTGGAGGCGCACCGGCCGCCCGCCGAGCTGGACGGGGAGGTCGAGCTGGCCGTGTGCGGGGCCATCGTGCAGGTGTGGGGATCGCAGAAGTGGGAGCGGGTCGGCGCCGGGCGCACCGCCTGCCCCGAGTGTGGCCGGCTGACCTCGGTCGCCCAGCCGCTCAGCCGCGCCGGCTGAGGCGCTCGCCGACCGCGGTCACTGCTGGGGGCGCCGTCCGCTGATCGCGGACAGCCCGGTGATCTCCCGCCCGACGATCAGGGCCTGCACCGAGTCGGTGCCCTCGAAGGTGAACACCGCCTCCATGTCGGCGTGGTGCCGCGCGACGTGGTTCTGCAGCAGGATGCCGTCGCCGCCCAGGATGTCCCGTGCGTCGGCGACGATCGCCCGGGCCTTGGCCGCGTGGTTCATCTTCGCCAGGGAGGCCATGGCCGCCGTCATCCGGCCGGCGTCGGCCAGCTTCGACAGTCGCCAGCACATCAGCTGCATCGAGGTGATCTCGGCCAGCATGCGGGCCAGCTTGTCCTGGACCAGCTGGTAGCCGGCGATCGGCTGGCCGAACTGCTCGCGGCGCAGCGCGTGCGCGAGGGCCAGTTCGTAGGACGCCGTGGCCAGGCCCAGTGCCCGCCAGGCGACGGTGTACCGGGTCCGGTCGAGCACCTGGGAGACGTCCCGGAACGAGGAGCAGTTGGCCAGCTTGTTCTCCACCGGCACCCGGACGTCGGTCAGCGTGATCTCCGCCTGCCACACCGCCCGCAGCGCCGTCTTGCCCGTCATCACCGTCGCCTGGTAGCCCGGGGTCCCCTTGTCGACGACGTATCCGCCCACCTGACCGTCCTCGCCGCGCGCCCAGACCAGCACGTGGTCGGCGATGGAGCCGTTGCCGATCCACTTCTTCGCCCCCGTCAGCACGTAGGAGTCGCCGTCCCGCCGGGCCCGGGTCTCCAGCGCCACCGCGTCCGAGCCGTGCTGGGGCTCGGTGAGGCCGAACGCGCCGATCTTCTCCATGCGGGCCATGGCCGGGAGCCACCGCCGGCGTTGCTCCTCGTCGCCCAGGAGCGCGATGGACTGCATGGCCAGGAAGCTGTGCACGCCGTAGAAGGTGCCGATGCTGCCGTCGGCGCGCGCCCACTCGGCGGCCACCAGCCCGGCCGTGACGGCGCTCATGCCGGGGGAGCCGTACCCCTGCACCGTCCCGCCGGAGATGCCCAGCTCGGCGATCTTCGGCACCAGCTCGAACGGGAACTCCGCCCGCTCCCAGTAGTCGTTGATCCGTGGGGTGACCTCCCGCTCGCAGAAGGCGCGGACCCGGTCGCGCAGCTCGATCTCCTCCGGCTCGAGGAGGTCGTCCAGGGCGTAGAAGTCGGGACTGGTCACCCGGCGGACGGTACGACGGCACTCGGCGCGCCGCCCGTCGGTCCCCGCGGTGACCGGCGGAGCGGTGAGCGCTACCGTCCCCCGGTCGCCGTCAGGGAGGTCGGGTGCCGTTCCTCATCGCACGTCTGCTGCGTGTGGTCCGCCTGCGGCTCAGTGGGTGGCGGCTGCCCCTGGCGGTCGCCGTCTTCGTCTTCCTCTCCAGCTGGCTGGCCATGGCCCTGCTGGAGCCGGCCGACAGCGAGATCGCCGCGCCGGGCACGTACTGGTGGTACTTCGTCATCACGTCCGCGACGGTGGGGTACGGCGACGTCTTCCCGACGTCGACGGGCGGCCGGCTGGTCGGCCTCTACGTGGTCGTCGGCGGCATCGTCACGCTCACCCTGCTGTTCACCTCGCTGGCCGCCGCCCTGCAGTCGGTCAAGGGCAAGAGACTGAGGGGACTGGTCACGCTGGACCTCGCCGACCACGTCGTCCTGCTCGGCTACACGCCGGGCCGCACCGCGCGCATCGTCGCGGAACTGACCGCCGAGGAGCGCGTCCAGGTGGTGCTGTGCGCCTGGGACGACGTCCCGGAGGACCCGCTCCCCGAGCTGCCTGCCGTGCACTTCGTCCGCGGGGACCTCGGCTCCGAGGACGTGATGACCCGCGCCTGCGTGGGACGCGCCCGGACGGCGGTCGTCGACGCCCGCGACGACAACGAGACGCTGGCGGTCGCGCTGGCCGTCACGCACGCCAACCCGGGCATCCACCTGGTCGCCGCGCTGCGCGACCTCGGCCGGCTGAGCACCCTGCGCTACGTCCACGAGGGCGTGCAGGCGGTCCAGTGGCACATGCCGTACCTGCTGACCGAGGAGGCCAACGACCCCGGGATCGCGCAGGTCTACAACGACCTGATGACCAGCGGCGGGCACGGCAACACGTACTCGACCCGCGTTCCCCCCGGCTTCCCGCACGCCACGTTCGGCGAGTGCCAGACCTGGTTCGGGCGGTCGTTCGGAGCCACGCTGCTGGCCGTCCGCTCCGACGGCGGGTTGGTGGTCAGCCCGCCGTGGGACACCCCGGTCCCCACCGGCACGACGCTCTACTACGTCGCCGGTCGCCGGATCGAACCGGCGCGGCTGGCCGCCGGCCGCTGACTCAGGCGCCGAGCAGCCCGCGCAGGTACGCGGCCTGCCCCAGGTGCTGGAGGTCGTCGGACAGCACGCTGACCAGGCGGACGCCGAGGGTGACCGGCGGATCCCACCGCCGGTCGACCACCCGGTCCAGGTCGTCGTCGGACAGGCCGCGCAGGAACTCCGCCGTCCGGGCGTGCACCGCCTCGGAGTACTCGAGCAGCAGCTCGGCCGACGGCACCCGGACGGCGGCCACCTCCTCGCTGCTCATGCCGTAGCCGGTGGCCGCGTCGTCCAGGGGCAGCGCGAACCGGCCGGCGAAGCCCTGCGCCGTCCACACCTGCTCGGTGCCGGCGACGTCCGCGACGTGGTCGTCCTGCACCCGGAGCAGGTGCCAGACCAGCCAGCCGATCGGGTTGGTGTCGGGTGCGGCTCGACGCTCCAGGGCGTCGGGAGCGAGGCCCTCGAGGGTGCCGGCGAGGGTCTCGCGGACCTGGTCGTAGGCGTACAGGAGGAGGTCACGGCTGCGCATGACGGCCCGCTACCCAGCATGCGGGCGGTCCATGGCTGTCAGGAGGGGGAGGCGGGACGGTCCTCCGGCTCACTCTCTCCCTCGAGGTCGGCCGCCTGCTCGGGGGTCGCCATCTCGAGGGCGATGTCGCGGGGCTCAGGGCTCTCCGGCTCGGGCGTCGTCATCCTGCGAGCCTGCCCCAGAACCGCCGGCGCCGCCCGGGCGCGGCCGGTCAGAACCAGCCGAACGCGGCCCCCGCCACCGCCACGAGGCCGCCGACGACGGCCAGGACGAGCAGCAGCGTCAGGAGCACGGGGACGACCACCCAGCGGCGCTTGAACCGCCACCGGCGATGTGGGACGGGCGCCCCTCCTGACGCCGGGACCCTTCCGGACGCCGAGGTCCGCGCCGGCGCCCGTTCGGGGCCGACGCCCTTGCGCTCACGCCGCCGGTCGGCGAGGTGGCGGGCCTGGTCGCGGGCGTCGCGGGCCACGGTCCCGAGGGCGTGCTTGGACGCGGAGGCGAGCGCGCGCAGGTCGGCGGCGTCGAACCGCTCGACCCGGCCGCCGTCCGGCGCCGGCTCGGCGGGGACCGGAGGGGCGGGCACGTCGACCGGCGGGGTCCAGGGCGGGGGGACGGCCCCGGACAGGACGGCCTGCAGCTGCTGCCGCGCCTGCTCGACGGTCAGGCGCTGGGCGGGGTCCTTGGTCAGCAGGCCCCGGAGGACCGGCTCGAGCGGGCCGGCGAGGCGGGCCGGTTCGGGGTCCTCGGTGACCACGGCCATGAGGGTGGCCATCGGCTCGCCCCGGGCGAAGGCGAGGTGCCCCTCCACGGCGGTGTACAGCGTCGCGCCCAGCGACCACAGGTCGACCGGCGGCTGGGGCGAGTACCCGTTGGCGCGCTCGGGTGCCATGTAGGACGGCGACCCGATGATGGCGCCGGTCGTGGTGATCGCCGAGTCGCCGGTGGCGGTCGCGATGCCGAAGTCGGTGAGGCAGGCCCGCCCGTCCGGGGCGACCAGCACGTTGGCCGGCTTGACGTCGCGGTGCACGATCCCGGCCTGGTGAGCCGCCTCCAGGCCGGCCAGCACGTCCAGCCCGATGCGGGCGACCGCGGCCCACGGCAGCGGACCCTGCGCGTCGACCAGCTGCTGCAGGCTGCGTGACTCGACGTGCTCCATCACCAGCCAGGGACGGCCGTCCTCCTCGACCACGTCGTACACCGTGGTCACGGAGGGGTGGTCGAGCCGGGCGGCGGTGCGGGCCTCGCGCAACGTCCGCTCGCGCAGCACCTGGCGCTCGCTGTCGGTGAGGTGCAGCGGGTAGCTGATCTCCTTGATCGCGACCAGCCGCTGCAGCTTCTGGTCGGTCGCCAGCCAGACGACGCCCATGCCGCCCCGGCCGAGCACCTCGCGCAGTGCGTAGCGCCCGCCCACCAGGCGGTCCGCGGCGGCGGCCTCCGTGGTCATGGGCGGACGGTACGCCGAGAGGCCGCCGGTGAGCACCGGAGGGAGCCGGGTCCGGTCGCCTCGCCGGTGCGGCCGCGCCCTCCTAGGGTCCGGCCATGCCCAACTACCGCTTGTCGACCAACGACGGTGTCGTGCTGCAGGAGTGGGAGGCCGGCGACGCCCGGACCGCCGAGGAGCTGGCCGTGGAGGAGGTCACCCGGCACCGCATGACCGACCCGCCCGCGGCCGCCGAGTACCGACTCGAGGAGCAGCGCTCCGGCACCTGGGCCACGGTCGGCCACTGGGGACCGCTGGCTCCCTGACCGGCCGGACGCCGGTCGGCTGACCGGGCGGCTAGCTCGGGTCGCCCAGCCAGCGCCGCAGCACGTCGTCCTCGCGGCGCAGGACCACCAGCGCCAGCTCACGGACCGCACCCTCGACCTGGCGGCCGATGAAGGGCGCGTCGACCTCCGCCTCACCGGTCACGGTGGACCGGGTGCCGTCGCCGGCCACCGCGAGGCGACGCTCGCCGCGGATGACCGCGGTGCGACCGAAGACCTGCGCGCTGACCTGCAGGACACCGTGGTGACCGCTGTCGCCGTCGGCCGCCGTCCACGTCCGCCGGTCGACGACCGCCACCTCGCGGCCGACGAACCGGCTGAACACCGCCGGCACCCCCGTCGTCGGGGCCAGCAGCCGCACCGTCGTCTGGGGCGCGCCGTCGACCGTCGCGGTCTCGATGCCCTCGAGCCGGGCGCCCAGGGCCTGGGCGTAGTCACGGAGGAACGCCTCGTCGGTGAGGACGGCGAGCACGTCGTCCGGACCGGCGGCATAGGTGGCGATGTGGTCGATGGGCACGCCGAATCTTCCGTCGCCCCGGCGCCGACCGCCCCTCGGGCCGCGGCGCGGTGCCTGACCGCGGGCGGCTCACCCGGCGTCGAACCAGGTGACCCGGTCGGCCTGGGCGAGGAAGGGGTTGGCCCACTCCGACGGCGTACCGGTGATCGGCTGGGCGTCGGTCACCACGACGAAGGGCGAGCCCGGGTAGATGGCGAGCACCCGGGACGTCGACCCGAGCTCCTCGGTGCGTTCGAGGACCTCGCCGCGGCGCAGCTGCCGCGTCGTCCGCCGGCCGCTCAGCGCCTCTCCGACCTCGGCGACCCACTCCGCGCCGTCCTGCGTGAAGGCGATCGACTGGACGCGCTGCCCGGGAGGGGCGGGCTCGCACCCGGCGAACTCGGCGAGGGCGTCGTAGAGCCGCTCCGCCTGCTCGTCGTCGCTGGCCCGCGGGAGGAAGAAGGTAGCCACGGTCGGATCCTCCCCGTCGGCACCGACAGCGGACGACGGCCCCGGCGGTCCTGCTCCCGCCCCACCCAGCCGGACGCTGCCGGACGCGCCGCTCCTAGGATGCACGCGTGCCGTCGAGGCCCAGTCCCGTCGATCCGGCGTCGACCGAGGTCCTGCGCCTGAGCCCCGCCGGTCGACGGTCGCGGCTGGCGGCCACCGTGGTGGTGCTCGCGCTGACCGTCGGCGGGAGCCTGGTCGGCGACGACTCCTGGTTCCCGGTGGGCCCCTTCAGCATGTACTCGGGCCGGGCCGATCCCGACGGGCAGGTGGACTCCACCCGGGTCGTCGGGTTCACCGCCGCCGGTGAGGAGGTCCGCCTCTCGGGAGGAGCCGTCGGCCTGCGCCGCGCCGAGTTCGAGGGGCAACTGCCGCGCCTGGCCGGAGCGCCCGAGCTGCTCGAGCTCCTCGCGCAGGCCTACGCCGACCGGCATCCCGACGCGGAGCCCGTGGTCCGGGTGCAGGTGGTGCAGCGCCGGACCGACCTGGTCGACGGCGAACCCACCGGGGTCACCGAGCGGGTGCTCATCGAGCAGGACGTGGAAGGGGCACCGTGAGCGCGTCGACGGGGACGGCCGGGGGTGGGTCTGCTGTCCCGGGAGCGCCCGGCCGGGGCCGGTGGTCCCGGTGGCCGGAGCCGGTGCCGCTGGCGCGGATCGCGGTCTTCCGGACCATCGCCTACCTGTTCATCCCGGTCGACGTCTTCCTGACCACGGCGTGGGTGCGGGCGCACGCCGCCGTCCCGACCGAGTACTACCAGCCCGTCCTCGTCGGGCAGTGGCTGCCTCTCCCCACGCCCACCTCCACGGTCGTGCACGTCGTCCAGTGGGCGCTGGTGGCCGCGGCGGTGGCGGCGGCCACCGGCCGGGCGCCCCGCCTGCTGGGGACGGCGGTGTTCCTCCTGTACTTCGAGTGGATGGTCATCGCGATGAGCTACGGGAAGGTGGACCACGACCGGTTCGCCTTCCTCGTCGCCCTCGCGGTCCTGCCCACGATCGGCCGGGCCCGCTGGCGGGACCGGCGCCCGTCCGAGGCAGCCGGCTGGGCGATGGCCGTGGTGCTGCTCGCCGTCATGCTCACCTACTTCCTCGCCGCCTGGGCGAAGATGCGCTTCGGCGGCTGGGACTGGGCCAGCGGCTCGACCCTGGCCTGGGCGGTGCTCCGCCGCGGCACGGACCTGGCCACCTGGACCCTCGAGGTCCCCGGCCTGCTCCTCGCGGCGCAGTGGGTGATGCTGGTCCTCGAGTTCGCCGCACCGCTGATGCTGCTCGTGCGCTCGGACCGTGCCCGGGTGGCCTTGGCCGCCTTCCTCCTCGGGTTCCACCTGATGACGTTCGCCGGGGTGATGATCATCTTCCTCCCGCACTGCGTGGCGATCCTGTCCCTGGTGCCCTGGGAGCGAGTGCCGGAGGCGGGCCGTCGGCTGGGTTCCCGCATCGGCATCGGGGAGAGGGCGCAGGTGCAGCCGGCCGGGCCGGCGCCGCCGGACTGACCGGGGGGGACGCGGTCGGGTCCCAGCCGGGGGCGGACGTGCCCTGCGATCGCGACCACCGATGACTCCGGCCGGCCGTCGCGGTCGAACCCGTGTGGACGAGGCGGGAGGAGCGTCCTGACATGGCAGTGATCGAGGACGTCCGGCACCTGGGCTCCGAGCTGGAGCGCTCGTACCCGGTGTACGTCCGCGGCAGACTGAAGTTCCGCGTCGGGCAGATCGTCTACGTGGCGTTCTCCCTGGACGAGAGCGTGATGGGGTTCGCGTTCCCCAAGGAGGAACGGGAGGCGCTGGTCCGGGGCCGGCCGCACACGTTCCAGATGCCGACGGCGTCGGACATGCGTTTCCACTGGGTCCACGCCGACCTCGCTGCCCTGGACCCGATCGAGGCCCGTGAACTCGTCGTCGACGCGTGGCGCATGGTCGTCCCCAGGAAGCTCTCGGCTGCCTACGACGTCCGCCACCCCATCGGCCCGGGCTGACCGGCCAGCTCGGGGGCGAGCCCTCTGTCGTCGCGGCGGCGCCCGAGGGGCCCGCAGCCCGTGCCAGACGATGACCCGGGCCATGACCTTCGGCACCTTCGCGTCGCGGCGGCGACGCAGACCATCGGCGCCATGACCACGGACAGCCTCCGCACCACCGCCCTCGAGGCCCGCACCCGTCGCCGCAGCCTGCGCACCCCGGTGGCGTGGGGCGTCGTCTTCGGCGTCCTCCAGGCCGTCTCACCGCTGGCCCTCTCCTGGCTGGACCCCGCGACCGTCTACGCCCTCGGCCTCCCCCTGATCGCGGCGGTCTACATCGGCTTCGCCGTCGCCGACGGGCGCCCGCACGTGCTCGCCGTCGAGTCGGGCGTCGCGGCCGGGTTCGTGGTCGTCGCCGCGGCCGCGGTGACCGGGACGCCCTGGCTGATCGTCGCCGGCCTGGCCGGCCACGGCGGAAAGGACCTGTGGCAGCACCGCACCGGCTTCGTCAGGGGCACCCGCTGGTGGCCGCCGTTCTGTGCCGCCGTCGACGTCGTCGCCGCCGCGCTGATCGCCGTGGCGATCCTGGCCGACCTGCCCCTCGTCTCCTGAGCACCTGGCGAGACCACCGGGTCGGGCGCCCCAGCCGACGACCTGGCCGACCCAGCCGACGACCCCAGCCGACCAGGAGGGCCGCACGATGACCACCGTCGCACCGACCGCCGCAGCTGCCGTGCCCCCCGCCGGCCGCGCACCCCGCCGCGGTCCCCTCCGACGGGTCATCGTCGGATCGTTGGTGACCGGGGCAACCCTGGCCGCCGTCCTCACCCTGGTCGTGTTCGCCGGCGAGCCCGAGCCGGTCATCACCGGGGCGGCCCTGCTGGGGTTCGCGACCGGCTGGGCGGTGCTGGCGGTGTCGTCCGCCCGCGTGACCGCCCGGCCGCAGCGGTGGGCCTGGCTCCCGGCCGCCGGCCTGGGTGCGACCGGGCTCTGGCTGCTCGTGGCCGCCCCGGACGACCGGGTGCTGACCGCCGCCGGCTGGGCATGGCCACCGCTGCTGCTCGCCCTCGCCGTGTGGACGGTCCGCCGGGTGCGCCGATCGCTGGCCGCCGGGAGCGGCCGCCGGCTGATCTACCCGGTGGTGGCGCTGATGGCCGCCGCGGCCGTGGGGGGTGCGGTGGAGACCGTCGGGCTGGCCGCCGACCAGCGCGCCCACCCGATGCCCGGGCAGCTCTACGACGTCGGCGGCTACCGGCTGCACCTGGACTGCACCGGCTCGGGCGGCCCCACGGTCGTCCTGACCAGCGGGCTCGGCGAGTTCTCGGCCAACTGGGCGCGGGTCGCCCCGGCCGTCGCCGGCACCACGCGGGTGTGCGTCTACGACCGCGCCGGCCAGGGCTGGAGCGACGACGCGCCCTCCGAGCACGACGGTGGGGCTGCCGATCTGCACGCGCTGCTGGCCCGAGCCGGTGAGGAGGGCCCGTACGTGCTGGTCGGGCACTCGATCGGCGGCGACCACGCGATGTCCTACGCCGCCCGCCACCCCGAGCAGGTGGCCGGGATGGTCCTGCTGGACGCCACCAGCCCCTACGCGGCCACCGGCACGGGGGCGGTACACGCCGGTCCGCCCAGCGCGGTCGCCGTGCTGCCGAGCCTGGCCCGCCTGGGCATCGGGCGGCTGGTGCCGACCTCCTCCTGGTCCGCCCTGCCCGAGCCGGCCGCGAGCCAGTACCAGGCGTTCGCCGTCAGTCCCCGCGGTGCACGCAACGCGGTCGCCGAAGCCGGCACCCTGCCCGCGCTGCTGGCCCAGGCCCGGGAACTGTCCACCCTCGGCAGCACGCCGCTGGTGGTCCTCACCGCCGCCGGACACGCAGCCGATCCGGAGTGGGCGGCCGCGCACGACCGCATGGCGTCGCTGTCGACCAACAGCAGCCACCGCACCGTGGATGCGACGCACGCCGGCCTGCTCGACGAGGAGCACGGTGCGGACCTGTCGGCGCGGGCCATCGACGACGTGGTGCGGGCCGTGCGCACCGGGTCGCCCGTGCCGCCGAGCTGACCCGCCCCGGAGCGCTCGTCGGGCGCGCGGTCGACGAGGGCCGAAGGCCCCACGGGTGGGAGGACCTTGGCTCGGTGCAGTCCGGTGGTGCCTGGTTGCAGGCTCGACGGCGCTCCGGGATCCGGGAACGGCCCTTCGTCACGTGGAGCAGGGGGAACCGACCGCGGGTGTACGACGCCCGTGCAGGACCGCTGACCGTCTCAGCAACCCGACCAGGAGGTCACCCGTGGACACCACCGTCTTCTCCACCGACGTCACCGACCTGCCCGCGGCCACGCGGCCCGAGGTGATCGAGCTCGGCGACGGCGACGAACTGCACGTGCGACCCGGTCCGGTCGCCCAGCGGCTGGGCGACCACACCGTGCGGATGCTCGGCTACAACGGCTCGATCCCCGGCCCCACGCTGAGAGTCCGGCAGGGCTCGGAGGTCGTCGTGCACGTCACCAACGGCACCGACCTGGACACCACCGTGCACTGGCACGGGCTGCGCCTGGAGAACCGCTTCGACGGCGTGCCGCACGAGACCCAGGCGCCGATCCCCCCTGGCGGGGAGTTCACGTACCGCATCCAGTTCCCCGATCCGGGTCTGTACTGGTACCACCCGCACATCCGCGAGGACGTCACCCAGGAGCTCGGTCTCTACGGCAGCATCCTGGTCGAGCCGACGGAGCCGGCCTACTGGCCGCCGGCGCACCGCGACGTCGTGCTGACCCTCGACGACCTGCTGCTCGAGGACGGCGTGATCGCCCCGTTCAGCCGCACCGAGACCAACTACGCGGCGATGGGCCGCTACGGCAACGTGATGCTCACCGGCGGCGAGACCGCTCCCGCGTTCAGAGCCCGGACCGGCGAGGTCGTCCGGCTGTGGCTGACCAACACCGCCAACAGCCGCGTCTTCCGGGTCACCGTGCCGGGGGCCCGGATGAAGCTGGTCGGCGGGGACAGCGGCCGGGTGGAGCACGAGCAGTTCGTGGACGACGTGGTGCTGGCGCCGTCCGAACGCGGTGTCGTCGACGTGCTGTTCGACCGGCCGGGGGAGTTCGCGCTGGAGCACCACACCCCGAACCGGACCCACCGACTGGCGGCGATCACCGTCACCGGCGAGGTCGCCGAGCCGTCACTGGCCGACCAGTTCGAGGTGCTGCGCACCGCGCCGGAACTCGCCGAGGAGCGTGCGGGGCTGGGGCGGTGGCTGGCCGCGCCGCCGGACAAGACCCTCGCCATCGTCGCCGAGATGGACGACCCGGGCGCGCCCGCGGCGGCCGGACCGGCGATCTACGCCTGTCCGATGCACCCGGAGGTGGTCAGCGACGAGCCGGGGCGGTGCCCGGAGTGCGGCATGAAGCTGATGGCGACGGCCCCGGCCGGCGCCACTCCGGGCCACGGCATGAGGCACGGCCAGGGGGTGGAGCACGGCCACGACATGGGCCACGCGCACCACCACGGGTCCTCGACCGCCGACGGGATCGAGTGGGAGGACGAGATGGCCGAGACGAACCGGGCCACCACCGCGGAGACGATGCGCTGGAAGCTGCTCGACCGCACCACGGGGCGTGACGTGCTCCCCGTCGACTGGCGCTTCACCGCCGGGCAACGGGTCAAGATCCGGCTGGTCAACGAGATGGACTCCGACCACCCGATGCACCACCCGTTCCACATCCACGGCGCCGGCCGCTTCCTCGTCCTCACCCGGGACGGCGTGCCGGAGCCCAACCTGGTCTGGAAGGACACCGTGCTCATCCCGACCGGACAGACCGTCGACATCCTCCTCGACGTCACCAATCCCGGACTGTGGATGGCGCACTGCCACATCGCCGAGCACCTGCACTCCGGGATGATGTTCAGCTTCACGGTCGACCGGGCGACGACGTCGTGACCGCCCCGGTCGAGCCGTTCGACGTCGTCGTCGTGGGCGGGGGACAGGCCGGCCTGGCCGCCGCGTGGCACCTGCGCCGGCACGGGCTCCGGTTCGTGGTCCTCGAAGCGGCAGGGGAACTCGGGCACACGTGGCGCACGCGGTGGGACTCCCTGCGGCTGTTCACCCCGGCCGAGCACGACGCGCTCCCCGGCCTGCCGTTCCCGGCGCCGCCCGGCACGTACCCGGGCACGGAGGCGGTCGCCGAGTACCTCCGCCACTACGCCGACGCCTTCGACCTGCCGGTCGAGCTGGGCACGCGGGTCACCGGACTGCACCGCACCGACGCCGGCTTCCGGCTCAGCACCGCCGACCGCGCGTTCACCGCCCGGCAGGTCATCGTGGCCACCGGACCGTTCCAGACGCCGTTCGTCCCACCGCTCGCTGCCGGGCTGGACGCGTCGGTGACCCAGCTGCACAGCCACGCCTACCGCAGCCCCGACGCGCTGCCCGACGGTCCGGCGCTGGTCGTCGGCGGCGGCAACTCCGGCTTCCAGATCGCCGAGGAGCTGGCCCGGACCCGGCCGGTCGAGCTGTCGGTCGGCTCCGCCTACCCGTCCCTGCCGGAGCGGCTCCTCGGCAGGGACCTGTTCTGGTGGCTGACCCGGTCGCGGCTCATGCGGGTGCCTGCCGGATCCCGGCTCGGCCGCCGGATGCAGGCACGCGGCGAGTTCCTCATCGGCACCAGCCGGCGCGGGCTGCAGCGGGCTGGCGTCCGCTTCCGGCCGCGGCTGACCGGCGCCGCCGGCCACACGGTGCGGTTCGCCGACGGCAGCAGCCGGGAGGTCGGCGTCGTCGTCTGGGCGACCGGTCACCGGCCCGACCACTCCTGGATCGACGTCCCCGGTGTGCTGCGCGACGACCGGATCGCTCACTCCCGCGGCGTCACCGAGGTCCGCGGGCTCTACTTCCTGGGCCTGCCGTGGCAGCACACGCGCGGGTCGGCCCTGCTGGGCTTCGTCGCCGACGACGCCGCCCACGTCACACACGCCGTCGCGGCGAACAGTGCCCTCGTACCCGGGCCGCGCGGTGCGCCCGACGCGCAGGCGGCCCGTCCACGCGGATCGACACTCGGAGCGTCGCCCTCGACCACCGAGGAGGGGAGGTCGTCAGCCGGGCAGCGACTCACTGACGCGTGAAGACACGGCATCACCTCGGCGCCGTCAGCGTGGCGACTCCCCGTCCGTCGAGCTCGTCCTGCGCCACCGGCCGCCCGGAGACGGCCAGGAGCAACGAGAGCGCGGTGCCGCGCACCTCTGGACCGTCACCGATGGACACACCAGCGTCCACCGCCGTCAGCCGGACACGAGCCACGAGCTCCTTCGCGCCGCCGAAGGACGCGGGGGTGCGAGCCTGGAGGCGAAGCGACCTGACGACGGCCTCCTCCGGGTAGGAGTGAGTCAACCCCAGGGGGCGACGGATGTCCTCACCGTGGACGACCTCCTCGACGAGCCGGCTGTCGAGCGGCGCCGGAGGGGTCGACCTCCGCGACGCCACGTGCCTCAGTCCGCTTAGCAATCTGATGGAAGGTAGGCGACGCGGACGGGAGGGAACTTGGCTTCGTCATCTGGAAGCCTTAGACGAACTCGGAGCTACGATTCACTGTCGATGACGAAAAGACGAGACTCCGTCCAGGCGCTCGTCATACGGCATACCAGTTGGCAATGTTCAGAAGGATCACACGCGAGACCGAATTGGAGGCCTTCTCCACACGACCAGATCGGCAGCGATGCTCCAAGAGGCCGTTGTCGTCCGCAACATGAAGGCTGCCATCGGGCGTGACCACGACGCTTCCCCATCCTTCCGCGTCATTGCCGTAACGCTTCCTATAGGGATCTCGCAGAATCCAACCGTGTTCCTGACTGTGCGCGCTCCATGCTGGCTCTGTCTCGTTATCAAGCCAGACTCTACGCCGCCGAAACAAGCCGACATCGTAGCTCGCCCTCTTGCGTAGCGGTATGAGGCCGCGAGAATCGAGGCTTTCAGCGCCAGGATCATGAATGTCGGGACGTAGTCCAGCACGCATTGAATAGCATCTACTTGCTGCCCACTGCCCAAACGACTGCCATGAGTCGATGCGACGCTGCGTACTAGACATCAACATGGCGACTTGGCGGAGCCCTGCGATCTTTTTCTCGCGTGTGATCCCGCTGCGAATGGGTTGGTTGCAATACCGCAACATGTCCCCGAGGCGATCGCATGCAGTGTCCCATTCCTGCCACTGTCGCTGAGTTCCTTGTGGTGTGGTTTTGGGCTTGGAAGGTTGGCCGACCCACAAAGGCGTACCCAGAACGACCCTGTCGAAGTGCTTCCTCACCTGCTCACCGAAGACGCCCTCACGCCAGACGTGTCGACCGTTGTCTCGATCAATGACCTCAAATAGCACCTCAAGCTCGCGGCGCCACGTCACGACCGCATCGCCGGTGTACAAAGCGGCGACGGCATCGTCCATGAGTGCGCCGTTGCTCCTCGCGCGTCGACGCGCATCAGTTTCGGCCCGCCCTTCGAGGTCCTTGGATGGCTCCCACGTTCCATCAGCCTCAGCGATGCGGCGGAGGACGTCATACAACCCGCGTGGATCGCTCACCGACCGACCCGGGGGGCCGGCGCGATTCTGCGGGTCTTGATTTGCCTTCGACCCGAGCAACAGGATGAGCACATGGCCGCCCGAGGGATCTCGAAATGTCGCGGTGTACGACACGGGCTGAGCCTGGTCTGGCAATGGGCCACTGAAGAACTTGTCTTGACAGTGTAGGTTGAAGACTCCGCGGACATACGTTCCTGCGCTTACCTCCGCATCATGTACCGCGTGCGTCCGGGACTTGACGATTTCAGTCGCCTTCGCTGCGATTTCTGGCGAGGTCGGCTCCCGAGGTGGCTTCCTTGAAGCCGAGACTTCGAGTCCCGCGACGCCCGCGTCGACGTTTGCAACGACTGTCGTGTCGACGGTCCTTCGACTCGACTCGGCTTGGTGTCGCTCGACGATTGCCTGACACCTTCGGTGCGAGAGGTACCAAAGGGGGTCGGGGAGATCAAGGGTCACGAGTCATCCATCCCTTGCAGATCTCAAGCCGACGCTACGTGGTACATCATGCGGCCTGCTGAGAACGCCTGCAGGACGAAGAAGACGTTGCGGAATCAGTCACCTGGGCCTTTTCGGTCGGTCATGCCTCGGCACGCGGGTGTGCACATGCCGTCGTCGGCTCGTCCTTGCCGCCACGGCAGGTGAGTCTGGGCAGCACCATGCAAGAGGTCTGTTATGAGCCGGCGAACTCCTTGTCCCTTTGTGATGAGGCTCGCAGGGGCCCGAGCCGCGATCACAGGCGGTCACCGAGGCTGAGCCGGCGGTGTGGGTCATGAGCTCGCCCGGCTGGACCGCAAGCGGAGGCCCTTGCCGGTGAGGTAAGCCAGCTCTCGGTCCAGTCGATGTCGCTGGGCGTCAACCCGCACAACCCCGATACGCGCACACCGGTGTCAGGCAGTAGCTGCAGCACTACTTCGTCCCGGCGACCCAAAGACGTCGCGGTCGAAGGTCCCGGGCCGGCCACGGCCCACCGCGCACGCCTTGAGCAGGGCGGCGATCTCGGAGTCGGTGAGCACGGGCACCGGCTTCTCGAGTCCGCTGAGGATCTCGATACCGTCGGTCGGGGCCTTCTCCAGTTCTCCTTCAGTGTCCAGCCAGCGGCGGAAACGGCACACCCCGCGCAGCTAGGTGCCCAGCGTGGAGGGGGCGCACGTCTCGGCAGTTCCGCCCAGCGAGGCGGTTAACGCACACCCGGTCAGTGCGCCCAGCCTTCCCCCCAGGCGATGAGGCGTTCGCCCTGTGCCGGATCTTGAGATTGCCGGCGCGCGACTTGACCTCGCGACCCTCGTGACCGGCGGGGCGGGGCTGTCCGGTGTCGTTCGCGCGTCCAGCGAGCTCGGAGCGTGCACACCGCAGGGGATGGGCTGACACCGGTCGCCGCGTCCCGCCAGGTGCGCGGCGGCTTCACAACCTGTGTGTTGAGAGCATCATGTGCCGGAGGCTCGGTTTTGCCGCCGACGACTGTCACCTGCTTGTCGCGGACACCGTCCGCTTGCTTCTCCTTCGATAGCTGCTCCGAGTCAGAGACGGTCACCGAGGGGGGCGCGACGGAAGGCGGCGCGGGCCCGCTCGTCCGCCGCGCTCGCCGCATAGCGGCCGACCATCTCTCGGGAGCGCCAGCCGGCGAGCCGCATGAGGTCCTGCTCTTGGCCGCCCTCACCAGCCACGTGTGGGCGTACGTGTGCCTGAACCGATGCGGGTGCACATGGTGACGCCGGCTTCGGCCGTGCGGCGCTCGAGGATCTGCCTGATGCCCGAGTCAGTGACGCGGCCCCTTGTGCCCAACTAGAGCGCCGACAGTCCGGCCTACGGGTGGAGATCGCGGGCGCGCAGGTATCGGCGCAGTGCGTCGGCCGCTTCGGCGCCATAGGGCGCGGCGCGATCACGGCGTCCCTTGCCCAGGACGAAGGCGACGGCCTGCTCGGGATCGAGGTCCTCGACCGAGAGGCCGGCCAGCTCGCCGGCGCGCATACCGGTGTCGATCAGCATCCTCAGGATCGCCGTGTATCGGCGGTTCTCGAACGTGTTGCCCCGGCAGGTGGTCAGCAGCGCGCGCAGTTCGTCGTCGGTCAACACGTCGACCGGCTGCTCGGGAAAGGCGGGCGGGCGCATGCGCTCCATGGGCGACTGATGGACCTCGCCGTCCTCGACCAGCCAGCGTGTTCGCAGGTGGTGGGGCGGGTGGGGCTCGAACCCACGACCCAGGGATTATGAGTCCCGTGCTCTGACCGGCTGAGCTACCGCCCCTCGTCGGTGCCAGCCTGCCACGTCGGCCGGGTGACCCGGTCCGGGGGACGCCCGGCGCACGACCTCATGACGCCGCGCTGATCGCCGCGATCGCCGTCCGGGCCTGGTCCCGCAGTGCGTCGGAGATCGGTGCGGAGCCGGCCACCTCAGCGGCCGCCTGCTGACCCTCCGGGCTGACCACGTAGTCGAGGAAGTCGGCCACCAGCTCGGCGGTCCGCCGGTCGTCGTACTGCACGCAGCCGATGTGGTAGCTCACCAGCACGATCGGGTACTGGCCCGATCCGTTCGTGGCGCGGGCCAGCTCGAGCGCGAAGTCGTACTCACCGCGGCCCTCCAGCGTCTCCGACGCCTCGACGACGGCCGCGGCGGCCTCCGCCGTCGGGACGACGAACTCCGTCCCCACCCCGATCGCGGCCACCCCGAGGTCGCCGGCCTGGGAGAGATCGGCGTACCCGATCGTCCCCTGACCGCCGGCGACCGCGCCGACGACGCCGGAGTTGCCCTGCGCGGCCTCGCCGCCGGCGACCGGCCAGTCGCCGCTGGCCTCGTGCGGCCAGGCGTCACCGGCCGCGGCGGCCAGGTACTCGGTGAAGTTCTGCGTGGTGCCCGACTCGTCGCTCCGGTTGACCGGGGTGATCGCGAGCGGGGGGAGCGGGGCACCGGGGTTGTCGGCCGCGATCGCCGGGTCGTCCCAGGCGGTGATCCGCCGGTCGAAGATGCCGGCCAGTGTGCGGGGGGAGAGGCGCAGCTCGTCGACGTCCTCCAGGTTGTGCACGACGGCGATCGGCGAGATGTAGTTCGGCAGCTCGAACACCCCGGAGTCGCCGCAGCGTCGCGCCGCCTCGGCCAGCTCCTCCTCGTCCAGGGGGGCGTCGGACCCGGCGAAGTCCACGCCGCCGTCGAGGAACTGCTCCCGCCCACCTCCGGAGCCCACCGGGTCGTAGTCGACGGTCACCTCCGGCTGGACGCCGGTGTAACCCGCTGTCCAGCCCTGCATCGCCGCCTGCATCGCGCTGGACCCCGCGCCGACGAGGGCCCCCTCGAGTCGTTCGCTCGCGGTACCGGCCCGGGGGCGCTCGTTCGGCGGCACGTACCCGGCGAGCGTGACCAGGGCGCCGGCCACCACTGCCGCGCCGAGGCCGAACGCGACCTTCCTCCGGACAGTCACTCACGCCTCCCGCAGTCGGGCCGGCGCGGTTCGCCGGGACAGGCTCCCGTCGACCCTAGGTGGTCGCCGCAGTCGGCCGCGGTGTCGAGAAGTGCCAACGACGCCACCGGCGTGTCGACGGCGTGTCGATCCGGGTGTCCCGGATCTCATCCCGTCCCCGAGCGGATGCGAGCCATCGCCGGCGGGCCGGGGCCGGCGGCGGACCCGTCTCCGTCGCCCACCGAGCCGATCGCGCCATCCGCGCAGGTCGGTCCGGCGATCGCCACGACGGCCGGACTTCACTCCTCGCTAACGGGCGATGACCGGCGGTAGCGGTCGACCACCCCATCGGGCAAGGAGGCGCGCAGCAGGTGTTACTCGATCGTGACCGCCGGGGTGCACACGTAGTAGCTTCGCCAACGGCCTTGCCGGGCTGTGCTCCCCGAAACCCGAGGAGCCTCGGTCAGGCCCCGCCGAACCACCGACGCCGTCCGGGCCGAGGTGGACCGGGGACCCACCGTTCCACTGGGGTGAATCCTGCCTGCGCATGGGGGCGTAGGTGGGTAGGGCGCCGTCCGGCCCGAACCCGTCAGCTAACTCGGTAGGCGGTCACGAGGATGGGAGAACAGTCGCCTTGGCGACCCTGCACCGCCTGAACACCGTGCCCGACCGTGCCCGTTCCCCCCGCCGCAGGCGGCGCGCCCCCCAGCGGGCCGCCGTCGTCGCTGCGGCGGTCGCCGGCCTCCTCGCCGGCACGCCCGCCGCCGTCGCCGCGCCCGCCAGCACGTCCTCCGAGCAGTCGCAGCTCGCCGCCGAGGTGGCCCGCATCCAGGACCTCCTCGCGGCCGCCGAGGAGCAGCTCCAGCGGATGACCGTGGAGGCCGAGGCGGCCGCCGACGCCGCCCTGGTCGCCCGCGCCGAGCTGGCCACCGCGCAGGCGGAGGCCACCGCCACCGCTGCCGAGCTGGCCGCCGCGCAGGCCGCCGTCGGCCAGGCCACCGAGGACGTCGCAGACCTGGGCCGCGAGGTCTACATGGGTGCCGACGACCGCTACGGCGACGTCGAACTGCTGCTCGACGCCCAGAGCCCCACGGAGCTCCTGCAGCGGGCGGCGACCATGGAGGTCATCGGCGACCACCGCGCCCAGCGGCTCCAGGAGTACCTGCACGTCCAGACGCGGGTCGAGGACGCCGACCGCGCCGCCCGGGCCGCCGTCGCCCGGCTCGACGAGCTGGTCCGCGCGGCCGACGAGGCCGAGGCGGCCGCCAACGCCCACCTCGCGCAGGCGCAGGCCGAGTACGACGCCCGCGCCGCCGAGAAGGCCGGTCTCGAGGAGCAGCTCCGGCAGGTCGGGGAGCGACTGCTCGCCGCCCGGGGAGCGGCCGACCCCGGCGCGGCCTGGAGCGAGCAGCAGACGGCGCAGGCGGAGACCCGGGCTGTCGCATCAGCCACCAGCGGCATGCCGACCACCGGCCGGGTCACCTCCTGCTACGGCGCCCGCTGGGGGACGATGCACCAGGGCGTGGACATCGCCGCCCCGATCGGGACCCCGATCTTCGTGCCGGCGGACGGCGTGGTCCTGCAGTCGGGGCCGGCCAGCGGCTTCGGGCTGGCCGTGTACGTGCAGCACGGCGACGGCCAGATCACCCTCTACGGCCACGTCAACCAGTCGTTCGTCAGCGCCGGCCAGGTCGTCAGCGCCGGCCAGCAGATCGCCGAGGTGGGCAACCGGGGCCAGTCCACCGGCCCGCACCTGCACTTCGAGGTCCACCAGGGCGGTCTCTACGCCAACCGGGTCAACCCGATGCCGTGGCTGAGCGCGCACGGCATCTCGCTCGGTGGCGGCTGCTGAGTTCCCCGTCGCCGCACGAGGAAGGCCCCGCACCGACCGGTGCGGGGCCTTCGTCGTGTCAGGCGCTCAGGCGGCGTCGAAGCCGGCCCGGTCGACCTTGCGGTGGTACCGCGTGCCGAGCCGGCCGCCGAGGACCGCCCCCAGGAGGGTGACGATCAGGACGGCGACCAGCGCGATGATCCCCGCGGTGGTCGCGGTGCCCTCGTCGATCGGGATCCGCGGCAGGTTGAGCTGCTGCAGCACGTTGTACTCGGCCCCGAGGACGACGCCGGCGACCGAGAGTGCGATCACGACCAGCAGGCCGATCACCCAGACCGCGATGCCCTGACGGGCACCGTCGAACCGGGCCATGCGGCCGGCCACGTACCCGCCGGCCAGGTAGGCCAGGAAGAGGATCACCAGCAGGGCGATCCCACCGGCGATGCCGATGGTGTCCGCCTGCTGGGTGGCCTCGTCGGCGCTCGGCACGCCCTGGGTGAGGCCGAGGGCGACGCCCCCGGCCGACAGGAGGGCCACGAGCAGGACCGCGAGGCCGTTCGCCGACAGCCAGCCGAAGAACGCCGCCCCCCACTTGATGCCGCCGAAGCGGTCGTGCTGGGCATCGACGGCATCGCGGGCGGTTCCCCGCGTGGCCGAGGCGCCGTGGTCAGTGCTGGCCATGGGTCCTCCTGGCTCGAGCGGCGAGCTGGGTCAGGACCGTCGACCGGTCCCGTCGACGCCGTCGACCTCGATCTGCTCCTTGCGCACCTCGCCGGTGACCGTCTCCTGCTCGGTGACGGTCTGGGTGTCCAGGCGGACGCGCTCGACCGGGACGGCCTCCTTGGCCACGACGGGACGCTCGGCGTGGAGGGTCACCTCGTGCTCCTCCTCGGAGATCGCGGGACCGTCGAGGGCGTTGCCGATGTTGGCGTCGGTGATCGGCTCGCGCTCGACCCGGACCTCCTCGCGGGAGACGGGCACGGTCTGGCTGACGTTCTCGGTGACGACGTACTTGCGCAGCCGCGCACGGCCGGTCTCGACGCGCTGGGTGCCGACCTGCAGGTGCTCCTCGGAGCGGGTCATCGCGGTGTCCGTGGTCGGGCCGGAGGTGTCGCGGCCGACGGTGCGGCCCTCGACGTCGTCGCGGATCCCGTCGCCGTCACGGTCCTGGTGGGTGGTCGTCGTCGTGACGTCAGTGGTGCCGACGCCGGAGTCCAACCCGTAGTAGCGGTAGAGCTCGGACTCCTCCTGGGGCGACAGGTGGCCGGACTCGACGTCCACGTGCGGGGCGTTCTTGACGCGGTCGGCGTCGAAGGGGACGCGGAGGTCCTCGCCGGCGATCTCAGCGGAGGCCAGTGGGACGAAGGTCTGCTTCGTGCCGAACAGGCCGGTCTGGACGGTCGCCCACTCCGGGCGACCGGTCTCGTCGTCGAGGTAGACCTCGCCGACCTTGCCGAGCTTCTTGCCGTCGGTGCCGAACGCGGTGCTGCCGATGACGCGACGTACGTCCTGGTCCGTGATCATGAAGGGGCTCCTCGCCTCAGGATGGTTGGTGTGCGACCGGATGGGGCACCACCGGATGCGACGCGCTGTGGCGGTCGTCGACGGTGCCGCACCTGATGAGTGCCCGCCTGTTTACGTCGTAAACGTCAATCTTGCCGCCGTCGGGTGGACGCCAGCAGCCGGTCCAGGCGCTCCAGCAGGTTCTCCAGTGACTCCTCGAACTCCGCGGCCGTCTCGTCCTGGGACAGCAGCGGCTTGAGCCGGCGCAGCGTCGGATAGTCGCTGAGGTCGTCGGCGGGCCCGACCCCCTCAGGCGCGTCGGCCGGGCTGATCTGCACGCCCCGCTGCGAGACCTCGAGCATCAGGTGGCCCAGCAGGAAGCTGGTGTAGGCCCGGTAGGCGACCACGGCGGACGCGTCGGAGAACCCGCCGGCGACCATCGCCTGCAGGAAGGACTCCAGCCATCGCAGGCTGCGCAGCGGCGGCCGGATCCACGGCGCCGAGGGGGGCCGGGTGGCGATCAGCGGGAAGACCTCGGGGTGGGCCAGCGCGATCCGGCGGACGCCGTGGGCCAGCCGCTGCAGGTAGTCCTGCCAGCCGTGGGTGGCCTCGAGCAGCACGTCGGGATCGCCGTACAGCTCGTCCATCACGCTCTCGACGACCCCGTCGATGAGGCTCTCCCTCCCCGGGACGTAGCGGTAGAGGGCCATCGCCTCCACGCCGAGGTGGGCGCCCAGGCGGCGCATCGTGAGCTCGCCGATGCCGTGCTCGTCGATGAACTCGATGGCCGCGCCCAGTACCCGGCGGCGGTCCAGACCCGGGCGGCCGGTGGCAGGCGGCCCGGCCGGCAGCACGATCCCCGCACCCCCACGGACCTCGGGCAGGTCGGGATCAGGCTCCTCGTACCGGTCGGCCACGGGACCTCCTCGAGCAGCGGGCGTCGCGGCCGCGCCACCCGGTGGCACGGCCCTGTCGTCGGGCACTACCCCCGGTCCTCGCCGTCCTCCCCTCGGGAGTGGACGGCGGGGACGACGGTAGCGCTAGCGGCGACCGCGCAGGCGCCCGAGCAGGCCTCCGGCGCCACCGAGGGTCCTCGCCGCCAGCTGCAGGATCGGCCCCCCGGGGATGCCGGGTGCCGCCTGCACGATCGGCGCCAGAGCCAGCAGCCCGCCCAGCTCGTGCACCCGGAGGCGGCGGCGGGCCAGTGCGGCGACGGGGTTGACCCGGCCGGAGGCCGCCTCCAGCAGCAGGTCGGCCTGCGCCTCGACGGCCGTTCCGCCGCCGTGACCGGGGGCGACCCGGTGGACGGTCCAGCCCGCTCCGTCCGAGGCGAACGCCCAGCCGCCGTCCGGCGTGGCCAGCGTGGCGCCACCCGTGATCCCGGTCGACGCCGCGAGCGCACCGGTCACGTCGGCCAGCGCCGCCAGGCCTGCCTGCAGCACCGGCGCCGGGGGAGGGGGCGCACCGAGGGGGACGAGGTCCAGCCCGTGCACGGCGAGCTCGTAGGCCTGGCCCAGGACGACGCTGAGCAGCGGAAGCCGGCCCACCACGGCCACCGTCGGCGCGGTGTCGAGCTCGACCGGCTCGTCGGCGAGGTACCGGACGGTGGCCGCCCGGTTGCGCCGCAGGGCGGCCAGCACCTCGTCGCGGGAGGCGCCGCGGTGGGCGGTGGTCACCCGGGCGTTGGTCGCATCGACGTCCGGCGGTGTCCCCGTCCCCCCGGCGCGGGCCGACGCGATCAGGTCGGCGAGGGCGGTGTGGTCCTCCCAGCAGCCCAGGTGCACGCAGATCTCGTGTGCCCGCCAGCCGGGCAGCCGGCTGGGCCGGTCCAGGTCGACGGCGGCGGTCTGCTCGAGGAACGCGTCCCATGCCCCGAGGACCATCCCGCCCACCTCGCCGCGCCCGGCGTCGGCCATGCCGCGTGTGCCCACCATGGCCGGCCCCTACCCCGAGGGCGTGGAGGGCAGGCCCACCCCGGTGAGCTGACTCCCCGCGGGAGAGGCACCCCCTCCGGGGGAGGGCGCGGTCAAGCCCGGCCCGGTACCGGACGATCGCATCGACGTGGACGGACGACCGGCGGCGCGACGACGAGCGGGTGACCTGCGGGTCCCCGGGGTCGGCCGACTGCTGGCCGCGCTGGGCGCCGGGCTGTACCGGCGGCTGGCCGAGGACGCCGACCGCGCGCAGTACTGGGTGCGCCACGTCCGCTACGGCGTCCTGCTCAGCGAGCTCGGTGCCGGCTCGGTGCTGGGCTACGTGCTGCTGACCTCCGGTCCCGCCCGCCACTCGGTGCTGCTGCTGGTGCTGAGCTCCGCGGTGATGGTGGGCACGCCGGCGTTGCTCCTGCTGCCCCTGGCCCGGATGGTGCAGGACCATCGCGGCCCGCTGCTGTTCTACGGCTGGAGCGCCGCCGTGACGGTGCTGGTCACGATCGCCGCGCGGGTCGACGGCGGGGCCGGCAGTCCGATCCCGGTGGTGCTCTTCCTGACCTTGGGCTTCATGGCCGCCGCCTATCCGCCCTACGGCGTGGTGGCCACCGGCACTCTCATGACCGGCTGCTACCTGGGCCTCATCGCCGTGCCGCACCTCGACGTGCCGGCCCTCTTCGTCGCGGCGATCCTGGCCGCCTTCACCGTGCTCTGTGCCATGGCCTCGGCCAACCAGTGGGAGGCCTACGAGCGGCAGGCGATGCTGCTGCGCACCCACGAGGTGCTGGCGGCCACCGACCCGCTCACCGGCTGCCTCAACCGGCGGGCGTTCCTCGACCGCCTGGACCGGGCGGTGACCGCGGCGGGCACGGGCGCCCCGTCGGTGGTCTGCGTGGTGGACCTGGACGGCTTCAAGGGCGTCAACGACCGCGACGGCCACGCGGCGGGGGACGCCGTCCTGCGCGCGGTCACGGCGGCGCTCGCCGGCGTGGTGCGCGAGACCGACACCGTGGCCCGGCTCGGCGGGGACGAGTTCGCCGTCCTCTCCGCGGCCGGCCCCGACGGCGACGGTGCCGCGCTGGCCGCCCGGCTGCGCGCGGCCGTGGCAGCGGTGGGCGCCGGCTGCGGGGTCACCGCCAGCATCGGCATGACGCCGGTCGTGGCCGGCGACGACGTGCACGAGGTGCTGGGGCGGGCCGACCGGGCGATGTACCGGGCGAAGGCCGGCGGGGGCGACCGGGTGGCCGCGCTCGCCCGGTGAGCGGAGAGTCGCGGGCCGTCACTCCTGGTGCTGCTCGCTACGCTGCGTCATCCCGGCGCCCCTCCTCCCCGGGCGGGTGGGGGTGGACACGCGGGGCGGCCCGGACACGCCGGAGGGGGAGACCCAGGCGCCGCCGACCTGTGGACGGCGGCGTCGTCACCGTGGTAGTGCCGCTGACCAGCGCTTAGTGGCCACTCCCGTGACCATCCGTCACATGTGACCCAACCGCCTCATCCGCACTGGCGCGATGGGGGGCCCATCGTGCAGACTGTTCGCGGGACCCCTGGTCCGAGCCGCCGAACACAGCCTGTCACCGAATCGATCGTCCGTTGGGGAAGACGAGACCGATCGAGTCGATGGAGGTGCCCCGTGCAACGACGGTCTACCCAGGGTGTCGTCTTCGTGCACGCGTGCCCGAAGGCGCTCTGCCAGCACGTCGAGTGGGCGCTCGAACGCGTCGTCGGCGCGCCGGTCTCCCTGTCGTGGGCCGACCAGCCCGCGGCACACGGTTCCTACCGTGCCGAGGTCGCCTGGACCGGTGCCCCCGGGACGGGTGCCCGGCTGGTCGCTGCGCTGCGCGCGTGGCCGATGCTGCGCTTCGAGGTGACCGAGGAAGCCAGCCACGGCAACGACGGCGAGCGCATGTCGTACGTGCCCGGGCACGGTGTCTTCCGGGCGCCCACGAGCGCCAACGGCGACATCATGATCAGCGAGCAGCAGCTGCGGCACCTCGCTGCCACCACCAGCTCCATCGAGGCGTTCCGGCACGGGGTCGACCAGCTGCTCGGTGCGGCCTGGGACGCCGACCTCGAGGTCTACCGGCACGCCGGTGACGGCAGCCCGGTCACCTGGCTCCACCAGGTCGTCTGAAGCCCCGTCCAGAGGCTCGCCGCGAGCCTGCGAGCGGTGAGGGGGACGGGGTCCTTCATCACAATGCGGCCACGACCGGGGGGTGGCCCCCCAGCCCTCGTCGTAGGCTTGGCCGGGTCGTCCGGACGTCGTCGGGGAAGCGGCGTCCGGGCGGCACAGGCCGGGAACGGCAGGGCCCGGCACCTCCGCCGAGGTGCCGGGCCCTGCTGCGTCCGCACCGGGGGTCAGAGCGGGATGTTGCCGTGTGCGCCGCGACCCGCCGGGGCTGCCGCCAGCGCGTCCACCAGCCGGCGCCGGGTCCGCGGCGGCTCCACGACCTCGTCGACGACCCCGATCTGCAGGGCCCGGGCCACCCCGCCGGCGATCAGCTCGTGCTCGGCGGCGAGCCGGGCGTGCAGCGCCTCCCGCTCGGCCGGCGGGACGGCGGCCAGCTGCTTGCGGTGCAGGATCCCGACGGCGGCCTTGGCCCCCATGACCGCCACCTCGGCCCCGGGCCAGGCGAACACCGCCGTCGCCCCGAGCGACCGGGCGTTCATCGCGATGTAGGCCCCGCCGTAGGACTTGCGGGTCACCAGCGTCACGCGGGGGACCACGGCCTCGGCGAAGGCGTGCAGCAGCTTGGCCCCGCGCCGCACCACGCCGTCCCACTCCTGGCCGACGCCGGGCAGGTAGCCGGGCACGTCGACCAGCACCACCAGCGGGACGCCGAAGGCGTCGCACATCCGCACGAACCGGGCCGCCTTCTCCGCCGACGCCGAGTCCAGGCAGCCCCCCAGCCGCAGCGGGTTGTTGGCGACCACCCCGACCGTCCGCCCGGCCAGGCGGCCCAGCGTCGTGACGATGTTGGGTGCCCACCGGGGGTGCAGTTCCAGGCCCGGGCCGTCGAGGAGGCCGGCGACCAGCGGCCGGACGTCGTAGGCGCGGTTGGGCCGCTCGGGCAGCAGGGCGGAGAGGTCGACGTCGGGTTCGCCGTCCGCGGGCGCGAAGGACCCCTGGGTGCCCAGCAGGTCCACCGCGTCGCGGGCGGTGTCCAGCGCCGCCTGCTCGGTCCCGGTCACCACGTGCACGACGCCGCTGCGCCGGCCGTGGGTGTCCGGGCCGCCCAGCCGCTCCATGTCGACGTCCTCCCCGGTGACCGACCGGACGACGTCGGGCCCGGTCACGAAGACCCGGCCGGCCGGTCCCATGATCACCAGGTCGGTGAGGGCGGGCCCGTAGGCGGCACCGCCGGCGGCCGGGCCGAGCACCACCGAGATCTGCGGCACCCGGCCCGATGCGCGCACCATCGCCGCGAACACCTCGCCGACCGCGTGCAGCGCCGTCACGCCCTCGGCCAGCCGGGCGCCGCCCGAGTGCCAGATGCCGACGACCGGCAGCCGGTCCCGCACCGCCGTGTCGATTGCGTCCACGACGTGCCGGCAACCGTGCAGGCCCATGGCACCGCCCATCACGGTCGCGTCGGTGCAGTAGGCGATCACCGCGCGGCCCGCGACCGTGCCCCGGGCCGCCGCGACCCCCGACGCGTCGCGGGGGGCCAGCAGGGCCATCGAGTCCGCGTCGAAGAACCGGTGCAGCCGGTCCTCGGGGTCGCGCGGATCGGCGGAGGTGGCGACGGGAGCGGCGTGCACGGTGGTCACGGGACCTCCAGGGACCGGGCGCGGGCGTGCGGGGACGGCCCGACCGGCGGGTAGCCGACGGGACCCTGCAGCGGGGGTCCTTCTTCAGACGGTGGTGAACACCAGCGCGATGTTGTGCCCGCCGAAGCCGAAGGAGTCGTTGACGGCCGCCGAGAGGGTCATGCGCCGGGGCTCGCGGCGGACGATGTCGAGGGCCTGCACGGCGGCGTCGTCGTCCGGGTCGTCGAGGTTGGCCGTCGCCGGCACGATCTGCTCGCGCAGCGCGAGGATGGTGAACACCGACTCCAGCGCCCCGGCGGCGCCCAGCAGGTGCCCCGTCTGGCTCTTGGTCGCCGTCACCACCACGTGCTCGCCGATGGCGCCGCGGATCGCGGCGGCCTCGGCGGTGTCGCCGACCGGCGTCGACGTGGCGTGCGCGTTGACGTGGGCGATGTCGGCGGGGGTGAGCCCGGCGTCGCGGATGGCGGCGGCGATGGCCCGGCCGGCGCCCTCGCCCTCGGGGTGCGGGGCGACCAGGTCGTAGCCGTCGGCCGTGCCTCCGGCGCCGGCCAGCCGGGCGTGCACCCGGGCACCGCGCGCCTTGGCGGCGTCGGCGCGCTCGAGCACGATCGCCGCGGCGCCCTCCCCGAGCACGAAGCCGTCGCGCGCCTTGTCGAAGGGGCGCGAGGCGCGCTCGGGCTCGTCGTTGCGGGTGCTCATCGCGCGCATCGCGGCGAACCCGGCCATCGGGAGGGGGTGCACGCAGGCCTCGGTGCCGCCGACGAGCACGACGTCGGCGCGGTCGAAGCGCAGCAGGTCCAGACCCCAGCGGATCGCCTCGGCGCCGGAGGCGCAGGCGCTGACCGGCGCGTGCACGCCGCCCTTGGCGCCGACCGCGAGCCCGACCGCGGCGGCGGGGCCGTTGGGCATGAGCATCGGGATGGTGAAGGGGGAGACCCGCTTGGGCCCCTTCTCCTCGAGGACGTCGTCCTGGCCGAGCAGGGTCAGCGCCCCGCCGATCCCGGTCCCGAAGACCACGGCGATCCGCAGGGGGTCCACGCCCGCGTCGCCGGCGCCGGAGTCCTGCCACGCCTCCTCGGCGGCGATGACGGCCACCTGCTGGCTGCGGTCCAGCCGCCGGGCGCGCACCCGGTCCAGTCGGGCGACCGGGTCCTCGGCCAGCCGGGCGACCAGCTGCGCCGGGAACTCCTTGACCCAGTCGTCGGTGATCCGGCTGACCCCGGACCGCCCGGCCAGCAGTGCGTCCCACGTGCTGGCGACATCGCCACCGAGCGGTGTGGTGGCACCGAGACCGGTGACGACGACGTCGTCGACAGACGTGCTCATGACGGTTCCTCCTGGACGTGCGGCCGGGCGGCCGGTCAGGCCCCCCTGCGGTCCCCGCGCCGGGCGTGGGGGCAGGGGGGTCCTTCGACTCCTACTGGTTCTTCTGGATGAAGCTGATCGCGTCGCCGACGGTCTTGATGTTGCCGAGCTCGTCGTCGGGGATGGCGACGCCGAACTTGTCCTCGACGGCGGTGGCGATCTCGACCATCGACAACGAGTCGACGTCGAGGTCCTCCGTGAACGACTTCTCCGGCGTGGCGTCGGCGGGGGCGACCCCGGCGACCTCCTCCAGGATCTCGGCCAGACCGGTCTGGATGTCCTCGCTCACGCGGGGTCCTCTCTCTCGGATGGGGCGGGCGGACCCGCCGTGGTACCCGGACGAGCCGGGGGATGGTGGTGCCTGCTCATCGCAGCACGATCACGGCAGCACGACGACCTGACCGGCGAAGGTCAGCCCGGCGCCGTACCCGAGGAGCAGGGCGACGTCGCCGGTCTTGGCCTCGCCGCTCTCGACGAGCGCCGCGAGCGCGAGGGGCACCGAGGCCGACGAGGTGTTGCCCGACGTGACGACGTCGCGGGCGATCACGGTGCGCTCGGGGAGCTTCAGCCGCTTGGCCATGAGCTCGATGATGCGGAGGTTGGCCTGGTGCGGCGCGAAGACGTCGATGTCCTCCGGGCCCACGCCGGCGCGACGCATCGCCTCGACGAGGGTGTCGGTGAGCTTGGTCGTGGCCCAGCGGTACACCGCCTGCCCGGCCATGCTCATGCCGGCCTCCCCCTCGGGGATGGCGATGGCCTCGTGCAGGTCACCGTCGCTGCCCCAGACGACCGGGCCGACCGCCGGCTCGTCGGACGGCCCGAGCACGGCCGCCCCGGCGCCGTCGGCGAAGATCACCGCGGTCGCCCGATCGTCGAGGTTCGTGTAGTCGGTGAGCCGTTCCCCCCCGATGACCAGGGCGTGGCGCGCTGACCCCGAACGGATCGCGTCGGCTGCCGCGCTGAGCGCATAGCACCATCCGGCGCACCCGGCGTTGACGTCGAACGCGCCCGGTCGCGGCACACCGATCTGGTGGGCGATCCGGGGGGCGAGACCCGGGATGGCCGTCGGGGGGCTGGTCGTCGCCAGCAGGACGAGATCGATGTCGCCGGCGTCGAGGCCGCTGGCCGCCAGGGCCTTGCCGCCGGCGGCCACCGACATCTCCACGAGGGTCTCGTCGGGTGCCGCCCACCGGCGCTCGGCGATGCCGACCCGCCCCTGGATCCACTCGTCGTTGGTGTCCATGGTCTGGGCGAGCTCGTCGTTGGTGACCCGTCGGCGCGGGCGGTAGCTGCCGAAGCCGAGGATCCGCGCACCGGGCGCGCCACTGGGCAGTTGCAGGCTCGTCATTCCGACTCCTCCGGGTAGAGACGGGCGATCGGGTCCCCTGCGTCGACCAGGTCGCCGTCGTGCACCAGCCACTCGGCCAGTACCCCGTCGTACCCGGCTGAGACGTCGACCTCCTCGCGGCGGCTGCGGATCCGCCCCAGTGGCGTGCCGGCCAGCAGCCGCGTCCCCTCGGCGACGGCGGCGGGGCTGACCGTGCCCCGCACGGGGGAGACGACCACCCGCCAGTCGGGCAGGTGCTGGGCCTCGGCGCGGCCCCGCTCGGCGGCGATGAGCTCGCGTGCCCGGTCGAGGTCGGCCGGGCCGGTCACGGCGAGGACCTCGACGTCGGCGCCCTTCCACTCCCGCTTCGCGAGCCCCGCCAGTGCCCCGGCCGGGGGTAGTTCGATCGCGGCCGTGACGCCGAGGTCCCGCATCGTGGCCAGGCACGCGTCGAAGCGCACCGGGCTGGTCACCTGGGTGACCAGCCGGGCGAGGGCCTCGGCGCCGGTGGTCACCGCGGCGCCGTCGGCGTTGGAGAGCAGCAGCCGACTCGGGTCGGCCGGCGTCAGGCCACCGACCAGGCCCTCGAGCTCGGTCCGGGCGGGGGCCATGTACGCGGTGTGGAAGGCGCCGGCCACCGACAGGGGCACGACGCGGGCCTTCGCCGGCGGAGCCGCCTTGAGCGCGGCCAGCCCGTCGAGCGGTCCGGCGACGACCGTCTGGCCGCCGCCGTTGAGGTTGGCGGCCACCAGGCCGTGCCGGTCCAGCGCGGCCGTCAGCTCGTCGGGGTCGCCGCCGAGGACGGCGGACATCCCGGTCGGCGTCTGCGCGCAGGCGGCGGCCATGGCCCGCCCCCGGACGGCGGTGAGGGCGATCGCCGCCTCCACCGAGAGGACCCCGGCCAGCGCCGCGGCGGTCAGCTCGCCGACGCTGTGCCCGGCGATGACGACGTCCCGGCCGGCCTGCGGGGTGTGGGGGACCGGGCCGGGCAGCCCACCCAGCTCGCGGGCGATGAACAGGCTCATCGCGACCACCAGCGGCTGGGTGACCGCGGTGTCCTTGATCGCCTCGGCGTCACCGGTCGTCCCGAGCGCGAGGAGGTCGGCGTCGGCGATCGCGCCGGCCCAGCGGAAGAAGGACTCTGCGCCCGGGAGCTCGAGCCAGTCGCTCAGCATCCCGGGCTTCTGCGCACCCTGTCCGGGGGCGAGGACGGCCAGCACCTCCTCACCGTGCCAGGGATCGCGGCGCGGTGCGGGTGGTGGTCGGCACGAAAGGGGACCGGTGCGCTTTGGAGGGTTCCTACAACAGATGCGCGATGCCGCCGCCTGTTCGCGGGGTGTCGGTAGTGGGATCCACCACACCGGAGGGCCAGCTCAGTGCCAGAGCGAGCGGTCCTGGTCGAGGGCGGCCAGGGCCAGGGCGACCTGGAGGGTCCAGCCACCCCGCGGATCGGTGGCCGACAGCCCGGTCAGCTCGGTGGCCCGCTTGAGCCGGTACCGGACCGTGTTGGGGTGCACGAACAGCACCCGCGCGCTGGCCTCCAGGTTGCCCCCGCCGGCGAGCACCGCCCGGACGGTCTCCAGGACCTCGCCGCCGGCCGCCTGCAGGGGCAGCGTGACCCGCTCGTGCAGGGTCGCCCGCGCCACCGGGTCGCCGTCCAGGGCCCGCTCCGGCAGCAGCGCGTCGGCGGCCACCGGCCGGGGCGCCCCCGGCCAGGCCGGTGCGGCGCGCAGGCCGGCCAGTGCGGCTCCCGCCGAGTCGCCGGCCTGGGCGAGCCGGTCGACGACCGGGCCCACCACCACGGGGCCGGGGCCGAACTCGTCGGCCACGCGCTCGGCCACCGAACGGAGCTCGTCGGAGCCCCCGAGGACGACGACCAGCTGCTCGGCGTGCACCCCGACCAGCACCTCGGTGCGCATCTGCCGCGCCGCCCGCCGGGCTCGGGCGTGCGCGTCCCCCTCGGGAGGGGCCGCGCCGACCAGCACGGTGACCGGGCTCATCGCCGCCCAGCCCAGCGCGGACGCGCGCCCGGACAGCTCCTCGGAGCGCTCGCCACGGACCAGCGCATCGACCACCAGCGCCTCCAGCCGCGCGTCCCAGGCGCCCCTGCTCTCGGCGAAGGTGGCGTAGACGTGCGCGGTGGCGAACGCCACCTCGCGGCTGTACTGCAGCACCGCCAGGCGCAGCGCGTCGGCGTCCCCCGGCTCGGCGACGGACTCCACGAAGTCGTCCATGACCTCGACGGTCACCTTGACCAGGTCGACGGTGTGCTTGAGCGGGACGACGCGGGCCAGCTCGCGCGGAGCCGCGCCGAACACCTCACCGGTCAGCCGGGGCGGTCGGTCGGGGGTGCGGCACCACTCCACGAACGAGGCCAGCCCGGCCTGGGCCACCAGCATCACCCACGACCGCTGGTCGGCCGGCATCGTGCGGAACCAGGGCAGGTCGTCGTCCATCCGGGCCACCGCGCGGGTGGCCAGGGACCCCGACGCCCGCTCCAGCCGCCGCAGCGTGCCCGCCGACGGCGGCGGGCGGCTTCCCCGTTCCGACACGGGCCAACCCTGTCACGCCCGGTCGGGCACAGTGGAGCGGTGGACGTCCTGCGGCGGGAAGCGACCGGGACCGCCCGCCGGCGTGCGCTGACCGCGGTCTGCGGCGGCCTCGGGGTGCTGACCGCGCTGGGCGCGGGCGTGGTGACCGGCGCCGCTCCGCAGATCCGCGTCGACGAGGCCGTCAGCCAGGCGCTCTACGCGGGCGACGAGCGCGCCACCGTGGTGACCGTCGTCCTGGAGGTGCTCACCACCCCCGGCGTCGTCTGGTTCCGGGTGCTGGTGTTCCTCCCCGTCCTGTTCTGGCTCGGCGCACGGCGCGCGTGGTGGACCGCGGCGTGGGTGATCGCCGCGAACGTCGGGGTCAGTCCGCTCACCGTGCTGCTCAAGGAGGCGGTCGGGCGGGTGCGCCCCGCGTTCGAGGACGGCGGGCTGCACCACGGCGGACTGAGCTTCCCGAGCGGGCACTCCTCGGGTGTCGCCACCCTCGTCACGGTCGGCCTGGTGCTCGCCTGGCCACGGCTGACCCCTCGGAGGCGCCGGCTGGCCGTGGCGGGCGGGGTCGGGCTCGCCGTCCTGGTCGGGCTGACCCGGATCTGGCTGGGCGTGCACTTCCCGTCGGACGTGGTCGGCGGCTGGGCCCTCGGCGTCGCGTGGTCACTGGCGGTCGCGCTGCTCGCCGGTGCCCTCCCCGGCGGGCGCGCCGCCCTCCCGGCCCAGGAGAAGGGAGCGGACCCGACATGACCGGACCCGATGCGAGCGGGCTGGACTCGCGGGTGCTGCTGGCGCCCGACGACGGCTCGCTCGGCCCGGTGCTGCGGATCGCCGACGACCGGCTGGCACCGGGCGCCGGCTACGGGCGGCACCCGCACCGGTCGGTCGACGTGGTGGCGGTGGTGCTGTCCGGCTCCGTGCGGCACGCGTGGGGCGAGGGCGCCGACGTGGTCGCCGGGGACGTCGCCGTCCTGCGGGCCGGCACCGGCCTCGAGCACGACGAGGTCGCGGGGGACGACGGCGCGCACGTGCTCCAGACGTACCTGCGCAGCGCGGCGCCCGGCGAGTCCGCGACCCACGAGGTGCACCCCAACGCGGACGGCTGGGTGCCCCTCCGCCGCTCGGACGCCCGGCTGTGGACCGAGGTGGTGGACGCCGGGACGTGGACCACCGTGCCGCCGGGACTGCTCGTGCTCGCCGGTCCGGACGGGATGCGGGTGGAGCCCCAGCACGGCGGCCCGGTGCACGGCCCCGCGACCGCGGTCGTGTGGCAACTGGACACCACCCGGCCTGCGTGGGCAGAGTCCTGAGCATGGAACCGGCCCCCTCGCAGGGTCCTGCCGCGAGCTCGCTGGTGGCGGGGGGCGAGGGGGTCCTCTCCCTGCTCGCCGCGGCGCGCGCGGACGCCGACCGGACCGTCGACCTGCGGCGGAGGCTGCACCGGCACCCGGAGATCGGCCTGCACCTGCCGCGCACGCAGGCCGTCGTGCTCGAGGAGCTCGCGCAGCTGCCGGTCGAGGTGACCACCGGGACGTCGACCAGCTCGGCGGTCGGCGTGCTGCGCGGCGCCCGCCCCGGGCCGACCTACCTGCTGCGCGCCGACATGGACGCCCTGCCCGTGCACGAGGACACCGGGCTGCCGTTCGCCTCCGAGGTGCCCGGTGCGATGCACGCCTGCGGCCACGACCTGCACGTCGCGATGCTGCTCGGCGCCGCGCGGCTGCTCGCCGAGCGCCGCGACGAGCTGGCCGGGCAGGTCGTGTTCATGCTGCAGCCGGGGGAGGAGGGCTTCCACGGCGCCCGCTACATGCTCGAGGAGGGCCTGCTCGACGTCGTCCCCGGTGCGCCGGTGAGCGGCGCTTTCGCGCTGCACGTCTTCTCCACCCAGCCGTCGGGCTCGGTGAGCGTGCGCCCCGGCCCGATGATGGCCGCGGCCGACCACTGGGCGGTCACCGTGCGCGGGCGCGGCGGGCACGCCTCCATGCCGCACGCCGCCGCCGACCCGGTGCCGGTGGCCGCCGAGATCGTGCTGGCCCTGCAGGCGACGGTGACCCGGCGGGCGCCGGTGTTCGACCCGGCCGTGCTCACGGTGGCGCACCTCTCCGCAGGGTCGACCGACAACGTCATCCCCGACACCGCGTTCCTGGAGGGCACCATCCGCACGCTCTCGGCGGAGCGACGGGCGGACATGGTCGCGTCGGTGCGTCGGGTGGCCGAGCACGTCGCCGCGGCGCACGAGATGACCGTGGAGTTCGAGCACCGGCAGGGGTACCCCGTCACGGTGAACGACGCCGCGGTCGCGGAGCGCGTGGGGACGACGGCCGCGGCGCTGCTCGGCGCGGAGCGCAGCGTCGAGGCCCGGGAGCCGCTCATGGGCGCCGAGGACTTCGCCTACGTGCTGGAGCGGGTGCCGGGCGCGATGGCCTTCCTCGGCGCCTGCCCGCCCGGACACGACCCCGCCTCCGCGCCGGGGAACCACTCCAACCTCGTGGTCTTCGACGAGGACGTGCTGCCCGACGGGGCCGCCCTGTACGCGGCCATGGCCGCCCAGGCGCTCACGGGCTGAGGTCCTTCTTCAGCCGACCAGGGCGGCGACGTCCGCGGCGCAGCCCCACGAGAGGGTCACGCCGGCACCGCCGTGGCCGTAGCAGGTGACCACCGCCCGGCCGTCCACCTCGATCCGTTCCAGCCGTACCGTCGGTCGCCCCGGTCGCAGCCCGACCGCCCGGGAGCGGACCGGCGCGTCGCGCAGCGCGGGCACCAGCGCCCGCACCCGGGCCAGCACGGCCGCCTCGACGTCCGGGTCCGGGTCCGTACCGGTGGCGCCGACCTCCGCCGTGCCGCCGCACACGACGTCGTGCCCGCGCGGCACCACGTAGGTGAGGCCGTCGGGGTGGTCCTCGTCGAGCAGCCAGTCGGCCAGCCCGGGGTCGGCGAGCCGCACCACCTGACCGCGCACGGGGACCCCCGAGTCGTCACCGGCCAGCGGTCCCGACGCCAGGCCCGCGGCCAGGACGACGACGTCGGCGGCCACGTCGCCGAGCCGGTCGACCCGGCCGGGGACCACCTCGACCTCGGCGGCGCGGCAGGAGGCGGCCAGCCACGGCAGGTACCGGCCCATGTCGACCACCGGCAGGGTGCAGCGGGTGCCGCCCGGCGCGCCGGGCGGCAGCTCGCCCGGACGGGCGGGGCGGTGCCCCGGCACCGACGGAGCCCACCACAGGTCCGGCTCGGGCGTGCGGTGCACGACGGTGCCCGGCCGCAGGACCACGCCGGTCGCCGGGTCGGCGGCCAGCGCGGTGAGGACCGCCAGCGAGGTGGCCCCCCAGCGCAGGACGGCGTCCACCGGCGCCGCCCGGTACGGGAACCAGATGGCGGCCGCCACCGCCGACGTGGTCGCCTCGGGCGGGTCGGCGCTGTGCAGTCGCACCCGGTGCCCCGCACGGGCCAGCTCCAGGGCGCAGGTCAGCCCCACCACCCCGCCGCCGACGACGGCCACGAGCAGGCCGTCGTCGGCCTCTGTCACGTGGCCGGGCTCGGGTCCGACCGCTCCTCCGCGGGTGCCGCCTGCACGTCGCGCACCTGGTACTTCTCCACGGCATGCCGCACCACGTCGCCGTCGACCTCGCCGCGCCTGGCCAGCGAGGCGAGGGTGCGGACGACGATCGTCTCGGCGTCGACGTGGAAGTGCCGGCGCAGCGCCGGGCGGGTGTCGGACAGCCCGAACCCGTCGGTGCCGAGCGTCGCCATCCCGCCCGGCACGAAGGGGGCGATCAGGTCGGGGACGGCCTTCATCCAGTCCGAGACCGCGACCACCGGCCCCGGGGCGTCCTGCAGCGCCGAGGTGACGTAGGGGACCCGCGCCTCCTCGCCCGGGTGCAGCAGGTTCCACTCCTCGGCCTCGTCGGCCTGCCGGCGCAGCTCCGTCCACGACGTCACCGACCACACGTCAGCCGAGACGCCCCAGTCCTGCGCCAGCAGCTCCTGGGCGCGCAGCGCCCACGGCACCGCGACCCCGGAGGCGAGGACCTGCGCCTGGGGACCGTCGCCCCGCCCCGGGGCGTACCGGTACATGCCGGCGAGCAGGCCGCGGACGTCGAGGCCCTCGGGCTCGGCCGGCTGGCTGTAGGGCTCGTTGTAGACGGTCAGGTAGTACATGACGTCGGGGCTGCGGGACCCGCCCAGCGGCGCCCCCGGGTCCTCGCCGTACATGCGGCGCAGGGCGTCCTTGGTGATGTGGCCGACCTCGAAGGAGAACGCCGGGTCGTAGCTGACGACGGCCGGGTTGGTGTGCGCCAGCAGCAGCGAGTGCCCGTCCTCGTGCTGCAGGCCCTCGCCGTTGAGCGTCGTCCGGCCGGCGGTCGCGCCGAGGACGAAACCGCGGGTCATCTGGTCGGCCGCGGCCCAGAACCCGTCACCGGTGCGCTGGAACCCGAACATCGAGTAGAAGATGTAGATCGGGATCATCGGCTCGCCGTGCGTCGAGTACGAGGTGCCGACGGCGGTGAACGACGCGGTGGACCCGGCCTCGTTGATGCCCTCGTGCAGGATGACGCCCTGCTCGGACTCCTTGTAGGCCAGCATCAGTTCCCGGTCGACCGAGGTGTAGCGCTGCCCCGCCGGGTTGTAGATCTTGTGCGACGAGAACAACGAGTCCAGGCCGAACGTGCGGGCCTCGTCCGGGATGATCGGCACGAACCGCGGGCCGAGCTCGGGGTCCTTGAGCAGCTCCTTGAGCAGGCGGACGAACGCCATCGTCGTCGCCACCTCCTGCTTGCCCGAGCCCCGGCGCAGGACGTCGAAGGCCTTGTCCTCCGGCTCCTTCAGCGTCTTGAACTCGGCCCGCCGCCGGGGCACCGCCCCGCCGAGCGCCCGGCGCCGCTCGAGCATGTACTGCATCTCGTCGGAGTCCGGGCCGGGCTTGTAGTAGGGCGGCAGGGTCTTGTCGAGCGCCTCGTCGGGGATCGGCAGGTACAGCCGGTCGCGGAAGTTCGCGAGGTCCTCCGCGGTCAGCTTCTTCATCTGGTGCGTGGAGTTGCGGCCCTCGAAGTGGCTGCCCAGCGTCCAGCCCTTGATCGTCTTGGCGAGGATGACCGTCGGCTGCCCCTTGTGGTCCATGGCGGCCTTGTAGGCGGAGTAGACCTTGCGGTAGTCGTGCCCGCCGCGGGCGAGGTCCCAGACCTCCTTGTCGCTCATGTTCTCCACGAGCTTGCGGGTGCGCGGGTCACGGCCGAAGAAGTGCTCCCGGACGAACGCGCCGTCCTCGGCCTTGTAGGTCTGGTAGTCGCCGTCCGGCGTCTGGTTCATCAGGTTGACCAGGGCGCCGTCGCGGTCGGCGGCCAGCAGGGCGTCCCAGCCGCGGCCCCAGATCACCTTGATGACGTTCCAGCCGGCGCCGCGGAAGAAGGACTCCAGCTCCTGGATGACCTTGCCGTTGCCGCGGACCGGGCCGTCGAGCCGCTGTAGGTTGCAGTTGATGACGAAGGTGAGGTTGTCCAGCTCCTCGCGAGCGGCCAGGCCGATCACGCCGAGGGACTCCGGCTCGTCCATCTCGCCGTCGCCGAGGAAGGCCCAGACGTGCTGGTCGGAGGTGTCCTTGATGCCGCGGTCGTGCAGGTAGCGGTTGAACCGCGCCTGGTAGATCGCGTTCATGGGGCCCAGGCCCATCGAGACGCTCGGGAACTCCCAGAAGTCCGGCATCAGCCGCGGGTGGGGGTAGGACGACAACCCGCCGCCCGGGTGGCTGACCTCCTGGCGGAAGCCGTCCAGCTGCTGCTCGGTGAGCCGCCCCTCGAGGTAGGCGCGGGCGTAGATGCCGGGGGAGGCATGGCCCTGGAACCAGATCTGGTCCCCGCCGCCGGGGTGGTCCTTGCCGCGGAAGAAGTGGTTGAAGCCGACCTCGTACAGCGACGCCGACGAGGCGTAGGAGGAGATGTGCCCGCCGACAGCGATCCCCGGCCGCTGCGCGCGGTGGACCATGATCGCGGCGTTCCAGCGGATGTAGGCGCGGATCCGGCGCTCGACGTCCTCGTCACCGGGGAACCACGGCTCCCGCTCGGGCGGGATGGTGTTGATGTAGTCGGTGCTGCGCAGCGCCGGGACGCCGACCTGCTGCTCCCGGCTGCGCTCCAGCATCCGGAGCATGAGGTAGCGGGCCCGGCCGCGGCCCGCGTGGTCGACGACCGCGTCGAGCGACTCCAGCCACTCCTGCGTCTCGTCCGGGTCGGTGTCGACCAGTTGGCTCGGGAGCCCGTCGGTGATGACCGCGCGGGCCTTGCCTGCATCGCGGGCGGGGTCGCCGTCCGACTGCTGCGGTGCGCTCATGCGCCCATCGTCCCCCGAGGATCGAGCCGTCGTCACGTCCGGGCCCACATGTCGGGACGGCGGGCCGCGGGCGTGGCGGCTTTCGAGCGCTTGCGCCTGACCAGGCATGCCCTACGCTTCCGCCAACGCCGACCGGTGACCCGGCCGGACGAGGCCCCGGCACAGGGGCGTGGACGACCGGGACGGACGGAAGGGGTGACATGACCAGGCTGCGGGGACCGCTCCCGCTGGTCGTGTCCGGCCCCGTGGAACTCCCCTCCACCTCGATCCGCGGCGCGGACCACGTGCGCCCGTGACACCGACGACGGGGCACGACCGTGCCGCCGGTCAGCAGCATCGCCGACACATGGAGGAACAGCAGGGATGAGCGTCGACTCGGGCAGCGCCAGCATGGCGGCCCGGCTGGGCATCAAGCCGGGCATGGTCGTGCAGGAGCTCGGCTGGGACGAGGACGCCGACGAGGACCTGCGCGACTCGATCATCGACCTCTCGGGCGGCGAGATGGTCGACGAGGACACCGACGAGGTGGCCGACGTCGTGGTCCTCTGGTGGCGCGAGGACGACGGTGACCTCGTGGACGCCCTCGTGGACGCGATCGCCTCCCTCGCTGACGACGGCGTGGTGTGGCTGCTCGTGCCGAAGTCGGGGCGGCCGGGCCACGTCGAGCCCGGCGACGTCACCGAGGCCGCGCCGACCGCGGGCCTGGCGCAGACGAGCAGCATCTCCGCGGCCAAGGACTGGTCGGGCATCCGGCTGGTGACCCCGAAGGCCGCCCGCACCCGCCGGTGACGGAAGGCCCCCTCGCCCCCCACCACTCGCGAGCTCGCGGCGGGGCCCGGTGAGGGGGCGGTGCGGGCCGCCGCGGCCGGTGCGGCACGATCGGGGGCATGAGCCTCTCCGTCGGCGACGTCGCGCCCGAGTTCAGCCTCCCCGACCAGGACAAGCAGGTGGTGTCGCTCGCGGACCTGCGCGGCACGCCCGTGCTGCTGGTCTTCTACCCGTTCGCGTTCTCCGGCATCTGCACCGGTGAGCTGTGCCAGCTGCGCGACGAGCTGACCACCTACACCGACGCCGGGGTGGAGGTGCTGGCGATCAGCACCGACCCGGTCTTCAGCCTCAAGGCCTTCAAGGCGCAGGAGGGCTTCGACTTCCGGCTGCTCTCGGACTTCTGGCCGCACGGCGCCGTCGCCCAGGCCTACGACGTGTTCAACGACAAGGCCGGCATGGCCGTCCGGGGCACCTTCCTGGTCGACGCCGAGGGGAAGATCGCCTTCGCGGAGGTCAACCAGCCCGGCGACGCCCGCGAGCAGTCCGGCTGGAAGGACGCGATCACCCAGCTCGCCGCCTGAGGTCGCGGCCGGGGGCGGCCCCCCTGCAGGGTCCCGCCGCGAGCTCGCGAGCGGCGGGGGCAGGGGGGCCCTTCCTCTACCCTGGGCGCGCGGGGCGCGTAGCTCAGCGGGAGAGCTCTCGCCTTACAAGCGAGCGGTCGCAGGTTCGATCCCTGCCGCGCCCACCTTCGCACCGGCCGCCTGACAGGGTGGCGCCATGCCCGCCAACCCGGTCCGCCACATCACGATCGACGCCCACGACCCGCTGCGGCTGGCCCGCTTCTGGGCCGAGGTCACCGGCTTCGTGGTCGAGGACGAGCCCGAGGACGACGAGGTGCTGCTGGAGCCGCCGTCGGACCAGGCGCCGGGACTGCTCTTCATCCGAGTGCCCGACGAGAAGGTCGCGAAGAACCGCGTGCACCTCGACATCGAGCCGCCGACGGGCACCCGCGACGAGGCGGTGCAGCGGCTGCTCGCCCTCGGCGCCACGATGCACGAGGACCACCGCCGGGCCTCCGACGGCCTCGGCTGGGTCACCCTGCGCGACCCGGAGGGCAACGAGTTCTGCGTCGAGCGCAGCGCGGCCGAGCGGGCCGGGTAGCCGCCGTCCCCCGCTCGGGTGGATCGGAGCCCACTCCTCGCCGTTGCAGGAGGAAACCTCTTCCGCGCGGTCACCGGTGAGCGGACAGTGGGCTCCGGTTCGAGCACAGCGGACGTCCGGGGAGCAGAGATGACGGGGTCACGAGCCAGCGCCGGTGCACTGCTCCTGCTGGTGGCTGCCTGCAGCAGTCCGGCGGAGGAGCCGGCCGAGGAGACCCGCGCCGAGGGGGCGCCGACCCTGACGGCGATGGTGGGGACGGAGGAGTCCCCCAACGCCTTCGAGATCTCGCTGGTCGACGAGGACGGCAACCCGGTGACCGAACTGCCGGCCGGTGAGTACAACATCGAGGTCACCGACCAGACCGACATCCACGACTTCCACCTGCAGGGCGGCGACGGGGCGGTCGACGAGAAGACCGGCGAGAGGGAGAAGGTCGAGACCACCTGGGTGGTCACCCTCGAGGCCGGCGAGTACCGCTACCTGTGCGACCCGCACCCCAGCATGAACGGTTCGTTCACGGTCACCTGACCACCTCTGCTGGCGGTCCTCAGGCCGCGGAGACCACAGGCGACCCGCCGGCGGGGACGTCCGGGCGGGGGAAGGCCGGGCGCAGCACCAGCGGCGGGCGGAACGGCCGCCAGCGCCCCTCGGGCTGGGCGAGCCGGTCGGCCAGGGCGTACAGCGCGGCGGGGTGGTGCCCCAGGCCCAGGTGGCTGGCGAGCACGGCGATGTTCTCGCAGTGCTCGCCCGGTACGTCCAGGCAGGTCTGCCAGTGGACGATGCCGTCGAGGCGGGAGTAGATCGAGGTCGTGGGCATCGGCAGCGGGCAGCCGTCGGGCTCCAGCGGCAGCGTGCGGTGCTCGACGTGCAGGTGGGCGTAGCGCGCGAAGGCGCGGCTGGCGCGGCTCTGGCTGTGCCGGACCAACCGGAACGGGCTGCCCAGGGTGACCACCTGGCGGACGGAGTCCGGCGTCCGGCGGGCCAGGTCGCGGGCGAAGATGCCGCCCAGGCTCCAGCCGACGAGCGAGATCGGCCGGCCGTAGCGGTCGCTGAGGTCGTCGATCCGGTCCCGCATGCCGCCGACGCAGGCCGCCGTCGGGCCGATGTTGCGGCCCAGCCGCCAGCCGTGCACGCGGTAACCGAGGCGGCGCAGCACCGAGCGGAGGACGTGGGTGGAGGTGTCGTCGGCGAGCAGGCCCGGCAGCACCAGCACGGGGTGGCCGTCACCGCGCGGGAGCCGGGGTACCAGCGGCCGGGCGGCGAGGTAGAGGCCGAAGTCCGCCGCGCCGCGGGCCGGCTCGGTGAGGTACAGGGAGAGGGGCGGGCCGTCGCCCCGGAGCCGTGCGTCCCGTGGTCCTGACACGTGGTCCTCCTCGTCGCCCGGCCCGTTCCCAGCGGGTACCACCGCGGGGGGTCGGCGACACCCTGCGGACTCCTGCACCACTCATCGGCAGTCTGACGGTGACCTGTGACACATCCCAGCGGTCCGGTGGGCCGGTCCGTGGCCACCGGTCGCCGGGGACCGGTCGACGGGCCGCGGCCGCCCGGCCGTGGCAGCGTGTCGGCGTGCACGACGCGACGAGCCCGGGGCGCAGCGCCACCGTGGACCTCGGTGGTCCGGTCCACCACGTCGACTTCGGCGGTGCGGACGCCGCCCGCGCGCCCGGCCACCCGACCGTCGTCCTGGTGCACGGCCTCGGCGGCTCGCACCTCAACTGGGACCTCCTGGCACCGCTGCTGAGCCCGCACGCGCGGGTGCACGCCATCGACCTGCCCGGGTTCGGGCTCAGCGAGCCCGGTCCGCGGCTGACCCGGGTGCGGGACAACGTGGCGGTGCTCGACCGCTTCGTCCGCGAGGTCGCCGGCGCGCCGGTGGTCCTGGTCGGCAACTCGATGGGCGGGATGATCTCGATCCTCGAGGCGGCCCGGTCCCCGGCCAAGGTCAGCGGGCTGGTGCTGGTCGACCCCGCCGTCCCGGGCCCGCGGCAGCGCCTCGACGCCCGGGTCGCGCGCGAGTTCGCGCTCTACGCGCTGCCCGGCGTGGGTGAGCGCTACCTCGCCGCGCGGCGGCTGCGCCGGGGGTCGCGGGCGGCCGTGCTGGAGATGCTGGAGCTGTGCGGCGTCGACCCGGCCGCGGTGCCGCCCGCGCTGATCGACCGCTCCGTGGCGATGGTCGACCAGCGCCAGGACGTCGCGGGGATGGACCGCGCCTTCCTCACCGCCGCCCGGTCGCTGCTCCTGCTGCTGGCCGACCCACGGCTCATGCGGCGGGCGATGGCGGGGGTCGACGTCCCGGTGCTGCTCGTGCACGGCGACCGTGACCGCCTGGTGCCGGTCACCGCGGCACGGGACGCCGCCCGCCGGCATCCGCAGTGGCGGTACGTGGAACTGGCCGGCGTCGGGCACATGCCCCAGCTGCAGGTCCCCGGGAGGGTGGCGGAGCTCGTCCTCGACTGGCTGCCCTCGGTGGTGCGCACCGGCTAGGGCCTCCCAGGGGCCCGGAGGAGGGGTCCCTCAGCGCAGCGTGGCCCGCAGCGCCTCCAGGCCGGTGTGGCGTGGCGCCCAGCCCAGCCGCTCCTTGGCCCGCGAGGTGTCCATGATCGCCGGCCGGCTGACCGCTTCCACCCACTGGGCGGCCGGGGGCAGGAAGGGCAGCCGTGCCGCGCCGCGGGCGGCCAGCTGCGCCGGGCCGGCGGGCAGCGGGATGGGCAGCCCGCCGACCTCACGGACCACGTCGGCCAGGGTCAGGACGCCGTCCCCGGCGATGTTGTAGGCCCCGGGTGGGCCGGCGGCGACGACGCACAGCTGCAGGGCGCGGCCGACGTCGTCCTCGTGCACGAACTGCACCGGCAGTTCCGGGGCCAGCAGCGGGACCGGGACGGGCAGCCGGCGGGGGCGGCCGAACAGCCGGCGTCCCAACGGTGCCAGGGGACCGGGCAGCACGTCCTTGGCGCCGACCGCGTGGGGCCCGAGCACGACGCAGGGCCGCAGCAGGTAGAGCGCCGTGCCGGGCGTCCTGGCGGCCTCGGCCGCCAGCAGCTGCTCGGTCTCGGCCTTCTCCTGCGCGTAGAACAGCCGCGCGGCGGGGCGGGTGGGCCAGTCCTCGGAGATCCGCGCGGGGTTGTCCGGGTGGAACCCGTAGGCGGCCACCGAGGAGGCGTAGACGAACCGGCGGGCGCCGGCCTCCGCGGCGGCGCGGAACGCGGCGAGGGTGCCGTCGACGTTGACCGCCCGGGTGGTCGCGCGGGGCGCGTTCCCGGTGATGAGGAACGCCAGGTGGACGACGACGTCGGCACCGGAGAAGGCCTCGCGCAGGGCCTCGGGCTCCCGGACGTCGCCGCGGTGGTAGGTCATCGTGGTCCAGCCCCGCTCGGCCGGGTCGAACGGCCGCCGCGCGACCCCGACGACGCGCCGCACCCGCTCGTCGTCCTGCAGCAGGGGCACCAGCCCGGCGCCGAACGTCCCGGTCGGGCCGGTGACGGCGACGGTCAGGTCGGTCTCGGCAGCCACGCCGACCGGCTACCCCGGGCCGGCGCGGTCAACCCGTCAGGAGGCGGGCGCCCGGTCCGCCTGGCGGGCCACGGCCAGCAGTTCGTCGATGCCGCGGCGGATGCCCCCGGACAGGACGTCGACGTCGGGGAAGGCGTCGAAGTCGGCGTTGATCCCGAAGGTCATGGTCGTCAGGTAGGAGAAGATCCCGATCGAGACCCGCATGCCGCCGGCGATCGGCACGTACGCGTGGGCCGAGCGCATGCGCCGGCCGAGGACGTAGAGCGGGACCCGCGGACCCGGCACGTTGGTGGTGACGGTCTGGGAGAACCCCTGCCCCGCGGCGAGGGCGGCGCGGACGCCGAGGGCGAGCAGTGTCGGGGCCACGAAGTCGCCCATGCCGATGATCGACCGGGCGTCGACGGTCTGCATCAGCTTCTTGTGCGCGTCCATCTGCCGGCGGATCGACGTCAGGCGCGCGACCGGGTCCGGCTCGCCGACGGGCAGGTCGACGAAGACCGGGGCGATCTGGTTGTTCAGCTGGCCGCGCTGGGCGGCGGCCCGGACCGAGACCGGGACCATGGAGCGGACCACCAGGCCCTCGCTGAGGGTCCCGCGCCGCTCGAGCAGGTCGCGGAACCCCCGGGCGATCGCGCTGAGGACGACGTCGTTGACGGTGCCGCCCAGCGCCGTCCGGATCTCCTTGAGCTCGCCGAAGTCGGTGTCGGTCCAGGCCCAGCGGCGGTGCGGGCCGATCGGCCCCGACAGGGACCGGGCCACCGGCGTGGTGACCTGCCGGGCCACCTTCGGCACCCGCGAGGCGAGCGACCGCCCGGTCTTGAGGGCGGTCGTCGACGCCTGGCGCAGGCCGCTGGGGTTCGCGAGCCGGGGGAGGCGGCGCAGGGGGGAGATGAGGCTCTCCTGGACCGCCCCGGCCACCGCCTCGACGCCCGACGGGGTGCGGTGCGGCGTCCAGTCCTGCGGTTCGGGGTGGGTGGCGTCGGGGGTCAGGTCGAACACCAGCTGCATGAGGTCGGTGCCGGCGATGCCGTCGACCATGCAGTGGTGGACCTTGGAGATGAGCGCCCACCGGCCGTCCTCGAGGCCCTCGACCAGCCACAGCTCCCACAACGGCTTGGCCAGGTCCAGGCGCTGCCCGAGGACCCGGCCGGCCAGGTTGCGCAGCTGTTCCTCGCTGCCCGGCGTCGGGACGGCGGTGTGCCGCACGTGGTACAGGATCTGGAAGTGCGGGTCGTCGACCCACAGCGGCCGGCCCAGGTGCATGGGCACCTCGCGCACCCGCTGCCGGTACCGGGGCACCATCGGCAGCTTGCTCAGCAGCAGACGGACGACGTCGCCGTAGGTCGGGGCCGGCCCCTCGAACACCGACACCGACCCCACGTGCAGCGGCGTGTTCTCGCTCTCGGCGTAGTAGAAGCCGGCGTCGGTCGGGCTCAAGCGGTCCACGGTCACCCTCCCGGGCCGCCCGGTGCCGGGGCGGCGGTCGTCATCGGTCCTGGCCGCGGCAAGCCGATCACGAGCCGTGCGTCACGTCCACCGGAGGTCACCCGGCCCGGCGCTGCTGCTGATCGGCCTCCACCCGGTCGAGCAGCGCCAGGAACGCCGCGTCGACGACCCCCGTCCGGGTCAGGTTGACGCTGTGGCCGGCTCCCTCGACGACGACCAGCTCGGCCGCGTCGCCGATGCCCGCCGCGAGCGCCCGGCCGTGCCCGGCAGGGGTGAGCCGGTCGTGGGACGCGGCGACGACGGTGACCGGGACGCGCCCGAGCACCGGCAGGGCCGCGCTCTCGTCGTGGTCGAGGAACGTCGAGTAGAAGGCCGCGGTCACCGTGTACGGCGTCTCCTCGAGCAGGTCCTGCACCTGGCGGACGGTGGCGGGGTCGGCGTCGTCCCGGCCGAACAGGTAGCGGCGGGTGAACCAGCGGCCCGGCGCCGTGCCACGGCGCCGGTACCGCTCGAGCAGCGGCGCGAGCAGTTGGAGCAGGCCCAGCCACAGCGGCAGCAGCCCGAGCCACCGGACCATCCGCAGCCACAGGCCGAGGAGGCCGTTGCGCACCAGCCCGCCGGCGGAGGTGGCGAGCAGGAAGACGCCGACCACCCGGGTGCCGAACAGCTCCGGGCGCTGCCGGGCCAGCGCCATGACGCTCATGCCACCCATCGAGTGCCCGGCCAGCACCAGCGGCCCCTCGGGGACGACGGCGTCGAGCACCTGACCGAGGTCGCGTCCGGTGCGGTCGATCGTCGCGGCCGTGAGCGGCGTCCAGCCCGACCGGCCGTGACCGCGCTGGTCCCAGAGGACCAGGCGGGCGCGGTGGCGCAAGACCTCCCGCTGCAGGTCCCACTCGCCCAGCCGCGCCGTGAAGCCGTGGGAGAGGACGACGGTCAGCGGGCCGCTGCCGTCGGTCTCGACGTGCAGGTCGACGCCGTCGTCGGTGCGGACGGTGCGGGAGGTCACCGGTCCATCGAACCCGCGTCAGCCGCCGTCCGCACGGGCGCGTCCGGGTGCCGCGTCGCGGACGAGGCGGCGGGCGGCATCCACCTCCCGGGCGACCGGCGCGAGGACGCCGTCGGCGTGGATCTCGGCGTCGTCCGGCAGCCGGTGCGCGCGGATGTCGTCCTCGAGTTCCCGGATGGCTCGGCGGAGGACGGCGACCTGGGCGAGGTCGGGTGCCGGCTCGCCGTGCCGGGTGGCGATGACCGCCTCGGTGACGGCGTCCGACGTCCGTTCCAGCTGCACGATCACCGGCCAGAACGCGGCGGCGCGGGTGCTGACCGGCGGTGGCTCGGCCAGCCGGCGCTGCAGCTGGGTGTGCAGTTCGGTGAGCGCGCGGTAGCTCTTCCGGCGGGCCCGGCGGCGGTCGGCCGGGCCGCCGGTGAACGCGGCGTCGACGAAGCCGTCCAGCGCGAGCGCGGCGTCGCGCAGCGCCTCGTCCAGCGGGGCCCGCCAGGTCTGCGGCCACAGCAGGTAGCCGAACAGAAGGACGATGCCGCAACCGATGAGGGTGTCCAGCAGCCGGGCGCCGACCAGCTCCGGTCCGCCGGGCAGGGCCAGGTCCAGCAGCAGGATGATGACCGGCGTCTGGAAGACGGAGAACAGCCCGAAGTTGGCGTTGCGCGCCCACGGCAGCAGCCCGGCCGCGAGCGCCATCGCGACCAGCACCCAGGCGTTGCGCGGCAGCACCGCCAGCAGCAGCGAGCCGATGAGGACGCCGAGCAGCGTCCCCGCCCCGCGCTGCACTGCCCGGGTGAAGACCGAGCCGAAGTCCGGCTTCAGCACGATCGCGACGGTGAGCAGCACCCAGTAGGGCCGCTCGATCGGCAGGTACTGCCGGGCGATCTCGGCGACGGTCATGCACAGCGTCAGCCGGACGGCGAAGGCCCGGCTGTCGCGGCTGCCGAGCGTGCGGTCGACGACGTCGCGCAGGCGCATCCGCCAGTCGGGTCGTTGTTGGGGCACCGCGGCGATGGCCCGTTCCTCCGGGTCGCCGACGACGTTCCACACCAGCCGCAGGCCGTGACGGACCGCGCGGTGGGTGGACTCACCGCCCTCGAGGGCGTCGGGTCGCTGCGCCGGCAGTTCGCGGCTGCCGTTGACCGCGGCGGCCAAGGCGTGCGCGGCGGTGATGTCGTGCGGATCGGCCGGCACGCCGGCGCGGACGGCGGCCACGGCGCCCTCCACCAGGGCCGCCGCGGAGTTGAGCACCCCGGCCAGCTCGGCGAGCTCCCGGCTGCGGCCCGACGTCCGGCCGCGGCTGCGGATGACGCGGTCGTAGGCGCCGTTGAGGGCGGTGGTGAGGCCGCGCCGCGCCTCCTCGGTGTCCGGCGTGCCGATCGCTGCCAGCAGCTCGCCGATGCGGCTGAAGACGGCGGCCACCGCGGCGCGGTCGGGGTCGCTGGGCTCCGTCCGGTACTGGACCAGCGTGAGCAGCGTCGCCCAGGCGGCCCCGGCGACGAAGAACGCGACCTCGGCGACCGCGGACAGCGGCGTGCTGAGGCCGGACGCCAGCGCCGTGTAGACGAGCAGTTGCAGCGAGCCGAGGGACATCGCCGAGTTGACCGCGCTGATCAGCGCCGCCACCGCGGCCACGACCGCGACCGCCACCACCGGCAGCCAGCCACCGCCGGCCACGAACTGACCGATGACCAGGCCGACCCCGCCGAAGCCGATCGCCGCCGCGGTGCGCCGCAGCCGTTCCCGCAGCGGGCCCGGCTGCGGGGCGAGGCTGGCCGCGAGGGCGCCGGTGGTGGCGAACACGCCCGCACCCAGCGCCGCACCGGCCTCGATCCCGCCCTCGACGGCGACGGCGAGAGCCAGCGGTGCCGGGATGGCGACGGCGAAGCGGACGACGTCGCGCCAGGGCACCGGCGGCGGAGTGGTGCGGACCAGCTCCTCGAGCCAGGTCGGCGCGCGCACCCCCCTGTCCGCCACGGTTCCCGAGCCTCCCATTCCCGGAGGGAGGCTCGGGAACCGGCACGCTGGCAGGCTGCCGGGGTGACCACCCTCTCCTCGGTCCGCCACGCGTCGCTGCAGGAGCTGGCCGAGCTCCCGGCCGTCGAGGCCGCCGCGGACGGGTCGTTCCGGGCTCGTGGCGTCCTCGACCTGCCGCTCCCGGCGACTGCGGAGGAGCGGGCGGCGGCCTGGCGGGTGCTGGTGGCCGGAGCGCCGGTGGTCGGCTTCGCCGTCCTGGAGCGCGTGGACGACGACGTCCACCTCGAGCAGCTGTCGGTCCATCCCGATGCAGGCAGGCGTGGGATCGGCGCGGCGCTGCTGGCGGCCTCGGTCGAGGAGGCCCGGGGTCCGGTGCCCGGCGGGTCACGCTGCTGACCTACGCCGACGTGCCCTGGAACGCGTCGTGGTACGCCCGGCACGGCTGGCGGGTCACCGACGAGCTGGGGCCGGGACTGCGCGCTCTGGTCGCACGCGAACGCGCGCTCGGGTTGGATCGCCACGGCCGCCGGGTGGCGATGGCCCGCTCCGTCGACGGCGGTTCCTCCGGCTGACCGTGGCGACGTGGTCCTGCACATGACGTTCGGTGGGAGGAGGCGCCGTTCCGCAGCACCGCACCTCGAGGACGACGCTGTTCGGCACCGCCGTCGACTTCGCTGAGCAGGCCGGGGCGCCGGCGCTGTCGGGCGGGCAGGCGTTCCTTCATGCCTGCTCAGCGGCCTGGAACTGTCGTACCCGGTGTCTAGGTTCGGGGTGTGTTCATAGGTGGCGGGTTCGGGCTGGGCCTGACGGTGGCCGAGGTCGACCTTCCGGCGGTGCCCGGTCCGGCGCGGTTGTCGGA